>NZ_JAGFNS010000027.1 GCF_017592555.1 Actinoplanes flavus | reverse complement strand
CCAAGCCTTGATCGCCCTGGCCCGCCGCCTGATCGACGTCATCTGGGCCCTGCTGCGAGACGGCCGTGAGTTCCATCCCTCACCGCCGATCACGCCGTACGCGGCTTGACATGGTCATTGAAACTCCTTCGGGGGGAAGGGTGTCGTGATGCGCACGTCTCTCGACTACCCCGGGCACGGCCGTCGATGCGTCTCCGTTTGTGGTGAATGACGCGAAGTCCCGGCTGTTAAAACCCTTGATCATGGGTACGGCGTACCGGCTGGTACGACCGCACGGCTTTGTTAGGGTCGGCGTCCGTGAGCGAACTCAGCGGTACACGGGTCATCGGCGGCCGGGCCTACGATTTCTCCCGGCAGGTCGTGGTGATGGCGATCGTGAACCGTACGCCGGACTCGTTCCACGACCGGGGCCGGACCTTCGCGCTGGAGAAGGCCACCGAGGCGGTCCGGGCGGCGGCCGCCGACGGCGCCGACTGGATCGACATCGGCGGTGTCCCGTTCGCGCCCGGCCCGGAGGTGACCGCCGCCGAGGAGCTGGACCGGGTGCTGCCGGTCGTCGAGGCGGCCCGCGGTCTGGCCGTGGTCTCGGTGGACACGTTCCGCCCCGAGGTCGCCGCCGAGGTGATCCGGGCGGGGGCCGGAGTCGTCAACGACACGTCCGGGCTGCGTGATCCGGCGATGGCCGACGTCGTGGCGGGGACCGGCGCGCAGCTGGTGATCTGTCACAGCCTGGCCGCGCCGCGGACCGAGTACCCGAGCCCGCGGTACGACGACGTGACCGCCGAGGTGGGCGCGTTCCTGCGGGAGAAGGTGGAGCTGGCGCTGTCCCGCGGGGTCCGCCCGGATCAGATCATCATCGATCCGGGTCACGACCTGAACAAGAACACCCACCACTCGCTGGAGCTGACCCGGCGGCTGGACGAGATCGCGGCGATCGGCTATCCGATGCTGGCGGCACTGAGCAACAAGGACTTCATCGGCGAGACGCTGGACCGGCCGCAGCAGGAGCGGCTGGCCGGCACGCTGGCCACGGTGGTCTTCTCGATCATGCGCGGCGCCCGGATCATGCGGGTGCACGACGTGCGGGCCAACTGCGACGCGATCCGGATGACCGAGGCGATGCTGGGCTGGCGGGAGCCGGCCTACACCCGCCACAACATGTGACGGCTCACTCCTCCTGGTCGTAGGGCAGGGTGCCTAGGAGGTCGGTCATCCACGGCTGGGGCGGCACCGCGTCCGGCCCCAGCACCCGCATCGCGCCGAGCACGGTGATCAGCATGCCGCTGGCGAAGAAGTCCCGGGCCTGCTCGGCGGTCGCCCCGGTCAGCTCGCGGACCAGCATGAACATGTCGCCGTAGCACTGGCGGACCGCGTCGCCGAGCCCCGGGTCGGATCCGGCCGTGAACCCGTGCAGCAGCACGACCAGCAGGTCCGGCTCGGCGAGCAGCGCCTTGAACGCCTTGCCCAGGCCGGGCAGCGTGGGGTCGACGGCGGCGGCCTCGCGCCAGATCCGCTGCACCCGGTCGGACGCGTGCCACATGGTGGCCAGGAACAGCTCCTGCTTCGAGCCGAAGATCCGGATCACGTACGGCTGGGAGACGCCGGCGAGGCGGGCCACCTGGTCGGTGGTGGTGCCGGCGTAGCCGCCGCGCGCGAAGGCGGTGACGGCGGCCGCCACCAGTTGGGCGTGGCGTTCCTGAGCGGTGAGACGGGTCCGGGTCACGTTGACAGGTTATCAGTCGATGCTTACCGTGCTTAGTTATCAGTGGATAACAACTTCTAGGGGGAAGTTCGTGGCCACCGCCACCCTCGGCACCGCTCCGACAGCCAAGACCCGCCCGCTGGGCCTGGTGATCGCCGCCGTCGGCATCCCGGCCTTCATGGGCGCCCTCGACAACCTGGTCGTCAGCACCGCGCTCCCGGTCATCCGCACCGAGCTCGGCGCGTCCATCTCCGACCTCCAGTGGTTCGTGAACGCGTACACCCTGCCGTTCGCCGCGTTCCTGCTCACCGCGGCCGCGCTCGGCGACCGGCTGGGCCGCCGCCGGATGTACCTGGCCGGCATCGCCCTGTTCACCCTGGCCTCGGCCGCGGCCGCGCTCTCCGTCGAACCGTGGCAGCTCACCGCCGCCCGGGCCGCGCAGGGCATCGGCGGCGCCATGATCGCGCCGCTGTCGCTGACCCTGCTGGCCGCCGCCGTACCGGACCGGTTGCGCAACGCCGCGGTCGGCATCTGGGGCGGCATCACCGGCCTCGGCGTCGCGCTCGGCCCGGTCATCGGCGGCGCGGTCGTCGACGGCCTCACCTGGAACTGGATCTTCTGGGTCAACGTGCCGATCGGCGCGGTCGCCCTGGTGCTGGCCGCCGTCGTGCTCGGCGAGTCCCACGGCGGCGCCCGCAAACTCGACCCGTTCGGCCTGCTGCTGTCCGCGAGCGGCATGCTCCTGCTGATCTGGGGCATCGTCGACGGTCCGGAACGCGGGTGGACCAGCGGCCGGGTGCCACTCATGCTGAGCGCGGGCGTCGCGCTTCTCGCCGGGTTCCTCTTCTGGCAAAGCCGCAACGGTACGCCCATGCTGCCGCTGAGCCTGTTCACGTCCCGCTCGTTCAGCCTGGTCAACGTCGTGACCCTGACCTTCTCGGCGGGCGCGTTCGGCTCGGTCTTCCTGCTCGCCCAGTACTTCCAGGTGGTGCAGGGCCTCACCCCGCTGGAGTCCGGCCTGCGGACGCTGCCGTGGACCGCGGCCCCGATGGTGGTCGCCCCGCTCGCCGGCATCTTCGGCGCCCGCGTCGGGCTGCGCAACCTGATCGTGGCGGGGCAGGTGCTCCTGGCCGCCGGCATCCTCTGGATCGGACTGGCCACCACCACCGACGCCGGGTACGCCCGGTTCATCGGCGCCTTCGTGCTGGGCGGCATCGGCATGGGCCTGACCTTCGCGCCGATCAGCACGGTCACCCTGGCCAGCGTCGGCGACCAGCAGCGCGGGGTGGCCTCGGGCGCCAACAACACGATCCGGGAGTTCGGGGTGGCGGCCGGGGTGGCCACGCTCTCCTCCGTGTTCAGCAGCCAGGGCGGCTTCGCGAGCGCCCAGGACTTCGTCGACGGCGTGGTGCCCGCGGTGCTCACCGGAGCGGCGATCCTCGCGGTCGGCGCGATCGTCGCCACCCGGCTGCCGAACAGGATCTGAAACAAGCCGAAACAGACTGTTGCATCGCCGCAACATCGCTGCAACGATGACCTTCGATTCCGCGCCGCCCGGTCACGTGGGATCCGCCGGCACCGTCCTCGCCGGTGTGATCCCGCCCCGCTCTCCCCGGACCGGACGGCACGGAAGCCCCGCCGTTGGGGCCTCCCCCAGGCGGCGCGTGAGTGGAAAGCAGCGTGTGCCGGCCCTCCGACCGGCACACGCTCTACTTATCCGCGGCGGAAAGCTGAGCTAACCCGCGGCGGAAAACTGAAAATGGAGCGCTTCACGACAACCCACGTGAAGCGCTCCTAGCCGATCTGGACCCACACGTCGTCGAGGGTGCCGTGGAACTGGTCGTTGTTCTGGCCCACGCCCTTGCCACCGACGGTGAACGGCTGGCTGGACTCCACCGACAGGGTGGCCGGGACGGCGGTCACCGTCTCCAGCCGGTCGTCGACCACGATCGCCAGCGTGGGGCCGGTGCGGCGGCACTCCAGGCTGTGCCAGCGGCCGTCGGCCACCGATGTCCGGCTGCGGGCCACGTACACCGTCGTGCCGGTCTTGTCGCTGATGCCGCAGCTCGGCTTGCCGGACTGGCCGTCGACCTGCAACTTGTACTGGCCGCCGCCGTTCGAGTAGCCCTTCTGGAGGATGTTCTCGCCCCGGCCGGTCTCCGAGGGAGACAACAGCACGCCCGCCCCGTACCGCAGAGATCTGGTCCCGGGGTTGAGATCCGCGGTGTCGCCGGCCTGCAGGACCAGGCGCGGACAGCTCTCGCCGG
Source organism: Actinoplanes flavus (assembly GCF_017592555.1). Classification (GTDB taxonomy): domain Bacteria; phylum Actinomycetota; class Actinomycetes; order Mycobacteriales; family Micromonosporaceae; genus Actinoplanes; species Actinoplanes flavus. The sequence goes on along the minus strand of NZ_JAGFNS010000027.1, from coordinate 136,908 downwards.
CGCACTTGGCCGGGAATCCCAGCGCCTGGCCGCTGTCGTGCGGCACCATCCGGGGCGCCCCGCCGTTGCGCGTCACCGCCCGCAGCAGGTGGCCGTGCCCGGAGCCGTCGTCGAAGGTGCCGTCCGCGATGGTGGTGTCGAAGTTGTACGCCGCCACGTCGTCGGTGGCCGCCTTCTCGGTCCGCGGCAGGACCCCGGTGAACTCGGCGTACCGTTTCCGGCTCATCCCGTCCACCTGGGTGAAGTCGCCGACCGCGCTGACCGAGGCGAGCCGGGGGCTGGCCGCCAGCTGCCGGGTGCCGACGATCCCGTTGGCCTGCGGCGCCCACTCGAGCAGATTGCCCTCCCGGTCGATCGCCGCCAGTTTGCCGCGGATCACCGAACCGTCGGTGCAGATGCCCCGCACCCCGTTGTTGGTGGTGGTGCACGCCTTGTCGAAGTGCCCGCCCACGTAGATCACGTCGGAGAGCTGGGTGATCGCCTGGGCGTCGCCGTCGAACACCCGGGTCCAGCGGGTCTGCCCCTCCCGGGTGTACGACACCGCCCGCCCACCCTGGCCGCCGAGCGCCGCGTACACCCCGTCGGTGTGGGTGGCCAGCGCGAACACCTGCGACACCGGCTTGGGCGCGAAACCTCGGTCGAGCACGCCGGTGTCCGGGTCCACGGCGCTCAGCCGCAGTGTCGAGCGCACGTCGTTCGTACGGTGGAAGCTCCCGCCCAGATAGACCCGGTCCTCGGTGACGGCGAGCGCGTTGACCGTGTCGTCGGTGGTCGGCGCCCACGCGTCCAGCGTCCCGTCGGCGGCGGTGAAGGCGGCCAGGTTGCGGCGCGGCTGGCCGTCCACGGCGGTGATCCGGCCGCCCAGGTAGACGCGGCCGTGCCCGGCGGCGATCGCGTTCGGCTGGCCCACGACGGTGTGCCGGAGCGACGTGACCTGCCCGTCCGCCTGGCCGATGCCGGCCACCGCGTCCCGCGGCTCACCGTTGACCGTGTCGAAGTCCCCGGCCGCGTAGACCACCCCGTCGCCGACGGCGAGTGCGCGCACGTTGGCGTCGGCGGCGGGTTTCCAGTCCCGCAGCGCGCCGGTGTGCGCGTCGAAGGCGGCCAGCCGGGTCCGCTGTTCGGTGCGCCCGTTGACCGAGGCGGCGGTGAAGTTGCCGCCGACGTAGACGGTGTCGCCGTGGTAGGCGACCGCGTAGACGGGACCGTTGAACGAGGGGGACGCCGCCGGCCGGGACGAGACGATCTCCGCGAACGCCGTGCCGCCGGCCGCGACCAGGACCGTCGCGAGGCTGGTGATGGTCGCACGGCGTACCGCGATTTTTCCGATTTTGGGGATATTGGCCACGTCAGAGCTAACTTCCGAGATCCGTAAAAGTCGCGGCGGGCACTGGCCAGGGCCTATCCTCCGGCGTACGCCATCGAAGGAGGGGAATCCAGTGCCGCAACGTCGCCGCACGGCCGTGACCACCGCCCTGATCGCGGGCCTGGCCGTCGCCGCCGCCGGGTGCGACGGGATCGAGATCGAGGTCCCGGCCGGATCCCTGCCCGCGCCGGTCAGCATCGCCCCGGTGCCGTCGGCCTCGGCGGGTCAGCCGAAGTACGTGTGCAGCACGGTCTACAAGATCCTCACCGAGGGCGCGGTCCGGCTGGCCGAGCACACCGCCAACGACGACGCCGCGGGGTTGCAGAGGACGTTCGCCGACATGGCGAGCCAGGTGACGACCGCCGGCGAGCGGAGCTCGGACCCCGCCCAGCGGGCCGCCACCGGGGAGATCGCCGCCGCCCTCACCGAGGGCTCCCGGCAGACCGACCCGGAGGCGTTCCTGACCGGCGAGTTCGCCACCATCGGCCGGCGGCTCGACGGCACGTGCCTCGAGTAGCGATGGCGGCGCGTGCCGCCATCGCCACCCTTTCATTCACTTGTTGTTACACCGCATCCAGGAGAAGTGGTAGATCGTCTCGATGCTGCCGTCGGTGGAGTCCATCGTCAGGTAGCTGACGTCGGTCGAGGTGCCCTTGGTGACCCGCAGCTCGGTGTTGATGTTGAGATTCCGCTGCTCGCCACAGGGCCGGAAGACCTGCGAGGCGATCGGGACCTGGTCGGTGGCGATCCAGTTGTCGTCCAGCGGCGCCGCGATCGCGTGGTTGGCGTAGCTGCCGGCCGTCATGCCCTGGAAGTAGTAGTTGGCCCGCTGCTGCGCGATCGCGCCGGGCTGGAGGTACCCGTAGCCGCGGTAGTCCACCTTGGCGATCGCGAAGGTGAAGCCGGCCGGCGCATGGACCAGCACGTTGAGCTGGCAGTTCTTGCGGTTCTCGGTGACCGGCACGCCCGGGCCCGCCTGCGCCAGATAGGCGCTGTAGATCGCGGTGAACGCGGAGTTGTCCGGCGAGATCGCCACGTCGGCGGTGCCGGGGGCGCAGCCCGAACCGGCCATCGCGACCAGCTCGATGGACATCTCCCCGGCGGGCGGGGGATCGACGATGACGATGATCGCCGACGCCGGTGTCGCGACGAGCAGCGACGACGCCAGAAGCGCCAGCACCGCACAACCGCGGGTTAACAACCTTTTCATTTTTCATCCCCTTCGGGATCGGGAACGGATCGAGCTGAAGCTATTGATGAAAATCAATGGAAGTCAATCGTTGTGAGATGATTTCCGAAGCTCACAAACAGCACAAAGCACCCGAAATTTCGCCCCTATAGGCGGTTTACACCCTTGCCGAAATCATTAGCAATTCATCCTTGTAAATGCCTGAGGGCGACCACTACGGTGGTCGCGGACGCGATGACCGTCGTTCTGGAATGGTTCCAGAAAGCATGCCCCGTTCCCCCGGAGGAAGTTCATGAAGAACAGCAATCGCGTGATGGCGGCCGTGCTGGCCACCGCTCTCGCGCTTCCCCTCGGCACGCCCGCCCACGCCGCGGCCGCGGCCGCGATCACCGTGGAGGTGATCGCCACCAGCGGCTCGGGCTGCGCGCCCGGCACCGCCACGGTCGTGAGCAACGGCGACGACACCGGATTCCGGGTCAGGTACCGGGACTTCGTGGCCGAGGCCGGCGACGGCGCCGCCCTGGTCGACCGCCGCAAGAACTGCCAGCTCGGCGTCCTGGTGACCATCCCCGACGGCTGGACCATCGCGATCGCCTCCGCCAACTACCGCGGCAGGGCCAGCCTCCGGTCCGGCGCGACCGCCCTCCAGCGCACCAGCTACTACTGGCAGGGTTCCTCCGCGACCCACCGCAAGGACGCCACCTTCGCCGGGCCGCTGAACGGTCTCTGGACCACCTGGGACGTCGCGCCCGTGCTCACCTACGCGGAATGCGGTTCGCAGAGCGTCCTCAACGTCAACACCGAGCTGCGCATCGACCCGGGAACCTCGACCGGCCTCAGCACGATGTCGATGAACACCACCGAAGGCGACGTCGACACCCTCTTCAACTTCAGCCTGTCCCACTGCTGACCCGGCCCGTCACCCGGCCGGCGGCGGGCCCGGCCGGGTTCACCACCATCGGCGGCCGGCCCACGTAGGCTCGGTCACATGATCGATAGGCCGGTTCGCATCGGGCTGCAGCTGCAGCCGCAACACATGGACTACGCCACCATTCGCCGTACCGCCTCCGAGGCCGAGGACCTGGGCCTGGACGTCCTGTTCAACTGGGACCACTTCTACCCGCTCAGCGGCGAGCCGGACGGTCTGCACTTCGAGTGCTGGACCATGCTCGCCGCCTGGGCCGAGTCCACCGACCGGGTGGAGATCGGCGCGCTCGTCGCCTGCAACAGCTACCGCAACCCCGAACTGCTCGCCGACATGGCCCGCACCGTCGACCACATCTCCGACGGCCGGCTCATCCTCGGCATCGGCTCGGGCTGGTTCGAACGCGACTACACCGAGTACGGCTACGAGTTCGGCACCGCCGGAAGCCGCCTCGACGACCTCGCCGAGGCGCTGCCCCGCATCGAGTCCCGCTGGTCTCGTTTGAATCCGCCGCCCACCCGCGACATCCCCGTCCTGATCGGTGGCGGCGGCGAGAAGAAGACCCTGCGCCTGACGGCCAAGCACGCCGACATCTGGCACAGCTTCTCCGACCCTTCGACGTTGGAGCGCAAGCTGGGCATCCTCCGGCAGCACTGCGCCGACGTCGGCCGCGACCCCGCCGAGATCGAGGTCTCCGTCATGGGCAACGCCGACAACCGCGACGAGATGTACGAGCTCGGCGCCCGCCTCTTCACCGTCCACACCGGGGGCCCGCAGCCCGACCTCACCGACCTGCGCGACTTCCTCGCCTGGCGGGACAAGCTGAACGGGTAGCGCGTACGCCCGCTCCGTGCCTCCGCCCGGAGCGGGCCCGCCTTCATGATGCCCGGACTCCGGCCGGCAGCGGGTGCCGGCGGCGCCGGGGCGCGGTGTGCGCCCGCGCTGGCCGTCGGGGGCTACCGGCGGCCTGCCGTGATGGCCGGCCGGCGCCGGGTCGGCTCCCGGACGGCCCACACCGCGACCGCGACGGCGGCCGCGAGCAGGACGGCCCAGCGGTCGTGGGCGGCGGCCCAGCGGTCGTCACCGGGCGGCACGTAGAGGGCCAGATCCGGCGGGATCCGGCTCGCCGCGACCACCAAAACCAGTACGGCCGGAGCCGCCACGATGCCGCCGGCGTCGCTGGACCGCAGGCGGACGGCGCCCACCGCCAGCGCCACACACGCGAGCGCGGCCGCCTCCACCGTGACGCCGCCCAGCGGGAGGGCCGCGCCGGCGCCGGCCCCGGTGACCGCGAGGATCACAGCCCACCACGCCACCGCGGCCGGGATGATCACGCCGGCCCGGGCGGCGTACCGGATCGGGCGCGGGGCCGGCACCGTCGCGATGGTGCGCGCGGCCGGATCGTCCAGGAGGAACGCCAGGCCGAGCGCACCGCAGACCGCGGCGGCGCGCAGCAGGCCCACGAGGTCGTCGACGCCCAGTTCCACCCGGAAGGCGGCGGGCACCGCGACGATCGCCAGCCCCACGCCGGCCGCGGCCAGGAACGCCGTCCACGGTGTGGCCCGCGCGGCCGGGAGCACCAGCAGGGGCAGGACCCGTACGCTCATCCGTCGCACCGGGTCCGCTCCTCGACCGGCGGCAGCGGCGGGACGGCGACGCCGAGCAGGTCACCGGCCCGGTCGGCGGAGGTGCCCGCGGCGGTCAGTTCGGCCCAGGAACGCGCGACCGTCGCGGCGACCTCCCCGGGCGGGCGCCGCAGCAGCGCCGATGCCGCCGCCATCTCGCGGTCCGGCACCGAGAACCCCACCGGGAACCGCATGTCGCCGAACGGCACGCCGCCCCAGCTGGTGGCGTCGACGGCCCGCAGGCCGGCGGCCGTCTCCGGGGTCGCCTGCCCGGCCAGCCAGGCGACCAGCACCCCGCGGGCGCCGCAGACCGGGATGTGCGCGGGCGCCGCCTCACCGCTGACGACCCGGTACGCGACCAGGCCGGCCAGCGCCATCTCGGATCGGCCGTCGCCCCACCGTGTGCCCACCGTCACCGCGCCGGGCTCGATCCGCTGCCACTCCGCCGCCGCGGCGACCTGCTCCTCGGCGGTCACCACCTGCCCGTCGACCATCCGGTCCTCGGTGGACACCCGTTGCCGGACGACGAGCGGCCGGCCGGCCACCTCGGCCGGCACCCCGCGGAGCACCCCGCGCACCACCGTGTCCCAGTCACCGGTCCAGGACCGGAAATCGCCGAACGCACAGTAGGTGACCGCGCCGATCGAGCGGCAGCCCTGCATCTCGGCCGGGCGTTCGGCGGCGGTGACCCGGGCGTCCCGGACGGCGTCGCTGACCGGCCGGAACTGGGCCGCTCCGGCGCCGGCGGCGACGGCCAGGGCGGCCGCACCGGCCACCACGAGGCGGCGGCCGCGGGCACCGGCGGCGGCGAGCGCGGCCATCGCCACCAGGGCGATCAGACCGGCGACGTACGCCAGGTGCCAGCCGGACGGCCGGGACGCCAGCGCGACCGGCACCGGCATCGGCGGCTGTTCCAGCGCCACCGGGAGCAGCCAGCGCACCCGGCCCGGCAGCGACGGCAGCGCGGCGGCGTAGACGGCGACGGCCGCGGCCAGCAGGAGCAGGGGCGCCACGATCACGGTACGGACCAGCCGCGCCAGCAGCACCCCGGCCGCGCCGAACAGCAGCACCACCGCGGGATGCACGGCCAGCTCGGCGGGATCGGGACGGCCGGCCGCGCCGGGCAGCAGGGCCAGCAGCGCGATCCGGACGGCGATCAGCGCCGCGACCAGGACGGCGAACGGCAGCACGGCCAGCAGGAAGGCGCCGGTGCGCCACGGAGGTGTCAGCACGAGGGTGTCGTACAGCCCGGTGGTGGCGTGCCGGTCGGCGCGCAACGCCGCGAGGTTGGCTGCGATCAGCACGCCGCCGCCCAGCACCAGCAGGGCGAGGAACTGCGTCGACCAGTCCTCGTCCTGCAGGACCGGGAACCGGTTGGCCTGTCCGGTCAGCCACCGGTAGATCTCCGGGGCGGCGAACAGCAGCAGTCCGGCGATCACCGCCGGATGGCGCGGCAGCCGTACCGCCTCGACCCGGGCGAGGGCCAGCATGGCCCGGCGTGGATCACCCGGCAGCGGCGCGGGGGCGGTCGGCCGTTCGGCCAGCGCGGCGGTCATCGCCCGGTCTCCCCGAGAGCCGGCCCGGTCTCCTCGTGAACCAGCCCGGTCTCCTCGTCGGCCGGCCCGTCGATGAGCAGCAGATAGCCGTCCTCGACGGTGGGTTCGAGCAGTTCGGCATCGGCCGGTGGGTCGCCGACGTTGCGGTAGCGCCCGTCACCGGCCCGCCACGACGCGAGCGCCCCGCGCACCCGGGCTCCGCTGGTCCACACCCGACCACGGGCGTGCGCGGCGAGTTCGGCCGGGGTGCCCTCGAACCGGACCGTGCCCCCGTCCAGCACCACCACCCGCTGGCAGAGGGCCATCACCTCCTCGGTCTGGTGGGTGGACAGCAGCACCGAGCGGCCCTCACCCAGCTCGGCGATCACCTCCCGGAACCGCAGCCGCTGCTCGGGGTCGAGGCCCACGGTCGGTTCGTCGAGCACGAGCAGGTCCGGGTCGCCGACCAGCGCCGCGGCCAGCGCCACCCGCTGCCGCATCCCGCCGGACAGCGCCCTGATCCGCCGGCCGCGCTGACCGGCCAGCCCGACCGCGTCCAGCACCCGGCGCACCTCCTGATGGCGGGCGCGACGGTCGGTCAGCTCCTTGAGGATCGCCACGTAGTCGACGAACTCGAACGCGGTGAAACCCGGATGGAAGCCGGGATCCTGCGGCAGGTAGCCGAGCCGGCGGCGCACGGCGAGCCGGCCGGCCGGGGTGCGCGGGTCGGCGCCCAGCACGCTGAGCGTGCCCCGATCGGGTGGGAGCGCGGTCGCGACGATCCGCAGCAGTGTCGTCTTGCCCGCGCCGTTCGGGCCGAGCAGGCCGGTCACGCCGTCGTACAGCGTGAAGGACACATCGGTCAGTGCGGCGGTGCGGCCGTACCGCAGGGTCAGGCCGGACGCTTGGACCACGGACGTGGCCGCGGCGACGGTCACCGGAACCTCCTGGGGGATTCGAACGCCCGGTGGATCCGGGCGAGTATGACGGCGGCCAGCACGGCGGCGACCGCCGACGCGAGCTGACCGGCCGGGACGAAGACGGCCGAGCCTCCCGCGCCGGCGCCCCGGGTGGCCGCCACCACCGCGATCCAGCCGAGGGCCACGCCGGCGGCGGCGAGGACCGGGCCGAGCCGGGCGGTCAGCGCGAGAGTGAGCAGCGTCAGTGTCAGCGCGGGCAGAAACCAGCCGAGGGCGGCCAGGCCGACGTCGGGCAGCGCGAGACTCGCCACCGCGCTCAGCGCCGTGGTGGCCGACAGCACGGCCACGCAGCGCAGCAGAAGCAGCCGGAACGTGTGCATCGGGGCGACCACGGCGATCTCGTACGTCGGGTCGGCGCGCGGGCCGAACGACAGCGCCACCCCGCAGACCGGCAGCAGCGGCGCCGCCGCCAGGAAGACCACCGGATGCAGGACGGCGGCCAGCACCGCCGTGAGCGCCAGCGTCGACACCACGGCGGCCAGCCAGGACAGTCGCAGCACCGGTGTCGCGGCGAGCAGCCGGGCGGTGTGCTCGGCCACCCCGGCCCGGGTCAGCAGGCGTTCGACCACCCCGGGGACGGGAGCGTCCAGTTCGGCGTCCAGCCTCGCCCAGCCGTCCCGCGCCAGGCCCGGTTGCCCGGCGGCGAGCCGGTCCCGGCAGTCCGCGCACGCCGTCAGGTGCGCCTCGACCGACCAGAGGACGGGTGGCGCCAGGGTCCGTTCCCCGTACCGTCGTAGGTCCTCGTCCGGCAAATGCCACGACTCCATGGCCGGCCTCCCCTCGTCGATCACGCCAGCTCCTGACGCAGCTGCCGGCGGGCTCGCATGGCTCTGGTCTTGACGGTGCCCGCGGGAATGCCGAGCAGCACGGCGGCCTCCGCGGTGGTGAGCCCGTCCAGGACGGTCGCCTGCACCACCGCGCGCAGTTCCGGGGAGAGCCGGGCGAGCGCGCCACCGAGGTCGCCGTGCTCCACACCGACCAGCACCTGTTCCTCGGCGGAGGGTTCCTCGGCGGACCGCCGCCGGGCCAGCAGGCCGGTCAACCGCTGCCGGGCCCCGTGCCCCCGCAGTGAGTCGATCAGCCGGCGGGAACCGATTCGCCACAGCCATCCGGCCACGTCGCCGTCCGGATCCCGGTACTTGGCCGTTCCCCGCCACACGGCAAGGAAGGTCTCCTGCACCACGTCGTCGACGAGGGTGTCGTCGAGACAGCGGTAGCGCAGGCGCAGCACCAGCCACGCCGCGTGGCGCCGGTAGAACGCCTCGAACGCGCTACGGTCGCCGCCCGCGACACGGGTCAGCAACTCGGCGTCCGTCGGGCCGGGCCCGCGCGTACTCGTCACAACCCATCATCGGATCGAACCCCGCAAACGGTTCACACGGCTCCGGCTCAAGACCTTTTCCGGTACGGCGTGCGCAGCCCCGCCGCATTCACCCCGTCCCGTCGGTTCCACGCGAGCGTCTGCCCCATTCCGGCCGCGACGCGCCCGCCGGGCTGATGCGGTGGTCACCCTCGCCTTCGCGCCCGGCCGGAAACACGAAACGGCCCCCACCGTCCGGTGGGGGCCGTACCGCTTATTTCACCCAGCCAGTGACAGTGTCACTTGCTCAGAAGATGCTCGGGGCGCAAGAGAAGATGTCGTTCTGGTTGGCGGTGCCGTGGCCCAGAACACCGAGACCGCTCAGCGCCTGGATGTCGACGTTCTGCAGGCCGACCAGCGCGTTCTGGGTGTCGGCGTGACCGACGCACTTGGTGTCCTGGTCGATGTCGAAGCCCGGACCGCCGCCGGGGCCGCCCGCGTAAGCCGCGGCCGGAGCGAGCATCAGGGCACCGGCGGCGAGAGCGGCGACGGCGAAGGCCTTACGAGAGAAGTGCTTCATTTTGACCCAAGTACCTTTCGTGAATGGGGTCCGATTTGTCCTAATACTAAGCATCTCGACGAGGCACTCGCAGCGAAAATCGGCCACGAAACATTCTAGAAACACATGATCCCGACAATACGGTATAGAGAAACGGACTTTGCGTCACTTGCGGTCCTTTACGCGTACAAAATCTCGTTGGTCGGTGTAACTCTCCCGGGTGACGATCTCCGCGCCACCGATGCCTGACGCCGGATCCGGCCGGTGCGTCCTCCCACGGCAGGATGGCGACATGTCCTTCTCCTTCGTGGTGACCGGGGCGGCTCAGGGCGTCGGCCGGGCCGTCGCCGAACGCCTGGCCACCGACGGTCACGTGGTCGTCCTGGACGTCGCCGACCGGCTCGACTGGCGGCACGACCGGGTCACGCTGGTATCCGGCGACGCCACCGACCCGGCGGCGGCACGGCAGGCGGCCGTCACCGCCGAGGCCACCGGCCCGCTGTCCGGCTGGGTCAACAACGCGGCCGTCTTCCACGACGCCGGGCTGGCGTCCGATCCGGTCCCCCGCATCCTCGACCTGATCACCACGAACCTGGCCCTCGCGGTGACCGGCTGCCACACCGCCGTCAATCACTTCCGCGCCCACGGCCGTCCGGGCGCGATCGTCAACGTCTCGTCGCACCAGGCGCAGCGCCCGGTTCGCGGCGCGCTCGCCTACGCCACGGCGAAGGCCGCGATCGAGGGCCTGACCCGGGCGGTCGCCGTCGACCACGGCCCCGACGGCATCCGCGCCAACGCGGTCGCGCTCGGCTCGATCACCACCGCCCGGTACGAGCGTTACCGCGCCGAACACCCCGAAGCCGACGCCCAGATGGCCGCACTGCACCCGCTGGGCCGGGTCGGCACACCCGGCGAGGTGGCGGCCGCCGTCGCCTTCCTGCTTTCCCCGGCCGCCGGCTTCATCAACGGCGCGGTCCTCCCGGTCGACGGCGGCCGAGCGGCCAACGGCCCCGACCCGGAGGCCCACTGACCAGTCACCAGACCGGGATCCGCGGCGGGCCGGTCACCATGCCGTTGCCCGCGGCCGCGGCGGTCTGGTCCGGCTACCGGGGGCGCACATCACGACAGCGGCGCCGCCTATCGTCGCCGCGTGGCGCGCCGGTCCGGCAGTGCAGATGCTGTCCGGTCCAGCGCTCGCCTGGCTAATGCCCGCCCAGCTGTGCTCACCTGGCTGGCGCTCGCCTGGCTGGCGCTCGCCTGGCTGGCGCTCGCCGCATCGGTGGCCGAGCAGGCCGGGGCCGTAGCACTGGTATCGCAACCGTCGTCGCTAGCCTTCTTCCGCCCGCCCGCCCGCCCACCGGCTCCGACCGCACCGCCCAGGCCGCCAATCGCCACCACACCCTAGAGCTGCTGTATCCACCGCCCGGACCGGCCCGACCACCAACCGCCACCGAACCCCCGCAGCTGCCGTATCCACCGCCCGGACGGTCCCGGCCGCCAACCGCCACCGAACGGCCACGGCTGCCGTATCCACCGCCCGGACTGGCCCGACCACCAACCGCCACCGAACCGCCACGGCTGCCGTATCCACCGCCCGGACTGGCCCGGCCGCCAACCGCCACCGCACCGCCCTCACCGCCAACCGCCCCCGAACCCCCGCAGCTGCCGTATCCACCGCCCGGACGGTCCCGGCCGCCAACCGGCGCCGCGCCGCCTCACCTGCCGTATCCGCCGCTCGGGCCGGGCGGCCGCTCAGACGCCGAGACGTGACTTGCGGGCCTGTTCATATGTCATCTGCAGTGGACGAGGATCAACATTGAGAGCATGCATCGCGTCATGATGTTGCGACTCGGCCCTCAACTGTGGACCACGTAGGGCATCGTCGAGTGAGGCCAGGTCAACAGTGCCGACGCCGAGCGGAACGAATGCCGACGGGTCGGCGCCATACGGCCCGCGCGGCACGTCCTCCAGATCGTGGTAGACGTTGCCACGCAGGTCGACCAGGATCTCGTTGTCGTCGTCATCCCAGTCCTCGATGACGAACCGCTGCTCGGAGACGTAGTCGTGGACGGTCGCCCCGCGGTGCAGGATCTCCACGAGCAGTGCGTCGGAGTCGTACATCTCGAACCGGGCCGCGTATTCACCGGCGCGCAGACTCATGAGCCGGGCCAGGGTCGCGGTCTCGGCGTAGCCGCTCTCGCCGCGAGGGATCACCGCCCAGCGCCGCTCGGCCACCGGAATGATCACGGCCTTCTGCCGGGACTCGGCCAGCGCTCTACGGACGCCGTCCAGGTCGCCGGTGGCCAGCACGGTCTGATAGGTGCTTCCCATGGCCGCTGATCATAGTGATGATCTTGCGAAAGTAGCGCCCGCATATCGCCACGGATCCACAACTTGAACACCGCAATGCGCGCCGGATCCCGTCCAGCTGGTCATCAGCACCGTTGAATCAGCACTGAGCACCAGCCAACCAAAACCGGCCGGCCGCGAGAGCCGCCCCAGCACCCTCGACACAGCACCGAGAACCAGCCGGCCAAAACCGGCCGGCCGCAAGAGCCGCCCCAGCACCGCTCACACAACACTTAGAACCAGCCCACCAGAACCGGCTGGCTGTGGAAGCTGTTTCGAGCGCCGAGGCGGCTCCCACGGCCGGCCGGGCGAGGTCGGGCACCGCGCACGGCCGCCCGCGGAACGGATCGGGCCTGACCACCCCGCTCACGCCCGGCGGGCGCGGCATGGTCGGGAGTTGCAGCGCCTCGCGGGGTCTGCTGTGGCGGGTTCGGGTAGGCGTACCGGGAAATGGTCTTCAAAGAAGCAGCGACAGCAGCATGACGCACGCGAAACCGACCACCGAGATGATCGTCTCCATGACCGACCAGGTCTTGATGGTCTGGCCGACGGTCATGCCGAAGTACTCCTTGACCATCCAGAAGCCGGCGTCGTTGACGTGCGAGAAGAAGAGCGAGCCGGCACCGATCGCGAGGGCGAGCAGCGAGACGTCGGTGCGGTCGAGGGTGGTGGCGAGGGGAGCGACGATGCCGGCCGCGGTGATCGTGGCGACCGTGGCGGAACCGGTGGCGACCCGGATGCCGACGGCCACCAGGAAGCCGAGCAGCAGGGCGTTGATGTCGGCGTCGCGGGCCGCGTCGGCGATCACGTTGCCGACCCCGGCGTCCACCAGGACCTGCTTGAAGCCGCCGCCCGCCGCGACGATCAGCAGGATCCCGGCGATCGGCGGAAGAGCGCCGCCGACCACCGCGGATGTCTCTTTCCGGTTGAAGCCGGCCCGTTTGCCAAGGGCGTACATCGCGACGAACACACCGGCGAGCAGGGCGACGATCGGCTCGCCGAGGACCTCGAGGGCGTCGCGCAGGGCGGATCCCTCGGTGAGGAGCAGTTCGGCGATGCCGCGGGCCAGCATCAGCACGACCGGCAGCAGGACGGTCACGATCGCGGCCCAGAATCCGGGGTTACGGCGTGGTCCGATCTGATCGTCGACGAGTTCGCCGGGAGCGCTCGGGTTGGCGAGATCGCCGCGGTCGACGAAGTCCTGCCCGCCCGACGGGCCGGCGGCGGGGCGGTCGGGAGTGGCGAGCAGCGCGGGCACCGGCAGCGGGACCCGTTTGGCGATGAAGTTGCCGAAGACCGGGCCGGCGACGATCACCGTGGGGATGGCGCAGATCAGGCCGAGCAGCAGGGTGAGTCCCAGGTCGGCCTGGAGGCTCTCGATGGCGACCAGCGGTCCGGGGTGCGGTGGCACGAGTCCGTGCAGCACCGACAGTCCGGCCAGGGCCGGGATGCCGAGGCGGAGCAGGCCGACATCGGTACGCCGTGCGACGAGCAGCACGATCGGCACCAGGAGCACGACGCCGACCTCGAAGAACAGCGGTAGCCCGATGAGCGCGGCGACACCGGCCATGGCCCACGGCAGCGCGGCCCCGGAGACGCCGTTGACGATTCGGGTCACGATGCCGTCGGCGCCCCCGGATTCGGCCAGCAGCGCGCCGATCATCGAGCCGAGCGCGATGAGCACGCCGACGCCGCCGGCCGTGGTGCCGAGCCCGGCGGTGAACGAGTCGACGACCGCCTCCGGCGCGGCGCCCGCGGCCAGGCCGAGGACGCCGGCGCCGGAGATCAGGGCCAGGAACGGATGCCATTTCGCCCAGGCGATCAGCAGGACGACGGCCGCGATGCCGAGCACCGCGGCGAGAACGAGCTGCGTGGTCCCGGCGTCGGTGATGGCATCAGCGGCGATGGTCGTCATGGGGCGGCTCTACCCCATCGAAACCTGTTTCAATCCACGGCCCGCGAAGGTCCGCGGGCCGTGGATCCCTCTACGCCATGGTCATCTCCGGAACGGGCCGGTCAGCTGGGGCAGCGGATCGACCACCGTCGGCACGGCCTGCGCGCTGACCGGCGACGACGGGAAGACCGCCGGGCAGTGCGTGCCCTTCGCCGGGGTGCGCAGCTCGACCAGGTACGTGTCGATCGCCGCCCGGGCACAGTCGCTACGCCAGTAGGTGCCGTGCCCGACACCGTCGTAGGTCAGGAATCTGGCGCTCGGCAGCTGGCTCGCCAGGCTGGTGCCCCACTCGTACGGGGTGGCGACGTCCCACCGGCTGTTGGCCAGCAGGATCGGCGGCAGTTCGGCCGACGCCCGCAGCCGGTGCGGCGGGTTGGTGACCTTCCAGGGCCAGTTCTGGCAGCTGGCCAGATCCGACCAGGCCAACGGGTTCAGGCGGGTGTGCGGCGCGAGCCGGTTCTGTGCCTGTTCGATGGCCCGCAGCACCGGGTAGGCGCCGACGTCGAAGTGGAAGTCGGAGCACATCACCGGCAGGTAGCCGTTCGGCACGGGCTCGCCGCGGCCCGTCTGGCCGCCGTCTCCCTGGCCCAGATAGAGCAGGGTGTCGGCGAGTTCGAACCAGGAGTTGGGGTTGTACATGTAACCGAAGACGATGTTGACCAGGTCCTCCGGCGGCAGCGGCTGGCCGTCCGGGTTCAGCTCGCCGGCTTCGGCCCGGGCGTACAGCTCATCGAAGTAGGCGAGGGCCCCGCGTTCGTGCAGCGCGCACGCCTCGGTCCGGTCGCACCAGGAGGTGAACTGCCGGAACGAGCCCTCCATCGCGAGCGACTCCCATTTCTGGTAGCCCGCGATGTTCTGCGCGTGGTCCATGTTCGAGTCCAGCGCCAGGGCGCGGATCCGGGACGGGAACAGTTCGGCGTATTGCTGGCCGATCATGGTGCCGTAGGAGACGCCGTAGTAGCTGATCCTCTTCTCGCCGAGCCCGGCGCGGATGGCGTCCATGTCGCGGGCCACACTCGCGGTGTCGACGTATGTCACCAGCGGCCCACTCAGCTCCCGGCAGCTCAGGGCGAGGGCGCGGTTGGTGGCGCGCAAATCGGCGTACTCGGCTCGGTTGTCCGGATAGAGCTGGGTGTACTGGGCGCCGATCAGGTCGCTGTCGCAGTTCACGACGTGGCTGCGGGCCTGCCCGCGCGGGTCGAAGCCGACGATGTCGAAACGGTCGGTGACAGCCGGGGAGAACGCCGAGCCGGAGAAGTAGGCGAAGTCGACGCCGGATCCGCCCGGCCCGCCCGGGTTGATCAGCAGCGATCCGATCCGCCGGGACGGGTCGGTGGCGGGCCGTTTGGCCAGCGCCAGTTCGATGGTGGGCCCGCCGGGCCGCGACCAGTCGACCGGGACTTCGAGGGTCGCGCAGAGAACGCCTTCCGGGACCTCCTCGGCCGGGTCGCAGGCGGTCCAGGCGATGGACGGTGGTGGCGCGGCCTGCGCGGCCGCCGCCGGGACGGCGGATCCGAGCAGGGCGAGCAGGGCGATCGGTACGGTGATGCGGCGCATGGGCAACCTCACGGGTCGGCGACAGCAACGCGACCCATTCAAGTCAACCGATGCAAGCCATGGCGGTCAGCCCAGGGGGAGACCGTTCTCCAGCAGGGTGAGGGCCTGCTCCACGCGGTCGAAGTCGCCCGGCCGCACCCCGTCGGCGTAGTAGGCCGTCGGGAGCACCGCCAGCATCGCCCCGATGGCGGCGCCCGCGACGACCCGGGCGGAGAAGTCGTCGGCCGGGAGCCCGGCGCGTTCCGCGATCGCCTCGGCCACCAGGTCGATGGCCTCGGTCATCTGGTGCAGCACCCGGACCCGCAGCTCGGGCACAGCGAGCACGAGCCGCTGCCGGCGCCGCTCCAGCTCCCACTGTTCCGGGCTCAGGTTGTCGAACGCCTCCCGTATGGCCCGCCGGATGACCGTGACCGGCGCGATCCCGGCGGGCTGCGCACGGATCGCGCCGACCACCACGGCGTCCACGTCGTCGACCAGGACGACGTCCTCCTTGCTCGGGAAGTACCGGAAGAAGGTGCTGGGCGAGACCTCGGCCGCGTCGGCGATCTGGTCCACGGTGGTCGCCGCGTACCCCTGCTCCTCGAACAACCGCAAAGCGTGCTCGCGGATCGCGGCCCGGGTCTTCGCCTTCTTGCGTTCACGGAGGCCGTTCGTCATACCCCGGATTCTGCCAGCACCTTCGCCGGCTTCGTCCGTGCCGGAAGCAGGATCAGCGCGAGCACCACCCCCACCGCCGCCACCCCGGCCGCGACGAGCAGGGCGACCGCCGTCCCGTCGGTGAAGGCGTCCCGCACGGCGCCGAGCAGCGCCGGATCGCCGAGCCGGCCGGCGACCGCGACCCCGGCCGCCACACTGTCGCGGACCTCGTCCGGGGCGGTGACCGGCAGCGCGTCGCGGTAGGTGGTGTTCATCGCCATGCCGAGCACCGCCACGCCGATCGCGCTGCCGACCTGCCGCAGCGACTGGACCATGGCGTTGCCGACGCCGCTGCGCTCCGGGGTGAGCGCGCCGAGGGCGGCGTTCATGGCCGGCGGCATGGACAGGCCGAGGCCGACGCCGGCCGCGGTGATCCACGCGCCGAACAGGGTGTAGTCGAGCACGGCCCCGGTCGCCAGCGCCACGGCGATCACGGCGAGGCCGGCGGCGATCAGGGCGCGGGCGCCGATCCGGGCGGCGAGTCTGTCGGCGAGCCGGGCGCCGACGAGCAGGCCGCCGATGATCGGGAGCAGCCGCAGCCCGACCCCGAGCGCGTCGTGACCTCCGACCGCCTGGAACATCTGCGGCAGCGCGAACAGCAGACCGAAGAACGCGAAGCCGGCGAGCGTGGCGAGGATCGTGCCGCCGGTGAACGCGCGGTTCCGGAACAGCTCCAGGTCGATCAGCGGGGCCGCGGCGCGCCGCTGCCAGAACACCAGCGCGCCGAGCGCGAACACGCCGAAGGCGATGGTGACCAGGGCGCGCGGGTCGCTCCAGCCGCGTTCCCCGGCTTCGATGATCCCGTACGTGAGAGCGACGAGCCCGGACGCCGACAGCAGCACACCGAGCCAGTCGAAGCGGCGCCGCCGGTCGCCATGCGACTCCGGGACGAGGGTGGCCACGGCGATCAGCCCGAGCACCACCAGCGGCAGGTTGATCAGGAAGACCGAGCCCCAGTGGAAGTTGTCGAGCAGCCAGCCGCCGAGCAACGGCCCGAGCGGTACGCCGAGAGCGTTGGCGGTGACCCAGACGGAGAGGGCGCGGGGCCGCTCCTCGTCGTCGAACAGCACGGTGAGGACGGCACCCATCAACGCCATGATCACCGCGGAGCCGAGGCCGAGGGCGGCCCGGGCGGCGATGAGCTGGCCGGTGGTCTGGGCGTACGCGCAGGCGACGGACGCGGTCCCGAACAGCACGAGGGCGATCAGGAGGAGACGTCTGCGGCCGTACCGGTCGCCGAGCATGCCGGCCGGAAGCAGCGCGGCGGCGAGAACCAGCAGGTAGGAGGTGGTGAACCACTGGAGGTCGGCGGTGGTGGCGCCGAGATCCTGGGCCAGGGTGGGCAGCGCGACGCTGAGCACCGTGCTGTCGAGACCGATGGCGAGGGTGCAGAGGGCGAGGGCGATCAGCGCGTACCAGCGCCTCGCGAAAACGGTAGCGGGCATGAAATGACAGTAGCTCTCAAAAACAAGTGCATGCCACTTTGGTCGGCGATGGGCGCGCCGACCTGCGCGCGGTTGCGAGACTGTGTCACGATCTTGGACGGCGTTGCACCAGGCGGCGGAGGGGCTCCGATGAAGAAAATTCTGGGCTGGATCCTGCTGTTCCTGCTCGTCTTCTGGATCGGCACCGACCCGGCCGGAGCCGCCGACGTGGCCCGCAGCATCGGGCAGGGCATAGCCGACATCTTCACCAACATCGGTACATTCTTCGTCGAGTTGACCAACGACTGACGTGCGCATCCTGTGCGTCGGCCTGGCCACGGTCGACCTCGTGCAGCGGGTCGCACGGATGCCGGGCGTCGACGAGAAGGTGCAGTCCACGTCGATGGACGTGGCGGCGGGCGGGCCGGCGGCCAACGCGGCGGTCACCGCGGCCGCCCTCGGGGCCGACGTCACGCTGGTCACCGCAGTCGGCACGCACCCGCTCGGTGACCTGATACGGGCTGACCTGGCCGCGCACCGGGTGACCCTGATCGACGCGTCGCCCGATGCGGAACAGCCGCCGCCCGTCTCCGCCGTCACGGTTCTCGACGCGACCGGGGAGCGGACGATCGTCAGCCGCAACGCCGGGACGCGCACGGTGGCCGTACCGGAAAGCGGTCTGCCGGACGCGGACCTGACGCTGGTCGACGGACATCATCCCGCGCTGGCGGTGGCCGCGGCGCGGTCGGCGCGGCGCCTGCTGGTTGACGCCGGAAGCTGGCGCCCGGTCTTCGCCGACGTCTTCCCGCACGCCGAGCTGGTGGCCTGCTCCGGCGACTTCCGCCATCCGGCGGCGGCCGGCCCGGGCGACGCGGCGATCGCGGCCGCCGTCGCCGCGCCACACGTGGCGATCACCCATGGTGACGCACCGGTCAACTGGTTCAGCGCGGGCTCATCGGGAGCCGTTCCGGTGCCGCGGGTCACCGCGGTCGACACCTCCGGCGCCGGCGACGCCTTCCACGGCGCGCTCGCCGTCGCCCTCACCCGGAGCGACGACCTTCAAACCGCCATCGAGTACGCCGTACGCGTGGCCGCCACCCGCGTAGCTCACGCCGGCCCCCGCGCCTGGCTGTCCCACCTGCCCTGACCGGGGCTGCCCCGCCAGCCCCATGACCGGCCTCTCTTGACCGGGGTTGCCCCGCCGGCCCCATGACCGGCCTCTCCTCTGACCGAGGCCGCCCCAGCCCCATGACCGGCCTTTTGTGACCGGGGCTGTCCCGCCCGCCGGATCGGTCCGGCGGGCGGGACTCCCTCAGACCGTCTGCGCGAGCCGGTCGGCGAGCAGCTTGGCGAACCTGGCCGGGTCGTCCAGGTCGCCGCCTTCGGCCAGCAGCGCCGTCCCGTACAGCAGCTCGGCGGTGTCCGGCAGGGCCGGGTCGTCGGCCTTGCGCTCATGCGCCGACCGCAGCCCGGCGACCAGCGGATGATCCGGGTTGAGCTCGAGGATCCGCTTCACCCGCGGCCCCTCCTGGCCCATCGCGCGGTACATCTTCTCCAGCGCCGGGGTGATGTCGTCGGCGTCGCTGACCAGGCAGGCCGCCGAGGTGGTGAGCCGATGCGACAGGCGCACCTCCTTGACCCGCTCGTCCAGCTTCTCGGTGAGGAACCCGAGCAGCGGCCCGAAGTCGCCCTCCGGCTGCTTCTCCTCCTCGTCCTTCTTGAGGTCGACGGTGCCCCGGGCGATGGACCGCAGCTTCTTGCCGTCGAACTCGGGCACCACATCGACCCACACCTCGTCGACCGGGTCGGTGAGGATCAGCACCTCGTAGCCCTCCGCCTGGAAGGCCTCCATGTGCGGCGAGTTCTCCACCTGGGAGCGGCTCTCGCCGGTCAGGAAGTAGATCTCTTCCTGACCCTCCTTCATCCGCTCCACGTAGGCGGCGAGCGTGGTCGGCTCACTGCCGTGGGTGGTGGCGAACGACGCGATCTCCAGGATCGGCTTGTGGTTGTCCGGCTCGGCGAGCAGACCCTCCTTGACGGCCCGGCCGAACTCGCGCCAGAACGTCGCGTACTTCTCCGGGCTGCTCGACATCAGGTCCTTGATCGTGGAGAGGACCTTCTTGACCAGGCGGCGCCGGATCATCTGGATGTGCCGGTCCTGCTGCAGAATCTCGCGGGAGATGTTCAGCGAGAGGTCGGCCGCGTCCACCACGCCCTTGACGAAGCGCAGGTAGTCCGGGATCAGCTCCTTGCTGTCGTCCATGATGAAGACGCGCTTGACATACAGCTGGAGGCCACGGCGGGCATCCCGCTGGAACAGGTCGTGCGGGGCCCGCGCCGGGATGAAGAGCAGGGCCTCGTACTCGAAGGTGCCCTCCGCCTTCATGTTGATGATCTCGAGCGGGTCGGTCCAGTCGTGGCTGATGTGCCGGTAGAACTGGTGGTACTCCTCGTCGGTGACCTCGCTGCGCGGCCGGGCCCACAGCGCCTTCATCGAGTTGAGCGTCTCGTCGCCCTTGCGGATCGGGAACGAGATGAAGTCCGAGTACCGCTTGACGATCTCCTTGATCTTCCACTCATCGGTGTAGTCGTAGAGCGCGTCGTCCTCGTCCTTGGGACGCAGGTGCAGCGTGATCGTGGTGCCGACCGGCGCGTCCGGCGCGTCGTCGATCGTGAACGTGCCCTCGCCCGCCGACTCCCAGCGCGTGCCGTGGCCCTCGGTGCCGGCCTTCCGGGTCACCAGCGTGACCTTGTCGGCGACCATGAAGGTCGAATAGAAGCCGACACCGAACTGGCCGATCAGCTCGGGGCTCTCCTTCGCCTCCTTGAGCTTGGTCAGCAGCTCGGCGGTCCCCGATTTGGCGATCGTGCCGATCAGCTCGACGACCTCGTCGCGGGTCATGCCGATCCCGTTGTCCCGCACGGTCAGCGTCCGCGACTCCGGATCGACCTCGATCTCGATGTGCAGGTCGGAGGTGTCCGCCTCGAGGCCGTCCTGCAACTTGGCCAGGCGCAGCTTGTCCAGCGCGTCCGACGCATTCGAGATCAGCTCGCGCAGGAAGATGTCCTTGTTCGAGTAGATCGAATGGACCATCAGCTGCAGTAGCTGGCGCGCCTCGGCCTGGAACTCCAACGTCTCCATCGTCACCCGTTTCCGTCATGTCCGGTGGTTCACCACGATCGTAGGACGCCCGCCCAGTCGCCGATGCGCCCCGGGTCAGCTGACCCGGCGGATCGCTCCTTCGCCAGGCGCCGGGACCGCCTCCGGATGCAGGATCGCGGCGATCGCCTCGACGCCGTCGACCAGGCGCGGCCCTGGCCGGACCACCAGCCCGTCGCCGTCGATCGCCCACACCGCGGCCTTCGGGAAGTGCTCGATCACCGCCTCGGCCTGCCGGGCGGCACCGTCCAGGTGATAGCCGCATGGCGTGACCAGCACGATCTCCGGCTCGGGCGCGGCCAGCTCGGCCCACGACACCTGCACCGACCGCTTCCCGGCCCGCGCCGCCACCGGCTCGCCGCCGGCCGCGATCACCATGTCGGGCACCCAGTGCCCTGCCGTGAACGGCGGATCCACCCACTCCACCACCGCGACCCTCGGCCGCCGCCTCCCGGCCACCGCGTCACTCACCCCGCGCAGCCTCTCCCGCAGGGCGCCGACCAGCTCGACACCCCTTGCCGCTACGCCCGCCGCGCGCGCCACCTCGGTGAAGGTGCCGAGAACCTCCTCCAGCGAATACGGGTCCAGCGACAGCACCTCCGACCGGCAGCCCAGATGGCTCAGCGCCTGATCGACGTGCCCCGACGGCAGTGCGCAGACGCGGCACAGGTCCTGGGTCAGGATCAGCTCCGGATCCAGCCCGGCCAGCGCGTCCGCGTGCAGTGTGTAGAGGTCGTCGCCGGACGCCATCCGCACCCGCACGTAGTCGTCGATCTCCGCGGGCGTCATGCCGCGGGTGTCCCGCCCGCCGACCACGACCGCCTTCGTCTGCCGCGCGGACGCCGGCTCGTCGCACTCGAACGTCACCCCGACCAGATCGTCGCCGAGCCCCAGGGCATAGACGATCTCGGTCGCGGAAGGGAGAAGGGAGACCAGTCGCATGACCCCATGCTGCCGGATCCCGGCGCCTGCCACATCGAACCACGGTAGGTAGGACTCAGGTATGACTTCGGGCCATCCGGTTACCACTGTGGGCCGATGTGCGCGCCGCGCGAATCCGCGAGGCTCAGGCCATGACGACGGCACCGGCAACTCCCGACGACGCGCTAGTCCTCGACTATCTGGCGGCTCTGTGGGCGGCGAGCGGCGACCTTCCGCCGGAGACCCGCGACGACCTGATGGGCACCGTGTCCGGCTACATCGCGATGCGCCGCGACCTCGCCGGAAACCCGGCCCAGGCACTCGGCCGCCTCGGCCCGCCCGACGAGCTGGTCGCGGCCGTGCGCCGCAGCGGCACCCCCACCCACCTGCGCCTGCCGGTCCCACAGCCGGCGATCCCGGCCGCCCTGCCCGGCGCCGGTGGCTCCGAACGCGTCGCCGTGCGCCTGCTGATCGCCGGCCCGCTCCTGCTCCCGTTGATCAGCCAGGCGGCCGCGCTGCTGATCGCCACCGTCTCCCCACGCTGGACCCCGGTGCAGAAGGCCGTCGCCTGGTTCCTGGTCACCGCCCCGGCCGTCGCAGCGCTCCTGCTGACCGCCGTGGCCGGCGCACCGCTGCTGAGCGGTCTCGGCTTCCTGGCCGTCTATCTGGCCACCGGCACGGGCGCGGTCGCCGCCGGCCTCACCCTCCGTGCCGTCGACCGACCACATTGAAGGAGGGCCTCCAGCGGTGGGTCAGCGGTGGAGGTGCGCGGCAATCGGTAGGTGGTCGCTGCCGGTTCTGGGGAGCGTCCGGACTGAGGTGACCGTCAGCGAGCGGGCCAGAACCTGATCGATGCGTGCGACCGGGAAGGCGGCCGGCCAGCTGAAGGCGAAATCCGACTCGGCGGTGCCGAGAAGGGAGGTGACCGGTTCGAGGCCACGGTCCTTCGTGGTGGCGTTCAGATCGCCGAGGAGGATCACCCGGTCCAGCGGCTCGGCGGCGAGGGCTGCGGCGAGCCGGCGGGCGCTGTCGTCGCGGCGTTCCGCGTCGAGGCCGGTCGGGCCGGGCCGCACCGAGGGCAGATGGACGACGTAGACGGCGATGTCCCCGTGCGGGGTTCGGGCGACGGCGCGCAAGCCGCGGTTCCAGTCGGCGCCGAGGGTTGCCGGGCGGATGTCGAGCGCGGCCGCTTCGCTCAGCGGGTGCCGGGACCAGAGCGCGACCGTGCCGTGGAGGCTGTGATGGGAGTAGGCAGGCGGGAATGCGGCCCGGTAGGCGGGCAGCGCCTCCGGCGTGACCTCCTCCAGGGCTACCAGGTCGGGCCCGGCTTCCAGCAGGGTGCGGACGGTGCCGGGCACGTCGGGGTTCTCGTCGCTGACATTGTGTTGCACGACGACCAGATCGGGCGCGGGCTCCCGGGCCGGGATGAGGTGACCGCCGAAGAGGGCGAGCCAGGCTGTCAGCGGAAGCAGCGTTGCGACCAGCGCGATCCTGGACCGGCGCCACGCGGCCAGGGCGAGGATCGGCAGGACGCTCAGGCCCAGCCAGGGCAGAAAGGTCGGCAGCAGGCTTCCGCCGGGCAGCACCGGATGGGCGGCCATCGCCCCGGCGGCCAGGACCCCGAGCGGAACGGCGGCGAACCACCCGACCCGATCCCGCCCAACGCCCTCGAACACTCGCACGCGGCGATGCTCGCACAGCCGATCAATACCGCTGTCGCGGTCCGGATCACGACTGCGGCTCTGGGTTGGCGAGAAGACGCTGGTGCTGCGGGCGACGGCCATCTTCTCGAACCGACCGAACGTCGATCTCGCACCCGCCCCGTCGGCGGGCCCCATCGACCGGAACGGGCGGGAGGACGTCAGTGGAGGATCTCGTGGAGGACCTGGTCCCAGACGGCCCGGGGTGGGAACTCGTGGCCTACGCCCTCCAGCCACACCAGGCGGGCGTTGGGGATGCAGCGGGCCAGCTCCTGCGGGTGTTCGGCCGGGAAGCGGCGGTCGAGGGTGCCGTGCAGGACCACGGTTCGGGTTTCGATGGCGCCGAGCAGGTCGCGGATCGGGGGGCCGTAACCGGCGAGGCGATGGTTGAGGCGGGTGGCGGCCAGGTCCGCGGAACGGTCGAAGATGCGCTCGGCCAGGCGGCGCAGCTGCGGCTCCTCGGGGGTGAACGGGCCACCGTGGTCGCGCACCTCGGCGATCATGCGGGCGACCGCGGCCTTCCGGTTCGACCAGTCGGTGTCGTCGGTGATCGGGGCGGCTTCCACCGTACGGATGCCGGCTGTGACCGTGCCCGCGACGACCGTGACCGGACCGCCCACGGTGACCGGCGCGGTCTCCGTTCCCGCACCGCCGGCGCTGGTCGCCATGAGGGTGAGCGACAGCACCCGCTCGGGGTGATGGACCGCGATGCGCTGCGCGAGCGCGCCGCCGAGCGAGAAGCCGACCAGATGCGCGGCCGGCACTCGAAGCGCGTCGAGCACGCCGACGGCGTCGTCCATGAGGTCGGCGCCGGAGTAGGCGACCGCACCGGCTGGGTAGGAGGTGGACCGGCCGGTGTCCCGGTGGTCGTAGCGGATCACGAACCGGCCGCCGGCCGCGAGCCGACGGCAGAACTCGTCGTCCCACCAGTCCATCGGACTGGCATCCCCGGCCAGGAGCAGCAGCGGGGCGTCGGTAGGCTCGCCGAAGGTCTCCACGCACACGTGGATGCCGTTGACCGGCATCATCGTCTCCGTCACCACGAATTCATTGTGGCCAGCCTCACTGACGACCACGTTACGCCGACATCACATCGGATGACGTGCCGGCTGAGAGGCTTCCGCAACGCCCGCATCGCACGGTCGACATCCGCCGTGCCACCCGCCCGGCCGTCGAGGCAGAGATCGGGACGGGCGCCGGCAGGGAATGGTCGAAGACCGACAGCGAGCAGCAAGAACACCGCTCACCGCCGGAAGCGAGACCGACCGAGACACCGCCCAAGGCCGAAGCGAGGGCGGCGAGAACGCCCGGGCGAAACCGGCGGGGACGCTGCTCAAGGTCTCGGCCGCAGAGGCGGCAAGAGCACCGATCAAGCGCCCGAAGGGCACCGGCGAGAACGCCACTCAAACGCCCGGAGCAGAACCAGCGAGAACACCCAAAGCCCGGACCGGCAAGAACGCTGCTCGAACGCCCGGAGCGGAACCGGCGAGAACGCTGGCCGAGGAGCGGGAGCGGGAGCGGGACAGGCACCGGCCGAGACCCGATGACCCGGTGGAGGGAACGGCGCGGGCGCAGGACCGGCGCCTGCGGAGATCCCGCTGCGGCAACAACGGGACCGATCATTCGCCAGAGGCCGCCGCGGCGCGAGGACGCCGCGGCGGCCGAGGCGGCCTGTCAGTGGATTGTCGTGACGGCGGCGGCGGACCGTGCCTGTCCGCGTACCACCCGCAGCGACACCGCGGTCAGGCCGAGCGCGAGGGCGAACAGGGACAGGTGCAGCCAGGGGTTCGCGATCGGCGTGAAGCCGATGATCGCGACCGGGATCTGGACCACGCCGATCAGGGCGGCGAGCAGCCAGCGGCGGTCACCGGCCCAGAGGAGGGCGGTCCACACCGGCGCCGTGGCGACCAGCAGGGTGAGCCCGTCGAGCAGGGCGTGCATGGCCGGGTTGTGCACAGCGGTGTGCGCGAACGCCTGGGCGGGCGAGGCGACCCAGAGACCGGCGAGGACGAGGGCGAGAACGACAGCGGCACGACGCATGGGATCCTCCAGCGCAATCAAACCGTTGCTCCGAGTAATCAAGGTAGCACCCGGAGGACGGCTCACGTCGATTCATTCGCCCACCCGTACCGTGACAGAGGGTTGTTGATCTCGGCCGAAAGGCCCACTTACCTACGGTGAGTGATCATGGCTAGCCTGCGTCAGTGCGTTTGATCGAACTTGCGATGACCAGCGTCCTTACGGTGAGTATCGGCGGTGCTTCTTACGTTGCGCTGAACCCGGCGAAGCTGGAGGCACGTGCCCAGGTCGTCGCCGACCAGGCCACCTGCCGGACCGTGGAGACGGCGATCGTGGGTTACCTGATGAACAACGGGGTCGAGCCCACCTCGGTACGACAGCTCCGGGACTACGTGAGCGGGGACATCTCGCGGTACCGGATCATCGGGGGAAGGGCCGCGGGCCCCGGCTGCGAGGCATAGAGGAATTTCACCGGAATGCAACACTAGGGTTCCCTTGGTCCTAGGCAGGCACCCGATGTTGCGTTTGCTCGGCACACCGCCGGAACCGGTGGACACGATTCCGTACCGGTCGGCGGCCCGCGGCGGCGGCACCGAGAGTCTCCCGCTCGCCGTCGAGCGCCGCCGGGTGGACGCGCTGCCGGACGGCTGTGACGCCGTACTGGTCGCCGGGGATCTCCAGGGCGTGGCGCCGTCGCCGCTCACCGGGCGGACCGGACTGCTCGGCGTGGCGCTCGCCGACCGGCTGAGCCGCTGGGCCGCCGACGGCCTGCTGCCACCGCCGGAGCGGGTGGGCGTGCTGCTCGCCGGCGACCTGTACTCGGCGCCCGGCGCCGATCTGCGCGGCGCGTCCGGGCCGGTGTCCGAGGTGTGGCTGGCGTTCGCGGCGGCCGGCTGCCCGATGGTGTACGGCGTGGCCGGCAACCACGACGACGTGACCGCGGCCGAGGTCGGCGCGTACGGACCGGAGGTGGCCCTGCTCGACGGCGGCCGCCGGGTGTTCGGCGGCCTGACCGTCGCCGGGGTGAGCGGCATCGCCGGCGACCCGGCCCGTCCGAGGCGCCGCACCCCGGAGGACTTCGTGGCCGCCGTCCGGGCCGCGGTGGCCGCCCCGCCGCCGGACGTGCTGCTGCTGCACGAGGGTCCGGCCGGGCCGGTCGCGGAGCAGCGCGGCAACCCGGAGCTGCGTAGGGCGCTGGAGCGTGGCGGCCCGGCCCTCACCGTCTGCGGTCACGTGCACTGGCGCGAGCCGCTGGCCACCCTGGGTGACGGTCACGTCCTCAACGTGGACGGCCGCGCCGTGGTCCTCACGGTCCGCTGACCAGCTGCCGCCGACGTTCGCCACCTGGCCCACGTCGCCGAGGACGACGCTCCCGGTGACCGTCTGCGCCGGCTGCCGCCACGGCGCCCACCGGCCCGCACCGCCTCGTTCGCACCCGTCGGGACATCGTGGACGGTGCCGGCGCCCGGCGAACCCACCCGGGGACCGACCGCCTCGCCCGGACGAGGGATCTCAGCGGGCGAGGGCGTGCTCCCGTGCGCCGGACCAGCGGCTGCGGGCCTGCTCCCGGACCCGGGACGCCCGGTGCAGCCAGAGCACGTCGGCGCCGAACGACCAGGCCAGCGACGCCACCGACACCACCAGGGCAGCCGTCGCGAGCACCGGCGGCAGCACCCCGCTCGCCACGGCCACCAGCACGATGCCCTGCTCGGCGGCGACGACCTTGCGGCTGAATCGCGGCGGCAGGGGTGCGTTCAGCCAGGGCAGCGCCCACGACGCGGCGCCGAACAGGTAGCGGGCCAGGCCGATGACCAGGGCGAGCCAGTGCTGGCCGACGGCCACGTACACGCTCAGGACCAGGGCCAGCGCCGAGTCGACCTCCATGTCGAAGCGGGCGCCGAGCGGTGTGGTGGTGCCGGTCCGCCGGGCGATCTGCCCGTCCAGCCCGTCCATCGCGAGGGCCACCCCGGCGACGGCTGCCACCAGCCAGGCCGGGGCGCCCGAGCCGGCGGCCATGGCGGTGACCCCGCCGGCCAGGATCGCGCGCCCGAACGTGACCGCGTTCGCCCATCCGAGGCCGGTCATCCCGGCGCGGCGCAGGCCGGCCCCGAGCAGACCGCAGAGCAGGAGGCCGTACCCCAGCCCGGCGAGCCATCCCCACCCGGTGAGGCCGACGGTGGCGGCGAGTACGGCGAGCAGCAGAACCTGCGCGGCAAACCCGGCCAGCGGCCGCAGTGTCGTACTGATCGTCACCATTCCTCCTGAACAACATAGGGTTCAACCAGTGGACACACCGACCGGAGGCTCCCGGTTCAACGGCAAGTAAGGATGAGGCTCTTGACGGCTCGCGCGTTCTGGATGACTTCCCCGGGGATCGGGGAGATACGCACCGAACGGGTGCCCGATCCCGGCCCGGGTGAGGTGCTCGTCCGGACTCTGCACTCCGGGGTGAGCCGGGGCACCGAGACGCTGGTGTTCCAGGGGCGGGTCCCGGAGAGCCAGTGGCCGTCGATGCGCGCCCCCTTCCAGGGTGGCGACTTCCCGGCGCCGGTCAAGTACGGCTACCTGAACGTGGGAGTCGTGGAGGCCGGCGTGCCGGAACTCGTCGGGAAGACGGTTTTCTGCCTCTACCCCCACCAGACCCGGTACGTGGTCCCGGCGACCGCGGTGACCGTGGTGCCGGACGGGGTGCCCGCGGCACGGGCCGTGCTGACCGGGACGGTGGAGACGGCGGTGAACGCGGTGTGGGACGCCGCCCCGCAGATCGGTGACCGGATCTCGGTGGTGGGCGGCGGCATGGTCGGCCTGTCGGTGGCCGCGGTGCTGGCCGGGATGCCGGGCACCGATGTCGAGCTCGTCGACGTACAAAATCGGGAAAAAGAAGCAACCGAGCTGAACGTCGGATTCGCGCACCCGGAAGAGGCGGCTACCGAGCGCGACATCGTCATCCACGCCAGCGCCACCGAACAGGGCCTCACCACGGCACTGGAACTGCTCGCCACCGAGGGCACGGTCGTCGAACTCTCCTGGTACGGCGACCGCCGCATCGCCGTACCTCTGGGTGAGTTCTTCCACTCCCGCCGCCTGACCATCCGCAGCAGCCAGGTCGGCGGCATCGCCCCGGCCCGCCGCCGCTCCTACGCGCAGCGCCTGGCCCTCGCCCTCGACCTGCTCAAAGACCCGCGCTTCGACGCCCTGATCAGCGGCCGCAGCGATTTCGCCGAACTGCCCGAGGTGATGCCACGGATCGCCGACGGCTCACTGCCCGCGCTTTGTCACGTCATCGACCATCCGGTGAATTGATCTTTCCGGAACGGGTACCCGTACTACCTCACGAACCGCACCTGAGGAGTTGAGCCCTTGTTCAGCGTCACCGTCCGCGACCACATCATGATCGCGCACAGCTTCACCGGCGAGGTCTTCGGCCCGGCACAGCGCCTGCACGGCGCCACCTTCGTCGTCGACGCCACCTTCCGCCGCCCCGACCTGGACGACGACAACATCGTCGTGGACATCGGCAAGGCGAGCGAGCAGCTGCACACGGTCTGCCACGGGCTCAGCTACCGCAACCTCGACGACGATCCGGAGTTCACCGGCGTCAACACGTCCACCGAGTTTCTCGCCAAGGTCATCGCCGACCGGCTGGCCGTCCGCATCCACGCCGGCGAGTTCGGCCCCGGCGCGTCCGGACTCACCGGCATCTCGATCACCCTGCACGAGTCGCACATCGCCTGGGCGACCTACGAGCGCACCCTGCGGTGATCCACACGCTGTTCGCGGTGCTGCCGGCGTCGATCGACGACCCGGCGGCGCCGTCCGGCGGCAACCGCTACGACCGCGAGGTGCTGCGCCGCCTCACCCTCCCCGGCACTCCCCCGCCCGCCTTCGGCGATCAAACCCCTTCAGCGGTACGGCGAGAGCCGGACCCGGACGATCAAACCCCCTCGGCGGTACGGCGAGAGTCAGTCCCGGACGATCGAACCCCTTTGGCGGTACGGGAGAAGCTCGTCCCCGGCGATTTCCCCCGTCCGGCGCCGGCCGCGCGCCAGGCCCTGTCGGAAATCCTGGCGGAGATTCCCGATCGCGCCACCGTCCTACTCGACGGCCTGATCGCCTGCGGCGTCCCCGAGCTGCTCGAACCGCACGCCGGCCGGCTGCGCCTGGTGATCCTCGTGCACCTGCCGCTCAGCGACGAGACCGGCCTCACCCCCGAGACCGCCGCCGACCTGCGCGCCCGGGAACGCCGCGCCCTGCACCTGGCCGCCGCCGTCATCGCCACCAGCACACCGGCCGCCCGCCGCGTCGAGGAGCTCCACGACCTGACCGGCGTCCACGCCGTCCCGCCCGGCGTCGACCCCGCTCCCCCGGCCGTCCCGTCGCCCACCGGCCACCGGCTGCTGATGGTCGCCTCGCTGACCCCGCGCAAGGGCTACCACCTGCTGCTCCAGGCCCTCCAGACCCTCAGCGGCCTCCCGTGGACCTGCACGATCACCGGAGCGGGCCGCATCCTGGGCGAGGTCCCCACTCCCGCCACCCTCACCCTGACCCCACCCGCCGCACTGAGCGCCACCCTCGACGCGAACGGCGACCTGCTCAGCCCCCGCAGGAAGCCCGGCGACGGTCCGGCCGGGAAAGCCGGCACGACGGCCGGGGAAAACCGGCGGATCAGCCCGCCGGCACAGAACGGGCCGGTTCCGCACGACAGCGACCTCCGTTTCACCGGACCGCCGACCGCACCCGAACTCGACCCCGCGACCCACGAACAACAGACACCCGAAGACGGCTGGCAAATCAACCGACCGAAGCGAGACGAGCCGGTTCCGCACGACAGCGACCTCCGATTCACCGGACCGCCGACCGCACCCCAACTCGACCCCGCGACCCACGAACAACAGACACCCGAAGGGACCTGGCGAATCAGCCGACCGGAGCGGGACGAGCCGGTTCCGCACGACGGCGACGTGCGATTCACCGGACCGCTGAGCGGGGCCGAGCTGGACGCCGTCTACGCGGACGCTGATCTGTTCGTGCTGCCGTCGTACGCGGAGACGTACGGGATGGTGGTGACCGAAGCGCTCGCCCGCGGTCTGCCGGTGCTGGCGACGGACGTCGGCGGAGTTCCGGAGGCGCTCGGCGAAGCCGGCGGCGGCCGGCCCGGGAGGCTGATCCCGCCGGGTGATCGCGACGCCCTCGCCGGCGCCCTGCGCGAGTGGCTCACCGACCCCGCGCTGCGGGCCCGCTGGCGCGAGCGGGCCCGCGCCCGCCGCGAGACCCTGCCCAGCTGGGACGAGACCGCGAACCGCATCCGTGAGGTGCTGAATGCCCTCCCTTGACCCCATCCGGCCACGCCACCACGCGAACCTGACAACCTGGAACCGGGCGGATGCCACCCAGGCGCACGGGCCCTGCCTGGTGGATCACCCGGCTGGCTGTCAGTGCTGTCTCCCAGGCCGGGAGACGGCACTGACAGCCAGCCGGGACCGCGCCCGGACCGGGCGACCACGCCGAGGAGGCAGCAAATGACGGAAGTGCACGGCAGGATCGAGACCGGGGACGACCCGGCGGCGCCCGGCACGGCACTACCCGACCACACCGCCGAGGAGATCGCCACGTTCAGCGAGACCGGCCCGCTCCGTGAAGGCGAACCGCCCACCGGGACGGAACGCCGCAGCGAGGGCGGGACGGCCGGCGGCGCCGGGCCGACCAGCGAGGGCGGGACGCCTGGGGGAATCGGCCCGCTGAGCGAGACCGGCCCGCCCCGTGCGGACGAACCGCCCACCGGGACGGGAAGGCCCCACGGGGACGAGACGGCCGGGGGGATCGGACCCCTCAGCGAGACCGGCCCGCTCGACCAGGGCGGGGCGCTCAGCGAGACCGGGCCCCCCGGGGAGATCGGGGCCGCCTGGGAAACCGGGACTGCCGGGGCGATCGGGACGGCCTGGGAAACCGGAACTGCCGGAGAGATCGGGACCGCCGGGGAGATCGGGACGCTCAGTGAGGGTGGGCCGATCAGCGGGGCCGGGCCGCGTGTCGCGGCGCACGAGCGGGCCGCGACCATCAGCGGCGACGGCGAGGGCGATTTCAGCGCGGCCTGGCTGGCGCTGCGCGAGCCCGCCGACGCGGCCGCCCGGGCCGCCGAGCTGATCGGGGAACTGCCCGGACCGGTACGGACGGTGCGCGACCTGGGCTGCGGGACCGGTTCGCTGGGCCGGTGGCTGTCCCCGCGGCTGCCGCTGCCCCAGCACTGGATCATGACGGACCGGGACCCGGCGCTGCTGCTGCGGGCCGCCGGGGACATGCCCGAGGGGGTGACCGTCAGCACCCAGCGCCGGGACGTGACCGAGCTGACCGCCGCCGACCTGGCCGGAACCGACCTGGTGACGTGTTCGGCGCTGCTGGACCTGCTGACCGCCGAGGAGGTGGAACGGCTGGCCGCGGTGTGCGCCGAGGCGAAGGTGGCGGCGCTGTTCACGCTGTCGGTGACGGGCGAGGTGCGGCTCGCGCCCGACGATCCCCTCGACGCCGAGTTCGAGGCGGCGTTCAACGAGCACCAGCGGCGTGCCGAGGGTGGCCGCCGGCTGCTCGGGCCGGACGCGCCGGAGGTGGCGGTCGCGGCGTTCGAGAAGGCGGGCGCCCGGGTGATCGTCCGGCCGAGCCCGTGGCGGCTGGGGCCGGCGCTGCCCGCGCTGACCGCCGAATGGCTGCGCGGCTGGGTCGCGGCGGCCCTCGAACAGCGGCCCGATCTGCCGGCCGGCGACTACGTGGAACGGCGTCTGGCATCGCTACCGCACGCGTCCGTGGGACACCAGGATGTTTTAGCGATCTTCAGCTGAACCTTAAGCCGCCGGTCGGGCGTACTAGTCCTCGAAGGCTACGAGGGGACGATGGACGTGACGCGATCGATCTGGACCTGGCTGAAACTGCTGGGCGGCGCCGGGATCCTGGCGCTGGTCCTGTGGCGGTTCGGGACCGGCGCGTTCCTGGACGGATTGCGCGTGCTCGACACGGGCGCGCTGGTGGCGGCGCTGGGGATCGGCGCGGCCACCACGGTGCTGACCGCGTGGCGGTGGTGTGTGGTGGCGCGTGCCCTGGGCATGCGGCTGCCGTTGAAGGACGCGACCGCCGACTACTACCAGGCGCTGTTCCTCAACGCCGCGCTGCCGGGCGGGATCCTCGGCGACGTGGGGCGGGCGGTCCGGCACGGCCGGGACGAAGGTGACCTGGGCCGCGGCGTCCGGGCGGTGGTCCTGGAACGGATCGCCGGGCAGGTCGTGCTGCTGGTGGTCGGTGCGGCGGTGCTCGTCTCCGTACCCTCGCCGGTCTTGACCCTGATGAAGGGCAACGTGGCGCGGGTGGCCGCGGTGAGCGTGGGTGTCGCGCTGGCCGGCGTGCTGGTCGTCGCCGGTCTGCGGCGGCTGCGGCGCGGGCGTTCCCGGGCGGCCGGCGCGGCCCGGACCGGGATGGCCGAGATCCGCGTGGGTCTGCTGTCGCGGCGCAACGGGCCCGCGGTGCTGCTGGCGTCGGCCGCGGCGCTGGCCGGGCACCTGGCGATGTTCATGGTGGCGGCCCGGGCCGCGGGCAGCACGGCGTCGCTGCTGGAACTGGCCCCGCTGCTGCTGCTCGCGCTGCTGGCGATGGGCCTGCCGGTCAACGTCGGCGGCTGGGGTCCCCGCGAGGGGATCATGGCGTGGGCGTTCGGCGCGGCCGGGCTGAGCGCGGCGCAGGGTCTGACGATCGCGGTGGCCTACGGCATCCTGGCGTTCGTGGCGGCGGCGCCCGGCGCGGTGATCCTGCTGCTGCGCCTGGTGGCGCGCCGCCGCGAACAGCCGGTGGCCACCCCGGCGCTCCCGGCCGCCCCGGCGGTCAGTCCGGCGCCGGCCATGGCGCTGCTCCCGGTCATCGTGCCGCTCCCGGCCGATCGTGGCCGGCGAGTTCCGGTACGGGTGGGGGCGCGCCCCGCCTACTCCGGTGGAGTCGCGGCTTGATCTCGGAGCCGGCCGAACCGTTCCGACAGCGCGTAACGCAGCAGCACCACGTCACCCATCGGGCGGACCTCGGCGAGCGTGGCCCGGTGGCCGGAACTCCACGGGAAGTCGCCGTCGTAGACGAACCGCGGCGCCCGCGAGTCACCGACGAAGAACGGGGCCACCACCAGCTGCAACTCGTCGGCGAGCCCGGCGGTCAGGAACTGGGTGTGCATGTGACCGCCACCCTCCACCATCAGGCGGCGGATCCCGCGCGCGCCGAGGTCGGCGGAGACACGGCGGACGTCCACCGGGTCGCCGCCGTCGACCACGGTGGCCCGGTCGGCCAGCAGCTTGCGGGCCTCGTCCACGGTCGACGTGGCGCAGTAGACCAGCTTGGCCGACGCCCCCGTGGTGAAGAACGACGCACCCGGGTCGAGGTGGCAGCTACCCGTTACGGTGACCTTCACCGGGTCCGGATCTTCCCCGCGGGCGATCCGCTCGGCCCGGCGGGTCGCGGAGCGCACCAGCAGCCGCGGATTGTCCTGGCGGATCGTGCCGGCGCCGACCAGGATCGCGTCGCACTGGGCGCGGACCTCGTCGACCCGGTCGAAATCCGCGTCGTTCGACAGGAGCAGCCGCTCCTGGGTCGTGTCGTCGACGTAACCGTCGATGGACATGCCACAGCTCAGCAAGGTGTAAGGACGCTCAGCCACCGATGACGCCTCCCGGGATTGTTCCTCACCATAATCCGCTGTGTGCGAGGGCCGATCTCCGGGCAGTGCATCTGACGTCGCCGAGCACGGCGGGAACCAACGAGGAGGACCGATGTTCGAGGCCACGGCCATGCATATGACGGTTGCCAAGGCGAGCATTCGCCGGCAGGTCACCGTGCCGCTGCGTTTCCCCGACGGTTACGCGACGACCGCCCGGGTGATGACCTTCGACGGGCTGGACGACGGCAAGGAACATCTCGCGCTCGGCCTCGGCGACTGGCAACGGGCCCTGACCAAGTCGGCGGCCGGTGGACGGGCCCCGCTGGTCCGGCCGCACAGCGAGTGCCTCACCGGCGACGTGTTCGGCAGCCAGCGCTGCGACTGCGGCCCGCAGCTGCGCGAGGCCGTCGAACGGATCGCCGAGCAGGGCGGTTTCCTGCTCTACCTGCGCCAGGAGGGCCGGGGCATCGGCCTGTACGCGAAACTCGACGCGTACGCGCTCCAGGACGACGGCCTCGACACCTACCAGGCGAACGTGGCGCTGGGGCGGGGCGAGGACGAACGCGACTACACGGCGGCCGCCCAGATGCTGCTCGCCCTCGGTGTCGACCGGGTGCGGCTGCTCAGCAACAACCCGGACAAGGCCGGCCAGCTGACCGACCTGGGGATCGACGTCACTCAGCGGATCCCGACCGGGGTGCACCTGTCCGCCGCCAACGTCCGCTACCTGAGCGTCAAGGCGTCGCACACCGCACACACCATCGATCTGCCCCTGGCCGAGTGACGTTCGGCGCCTTCTAGCGGCGGGTCCGGCACGATGGCATGGTGACGAGCGTGAACATACCGGGTGCCGGTGAGCTCGACGCGATGATGGCCGCGGTCGATCAGCTGCCCTTCATCGTCGCCGTGTGCGAGGGGCCGGACCTGCTGCTGGTGGCGTGCAACGCGGCGACCCGTGCGGTGCTGCCCGGGCGCGACATCCTGGGCCGCCCGATCCGGGAGGTCATCGCCGACCTGGCCGGCCAGCAGTACGTGGACGCCTATCACGAGGTGTACCGCACCGGGGAGCCGGTCATCGGGCGGCAGTGGCGGACCCACATCGAGCAGCCCGACGGGTCGGTGCTGGAGATGTTCGCGACCTTCACGATCGTGCCGTGGCTGGACCCGGACGGCAGGCGGCGCGGCGTCATCGGGGCCGGGTTCGACGTCACCGAACTCGCCCGTACCCGGCTGGCCGCCGAGGCCGAGGCGGACCGGCTGCGCCGCCGCTACCAGCAGAGCCGGGACGTGATAAACGCCCTGCAACGGGAGCTGCTGCCGGCCGGGCTGCCGGTGCTGCCGGGATTGCAGGTGGCGGCCAGCTATCTGCTCGCCGACGCGGACACGGCGGCCGGCGGCGACTGGTTCGACGTGGTGGCCCGTCCGGACGGGCGGGTCGCGCTGGTGGTCGGCGACGTGGTGGGGCACGGTGTCACCGCCTCCGGGGTGATGGGACAACTGCGGGCGGTGCTGCAGGAACGGCTCGACGCCGGGGCCGGCATCGGGGAGGCGCTGGCCGCGGCGGACCGGTTCGCCGTGCGGGTGCGGGCGGCGTACGCGGCGACGGTGTGCCTGGCCGTCCTCGACACCGCCACCGGGGAGCTGTCGTACTGCACGGCCGGCCATCCGGCGCCGCTGCTCATCCCGGCCGGCCGCGACGCCCGCTACCTGCCCGGCACGCGGGGTGTCCCGCTCGGCACCGGCGGCACGTTCCCGGTCCGCACCGAACGGCTCGACGAGGGCGACCTGCTGCTGCTCTACACCGACGGGATCCTGGAACGGCCCGGCAGCGGGCGTGACGGCACCCTGGACAGTGCCCTCGAACTGGCGCACGTGGCGGCGGACGCGGCGGCCGGGCGGGCGCTGCGGGACTCGGCGACGGCCGCCGACCGGGTCTGCACCCAGACGCTGGAGCTGCTGGTCCGTACCGGTGGGCACGCCGACGACATCACGTTGCTCGCCGCCCAGCGGGTTCCCGCCGTACCGGAACTGCTGGTCGATCTGCCCGCGGCGCCGTCGGCGCTGCGCGGCCTCCGCGGCCGGCTGGCCGCCTGGCTGGCCGAGATCGGCGCGGCCGAATACGACGTCTTCGTTCTCCAGCACGCCGTCGGGGAGCTGGCCACCAACGCGATCGAGCACGGGTGCGGCGGCGACCCCCGCCGCGACGTCGTCGGGATCCGGGCCGGACTGGACCGCGCCGGCACGGTCGAGGTCACCGTCACCGACCACGGCGGCTGGCAGGCGCCGCAACGGCAGCCGACCCGCGGCCGGGGCCTGGCGCTCACCGCCCAACTGGTCCGGAGCCTGCGGGTCGAGCCGGGCGCCGACGGCACCGTCGCCACCGTCCGGCATCCGCTGGCCCGCCCGGCCCGGCTGCTGGTCCGCTTCGACGAGGCGGCCGTCGTCGTGCCGCGCGCCACCGAACTCACCATCGCCGAACTGCCCGGCGGGGACGAGGCCCGGGTCCGCCTGGACGGTCCCGTGGACGCCGTGTCGGCCCAGCAGGTCCGGCAGGAGCTGCTGCGCCGCAGCCGGGGCGGCACCGTGCCGATGACCGTCGACCTGTCCGGGGTCAGCCATCTGGCCAGCGCCGGGGTGTCCGCGCTGCACCAGGTCGCCGGGAGCCACCACGACGACGAGGCGCCGCTCCACCTGGTCGCGGCCACCGGTTCGCCGGCTCAGCGGATTCTCGACCTGGTCGGTCTCCCGTCATCCACAGGGTGAATCCGATCATCCGTTCGGCTCTCTAGACTTCGCGGGGTGACTTCGGCCCCCTCGCTTTCCGTGTCCAGCGCCACCGACGCCCTCAACCGGGTCTTCGGCTACCCGTCGTTCCGCGGGCAGCAGGGCGACATCGTCGAACACGTCATCGGCGGCGGCGACGCCCTCGTGCTGATGCCGACCGGCGGCGGCAAGTCGCTGTGCTACCAGATCCCCGCGCTGGTCCGGCCCGGCACCGGCGTGGTGATCTCCCCCTTGATCGCGCTCATGCAGGACCAGGTCGACGCGCTGCGCACCCTGGGCGTCCGGGCGAACTTCCTGAACTCCTCGCAGGACCTGGAGGAACGGCGCGTCGTCGAGGCCGAGTTCGTGGCCGGAGAGCTCGACCTGCTCTACGTGGCGCCCGAAGGCCTGGGCACGGCCGGCGTGCAGCGGCTCCTCGACCGGGGCAAGATCTCGCTGTTCGCCATCGACGAGGCGCACTGCGTGTCGCAGTGGGGCCACGACTTCCGGCCCGACTACCTGGCCCTGTCGATGCTGCACGAGCGCTGGCCGGACGTGCCGCGGATCGCGCTGACCGCCACCGCCACCCCGGCCACCCGCGAGGAGATCGCCGGCCGGCTCCAGCTCACCGAGGCACGGCACTTCACCGCCAGTTTCGACCGGCCCAACATCCAATACCGGATCGTGCCCAAGAACAACCCGTCCCGTCAGCTGCTCGACCTGCTGCGCACCGAACACGCCGGCGACGCCGGGATCGTCTACTGCCTGTCCCGCGCGTCGGTGGAGAAGCACGCCGAGTTCCTCTCCCAGAACGGGATTCCGGCGCTGCCCTACCACGCCGGCCTCGACGCGCGGACCCGCTTCGAGAACCAGTCCCGCTTCCTGCGTGAGGACGGGCTCGTCATGGTCGCCACCATCGCCTTCGGCATGGGCATCGACAAGCCGGACGTCCGCTTCGTCGCACACCTGGACCTGCCGAAGTCACTGGAGGGGTATTACCAGGAGACCGGGCGCGCCGGACGGGACGGGCTGCCGTCGACCGCCTGGCTGGCGTACGGGTTGCAGGACGTGATGCAGCAACGCCGCATGATCGAGAGCTCCGAGGGCGACCTGGCGTTCCGGCGCAACGCCGCCCGCCACCTGGACGCCATGCTGGCCCTGTGCGAGAGCGTCGACTGCCGGCGGGCGCAGATCCTCCAGTACTTCGGCGAGACCTCCGCGAAGGCCTGCGGGAACTGCGACACCTGCCTCAACCCGCCCGAGTCGTGGGACGGCACGGTGCCCGCGCAGAAACTGCTGTCCACGGTGTACCGGCTGCACAAGGAGCGGGGGCAGCGGTTCGGCGCCCAGCAGAGCATCGACATCCTGCTCGGCAAACGCACCGACAAGGTGAGCCGGTTCCGCCACGACCAGCTGACCGTCTTCGGGATCGGCGCCGACCTGAGCGAGGTCGAATGGCGCAACGTGGTACGCCAACTGCTGGCCGGCGATTTCCTGGCCGTCGAACCGGCCCATCAGACCATCACACTGACCGCACGCAGCGGTGAGGTGCTGCGCGGAGAACGGAAACTCCTCATGCGCCGGGAGGTGGCGGCGCCGCGGGCGTCCCGCTCCTCCACACGGGCCGCGTCCAAGACGGCCGCCGCCCCGGCCGACCTCTCCGGGGAGGCGGTGGGCCTCTTCGAGCGGCTGCGGGCCTGGCGCGGCGCCACCGCCAAAGAGCAGGGCGTCCCGGCGTACGTCATCTTCCACGACGCCACGCTGCGGGCCGTCGCGGCGCTGGCGCCCACCTCGCTGGACCAACTCGGGACGGTGAGCGGGGTCGGCCAGAGCAAGCTCACCAAGTTCGGTGACCAGGTCCTGGCCGTGGTCCGCGGCGAGCCATTGCCCGACACCGCCGCGTCCCCCGCCGACCTCTCCGGTGCGACTCCCGCGTCCGGTCCCACCCCCGTCTCCGTATCCGGTCCCGCCTCGACCTCCGCCTCAGCCTCCGGTCCCGCCCCGGCCTCGGCTTTCGATGCCTCCGCCGGCACGGGGGCGGTTCGTGCCGGCGGATCGGCGGCTGCCCGGCCGGTCAGATCGTCGAGCAGGCCGGCCGCCGGCACCTACAACGGGCCGGAGCCCGAGCCCGGATACTCCGAATACGACTTCTTCGACGAGGAGCCCAACCCCTTCGACGAGTGAGTCCCGAACGTGTCGCCTCGCCCGTGTGGCCCGGATCCGTCCGGGCCACACGGGCCGGCTGGTACCGGGCCGGTCAGGAGTCGCGGATGGCCTCGCCGGCGATCTCGATGCGGATCTTCCTGCCGACCAGGACGCCGCCCGCCTCCAGCATCACGTTCCAGATGAGGCCGTAGTCCGCACGGTCGATCTCGGCGGTGGCGCTGAAACCGAAGATCTCCCGGCCGTACGGATCGCGGCGGGCCCCACCGAACTCCATGTGCATGTCGATCTGCCGGCTCACGTTCCTGACCGTCAGATAACCCTGGATCACGAATCGGCCGGAGGCGTGGGTCGCCGCGGGCGGCAGATCGGCGGCGGTCCCCCTGCGGCTGAGCGGATTGTTACGCAGACGGGCCCAGTGGAAGATCGGATCACTGTCCGATTCCCAGGCGATGCCGGTGCTGCGGTACCTCAATGTCGGATAGCGTCGCACGTCCAAGAAATCCGGGCTGGACAGGTGTGCGTCCCGCTCCGCGTTGTGAGTGTTGATCGAGTCCGCTTGAATGGTCGCGTCGATCGACGACCGCAGCGGGTCCCCCGCCACCACGATCGTCGCGCTGCCTTTCGCGAATTCGCCCCGGATCGGGCTGACCATCATGTGCTGTGCCTCGAAGCCGATCCTCTTGTGGGCTTCGTCCAGTGTGTAAACCCCTGGGTCCGGAATGATCAGGCCGTTCCACTCACGGATCGGCCGGTCGACCGTCACGTCGCTCTCCCCCTCAAGCAACATCATGGGCGCACGGCGGCGCACGAGCCCCCCGGCTCGCCTGATGTCGATTTCTCCGGAGTCTAAGCACCACTGTGATCACGCAGTCACCCCGAGGATTGCGTTTCGTGTCGGCAGCCACAGTGGACCAGCCACCCGAAGATTGGTCACAAGCCCCAAATCCATCGACCACGCGCACCCCTTCCCACCATTTCTGAGCAGCGGGAACGCCATTCCGTCGCACTATTCGGGACACCCTTCCGAGATCCTTGTCGGAAGAGTGACACGGAACCCGATTATCACTCAGCGTGATGTAACACCGTCACATTCGGAGTTGCCGAGAAGCGTGAGATCATCTCCCGAACACGACGACACGCATCACACGGGAGGATACGAATGGGCGCCTGGGGCTTCGGGCCGTTCGACAACGACGACGCCGCCGACTGGAGCGGCGACCTGCACGAGGCCGCCCCCGGCGAACGCGCCGGACTACTCCGCAAGACCCTCGAGGAGGCCCTGCACGAGGGCGAATACCTCGAACAGGACTCCGGCAGCCAGGTCGTCGCCGCAGCGGCCGTGATCGCCTCGCTGCTGCCCGGCGGCACGGCGCTGATCAACTCCTACGCCGCGGATTCCCTCACCGAGGGTGGCACCCTCGACCTGCCGGGCGACCTGCCCGCCCTGGCCCTGCGCGCCCTGGACCGGGTGGCCGGCGACGACTCCGAGTGGGCCGAGCAGTGGGAGGACGGGCTACCGAAGGCGCTCGCCGCCCTCCAGCCCATCCGTGAGGTCCTGGAAGCCGCTACCGCCTGACCTCCGGCCCCGACTGTGGACAGCCCCAGCGCCGCCGGGGCCGCCCACCCGCGCCGCTACCCGCCTCCGACGATGTTGACCATCCATGGGATGCCGAACCGGTCGACCAGCTGACCGAACTCGTCACCCCACATCTGCTTCTCCAGCGGCACGCCGATCGTGCCGCCCGGCGAGAGCCCCTCCCAGGCCTTGCGCAGCTCGTCAGCGTCCTCGCCGCTGAGGCTGACGGTGATGTTGTCGCCCGGAGTGCGGCTCATGCCCGGCGGGGTGTCGGACACCATCAGGGTGTAGCCCTGCGGCGTCTCGAGCTGGGCGTGCATCACCTGGTCGGCGATGGCCGGATCCGGCGAGCCGAACTGGCCGAACGTGTGGATCTTCAGGTCGCCACCGAAGACCGATTGATAGAACTCGATGGCCTCGCGCGCGTTTCCGTTGAACGCCAGGTAGGGATTGAGCCGGGACGTCATCTGACACTCCAGGGTCGTCGAATTCGCGATCCCCTCGAACCTAGACCCGCCCCCTGACGTTTTCGGCCCGATCGGCTCCGCTCCACCCGGCCGGGTCGGCGACGGACCGTGACTTGTCGTACCCGGCCGGTAGCATTCCGCGCAGCAGCCCAGCAGCCACACACATCGATCGGAGGACTCGTGACCGCGACCGAAGATCACGGCGTGACCACCCTCGACCGCACGCTGCGGCTGTCCCTGCACACCCGCCATGGCTCCGACGAACACTTCCGGTGCCTGCTCGACGACGCTCTGGCGACCGCCCTCGACGCCGGGGCCGACCTGCCGCGGATCCTGCACCTGAGCGTGCTCCGGGGCCTTCTCTCCACCCCGGTCGCTTCGGACCCGCGCCGGAGCGAGCAGCCCGCCGACCCCAGCCGTCACCTGTTCACCACGCCCGCCGACCTGCCCCGGGCCCTCCTTCCGGCGCCGCCCCACCCGGGCAACCCGCATTCACTGGCCCGCCTCCTGCGCGTCTTCGTCACCCATCTGGCGCCCACCGACCGGCACACCGCGACCGCCCTGGCCACCCTGATCGAGGATCCCGGCGAGGCCGCCGTCGCCCACTGCGCGCTGGTCCGCGCCGCCGTCCGGGTCCACGACCTGGAGGGCGAGGCCCACGCCTGGTCCCGGCTGCGGCACCTGATCACCCGGATGCCGGCGCGGTCCTGGCCTGGCGGCGCGACCGTCCACGACCGTGACGTCCTGGCCTACCTGCGGCCCGATCACCGGGCCCGGTTCGACACCGCGATCGGCGTCCTCGACCTCTCGCCCGACCTGGGCCGGGCCCTGCTCGCCGACCTGCCCGGGTTGAGCGCCGTCTACCGGGAGGCCTATGCGTGCGACGCTTCCGACCGCTACACCGCCCAGCGCCTGGCCGGCCGGCGGCCCGATCCCGCTCTCGCCCACGCGCACCACACCATCCGGCAGACCCCGGCGAGCAGCAGCGCCGTGGCGGCGGCGGTCGTCTCGGCGAACGAGCAGATCCTCGGCGGTCCGGAGCTGCCGGTCGCCGACCCGGTCTACCGCCTGCACGCCCGGATCACCGCCCGCACCGTCCGCGCCCACCAGCTGGGGGCCGACGACCTGACCCCGGAGCCGGTGCCCGCCCCGCTCGATCCGGCTCGCCTGCCGGCGTATGCGGGGATCGTCCGCCACAACGCCGACACCCCGATCGTCGCGGCCCTGGCCGGCCGGGTCCGCGCCGAGGCCACCGCCCGTGACGACCGCGAGGCCCTGCTCATCCTGGCCGACGCCGGTTACACCGATCCGCTCGCCGTCCTGGCCGGCGCCGCCTACGCCACCCCGCAGGCCGTCCGGGCCGCCGCCGGCCCACCGGTTCCCGAGCTGTCCACGCTGCTCTTCCGGCATCGCCCGGCCGACGCCGCCCGACATCTGAGCGCCGCCGCCGTCGCCGACTGGCCGACCGCCGCAGCCGTCCTGGAGCACGCCGTCACCGAGCTGCTGGCCTCGTCCGGCCCACGCATAGCTCACCACCTGCACCAGGCCGTCACCA
This sequence comes from Actinoplanes flavus, assembly GCF_017592555.1. Taxonomy (GTDB): domain Bacteria; phylum Actinomycetota; class Actinomycetes; order Mycobacteriales; family Micromonosporaceae; genus Actinoplanes; species Actinoplanes flavus. Next base: position 94,442 of record NZ_JAGFNS010000027.1, on the reverse strand, counting down.
GCGCGTTCATGTGCGCCACCCCACCCGGCGCCAGCCCACCCTCGGTGATCGACGGCACCCACGCCGACGCCGCGAGCTGACCGCCCCACCCCGACTACGAAACACCCACCCCTCGGCAAACCCAGCCCGGAGGCGATACGGCCCGCTCCACCCCCGACGACAAGACACCGGCCCCGCCCGGCAGAGCCCGGCCCGGACGCGAGCCGACCCGCCCCACCTCGACGACAGACACCGATCCGCCCAGCAAAGCCGAGCCCAGACACAAACCGGCCCGCCCCACCTTCGACGAGAAACGTCCCGTCCGGCGGAGCCGGGCCGGAAAAGGAGTTCGATGACCTTCGACGACGCCACCCGCGATCGCATGGCCGCCATCGAGGCGAATTGGGACGAGCGCACGCCCATCCACGCGGCGAGCCGGTTCTACGACGTGGCCGGGCGCGACCCGGAGAGCTGGTTCGCCGACTACGAGTGGTCCGACATGGGCGATCTGCGCGGCCGTGATGTCCTGCATCTGCAGTGCCACCTCGGCACCGAGACCGCCGCGTTCGCCCGCCGGGGAGCACGCTCGGTGACCGGCCTGGACCTGTCCAGCGCCGCCGTCCGGACAGCGCGCAAGCTGGCCGCCGACGCCGGCCTGCCGATCGAGTACGTCCACGCCAACGTCTACGACGCGGTAGAGGCCCTGCCCGGCCGCGGTTTCGACCTGGTCTACACCGGGAAGGGCGCGCTCTGCTACCTACCGGACCTGGATCGTTGGGCCGGCGTGATCAAGCGACTCCTGAAGCCCGGCGGATCACTCTACGTGGTCGAGTTCCATCCGCTGCTCCAGTCGATCGGCCTGGTTCCGGGCTCCGCCGACGACCAGTCCCTGCTGCTCCGCAAGGACTACCTCGCCGGCCGTGGCGCCGCTGAGCTCGACGCCACCCGCACCTACACCGACGGCCCGCCCCTGACCGGTGCCACCGTCAGCTACGAGTGGTCCCACGGTCTGGGCGAGGTGGTGACGTCCCTGGTCCGGGCCGGTCTGACCATCCGCTCCCTGCACGAGAGCGACGAGATCCCCTGGCCCCGCTGGCCGCACATGCACCCCACCGCCACCGGCTTCTGGCGCCTCCCCGACGACGCCCCACGCATCCCCCTCTTCTACGCCCTCGCAGCGACTCTCTGATCCCGTCTCTCCTCGGAACGGGGAAGCCTTGTCCAGCAGGTCGTCAGTGCTGAGGCGAAATCTCACGGCCCAGCAGGTGAATGACCACCAGCGGCACGGCGAGCCCTCGGTCGCGTCCCCGGCTTCGGGATGAGGGCGACAGCGCCGGGTTTTCACACGCGGTACGAGCCGTCCGGTGAACACGATCGGCTGTCTCAGCGCCCTCGGGTCAAGGGGTGGTCACCGCACCATGATCGATCGGGAGTTGCGGTAATGCCGATCATGCGTCCCCGCCAGGTATGGCGGGGATGGAGAACACGGTCTGGCCGGAGGGACGGCTGGACTCCCGAGCTCAGCCCGGAACGCGCGGCACGGGCTGGGGGACGGCAATCGGTCGCGTGAACCGGCGGAGCGGGGAAGGTGCTTCGGGGGGCGGCGGTGCGCGTACCGGAAAAGGGGTTGGGCGGGGGGGGGGGGCGGGGGCCCCCCCCCCCCCCCCCCCCGGCTGAGTGAGTAGTGATCAGCGGTGGTCGGAGCCCTCGGATTCGATGGCCGCCCGGCCGGCTTCCAGGCGGGCGATCGGCACCCGGAAGGGCGAGCAGGACACGTAGTCGAGGCCGACCTCGTGGAAGAAGTGGACCGAGTCGGGGTCGCCACCGTGTTCGCCGCAGACGCCCAGTTTGAGGCCGGGGCGGGCGGCGCGGCCCTCGTCGGCGGCGATCTTCACGAGGCGGCCGACGCCGTCGGTGTCGATGGATTCGAAGGGGCTGATGCCGAAGATGCCGAGTTCGAGGTAGCGCCAGAAGAAGGCGCCTTCGACGTCGTCGCGGGAGAAGCCCCAGCCCATCTGGGTGAGGTCGTTGGTGCCGAAGGAGAAGAATTCGGCGGCCTCGGCGATCTGGCCGGCGGTGAGGGCCGCGCGCGGGACCTCGATCATGGTGCCGATCAGGATGTCGACGCCGGAGTCGCCGACGGTCGACGCGATGATCTTCTCGGCTTCGACGCGGACCGTCTCGAGTTCCTGGACGGCGCCGACCAGCGGGACCATGATCTCGGGGCGGGGCCGGCCGCCTTCGGCGGCGAGTGCGACGGCGGCCTCGGCGATGGCGCGGACCTGCATGGCGAACAGGCCGGGGATGACCAGGCCGAGGCGTACGCCGCGCAGGCCGAGCATCGGGTTCTGCTCGTGCATCCGGCGGACCGCGGCGAGCAGTTGTTCGTCGTGTTCGACGTGCTGGCCGTGCTCGTGCGCGACGGCGACCTTGACGGCGAGTTCCTCCAGCGAGGGCAGGAATTCGTGCAGCGGCGGGTCGATGAGCCGGATGGTGACGGGCAGCCCGTTCATCTCCCGGAAGATCTCCAGGAAGTCGGCGCGCTGGAGTGGCTGGAGGGCGGCGAGGGCGTCGTTGCGTTCCGCCTCGTTGCGGGCCAGGATCAGGCGTTCGACGAGTTCCCGCCGGTCGCCGAGGAACATGTGCTCGGTGCGGCACAGGCCGATGCCCTGGGCGCCGAAGCGCCGGGCGCGGGCGGCGTCGAGGCCGGTGTCGGCGTTGGTCCGCACCTTGAGCCGCCGCGCCGCGTCGGCGTGCGTGATGATCCGGTGCACGGCCGCGACCAGCGGATCGTTGGCACTGTTGGGGTCCAGGTCGCCCTCGAAGTACTGGACGACCTCGCTGGGCCGGACCGGGATCTCGCCGAGGTAGACGCGGCCGGTGGTGCCGTCGATGGAGATCGTGTCGCCCTCGCGGACGGTGTGCGAGCCGATGGTGAAGCTGGAAGAGGAAACCTCCATCTCGTCGGCGCCACAGACGCAGGTCTTGCCCATGCCGCGAGCGACGACGGCGGCGTGTGACGTCTTGCCGCCACGGCTGGTGAGGATGCCGTTGGCGGCGATCATGCCGGGCAGGTCGTCGGGGTTGGTCTCCCGCCGGACCAGGATGACGGGCGCGCCGGACGCGGCCACTTCGACGGCCCGCTGCGAGGTGAAGACGACCTCACCGTAGGCCGCGCCCGGCGACGCTCCGATGCCGCGCGTCAACGACGACGGATCAGAGGAGAGGTCGAAGCGGGGGAACATCAGCTGGGCGAGCTGCGCGCCGGACACCCGGGTGAGCGCCTCGTCGAGGTCGATGACCCCTTCGTCGACGAGCTGGGCGGCGATGGTGAAGGCGGCCGCGGCGGTGCGTTTGCCGACGCGGGTCTGGAGCATCCACAGTTTGCCGCGTTCGATGGTGAACTCGATGTCGCACAGGTCGCGGTAGTGGCTCTCCAGAGTGGCCATGATGCGCATCAGCTCGGCGTACGAATCCGGGTCGAGCCGTTCCAGGTCGGCCAGCGGGAGCGTGTTGCGGATGCCGGCGACCACGTCCTCACCCTGCGCGTTGGCCAGGTAGTCGCCGTAGACGCCCGGTTCGCCGGTGGCCGGGTCGCGGGTGAAGGCGACGCCGGTGCCGGAGTCGGCGCCGAGGTTGCCGAAGACCATGGCGACCACGTTGACGGCGGTGCCCAGGTCGGCGGGGATGCGCTCCTGGCGGCGGTAGAGGACGGCGCGGTCGGCGTTCCACGACCGGAAGACCGCTTCGACGGCGAGGTCGAGCTGTTCGCGCGGGTCCTGCGGGAACTCGTGCCCGGTGTGTTTGGCGAAGACCTTCTTGTACGCGGTGACCAGCTCCCGCAGGTCGTCGGCGCCGAGCTGGACGTCGTCGCGCACCCCCTTGGCGACCTTGGCCTCGTGCAGCGCGTCCTCGAACTCGTGGCCGGGCACCTCGCACACGGTCTTGCCGAACATCTGGATGAGACGCCGGTACGAGTCCCACGCGAACCGGTCGTTGCCCCCGGCCTGACGGGACAGCCCGGCCACCGACTCGTCGTTGAGCCCCACGTTGAGGACGGTCTCCATCATGCCCGGCATGGAGAACTTCGCGCCGGAGCGGACCGACACGAGCAGGGGGTCGGCCGGGTCGCCGAGGCGGCGGCCCATCCCGGCCTCCAGCGCGGCGAGATGCTCGTCGATCTCGGCGGCGAGGCCGTCGACGTGGGTGCCGTTGCGCAGGTACTGCTGACAGGCTTCGGTGGTGATCGTGAAGCCGGGCGGCACGGGCAGGCCCAGGTTGGTCATCTCCGCGAGATTGGCGCCCTTGCCACCCAGCAGATCCTTGAGGTCCTTGTTGCCCTCGGCGAAGTCGTAGACGAACTTCATGCCCCTACCTCCGGTGAAGAATCCGCGGCGGATACCAAGTCCTGCCCTGGGATTCGTAAGGCTAAGCACGTCCGGAGTGAATAGTTAACAGTCCCGTGGACTTTTCCACACGGGTACGGAGATGTCTGCGCGGTTCGCGCCCTCTCCGCGCAGCAACGCGCACGGCGACGGAAAACCCGGCAGAAGTAAGGGCGCCGCTGCGAATTCCACGGGGGAAGAACTCGCAACGGCGCACCGCGAACATTAGACGACGTTTGTCCGTGTGTCTATCCCACCCGCTGCACGACCGAACCGACCAGCCGCTGCCAGTCGGCCTCGAAGCCCGGCGACGGGGTCTTGTTCTCCAGCCGGTAGATGGCGTACGTGCCGACGAGCACCACGTTGCGGGTGCGCAGCACGGACACGGCGGTGTCGGCGGTGCCGGGGTGCTCCGACTCGTACAGCTTGTGGCGGACGATCACGAACCCGGACCAGGCGCCCTCACTGAGATCGCGCACCTCGGCCGTCTCGGTGTAGGCCGGCTCGTTGCGGTCGGCGGTCTGGGTCGCCGCCACACTCGCCGAGGGCGGGCACTGGTCGGCGACCACCCGCAGCAGCTCCTGCCCGGCCGTCGCGCTCGCCTCGTCGGCGAAGACCAGAGCGGTCTGGTGGAGGGTCTGCGCGCCCTTCTCCCCCTCGTCGGCGGCCGACGACGTCACCACCTCGGCGCCCGGCGGAACCTGCGGTGGTGTGCTCGTGCCGCCGCAGAAGCTGACCATCTGCTGCGGGTTCGCGCTCTCCTCCGGGGCCGCCCAGGCCGGGCCGATCTCGGTGGGCTGCAGGAACGCGCCGCGCATGGTGGTCGCGGTGATCAGGCTCTCGTCGGGGTCGTCCGAGGAGCTGCACCCGGCCGCCAGGACCAGGGCGCAGGCGGCGCCCAGGACGGCACGGAGGGGTCTGGCGGTCTGGAGCATCCGGCAATAGTGCCAGACCGCCGGCCGGAAAACGCGGGCGGTCGATCCGGCCGGCTTCCCATCGCGCGGCGGGACGATCGCGGTTAGCGTGAGCCGTGGGCAGTGACGCCGAGGAGGTCCGCGATGAGCATCGATGCCCTGGCCGTGCGGTTGCGAGCCGAGATGAGCCCGGACCAGGTGCTCACCGACCGGCAGCAGTTGCGGACCTACGAGTGTGACGGCCTCGCCCATTACCGGGTGATCCCGGCGCTGGTCGCCCTGCCGCACACCGCCGGCGAGGTCGCCGCCGTGGTCCGCGCGTGCGCCGAGGCGGGCGTGCCGTTCGTGGCCCGCGGCTCCGGCACCGGCCTGTCCGGTGGGGCGCTGCCGCACGCCGCGGGGGTGCTCATCGTGACCTCCCAGTTGCGGGAGATCCTGTCGCTGCGGCCGGAGGACGAGCGGGCCGTCGTCCAGCCCGGCGTCGTCAACCTCCAGGTGTCGACGGTGTCGAAGGAGCACGGCTACTACTACGCTCCGGACCCGTCCAGCCAGCAGATCTGCTCGATCGGCGGCAACGTGGCGGAGAACGCGGGCGGCGCCCACTGCCTCAAGTACGGCTTCACCACCAACCACGTGACCGGGCTGGAGGTGGTCACGCCGGACGGCGACCTGGTCCGGCTCGGCGGGGCCGCCCCGGACACCCCCGGCTACGACCTGCTCGGCGCGTTCGTCGGCTCGGAGGGCACGCTCGGGGTCGCCACCGAGGTGACGGTGCGGCTGACCCGGCTGCCGGAGACCGTGCGCACGCTGCTCGCCGCGTTCCACGGCACCGACCAGGCGGGCGCCGCCACCTCGGCGATCATCGCGGCCGGGGTGGTGCCGGCCGCCATCGAGATGATGGACGCGCTCTCCATCGAGGCCGCCGAGGCCGCGGTCCACTGCGGCTATCCGGCCGGTGCGGGCGCCGTCCTGATCGTCGAGCTGGACGGGCCGTCGGCCGAGGTCGCCGCCCAGTTCGACGAGGTGAGCCGGCTCTGTGCCGAGAACGGCGCCTTCGAGACCCGGGTGGCCGCCGACGACGACGAGCGGCAGCTGATCTGGCGGGGCCGCAAGTCGGCGTTCGCGGCGGTCGGCCGGATCAGCCCCGACTACATCGTCCAGGACGGGGTGATCCCCCGGACCGCGCTGCCCGAGGTGCTGCGCCGCATCGACGAGGTGGCCTCCTCGCACGGCGTCCGGGTCGCCAACGTCTTCCACGCCGGCGACGGCAACCTGCACCCGCTGGTCCTGTTCGACGCCCGGGTCCGCGGCGAGGAGGACCGCGCCGAGACGGTCTCCGGCGCCATCATCGACCTCTGCATCGAGTACGGCGGCTCGATCACCGGCGAACACGGCGTCGGCGTCGAGAAGGCCCACTACATGCCGCGCATGTTCAGCGACACCGACCTGGACACCATGCAGCTGGTCCGCTGCGCCTTCGACCCCGGGGGCCTGGCCAACCCCGGCAAGATCTTCCCCACTCCCCGCCTGTGCGGCGAACGCCCCGGCCGCCGTAGCGGCCCACACCCCCTGCAGGAGTCCGGCGTGGCGGAGATCTTCTGATGAGCGTCCTCGACGACCTCGCGGTCAAGGCCGGTGACGACGATGTGGTGTGTGGCGTTCCGGCCCGCTTCGTCGCCGCTCCGGCCAGCACCGAGGAGGCCGCCGCGCTGATCGCGGCCGCCCGGGATCTCACCGTCGTGATCCGCGGCGGTGGCACGAAGCTCCAGTACGGTCCGCCGCCCCGCGACCTGGATCTGATCATCGACACCCGGCGGCTGGCCGGGGTGGTGGAGCACGCCGCCGGGGATCTGATCACCGTGGCCCGGGCCGGCACACCGATGGCCGACCTGCACGCCCTGCCCGGTCAGCAGCTCGCGCTGGACGCGCCGCCCACCGCGACGGCCGGCGGCGCCGTCTCGGCGAACGCCTCCGGGCCACGGCGCCTGCGCTACGGCACGGCCCGCGATCTGCTGATCGGCGTCACGGTGGTGCGGCCGGACGGCCGGATCGCCCGGGCGGGCGGCAAGGTGGTGAAGAACGTCGCCGGCTACGACCTGGGCAAGCTCTACACCGGCGCGCAGGGCACGCTCGGGCTGATCACCGAGTGCGTCTTCCGCCTGCATCCGGTCCCTCTCGACACCGCTTTCGTACGGGCGACCGCCCCGCCCACCGCGGTGGCGAAGATCCTGGCCGCCCAGCTGGCCCCGAGCGCCGTGGAGATCGACGCCGGGCCGGGCGCGCCCCCGGAGATCGCGGTCCTGGTGGAGGGCACCGAGCAGGGTGTCCGCGACCGCGCGGCGACCCTGGCCCGCCTGCTCGACGGCGAGGTCACCGACCTGCCGCCGTCCTGGTGGGACACCCCGCCGTGGCCGCCCGGCGGTCTGGGCCTGAAGCTGACCGGCGTGCTCTCCGCCGTCCCGGCCCTGGTGGAGGCGGTCACCGCGGCCGGCGGCACGGTCCGCGGCGCGGCCGCCACCGGCGTCCTGCACGCGGGCTTCCCGGCCGGGGCGCCGGCCGGGATCCCGGAGATCGTGGACGGGCTGCGGGCGGCGGCCACCCGGGCCGGGGGTCACGCCGTCGTGCTGACCGCACCCGGCGAGGTCTCGGACGGCCTGGACATGTGGGGTCCGGTGCCCGGCCTGGAGTTGATGCGCCGGGTCAAGGACCAGTTCGATCCGGACCACCGGTTCGCGCCCGGCCGATTCGTGGGAGGGATCTGATGTCCGATATCGACGACGGACTCCACACGCCGGTGGACGCGACACGCGGGATCGGTACGCCACCGGTCGACGCGCTGCGGGCGGCCGGGACGGGCGGTCCGCCGGTGGGTGGGCCGGCGTTCGACGGCGACCGCCCGCCGCGCGCCGATCTGGTGTCGGACTGTGTGCACTGTGGGTTCTGCCTGACCACCTGCCCCACCTACGTGCTGTGGGGTGAGGAGATGGATTCGCCGCGCGGGCGCATCCACCTGATCGGGCAGGGGCTGTCCGGGGAGCCGTTGAGCGACTCGATGGTCACCCACTTCGACCGCTGTCTGGGCTGCATGGCCTGTGTGACCGCGTGCCCGTCCGGGGTGCGCTACGACCGGCTGATCGAGGACACCCGCGCCCAGGTGGAGCGCCGGCACCCACGGACGGTCCGGGAGCGGGCACTGCGGACGGCGATCTTCGCGCTCTTCCCGTACCCGCGACGGCTCCGGCTGCTGCGGGGGCCGCTTCGCGCGTACCAGATGTCGGGTTTGCAGAGGCTCGTGGCCCGCTCCGGCCTCCTGGAGCGACTCGCGCCGACGCTGGCCACGCTGGAATCGCTGGCGCCGCGCCTGCGCGGTGTGCCGCGCCCGCCGGCCCGCGTGCGGGCACGCGGCACCCGGCGCGCGGTGGTGGGCATGCTGACCGGTTGTGTTCAGTCCGCGTTCTTTCCGGACGTCAATGCGGCGACGGTACGGGTCCTCGCGGCCGAGGGTTGTGAGGTGCTGATCCCGCCCGGCCAGGGTTGTTGCGGGGCGCTGAGCGTGCACAACGGCCGGCGTGCCGAGGCGCAGCGGTTCGCCCGGCGGCTGATCGACACGTTCGAGCGCTGCGGCATGGACTGGTTCGTGGTCAACGCGGCGGGCTGCGGCTCGACGCTGAAGGAGTACGACGAGCTACTCGCCGACGATCCGGTCTACGCCGAGCGGGCGGCCGCGTTCACCGCGAAGGTCCGCGACCTGACCGAACTGCTGGCCGAGCTGGGCCCGGCCGCCCGACGTCATCCGCTGCCGCTGACCGTGGCCTACCACGACGCCTGCCATCTGGGGCACGCCCAGGGGGTCCGGGCGCAGCCGCGGGCCCTGCTCCGCGGCATTCCGGGGCTGGAGCTGCGGGCGATCGCCGACCCGGAGATCTGCTGCGGTTCGGCCGGCGTGTGGAACGTGCTGAATCCGGCCCCGGCCGCCGAGCTGGGCGACCGCAAGGCCAGGGCGGTCCTGGCCACCGGCGCCGACCTGCTGGTGACGGCCAACCCGGGCTGTCTCATGCAGGTGGCGGCCGCGGTCCGCCGCCGGGGCGGCTCGATCGCCCTGGCCCACACCGCCCACGTCCTGGACGCGTCGATCCGCAACCTGGGCACCTCTGCGCTCCTCGACCGTGATTGATCACGCCCTGTCCGGGTGGCGCGGGGAGGCGGGCCCGTAGCACCCGTCTCCCCGCTCTCCCGGCCGGACGGCTGCCGGGTGAAATCGCGCGCGGATCTCACCCCCACCGCAGTCGCCCACCCGCGCGGCGCCCATCCCATCGCGCCGCACGCCCTTCTCCAACCGCGCATTGATGTGCGTTAATTGGGAGCGCTCCCAGCGTGCTCCGTCCCCGGACCCCCGTCAAGCACATCCCCGGAGGCATCCCGATGCAACGACGAAAGGCAGCCGTCCTCGGCCTCGTCACCGCACTGCTCTCAGCCACCGCCGTAGCCACCGCCACCAGCGCGAACGCGGCGGCCGGCTGCGCCGTCAAGTACACCGTCAGCAGCCAGTGGCCGGGCGGATTCGGCGCGGCCGTGGACGTCACCAACCTCGGCGACCCGGTCTCGTCCTGGTCGCTGATGTTCACGTTCCCGGCCGGGCAGACGATCACTCAACTGTGGAACGGCTCGGTCACCCAGTCCGGATCCACGGTCACCGTCAAGAACGCCGGCTGGAACGGCGCGATCGCCACGAACGGCAAGGCGTCGTTCGGCTTCAACGGTTCCTGGACCGGCAGCAACCCGATCCCCGCGTCGTTCACCCTCAACGGCGTGACCTGCACCGGAGGCGTCGTGCCCACACCCACCGACGTCGACCCGGGACCCCCCTCACCGAGCAGCTCGGCCACCACCAAGAAGAAGATCATGGCGCTGGGCGACTCGATCACCGGCTCCCCCGGCTGCTGGCGCGCCCTGCTCTGGCAGCAACTGCCGGCCGCCCGGGTGGACTTCGTCGGCACCCTGCCCGGCGACGGCTGCGGCTTCCCCTACGACGGCGAACACGAGGGCCACGGCGGTTACCTGGTCACCAACGTCGCCAGCCAGAACATGCTGCCGGCCTGGCTCTCCGCCTCCGGCCCGGACGTCGTCCTCATGCACTTCGGCACCAACGACGCCTGGAGCAACCTCTCCACGACCACGATCCTGAACGCCTACACCACCCTGGTCGGGCAGATGCGCGCCGCCAACCCGAAGATGCTGATCATCGTCGCGCAGATCATCCCGCTGAACCCGTCCACCTGCACCGACTGCGGCCAGCGCGTGGTCAACCTGAACGCGGCCATCCCGGCCTGGGCGGCCTCGCTGAGCACCGCCACGTCGCCGATCACCGTGGTCGACCAGTGGACCGGCTTCACCACCAGCACCGACACGTACGACGGCGTCCACCCCAACGACGCCGGCAACGTCAAGATCGCCGCCCGCTGGCTGCCGGCGGTTCAGGCCGCGATCGCCTGACCCGGTCCCGCAGTGCCGGCGCCTTCTCCCGTCGTGGCGGAGGCGCCGGCGCTACGGCGTGTCGTCAGGCTCGTCCCGCAGGTCGGGATCGGGGCTCCCGGCTGACCGAAACCGATGATGCGGGACGTTGCGCACCGCGACGACCGGCTCCCCGTCCGCGTCCCAGCCGACGAACCGCGGCCCGTCGGCGCCGTCCTCGTAATCGTGGATCCAGCAGCGCCCCGGCGGCTTGCGGGCCAGCGCGTCCCCCCGGGCCGACCTGCTCGTGTACGCCTTGCGATTGACCGGCCCCCCGTCCGCCCGGCCCTGATACAGCGAAAACGCGTTGTCCACGGCATCCTCCGCCCACCCGGCCGAAATGCTTCGCGGATTCCACCGTGACCCATCCCGAACCCACCGGACAATCGGATCCCCGACCGAAATGGAGCCAACCCGATATCTGGCACAGATCGGCCGAACCCGGTGGGCGCTCGGCGGCTCAGGCGAAGGAGGGGCGCGCCGGGTCGAGCAGTTCGGAGATCCGGCCGCGGTCGAGGATCTCGATCAGGGCGTCGGTGCCCCGGGCCACCTTGACCGCCGCCTCGTCCGCGTGCAGGGGGATCACCGCGAGCAGGTTGATCTCGGTGCCGTCGGACGCCACGATCGTGCGGGCCTCGGCCGGGACGCGCAGCATCGGGGTGACGACGACGGCCGCGAAGCCGACGCCGGGCGCGTACGGCTCGGCCGGGTCGCCGTTGGGGACGGAGTGCCACTCGCCGATCCACGTGCCGTACTCGTGGGGCAGCCGGGCGATCTCCTTGAGCACCCGGATCGGCCAGTAGATCGCCGGATCCGACAGTGACTCCCGGTCCAGCGGCCAGTCGGCGGGCAGGCTGAGCATCACCTCGGCGTACGGGCTGACGCCGTCCGGCACGGTCATCGGCAGCTCGCTCATGCCGGAGGTGATCAGCGTCCGGTACGGCCGCTGCTCGGTCGGCTCGACCACGTAGACGTGCACGGCGACCAGGTGCGACAGCATCTCGTGGTAGACGAACTCGACCGGCCCGAAATACTCGGCGATGTGTGCGTCGATGGCCTCGGCGATCTCCTGCCGCGCGCCCTGCGCCGGCACGAAGCCGTCGTGCTGAGAGTGATGCCGCAGCACCCCGTCACCCTGACCCATGACGCGGGAGCCTACGCTGACGGGATGGCGGAGCCGGCGACGACCCGGAACGACGGTGATGTGACGGCCTTCCTGGCGGCGGTGGCCGACCCCGGGAGGCGGGCGGACGCCGAGGCGGCGTGCGCGCTGATGACCGAGGCCACCGGCGAGCAGCCGGTGATGTGGGGCTCGGCGATCATCGGGTTCGGGCAGTACCACTACCGCTATCGCACCGGGCGGGAGGGCGACTGGCCGGCGGTCGGGCTGTCGCCGCGCAAGCAGGCGCTCACCCTGTACGTCTCGGCCGGCTTCGAGGCGTACCAGGATCTGCTGTCGCGTCTCGGCCCGCACACCACCGGCAAGTCCTGCCTCTATCTGAAACGACTCGCCGACGTCGACCTGTCCGTGCTGAAAGAGCTGGTCACCGAGGGCTTTCGGCATCTGAACGGCCGGACTGTCGTCTCCGGGGACCAGTAGCGGCGAATCGGACGTCATAATCATCCGGTGGACAACTGGGAATACGCGCGCTTCGAATACCGCGCGGCCGGCACCCTCGGCGAGGACCGGTACATGGACTGGACCGCCACCTTCCACCACCCGGGCGGGGTGCTGCGCTGGGGCACCGACGAGCGGTTCGACGACCTGCGGCATCTGAACCGGGCGGGCGCGGCCGGCTGGCAGGCGTACGACCGGGCGGCGATCCACGTGCTGGGCGAGCCGCACCGGCTGAACAGCGTCACCTACTCGATGCGGCGGCCGATCCCGTCGAACCTGGTGGATCCGGATGCCTAGGGAGACCGGCGTCAAGCTGATCGCCTCGAACAAGAAGGCACGGCACGACTACGCCATCCTGAGGACGTACGAGGCGGGCCTGGTCCTGGCCGGGACCGAGGTGAAGTCGCTGCGGCTGGGCCGGGCGTCGCTGGTCGACACGTTCGCCCAGGAGCACGAGGGCGAGATCATGCTGTACGGCCTGCACATCGCCGAGTACGGGTTCGGCTCGTGGACCAACCACGCCCCACGGCGCACCCGCAAGCTGCTCCTGCACAAGGTCGAGATCGTGAAGATCCTCAACCAGCTGCGCGACGGCTCCGGGCTGACCCTGGTGCCGCTGTCGCTCTACTTCAAGGACGGCTGGGCGAAGGTCGAGCTGGGCGTGGCCCGCGGCCTGAAGAGCTACGACAAGCGGCAGGTCATGGCCGAGCGGGACGCCAAGAAGGAGATCGCCAAGGAGATGGGCCGGCGATTGAAGGGCCGCCGGTAGGGTCTACCTGGTGGAATTCGGTCTGGACACCTTCGGCGACGTCAACGGCAAGCCGTACCCGCAGGTCATCCGGGACGTGGTCGAGCAGGGTGTGCTCGCCGACCGGCTCGGCGTGGACTTCTTCGGGGTGGGCGAGCACCACCGCGACGACTACGCGATCTCGGCTCCGGAGATCGTGCTCGCGGCGATCGCCGCGAGGACCGGGCGGATCCGGCTGGGCACGGCGGTCACGGTCCTGAGCTCCGATGATCCGGTACGGGTGTTCGAGCGCTTCGCCACACTGGACGCCGTGGCGAACGGGCGGGCCGAGATCATCCTGGGCCGTGGTTCGTTCACCGAGTCGTTCCCGCTGTTCGGCTACGACCTGGCCGACTACGAGCGGTTGTTCGCCGAGAAGCTGGACCTGATGGCCGAGCTGCTCGCCGAGGGCCCGGTCACCTGGGAGGGCTCGATCCGTCCCGCCCTGCGCGCCCAGCAGGTCTACCCGAAGACCGAGTCGGGCCGGATCCGCACCTGGATCGGTGTGGGCGGCAGCCCCGAGTCGGTGGTCCGCGCCGCCCAGTACGGCATGCCCCTGGTCTTGGCGATCATCGGCGGCGCCCCGGCCCGCTTCGCGCCGTTCGTCGACCTCTACCACCGCGCCCTCAAGGAGCTGGAGCAGGAGCCCCAGCCGATCGCCGTGCACTGCCCCGGTTTCGTGGCCGCCACCGACGCCGGAGCCGTCGACATCCTGTGGCCGCACGCCCGCCGCAACCTGGACCGCATCGGCCGCGAACGGGGCTGGCCCCCGATCACCCGGGACCGCTTCGAATCCGACGTCACCGAGGGCGCCTGGCATGTCGGCTCCCCGGAGACGGTCGCCCAGAAGATCGCCGCCACGATCCGCGCCCTGGGCATCGACCGCTTCGACTTGAAGTACTCGCACGGCCCGCTCCCCCACGAGCACCTGATGACCTGCGTCGAGCTCTACGCCACCGAGGTCGTCCCCCGGGTCCGCGAACTCCTGGCGGCGTGACCCGGTCTCAGTCGCGCGGACGCCGACGCAGGAGGGACGCCACTTCGACCGCGAAGGGGAACGGCTCATCGGAGGCGAGCGTCCGGCCGGGGCCCACCACCTCGGCCGGTGCATAGCGATCGTCGACCAGCCGGTGCAGGTGCAGTTCCACCGAGTCGTCCGGCTGCTCCACGCGCAGATACCACGCGATTCCGGCCGCCGCGTACAACTGGGGCTTCAGCAGGCGGTCCGTACCGGCGTTGCTCGGTGACACCACCTCGACGACGAGCTTGGCCTCGGCCGCCTCCACCGTCGTGCCGAGGTCGTCGGTGTCCGCCACGACGATGTCGGGCTGGAGAATCCGGCCGCCGGCCAGCCGCAGATTGACATCCTGTAGCACCAGGAATCCCGATCGTTCGGCTGCGGCGTAGAGGCCCATGGCGAGCAGGAACGCGATGTGCTGGTGTCGTTTGCTCGGCGCGGGACTCAGCCACAGGCTGCCATCGATCAGCTCGATGCGATTCGAGGTCTCGCCGAACGCGAAGTATTCGTCTTCGCTCCACGGCTCCGGGTGCTCCAGCACTGCCGAGCTCATTGCGCCACCTCCGCTTCGCTCTGGCGGTGTTCAGTGTCGCGCAGCGGGAGGGTGAGTGGCGATCTTCGCCCGGCGGGGCCTCGCGGGCTTGACCCGGCAATGGGGCGCGGAGGTGGCGGGACGGCCGTCGGTGTGGTCGGGGGCGGCGCAGGCCGTACGAAATCGGGGGGAAAGGCCGGGTGGCGGTGAGGGTGACCGCGCCGGTGGGGTGTTTGTCATAGAGTCGTGATGTGACGGAGCGGCTGGACTGGATCGACCCGCGTGTGCGCGAGTGGGACTGCACGGTGTTGTGGTCCGATCCGGAGGCGGGGATCGTCCTGGACCGGTCGGCGTTCTACCCGGGCGGGGGTGGGCAGCCGCCGGATCACGGAGTGCTGCTCTGGGAGGGCGTGCAGACCCGGATCGTCGACACGCGCAAGGGTGACGAGCAGTATCTGATTCCGGCGCCCGGTGATCCGGTGCCGGCAGCGGGGACCACGGTGCGCGGGGCGATCGACGACGCGCGGCGCAGCAGCCTGATGCGGACGCACTCGGGGCTGCACATCCTGTGCGGGACCGTGTTCCGGGATTTCGGGGCGCTGGTGACCGGCGGGAACATGCAGCCGGGCGAGGCGCGGATGGACTTCAACCTGCCCGAGGTGCCGCCCGGCTTCAAGCAGGCGCTGGAGGACGCGGTCAACGCGGAGATCGTCGCGGACCGGAAGATCGTGGCGCGGGTGCTGCCGCGGGCGGAGGCGCTGGAGATCCCGACGCTGGTGCGGACACAGGACGCGCTGCCGCCGCTCGATCACCCGGAGATCCGGGTGATCGACATCGTGGGGCTGGACGTGCAGGCCGACGGCGGGACGCATGTGGCGTCGACCGCGCAGGTGGGCCGGGTCGAGGTGGTGAAGGTGGAGAGCAAGGGCCGGCAGAACCGCCGCGTCCGGATCAGGATCGCGGATCAGGTCCCACCGGCCCGGAGCCGATGATCAGTCGATGACCTTGGCCTGCTTGCAGGCCTCCTTGAACTTGGCGTTGCACAGCGTGTCCACGTCGACGAAGCCGGTGTCGACGACCGACTTCACGTTCTTGATCGTGATGGCCTTCGGCAGCAGCTTCCGGAACGGGATGTAGAGGCCGGACTCCGGGTCCTTGAGCTTGTCGGTGAGACCCGGCTTGACCCCGTTGAACAGGTTGATCGCCAGCTCGGCGGCGGCGTCCGCCTCCTGCTTCACGTCCTTGTAGACGGTCATGCACTGGTCGCCGACGAGAATGTTCTGCAGGCCCTGGGTGGTGGCGTCCTGGCCGGTGACCGGCACCTTGCCGTTGAGCTTCTTCTCCCGGAGGACCTCGATGGCCGAGTTGCCGAGACCGTCGTTGGCGGCGAGCACACCACCGATGTTCGGGTACTGCTTGAGCATCAGCGAGAACATCTCGCGGCCCTCGTCGTTGTCCCAGTCCGGCACCCACTGGTCCGGGCCCTTGATCAGCTGGGCGGCGTCGTACTTGGCGCTGAGGACGGTGTCGTAGCCGTTCTTGAAGAGGGTGGCGTTGTTGTCGGTGGGCGAGCCGTTGAGCTCGGCGACCACCGCGTTGTTCACCTTCTTCTCCTTCAGGCAGTTCAGCAGCTCCCTGGCCTGGAGCTGGCCGACGGCCTCGTTGTCGAAGCTCACGTAGTAGTCGGCGCCGCCGTTCAGGGTGAGCCGGTCGTAGTCGATCACCGGGACGCCGCGGGAGTGCGCGTTGTCGATGACGGCCTTGCCGCTGATCGAGTCGAGGCTCACGATCACCAGGACCTTGAAGCCCTTGTCGAGCATGGTCTCGGCGAGGCGCTTGAACTCTTCCTTGTCGCCCTCGGCGTTGACGATCGAGTACTTGACGCCGGCCTTCTTGAAGGCCGCCTCGAGGTAGCGGTTGTCGTCCGACTTCCACCGCTGGGAGCTCTTGGTGTCGGGCAGGATCACGCCGATGCCGCCATCGCCGGTCACCTGCTCGCTGCCACCGTTCGTGGTCGCCGGAGCGTTGCCGCCCGCCGCGTCGGTGTCACCCCCGTCATCACAAGCCGTGAGCGTGGCCGTGGTCAGCAGGCCGGCGGCGACCAGAGCGAGCAAAGACTTGCGCATGGCTATAGGTGTCCTCTCAGGGTGTCCCGAGCTGCGGTGAGCACTGAACGGTCCGCCAAGTATCGGTCAGAACGCACCGTGATGATCGTCGGGTGGGGGGCCGAGAAACAAGATTATTCATTTCTGCACGCCGACTGCCAACAATCACTGCCCGTGATGGGGTCATCCCTCCTCGGTACTGGCCGTTAGGTCCCTCGATGATTGGCCGTTCGGGCCCACCGGACAGCCGGCCGAGCGAGGCCCGGTGGGACGGTCGAACGGCCGGTCACCAGTTGACGGCGATGTACTTCGATTCGAGGTACTCGAGCAGACCCTCGTGGCCGCCCTCCCGGCCGATACCGCTCTGCTTCACCCCGCCGAACGGCGCGGCCGGGTCACTGACCAGGCCCCGGTTGATGCCCACCATGCCGGCCTCGATCGCCTCGCTCACCCGCAGGCCGCGCGCCAGGTCTCCGGTGTATACGTACGCGACCAGGCCGTACTCGGTGTCGTTGGCCAGCCGGACCGCCTCCTCCTCGCCGGTGAACGTGACGATCGGCGCGACCGGCCCGAAGATCTCCTCCCGCAGGATCGGCGCGTCCGCGGCCACGCCGGACAGCACCGTCGGCGGGTAGTAGAAGCCCGGACCGGCCGGCCGGCTGCCCCCGGTGACCGCCGCCGCGCCACCCTCCAGGGCGCCCCGGACCAGGCTGTCCACCTTGGCCACGGTGTCCTCGTTGACCAGCGGGCCGACCTGCGTCTTCTCGTCCGTGCCGGGGCCGACCACCAGCTCCGACATGCGCTGCGCCAGCCGCCGGGCGAACTCGCCGGCCACCGGGGCCTCGACGAAGAACCGGTTCGCCGCGGTGCACGCCTCCCCGCCGTTGCGCATCTTCGCGATCATCGCGCCCTCGATCGCGGCGTCCAGATCGGCGTCGGCGAACACCACGAACGGGGCGTTGCCGCCCAGCTCCATCGACGTGTTCACGACGTTCTCCGCGGCCTGGGCCAGCAGGATCCGGCCGACCTCGGTGGAACCGGTGAACGACAGCTTGCGCACCCGGGAGTCACGCAGCATGGCCGACACCACCCGGCCCGAACTACGCGACGGCAGCACGTTCACCACACCGTCCGGCACGCCGGCCTCGGCCAGGATCGCGGCCATGGCCAGGGCGGTGAGCGGCGTGTCGCTGGCCGGCTTGAGGATCACCGTGCAGCCGGCGGCCAGCGCCGGGCCGATCTTGCGGGTGGCCATCGCGGCCGGGAAGTTCCACGGCGTCACCAGCACACACACGCCGACCGGCTGGCGTACCACCAGGATCCGGTTGGCGCCGGACGGTGCCGTCGCGATCGCGCCGTCGCCCCGCACCGCCTCCTCGGCGAACCAGCGGAAGAACTCGGCGGCGTACGTCACCTCGCCCTTCGCGTCGGTGAGCGCCTTGCCGTTCTCCAGGCTGATCAGCTTCGCCAGGTCGGCGGCCCGTTCGGTGATCAGCTCGAAGGCCCGGCGCAGCACCTCCGACCGGACCCGCGGCGGGGTCGCGGCCCACCCCGGCCCGGCCGCGGCGGCCGCCTCCACCGCGGCGATCGCATCCGCCTCCCCGCCGTCGGCGACCGACGCAATGGTGTCGCCGGTCGCCGGGTCGAGCACGTCGAACCGGTTGCCCGAGGACGCGGGCACCCACTTCCCGGCGATGAACAGGTCGGTCTCCACGGGGACTCCTCACACTCACGGTGGTTACGTGCTCAGCATCGTCCGCTCGCACGTGTCGCGCCACGCGAAGCTGGGCACACTGGAGACATGCCCACCATCACGCAGCGCATCCAAGCGTTTCTGAACAGCCCGCGCGGCCGGCAGATCGTCGACCGGGGCCGCCGTGAACTGGCCAAGCCGGAGAACCAGGCCCGCCTCCGCAACCTGCTGACCCGCCTGCAGAGCCGAAGCCACCGTCGCTGACCCCACGAGGCGGTCCGGCCGGTAGGGTCCCGATCATGGCGGCTCTCATCGACGTACCCGCGTTCCGTGACTCGATCCCCTCCGGCATCATCGCGGTCGCCGACCGCCTGGCCGCCACCGGCGCCGTCGGCGATCTGACGTCCGTCGGCGGCGGCGCGCAGGCCGAGGTGACCGACGACGGCGTCGTGTTCCTGGCCTGGGTGGGTGTCGTCGACCGGGCGTTCACCGGCGAGTGCGACTGCGACGGCCCGGCCGACGACGACGGTTTCTGCGCCCACGCCGTCGCCGTGGCGCTGACCTCCTTCGACGCCGACGTGCGGTTCGCCGCCGAGGCCGACCCGTACGCCGAGGAGCCGGACCACGTCGTCTACCAGCGGGCCGTCCGGACGCTCGACCCCGCCCGGCTGGCCGCGCTGGTGGTCGAGCACGCGACACGGGACCGGCTGTTCGCGGCCCGGCTGCTGAGCGCGGCGGGCCTGCTCGAGCACCGTTCCGCGGTCGAGGTGTACGAGGCCGTCCTCGAGGAGGTCGCGGCCGTGACCACCGGCTCCCGCTGGGAGATCGCCGACGTGGAGGACGCGGGCCGCCGCCTGATCGCCGAGACCGAGATCCTGTGCGCCGGGCCGGCCGGTACGGAGGCGGTGGAGCTGGTCGAGGAGGCCATCGAGATCTGGGACGGGCTCGCCGGGCATCTGGTCGACGCCTTCGACGTACGCCGTCTCGATCCGGAGGACGTCACCGACGCGCTGGCGGAGGCCCGCCGCGACCTGCTGGACCGCTGAGGCCGGTCAGGCCGGGGTGGCGCGCAGCCGCTCGATCACGGTGGGCAGGGTCGGCGGTTCCAGGCGGCCGGGCAGCGTGTGCAGGTCGGCGGGGTGGACCCACCGGTGTCCCTGGAGTTCGCTCTGCTCGTACGAAAGCAGGTTGTCCCTGGTCACGGACGGCCGTGAGGTGCCGAAGAAGGCCGCGAAGAACTGCTCCGGGCCCACGAAGTGGGTCCCCTTCCACCAGGTGTCGCGCGGCACGTCGATGCACCGCTCCCGGACCGCGGACGGGTCGAGCCCGGTCTCCTCGGCCAGTTCGCGCCGGGCGGCCCGCAGCGGTGTCTCGCCCGGGTCGATGCCGCCGCCGGGCGGCTCCCAGAGCCGGTCGCCGGTCACCGGGTCCTCCCAATACAGGAGCAGGACGCGCCCGTCGGCGTCGAAACAGATCACTCGTGCCGCCGGACGGTGAACGCTCGCCATGACCGCAGCCTAAGCTGCGACGAGTGGCCAAGTACTTCGACGTGCACCCGGAGAATCCGCAGCAGCGGAGCATCCACCAGATCGCCGACCTGATCCGCGGCGACGCTCTGATCGCCTATCCGACGGACTCGTGCTTCGCACTGGGCTGCCGGTTGGGCAGCAAGGATGCGCTGGACCGGATCCGGGCGATCCGTCATCTCGACGATCGGCACCATTTCACCCTGATGTGTCATGACTTCGCCCAGCTGGGCCAATTCGTGACGATCAACAACGCGCTGTTCCGGGCGGTGAAGGCGTCGACCCCGGGGCCGTTCACCTTCATCCTCCCGGCCACCAAGGAGGTTCCGCGGCGTCTGCTGCACCCCAAAAAGAAGACCGTGGGGGTACGGATCACCAGTCACGTGACGGCGCAGGCGATCCTGGCCGAACTGGGCGAGCCGCTGGTCTCCAGCACCCTGCTGCTGCCCGGCGAGACCGAGCCGATGACACAGGGCTGGCAGATCAAGGAGGAGCTGGACCACGCCCTGGACGCGGTGGTCGACTCCGGCGACTGCAGCACCGAGCCGACCACGGTGATCGACCTGTCCGAGGGCGCCCCGGAGATCCTGCGGGTGGGCGCCGGGGATCCGTACCGGTTCACGAGCGAAGTTTGACCCGCAGCCCGGCCGCGCCCGGGTGGTCGAGCTTCTCCAGCAGGGCGAGGGCCTTCCGCCACTGACCGGCGGCGGCCGGGGCGTCGCCGACCCCGGCGTACGCGTCGCCGAGATGCTCGCGGATCTCCGCCTCGTTGAGCAGGTCCCCGGCCGCCCGGTAGAGGTCGAGCGCGGTCCGGTAGGCGGCCAGCGCCCGATCGTGGTCACCGAGGTGGTGGTGCGCCCAGCCGATGCTGTCCCAGGCGGCCGCCTCGCCGTACCGGTCGCCCAGCTCCTGCTGCAACGCCAGCGCCGCCCGGCAGTGCCGCAGGGTCAGGTCGTGGTGGCCGAGCCGGCCCAGGTACCAGCCGAGCGCGTTGAGCGCCCGCGCCTCCCCGACCCGGTGCCCGGCCGCCCGGTAGAGGTCCAGGGCCTGGTTGGTCAGCCGCAGGCAGTCGTCGTCGCGGCCCTGCTGCTCGCGCATCCAGCTGATGCTGAACAGGGTGTGCGCCCGGCCCACCGGGTCGCCGGCCGCCTGGTAGAGCCGGTCCGCCTCGGCGTAGTGCGGCTCGGCCTCGTCGTACCGCCCCAGCTGGACGTAGCCGCGGGCCAGCACCCGCTGGGCGAGTGCCTCGGCCCGGACCTCGCCGCGCCGGTGGGCGGCCGCCACGGCGATCCGCTCGGCGGTGATCCAGTCGTCCCAGTGGCCCTGCCGGTCCAGGAAGTCGATCACCACCCAGGGCAGCTGCCAGCCGTAGTCGCCGAGCTCGGCGGCGGTGCGGATGGCGGCCATCAGCCCGGCGTGCTCGACCGCGAACCAGGCCAGCGCGGCGGACTCGCCGTCGATCGGCTCGGGTCGCACGCCCGCCTCCGGCGCGGCGAGCCGCAGCGGTTCCCGCTGGGAGTCCAGGGCCAGCGCGGCCGCGTGGCCGGTGTGCAGGTGGTGGTCCAGCAGGCGGCGCAGCGCCGGGCCGCGTTCCGCACGGCCGAGAAGATCCGAGGCGTACGCGCGCAGCAGGTCGTGCATCACGTACCGCCCCGGCCGGTGCTCGCGGATCAGGCTGGCCTCGGCCAGCTCGGCGAGCGCGGCGCCGGCGTCCACGGTGCCGGCCAGCGAGTGCGCGGCGGCCGCCGAGAGATCCGGCCCGGGGTTGGCGCCGAGCAGCCGGAACACCCGGGCCGCGGCCGGGCTCAGCGCCCGGTAGGACCAGGAGAAGACGGTCCGCGGGTCGGTCTCGTCGTCGGCGGGTCCCAGCCCGTCCAGCCGGGAGCCGGCGATCTCGGCGGCCAGCTCCCCGAGCGGCTGCCCGGCCCGCATGGCCGCCCGGGCGGCGACGGTGACCAGGGCCAGCGGCAGCCCGGCGGTGGCCGTGACCAGGGTGGCCACGGTGCACGGCTCGGCGGCGAGCCGGCCCGCCCCGAGCCGCCCGGCCAGCAGCTCCCCGGCCGCACCGGGGTCGAGGGCGTCCAGCGGCACCGGGCAGGCGCCGTGCGAGGCGACCAGCCCGGCGAGCCGGTCCCGGCTGGTGACCAGCACGGCGCAGTCGCCGGCGCCGGGCAACAGCGGGCGGACGTGGCCGGCGTCCCGGGCGTTGTCGAGGACCAGCAGCACCCGGCGCCCGGCCAGCATGCTGCGCAACAGTCCGGTACGGGCGTCCAGCCCGGCCGGCACCGGCCGGTCCGGGGCGAGCGCGACGAGCAGGTTGCGGGCCGCCTCCTCGGGGCTCATCACCCCACCGCGGTCGAAGCCGCGCAGGTTGAGATAGAGCTGGCCGTCCGGGAACCGGTGCCGGGCCCGGTGGCCCCAGTGCACGGCGAGCGCGGACTTACCGACGCCGGGCGGCCCGGTGACCGCGGCGATCCGCGGGCCGCCGCCCAGCGCGTGGTCGAGTTCGCCGAGTTCGGCGCGGCGGCCGGTGAACGCGATGGCGTCGGCGGGCAGCTGGGCCGGCGTGCCGGGGCGGAACCGGGCGGCGGTGGCGGCACGGCCGGGCGCCTCGCCCCGCAGGATGCGGGTGTGCAGGCCGGTCAGGTCGGGCCCGGGCTCACTGCCCAGCTCCTCGGCGATGGCGTCCCGGGTCCGGGCGAACGCCTCCAGCGCCTGCGCCGGGCGCCCGGCCGCGACCAGCGCCTCCATCAGCACCGCGGCCAGGCTCTCCACGGTGGGATGCTCGGCGGAGTGCGGGCCGATGCGTTCGGCCACCTCCTCGGCGCGGCCCAGGCGCAGCCCGGCCCGGCCCAGGCGGGCGATGATGTCGAGACGTTCCCGGGCCAGGGCGTAGCGGACCCGGGCGGCCCAGACGCCGGGCACCCCGGCGAGAGCCTCCGGTCCCCAGTCGTCGAGGGCGGTGAGCATCAGCCGGGCGGCCTGCCGGTGGTCGCCGGCCTCCTCGGCGACCCGGGCCTCGAACACCTGGCGGCGGGCCAGGTGCAGGTCCACCTCTTCGGGCTCGCAGTCGATCAGGTAGCCGCCGGCCGTCCAGCGGATCGCCCCGGCGCCCGGCACCTGGTCGAGGACGCGGCGCAGGCGGGTGGCGTACGGGGCCAGCGGGGTGACCGAGCGCGGCGGGGTCTCCCCCCAGACCCGGTCGACCAGGGTCCCGGCCGGCACCACCTGGCGCGGGGTCATCAGCAGGGAGGCGAGCAGGCAGCGCTGTTTGCCCGGGCCGAGGTCGACGGGCTCCGCCCCGGGGCCGGCCTTCTCGTCGTGCAGGCGCATCGGCCCCAGCAACCGCCAGCGCATCCTGTTGTGTCCCCCGTGCAGCTTCCCCCGTCAGAGCCTCAAACGATTGCCCAAGTGCAAGGATTTTGCAAACGGTTCCCGGCACCATGGTGCGGCGCCCACGGGTACCACGGGGGGCCGTGGGCGCCTGGATCGTCCATGGGGGGCGACACCGGGGGCGGCCCACTGGTTTGGGCCGTCCCCGGTCCACATTCCGGCCGGTCAGTTGCCGAGCAGGTGCAGGGGCACGGCCGCGGCCAGCGCCGCGGTGCCCTCGTCGTTGGGGTGCAGCCCGTCCCCGGAGTCGTAGCGGGGGTTCAGGCGCCACGGATCGGCCGGGTCACGCAGCGCCGCGTCGAAGTCGATCACCCCGTCGTACTCGCCACCGCCCCGGATCCACGCGTTGAGCTCGGAACGGAGCCGCTGGTTGGCGGCCGTGTCGAAGCGCGCCGAAGCGCCGGCGAACGGCAGCAGCGTGCCGCCGATCACCCGCAGTCCGGCCGCGTGGGACCGCAGGATGACTTCCCGGTACCCGGCGATCATCTCGCCGGCGGTCCGGGCCGGCTTGTTGGCCAGGTCGTTCACACCGACCAGGAGGATCACGTGGCTCACGCCCGGGTGGGTGAGCACGTCACGGTCGAAACGGCGGACCGTGGCCGCGCCGATGTACGCCTTCTCGTCCGCGCTGCCGGTCGGGTCCTCGTAGCCGAACAGCAGCCGGTTGCCGCTGAGACCGGCGTTGAGCACCCCACGGGGCAGCCCCTCGACGCGCAGCCGTGCGGCCAGCAGGTCGGGCCAGCGGTGGTTGGCGTTGTCGGTGGTCTCGGTGCCGCAGGTGATCGAGTCACCGAGGGCGACGATCGCGGACGCGGCCCGGACCGCGCGGACGCTCAGGCCGGTCACCCACAGGTACCGGGTGATGGTCTTGCCGCGGCCCGGATCGGGCTGCCCGGTGGCGTCGCCGGCGACGATCAGGTTCTCCTGCTTCGAGCGGGGGCTGATCGTGCCGGCCCGGACGCGGTCCGGCAGGTAGAGGCTGACCACCAGGTCGGCGCCGGCTCCGACGACGAGGTCGGCGGGGTCGCTGACCTGCACCTGTCCGGGCGTGAGGACGGTGGTCGGCGAGCCGTTGAAGGTGAGCGGCCGGTCGCTGCCCGGGACGGTGGCGCTGGACTCCGGGCCACCGGCGCGCACCCCGATCCGGGCGGCGCCGACGCGTACCGGTTCGGCGCCGTACTCGTTCGACAGGGTGAGCTGCGGGAGGTCGCCGCCGAGGCTGGTGTGCAGGACCTGCCGTACAGTCTGGTTGTCGAGGGTGAGTATCTTGTCCGCCGGAACCGCCGTCGGCGACGCGGCCCAGGTGCCGACGCGCGGGGGTTCCCGTTCCGGGGCGGCCCGCTGCCCGGCGGCGCCGGGCGTGGCCACGACGAGCGTCGCGCCACCACCGGCCAGCAGCAGGCCGCGGCGCGTGAGCACGCGACCGACCGCGGGCCGGGCGGCTGGGCCCGGTGGGTCTTCTTGACCCGATCGATCTAAAAGAGTGCTTTTCATCGTTATGCGGGTAACGTACGGATATCGTGTGCGGCTCGTCAAGCTGCCTCCCGGTGTCCGGCGCCCCCGGCGGCGCGACCTCCATCACACTGCCGGGGGAACCGTCACCGGGGCGTCACCCCGTGGTGCAGGTCAGGTTCTGCAACTGTGTCGCGGCTGTGCCGGACGCCAGGAATCCGAAGGTGACGGAACCGTTGGCCGGGACGCTCGCGTTCCAGCTCTCGTTGGTCACCGACACCAGAGATCCGCTGGCGGTGGCCTTCCCGCTCCACACCTGCGCGACCTTCTGATCGCCCGGGAACGTCCAGGAGACGTTCCAGCCGTTCACCGCCGACGTGCCGGCGTGCACCATGATCTGGCCCTGGAAGCCACCGCTCCACGCCGAGACCACGTTGTACATGCCGGAGCAGCCGCCGGTTCCGCCCGGGTTGCTCGGCGACACCGAGGCGCTCGGCGACACCGGCACGCTGGGCGAGGGCGAGGTGGGCGTGCTCGGGGACGGGCTGGTGGTGCCCCCGCCGCCGATCCCGGTGACCTCGCCGTTGCCGCCGTCGAAGACCACGTCCGAACAGCCGTAGAAGGTCTCCGTGCTGTCCGAGCGCGACCACACCGAGTAGATCAGGTGCTTGCCGGTCTTGCCGGCCGGCAGCTTGCCGGTCCAGTAGTAGTGCCCGTCGTCGGTGCCCGGCCCGCCGTTGGCCGGCGGGTTGGTCACCTGGTCGAACGGCGTCGGCTCGAGGTCGCTCCAGGCGAGCGGCTTGGTCGGGTCGTAGCCGTCCTTGGTGATGTACAGGTAGAAGGTGCCGGGGTGCTTGGCCCAGTCGTTGTACTTGAACTGCATGGTCGCCCCGGCCGTCAGGTGCGTCGTCGGCCAGTCGGTGCGGGCCAGGTTGAACCCGGTGAAGTTGTAGGGCCCACCGGTCCCGCCACTGCACAGCTGACCGTCCGGGATGAAGCCGCTGACCCGCCCGGCGCCGTCCGACCGGAGCACGGCGAACCAGTTGTACAGCGAGGTGACCCCGCTCTGGGCCACCGCCGCCGCGCAGGCCGCGTTCTTCGGCTCGATCGCGCCGGTCTGCGGGTTACGGCCGTCCTGGTAGCAGAACCAGGTCCGGCTGCCGGGCACCTGGATGGCGCCGTGGGCCTGGGCCGGGCTGCTGGGCAGGGCCAGGATCCCGGCCGCGGCGGCGAACAGGGCCACCGCGGCCATACGAAGGTTTCTCATCGTCACCCCTGGGGGAAGAGGCGGGCGTACTCGGCGTAGCCGGTGGCCACGTCGACCTGCGCCCAGAACCGGTGGTAGTTGAAGGTCGGCGCGGCGCCGCCCTTCAGGTACGCGTCGACCTTCGGGAAGTCCGGGTCGTTGCGGTAGAAGCTGCGGATGTCCAGGAACGAGACGCCCGGCTGGATCACGTCGCCGTTCGGCATCTTGCCGCTCCAGCCCGGCGGGATGTAGATGCCCTGGCCGGTGGACGCGTTGTAGACGTCGTCCATCCGGTTGTAGTCGGCGCGGGTCTCGGTCACCGAGACGCCCTTGCCGTCCTTGTGCGTCCAGATCGCGTCGAGCAGGTTCTTCGCCGCCGTCTTGGCCGCCGTGTTCCCGGACTTGGCGGCGTAGAAGGTCAGCAGCTTCGCGAACGACCCGGCGACACCCAGGTCGGTGCCCTTGGTCTTGACCGTGACGTGCAGGTTGGTGTTGGCCGCCGGGCTCGACGGGTTCCACGTGGCCGGCGCGCCGGACCAGGTCAGGTCGGACGGGATCTCGAAGCTGGTGGGCGTGATGGTGGAGTTCGCCAGCGCCCAGGTGACCCACTTGTCGAGGACCGTCTTGGCCTTGGTGTCACCGGTCGTGTAGTAGTACTCGGCCAGCCGCTCCAGCGACCAGGTCTGCATGCCGAACCACTGGTTGGACGGCGGGTCGGCGTAGACCGGGGCCTCCACGTAGGCCAGGCCGTAGAAGGTCGGCGTGCCGGCCGGCCGGGCCGAGTAGTTGCCGTTCCAGCTGTTCGTCGCGCCGCCGGCGATCGCACCCTCGGACGACTGCAGCCACTGGTAGAACTCCAGCTGACGGGTCAGGCTGGCCTGCCAGTCGGCCTTCGCGGTCGGCGACTTCGGGTTGAAGGCGCTGACGTTGGACAGGATGTAGGCGGCCATCGGGTTCTGGTAGCCGAAGTGGCTGGTGCTCGACCCGATGCGCCACGCCCAGCCGGCGCTGGTGTCGTAGGCCCCGCCCCAGGCGTAGTACCACGACATCAGGTTGTTGGAGGCGTTCTTGCCGGTGCCCGCGGCACACGAGGTGGACGCGCACCCCGGCTGCTTGAAGTACTTGTCGTAGAACGAGTACCGCAGGTAGTCGCCCATCTTGGCGGCGTTCGCGACGGTCGTCGAGATCTGCGACTGCTTGCCCTGCTCGGTGGCCCACTGCAGGGCCCAGTAGGCGACCTGCACGGCACGGGCGTCGGCGTCCGGGGCGTTGGTGTACTTCCACTGCTTGGCGTAGGACGCGTCCTTGGTGAACAGGTCCAGGTAGCCGTTCGGGCCGCCGTGCTTGAACGTGTCGCAGGACGGCTGCGGCACGGTCTCGAAGGTCGACTCCTGCGGGCCACGCTGGAAGGTGTTGATGTACGCGACGCGGGTGGTGCCGTCACCGCAGTGCCCGAAGCCGTACGTGTTGTCGACGTCCAGCAGCCAGTGCATGCCGTAGATGTCGTCGGTGCCGTACGCGCTCTTCAGCTCGGCGGCCAGCGGGTCGGTGCCCACCGAGACGCCGCTGTCCAGCTGGGAGGGGTACTGCGACGGCAGCGGGTACTCGGCCGCGTACGTCGCCGGCTTGGAGGCGTTGTAGTTCGCGTTCGTCGGCTGGTCGGCGTGCGACGGGATGATGTACTTCTCCATCGTCGTCCAGGCGCTGTTGAACGGCGCCCAGTCGCCGGTGATCCGCGAGTTGGCGGCCTCCAGCCACAGCCAGTAGGAGAACGCCTCACTGGTGGTCTCGTGACCGTGGTCGGGCGCCTCGTCGATCAGCGTCTCGATCGAGTGGTAGGGCACGCCCTCCGGGCTGAAGTAGCCGTTCGCCGGGTTCTTCAGGTCGTTGTAGAGCTGCGTGAACCGGGTGTCCACGGAACCCGGCTCGGTGACCGTGACGCCCAGCTGGGCGGCCGTGTAGCCGGTCGAAGTGGCGGAGATCGTCGCGGTGGCCCCGACCGCCGCCGACGACGCGGCCGCGACCGTGACGGCCTGGCCGGTGCTCCAGTTCGACGGGGTGAAGGTGAGCGTCGCCGGGGTCACGGTGATCGCGGTGGACCCGGCGCTGCGGGCCACGGCCACCGTCACGTTCGCGGTCGGCGCCTTGCTCAGCGCGAGCTTGAACGAGCCACTCGCGCCGGGGTTGATCGCCAGGGAGGTGGCGTCGGCGACGATCGCCGGGGTGGTCGCCGCGTCCACGAAGACCGGCACGTCGGCGGTGTTGCTCTTGGTGCCGGCGTTGTCGTACGCGATCGCCTGGAGGTGGTAGGCCGCGGTCTGCGCCGGCACCCCGTCCCAGGTGTACGCGTACGGCGCGGTCGTGTCGGTGCCCAGCAGCAGGCCGTCGTGGTAGAACTCGACCTTGCTGATGGTCTGCCCACTGGCCGCCGTGGCGGTGGCCGCGATCGGGATGGACGCGGGCGCGGTGTAGCGGGTGTTGGCCGCCGGGCTGCTGATCGCCACGGTCGGCGCGTTCGCCGCCTGGTTGCAGGCGGTGCCGTTGAGGGTGAACGCGGTCGGCACCGGGTTGGCCGAGCCGAAGGTGCCGTTGAAGCCGGTGCTCACGGTGGCGTTGGTGCCCAGCGAGCCGTTCCAGGCGGCGTTGTTGACGGTGACGTGCTGGCCGGACTGGCTGTAGACGCCGCTCCAGCCCTGCACCGCCTTCTGCGCCGCGTCCGGGAAGTCGAACTCCAGCTTCCAGCTGCTCAGCGGGTCACCGGTGTTCTTGATCTGGATGTCGCCGGTGAAGCCGCCGGGCCACTGGCTCTGCACCTTGTACACGACGGTGCAGCCGGCCGCGGCATACGCCGGGGCACCGGCCGCGAGGACCGCTCCGGCGCCGAGAACGGCGACGCCGGAGAGGGCCAGCCTGCGTCGCAGGCGGGTTCTGAATGGACTCACGGGGGATGTTCCTCTCCGCCGGGTCCGGGCGGCCTGCTCGAGACCGCCCGGGATCCGGCCTACGGGGTGGTGGAACAGGTGATCGGGGACGGAACGGGGTTCGTGGTGCCGGTGTTGCCGCCGAGGAATCCGAACGTGGTGGACGCCCCGGACGTGAGGGTGCCGTTGTATCCGGCGTTCACGACGGTGACCGCGGCGCCGGACTGGGTGGCGGTGCCGCCCCAGCTCTGCGTGACGGTCTGCCCGGCCGTGTAGGTCCAGCCGACCCGCCACCCGGTGGTGGCGGCCGTGCCGTTGTTCTTGACGGTGACCTCGCCCTGGAAGCCGCCGCCCCACTGCCCGGTGACCTTGTAGGTGGCGGTGCACCCGGTGGAGGTGGAGGGCGAGACGGAGACCGAGGGTGAGACGGAGACCGAGGGGGACACGGAGACCGAGACCGACGGGGACGGCGACGCCGAGGACGCCGAGGTGGACGGGGTCGGCGAGGTCGGCCCGCCCTGCCGGTCGGCGTAGAGGATGCCGCGGCCGTTGGTGCCGAGGTAGACCCGGCCGTAGACGCGCGGGTCACCGGCCAGGGCGTCGCCGGCGTTGCCGTACTGGTGCTTGTCGTCGTTGATCCGGACCCAGTAGGCGCCGCTGTTGTCGGACCGGAACACGCCGTCCACGCCGTCGACCGTGCCGACCAGGTAGACCGCCGGGGCGGTGGCGCCCGGAGCGGCCTTGCCGAAGGCCACGTTGATCCCCTCCGACACGCCACCGCCGATCGTGGTGAACGTCTTCCCGGAGTCGGTGGAGCGCAGCAGCCCGGTCTTGCCGGCCACCCACACCTCACCGGCGGCGCCCGGCACGGCCCTCAGGTTGACCCGGCCCTCTCCTGGCATGGCGGCCGCCGAGGCGGTGAAGGTGGCGCCACCGTCGGTGGACGTGTAGAACCTGCCCGCGGCGTACCCGTAGAAGGTCTTGGGGTTGACGCGGTCGCTCTCGACCTTGGCCCCGGCCGGGATGCCGGTCGACGCGGTCCACGTGCTGCCCCGCGTGGTGGAGTAGTGCACGCCCACGCCGGCCGGGGACCAGACCACCGCGTTGGCGTCGGCGCCGACCGCGACGGTGCCGCCGCCGGTCACGCCGGACGGCTCCTGACCCTGGTACCAGTTCTTGCCGCCGTCGTTGGAGATCCCGATGTGCGGGGCGGCCGAGGCGTTGCCGACCCGGACGAAGAACTGCGGGTTGAGCTCGGCGAAGTCCAGGCCGGTGTTGCTGCCCAGCGCCGGGCTGTCGTGGAAGCTCGCCGGCACGGTGTCGAGGTCGGCGTGGTGGAAGCCGCCGACGTCGTAGAGGGCGCTGACCAGCGGCGCCCCGGTCGGCGGGCTGGCCAGGTCCTGGACCGCGGTCTCCTCGATGCCCTTGGCGAACGGTTTGATGGTGAAGGTGGTGTTGGCGTCCCAGTTGGTCAGCTGGGTGGTGCCGTAGAGGGTGGCGCCGGTGCCGTAGAGGAGCCGGTTCGAGTCGAACGGGTCGATCTCCAGGCTCTCGTTCATCCAGCCGAGCTTCGGGGTGGCCTCCGGGGGCTGCGGATTGCTGTTGAAGTCCAGCCACGGATTGGCCGAGATGTCCATGGTGTAGCGCTTCGTCTGGCTCGGGTAGCCGTTCCAGTCCCAGATCCGGGTCCAGGTGGCGCCGTAGTCGGTGGAGCGGAAGAAGATCGCGTCCGGCCACCAGGAGGTCTGGGTGGCGACCATCAGGGTGCCGGGCTTCTGCCGGTCGACGGTGAGCCCGGAGTAGCCGTAGTAACGGTCGGCCACCGGGGTCGGCGAGATGTCGGTCCAGACGCCGGTGGTGGTGTCCAGCCGGGCGACCTGGCCGGCCGTCCCGTCGTACGGGCCGCCGGTGTCACTGGTGGCGATGAACAGGTATCTGCCCTGCACCACGCCCTTGTGCGCGAGGTAGCCGGTGGGCTGCCCGGCGATCCGCGCCCAGGTGGCGCCGGAGTCGGTGGACCGGTAGACCGGGTTCTCCTTGTCGGCGACGCCGACGTAGACGCTGGTGGACGCCGGGTCGAAGGTGACCCAGCTCAGCCCCTGGTTCTGACTCAGGTAGCCGTTCGTGTCGGACGGGTCGGCCACATAGTTGCCGACGTTCGGGAAATTCGACACCTTCGCCCAGGTGGCCCCGTAGTCGGTGCTGCGCCAGAGCCCGTTTCCACCCTCGGCGGCGAAATAGACGTTCCGGTTGTTCCGCGGGTCCACGGCGAGGCGCTCGCCCATGCCGCGGCCGGGCATGTTGCCGCCCACCTTGAACGGCAGGGCGGTCCGCTGCCAGGTGCTTCCCTTGTCGGTGGAGCGCAGGATCGCGCCGTTGTTGGGGTCCCAGCTGTTGGTGTACATGCCGACGGCCGCGTAGACCCGGCCGGTGTCGACCGGGTCCGCGGCGATGCTGAGCACGCCGTTGTGTCCCCAGTCGTCCTGACCGACCCCGTCGAGCAGTGGTGTCCAGCTCTGGGTGGACGGGGTCCAGCGGTAGGCGCCGCCGATGTCGGTGCGCGCGTAGATGAGGTCCTTCTCGCCCGGGTTGAAGACGATGCCGGGGATGAATCCACCGCCGTCGATCCGGACGTTCTTCCAGGTGTAGGGCTCGGCGGGGGCGGCCGAGGCTATGTTCGGGCCAGACGCGACGGCGACCGCGGTAGCGGCCGTTACGAGGGCGGCGACGATCGCGCCGCCGGGGGACCTTCGCATGGGGGATGACCCTTCCATTGAAACACGTGAGTGGGAGCGCTCCCAGCAGCGTCGGTCTCCGTCATCTTCCTGTCAAGAGCCGGAAACTTTCCGCATCCTTCGCGGCACTCGGGGTTCAACTGCCGATGAGGAGGGAAGGCGGCACGAATGAAGGCCACATTCAGTGACAAAAAGTGAGCCAAAAGGCTGTGTATCATTCGGCCGGAACACGCAGGTCGGTGCCATCGGCGGCACCGGCCGGCCGGCTCCGACGAGAGGCCGGTGAGCCACGTCCCCGATACGTGGTGTAGCCGCGGGCCGGCATAGCGGTGGAGGAGATTGCATGAAGGTTTGCGTTGTCGGTACCGGCTATGTCGGCCTCACCACGGGCGTCAGCCTGGCCTTCCTCGGCCATGACGTCACCTGTGTCGACCTCGACCAGGCCAAGGTCGACATGCTGCGCGGTGGCAAGTGCCCGATCTACGAGCCCGGGATGGAGGATCTGCTCGCCGAGGCGGCGCAGAACCTCACGTTCACGACGTCGTACGACGAGGCGGTCCCCGGCGCGGACGTGGTCTTCGTCGCGGTGCAGACCCCGTCGGCCCCGGACGGCAGCCCGGACCTGCGTTACCTGCGCGGCGCGGCGGAGAGCGTGGCGCACGCTCTCGACCACGACTTCACCGTGGTGGTCAACAAGTCCACCGTTCCGATCGGCAGCGGCAACTGGGTGGACGCCATCCTGCGCGACTCGTTCGCCACCCGGGAGGACCGGCCGGAGGGCGTCGAGTTCGCGGTCGCGTCGAACCCGGAGTTCCTGCGTGAGGGCAACGCCATCGCCGACACGCTGTACCCGGACCGGATCGTCATCGGCTCGGACAACCCGCGCAGCCTCGAGGTGCTCAACCGCCTCTACCGGCCGATCATCAACCAGACGTTCACGCCGCCGACCTTCCTGCCCCGGCCGGAGGACGCCAACGCGGTCCCGCTGGTCTCCACCGACCTGGCCTCCGCCGAGCTGATCAAGTACGCGGCCAACGCGTTCCTGGCCCTCAAGATCAGCTACGCCAACGAGATCGGCCAGCTGGCCGCCAAGGTCGGCGCCGACATCACCGAGGTGGCCCGCGGCATGGGGCTGGACCAGCGGATCGGCTCCCGGTTCCTGCAGCCCGGCGTGGGCTGGGGCGGCTCCTGCTTCGGCAAGGACACCAAGGCCCTGATCGCCACCGCGTCCGAGTACAACCTCGAGATGCCGATCGTGAAGGCGGCCCGCGACGTCAACAGCCGGCAGCGGGCCATCGCCGTCGAGCGGCTCCAGGACGAGCTGCGCATCCTGAAGGGCCGCAAGATCGGCCTGCTCGGGCTGGCGTTCAAGCCGAACACCGACGACCTGCGCGACGCTCCGGCGCTGGACATCGCGAACTCGCTGCTGGCCCGGGGCGCCCGGGTGAAGCTGCACGACCCGGTGGCGTCCGAGCGGTTCCGCGCCGAGCAGCCGGAGCTGGCGCCGTACCTGAGCGCGACGATCGACGACCTGTTCGCCGACTGCGACGCGGTCGTGCTGGTCACCGAGTGGGCGCAGTACCTGGAGCTGGACTGGTCGAAGTTCGTCGGCCTGATGCGCAACCCGGTGGTCCTCGACGGCCGCCATGTCCTGGACCCGGAGCGGATGCGCCGGATCGGTTACCGGTACCTCGCGGTGGCCCGCTAGCACTTCGTCGTACTCGACCGCCGTGCCCCTCACCGAGGGGTGCGGCGGTTCCTTTTTGGGACTGTCGGCCCGTATCGCCAGAAGTAGGCTGTCTTGAACGTCAACAAAACCGACTCACCCGAGGTTTCATCCGGAAAAATCTGGATATACGACCCAGGAAATCCCGGGGGCCGGTAGGCTCTTCCGCCAATCTCCTTAACCGGTTAAGGTGCCGATGGGTCGCAGCGATATCGTTACCGACTCGATCGCCCGGAAATCATTGCGCAACTTGCTGGTTACCTCTTGACTGTTGGTCAAGAAGCGCTTCGGACGGCGGCGCCGCAAGGCGCCGGAGGCGCTATAGACATAGGGAGCGGTATGTTCGTTCAACGTGGGAGTTCGCGATCGCGGGTCGCGCTCGCCGGTGCCCTCAGCATGGGGCTGGTCTTCGGCCTGAGCGCCTGCGGCGACGGCGACGACGACTCCGGAGCCACCACCGGCGCGTCGGCGGCGGCCATCGACTGCTCGCCCTACACCGCGTTCGGTGACCTGAAGGGCAAGACGGTCACGATCTACACCGGCATCGTGACCCCGGAGGACACTCCGCACAAGGAGTCCTACAAGCCCTTCGAGCAGTGCACCGGCGTCACGGTGAAGTACGAGGGCGACAAGGCCTTCGAGACCCAGATCCTGGTCCGCGCCGAGGCCGGCAACCCGCCGGACATCGCTTATGTGCCGCAGCCGGGTCTGCTGCAGAACCTGGTGAAGACCGGCAAGGCCGTCGAGGCCCCGGCCGAGACCGCCGCCAACGTCGACAAGTTCTTCGGCCCCGACTGGAAGGCCTACGGCACGGTCGACGGCAAGTTCTACGCCGCGCCGCTGGGCGCCAACGTGAAGTCCCTGGTGTGGTATTCGCCGAAGGAGTTCGCGGACAAGGGCTACCAGGTCCCCACCACCCTCGACGAGCTCAAGCAGCTGAGCGACAAGATCGTCCAGGACGGCGGCAAGCCGTGGTGCGCGGGCATCGCGTCCGGTGAGGCGACCGGCTGGCCGCTCACCGACTGGATGGAGGACTTCATGCTCCGCCTCTCCGGGGCGGAGACCTACGACAAGTGGGTCAAGCACGAGATCCCCTTCAACGGCCCCGAGGCCACCGCGGCCCTGGACGCCGTGGGCGCCTACCTCAAGAACGACCAGTACGTGAACGGCGGCCTCGGCGACGTCAAGAGCATCGCCGGCACCACCTTCCAGGACGCGGGTCTGCCGATCCTCGAGGGCCAGTGCTCGCTGCACCGCCAGGCCAGCTTCTACGCCGCCAACTTCCCGGCCGGCACCAAGGTGGCCAAGGACGGCGACATCTACGCCTTCTACCTGCCGGGCAAGGACGCCACCACCAAGCCGGTCCTCGGCGGCGGTGAGTTCGTCCTGGCGTTCGCGGACCGTCCGGAGGTCAAGGCCTTCCAGACCTACCTGTCCAGCGACGTGTGGGCGAACACCAAGGCCAAGGTCTCCTCGGGCTGGGTCTCCGCCAACAAGGGTCTCGACCCGGCGAACCTGACCAACCCGATCGACCAGCTCTCGGCCGGCATCCTCCAGGACCCGAACGCGCAGTTCCGCTTCGACGGTTCGGACATGATGCCCGGTGCGGTCGGCGCCAACTCGTTCTGGAAGCAGACGACGGCCTGGATCACCGGTCAGGACACCAAGACCACGCTCGACAACATCGAGAACTCTTGGCCCAAGTGACGAACTGGTAATACCGGGGCCGGTCGGGGGTCATACCCGACCGGCCCTGGCAGTTCGCGTACTTCTGTTCTTCACTTAACCTCTCGCTTTGTACAAGCCAAGGAGGAACGGGCCGCGTGTTCACCACCGCCTCCACCACCTCAGACAAGATCCTGCAGATGTTCGCGGCGATCCTGTTGTTCGCCGCCGCCGTCGGCGTGATCCTGTTCGCAGCCAGCCGCGTGTCCGGTAAGCGCGACCGTGCGGTCGCCGCGCTCTATCTCCTCCCGACCGTGCTGATGCTCAGTGTCGGGCTGCTCTACCCCGGTGTCCGCACCATCTACCAGTCGTTCTTCGACGCCTCGCTGAGCAACTTCATCGGCGTGGACAACTACACGAAGATCTTCACCGACGCCGAGCAGCTCGTCGTGCTGCGCAACACGGCGTTCTGGGTGCTGGTCACCCCGTTCGCGGCGACCGGCATCGGCCTGCTCTACGCCATCCTGGTCGACAAGGCCCGGATGGAGTCGTTCGCCAAGGCGCTGATCTTCCTACCGATGTCGATCTCGTTCGTCGCGGCGTCGGTGATCTGGAAGTTCATGTACGAGTACCGGCCCGACCAGCGCAACGTCGAGCAGATCGGCCTGGTCAACCAGGTCATCGTCTGGCTCGGCGGCAAGCCGGTGCAGCTGCTGATCGAGTCGCCGCTGAACACCTTCCTGCTGATCGTGGTCATGATCTGGATTCAGGCCGGCTTCGCGATGACCGTGCTGTCGGCGGCCATCAAGGCGATCCCGGACGACATCATCGAAGCGGCCCGGCTCGACGGCGTCGGCCCGTGGGGCATGTTCCGGTTCGTCACGCTGCCCGCGATCCGCCCGGCGGTCGTGGTCGTGCTGACCACCATCGCGATCGGCACCCTGAAGGTCTTCGACATCGTCCAGACCATGACCGGTGGCCGGTTCGACACGAACGTGATCGCCAACGAGTTCTACAGCCAGAGCTTCCGCAGCAACGACAAGGGCCTCGGCTCGGCGCTCGCGGTGGTGCTGTTCGTCCTCGTGATCCCGATCGTCGTGTACAACATCCGCCAGCTTCGCCGTTCGGAGGCGTGATGACCACCGCAGCTCCCCTCACCACCACGCCGGTGTCGAAGTCGGAGACCAAGAAGCTGTCCGCCGCGGCGACCGCGAAGAACCGGCTCACCTCGCCGTGGGCGTCGCTCGCCGCGGTCGTGATCGCCGTGCTCTGGACGATCCCCACGTTCGGCCTGCTGATCTCCTCGTTCCGGCCGGAGATGGCGATCAAGCGGACCGGCTGGTGGACGTTCTTCTCCGACCCCGAAGTGACGCTCGACAACTACCGGGCCGTCTTCGACGACGGCGGCATCAACCTGGCCGACTTCTTCCTGAACTCGCTGGTCATCACCATTCCCTCGGTGGTGATCCCGCTGTGTCTGGCGTCGCTGGCCGCGTACGCGTTCGCCTGGATGAACTTCCCCGGCAAGAACGTCCTGTTCATCGCGATCTTCGCGTTGCAGATCGTCCCGCTCCAGGTCACCCTGGTGCCGCTGCTGCAGCTCTATGTGAAGGCCGAACTGAACAACACGTTCTGGACGCTGTGGCTGTCGCACTCCACGTTCGCGCTGCCGCTGGCGATCTACCTGCTGCACAACTTCATCAAAGAGGTCCCGGCCAGCCTCATCGAGGCGGCCCGCATCGACGGCGCGGGCCACGTGTCGATCTTCTTCAAGGTGCTGTTGCCGCTGCTCACGCCGGCCCTGGCCGCGTTCGGCATCTTCCAGTTCCTCTGGGTCTGGAACGACCTGCTGGTCTCGCTGACCTTCGCCGGCTCCCCGGAGATCTCCCCGATGACGGTGCAGCTGTCCAACCTGAGCGGCACCCGCGGCACGGCCTGGCACCTGCTCTCCGCCGGCGCCTTCGTGTCGATCGTCGTGCCGGTCACGGTGTTCCTCCTGCTCCAGCGCTACTTCGTCCGCGGCCTGCTCGCGGGCAGCGTCAAGGGCTGATCCCTCCGCAAGACCCCCGAAGGCCGCATTCTCCGCGCGAGGGTGCGGCCTTCAACCCTTTCCGGTACGGGGTGGAGCGCCCCCGACCACACCGATCGCCGTCCCGTAGCGCACCGCGACCACCTGCCGGGTCCGGCCCGCGACGCGCCGCCGGGCGGTGCTGCCACCCGGCGTCTTCCCGCCGGCGGCTTTTGCGGTGTTCCCACCAGTGGCGCAGCGCGGCTTCTCACCGGCGGCTTTGGCGGGGTTCTCACCGGCGGCGCAGCGCGGCTTCCAGCAGGGCCGGCGGCGTGTCGAACTTCTCGTGCGCCGCCAGATCCACCCCGGGCGCGACGATCTCGTCGATCGCGTCCAGCACGTCCGCCGGCAGCACCGTGTCCGCGGCCGCGAGTTGCGCCTCCAGGTGGACCGTCGTGCGCGGTCCGATGATCGCGCTGGTCACCGCCGGGTGCGCGGTGACAAAGCCGAGGGCAAGCTGAATCATCGTGAGCCCGGCCTGGTCGGCGACCACGGCGAGCCGTTCGACGGCATCCATCCGGACCCGGTTGGACGCGATGGTGAGGTCGAAGCGCTCGGGCAGGACCGCCGAGCGGTTCGTGGTGATCTCCCGGCCAGCCCGGACCGCCCCGGACAACCAGCCCGAGGCGAGCGGGCTCCAGGCCAGCACGCCCATCCCGTAGTCCCGGGTGGCCGGCAGGACGTGGGCCTCGATACCGCGCTGGAGGATCGAGTAGCTGGGCTGCTCGGTGACGTAGCGGCCCAGACGGTGTTCCCGGGCCGCCCACTGCGCCTGCACGATCCGGTAGGCCGGGAACGTCGACGACCCGAAGTAGCGGATCTTTCCGGCCCGTTGCAGGTCGGTCAGCGCGGCCAGGGTCTCCTCGTCACTGGTCTCCGGATCCCACCGGTGGATCTGGTAGAGGTCGACGTGGTCGACGCCGAGGCGGCGCAGGCTGTCGTCGAGCGCCGTGCACAGCCAGCGGCGTGAGCCGCCCCGGTGGTTGGGGTTCTCGCTCATCGGCATGCTGGCCTTGGTGGCCAGCACGATGTCGTCGCGGCGACCGGCGATGGCCTTACCGACCATCTCCTCCGACTGGCCGTCGCTGTACCAGTCGGCGGTGTCGATCAGGTTGATGCCAGCGTCGAGGGCGGCGCCGATCATGGCCTCGGCGTCCCGCTGGGTGGTGTTCCCGATCCGGCCGAAGTTCATGGCGCCGAGCACGAGGGCGCTGACCTGCACGCCGGTGCGGCCGAGGGTGCGGTACTGCATGGCGGTCTCCTCAGGTAACGTGAGTGGAACCGGAACCGCGTTCCGGTAACCAACATACGGAACCATGTTCCGTTTACCAACGGGAGTGACGGAGGCAACAGGTGACCGCCGTGCCGCGGAAACGGGCCGACGCCCGCCGCAACGAGCAGACCCTGCTGGACGCGGCCGCCGCGGCGTTCGTGACATCCGGCGTCGACGCCCCGGTCCGCGACATCGCCTTCCGCGCCGGGGTCGGCGTCGGCACCATCTACCGCCACTTCCCGACCCGCGCCGACCTGATCGTCGCCGTCTACCGGCACCAGGTGGAGGCCTGCGCCGAGGCCGGGCCCGCGCTGCTCACCGACAGCGCGACCCCGCACGAGGCGCTGGCCCGCTGGATCGACCTGTTCGTCGACTTCCTGATCACCAAGCACGGCCTGCCCGAGGCGCTGCGTTCCGGCGACGCCACCTTTGAGACGCTGCACGCCTATTTCCTGGACCGGCTTGTACCGGTCTGCGACACCCTGCTGGCCGCCGCCACCACGGCCGGCCAGGTGATTCCCGGCGTAGGCGCCTACCAACTGCTGCGCGCGGTCGGCAACCTCTGCATCGGCGCCGGCAGCGACGACCGGTACGACCCACGCCGGATGGCCGCCCTCCTGGTCGCCGGCCTGGCGCAATGAGCCCGGCCATCGCCGTGTGGATCCCACTCCCCCACCGCCGGTCCGGTTCGGTGTGGGGTGGCATCAGCGGGCGTAGGGGCGCTCGCGGCGGGCGGTGCGCAGCAGGCCGGCCCACCAGGCGAGTTCGTGGACGGCCGCTCCGAACGCCTCGGTCACGTCGGCCGGCGGCGTGTAGCCGGCCGGGCCCAGGTCGGACCACGGCCGGCTCAGGCCGACGACCCGGCGGGTGGTGACGACGTGCAGCTCGGCGAAGACGCCGCGCAGGTGCTCGGTGGCGAGTAGGCCACCCTGAGCGCCGTACGAGAGAACGGTGGCCGGCTTGAACATCCACTCCCGATAGTGCCAGTCGATGAGCCGCTTGAGGCTCGCCGGATAGCTGTGGTTGTACTCCGGGGTGACGAACACGTAGGCGTCGGCGGCGTGGATGCGCTCGGCGAGCGGCGAGCCGGGGCTGCCGCCGGGACGCAGTCCGCCGTCGTCGGGCAGCACGCACTCGGCGCAGTCGATCAGGTCCACTTCGGCGCCGGCGGCCGCGGCGCCGAACGCCGCCCACTCGGCGAGGGCCCGCCCGATCCGCTGGTCACGGACGCTGGCGGAGATTACCGCGAGCCGCAGTGGCTCGTCGCCGGCGGCGGTGTCGGTGGGCAGGTCGGCAAGGGACGTCTCAGTCATGTGATCCACCCTCGGCCTTCAACATATGTTGAAGTCAAGAGCGGCGCGGAGCAGGATGAGGAGATGAGCGCACGACTCTCCACTGCCTACACCCTGACGGTCGGGGAGGTCGCCGCGGAAAGCGGTGTCGCGCCCTCCGCGGTCCGCTTCTACGAGCAGCACGGCGTCATCAGGGCCGAGCGCACCTCCGGTGACCAGCGCCGGTTCAGCGCCGACGCGGCCTGCCGGATCCGGGTGGCGAAGGTGGCGCAGCGGGTCGGCCTCACCGTCCGGGAGATCGCCGAGGTGTTCGCCGCGCTGCCCGGGAATCCCGCTCCCGAGGATTGGGGACGCGTCGCGGAGACCCTGATCAGGGAAGCGGAGCAACGGACGGCGGCGCTTCGCGCGTACCTCTCGGAAATGCGCTCCGGAGAGCGACTCTGCGATCTGTGAGTGACCACCCGCGGGGTTGCGGCGCCGGCCCCGGGACGAACCGGGGCCGGCGCGGCGGTCACGGCTGGCTGCGCGGGCTCTCCGGAGCCAGCGTGTCGATGAACTCGTGGGTGTCGTGGACCTTGCTGCTCGTGCGGGCCTGCTCGGCCTCGGCGCGCATCTGCGCCGACACCGCGCCGGCGTCGACGCCCGGGATCGCGGCGACCGTGCTGTAGGCCTTGTCGGCCAGTACGTACGCGGCCCGGTAGTCGTGCGACGCGAACGCCTTCGACGCGCCCCCCAGCAGCAGGTCGGCGGCCCTCAGCGCGGTCCGCCCCTTACCGGCCGGGACGGTCGCGGCGAGCCGGTTCGCGGCCTCCCAGTAGGCGGCGGTCAGGAACCGGTCGCTGTTGTCCCGGTCGAACTGGCTGAAGTCCCAGTTCAGGTCGATGTAGCTCATCATCGAGTTGTTCTCGTCGCCGGCGTTGGCGAAGTAGAACTCGCCCTCCGGGCCGTAGTCGACGCCGGTGGCGCTGTCGTAGCCGTCGTGCGGGTGGCTCATGCCCAGGTGGTGGCCGACCT
The DNA here is from genome assembly GCF_017592555.1 of Actinoplanes flavus. Lineage (GTDB taxonomy): Bacteria > Actinomycetota > Actinomycetes > Mycobacteriales > Micromonosporaceae > Actinoplanes > Actinoplanes flavus. The sequence continues at coordinate 53,589 of NZ_JAGFNS010000027.1, read as the reverse complement.
CGTGGATCTGGGTGGTGGTCAGGCCGTAGCCGGAGGCGACCACGTCCGGGGAGACGAACGAGAACACGTAGCTCTGGTCGCCGTCGACATAGTTGTCGTCGGCGAACCCGAGGCCCGGCGTGTCCACGCCCGCACCGACCGCGTAGTTGAACAGCGGGATCTCGTAGTCCACCTTGCCCTGGTCGTCGAGGGCCCGGTCGAGGTTCTCGGTGTTGTAGAGGTAAAGGTTGGCGAGCGCCGGGTAGCCGGTGTCCGGGTAGCACGACTCGCCGGTCAGCGCACCGAGGTAGCACTCCTCGGCGCGGGCGTCGTACGGCAGATCCTGCAGGTCATGACTGAACCGATTGCGCCAGCGCAGTTCACTCAACTCGTCGACGAGCAGCTTCGGCGATATGTACTTCGCCGACGCGTCAACACCGGGCCAGCCCTCGTACGTGTTGTTGTCAATGTTGAGCGTCCGCGGCGGCTCGGCCGTCGGCAATTCCGGCGGATACAGCGGGGACGTGGTGAACAGCAGGTTCAGCGCCACGTACCGGGTGAGTTTGCCGAGGTCGCCGGCGAGCGCGGACGGCGAACGGAAGCCACCGGTGGCGTACTCCCAGGTCGGCGGCATCCGGTAGTCGACCACGCCGTCGCCGTCGAGGTCCGGGTTGTCGACGTCGAAGTTGCTGGTCCAGGACTCCGGGCCGGCCGACAGGTCGTGGAACCAGACCCGCCGGGTGGCGCCCAGGCCGGTCTCCTCGTCGTCGGCGGTGGTGCCGCCCCAGGCGATCAGCTTGCGGCTCTCCCGCTGGACACCGAAGTCGTAGCCGGTGTCCGGGTCGGGTTCACCGGTCTTCGTGTAGACGTGGTGCCGGAAGTCGGCACGCCCGTACCAGTTGATGAAGAAGACGGTGTTGCGGCGGGTGTCCACACCGGCCGGCGGGTGGAAGGCCAGCCACTTCTCCACGCTCGGCGCGTCGATCGTGTGGTTGTCCGCGATGTCCAGGACGTTGTTCGCCTGGTCGTTGTAGGCCTGCTGGTAGGCGGTCAGCGGCGCCGGCTTCGCCAGTTTGGCGAGCTGTTCGAAGAACTGGTCCTCGTACGGCTTGCCGGTGTACGTGAGGCGGTAGTCGTACCGGTACTTGATGCCGAGCTTCTCGGTCACGCCGTACCACAGCCGGGAACGGACCACCGGCTCGTACTCCCCGGCCAGCTCGGCCAGGAAGCCGGACTTCGCCACCTGGGCCGGCTCGTAGCCGACGAACACCACGTTGACCGGCACCTTCTCGGCGAGGCGTGGCTGACCGCCCGGCTGCAGATAGCCGAACGACGGCGCGGCCGCGGCGGAGCCGGCGGGTCCCACCGACGCCGCCACGATGGCCGCGACCACCGTCACGGTGAAAGATCGTCTCCATCCCATGTGGACACGCTGCCATCAACGTTGACCGATGGGAACCCCCGTGGTTCAGACATTGACTATCCTGACGGTCATGCCATCCCCAGCCCTGGAGATCCGCGGACTCTGCAAGACTTTCGGGACATTCCGGGCGGTGGACAAGATAGACCTCGTCGTCCGGCCCGGCACCTTCCACGGCATCGTCGGTCCCAACGGCGCGGGCAAATCCACCACGATCGGCATGGCCGTCGGACTCGTCGTCCCCGACGCGGGCGAGATCCGCATCCTCGGCGTCGACGCGCTGCGCGACCGGGACGCCGCCCGCAACCTCACCGGCGTCCTGCCCGACGGGCTCGACCTGCCGGAACGCCTCACCGGCGCGGAACTGCTGCGCTACAGCGCCGGGCTGCGCGGCCTGTCCCGCGGCGCCGCCGCCGAACGCGTCACCGAACTCATCCAGGTCCTCGGCATCACCAAGGCGGCCGTCACCCCGCTGGCCGACTGCTCCACCGGCAACCGCAAGAAGGTCGGCCTGGCCCAGGCCCTGCTGCACGCGCCCCGCCTGCTGGTACTCGACGAGCCGTTCGAGGCGGTCGACCCGGTGTCCGCGGCCGGCATCCGCCGGGTGCTGCGCCGCTTCGTCGACGGCGGCGGCACGTGCGTACTGTCCACCCACTCGATGATGCTGGTCGAGCAGATGTGCGACGAGGTCACCGTCATCCACCAGGGCCGCGTGGTGGCCGCCGGGCCGGTCGCCGAGGTGGCCGGCGGCATCCCCTTGGAGGACCGCTTCGTCGAACTGGTCGGCGCCGAGGCCGAAGGCGCCGACGGTCTGGGCTGGCTGGTCCGGTGAGTGAGGCCGCTCGCCCATCCACACCCACGGGCGGCGACGCCCCGAACAAGGCCATGAACCCACCCTCAGCCCCCGACAGCGACGACGCGACGCCCCAGGCCACCAACCCGCACACAACCCCGAACACCAACGCGACGAACCAGCACACACCTCAAGACGGCAACGCAACGAGCGAGACCACGAACCCACCCTCAGCCTCAAGCGGCGACGCGATGGCCACGGTCACGAGCCCACTCTCAACCCTCGATGACGACGCCACCAGCAAGGCCGCGGGATCGGGGCGGGCCGGGATCGGTGCGATGAGCGCGGCCGGTGTCGTCGCCCGGATGCGGGTCGCGATGCTGCGGCGCTCGCTGCGCGAGCATCCCGGTCCGGCGGTGGCGGGCCTGTGCGGTCTACTCGCGGCCGCATGGCTGATCCGGTACGCGATGAGCGGTGACCAGCACACCCTCTCCATCCTGGCGGGCACCTGGGTGCTCGGCTGGATCGTGCTCCCACTGATGCTGGGCGGCGGCCGCGGCCGGGTCCGCCCCTCCCATTTGCGCCTGGAGCCGGTCAGCGGCGCCACGGCGGCGGCCGGTCTGCTCGCCGCGTCCGCGGTCGGCATCGGCCCGGTGGTCTCCCTGATCGCGCTGGGGTCACTGCCGGTACACGCGGTCCGGTACGGTCCGGACGGTGTCCTGGTCGCCGCGCTCGGGGCGCTGCTGCTGTGGCTGACCGGCCTGATCGGCTCGGCGGTCGCCCTGGAGACGGTCGGCCACGCCGGCGGCCCGGTCGGCGCCGTCGTGACCGGCGCCTTCACCGGCACCGTGATGGGCGTGCTCGGCTCGGTGTGGGCGGTCGCGCCGTGGATCACGGTCCTGCTCGACCGGACGCCTGAGCACATCGCCCGCTGGCTGCGCTACTTCCCCGGCAGTTGGCCGGTGACCGCGGTGTCCGGCCCGCCGCTCCAGAGCCTCTGGATGATCACCGGCCTGGTGCTGCTGGTCGTGGCCGCGGGCGCCACCTATGTGGCACTGGTCCGGCGAACCCTCGTGGCCGGCATCTCGTGGCGCCCCCGCCGCACAGCGGGCCTCCGCCCCGAACCCGCCCCGGGCCCGACTCCCCCACCCATCGCCACCAACAAGGTCAACGCCGGCGACCCCGTCAACGCAATCAGCCCCGTCCACACAAGCAGCACTGTCAATACGAACAGTGCAGTCAATACGAACAGCGCAATCAACATGGGCAGCGCAGTCGACGCCGGCAATGGCATCGACACCGAGAGCGCCGTCAACACCGGCAGCGCGGTCAACATCAGCGGTGTCGTCGACACCGACAGTGCGGGAAGCACTGGTGATGCTGTGGGTGTGGGCAGTTCGGAGAACGCGCGCGATGCAGTGAGTGTGTGGCGGCTGCCGGGCGGCTGGTGGGGGCCCGGGCCGGTGTGGGCGGTCGCTGGGCGGGAGCTGCGTACCTGGGTGCGGCATCCGCTCCGCGTGCAGTATCTGGCGTTCGCGGTCGTCTACGGGGCGCTGCTCGCCGGGCTGCCGATGCTCGCCGACGCGGATCTGCTCGTGCCGTGGGCCGGGGTCTTCACCGCACTGTGGGCGGCGGCCATGTCGGCTGGGCTCGTCGGGCTGGACGGTACCGCACTGTGGATGCCGCTCACCGTTCCCGGCGGGGAGCGGGCCGAGGTGCGCGGGCGGGCGCTCGCCTGGCTGCTTCTGGTCACCCCGATCGCGCTGTTGCTGACGGTCGGCGGAAATCTTGTCGCTCCGCATGTCGACCCGTTGCCCGCGCTCACGGTGCTGCCCGCCGTGCTGGGGGCGGGTGCCACGGTGCCGGTGTGGGTGTCGCTGCTGCGGGTTCGGCCGGTACCCGATCCGCGGCATCCCACCTCGGCCGACAATCCGACCGACATCATCAGCGTGCTGGTGGCGTCCGGTGCGGCCGTGATCGCGTCGTCCGTACCGATGGCGTTGTTGATCTGGGGTCCGGAGGGCCTGCGCTGGCTCGCTCCGCTGGCCGGAGTCGCGGCCGGCGCCGGCGCCTGGTGGGGTGGCGCGTGGCTGGCCGACGACCGGATGGCCAACCGTGGCGCCGAGGTGCTCACCGAGGCCGGGAAACGCACGCGCGCGCCGGAAACGCCGATCCCGATGAAGTGGGACGCTGACTGGTACCGGGAGAACCGCTCCACCGCCTGGGCTCTGGTGCTGCTGACCGTCGGCTGGATCCCGGTCGTTCCCCAGGGTCTGATGGTGTTGGTGTTCGACATCTCCGGCGGGTGGATCGTGGCGTCGCACCTGGAGGGTGGCGCCCAGACCGGCACGGCCGTCGCGATGGCCGTCCTGGGCGGTGCGATGCTGCTGGCCGGTCTGGTGCTGTGGGGTCGCCGTCCCCGTCCGGCGGGGTGAACGACGGCGCGGATGAGGCCCGGCGGCCTGGCCCCTTCCTCGCGCGGCCCCGGACCGCGAAAGGTCTCCCGACCGCTTTCGTGGTGCGGGTCGCGCCGGTGACGCCACCCGCACCTGTCTACACATCGATCTTGGACGATTCACCACCGTTCCCGGTGGCTTAACGTCCAAGGTCGCGCGGTCAGATGGGTATGAGAGGCGCAACGTCCAAGGTCGTGCGGTGACATAGGCGCGGGAGACGCAGCGCCCGAGGCCACGCGGCCAGATGGGTGCAGAAGGCGCAACCTCCAAAGTCGTGCGGTCACATAGGCGCGGGAGACGCAGCGCCCGAGGCCACGCGGCCAGATGGGTGCAGAAGGCGCAACGTCCAAGGTGTGCGGTCACATAGGCGCGGGAGACGCAGCGCCCGAGGCCACGCGGCCAGATGGGTGCGGAAGGCGCAACGTCCAAGGACACGCGGTCCGGTGAGTGTGGGAGGCGCAGCATGCTGCCCGGAACGTGAAGGTCTCTAGCGGAGGCGGGCGGCACGGGCGACGAGGAGTTCGGCGCCTGGGCCGGTGAGCTGCGGTAGTGCGATCGTGCGACCGGTGACGACCAGGAGCAGAGCGGCGATCGGGCCGCGGGCCTCAGGGCCGTCGCCGTGGGACCAGTCCACGTCCGTGGCGGTCAGGCGGAGGCCGTCCGCGGTGCGTGCCGCCGGGTCGGGCGGCGGGAAACGCATGGTGAGGATCCGTTGGGTGGCGACGGCGGCCGCCTCCGGCGGCATCGGGTGGACGCGACCGAGGGGCAGTGCGATGTCCTGCCCATGGACCAGCAGGTCGATGAGCGTCTCCAGCGGGGTGACCCCGATGTTGCGGCGGCGCAGGGCCGCGGTGTCGCGGATCTCGGCGACGAGCTCCCGCGGGGTACGGGCTGACGCGCGGCGGCGGGCCATTTCCTGAATCGTCGGGTGCATGCCGCCCTTCCAGGACCGGAGCAGCGCGGGCAGGTCACGCAGGCCCAGCTGCTGAAGGGTGAGATGGGCGGCGACGTCGTGGATCGTCCATCCGGCACAGAGGGACGGCCGGTTCCAATCGTCGGCGGCGAGGCTGTCGAGCAGATCGGCGACGGCGATCCGCTGCCGGTGGATTTCGGGCCATGGGTCCATCTCGATGACCTCCTGGTAGACCGATGGAACGGGCGGGAAAGGCCGGCCCGAACGGCCGACCGGAACAACAACCCGGCGCGCGAGCCGGAACAACGACCCGGAAACCGACCGGAACCACAGCCACCCGACGCACGAGCCGGAACAACGACCCGACCGACCGGAATCAGAGCCATCCGACACGCGAGCCGGAACAACAACCCGGAAACCGACCGGAACCACAGCCATCCGACACGCGAACCGGAACAACAACCCGGGGGCCTGCCGACTTCTGGCCGCTGTGCACTGTGGACGTGATCCGGACAGGTGCCCGGGAGAGCGGAAGGACGGAACAGTAGGAGAAGACGCGGGCGGGATCAGGGCAAGGAGCCGGGACTTCGGTCTTTCAGCAACGCTGGAACGGCCCAGAACCGAGCCGCCTCATGGTGTGAGAACGGCCTCGGCGAGGGCGGTGAACTGGGCGGACGGGTCGAAGTCGGGATCGGGCATGGCCAATTCGTGCAGGACGGCGCCGGTCCAGTGGTTCATCAGGATCGGGGCGTGGCGTTCGGGATCGGTGGAGCCGGCGAACCGCAACCAGGCCATGAACCAGGTGTTGACCCGGCCGCCGGTCTCCCGCAGCCGGGCCCGCAACTCCGGCTGGATGCCGGCTTCCACGAGCATGGCATAGCGGGCCAGCGTCAGCGTCCGGCTGGGCCCGGTGGCCTCCCGGGCGAACAACGTCATGAGCAGGGCGAACTCCCGCGGCGTCGCGGGTGGGACACCGAACGCGAGCCGCTCCCAGTTGGCCGTTTCCCGTTCGGTGAAACGTTCGGCGACCGCTTCCAGGAGCGCGTCTCGGGTGCGGAACAGGTTGGACGTGGAACCGGCGGGCAGGCCGGCGGCGGCGTCGACCCTGCGGTGGGTGAGGCCGTGGATGCCGGATTGACCGAGTACCTCGATGGCGGCGTCGAGGAGCTCGTCCCTTCTGCTTCCCATGCCACCCAAACTACCATCGTAGTCATGCGGACTACCAAGGTAGTACGGCAGGCCTTCCGGGCTGATCTGGCGTTCGACGGCGAGCGAGAGCTGCCCGGCGGCGCCCTGGTCCTGGTCGAGCAGGGGTTGATCACCGGGGTGGAGCCGGGTGCCGCACCCGCTCCGGACGGGTGGCCGGAGTGGCACGAGCCGGGCACCACGCTGCTGCCGGGCCTGATCGACGCGCACACCCACCTGTGTGGCAACAGCGAGGCGGACGCCCTCGACCGGCTGCCCGGCCTCGGCCGTGCCGAGCTGGACGAGGCGATCGAGGCGTCGCTGTCCGTGCAGCTGGCGGCCGGTGTCACGGCGGTTCGCGACCTCGGCGACCAGGACTGGGCGGTGGTCGACCGGCACCGTGGCAGCCGTCCGGCCCGTCCGCACGTGGTCGCGGCCGGGCCGCCGATCACCACACCGGACGGTCACTGCGCGGCGATGGGTGGCGGCGTGCGGGGCGTGGCGGAGCTGCGGCGGGCGGTGCGGGAACGGGCCGAGCACGGCGCCGATCTGGTCAAGGTGATGGCGACCGGCGGCCTGGCGACCATCGGCACCGATGTCCGGGCCTGCCAGTTCACCGGTGAGGAGCTGCGGGCCGTGGTCGGCGAGGCGCACCGGCTGGGGCTGCCGGTCACCGCGCACGCGCACGCCACCGCCGGGGTCCGGCAGGCGGTCGCGGCCGGTGTGGACGGCATCGAGCACTGCACCTGCCTGGGGCCGGGCGGAGCGCGTACGCCGCCGGGGCTGGCCGAACAGATCGCGGCGGCCGGGATCGTGGTCTGCCCGACGGTGGGTCACGACTTCGGGCCGACCGGGAAGCCGCCTCCGGAGGTGGCCGAGCGGATGGCCCGGGCCGGGTTCGACCTGAGCCGGCGGCGCGAGCAGGTCGGCGAGCTGTTCCGGGGCGGGGTGACGATGATCAGTGGCGTGGACTCGGGGATTCATCCGGCGAAACCACACGGCTTTCTCCACCGTACGATCGCGGAATTGGTGGAATGCGGCGTGCCGGTGGTCGCGGCACTGGCCTCGGCCACCGCGTTGGCCGCGCGCGCCTGTGGGATCGCGGACCGGACCGGCCGGCTGCGACCGGGCCTTGCGGCGGATCTGGTGATCGTGCGCGGCGATCCGATCCGCGACGTGGCCGCGCTGGGTTCGGTGCGCGCGGTGGTCCGTGCCGGTGAGTTCGTTCGACCGGCGGCGGGCCGCCCCCCTGGCGGGGTGCGGCCCTCGGCCGATCGAGCGGTGCGCTCAGTTCTTCTTCCACGGACCACGGGGGCCCTGGTCACGGTCGTTCGGACCGTCGTTCCAGCGGTTGTCGTTCGGGCCGTCGTTCCAGCGGTTGTCGTTCGGACCGTCGTTCCAGCGGTTGCCCTTCGGGCCGTCGTTCCAGTCCCGGTCACGGTCGTTGAACCCGAAGCCGTAGGAGACCTTCAGCGCCCACTCACCGCGGTGGAGGCCACGGTAGACGCGGAAGCAGGTGTACCGCTCCCAACGGTGCTGCCAGACGCCGGACTTGCCGATCCGGTGGCAGGTTCGCGGGCTGCGGTAGAACCCGTGGAGCCGCTCGCGGCTCTTGAAGCCCTTCTGCTGCGTCGCGGCGGCCTTCGGCTTGGCGTCGACGGCGGCCGGGCCCGCCGGGGAGGCGACCGCGGGGCCGGCGGAGATGGCCAGGCCGGCGGCCGCGGCCACGCCCGTCATGACGAGCGCACGCGTCATCTTGTTCATCGAATCACTCTTTCCGTAAGAAAGGGTAACTTCTGGACAAGTTGGATCTTATGAACCGCCGCGATCGCCGACCGGGAACACGCACACCACGTTCGAGTGATCTATTCCGAAACCTCCCCCGGACAGCCGAAGAGCCCTCCCCCGAAAAGGGGAGGGCTCTTCGGCTGAAAGTGGAACGTCAGACCGCGATCTTCGTACGGGCTGCCGGGCGGAGGTAGACCACCCAGGTGATCAGCACGCAGAGCGCGTAGAAACCGATGAACGCCATGTACGCGGCGTCGGCGTCCTTGTAGGTCAGGAACGACTGGCGGAAGGCCAGGTTGACCAGAACACCACCGACCGCGCCGATCGCGCCGGCGATGCCGATGACCGCACCGGAGACCCGGCGGGCGCGCGGCTCGTCACCGGCGTACTTCTGCTTGAAGATCGCCGGGATCATCTTGTACGTCGAACCGTTGCCCAGTCCGCTGAGGATGAACAGCGTGATGAAGCCGACCAGGTAGAGCGGCAGCGACCGCTGCTGCGCCGCGAACAGGACGATCGAGGCGCCCACCGCCATGGCGAGGAAGTTGACGAAGGTGACCTTCGCGCCACCGAGCTTGTCGGCCAGCGCCCCACCGAACGGGCGGATCAGCGAACCCAGCAGCGGCCCGAGGAAGGTCAGGTAGGCGGCCTTGATCGGCGTGTTGAACGTCTCCGCGAACTGCACCTGGAGCACCTGGCCGAACGCGAACCCGAAGCCGATGAACGACCCGAAGGTGCCGATGTAGAGCACCGACATGATCCAGGTGTGGCCCTCCTTGGCGGCGGCGCGCATGCCGCCCTTCTCGTTGCGGGCCTGGGTCAGGTTGTCCATGTAGATCGCCGAGCCGAGCGCCGCGAGCACGATCAGCGGGATGTAGATGCCGGCGACCAGGCCCGGGTTGTCGGCGCCGAAGACCGCCAGGACGAACAGGCCGACCAACTGCACCGCCGGGACGCCGATGTTGCCGCCGCCGGCGTTGATGCCGAGCGCCCAGCCCTTGAGCCGGTCCGGGTAGAAGGCGTTGATGTTCGCCATCGAGGAGGCGAAGTTGCCGCCGCCGACGCCGGCCAGTGCCGCCAGGATCAGCAGGGTGTTGTACTCGACCCCCGGCTGGATCATGAAGGACATCAGCACCGACGGGATCAGCAGCAGCGACGCGCTGACGATCGTCCAGTTCCGGCCGCCGAACTTCGCCACCGCGAACGTGTACGGAATCCGCAGCGCCGCGCCGACCAGCGTGGGAACGGCGGTGAGCAGGAACTTCTGGGCCGGGTCGAAGCCGTACTGCGGGCCGAGGAAGAGCACCATCACCGACCAGAGCGACCACACCGAGAAGCCGATGTGCTCGGAGAAGATCGAGAAGATCAGGTTGCGCTTGGCGATCTTCTTACCGCCGGCTTCCCAGAACTCCCGGTCCTCGGGCCGCCAGTCGTCGATCCAGTGACCCTTGAGTGTCGCGGCGTCGGGTCTCGCGGCCGTGATGTCGGCGGCGGGCAATGTCGCAGTCATGTTCAGTCTCCCAGAATGATGTGACCGTCATCGACCCGGACCGGGTAGACGTTGATCGGGGGCTGGCCGGACTGGGAACACCCGGTGGAGAGGTCCCATGCGTACAGATGCAGGGGGCAGACGACAACCTTGTTGTCGATCTGTCCATCCGCGAGCGGGCCGCCCTTGTGCGGGCAGACCGCCGACACCGCGCGAAGGGAGCCGTCGCGGAGGCGGAAGACGGCGATCATGTCGGGCCCGACGGCGTAGGTGCGTCCTTCGCCGAACGGGATCTCGTCGATCGGGCCGAGGATGGTCGTTTCGATGGGGGCGATGGTCATGAGCGCACCGGAACCTGGGGGAGAACGGTCAGGGGAAGAGAGGTACGGAACTGGCCGGGCGTGGCCGGGACGGCCCGCTCCTTCCAGGGGTCCTTGTAGGCCTGCACGGCCTCTTCGATCGCGGCGTCCAGAGCCTCGGCGATGCCCTCGGCGTCGTCGACGACCACCGCGCGGATCTTCTCGATGCCGACCCGCGGAACCCACGCGTACGTGCGCTCCAGCCAGTTGGCGTTCTCGCGGTAGTACTGCAGGAACCGGCCGGTCAGCCGGATCACTTCTTCCGGCGAGTCCACCGTGGCGAGCAGGTCGCCCTTGCGGACGTGGGCGCCGGCGGCACCGCCGACGTAGATCTCCCACCGGCCGCCGTCGATCGCGACGACACCCAGATCCTTGACGTACGCCTCAGCGCAGTTCCGCGGGCATCCGGTGACCGCCAGCTTCATCTTGCCGGGACCCTCCAGCCCCTGGAACCGCTCCTCGATCGCGATGCCCAGCGCCGTCGAGTCACCGACACCGAACCGGCAGAAGTCGGAGCCGACACAGGTCTTCACGGTGCGGAAGCTCTTCGCGTAGGCGTACCCGGACGGGATGTCGAGGTCCGCCCAGATCGCCGGCAGCTGCTCCTTCGGGATGCCGAGCAGGTCGATGCGCTGGCCGCCGGTGAGCTTCACCATCGGCACGTTGTACCTCTCGGCCACCTCGGCGATCCGCTTCAGCTCGGCCGGGGTGGTGACACCGCCCTTCATCTGCGGGACCACCGAGAAGGTGCCGTCCTTCTGGATGTTGCCGTGCACCCGGTCGTTGATGAACCGGGCGTCGCGCTCGTCGATGTACTGGTCGGCCCACATCATCTTGAGCAGCGAGGCCAGGCCCATCTTGCTCTTGGCGTCGTGCTCGCCGCCCGGCACCAGCTTCTCGAAGACGGCCGAGACGCTCTTCAGCTCGTACTTGCGGATCGCGGCCATCAGCTCCGGCTTCGGCATCGGTACGCCCGGCACGTACCAGGACGCGGCCGGGTCCTCCTCGGCCTCGCCGCCGGCGGCCCACTCGACGATCCGCTGCACCAGCGGCTTGCAGGTGCCGCAGCCCTTGCCCGCGCGGGTCTTGTCCATCACGCCGCTGACCGTCTTGCAGCCGGCGTTGACGACACCGCAGATGGCGCCCTTGCTGACGCCGTTGCAGTTGCAGACCTGGGCGTCGTCCGGCATGTCCTCCGGTTTGACGTCGCCGGCCGGCCCGCCGATGTCGAACAGCAGCTCGGCGCGCTCCTCCGGCAGGGCCTGGGCGCGGTCGAACGACTGGATCAGGCTGGCGGCCTTGCTGTTGTCGCCGACCAGGATCGCGCCGACCAGCGCGCCCTCACGGATGATGAGCTGCTTGTAGACGCCCTTCTTCGGCTCGTTGTAGATGATCACCTCGTCGTCGTCGGTCTCCGGGGCGATGAGGCCCATCGAGGCGACGTCGATGCCGGCGACCTTGAGCTTGGTGGAGAGCTTCGAGCCGGTGTAGGCGGCCTCGGTGTCCCGGCCGGTGATGTGGTCGGCGAGCACCTTCGCCTGGTCCCACAGCGGCGCGACCAGGCCGTACAGGTTGCCGCGGTGCTGGGCGCACTCACCGACCGAGTAGATGTCGTCCTCGTCCTGCACCCGCATCTGGTCGTCGACCACGATGCCGCGCTCGACGGTCAGCCCGCTGTCCGCGGCGACCTGGGTGTTCGGCCGGATGCCCGCGGCGATCACCACGACGTCGCACGGGATCACCGTGCCGTCGGCCAGTTTGACGCCGGTGACCCGGTCCTTGCCGAGGATCTCGGTCGTCATCGCGTTGGTGATGACCTTGATGCCGAGCTTGTTCTCGACGCTGGCCTGCAACATGTGGCCGGCCTTCTCGTCCAGCTGCCGTTCCATCAGGTGGCCCATGGCGTGCAGCAACGTCACCTCGCTGAGATGGTTCTGCAGGCCGCGGGCCGCCTCCAGGCCGAGCAGGCCGCCGCCGATCACGACCGCGCGCTCGTGGTCCCGGGCGTAGCGGATCATGCCGCGGGTGTCGTCGAGCGTCCGGAACGCGAAGACGCCCTGGTGGAAGCCGCGCTTCGGGTTGTGGATGTTCTTGATCGGCGGCGTCCACGAGGACGATCCGGTCGCGATGATCAGCTTGTCGTACGGGGTGGCCGTCCCGTCCGTCGCGTACACCACCTTGGCGAACCGGTCGATCCGCTCGATCCGCACACCGGCGTTCAGGGTGATCCCGTTGTCCTGGTACCAGGCCAGGTCGTTGAGGTAGATGCCCTCTTCGCTCTCCACACCCGCCAGCAGGTTGGAGAGCATGATCCGGTTGTAGTTGCCGTACGGCTCGTCACCGAACATCGTGACGGTGAAGTCGCCGTTGCGGGCGAGGATCTCCTCCACCGTACGGGCGCCCGCCATGCCGTTGCCGATGACGACAAGTCGCTGGGTCATCAGATCTCCACCAGTCCGAGGTCCACGATCACATGTCCGTTCAGTCCGGCCGGCGCGGCGAGCCGAAGCTCCACCGTGGTGCCACCGGCGAGGTCCTCCAGCACCCGCAGCGGCACGTGGACGTCGCTCTTCGCGCCGACCGGGAAGTACCGCATGGGTGCTCCGTCGCGCACCAGCACGACGCAGATCAGTTCGTCCGAGGCGTTCCCGCCACGGAAGTAGACGGCCTGCGCGGTCGCACCGGCCGGAACGGTGTAGCTGAGAGCCGCGCCGAGCGGGGCCGGCTCGTCCAGGCCCTTGCCCTCGAAGGCGAACACGCCCTGCAGGAAGCGAGGTGTGGAGTACATCGTCAGGAACTCCCTTCTTCGGCTTTGCAAAGAGCGATCGCGCACACCTTGAAAGCGGGCATCTTGGAATGGGGATCCAGTGCCGGGTTGGTCAAGAGGTTGGCTCCGGGCCAGTGGAACGGCGCGAACACCGTGTCCGGGCGGATGCCGTCGCTGAGGCGGGCCCGCAACGTCGCGGCGCCCCGGCGGCTGCGCAGTTCGACCATGTCGCCGTCGGCGATGCCGTGCCGGCGGGCCAGGTCGGGGTGGATCTCGGCGCGCGGTTCGGGCAGTGCCACGTTGAGCGCCCGTACCCGCCGGGTCTGGGTGCCGCTCTGGTACTGCTGCATGTTGCGGCCGGTCGTCAACACGTACGGGAAGGCATCGTCGGGAACCTCGGCCGGATCGCGGTGATCGACCCGCACGAACCTGGCCCGGCCGGAGGCCGTCGGAAAGCCGTCGGCGAAAAGCCGGCGCGTGCCCGGATGCCGCTCGTCCGGGCACGGCCAGAACACGCCCTGCTCGGCCTCGATGCGCTCGTAGCTGATGCCGGCGTAGTCGGCGATCCCGCCGGCGCTCGCCCGGCGCAGCTCCTCGAACACCGCCTCCGGCTCGTCGGTGAAGAACTCGCCGCGGCCCAGCAGGCCGGCCAGCTCGGTCAGCACCGTGAGGTCGCTCTTCACCATCGGCGGCGGAGGCAGCGCCATCTTCCGCCGGATCACCCGACCTTCGAGGTTGGTCATGGTGCCCTCCTCCTCCGCCCACTGGGCGGTCGGAAGGACCACGTCGGCGAGCTGCGCGGTCTCCGACGGGAAGATGTCGGAGACGACGAGGAAGTCGGTCATGTTGAGTTGATTCACGACATGACTGCTGTGCGGGGCCGACACGACGATGTTGCTCGCCAGGATCCAGAGCACCCGGACGCCGCCGTCATTTCCCAGAGCATCGATCATTTCGTACGCGGAACGGCCCGGCTGTGGCAGCTCGTCGGGATCGATGCCCCAGACCCCGGCCACGTGGGCGCGCGCCGCGGGATCGTCGAGCCGGCGGTAACCGGGCAGCTGATCGGCCTTCTGCCCGTGCTCGCGGCCGCCCTGCCCGTTGCCCTGGCCGGTGATCGTGCCGTACCCGGAGAACGGCCGGCCGACCAGGCCCAGCGCGAGCGCCAGGTTGAGCCAGGCCTGCGCGGTGTCCGTACCGTTGCTGTGCTGCTCGGCGCCCCGCGCGGTGAGGATCATGCTTGGGCCCTCGGTGGCGAGCAGCCGCACCGCCTCGCGCAGCTGCGCCTCCGGGACGCCGGTCATCCGCTCGACCCGTTCCGGCCAGTACGCGTTGGTCGCCGTCCGGACCGCCGCGAACCCCTCGGTCCGCTCGGCGATGAACGCCTCGTCGACCCAGCCCTCGCGGATCGCGATGTGCAGCATCCCGTTCGCCAGCGCCAGATCGGTGCCGGGCAGCGGCGCCAGGTGCATGTGCGCGCCGTTGGCCGTGTTGGTGCGGCGCGGGTCGATCACGATGTGCTTGGCGCCGTTGGCCCGTCCCGTGTCCAGGTACTGCATCGACGGCGGCATCGCGTCGGCCGGGTTCGCGCCGACCAGCATCACCGTCTTCGCCTCGGCCACGTCGGCGAGCGGGAACGGCAGGCCACGGTCGATCCCGAGGGACCGGTTGGCCGCCGTCGCCGCACTCGACATGCAGAACCGGCCGTTGTAGTCGATCGCCGACGACCGCAGCGCCACGCGGACGAACTTGCCGAGGGCGTACGCCTTCTCGTTGGTCAGCCCGCCACCGCCGAAACATCCGACGCTGTCCGGTCCGAACCGCTCCTGGCTGTCCCGGATCGCGGTCACGATCCGGTCGTACGCCTCCTCCCAGGACGCCTCCCGCAGGGGAGACTCCCGGTTGCCGGGCTCCTTGCGGACCAGCGGCGTCAGCAGCCGGTCCGTGTGGTCCAGCAGGTCCGCCGCGGTGAAGCCCTTGGCGCACAGGCCGCCCCGGTTGACCGGGAACTCGGCCGGCTCAAGCCGCACCCGAGGGATCTCGGGCGTCAGCGTCATCCCGCACTGCAGAGCGCAGTAGGGGCAATGCGTCTGGGTCGCCGTCACACCGATGATGTTCGGGGCCCGCCGTTAACCCTTACGACGCCTCACGGTGACGCTGTTGTTCAGGATTCCCTACAACCGCCTCGCCACAGTTGTGACTACAAACGGCTACCCACCGTTGTGAGGCGCATGGCATCAAACCGACGCAATACCAGGTCGGCGACCGCCGGGTCGTGACACAGCGGCGGGGTCACCCAATCGGCGCCGGCCTGATGCAGGGTGCGGTAGAACAGGCCCTCGGCCAGCAGATACGCCGCCACGGCGATCCTCCGGGCACCCTCCGCCCGCAACGTCGCCACCACGTCGGCGACACGCGGGCCGCCGCCGGAGGTGTAGCCGAGCTCGACCCGCCCGGGCAGTTGGGCGGCCACCTCACGGACTCCCGCCACCCACAGCGGGTCGGAGGAGCCGGCGCCGGCCAGCACGATCGCGTCCGCCGCGGCCGGAATGTTACGGCGCAGGCTCTCGGTGAACACCGGATCCGGGCCCAGCGGCGCCGACACCGGGAAGTGGGTGCCGGCGACGGCTTCGGCGATGTCCACCCGCACGTGGTAGCCGCACGACAGCAGCAACGGCACCACGACCGCGTCCTCGCAGGTGGGGACGATGTCGGCGACCTTCGGCTCCTGCACGTCGACGTAGCAGAGGCGGACGTCCAGGCCGGGGCGGCGGCGGGCCACGGCGGCGGCCAGATCCTGGATCTGGCGGATGCCGGCGGGCGAGCGGGTGCCGTGCGCCACGGCGATCAGGGTGGTGGACTCACTCACGGGACATCTCCTCGTTCATCGGCCCGCTTCCCGCGCCTGACGGCGCGTTCACGGATTGCGGTGCGTGATCAGGTGCGGCCTGGCATCGGTGCCGGGCACGCGATTCATTTCCGGTACGGCCGGAGCGTCCCTGGTCGTCCAGTAACCGATCCGGGTGCGGGCCATCGATCGGCCGCGCGCCCACTTGATCGCGGTGGGCGTGCGGCCGATCGTGTCGTCGACCTCGGGTTTCCTAGTGGCCCGGCATGGACATCGGGCTCATCGGGATCCGGCCTCGTCGCCGGGGTTGAGCTGACCGGACGGGCCCCGGCTGGTCATCGGGCTGTCACGTCCGGCACTCGGCACTACTCGACGTCTTACTCGTGTTGTTCGTCTTGATGAGTTGACGACTTGCTCGACTTGCTCGACTTGCTCGACTTGCTCGACTTGCTCGACTTGCTCGACTTGCTCGACTTGCTTGAGTTGACGTATCGACGGGTTGATCGGGTGGTCAGGCCGCCTCGTCGACGCGAAGACGGTAACCACGCTTGATCACCGTCTCGATGTGCTTGCCCGAGCCGAGCGCCGCCCGCAATCGCGCCACCGCCACATCGACCGCATGTCCGTCGTTGCCGCGGGGTAGCGCCGCGGCCAGCTGATCCTTCGACACCACGGCGCCGGGCTTACGAGCCAGCGCCGACAGGATCGCCATCGCCGCCGGAGCCAGCGCGTGCGGAACTCCGTCGATGAGGACGGCGTGTCCGCGTACCTCAAGGGTTGATCCGGCGACCGGAAGCCGGACCGCGCGCCGCGGCAGCTCGTCGGTGACCGTCTTGATCAGCGCCCCCAGCCGGTAGCGCTCGGGCATCACCACCGGAACCCCGCGCTCGATCAGCGGCGCGGCCGTGACCGGGCCGACGCAGGCCGCCAGGGTGCGGCAGCCGAACGCCTGCTCGACGTCGGCGCCGGCCTCCTCGGCGACCTGCAGGAACGCCTTGACCGCCGGAGCGCTGGTGAACGTCACCGCGTCGACCTGCCCGGCCGCGACCTGCTCGGCCAGCCGTCGCACCGGGGCCGTGTCGGAGGGCATCGCCCACCGGTAGACCGGCACCTCGACGACGGCCGCACCGGCCGCACGCAGCGCGTTGACGAACTCGGTCTGCGGCTCGCCGTGCTCCTGCACGACGATCCGCTTGCCGGCCACACCTTCGCTGAGCAGCCGTTCGAGCACCTCCTCGGAGGCTTCGGTCTTCGCCGCCCACTCCTCGGTGAGGCCGGCCGCGCGGATGGCCCCGCACGGTTTCGGCCCGCGGGCGAGGATCCGGGCCTGGCCCAGCACCTCGCGGAGCCGCTCGGCGAGCCCCCAGCCCTCGGCCGCCTCCAGCCAGCCGCGGAACCCGAAGCCGGTGGTGGCCACCACCAGGTGCGGTTCCAGGCCGATGCAGGCCGCCGTCGCCGCGTGCAGTGCCTCGTCGTCGATCAGTGGAATGATGGTGATCGCGGGTGCGCTGATCACCCGTGCCCCACGCCGCTCCAGCAGCGCGGCCATCTCACTCCGGCGTCGTTCCGCGGTCACCGCCACGGTGAAGCCGGCCAGTGCGCCCTCGATCATCCGGTCCCCATCCTGTGCCGCCGTCCGGTGCAAGAGTCCTAAGGCCTGGTTTCGGGACCGGCAAGTGAATGTTTCCGCGAGAATAACGGCCACTCACTTGGCCACTGAGAACCGTGTGACTAGTTGATCATGAGTCCGTGACATCGTCCGGGCGATCGAAGAGCGACCCCTGCGCCCCGAGGATCCGCCGCACCTCCGCGATCAGGTGGAACGCCGCGATCCGCCCGTCCAGCAGCCCGATCCGGTAGTCGGCGCCCACCTCGGGATCCTCGGCGACCTGCGGGTCCCGGTACCCGGCCGCGCCGTCCACCCGCCCGGCGTTGTAGGCGACCAGAGCGTCGTCCATCGTTTCCTCTCTCCGGCGTCGCCGCGTGATTCCGTCGTGCTGCCACCCGCGCGCCACGGTTTCCCGCGCGCGGCGCCGCGACAATCTCGCACACCGTGGGAGATCGGCCCACCGTCCGACCGTCCGGTTCGGCCGGACCGTCGGGCGCGCCGGCCGGTACGGCCGCCGGTGGTACACCGGCAACCTCGCCGAAACCGTTCCGCACCCGGTGGGATCTACGTCACCGCAGCTCAGAACGGTTACGGCGAGCAATTTCAAGATCACGGACCGAATCTCGTACGCTGCCGTCATGTCGCCGGACACCGCCATCTACGTGCTCGAACTCGTCGGCCTGTTCGCCTTCGCGACATCCGGGGCGCTGATGGCGATCCGCAGCGATTTCGACGTGGTCGGCATCGTGGTGCTCGCCGAGACGACGGCTCTGGGCGGCGGCGTCCTGCGTGACGTCATCATCGGCGCCCATCCCCCGGCCGCCTTCCGGGATCCGCTCTATCTGGTCATCCCGCTGGTCGCCGCGGCCGTCACCTTCTTCTTCCACCCACAGGTCGCCCGGCTCGGCATCGCCGTGCTGATCTTCGACGCCGGTGGCCTCGGCCTCTACACCGTGACCGGCACGGTGAAGGCTCTCGACGCCGGCCTCGGCATGCTCCAGGCCGTCATCCTCGGCGTCACCACGGCGGTCGGCGGCGGGGTGCTCCGTGACGTGCTGGCCCGCCAGACGCCGGAGCTCTTCCAAACCAAGAGCGAGTTGTACGCCGTGCCGTCCGCGATCGGGGCGATCATCGTGGCCGTCGCCTACCAGAGCGGATGGCTGCTGCCGGCGGCCGCGGCCGGAGCGGCCGTGTTCGTCTCCAGCTTCCGCCTGCTCGCCCTGTGGCGGGGCTGGCGCGCGCCGGGCGCCTGGGCGGTCCGCCGGTGAGCATGCCCGGTGACGGCGCAGAGGTCGGTCAGCGATCCCCGTACCACCTCGTACCGGCCGTCGGACGGCGGCGCGAGGCGGGCATGTTGAGCGGGGTGGCCGGACATCAGGCCCGGCCACCCCGCACACAACTACCGCTCGGCTATCACACCCAGGCGTAGAGCACCCAGGGCGAAGAGCCTCTCCAGAACTCGTACATGCACGTCATCGAACTGTAGCGATCCTTTGCCATCTGGTAGGCCAAATTGCAGAACTGGTAGTCCGGGTGGACACTGAGTTCCACCCAGCGACTGGCGGTAATGGCCGACGATTCGGGAACAGCCATCGCCGGTCCGGCCGTGAATGCCATGGACGCCGCAAGAACGAGTCCGGCCACGATCCTTCTGGTCAGCTTCCGATGATTCATTGGTTCTCCTCATTTTGCAGTGATGAATGTCGAAACGGACGGATGATCGCGGTTTGCCCTACCGCCATCCGGCTACGGCGCTCGCCGTCGCATCCGGCCTCGACCGGACGGCCGGTGCGGAGGAACCCGGCACTGCCACAGCAGCAGTCCCGCCACCGCGGCGCCGATTGACGCACAGCACCTGAAGGGTCTGATTCTCATGGCACTCCTCGAGTGGTGACGGCAACGTTCGCAACCCGTCCCGATCGCGGCCGGGATCGGTGATCGACCACCTGCCTTCCCCTAATAGGTCAGCCACTGGTCGTAGCCGAGACCGTCGAACCTCGCTGGACAGACGACGCCCTTGGCAAGCCCCAGGGCGACCCGCCGGAACCCGTCGAACAGGCACTGCGTGTGATTTTCGTAAGTCGTCCAGTAGAACCAGCCCGGCCCGGGATTGGTCGAGTTCGGCCCGATAACGCCGCTCCATTCCGCGGCTGAATGGCTCACACGGGCGGTGACGTCCGCCGGCCGCGCCTGAGCACTGCCGGCGGCGGCCACCGCGCCGACGGCGAAGGCGGCTGCCACAGCGATGTTGCGAATTCGCCGGATTGTTGCGTTGTTCATTGATTCCTCCCAGTTGAGAAAGCGCTGTCGTCGACGATTTCCGGTCGCTTTCTTGATCGACAGAGTTGGATCACCGGTGCGCGGCGGCGCGCAGTGCCCAGCGCATGCGGTGCACTGCGGCCTCAGGGTGGTCGCCGAATTCCGTCGCCATGGCGGCCGCGCATTGGCGGACACCGCCGTGCCGCCGGACCGTCGTGGCGACCGTGGCGTCGAGCTGGGCACGGCTGAGCAGCATGCCGGTCGGCACGGTTGACGCGAAAAGGGCCTCGGCGCGGGCCGTGACCAGCCATCGATGGTGGGTTCGCATGACGCCCTCCGGCTTCCGACGTTGGTTCGTTTGCCATATGAGCGTCGGCCCGCAGGGGGTGTCGCGTCGTCCGGGTAGGTACCCCGAAGTTAGCTGTCGAGGGCGTCGCGGAGCGCGTCGCGGCCGGCGATCGCGAGCTTGCGGAACGCCGCGTTGAGGTGCGATTCCACGGTTTTGACCGTCAAGTACAGTTCGTCGGCGATCTGCCGGTTCGACAGCCCCTGGGCGGCCAGCTCGGCGGCCTTGCGCTGCATGGCGGTCAGGGCTTCCGCCCCGGTGGTACGGGCACGGCGTACCCGCCCGCCGGCCAGTCGCAGTTCCTGCGTGACCTGTTCCCGAAGGCGGGTGAGGCCCATCCGGTCGGCCAGATCGAGGGCAGAGCTCAGCTCGGCACGGGCCTCCACCAGCCGGGAACAGCGGCGCAGTGCCGCACCGTGTCCGGCCTTCACGCGGGCCAGGACCGGTAGCCGGGCCGTGACGGCACAGACCTCGGCGGCCTCCGCGTGCAAGGCGAGCGCTTCCCGTGCGGGGAGGAACCGCGCTCGCCGGCGCAGGGCGAGCGCCAATCTGAACGGCGGCCCGTGCAGTCGGCGTACGGCGAGTTCCCGCTCGGCCTCGGCTCGGGCGAGAACCGGCTGGTCCAGGGCGCTGTAGGCGTGGCTGGCGACGAGGTGCGGCTCGAACAGGATCTCGGCGTCGTGGATCGGTGCGTCCGGTTCGGCGGCGTGGCCGGCTTCCGCCAGCAGGGCCAGCGCCGCGGCCGGCCGACCGGACAACAGCTCGCCGAGTGCGGCGAAGGTACCGTGCCCGCGCGGGCCCCGAAGCAGCAGCGAGCCGGCTTCGGGGTAGGCGCCCCGGTCCAGGGCGATGCACCCGCGGGCGTAGTGACCCATGCTGGTGTACACGGCGAGGTGGTGGCGCTCGGCGAAGTCGTCCGCCCCGGCGAGCAGCGCGGTCGCCTCCTCGAACCGGCCGCGGCGTACGGCGTTGAGGATGATGCGGTTGTTCCACTCGGCTTGCAGCTCGGGTGCCATCCCACGGAGCCGGGCGACGTGCGGCTGCAACTGCCGAAGGATCTCGTCCGCCTCATCCATCGCCTCGTCGGCTGCGAGATAGGCCGCCGCCTCCAGGGCGGCGAGCACCTCCCGGTCGGTCAGCGGCCGGTCGGTCGCCAGATCCGTGACGGCGCGGCGCAGGTGACGGACATGATCGTCGGCCGGGCTCTCGCGCGCCGCCCGGCGGTGCACCGCGGCGCAGACGAGCAGTAGCCGGTCCTCCGCCGTCCGCACCGGCAACCGGTCGAGTTCCAGCTGGACCAGCCGTTGAGGCGGATCGGCGAGCAGGCCGGTCGCGGCGTGGCCCAGCAGCAGTGCCCGCAGCCTGACCTCCTCCGGGGTGTCCCCGTACGGCTCGGCGGCGACGGCCGTACGGTGCAGAAGCACGACCGCGGCCGGGTCGTCGAGAGCGAACAGCACCTCCAGCAGTTCCCAGATCGCCGCGACGGCCAGGGCCCGGGGCGCTGACTCGACCACTGTTGTGAGGTGCTCGCGAGCGGGCCGCAGGTCGCCGACGGCCCGCTCGGCCCTGGCCAGTTCCAGCAGTACGACCGGGCGCAGCTCGGCGGGTGGCGGTTCGGCCAGGGCACGTCTGAGCAGGCGGTGGGCCACGACGGCAGAGCCCACCTGGAGGTCGTTGCATGCCTCGCTCAGCAGGAGCCGGCACACCTGCGCGGAAGCGGTCGGCGGCGCTTCCAGCAGATGCTGCACGAGGTGGCGCACCGGGGCGCCGGCGGCGCGCAGAACATCGACGGCGCGGGCGTGCAGGGCGGCGATCACGCCCGGCTCGGCGGTGTGCTCCACAGCGGCGCGGACCAGCGGATGCGGAAAGACGACCGGTTCGGCGGACGCCAGAATCGCCGCCGCGACCAGCCGGGCGGCCTCGTAGCCGGCGGCGTCGCGAGTCAGCCCGGCGACGTCGGCGGTGTGTTCGAGCGCCGCCTCGTCGCCGAGGGTGGCCGCCGCGTAGGCGAGCCGGGTGCCGTCGGTGCCGAGTTCGGCCAGCCGTACCCGTACCGTCCGAGCCAGCGAGGCCGGGCCGTCGCTCTCGATCTGACCGCTCGCCGTGCAGTCCGGGGCGGCTCCCGCGGCCAGCAGCGGGCGGATCATCTCCCGCAGATAGAAGGCGTTGCCGCCGCTGGCGTCAGCGCATACCCGGGTGAGAGCGGGATCGGGTTCCTGCCGGAAGGCCGCACGCAAGACGGCGTGCACCCCGCACTCGGTCAGCGGCGTCAAGCGGAGCACGGTGGACGACTCGCTGATGGCCAATCGGGCCAGCAGCGGTTGCGCAACGCGGCTCGCCCCGGGGCGGGCGGCGATCATCAGCATGATCGGCTCGTCGCGGAGATCCTCGGCGAGGTCGGCGAGTACCCGCAGCGAGTCCGGGTCGGCCCAGTGCGCGTCGTCGACGGCGACGAGCAGCGGGGAGTCGGCTGAGCGTGCTGCCAGCAGCGCCTGACACCCATAGTCGACGCCGGGCACGAGGGGCGCGCCGGGGACGAACAGTGGCTGCGCGAAAGCGCCGGCGCCGCGCAGCCGGTCGGGGCCGCCGAGGCCGTCGACCAGGGGACCCAACAGTCGGCGCATCAGGTCGAAGGGAGTGGCGGCCTCGAGATGGCAGGCGCGCACCGACAGCACCCGGACACCGCTCGAGGTGGCTTGATCGAGCGCGGCCGCCACGACGGCGGTCTTGCCCTGTCCGGCTACGGCTTCGACGAGCAGCACACTGCCGTGGCCGCGAGCACAGTCGGCGAGGTGATCCGCGATGGCGGCGAGCTCGCGGTCTCGCTCGAACAGCATCGAGATCGAAAAGCCAGTCATACGAGACTTTACGTGCTTAAGTACGAGATATCCGAAACAGCAAAGGAGCACTCGATGGGTACGGAGGACGGAACCGACAGCGGGTCCATCTTGATTCACCTTACCGGTGAACAGGTCAGCCAACTGCCTGACGGCGTCCGGCACGCCGTCAGCGACCTCGCCGCCCAACTGAGGGAGATCGGCTCCGTCACCCCGGCCGAGGAGGCGGGAAGCCCGGCCGACATCCGCGCGCAGGTGGAACAGGTGCTGGCAGAGAACCGGGCCGACGAACTACTCCGGGCGGGTGTCGCACTGGAACGCGTCGGCTGGTGGGTCACGTGCCCCGGGGTGATCAACCCGATTCTGAAGGACGCTTCGGTCATCGTGCTCGACGGGGAGCACATCGTGCTGCCGCAGGCCTGACGTGCGCGAGTCCCGATTCAACATCTGGGTGGCCGACGGTCCCGTCCATCACGTCTACAACGGCGTGTCCGGGGCGACGGTGCGCGTCCCGGCGGACCAGCGGAAGCCGATCGCCGACTTCCTCGCCGGCGACGATCAGGCACCCATCGACGGCGTGCTGGTGCGGACGCTCGCCGACCGACGAATGATCGTCGCGGACGACGCGGACGAGATCGCACTGCTGCGCCGGCGGTACGCCGAGACCCGGCGAAACCACGGCCGGTTCCACCTCACCGTGGTCACCAGTCTGGGCTGCAACTTCAGCTGTCCGTACTGCTTCGAGGCCAAACACCCGTCCCTCATGGATGAGCCGGTTCAGGACAGACTCCTCCAGGTCATCGATCAGAAGCTGACCACTGCCGGTGAGTTGTCGGTGCTCTGGTACGGCGGCGAGCCGCTCGTGGGCCGGGACGCGCTGCTGCGCCTCTCCGACGGATTCCGCGGCCGTGCCGCCACCGTCGGCGCCCGCTATCACGCTGCCATCGTGACGAACGGATACCTGCTCACACCGGAGGTCGCCGCACAGCTGCGCGCCCACGACGTGACAGCGGCGCACATCACCCTGGACGGGCCTTCCGAGATACATGATCGCCGCCGCCCGCTCACCGGAGGCCGGGGCACGTTCGACGTCGTGCTGGCGAACATCGTCTCCGCTGCGGACGTGCTGCCGATATCGATCCGGGTCAACCTGGACACCGGGAACGCCGACGCATACGAGGAACTCCTGGCGCGGCTGGCCGGAGCGGGTCTGGCCGGCCGAGTCACCGTCGGTCCTGCACAGGTGGTGACTCCTGCCGCCGACCCGGCCGCGCCCAGCGCCGGTTACCGCACCTCCTGCCTGGGCCGGGCGGCATTCGCGGCCATCGAGCGGGAGTTCTTCGCGGCGGCGCAGCGGTTCGGCTTCGACATGCCGGGACTGCCGGGTCCGGTCGGGGCGCCCTGTACCGCGGTACGCGACAACGAACTGGTCGTCGGCTCCCGGGGCGAGCTCTACAAGTGCACCGAGACCGTCGGCAATCCGGCCGAGGTCGTGGGGAACCTGCTCACCTGGCCGAGGGCCGGTGACCGCTTGTTGCGCTGGCTCACCTATGAACCGTTCGACGACGAGGAGTGCCGGTCATGCCCGGCACTGCCGGTGTGCATGGGCGGCTGCGCGTATCACGCCATGGACCCACGCCTGAGGGATTCCCGTTGTTCGACGTTCCGGTACACCTATCGGGAACAGGTCTCAGCGATGGTGGGCCGCACGGCCTCGAAGGAATCCGGCTGCGGCCCTGGTCGTGCGCACGGTCACGACGTCTCCGGATGCGATATCTCGAGGTAGAGCCACTGGTTACTCGCGTCCCGGCCGCTACCGGACCGGCCCGGAATCAGCATGGGCGTGGGCGCAGCGCATCACCATGAGGATCTCGCGGGCCAGTTGGGGGCCGGTCAGGTCGCGGACGCGGTCGTCCAGGTCCAGGCCCAGCAGTTGTCCGGCGGAACCGACGGTGACGCTGATCGAACCGTCCCGGTTCTTCGCCCGCCCGGCCGGCTCCACCGTGCGGTCCGTGCACGCGGTCGCCGTACCGAGCCACAGGTTTTGCCAGCCGCTGCCGAGTTCACTCATGGAACCCACCTCCCCCGATCTCCACCAGCAACGATATTGATCAACTAGGGCCGCTGAGGTGGGCGGAGGTCCCCTTCCCGCGGGCCTTCCGGCCCGCTTGCGCCGAAAACGTCAGCAGACGAGCGCGTCGGGTGCGATGGCGGCGGTGGAGCCGTCCCGGGCGTACGCGGTCAGGCTCGCCACCGTGCTCGCAGCGATGTTGCGCAGCGCGTCCTCGGTGAAGAACGCCTGGTGGCCGGTGATGAGCACGTTCGGGAAGGTGACCAGGCGGCTGAACAGGTCGTCGCCGGGCATCTCGTCGGAGAGGTCCTCGAAGAAGAGATCCGCCTCCTCCTCGTAGACGTCGAGGCCGAGATGTCCGATGCGGCCGGTCCTCAGCGCCCGCAACACGGCGGCCGTGTCGATCAGCGCGCCCCGGCTCGTGTTGATCAACATGACGCCGTCGCGCATCTGCGCGATCCGTCGCTCGTCGATCAGGTGGTAGGTCTCGGGCGTGAGCGGACAGTGCAACGTGACGATGTCCGACTCGGCGAGCAGCGTCTCGAGCGGCACGTACCGGGCGCCGGCCGCGATCGCCTCGTCGCCCGGATACGGGTCGTAGGCCAGCACCCGGCACCCGAATCCGGCCATGATCCGGACGAAGCGGACGCCGATCTTCCCGGTGCCGATCACCCCGACGGTACGGCCGTGCAGGTCGAAGCCGAGCAGGCCGTTGAGTGCGAAGTTGTGTTCACGCACCCGGTTGTAGGCGCGATGGATCCGGCGGTTGAGGGCGAGCACCAGGCCTGCGCAGTGTTCGGCCACCGCGTACGGTGAATAGCCCGGCACCCGGGTGACCGTGAGGCCCTGCTTGCGCGCCGCCGTCAGGTCGACGTGGTTGTAGCCGGCCGAGCGCAACGCGACCAGCCGGACCCCGATGGCGGCGAGCCGCTCCAGCACCGGCGCGCTCAGCTCGTCGTTGACGAACGCGCACACCGCATCGCACCCGCCGGCGAGGGAGGCCGTGTCCGGTGACAGCCGCGGTTCCAGGAAGACCAGCTCGTGGCCGGCCTCCAGATTGGCCTCGGTCAGGAAGCGCTTGTCGTAGGGCTTGGCGCTGAACACGGCGACACGCATGCCTCCACATTAGGGGCAGCCGGTGATCCGGCCGGCCCCCGCGAATCACCACCGGCATCACCAGACGGCGCCCCGTCCGGCGCGCAGGTCGCCTGGGCGGGATCGGCCGCGGCCGAGCCGGGCGCCACCGCACCTTCGCGGGACCGGCCGTCTTCGGAGTCACACATTCGCGTGGCCACGGGACGGAGCGACGAAAGAGCTACCCGCGCACCGTACGCGGAAGAAGCTCGCGGTGAACGAGGGTCAGCCCTCCCCGCATCGCTACGCGCGCACCGTACGCGGAAGAAGCCCCGAAGCGTGCCAGAGCGCCGTGCCCGGACCACCGATCAGGTCGAGATCGGACAGGAAGGCGACCACCCGCTCCCCCGCCCACCGCATCGTCTCGCGGAAGTGCGGGTTGGCGCGTGCGGCCCGCCGGCCCTCCTCCGGGTCGAGGCCGACCGCCTGGTAGACACGCGGGTCGACGAGCCGTGTCCCGGTCAGGTAGGCCGCCCGGCCGATGACCAGTTTGTCGAAGGCGAGGCGGCCGCGGCCGGCGGACCGGATCTGGCGGGCCAGTTCCTCGCGGGCGTACCGGACGTGCCGGGCCTCCTCCACGACGTGGATGCGGGAGACCATCCGGACCAGCGGCTGCACGTTCTCGTCGTTCATCGCCTCGCGTTGCAGGGTGTCCAGGATCTCCTCGGCGATGAGGATGGCGGCGTACATGCGGGGGCCGACTCCGGTGTGGGCGATCCACTTGCCGAGCCACTGGTTGACGCCGGTGGGCTGGTAAAGGGGGGTTCCCAGGCGGGCGATCATGCGACCGAACATCACCGAGTGGCGGCACTCGTCGCCGATCTCGGTGAGCGCGTACTGGGCGTGCGGCGCGGTCGGGTCCTGTTTGAAGTACTCGCGGATGAGCAACTGCATGAGGATCGTCTCGAACCAGACGCCGAGTCCCGCGATGCTGGCGACCTCGTGCCTGGTCAGCTCGATGCGCTGGTCCTCGGTCATGCCTTCCCACAGCGGGGTGCCGTAGAGGCTGGAGCGATGCGGGGGCACGAAATACTTGCCGGGTACGAGCGGCGCCTCCCAGTCGATCTCCACCTCGGGGTCGTACGAGTGCTCGGCTGAGGAGCGGAGCAGCCGGGTGGCGGTGCGGTCACGATCGGGCGGAGTCACTGTGGTCATGCCGTCCTCCGTGTTGACTGAACGCGTTGACTGAACGCGTTGACCGGGCGTGTTGACTGGGCGTGTTGACTGGGCGTGTTGACTGACTCGACTTGATCAATTCGATCGCCTCAACGCACTTGACGTTACCGGCGGTAACAGTTACTTCTAGTACTATGAACTCGGTCACTCCGCCAGTCAATCCCGGCTCGACGGGCGGCTCAACAGGCGCCCATCGAGGCGACGGTCGTCGCGGCCGCTGGGACGGTCATCGTGAACAGCGCCGGGCGGAGCTGACCACCGCCGCCATCGAAGCGATCCGGATGCACGGTCCCGACGTCGGCATGGAGGCCATCGCCGCCCACGCCGGCGTCAGCAAGCCGGTCCTCTACCGCTACTTCGCCGACAAGTCGGAGCTGTGGCTGGCCGTCGGACAGCAGGCCGGCGCCATGGTCCTGGAGGCGATCGTCCCGGCGGTCGCGGCGGTCCGCGAGGAACGGGCGATCGTGGGCGCCGCGATCGACGTCTATCTGGCGCACATCGAGGCGGACCTCAACCTGTACCGGTTCGTCGTGCATCAGCCGGACATCGCCCGGCATCGCGACGTGGTCGCCGACGTGATGGACACCGTGGCCAGCGGCCTGGCCCGGATCTTCGGCGACCGGCTGCGCGCCCGCGGCCTCGACTCCGGCGCCGCGCTGCCCTGGGCCTACGGGGTGGTCGGCTACGTGCAGGCGGTCGGCGACTGGTGGTTGCGCCAGCAGCAGCCGATCAGCCGGGAGGCGCTCAGCGATTACCTGACGACGTTCCTCTGGGGAGGCATCGCCGGCATCCGCCGGGCCGCCGACATCCCCGGCGGGCTCGCCGCACACGGAGGGTGGGCCGGAGACCAGTGAGCACCGCCGAGGAGGAGTACCGCGGACCGGCCACGTTACGCATCGACGACCACGGCACGGTCGCGGTCGAGGTGCGCATGTCGGCCCACTTCGAGCCGGTGGAGGGCCGGTTTCGCTGGGCCGGGCGCACCGGACCGGACGATCTGTTGCGCGAACGGGTCAGCGGTGGCCTGCGGACGGCGACGATCATCGTTCCCGGCTCGCCCGAGACGACGGTGAAGTTGAGTGATCCGGATCCCTGGGGCGGCGTCCGCATCTCCGGCACCGGCACTCCACCGTGGTTCGCGCCGCACCCGAGAAAGGCACAGGATGCCCACTGAGCAGCACTTCGACGTCCTGATCATCGGCGCGGGCCTGTCCGGCATCGGCGCCGCCTGGCGGCTGCAACGGCAGCGTCCGCACGACACCTACGCCATCCTCGAGGCGCGCGGCGCGATCGGCGGCACCTGGGACCTGTTCCGCTACCCGGGCGTCCGCTCCGACTCGGACATGTACACGCTCAGCTACCCGTTCCGCCCGTGGCGAGAACCCGAGTCACTCGCCTCCGGCGACAAGATCCGCCAGTACATCGAGGACACCGCCGAGGAGGCCGGCATCACCCGGCACATCCGGTTCGGCGCCCGCGTGGTGCGTGCCGAGTGGTCCACCGCGGACGCCCGCTGGACCGTGCACATCGCCGATGGGACCGCCCTGACCTGCGGCTTTCTCTACGGATGCGCCGGCTATTACCGCTACGACGAGGGCTACCAGCCGGACTTCCCGGGCCTCGGCGATTACACCGGGAAGCTCGTGCACCCACAGTTCTGGCCACCGGATCTCGATTACCGGGGCAAGCGTGTCGCGGTCATCGGCAGCGGCGCGACCGCCGTCACGCTGGTTCCGGCCATGGCCGCCGACGCGGCGCACGTCACGATGGTGCAGCGCTCTCCCACGTACGTCACTCCCCTGCCGAACCGGGACGTGATCGCCGACCTGGCCCGTCGCCTGCTGCCGCCGAAGGCGGCCAACGGCGTGGCACGCGCCAAGAACATCCTGCTCACGCAAGGCTTCTACCAACTCGCGAGGCGGCGGCCCAAGCTCGTGCGACGCGCGCTGCGGCGCGTCGCCATCCACTTCCTCCAGAATCCGGGGTACGTGGATGAGCACTTCAAACCGCACTACGACCCGTGGGACCAGCGCCTGTGCGTGATCCCGGCCGGTGACCTCTACCAGTCGATCACGAGTGGCCGTGCCTCGGTGGTGACCGACCACATCGAGACGTTCGTTCCCGAGGGCATCCGGCTCAAGTCGGGAACGGTTGTCGATGCCGACGTCGTCGTCTCGGCCACCGGGCTGTCCCTTCTGCCGGTCGGCGGGATCGCGCTCTCCGTCGACGGTGACCCGGTCGAGATCGGCGGGACGGCCGCCTACCGCGGGCTGATGCTCGGCGGGGTGCCGAACTTCGCCTACTGCATCGGCTACGTCAACGCGTCCTGGACCCTGCGCGCCGACCTGTCCCATCGCTACCTGCTGAAACTGCTCGACCACATGGAACGGCACGGCTACGCCAGCGCGACCCCGACCGCCCCAACCGGGACCGGGCGCCCGCTGCTCGATCTCTCGTCCGGATACGTGCAGCGCGCCCTCGACAAGTTCCCGCGCCAGGGAAACCGCGATCCGTGGCTGGTCCGGCAGAACTATCTGCGTGACGTCGTCACCACCCCGCGTGCCGACGTCACCCGCGACATGGTCTTCACCCGTCGCCCCGCACCCGTCCGTCGCTCCGAAGAGGTGGTTACATGACCCGACTCCCCGAGTACCGGTTCGCCGGGCGCACCGCCGTGCTCACCGGCGCGGCCAGCGGCATCGGCGAACAACTCGCCTACGGCCTGGCGTTCCGCGGCAGCGACCTGGTCCTGATCGACGTCGACGAGGACCGGCTCAACCCGGTGGCCGAGCGGATCCGGAGCGCCCATCCCGCTCTCCAGGTGGAAACGATCGTCGCTGACCTCTCCGACCGGGCAGCGGTCGAATCGGTGGCGAAGCGCGTGCTCACCGAACATCCGGCGATCGGCCTGCTGGTCAACAATGCCGGGATCGCGCTCGGCGGGCGCTTCGACCAGGTGTCGGTCGAGCAGTTCGAGAAGGTCATGAACGTCAACTTCCGGGCGCCGATGCTTCTCATCCACGCATTGATTCCCGCATTGACTGCCACACCGGGTGGACATCTCGTCAACGTGTCCAGTCTGTTCGGATTGATCGCGCCGCCGGGACAGGCCGCCTACAGCGCCAGCAAGTTCGCACTGCGCGGACTGAGTGAGTCGCTGCGCGGCGAGCTCGCCGACAACGGGGTGGGCGTCACGACGGTCCACCCCGGGGGCATCCGGACCAGGATCGCGGAGTCGGCGCTGGTCGGCTCACACGTACCGGAAGAAGAGATCGAACCCCACCGCAAAGTCTTCGCCGCGCTGCTCAGCTATCCCGCCGACAAGGCCGCGGAGCAGATCCTGCGGGCCGTCGCGAAGCGAAAGGCCCGGTTGCTGATCGCCTCCAGCGCCAAGGCGCCGGACCTGCTGGCCCGGCTTCTGCCGGTCGGTCACGCGCGGATCGTGCGCGCGCTGACCGCGGCGTCGGTGTCCCGCGGCGCACGCCCGGCGAGAGCGGTGGTCCGGCGATGAGACATCTGGACGTACGCGGAAGCCGGATTCGTTTTCACGAGAGCGGGGATCCGGCCGCTCCCCCGGTCGTCCTGCTGCACGGCATCGGCCGCAGTCTGGAGGACTGGGCGATGCAGCATCCGCTGCTCGACGGTGACTACCGGGTGATCAGTCTGGACATGCCCGGCTTCGGCCTGTCGCAACGAATGCCGTTGCCGACAACGCTCGGCGTGCTCGCCGACGGCGTATGGGCCACCCTCGACGAACTCGGCGAGAACCGTCCCGTACATCTGATGGGCAACTCGCTCGGCGGCGCCGTGTCGATGACCATGCTGGCCGGCGCGCCCGAGCGGGTGTCGACGCTGACCCTGGTGAACAGCGCCGGGTTCGGCAAGGAGGTGACCGTCGCGCTGCGCATGCTCGCCGTACCCGGGCTGGGCCGGCAGATGCTGCGCCGCATCGACCGGCTCACCGCTCCGCGGATGGAACGGATGATCTTCGCGGACCGCACGCTGGTCACCCCCGAGCGCATCGAGATGGCCATCCGGATCGCCCGGCAGCCGGACTTCGCCGCCGTCTACCTGGAGATCGCCAAGGAACTCGGTGGTCTCCGCGGTGTCGCCGCGGCGTGGCGTGCCGAGCTGCTGCCACGCGTCGCCGGTCACGCCAAGCCCACGATGATCGTCTGGGGCGACCGCGACCTGATCCTGCCGAGTGCCCACCTGGCCGCCGCGCGGGCGGCGTTCCCGCACGCGCAGTCGCACATGTTCGCGAAAACCGGCCACATGCCGCAGATCGAACGGCCGGAGGAGTTCGCCGGCCTGGTCCGCCCGATGCTGGCGAAGGTGGCCGTCTGACGCGCCCTTCCCCGACAGGCGAACGTGATCCGGGCGGCGTCAAGGGGGCGCCGCCCGGATCGCGCCATCCCTTCCGCCACCGCGATCCCGCCACCGGTCCACGACCGTGAACCCGTCCCCGTCCGCCGCCGTTACCCGGTCACGGTCCGCAGTCGTGATCCAGCCACCGGTCCACGACCGTGAACCCGTCACCGTCCGCCACCGTTACCTGATCACGGTCCGCAGTCGTAATCCCGCCACCGGTCCGCCACTGTGACCCCATCACCGTCCGCCATCGTGACCCCCCACCTGTCCGTTCTCAGGCGCCGGTGCACTGTGGTCGATCTTGCTCGGCTGGCCGTGGGCGCTGTCCCGAAGCGCTCGAGACAGCACCCATGGCCAGCCGGAACCGATCGGCTGGCTCTCAGTGCTGCCTCAACGGCGCGGGGACAGCACTGAGAGCCCGCTGGACAAGATCAGCCGTTGTCCGGACAGCCTCGACGGGTGAGGCCCCCGGCCGGCCGACGCGGCCCTGCTACCCCGCGGCCCGGCGGACGGTGATCGTGATGTCGTGACGGGCGAGGTGGCTCGGCAGGGAGTCGCGGGTCTCTCCGGCGTGGAGTGTCCGCCCGGTATCCGGATCGACGATGACAGCCGTGAGCTGGAAGGTGTCGTCGCCGCCATTTTCGAGTCCTGGAGGATCGCAGGTGAAGGTCCGGCCACCACGGCAGGCGCCTCCGACGTGGTAGGAGCCGGCTCCCTGCCGCCACAAGAGCCAGATCTGGTGATCGGCGGGAAGGTCGGCGCTACCGGTGATCGACGTACCGGCGCCGACAGTGCCGCCGTCGTTTGGCTGGCTCAGCCTGATCGACGCGGTCTCCGGGGTTCCGGGGCCGGCCGGGCCGGCGAAGTCCCGCGCCTTGCCGCCGCGCGGGGCCGGTGTCGCCGGGTCGGCACTCACCAGAGAGTTCGCCGGTGTGCTGCCGCTCGACGAGGGGCGAGCCGATGAACGGCCGTTCCTGGCCCGGCCCGACCGGGTTCCGGGTGTGGCCTGATCGCCGGCCGCGGCAGAGGTTGGCGCATAGGGGGCGATCCCGGCGTGGGAGGAGCCGGCGGAGGCCTTCGCGGTGGTGGGAACCCGCATGCCGGAGGCCGGCGGTGGACGGAACTCCGCACGCTCCGGCGCAAGGCTGAACACGGAGGCGACGACCGCCCCGAGCCCGGCGGCGGCAAAGGTGACGCTCAGGGCCGGTCGTTTCCGTGCGGCCCACCCGAGGGCCGCGAGATTGACGGTCGCACTCAGCAGCCGTGATGCCGCCGAAGCGGAACGCTCCCGCACCGCTGCCAGACCTTCCGAGGCCGGAACGCCGGGCCGCGTCCGGCCCACGGCGGGGACTCCGGAGCCTGCCCCCGGGAAGGATCCGGCCTGGCCCTGGCCACCCATTCGGCTCGCGGCGATGCGTGCCGCGATCGCCTCGCTCGACATCACCTGTGTCTCAGCCAACTCGGCAAGCGTTGGCCGCCTCGCACGGACACCACCCACTACACGCGGCCGCCCACCCGAATCACCCGCCGCCGTCCGACGTGTCCCTGATCCGCTCGACGTGGACCTGTCCGTCGTCGCGCCACCCAGCGCCGAACCGGTCGCCACCGCACCGCTGACCACCGAACTGCTCGCCGCTGAACTGCTCAGCAAGGATTGGGGCGTCGTCGCACCGCTCAATGCAGGACCACTTGCCGTTGCACCGCTCAGTGCCGAACGACTTGACGGTGAGTCCTCAACAATTGGCTGGATCAATGTCGCGTCGGTCAACGTTGACAAACCCGGCGTCGAACCGATCAACGTCGACGGGATCGAAAAGCGGCTCGATGCCGAACCCTCAACAACCGGCTGAATCAACGTCGCATCCGTCAACGTCGACAAACCCGCCGCCGAACCCATCAACGTCGACGAGATCGAAGAACGACCCGATGCCGAACCCTCAACAACCGGCTGAATCAACGTCGCATCCGTCAACGTTGACGAACCAGGCGTTGAGGTGATCAGCGTTGGTGGGATCGAAGAACGGCTTGATATTGAGCTTGTTGCGGTGAACCCGCGACCTGCCGGGTCGGTTGTGGATACTGCTGGATACCCGTGTGGGTCGTCGGACGTGGATCCTCGAGGGTTGACTACCATCGAACACCTTCTGCCTGGTCGGAGGCCGCCGGTTGATTGCGGCCGGGATCTAGGCCGCCTGTCCGCGCGATCAGCCCGTGTACTGCGAGCCGAACGCCGGACCAGGAGCCCACCCCCGATCGACGGGTCAAGCAGCGAACCGCGGCCCGTGCCCAGAACGACCGGACGATCCAGTGCTCTGCGCACGTGGCCCGCCGGCCGCCCGGAAGAACCTGACCAGGCAGCCTTCCGTCGAGGCGGAAGTCCGCGATCAGGGCCTCACGGCGACCGGCAACCCGTGATCGGCGGCCGGCGGCAGAGCCGCCGGCCGGAGGACAGCGCTTGGGGACGCCGTCCGTCCCGATAACCGGGACACTCCCGACTTAGATGCGGTTGTCCGTAGTGTCGGAATTGTGGCGCTACTCTCCCTTCTGGGCACCGGCCATCCCCGCGCGCCACCTCGCTGCCCATACCACCGGTAGGCCCACCGGGCCGACGACAGCGGGCGCACGCAAGCCGGCGACGGTGGACGAGGCGCTCAGACCACAACAAGAGTCGCGGCAGTGGACCTCGAGCCGGCTCGGACCTCAACAGACGGAGACGGAAAGCCCGGATCAGCCAACACCCACAAGCAAGAGCTGCGACAGAAGACCTCCAGCCGGCCCGCACCTCGACATGCGGAGAGTCGAGACCCGCCACACTCACAGACAAAGAGTCGCAACAGAGACCCTCGAGCCGGCCCCGCACCTCAACAGACAGAGAGCCGAGACCCGCCACACTCACAGACAAAGAGTCGCAACAGAGACCCTCGAGCCGGCCCTGCACCTCAACAGACGGAGAGCCGAGACCGGCCGACGCTCACAAGCCCAAGCGGGAGTTTCGGTGGAGGGCCTCGGGCCAGCCGCGCACCTCGGTGGCCGGGCGTTCGGTGGGGCCCACGTAGTCCGCGGAAGGGCGGATGATCTTGCCCAAGCGCTTCTGTTCGAGGATGTGCGCGCTCCAGCCGGCCGTACGGGCGCAGGTGAACATGGACGTGAACATCTCGGCCGGCACTCCCGCGAAGTCCAGGATCACCGCGGCCCAGAATTCGACGTTCGTGGCCAGCACACGGTCCGGCTTGCGTTCGCGCAGCTCGGCCAGGGCCGCCAGTTCCAGGTCGCGCGCCACCTCGTAACGGGGTGCGGCGAGTTCGCGAGCGGCGTCACGCAGAAGGCGCGCCCGAGGGTCCTCGGTTCGGTAGATCGCGTGGCCGAAACCCATGAGTCGCCGGCCACTGTCCAGGATCCCGCGTACGTGGCGACGGGCGTCGGTTCCCCTCTCGACCTCCTCGATCATCTCCAGCGCCCGGGACGGCGCTCCGCCGTGCAACGGGCCGGACAGCGCCGCGACGGCCGCCGACAGACAGGCGGGGGCGTCCGCGCCGGTGCTGGCGACCACGCGGCCGGTGAACGTGGAGGCGTTCATGCCGTGTTCGGCCGCGCAGATCCAGTACCGGTCGATCGCCGCGACGTGCCGCGGGTCCGGCTCGCCCTGCCAGGCGATCATGAACCGTTCGGTGGCGGTCCGCCCAGCGTCGACGAGTCGCTGCGGCACGGCGGGAATCCGCACGTCACGCGACATGCCGAGCCGGTCGGTGGAACGGTTGTCCACAGGGGCCCGGGCCGATGTCGGCGCGGGCGGATAGGCTGCCCGGGCCGCCTGGGCCACATAGGACAGCGTGGCCGCCGATGCCCGGGCCAGGTCGTCCCGGGCCTGGTCGTCAGGAATGTCGATCAGCTGCCCCAGCTTCCACCGGGGCGCCAGCAGTGAGACCGCCGCCTGCACGTCGGCACGGATGTCACCACTGGCCGTCAGCGGCGGCAGCGGCTCCGCGACCGGAAGGCCGCGGGTGAAGTCGCCGTCGACGAGCAGGCCCCACACGTCGCCGAACGAGACCGTTCCGGCGAGTGTGGTGATGTCGACGCCGCGGTATCGCAACGCCCCGCCGTCCCGGTCGGGTTCGGCGATCTCGGTGTCGAATGCAACGACACCGGCGAGTCCTGGATTGACTGTCAACATGACGTCAATCTGTACTCGCCATGAGTTGATGTCAATGTTGATCCAGTCAATATGAGAGCCTGATGACATGAGTGCACAGCCGCTGTTGACGACCGAAGAGGTCGCCGTCCTTCTGGGTGTCAAACCCACCACCGTGTACGCCTACGTCAGCCGCGGCCTGCTGACCAGCCAGCGCAACGCCGACGGCAAGAACAGCCTGTTCGCGAAGGCCGACGTCGACGCGTTCCTGGCGAACCGCAAACGCACCACCACCCCGGGCATCCAGACCGGTATCACGCTGATCAAGGACGGATCCCTCTACTTCCGCGGACGGGACGCGACGGCGCTCGCCCGCACCGCCAGCTACGAGGCCGTCGCCGCGCTGCTCTGGACCGGTGACCTCCAGAACACCCCGTTCAAAGCCGGGGCCGAGCCGCGGGAACTGGCCGTGGCCGTGACCGCGCCCCTGCCGGCGACCGCCCGGCTCACCGACCGCCTTCGCGTCACGGTCGCCGCGGCGGCCGCCGCCGACCCGCTCCGTTTCGACATCGCGCCGGCCGCCGTCCTCGCCACCGGCCGTCAACTACTCGCCACGATGGTGTGGGCTCTGCCGTCGCGGTCCGGCGTGTTCCCGATCGAGGACACATCGTTCGCCAGGGAGCTCTGGCACCGGCTGACGCGGGAGACCCCGACCGAGCCCGGCCTGCGCGCGCTCAACGCCGCGCTGGTCCTGCTCGCCGATCACGACATCGCCGCTTCGACACTGGCCGCCCGGGTGGCCGCCTCCACCCGGGCACATCCCTATGCGGTGGTCAGCGCCGGGCTCGCCGCACTCGACGGGCCGCTGCACGGAGCGGCGAGCGCGCTGGCGTACCCCCTCTTGGCGGAAGCCGTGAGGGGCGCCGGACCGATGGCCACCCTCTCGGATCGCCATCGGTCCGGAACGCCGATCCCGGGTTTCGGGCATCCGCTGTATCCGGACGGCGATCCGCGTGCCAAGACGCTGTTCGACCTGATCGCCGACGGTCCGGTACGGGAGACCGCGCTGGAGTTGGCGGAAACCGTACGCGCGAGATCGGGGCAGGCGCCCAACATCGACCTCGCGCTCGCCGCGCTCACGCTGCATCACGGCATGCCGGCGGACGCCGGCGAGGCGATCTTCGCGGTGGCCCGGACCGCGGGCTGGCTGGCGCACGCGCTGGAGGAGTACGGGGATCGGCCGAGCCGTTTCCGGCCGACCGGCGCCTACGCCGGCCTGCCGCCCCTCTGATCCCGCGCCAGAAGGCCGCAGCGGAACCGGCTGGCCTCAGCGCCGTCTCACGCCCCGCGAACAGCACTCACGACCAGCCGGAGGAACCGGCGGGCGCCCGCTCAGATCGCGTCCGGCGCCGGGCGGGGCCGCAGCGCCCGCCGCAGTGGCTCGAGACGGGAGCTCAGGCTCGCCAGTCCGCCGGGTGCGAAGTAGACCGCCAGGATGAACAGCGTCCCGAGCACGAACAACGGCTCCCCGAACGGCCCCGGCAGCGACCCGCCCAGCCGGGCCAGCCGCTGGTCGAGGTAGGCGTAGAGGAACCCGCCGACCACCGCGCCCCACCGGGTGCCGGCCCCGCCGAGGACCGCCATGACGATCAGCGACAGGGTGAGCTCGGACGAGGCGATGTGCGGTGACGCCCCGCCGACGACCAGGGCGTAGGTGGCCCCGCCGAGGCCGGCGAGGGTCCCGGCCAGGACGAAGGCGAGGAGTTTGAGCCGGTACGGCGACAGCCCGAGCACCGCGATCCGCCGCTCGTCGTCGCGCAACCCGGTCAACGTGCGACCCAGCGGCGCCCGGTCGATGGTGTGCACGGTCACGACGACCACGGTGAGGAAGGCGAGGGCGAGCCAGTACAGATTGACGGTGTTGACGACACCGGTGAACATCGCGGGCAGACCGGCACTGGACAGCGGCAGCCCTTCCTCGCCGCCGGTGAGCCCGCCCGGATCCCGGTTGATCACGATGTGCCCGACCTGGGCGAAGGCGAGCGTCACCATGGAGAACGCGATGCCGGAGGTCCGCAACGCCACCGCGCCGAGCAGCGCGGCGAGAACGGCGGCGGCCAGGACGGTCACGGCCACCGTCGGCCACAACCGCCAGCCGTAGTGGCTGACCAGGATGTCCACCCCGTAGGCGCCGGCCGCGACGTAGAGGGCGTGCCCGAAGGACAGCAGCCCGGCCCGCCCGAACAGCAGGTCGTAGCCGAGCGCCAGCCCGGCGAAGACCAGGCAGACGGCGAGCAGTTGCAGGGTGCCGGGCGAGTTGAGCGGTCCTTCGAACAGGCCGGGCAGCCTGAGCGTCGACCACGGCAGCACGACCGCGACCAGCAGCGCGAGCAGCGGAGCGAGGCGACGGAGGCGACCGGGCGGCGTCACGGACGGCGGGGAGGGCGAGGACGCGGCGGGTGAGGCCGCGGGCGACGTGGTGGGGACGGATGACGATTTCACGCGGGTGCCGCCTTTCCGGCCAGTCCGGCGGGGCGCAGCAGGAGGACGGCGGCGAGCAGGGCCACCACGCTCACGTCCCCGGCGCCGGCGGTGCCGTAGTAGTTGACGAACTGCTGGAGCAGGCCGACCGCGACCGCCGCGGCGAACGCGCCGGTGACCGAGCCGAGGCCGCCGATGACGACCACGATGAACGCGAAGATCAGCAGGGAGGCGCCCTGCCCCGGTGAGATGGAGCTGAAGTACATGCCGGCGAGGATTCCGGCGAGCCCGGCGAGCGCCCCGCCGATCGCGAACACCAGCGTGAACGCGTTGCGGACGTCGATGCCGAGGGCGCTGACCATGTCGCGGTTCTCCACTCCGGCCCGGATGACCAGGCCGTACCGGGTGAACCGGAGGAACGCGAGCAACCCGAGGAGAACGAGCACGGCCGCGCCGATGAGCAGGAACCGGTCGGCCGGAACCTGCGCTCCGGCGATGTTCACGACCGACGACGCCCACGCGGGGCGGGGGAAGACGCGGGCGTCGGCGCCCCACACCGACTGGAGCAGCGCGACGCCGGCCAGCGACAGCCCGACGGTGACGAGCACCTGTTCGGTGTGCCGGGTGTACAGCGGCCGGATCAACACGAGTTCGACGAGCGCGCCGGTGGTGGCGGCGACGGCGACGCCGAGCAGGATGGCCGGAATCGCCCCCCAGCTCTCGGAAACGGTCCAGGCGGCGTAGGCGCCGACTGACAGGAACAGGCCGTGGGCGAAGTTCAGCACTCCGGCCAGGCCGAACACCAGCGACAGCCCGGAGGCGATGAGGAAGTAGAGGGCGGCCAGGCCGAGCCCGGTGAGTGCCAGCAGGACCACGGTGGACATTCAGTGCCTCCCGGCGGTGGTTCCGACACCGAGCAGCGACCGGGTCGCGTCGGCGTCGGAGAGCAGGTCGGCGGCGCGGCCTCGCCAGGCGGTCCGCCCGGCTTCGAGGACGACCGCGTCGGTGGCGAGCCGGCGGACCACCGCCAGGTTCTGTTCGACCAGGAGAATCGGTACGCGTGCCGCGATCCGTTCCAGGACGGCCGCCACCGCGGTCACCACGGCGGGCGCGAGCCCCTTGGTGGGTTCGTCGACGAGTAGCAGCCGGTTGGGGTTGAGCAGCACGCGCGCGATGGCGACCATCTGCTGCTGCCCGCCGGACAGGGTGCCCGCCCGCTGCCCGGCCCGCTTCCGGAGTTCCGGGAAGAGGTCGAAGACAAGGTCGAAATCCGGCGATGGTACGCGTACCGCCAGCCGAAGATTCTCCGCCACGGTGAGCCCGGCGAACACGCACCGGTCCTCGGGCACGTAGCCGAGCCCGTCGCGGACCAGCCGGTGGGTGGCCCGGCCGAGCGCCGGCCGGCCGTCGAACAGGACTTCGCCGGTGGCCGGCACCTCGCCGAGGACGGCCCGCAGGGTGGTGGTCTTGCCGACGCCGTTGCGGCCGAGCAGCGCGGTCACCCCGGTTTCGGCCACGTCGAACGCGACGCCTTGCAGGATGTGCGAGCCGCCGAGGCGTACCGACAAGTTGTTGATCTTCAAAATCACAGCGATTCTCCCAGGTAGGCCTCCTGGACGAAGGGGTCGGCCATCACCGCGCCCGGGGTGTCGCAGGCGAGCAGGGCCCCGTGGTGCAGGACGGCGATCCGGTCGGCGACGTCGAGCACCACGTCCATGTGGTGTTCCACCATGAGCACGCTGCGGCCGCTTCCCCCGGCGAGGTCGCGGATGACGGCGACCAGGGCCGGCACCTCTTCGGCGCTGACCCCGGCCATCGGCTCGTCGAGCAGCAGGACGTTCGGTTCGGCGGCCAGCAGCAGGGCGATCTCGAGTTTGCGTTTCTCGCCGTGGGCCAGCGATCCGGCGGTGGCCGAGGCGCGCGGGCTCAGGCGTACCTCGGAAAGGATCTCCCCGGCCCGGGCGGTGACCTGCCGGTCGGAGCGCCGGCGCCAGGCGCGCGCCGCGCCGCCGCGCCGGGCCTGGACGGCGAGCGCGACGTTCTCGGCGACGGTGAGCGAGCCGAAGACGGCCGACGTCTGGAAGGTGCGGCCGAGACCGAGACGGGCCCGCCGGTACGGGGCCAGCCCGGTGACGTCGCCGCCGCCGAGCAGGATCCGTCCCGAGCTGGGCCGCCGCAGCCCGCTGATCAGGTTGAACAGGGACGTCTTGCCGGCGCCGTTGGGCCCGATCAGCGCCATGAACTCGCCCGCCGCCAGTTCCAGGGTCACGTCGTCGACGATCGGCACGGCGCCGATGCGCCACGACACGGACTCGACCGTGACAGCGGTCATCGGGCTCAACCCTTCATCGCCGCCGTGGGCGGGGCGGCGTCGTCGGCGGAAACGGTTCCCGTTGCGGTGACGGCGTCCGGGCCGGTGAGCTTGGCCTGGAACATCGGCTGGAGCAGGGCGTGGTCCTCGGCGCGGACGGTGAGCCTGCCCTTGACCGAGTCGAAGGCGTACCCCTCCAGGGCGGTGACCATCTTGTCGACGTCG
The DNA here is from genome assembly GCF_017592555.1 of Actinoplanes flavus. Classification (GTDB taxonomy): domain Bacteria; phylum Actinomycetota; class Actinomycetes; order Mycobacteriales; family Micromonosporaceae; genus Actinoplanes; species Actinoplanes flavus. Next base: position 12,643 of record NZ_JAGFNS010000027.1, on the reverse strand, counting down.
TCGGGGCTGCTCTGCAGCGCGTGGACGATCATCTGCGCGGCGGCGAACCCGTCCGGGTGGAACAGGTCGGTCTTCCCGCCCGGCACGGCGGCCTTCAGCGCCTGGTAGGCGGCGTTGTCGGCGGCGCCGTCGAAGTAGTGGGCGAGGAGGTTGAGCTTGGTGCCGCCGGCGCCGAACCCGGCCCAGGAGGCGCGGATGTCGAGTCCGGTGACGACCTTGGTGGAGGTGAGGACGCCCTGCTGGTCGAGGGCCTGCCACATGGCGCCGGCGGTGGCTCCGGCCCAGGCCACGAAGACGAGGTCGGGCGCGGCCGCCTTGATCTGGCTGGCGAACGGGGTGAAGTCGGTGGCGTTGGCGGGCACCGCGATGTCGGTGACCTCGGCGCCGGCGCCGCCGAGGACCGCGGTGACGGCGTCGACGTTCGACTTGCCGAACGCCGAGTCCGGGGCGAAGACCAGCACCTTCCTGCCGTCGCCGAGGAAGGTCTCGGCGGTTCGCACGTCCTGGTACGACTGGCGCCCGGACCGGAACGTGTACCGGTTGAGGCCGGTCAGCCCGTCGGTGGCGGCCGGGCCGGAGACGAAGAGCACCTTGTTCTCGGCGGCGAGCGGCGCGACCTGCAACGCGACACCGGACGAGGTGGATCCGCCGAGGACCCGGTAGCCCTTGCCGATCAGGTCCTTGGCGGCCGACACCGCCTTGACCGGGTCGCCGGCGTCGTCGATGTAGGTGACCTCGACGGCCCGGTCGCCGATCCTGCCGGTGCCGCCGGTCGCGTGGGCCAGGCCGGCCTTGAAGCCTTCGGCGTACTGGGCGCCGTAGGTGGCGAGCGGCCCGGACTGGGAGTAGACGATGCCGACCTTGAGTGGGCCGGAGCCGCCGTCGGTGGCGGCCTGTGGGCTGCCGCACGCGGCCAGGGAAAGGGTCACCGCCGCGAGGGCGGACGTCATCCGAACTCGTTTCATGGGGCCACACGCTAGGAACAGGGCCGCATCAAAACCACGGGCGTCGATCACACGGGGCGGCGGCCGGATGTGTGGGCCGCACACATAGGCGAGGGAACGGCCCGGCCCGTACGTTCACCGCCATGACGACGGCACGAGTGGTCGACCTTGATCTGACCGGCCGCACCGCGCTGGTGACCGGCGCCGGCAGCGGTATCGGGCGCGCCTGCGCCGAACGGCTGGCCGCGGCCGGGGCGGACGTGGTGGCGGTGGACATCGACGAGCGGGCGGCGAAGGAGGTGGCCGCCGCGACCGGGGGGCGGGCGTTCCCGGCCGACCTGTCCGATCTGGACCGGGTGGACGAGTTGCCGGCACAGGTGGACGTGCTGGTCAACAACGCCGGGTTGCAGGTGGTGGCGCCGTTGACGGAGTTCCCGCCGGACAAGTTCACGCTGATGCAGAAGGTGATGGCCGAGGCGCCGTTCCGGCTCGTCAAGCTGGTGCTTCCACACATGTATCAACGCGGATGGGGCCGGATCGTCAACATATCGTCGGTGCATGGACTGGTGGCGTCGCCGTACAAGGCCGCCTATGTGAGCGCCAAGCACGCCATGGAGGGACTGTCCAAGGTCACCGCCCTGGAGGGGGCCGCGCACGGCGTCACCTCCAACTGCATCAACCCCGGGTTCGTCCGGACACCGCTGGTCGACAAGCAGATCGCCGACCAGGCCGCGGTGCACGGCATCGGCGAGTCCGAGGTGATCGAGCGGATCCTGCTGGCCCGGGCGGCGATCAAGGAACTGGTCGACCCGGCGGACGTGGCCGAGCTGGCGGCCTACCTGTGCACGCCGCCGGCCCGGCTGATCACCGGGTCCTCGATCACCATCGACTGCGGGTGGACGGCACACTGACGTGATGGAAGAGATCGACATCGCGGTGACCGGCGGGAAGCTACGAGTGGTGAGCTGGCCGGGGGACGGTCCGGTGGTGCTGGCCGTGCACGGGATCACGGCCAACGCGCTGTCCTGGACCTCGGTGGCCCGGGAGCTGCGCGGACGCGTCCATCTGATCGCCCCCGATCTGCGGGGCCGCGCGGGAAGCGCGCATCTGCCCGGACCGTTCGGCATGGCCGCGCACATCGCCGACCTGATCGCGGTATCCGAACATTTCGGCGTCGAGCGGCCGGCGCTCGTCGGCCATTCGATGGGCGCCTTCGTGGTCGCGGTCACCGCGGCGGCTCATGAGGTCGGCCCCGTGCTGATGGTCGACGGCGGGATCGCGCTGCCGGTGCCGCCGGGCATCGACGTCGACACGGCGCTGCACGCGATCATCGGCCCGGCGATGCGCCGGCTGGCGATGACGTTCCGCGACGAGGCCGCCTACCTCGACTACTTCCGGCAGAACCCGGCCCTGGGCGATCACTGGACGCCGGATCTGGCGGCCTACATCCGCCGCGACTTCACCGGCACCGGATCGTCCTGCAACATCGACGCCATCCGCGCCGACGCGCACGACATGTTGACCAACCCGATTCCGGCGCCCCATCCCCTGCTCTGGGCGCCACGTGGATTGATGGACGAACCGCGTGGACTGTATCAACCTGACCAGGTGACGGGAGTTGACGCCGAGTTGATTCCGGACGTCAACCACTACACGATCCTGCAAGGGGCGGGAGCCCGGCGCATCGCTGAACGGATCATTAGTCTCACCTCATGACCACCGACCTGTCCGTGCTGGAGGCGCTGCACTCCACCCCGGCCCGCCGCTACCTGTCCACCGAGCCGATCGCCGACGACGTGATCCGGGACATCCTCGACGCCGCGATCCGTGGCCCGTCCGCCGGCAACGGCCAGTTCTGGGCATGGATCGTGGTCCGGGACCCGGAGACGAAGAAGCGGATCGCCGGCTGGTACCGGGAGGGCTGGGAGCGCCACTACGGCTCCCGCCGCGAGCAGATCCTGAACGCGCCCGACGGCGGCCCGATGAGCAAGGCCAGCTTCCTGGCCGCCGACCACCTGGCCAACCACCTGGAGGAGGCCCCCGTCTGGATCTTCCCGGTGCTGCTCGGGGCCGCGAAGTCCACCAACCCGCGGCTGGGCTCGTCGATCTACGGCGCCGTCCAGCAGCTGATCCTCGCGGCCCGCGCGCACGGCCTCGGCGCCACCCTCACCACCCTGCACATCGGCCACGAGGAGGAGGTCCGCGAGCTGCTCGGCCTCCCCGAGGACGCCCTCACGATGGCGCTGATCCCGCTCGGCTACCCGGCGAAGGGCCGCTGGTCCCAGCCGAAGCGCCGCCCACTCGACGAGGTGGTCCATTTCGAGAAGTTCCAAAACGCCTGATCGTACGGGTGGGCTGAACCGCTTCTCGTCCGCGCGGGCGCGCTGCAACGCAGGGCCGCAGCGCACCCGCCGTGACCCGGCACACCCTCGAGAACACGACCTCCGGTGACGGATCCCGGCCGGCCGTGTTCCTCGGCCATGCGTGTACAGAGGACGGTGGATCGGCCGTTGGCCGGGTTCCAGCGGCGGCATGGGACTGCCATCATGGCTCGATGACGGACGGTCGCCGGCCCACGGACAGCCGGTGGTCCGTGACCGTCGGCGTGCTCGCCGGCGCCGCCCTCGGGACCGTCACCAACATCTTCACCAACACGTTCCCGGCCGACTGGAAGTGGGCCGGGAACGTGAAGCTGATGGGCGCGATCTTCGCGGGCTGCCTGCTGCTGTCGATCACGGTGGCCGTCCGCCACCTGCGGCGCGACCCGGACACGCCGGGCGGCGCCCGCGCGCTCCTCGACCGCCTCACTTCCCGGTACGCCCGCGACTACCGCCGCTGGGTCCGGGAGAGCCGCCGCAACCTGGACGCCAAGGGGCTGAACATCATCGGCCCGTTCATCCCCGAACTGGACACCAGCTTCGTCCGCCTGGCGCTGACGTCGAGCGCGCCCGGCCAGGTCGGCTCCGGCATGGTCCCGGCCACCCGGGGAAACGGCCGCGATCACACGATCTGGCATTTCCTGAACCGCCGGCGACGGGTCGTGCTCGCGGTGCTCGGCGCGCCGGGCAGCGGCAAGACCACCCTGCTGAGCCATGTCGCGCGGCGGACGGTCGAGGCGAACCGTACGATGACGCGACCGATCCCGGTGTGGCTGCAATTGCGCGACCAGGCCAAAGCCATCGTCGCCGACCCGCAGGTCCCCCTGCTCAGCCTGATTCGCGGGTCCATCCCGGACTCGGTCGGCCCCGAACCGGCCCGCTGGTGGGAGAAGCGGCTTCGCGGCGGCCGCTGCGTGATCCTGCTCGACGGACTCGACGAGGCGGGCGAGGCCGAGACCCGCCGCGACGTGGCACAGTGGATCAACCGGCAGGTCGCGGCGCATCCGGGCAACGACTTCGTGATCACCTCACGGCCGTCCGGCTATCGCAACGCGTTCGTCGACGCCACCGAGACGGTCCAGGTGCTGCCGTTCGGCCGGCCGCAGGTCCGCGCCTTCCTGGAGAAGTGGTACACCGCCGCGGAACGGCACGGCGCCGACCACGGGGAGTACGCGGCCGCCGCCGAACGCGGGAAGGAGGCGGCCGCGCACCTGCTGCGGCAGATCGACGAGATTCCCGGCCTGACCGACCTCACCGCGAACCCGCTGCTGCTCACGATGATCGCCAACGTGCACCGGTACGGGAAGCAGCTCCCGGAGAACCGCGCCATGCTCTACCGCGAGGTGTGCGAGACGATGCTGGGCCGCCGCGACGAGGCACGCGGCCAGATCGTCGCGCTGGCGCTCCGGCAGCGGCTGATGCTGCTCGGCCGGCTCGCCTTCGCGTGGATGCGGCAGGGGATCCGCGGCCAGGACCGGCGCACCCTGATCCGGACGGTGCAGCCCTGGCTCGACGAGAGCGCGCCCGGGATCACCGCCGAGCGGTTCCTCGCGGACATGGAGGCCACCGGTCTGCTGCCGGTCCCCGACCTGGAGAACTTCACCTTCACCCACCAGACCTTCCAGGAGTATCTGGCCGCCGCCTACATCGCCGAGAGCGGCCTGCACCACCTGCTCACCGACGTGGTCGACGATCCGTGGTGGCGGGAGACCATCCTGCTGTACGCGGCCGGCGAGGACCCGAACCCGATCGTGGCGAGCGCCGTGCGTTCGGGCACCCTCGTCGCGCGTTCTCTGGCCTTCGAACTCGCCGAATCCGACGACCGCGTCGACCGGGGGCTGCGGGACGACCTGGACCGCCTCCTGCACCGCGGTCTGCGGCCGGACGCCGACGCCGCCGACCGGGCGCTGGCCCTCGACGTCCTCATCGGCCGCATGCTGCGCGCGATGGTGGCCACGCCGGACGGCACCCGGGTCAGCCGATGGCCGATCACGACCGAGCTCTACCAGCTGTTCTGCTCGGAGACCGGCACGCCCTTCATCGAAGGCACGGAACCGGCCGGCCCGGACGATCCGGCGCGCGGTGTCTGGCGCCCCGACGCCGAGGCGTTCCTCGCCTGGATCAACGCGCTGGTCGCGGCCGGTCCCCGCAGCGGCAAAGGCATCGTGTTCCGCCTGCCGACCGGCGCGGAGGTCGCCACGGTGCGCCCGGCCCAACCGGTGTGGGTCGTGGAGGGACGGTGGCGGGTCCGCTACCCGGGCAGGAAGCCGGCGGCCGTCACCGCCGACGCGCTGCTCGACGCCCTCAGCGCCGACCTCGGCGGATCGGGGCTGCTCGACAAGGGTCTGGAGGACCTGGCGGCCCGCCAGACCGACATGGTTCACCGGTCCGTGACCGAGATGAACCATGTCGCCGCCCAGATGGCCGAGCTCGTCCGGGAGAGCACCCGGCACATCCTGGCCCCGGACGCGGACAACGCGGCCGGGAACCGGACCGGCGGCATGGTGGACGATCTGAGAAACCGGGCCGAACGCCTGCACGCGGAGATCGACCGGCTGGAGACCGTGCTGCTGGGGATTTCCGACCGGCGCCGGGCCGCGGCGAGATGGGGCGATCTGGTGATCGACCTCGACCGGGTACGACGGGCGCTCGCGTCGGCCGAGCCGGGCAGCACGCCCCGCGCCATGGGGATGTTCCCGATCATCCATGCGGAGTTCGAGGAGATCGACACCGCGGTCGGTTGGATCCGGTCGATCGCCCGCAGCGCTCCCGCGGCCGCCGAGCGACAGTCACCGATCGACCATGTTCTCGGGCCGATCGCCTATCGCGACCTCGCGCTGCCGGTGTCGGCCGTGCCCGGCGAGCCGATACGCATCGTGGCCGAGGCGCTGCTGCCCGACCGTCAGCGCACGGCGAACCGGTTTCCGGTCGACCTCGGTGGTCTGGTGGCCAGGCTCGGGGCGATGCCGGATCGCCTCGGATCGCCCTCCGGCCCCTCGTTCTTCGAGGCGGCGCTGGACCGGCTGCTGCGGGTGGCTGACCCGATCATGGCCCGGGAGCGCCTGATCACACCGGCGACCGCCGCCGCCATCCGTGCTCCCGCACTGGTCCTGGCCCGGTTCGCGCAGAAGGCCGGCGACAACCGCCTCACGGCCACCCTGATCGAGCTGGCCGCCGCCACCTGTCTGCTGGAGGAGCGCCGCGGCCACCCGGAACTCCTGGAGACGCTGATCCTGGCACACGACTGAGCCGCCCAGCGGGCCGACGAGACGCGGCGAGGGCGACGGCCCGGCGCGGACGAGCCGTCAGCGGGCCAGGGTCCAGTAGCGGCCCTCGGCCTCCAGGAGGGTGTCGTGGGTGCCGGACTCCAGGATGCGGCCGTGGTCGATCACCGCGATCTGGTCGGCGTCGCGGATCGTCGACAGGCGGTGGGCGATGGTCACCGTGGTCCGCCCGTGGGACAGCTCGTCGAACGCACGCTGGACGGCCCGCTCGGTCTCGTTGTCCAGGGCGCTCGTCGCCTCGTCGAGGACGAGGACGCGGGGGTCGCGCAGCAGGGTGCGGGCGATCGCGATGCGCTGCTTCTCGCCGCCGGAGAAGCGGTGACCGCGGGAGCCGACCATCGTGTCGTAGCCGTCGGGCAGGGCGGCGATCAGGTCGTGGATCTGCGCGGCGCGGGCGGCGCGCTCGATCTCGGCGTCGGTGGCGGCGGGTTTCGCGTAGCGCAGGTTCTCCCGGATCGTGGTGTGCAGCAGGTACGTCTCCTGGCTGACCACGCCGACGATGGCGGCCAGATCGTCGAGGGCCAGGTCGCGCAGGTCGACGCCGTCGATGGTGACGCGGCCGGACGTGGGGTCGTGGAGCCGGGCGATCAAGGCGGCGATGGTGCTCTTGCCGGAGCCGGTCTCGCCGACCAGGGCCAGCGAGGTGCCGGCGGGCACGTCGAGGCTCACGCCGGCGAGCGCGGCGGCGGCGCCACCGTCGTACGCGAAAGTGACGTCCTCGAAGCGCAGGTGGCCACGCACCACCTCGAGCCGCACGGGCGACGCCGGCTCGCGGATGCCGACCGGCAGGTCGAGGTATTCGAAGATGCGCTGGAACAGCGCGAGTGACGCGGTGAGGGTGACCCCGACGTCGAGCAGGCTCATCAGTGGACGGAACAGGCCCGTCTGCAGGCCGGTGAAGGCGACCAGGGTGCCGATGCTCATGGCGCCGGCCGCGAACGGCAGACCGGCGGCGAGGTAGATGGCCGCGGGGATGACGGCGAACACCACGTTCATCGTGGCCATGCGCCAGCGGCCGGCCAGCTCGGAGCGCAGCTCGAGGTCGATGAGACGGGCGGAGGAATCGGTGAACCGCTCGATCAGGGCACCGCCGGCGCCCATCGTCTTGGCCAGCTGGACGCCGCTGATGGACAGGCCCTCGTCGATGATGACGTTGAGGTCGGCGAGCTCGCGCTGCCGCTGGGCGGTGATCCTCTGGCGCATGCGGGCGACCCGCCGGGTCCAGTAGATCGCCGGTGGCAGCGCGACCAGCGAGGCGAGGGTGAGCTGCCAGGAGAGGGCGGCCATCGCGACCAGGGTGGCGATCACCGTGGTCAGGTTGGCGGCGACGGACGTGGCGGTGGAGGTGACCACCCGCTGCATGCCGCCGATGTCGTTGGTGATGCGGGACTGCACCTCGCCTGTGCGGGTGCGGGTGAAGAAGCCGACGGACTGCCGCTGGAGGTGGGCGAAGACGTCGGTGCGCAGCCGGTGCATGACCCGCTGACCGACGGTGGTGGAGATCCAGGTCTGCACCACGCCGAGCGCGGAGGTGGCGGCGGCGATGCCGACCATGCCGGCGACCAGCAGCGACAGCAGGCGCAGGTCGGACTGTGGGAGGGCGACGTCGATGACCTCGCGCAGCAGGAACGGCGAGCCCATCGAGATGACGGACGACGCGACGATGACGGTCACGACGACGGCGAGGTGCCGGCGGTGGCCGGTGAACAGGGCGCCGATGCGGCGCAGGGAGACGGCGCGGGCCTGCGCTCGCTCCTCGGCGGTGAGTCTGCGGGGTAGATCCTTCGGCAAAAGCGGCCTCTCTCCGGACGACGACGATACGCTGAGGTTACCTCACCATGAGGGAACAACGGTAGTCGCTGCTATCGTGTTCCGGTGGAGGACGACAGCCTGCTGGAATCGTTCTGGGCGGTGACCCGGCGCCTGCGCGAGCGGACGAAGATCACCCTGGAGCCGTGGCACGTCTCGCCGTCGCAGTCGCGGGCGCTGGGCGTGCTGAGCAGGCACGGCGAGGTCCGGCTCAGCGTGCTCGCCGAGCGGCTGCACATCGCTCCCCGCTCGGCCACCGAGGTCGTCGACGACCTGCAGGAACGCGGTCTGGTCGAGCGCAAGCCGGATCCGACCGACCGGCGCGCCACGCTGGTCGCGCTCACCCCCGGCGGCGTGGCCACGGCCGCCGCCATCCACGAGGCCCGGGCCACCGAGGGCGAGCGCCTGTTCGCCGGGCTCGACCCGGCCGACCGGACCGAGCTGGCCCGCATCCTGAACCTGCTGCGCGAAGCCCGATAGGAAGGCCGCCGCTACACGACGCCCACCGACGGCGGGCGGGCCACCGCGGAGACGCAGCCAGCCACCCCGGCGGCGCAGATCAGGGTGAGGTAGAGGCTGAACGGCACGGTCAGCAGCCCGGCCACCTGGACGGCGCCGGCCGCGGCGAGCGCGACCAGCAACCAGACCAGCGACACCCGGGCCACGTGCGCCAGAGCGTCCCGGCCGGCGCCGCGGCGGCGGGCGGCGGGCCGGCCGGGGTGCATCCGCAGCGACTCGCCGAACTGGTCCGCCGCCCGCGCCAGCGACGGGGCGTCGACGGCCGTGCGCATCGCCTTCGCGAAGGCCTTCAGCGCCTCGCGCGCCCCGGCGTGACCGGAATCGATCGCCAGGGCCCGCCCGATCGCCTCGCGGGCGCTCAGCGGCCGGCCGACCGCGAACAGCGCCTGACCGTAGGTGACCTGCAGGTCCGCGTCGTACCCGGCCAGTTCGGCGACACCGTGCAGGCCCTCGGCGGCATCGACGAAGAGACCGGCGGCGAGCCGCGCCCGGGCCAGCCGGGTGTGCAGGCGGGGGTTTCCGGGATCCTCCCGGCACGCGGCGGCCGCGGCCGCGATCGCCTCGGCGTGGTCACCGGCGCGCGATCGGACGGCGCTCAGCCAGAACAACGACTCGGCGCCGTGCGGGTCCAGACGCCAGGCGGCCCGCGCGGCCCGCAGCGCACCGTCGTTGTCGCCGAGGTCGAGCCGTGCGCGGGTCAGCCGGTGCCAGGCGCCGGCGTTCCCCGGCTCCCGTTCGACGATCGGGGCGAGCAGCCGTTCGGCATGGTGGGCACGCCCGCGGGCGAGCAGGGCATCGGCCTCGGCCAGATGGGGCTCGGTTCGCACGCCGCTTCGATCGGCAGCCACCCGCCCGACTCACGATGATCATCCGGTGCGGCTGCGTTGCAAAACCACGATCAACACCATTCCCGGTACGGAGTGAGCGTTCTCGCCGGGGTGACCACCGATCTACGCCCGGCGGTCGCGGCACGGGCCGGACCCGGCAGTGGCTCGCGGAGTGCCGGGATCGCGTTCTCCAGCCCGTACCGAAGAAATGGTTTTGATCAGTGACTGCGCAGCTCGTCGCGGTAGGAGACGAGCGCGGCGATCATGCCGTGCAGGAACCTCTCGACGGCCTGGAGCTCGCCGACGCCGAACTGGGCCATCACCTCGTCGGTGCGCGGGGCGAGCGGGGCGAAGAACGACAGGGCGAGGGCCATGCCGGCGTCCGCGTAGCGGAGATGGACCACCCGCCGGTCCGCGCTCTCCCGTGATCGCCGCAGGTGGCCGCCGCGTTCCAGCCGGTCGATCAGCGCCGTCGTGGCGCCGGAGGTGAGGCCGATGGCCTCGCCCAGCTTGCCGGGGGTGAGCGGGGCTCCGCGCCGTTCGGCGTGCATGACGGCGAGCAGCGCGTGCAGATCCGTCGCGTTCAGCCGGTGCAGGTGCGCGAAGGCGTGCCCGATGTGATTCGCCTCGCTGCTGTACGTGTTCAGCAGGTCGACGAGCTCCCCGCGTAACCGCTGGCGTTCCGCGGTGTCGTTGCCTTCCACGGGGTAAGTGTTGCAGATTCCGGCTCCGTCGTGAACAATCTCGATCGTAAAGATTCTCGTTCTTGGAGGATTCAGATGAGAAGGGCGTGGGCGACGCTTCTGCTGGCCCTGCTGCTCGGCGGGCTGGTCCTCGGTCTCGCCGGATCCACGGAGACGGACAACGATCCGGCCTCCTCGCTGCCGTCGTCGGCGGAGTCCACGAAGGTCGCCCAGCTCCAGAAGGAGCTGCCGTCCGGGCGGACCAACCCGGCGCTGATCGTGGTCGCCAAGGGTGGGCAACCGCTCTCCGACGCCGATCTCGCGACCGTGCAGGCCCTGGGCCGGCCGATCCTGTCGGAGGACCGCAAGGCCGCTCTGATCACCGTGCCGCTGGCGACCACCGGCGACTCCGCCGCCACCATCGACGCGGTGCGGGACCTGCGCGAGAAGGCCTCCACCGGCCTGCCGCCCGGCGTCACCGCCCAGGTCACCGGCGGCGCCGGCTTCAGCGCCGACCTGGCCGACAGCTTCAGCGGCGCCAACACCAAACTGCTGCTGGTCACCGTCGTGGTGGTCACGGTGCTGCTGCTGGTCACGTACCGCAGCCCGATCCTGTGGATCATCCCGCTGTTCGTCGTCGGGTTCGCCGACCAGCTCGCCGCCAAGGTCGTCGCCCTGCTCTCCCAGCACACCGACCTGGCCGTCAACGGCTCCACCACCGGCATCGTCACGGTGCTGGTCTTCGGCGCCGGCACCGACTACGCGCTGCTGCTGATCTCCCGCTACCGGGAGGAACTGCACCGGTACGAGAACCGCTTCGAGGCCATGGGCAAGGCCCTGCGCGGCGCCGGCCCGGCCATCGCCGCGAGCGCCGGCACCGTCGTCCTGGCCCTGCTCACGCTGGTGCTGGCCACGTTGAAGAGCAACACCGCGCTGGGCATCACGTCGGCCGCCGGTGTCGCCATCGCCGCCCTGTTCGCCCTGGTGGTGCTGCCGGCCGCCCTGGTGGTCTGCGGTCGCGGGCTGTTCTGGCCGTTCATTCCGCGGGTCGGCGAGTCCGGCCCGGAGGACGGCAAGGGCATGTGGGCCAAGGTCGGCCGGGCCGTGGTGCGCCGCCCGGTCGCGGTGACCGTCGTCTCCGCGGTGGTGCTCGGGCTGCTGTCGCTCGGCGGCCTCGGAACCAGGGTGGGCCTGTCGCAGACCGAGCAGTTCCGGGTCGAGGCCGAGTCGGTGCAGGGTCTGGAAACGCTCTCCAAGTACTTCCCGGCGGGCGCCGCCGGGCCGGCGGTGATCCTGACCTCTCCGGACCAGGCCTCCCGGGTGCTGGAAACCGTTTCCGGCACGCCCGGCGTCGCCCAGGCCCGCATCGCCGAGGAGACTCCGGCCCAGGTCAGCGTCAGCGCCGTGCTGGAGGCCGCCCCGGACACCGCCGAGGCCTTCCAGACCATCCGCGACCTGCGGGCGAACCTCGACGGCGAGGCCCTGGTCGGCGGCACCGTGGCCACCGCCCTGGACACCCGGGACGCCGCCCGCCGCGACCTGGTCGTCATCGTCCCGGTCATCCTGGCGGTGGTGTTCCTGGTCCTGGTCGCCCTGCTGCGGGCCCTGGTCGCGCCGATCCTGCTGATGATCACCGTGGTGGTCAGCTTCCTGGCCTCGCTGGGCGCCGGATCGTGGCTGTTCCGCAACGTGTTCGACTACCCGGCCCTGGACAACGCGGTGCCGCTGTTCTCGTTCCTGTTCCTGGTGGCGCTCGGCGTCGACTACAACATCTTCCTGGTCACGCGGGCCAAGGAGGAGGCGGCCACCCGCGGCACCAGGGATGGCATGGTGCACGCGCTCGCGGTCACCGGCGCCGTCATCACCAGTGCCGGCATCCTGCTGGCGGCGGTGTTCGCGGTCCTCGGGGTGCTGCCGGTGGTCACACTCACCCAGATCGGCGTCATCGTCGGCATCGGGGTGCTGCTGGACACGCTGCTCGTGCGTACCGTGCTGGTCCCGGCCCTGGCCACGCTCACCGGCGACCGGTTCTGGTGGCCCGGCCGCCCGGCGGCCGTCGCGGCCGGCCGCACTCCCCCGCCGCACCGGCCGCACACCGACTGGGACAGCGTCAACCGGACGAAACTCTCCGAGACGAAGGCCTGAGGCTTCGCTCACCACGGGTAGAGGACGCCGGGTGGCCCCTTTTCGGGGCCACCC
>NZ_JAGFNS010000026.1:67764-146582 GCF_017592555.1 Actinoplanes flavus | reverse complement strand
GGCGGCCGGGGCGGCCGGGGCGGCCGGGCGGGGCTGCCGGGCGGGGCGGGCGGGGCTGCCGGGCGGGCGGGGCGGGCGGGCGGGTCAGAGGGTTACGGCGGTGCCCTGGGTGGCGCTTGTGCGGGCCGCGTCGAGGATCTCCATGGCGCGGATCGAGTCCCACGGGTTGACCGGGAGCGGGCCCTCGCCGAGGACAGCTGAGGCGACGGCCGGGTAGAAGGTGTCCCAGCGGCCGCGGCAGCTCTCGACCGGGGCACCGGTCGCGCCGCGGAAGAGGTGGCCCCAGCGGTGCTCGGGTTCGACGCCCCAGCGGTCACCGAGTTTGGCGGGGCTCTTGCCGGCCTTCAGCATGTCCTCCTGGCAGTCGAGGAGGGCCGAGATGTAGGTGCCGGCGGTGCCGCTGACCCGGAAACGCGGGCCGGGGCCGGCCTGCCGCCAGCTGCCCCACAGGTGCGACTCGACGCCGTTGGCATGGTGCAGGGCCAGGAAGAAGTCGTCGTCGAGGCCGCCGTCGGGGCCGTGCACCTCGGCGTAGACGCGGGTGGCCGGGCCGTGCAGTTGCAGCGCCTGGTCGACGAGGTGGGAGCCGAAGTCGAGGAGGGTGCCGCCGCCGGCGTCCTTGGGCAGGCGGTCGGGCGCCCAGCGTTCCATCCGCGACTCGAAGCGCCGGATCGTGCCGAGCGATCCGTTCTCCATCAGCTTGCGGATGGTGAGCAGGTCGGAGTCCCACCGCCGGTTCTGGTAGACGGTGAGCGGGACGCCCGCCTCCTCGGCGGTGGTGACCAGCTTGCGGGCGGTTTCGGCGTCGAGGGCGAACGGCTTGTCGACGACCACCGCGAGACCGGCCGCGATCGCCTCGTGCGCCAGCGCGGCGTGGGTGGCGGCGGGTGTGGAGATGGCCACCGCCTGGACTCCGTCGGCGGCCAGGGCGGCGATCGAGTCGTACGCCGTGACGCCCGGAAGCTCTTCCGCGATCTGGGCCCGGCGCTCCTGCGACGTGGTGACCACGCCGACGAACTCGATGTTCTCCGCCGACGCGATCAGCGGCGCGTGGAACACCCGGCCGCCGGTGCCGTAGCCGACCAGCCCGAACTTCACCCGTTCGATCATGTCCGGAAGTTTTACACATCGGTTGCCGGCCTGTTGCCTGTGATTCCACTCGTCACGTGTGACGCATGGAACATCACGGTCTGTACGGGTTGGTGCGGCGTGCCGAACGTGTGCGGATGCCGCACACTCGCCGGTCGATCTAGCGAAAGGGCAGGTGCCGCGCCTGTCGGATGGATGACGAGGGACCCCGAACGGTGGCGTGGAGATGAACAATTGCGGGATGGAACCCGCGCAGAAGGACCGGACGCCCTTTTCCGACATCGACGGCCTATCAGCCCAGATGTCGGAAATCGTGCTCGACGCGCTGACCGCCATGGGCCGCCATCCGGAGATCCAGCGGGTCCGTCGCGTCGGGTTCGAGGCGCTGTGCCCGCTGCCGGGGCAGCGGCTGCTCGACGCGGGTTCCGGCTCCGGTGAGGTGTCCCGGATGCTGGCCGGGATGGTCGGCGGTTCCGGTGAGGTGCTCGCTCTCGACTACTCGGCGTCGCTGACGGCGACGGCGATCGACCGGCACGACGGCAGCAACGTGCGCTACCTGACCGGTGACGTCGGCGCGCTCGACCTGCCGGACGACTGCGTCGACGGGGTCTGGTGCGAGCGGGTTCTCCAGCATGTGGACGACGCCGACCGGGCGATCGGGGAGCTGGCCCGGGTGACGCGCCCCGGCGGCCGGATCTGCCTGGTCGACACCGACTGGGGTTCGCTCGCCTTCGACGGCATGCCGGCGGGTCTGGGCGAGGTGGTGATGGCGCACGTCCGCGGGCACTTCACCCCGAAACAGCACGACATGGGGCGTACGCTGCGGCGCCGGCTGGTCGCGGCCGGCCTGACCCGGCTGACCGCGACCCCGGTCACCTGCTTCTTCGCCACTCCCGAGTCGGCCGCCGTGGTGCTCCCGATGGTCAACCCGGAGGTGCCGGTCGAGTCCTGGGCCACCCCGCCGGGCCTGCGCGACGAGTGGCTGGCGTGTGTGGAGGCGGCCGGCGCGAGCGGGACGTTCCTGGCCGTCCTCACCATCTGGGTGGTGACGGGAACGGTCCCGGGCCGTTAACCCGCGACCGGCTGCATGCGGCGCAGCAGGTCGTCCAGCGGCATGCTGGCGAAGCTGATCCGCACGTCACTGGAGGCGTAGGGCATCCAGAACCGGTCGTCGTGGATGAGCCCGCCGCAGGAGTAGAGCACGTTCGGCACGTACCCCTCCCGTTCGATCTCGTCCGGGTCGATCAGCCCCTGCGGCAGGTCGGCGATGACCCGTTCGGGATTGTCCAGGTCGAGCAGCATGGCGCCGATGGCGTACCGCCGCATCGGGCCGACGCCGTGGGTGAGCACCAGCCAGCCCTGCTCGGTCTCGATCGGCGACCCGCAGTTGCCGACCTGGATCAGTTCCCAGCCGCGGTGCGGCACGAGCAGCGGGCCGGCCGGCTGCCAGCGGTGCTGTTCGTCGCGAATGGTCAGGCCCAGGGTCTCGCCGTCGGAGCGGCAGAGCGCCATCTTCTTCCCGCCGACGTAGCGGGGGAACAGCGCCATGCCCTTGTTGCGGGCGGCCGGGCCCTGCAACGTGGTCACCTCGAAGTGCCGCAGATCCTTCGAGTAGATGACCCGGCCGGAGATGTTGAACCCGTCGTACGCGGTGTAGGTCGCCTGGTAGGCGGGCCGCCCGTCCGGGTCGACCACCTGCACGAACCGGGCGTCCTCCATGCCCCGGCTCTCGCTCGGCGTGGCCGGCCAGAGCACCCGCTGGTGCAGCGGGATGGTGGCCGGAAACGTCACCGCGTAGTCGTCGCCGACGATGCGGCGGATCAGCTCGAGGCTCATCGGGGTGGTCGGCCGGGCCAGCAGCTCGGTCGGCAGGTGGCCGATGATCTCCTCGAACACCGTGTCGTCGTAGCGTTCGGGCAGAGCGTTGAGCACGTACGCCGAGGCTTCGTTGTCCATGTCCTCGTCGCCGAGCGCCGCGACCAGCTGGTGCCGCATGTGCTTGGCGCCGACCCGGTTGCCGATCATCAGCGGGCCGTCGCGGTTCTCCAGCCGGATGGCCGAGCCGGGCCCGAGCACCACGCTGCAGAAGCCGATCGACGAGATGTGCCCCTCGCCGATCTGGCGCAGGCTGAGCGCGGCCCGCATCTCCCCGGGTTCCAGGTCGCTCTGGTCCGGATGCGGCACCATCGACGGGTTGCAGAGCGCCGCGGCCTCCACCGAGAACTCGTGGCTGAAGTACGCCCCGATCAGGGTGCGTGCGGCCGGCGACAGCGCGATGTGCGCCGGCACCCGGTGCTGGACGACCTCGTAGTGGTGCTGGAAGACGCTCAAGATGTCGTGGTGCCGCCCGGAGAACTGGCTCAGCACGTCGTCCAGTTGGGTGTTGATGTCCGCCTCGTCGAGTCGCAGGATCCGCTCGATGAGGCTGGACGCCCGGTTGTGTGCGACTTGCGCGTCCTCGCCCGGGACGAAGAGCTTGATCACGACGCGCCGGCCGTCCGGCGTCATGGTGATGTTGTGACGGGTGATGTCGATGGTGTTCACCGTTGCAGTCACGCTAGGCCGCCTGACGGTCGGGTCGCGCTCCGGCTCGCCAGCGTTCGCGCGTGCTGCAGCGTGGAGACGAGCGCGAGGGTGGATTCGGCTCCTTGGTTCACATTAGGACCATTGGCCTTCAACCCGTCATAACATCCGCCAGTCTCGTTATCGGACATCACCGTTCCGGTGTCGTTGTCGCCGAAGAACCAGGCGATCGCCTGGAAGAGCGGGGCGTCCCAGCTGTCGTCGCCGGTCACCGCGGCCGCCGTGGCGCAGGCGTCGGCCGTGGCCGCGGCCTCGATCGGCTGCTGGTCGTACCGGTGGCGCGGCTCGCCCGGCCGCCAGCCGCCGACCGGGACGGTGGACAGGTGCCCGTCGTTCTCCTGCATCCGGCACAGCCATGTCAGCATCCGCAGCCCGTCGGTGAGCAGGCCCTCGTCGCCGAGCAGGTCCCCGGCCGCGACGACCACCTCGGCGAGCGCCGGATTCGCATAGGTGAGCTCCGGTTCCGGCCAGATCCACTCCGGATCCGGGCCGGGTGTCCCGATCGCCGTGGCCGCGTCGCCGAGCAGGTCGGCGGCCGCCCGGTCGTGCGGATCGGCGCGGAGCACCTCGGCGGCGCCCAGCCCGGCGAAGGCCATCGCCCGCGGCCAGGCCGACCGGCAGGCCACGCCCTGCCGGAAGGCGTTGCCCGCCTCCCGGCGGATCCACGCGGACGGGCCGCGGGCCGCGGCCGTGCCCAGCCCCCACATGGCCCGGCCCCACCAGTCGCCGAGGCTGGGCTCGTCCAGCCAGCGGCGGTCGTAGCTCAGCCGGTTGCGGAAGCCCCCGTCGGCGCCCTGCGCGTGGGTGAGGAACGCCAGGTAGCGCTCGGCCAGCCGGACCAGATCCGGTCCGGGCCGGGGTTCGCGGGACGCGACGAGCAGGCCCCGCGACACGTCGTCCACGCAGTAGCCGTGCTCACGCCGGGCGATCGCGTTGCGGGCGTGTTCGAGCAGCCCGGTGTCGTCGGAGAGCCGGAACACGTGGTCCCAGCGAGGGGCGGGCAGGTCGTTCAGTCGGATCGGCGGCGGAACCAGCCGCAGTGACAGTCCCATGCGCCTATGCCGGAATCGTCGCGGCGGCGGCGAGCGGACGGCGGGCGGCGATCAGCCGGGTGGCCAGCGCCTGGTACCGCGCGGCCACGGCGGGCCAGCGCAGGGTCGGCCCACCGCCCAGTCCGGACAGCCGGCCCGGCAGGCCGGGCTCGGCGAGCACGTGCCGGATCGCCATCGCCATCGCCTCCGGATCCTGATGGGGTACGAGCAGCCCCGGCCCGTCCGCGAGCAGCTCCACCGCGTGCGGGAACTCGGTCGCCACCACCGGGATGCCGGCGGCCACCGCCTCGATCAGCACACCCGAGGTGACCTGCTCGGTGGAGTCGTACGGCAGCACCACGGCGTCGGCCGACCGGATCAGCCGGGACAGTTCGGCCGGATCCAGGTACACGTCGCACCAGCGGACGCAGTCGTCCACCCCGAGGTCGGCGGCGAGTTCCTTGAGCGAGTCGCGGTAGATGTCGCCGTGCTGTTCGAGCACATGCGGATGGGTGCGGCCGGCGACCGTGTAGATCGGGCGCGGATGCACGTCGCCGAGGTGGGCGAGGGCCCGCAGCGCCCACTCGATGCCCTTGCCCGGCCCGAGCAGGCCCCAGGTGAGCAGGTGCGGGCGGTCGTGTTCCTCGCGCGGGGCGCCGTTGTGGCTGCCGGCACCGTGCGGGATCACGGTGATCTTGCGGGGGTCCACGTCGTACCGGGTGGAGAGTCGCTGGCGGGCGGTGTCCGTCATGGTCACCACGGCGTCGGCGGTGGCGACGACCTGCTCCAGCACCTCGCGCTGCAACGGGTCGGGGTTGGCCAGCACGGTGTGCAGCACCACGATCCGCGGCACCCGCAGCGCGCGCAGCACCGGCAGCACCTCGGCTCCGGCGTCGCCCGGGTAGATGCCGTACTCGTGCTGGATGATCGCCACGTCGAAACAGTTCAGCGCGGTGGCGGCGGCCACCCAGCCGCCGGGCCGGTCGGTGTTCCAGGTGTGCACGACCCGCGGCGCGGCCCGGTCGAGCGCTATCCCGCCGCTGGTGTTGTCGTAGGGGAGTAGCCGTACCACGCCTGATCCACCGGCGCCGCCGGTGAGGTGGGTGGCGAGTGCCGCATTGAAGGTCGCCAAACCGCATTGAGTGGGGGGATAAGTGCTCAAGAACCCGTATGTCGCGGGCATTACTGGGCCTTTCTCTCCTCGGCCGGCTGCATACCCGCAGCACGGACTCAGCGCGCGCGGGCACGGTGCCGTACACCGCGGGTGAACAGCGCAAAGTCGGCGCTGGAATAGAGCCTGTTTAACGCGCAATTCACATTGCGACGTTAACAAGATCTAGCTATTCAGCTGAGGATGTTCCGATAAATCGCCAGGTACTGGTCCACCATCCGATCGGCCGAGAAGCGTTTCCGGGCGCGTGCCGAGCAGGCGGCCCGGTCGATGTCCGCGATCCGCCGCACCGCGTCGACCGCCGCGTCGACCCCGTCGACCAGGTGGCCGGTCACGCCCTCGTCGACCACTTCCGGCATCGATCCTTTCCGGTACGCGATGACGGGTGTCCCACAGGCCATCGACTCGACCACGGACAGCCCGAACGGCTCGGCGAACCGGATCGGGTGCAGCAGCGCCGCACCGGAGCCGAGGATCGTCCCCCGCTCGTCCGGGCCGACCGAGCCCAGATAGACGACCCGTTCGCCGTCGATGAGGGGTTCCACGCGTGCGGCGAAATAATCCTGGTCCTGGACGATCCCGCAGATCACCAGGCGACGGCCGGCCCGCCGGGCGATCTCGATGGCGATGTCGGTGCCCTTGTCCGGATGGATCCGCCCGAACAGGATCAGATCGTCGCCGCCGTCGGCGTGGAACGGCAGTTCGCCCAGGTCGACGCCGTGGTGGACGGTGGCCAGATAGTCCAGATCGGGGGAGCGGTCACTGTCCGAGATCGAGACGAAGTGCGACCGGGCCCGCCGGTACGCCGGCAGGATGTTGTTCCCCGAGAACCCGTGCACGGTGGTCAGCATCGGCGTCCGGCAGTGCGCCGAGAACGCCAGCGGCAGCCAGTCCAGGTGGTTGTGGATCAGGTCGAACTCGCCGGACCGTTCCAGCGCGTGACTGACGTGGATGGCTTCCCAGACCCGGCCGTCGATCTCCGGGTTCTCCTCGTACCCGGTCGGCACGACACCGTCGAGGGTGGCCTTGGTGATCGAGTCCAGAGTGGCGAACAGCGTGACGTCGACGCCGCGTTCGGTCAGCCCCTCGGCGAGCAGGCTGGTGATCAGCTCCCACGGGCCGTAGTGCAACGGCGGCGTACGCCAGGCGATCGGCCCCAATAGCGCGATCTTCATGACAAACCCGAACTCTCGCCCATAACCACCTGGTCAGTATGCATCCCCGGTAGCGGGCCCGGTTACGTGTTAGAGAAGACCAATGACGGATTCGTGGTGGAAGAAGTCGGTCGTTTACCAGATCTACCCGCGCAGCTTCGCCGACGCGGACGGCGACGGCATGGGTGACCTGCGGGGCGTCATCGATCACCTCGACCATCTCGCCGAGCTGGGCGTCGACGTGCTCTGGCTCTCCCCCGTCTACCCCTCGCCGCAGGACGACAACGGCTACGACATCAGCGACTACCAGGACATCGAGCCGCTCTTCGGCACCCTGGAGATCTTCGACGAGCTGCTGGCCGGCGCGCACGCCCGGAACATGAAGATCATCATGGACCTGGTGGTGAACCACAGCTCCGACGAGCACCGCTGGTTCCAGGAGAGCCGCTCGTCGACGGACAACCCGAAACGCGACTGGTACTGGTGGCGGCCCGCCCGCCCCGGCATGGAACCGGGCGCCCCGGGCGCCGAACCCACCAACTGGGGCTCCGTCTTCGGCGGCCCGGCCTGGGAGTTCGACGAGAAGACCGGCGAGTACTACCTGCACCTGTTCTCGAGGAAACAGCCCGACCTCAACTGGGAGAACCCGGAGGTCCGGCAGGCCGTCTACGCCATGATGCGCTGGTGGCTGGACCGCGGCGTGGACGGCTTCCGGATGGACGTCATCAACATGATCTCCAAGGACGTCAGCCTTCCGGACGGCCGGCTGACCGCGGGATCGGCGTACGCCGACGGCTCCGCGGCCTTCATCGGCGGCCCCCGCCTGCACGAGTTCCTCCAGGAGATGCACCGCGAGGTGTTCGCGGGCCGCGACGGCCTGCTGACCGTCGGCGAGATGCCCGGCGTCACCGTGGAGGAGGCCGTCCTGCACACCGACCCGCGACGGCACGAGGTCGACATGGTCTTCCAGTTCGACCACGTCTGGGTCGACCGCGGACCCGACCCGTGGCTGCTGGTCCCCCTCCGGCTCACCGCGCTCAAGGCGATCCTCGGCCGCTGGCAGGCCGGCCTCGCCGACCTCGGCTGGAACAGTCTCTACTGGAACAACCACGATCAGCCCCGGGTGGTCTCCCGGTACGGCGACGACAGCCCCGCCCACCGGGCCGCCTCCGCCAAGATGCTCGGCACCGTCCTGCACCTGCACCGCGGCACGCCCTACGTCTACCAGGGCGAGGAACTCGGGATGACCAACTACCCGTTCGGCGGCATCGACGAGTTCCGCGACATCGAGGCCCTCGGGCAGTACCGGCAGGCGGTGGAGCTCGAAGGCCGTACCCCTGAAGAGGTTTTGACGGTGTTGCGGGCCCGCGGCCGGGACAACGCCCGCACACCGATGCAGTGGGACGACTCCCCGCACGGCGGCTTCACCACCGGCACGCCGTGGCTGCCGGTGAACCCCAACCACGCCGAGATCAACGCGAAGGCGCAGCGGGCCGATCCGGACTCGGTCTTCCACTACTACCGGCGGCTGATCGAACTGCGGAAGACCGAGCCCGCGGTGGCCGGCGGCGACTTCACCATGCTGCTGCCGCACGACGAGCGCCTCTACGCCTTCACCCGTCGCCTCGGGAGCACCGAGCTGCTGGTGATCGGCAACTTCTCCGGGGTGGAGGCGCACGCCGCGATCGACGGGTGGGACGGCGCCGAGCTGGTGCTGACCAATCTGGAGCCGCCGGCCGGCGGGCTGAACCTGGCCCCCTGGCAGGCCGTCGTCTACCGCCGCTCGGTCTGACTAGCCGGTCCGGCGCATCATCGCGCCGAGCGCGGCCGTCGTGACCCGCCGCCCGGCCAGCCGCCCAGCGTTGATCATCAGGTTGTTCATCCGGCCGGTGATCAGGCTGGGCGGCGGGTTGCGCCGGTCCAGCGCCCGCAGCGCCAGGTCGACCACCCGGTCGGCGTGCATCCGCCGGGTGCCGCCGTCGGCGCCCTGACCGGCCACGTCGAAGAACTCCGTCTCGGTGGCGCCCGGTGAGAGCGCCATCACCCGCAGCCCGGTGCCGCGCGACTCGGACCAGAGCGCCTCGGTGAAGCTCAGCACGTAGGCCTTGGTCGCCGCATACACCGCCAGGGTCGGGCCCGGCTGGTAGCCGGCGATGCTCGCCACGTTGAGCAGCACGCCGCCGGGCCGGCTGCGCAGCCGCTCGATGAACGCCCGGCTGATCTCGGTCAGGCTGGTGACGTTGAGGGTGATCTCGTCGGTGATCCGCTGTGGATCCGCCTCGTGGAACAGCCGGTGCGTGCCGAACCCGGCGTTGTTGATCAGGCTGGTCACCTCCAGCCCGCGCTCGGCCACCGCGGCGCTCAGCTTCGCGCCCGCACCCGGCTCGGTCAGGTCCATCGTGATCGGGGTGACGGTCACGTTCGGCAGCTCGGCGGCCAGGCTCTCCAGCCGGCCGGTGCGCCGGGCGACGAGCACCAGGTTCGAGCCGCGGGCGGCCAGGCGCCGGGCGAACAGGGCGCCGAGCCCTGAGCTGGCCCCGGTGATCAGGGTGGTCTGGTTGCGATAATCGACGGCCATGGGTGGCACGCTATGCCGGTCTGGCACTCAGTGTCAATCAGGCATGGCGTGTTAGGGTGCGGTCATGTCGCTCTGGTCCCGGACCCGCAACACCGTCTACCGCGAGATCACCGCGACCGCGATGGCGCTGTTCCTGGAGCGCGGCTTCGACGCCACCACCATCGACGACATCGCCGCGGCCGCCGGCATCTCCCGGCGGTCCTTCTTCCGCTACTTCGGCACCAAGGAGGACGTCGTCCTCGGTGACCTCATCGCCAGCGGCGACCTGGTCCGCCAGGCGCTGGAGGCCCGCCCCGACGACGAGGAGGTGTGGGCCGCGCTGCGCAACGCGCTGCACAGCGTCAAGGACACCGCCTTCGACGAGCCGACCATGCTGAAGATCTTCACGATGGTCCACCAGACGCCCTCGCTGCGTGCCCGCAGCATCGAGAAGCACCTCGAATGGCAGGCGCTGCTCACCCCCGAGGTCCGCCGCCGGCTGGGTGCCGATCCCGCGGACCCCTTGGACGTACGCGCGGACGCGCTCGTCGCCACCGTCATCACCTGCCTGGACGTGGCGGGCGACGCCTGGACCCGCGGTAACGGCGCGGTCCCCCTGGAAACCCTTTTCGACGCGGCCGCGGCCGCCGTTCGGGCGCCGGGGGGATAGACGGGGCGGGACGGGGGTAACGGGTGGGCATGACCGGTGATGTGATGCGTGGGCGCCACGGGACGGTTTCGCCCTGGCTGGGGCTCGCCGGGTTCGGGGCGGCGGTGGCGGTGGCCGCCCTTCTCGGTGGGCTGGGGGTGGCCGGGACCGCGGGTGAGTACCAAAGTCTGGAGCGGCCCGCCTGGGCGCCACCGTCGGCGGTGTTCGGCCCGGTGTGGACGGTGCTCTACGTGATGATCGCGGTGAGCGGATGGCTGGTCTGGCGGCGGACCGGATGGTCGCCGGCGCTCAACTGGTACGCCGGTCAGCTCGTCCTGAACGCGATCTGGACGCCGATCTTCTTCGGATTCGGTCAATACGGCCTCGCGCTGGTCGACATCATGATCCTCTGGGTGGTGATCGGAGTGACCGTGTGGAAGTTCCGGCCGGTCTCGAAGGCCGCGGCCGGGCTGCTCCTGCCGTACTGGATGTGGGTCACCTTCGCCACCGCACTGAATGCGGCGATTCGGCTGGCAAATCACTGAATCAGAGTAATTTTCACAGAACGTCCTTCCTGTCCCTCTGGTCCCCGGCAAGGTGTCTGGTGGTCCCCGGCCCATCCGAAATGACCCCTTCTGCCGGTGACCGGGGGAGTTTCCATGCGCCGCAACCGGCTCACCGCACGTCTCGCCACCGCCCTGGTCGCCGCCCCGGTGGTGGCTGTCGCGATCACCGGGGGAACCGCGGAGCAGGCCGCCGCTCCGGCTGAGCCGGTGCTCCAGACCTTCCCCCTGACCGAGGGGTCCCGCGAAGCCGTGACGGTGCGGCGCTCGATGCGGTTGGTCGCCGGCACGGCCGGGAGCCGCACCGCGGAACTGGCGCGCCGGACGACGGAGCCGTTCAGCCTGGTCGGCGTCACCTGGAGCGACCCGAAGGCGGTGCCGGCCGGGGCCATCGAGGTCCGTACCCGGGTGGCGGCGACCGGGCGGTGGACGTCCTGGCAGCGGCTGGAGACCGACAACCCGGACGCCTCCGCCGGGGCCGGCGGCCCGCACGTACGCGGGGCGAGCGACCCGCTCTGGGTGGGGCCGTCCGACGGCGTCCAGGCCCGGGTGACCGCCCCCGGCGGGATCACCGGCCTGCGCGTCGACCTGATCAACCCGGATGCCCGGGACACCACGCCGGCGTCCGGGCCCACCACCCCGGTCCTGGTCGCCGGGCGGGCCGCGGACCGGGAGCAGCGGGCCGGGGTGGCGCTGCCGCTGCGACCGGTGCCGAGGATGGTGACCCGGGTCGGCTGGCGGGCCGACGAGTCGATCGTCGAGGAACCGCCCGAGTACACCGGCGCCGTGCACGTGGTGTTCGTGCACCACACCGCGACCGGGAACAGCTACGGCTGCGCCCAGTCGGCGGGGATCGTCCGGGGGATCGAGGCGTACCACGTCAAGAGCAAGGGGTGGAACGACATCGGCTACAACTTCCTGGTCGACAAGTGCGGGCGGATCTTCGAAGGGCGCGCGGGCGGGGTGAACCGGTCCGTACTCGGGGCGCACACGCTCGGTTTCAACAAGAACGCCAGCGCGGTCGCGGTGATCGGCGACTACGGGTCGGCGGCGGTTCCGGCGCGGGCGCGGGCCGCGGTGGCGCAGGTGGCCGCGTACAAGCTGGGGGCCTGGCGGAACTCGCCGCTCGGCCGGGTGCGGCTCGTCTCCACCGGCAGCGACCGCTACCCGGCCGGGAGGGCGGCGGTGCTGAACCGGATCTCGGGGCACCGGGACACCGGGCGCACCGAGTGCCCGGGCAACTCGCTCTACGCGCTGCTCCCGTCGATCCGCCGGATGGCCGGCGCGGCGCCGTCCGGGTTGCGGTACCGGGGGGTGGGGCAGGCCCTGCGGCGGGTCGGCCGCTACTACACCAAGGGGACGGCCGGACCGGCCTGGGTGCTGGACACTCCGAGCCAGATGCTGGACCGCTTCGAGGTGTGGGTGGACGGCCGGCTCCGGACGGCCGTGCCCGGCGGGCACCGGCAGGCGGCGGTACGGCTGACCCCGGGCGAGCACACGGTCACCGTCAAGGCGGTGCACCTGTCCGGCCGGACCGCCACGACCAGCGCGAAGATCGTCGCGGACGCGGTCGCGCCCGTCTTCACCCGCGCGCCGCTGGTGTCGTTGCGGGAGGGCGCGGTCGGCACCACCGCCCCGGTCCGGGTCGACTGGGGACTCCGTGACGCCTCCGGCCTGCGGTCGGTACGGATCTCCGGCAAGACCCTGACCGGCGCCGCCCGGCGGATCACCGGCGCCGTACGGCTGGGCGCCCCCAGGACCTGGTCGGTGAACGTCACCGACAGTGCCGGGAATACCAAGAACGGTGCGATCACCCGTACCCCCGTGTTGTCGACCGAAGCCGGCACACCGCGGACCGGAACCTGGCGCACCGTGCGGAACCACGGGCATCTCGGCGGCGCAGCCGTCGCGGCATCGGCCGCCGGATCGTCGCTGACCTGGCGTTTCACCGGCAGTTCGGCGGCCCTGGTGGCGGCCCGGACCGCGACGTCCGGCCGGATCCGGGTCTATGTGGACGGCGCGTTCCAGGGAGTCGTGGACCTACGGTCCGGCGATACCCAATACCGGAGGTCGGTGTGGACGCGGACGTGGCGGACCAGCGGCACCCACACCGTCCAGGTACGGGCCGAGGGCACCGCGGGCCGTCCGTCAGTGGTGCTGGACGGGCTGGTCTACCTGCGCTGACAGGGCCGGATAGGCACGCAACGTGATTCGCTCGGCCTTGCTGAACTGCCGTTCGGCGAGCTGACGGGCCGGCCACCGGGTCATCATCCGGGTGGAGAGGGCCCGCAGCCGGATCCCCGCCCGGCTCATCGGCGCGAACATCGCCATCCCGCCGGGCGGCAGTTCGAGGCCGCTCTCCACGTAGTCCGCCATCTCGGCCTGATAGGCCGCGAAGGCCCGCTCCGGATCGGCCGCCCGGGTCAGCTCACCGGCCAGCACGTATCCGCCGACCAGGCTCATGCTGGTGCCCAGCCCGGCCAGCGGTGACCCGCAGTAACCGGCGTCGCCGAGCAGGACGGTCCGGCCGCGCCACCAGCGGTCCACCCGGACCTGGTTGATCGAGTCGAAGTAGAGGTCGGCGGCGCCCGGCATCGCGGCCAGCAGCTCCGGGACCCGCCACCCGGCCCCGGCCATCCGCTCGCTCACCACACGCTCCGCGCCGGCCCGGGACAGCCGCTCGTGGCTCGGCTCCGGATGGCGGAAGCTCAGCCCCGCCTTCGCCGTGCCACCGTTCTCCGGGCGCAGGTAGGCGACCCGGCCGCCGGGCGCGTTGTACATCAGCATCCAGTGGTCGAGGTCGCCCGGGTCGCCGACGGTGAAGTACGCGGTGTAGCCGCCGAGGTAGCGGACGAACCGCTCCCGCGGCCCGAAGGCGAGCGCCCGGACGCCGGAGTGGACGCCGTCGGCGCCGATCACCACGTCGTACCGTTCGGTGCCGCCGCTTGCGAACGTCACCGTCCGGTCGTCGAGGGCGGTGATCCGGTCGCCGAACCGGTAGTCGACGCCGGGTGTGGCGTCGAGCAGGATCCGGGCCAGGTCGCCGCGGGCGATCTCGATCTCGGCGACGATGCCCTCACCGCCGAACGCGCCGGCCGGCATCCCGGCGAGCCTCCGCCCGGTTCCGTCGACCAGCGCCCAGCCGCGTTCGTCGACCTGGTGCCGCCGGATCGTCTCGCGCAGGCCCATCCGCTCGACCACGGTGCGGGCCACTCCCCGTACGTCGACCGCGTGCCCGCCGTGTTGAGCGCCAGCTAACTGACCGTCAGCGCGCCGGGTAAATGTCCGGGCGGCGAGGCCTCGATCAAAAGCCGGTGGGCTGGTCGCGGTAGCGGAGGCTGTAGAGCACTTCGGGGTTGGCCGTGACGTTGTCGGGCCGGTGATCGGCGTGCAGGAGTCCACGAAGCCGGAGTTCGCTGCTGGCGGGGTCGGGTTGCCCGGCTGTGGGGCGGTCCGGGCGCGGGGTGCCGTGGTTGGCGATCGCGGTGAGCAGCGCGTTGGCCTGGCCGACGGTGAGCGGCTGTGACTGGTCGGCGGTGTTCAGCACGGCGGTGCGCTGGTCGTCGGTGAGGACGTCCAGGCGCGGGCTGACGGTGTAGGTGTGCGGCGCGGTCCGGCGTAGCGCGAGTGGCCCGCCGAGGCCGGGGTGGGTGTCGGCATGCTCGAGCGCGGCCTGGAGGCGGCCGAGTGGCCACGCCAGGGCGGTGGCGAGCTCGTCGACGAGCATGGGGCCGGTCGCGGTGGCCAGCGCGGTGAGCGCGGCGATCGCGTCGACCGTGACGTCCGGGGCCGGGATGGGTTCGGCGCCGGTGCGCCGGTTGCCGAGGACAGCTTCGAGGCCGGGAACGAGGTCGGCGGGATGGAGGTCGAGCTGCCGGGCGAGGTCGATGACGACGCTGACCGGCAGAGAGGCCAGGTTGGGGCGGACTACGCCATCGGGCAGCTGGTGGGGGTGGACGCCGAGCAGGTCGCCGAGTTCCCATCGGGACAGGCCAGCGGCGCGCTGCCGCTGCCGGAACGCGCTGGGTTCGGCCGGCCCTGTCACTGGTGTGCCGCCGGTCGGATCCAGCGGGTGTGCCGGTCGGTGATCTGCTGGGCCAGGTCTCGGTCGAGTTCGTGCAGGGTGAGGCCGCGTTCGGCGAGCCAGCCGTGGATGCGCGGCCGCAGGCCGGTGTCGGCGCCGTTGCGGCAGGGTGAGCGGTGCATCCACGGTGGGTCGAGGTTGAGCCGCCGGCAGCTGAGGATGACGGCTTCGCGCAGGATCGCGCTGTCTGGCCGGGTTCTGCTGGCGGTGAGGTACCAGAACAGGTCGTCGGCGGGGGTGGCTCCTTCGGCGAGGCGGTAGGCGCGGTGCGCGGCGAGGATCGGGCGGGTGTACGGCGGCAGGATGACCGGCTGGGTGCAGGGCTGCTCGTCGACGCCGACGTCGGCCAGTTCGTCCTGGTAGACGGGTTCACTGGCGTACACGGGGTGGCGGTGCACGTGCGACGGCCGCGGGTGCAGCATGTCGGCGTCGTCGGACAGGTCGCCGATCTGCCAGCAGTTCAGGTAGGCGGCGCCCTTGTTGAGGTGCAACGACAGGGCGGTCACCGCGGCGTGGTCGGTGCGGGGCAGGGCGGTAAGGTTGGTGACGGTCTGCTCGGTGAGGGTGCCGGGGAGCCGCCCGGCAGGGTCGGGGCCGAGTCGGGCAGGGTTCCAGCGCAGCAGCAGGCCGTGCCCGAACAGGGCGGCCTGGGTGGCCCGGAGTCGGAGCAGCGCGAGCGGGGCTGGGTGCGGGCCGAGGTGCACGTCCCGTAGCCAGGCGGCCAGCGGCCCGGCGATGTCGTCGAGCGCCGGCGGCCCGCTGTCGGGCAGCCGGTGGCGGATCCACTGGTCGACGGTGTCCGCGGTGTGGCAGTACAGGCCGTCGACGCGGGCGAAGTCGCGGCGCGACAGCAGCCGGTGGCAGGCGGCCCGGAAGGTGGTGAAGTCGGCGGCCGGCAGGGCCGGCAAGGGCGCGGTGTCGTCGCCCGGGCCGGGGGCTCGCTGGCGTCGGTACGGTGCTGTGACGGGTTCCAGCAGTTCGTGGAAGTCTGGCAGGTAGAGCAGAGCGACGCTGCGATCGGTGTCGGCCAGCGCGGTGAGCACCTTCTCGGCGCTGGTGTCGGCGCTCCACACCAGCCACAGCCGGGCTCCGGCGGCGGCCGCCAGGCCCGCAAGGTCGGCGACGATCTCCGCGGGCAGATCGTGAGCCCGGTCGACGAGCAGCTCGGTGACGCCGTGGCCGTGCATCCAGGCCTGGGCCAGCCGCCACGACTGACTGTTGAGCTGGCCGCCCTTCTTGCGCAGCAGCTCCGGGTTGATGCCGAGCGCGGTGAGCAGGTCCAGGCCCATGATGGGCCGGCTGGAGCCGCCGGGGGTGGGGCGCACGACGATCCGGCCGTGCGCGGGCTGGTGCAGCTCGGCCAGCCGGGCGACGTTCGACGCGTGGTCGCGCCGGTTGTCGACGAGTAGGACCTGCGGGGTGCCCGGCCCGCGTGGCTCGGTGCGGATGCGGCGCAGGGCGTCGTTGTACTGGTGGATGCCGTCAAGGGCGGGGGCCAGCGGCGCGAGCCGCGGCCCGAGGTGGGCGATGTCCATCAATGCAGGCCGGCGCCGAGCAGCACGTTGGCGTTGGTGACGACCTCGGCGGTGACGCCGGGCAGGCCGGCGTCGGTGCATAGCTGGGCGGCGGTGTGGGTGAAGACCGCCCAGTCGCGCATCGAGCCGTGGGCGTAGGTGTCGTCGATGGTCAGCAGCAGCTCGGTGTCGGTGTCGGCGTAGATCGGGTGGTAGCTGCGCATCAGGTCCGGGACCTTGTCCTTGGGCAGCGGCCGGAACGGCAGCCGGCGGAAGATCCGGGAGCGGAGCATCGGTTCGCGGGACAGGACCTCCCAGCAGCCGTCGCCGCCGACGTAGAGCAGCGCGAACCGGGTGTCGGAGTGGTCGTGCAGGTGGCGCAGCAGCTCGATGCACTCGCCGTTGAGGCGCTGGGCTTCGTCGACCACGACCAGCCGCGGCGGGCCCGCCAACAGGCCGACGAGGTGGCTGATCAGGTGGAACCGGCTGCGGGAGGTCGGCGGTGGGGTGCCGGTCAGCGCGGTGACCAGCTCGGCGGCCACGCGCAGCATGGTCGGTTTGGACGGGAACGCCAGCGAGCACGTTGACACCCGGTGGTCGCCGACGTCGCGCAACCGTTCGAGGTTGGCCTCCACGGCGAAGGTCTTGCCGACCCCGGCCGGGCCGTGGATGACGCCGGTGGCGGCGTTGGCGACCAGGTCGTCGATGATCCGGGTGGACAGCTGGTACTGGCCGGTGACCAGGGTGTTGGCTCCTTGCAGGCCGAGGAAGTGCCCAGGCATCAGCGTCCGTTCTCGTCGGTGGGCTTGGGATAGGTCTGCCCTGGTGGCAGGGCGTACGGCTCGACCAGCCCGAGCAGGCTCGTCGACGCGCGCCGGCGCAGCGCCTCGTCGTCGCGGCGTCGGCCGGCCTGGTCGGCGTCGGCGCGAGCGACCAGCCTGGTCTCGGCCTCGCCGGTCTGGCCGTCCGACAGCGGCGCGAGCACGGTCCGAGCCTGGCGGCTGGCCCGCCGTCGCGCGGCCGCCAGTCGTTTGGCCTCGTCCTTGGCGTGCCGGCGGAACTCGTCGCGCTGGGCGTCGGTGAGCTGGCCCTGCGGGTAGGCGGTGCACAGGTGCTCGCCGCCGGCGTAGACCTCGATCCGGCGGTCGTCGTGCGGCATGTAGCGGATCTGCACGATCTGCCCGCCGCGGCCGTGCAGCTCGGGCGCGGTGTAGTCGAGCTTGTTGTGTCGGATCCCGTACGGGCCGACCTTCTTGTCCTCGCCGGCCAGCAAAAGATGCCGCAGCAGCCGCTCGTCGACGCGGTGCAGCGCGGCCGGGTCCTCGTTCCACGCCTGCAACGGGGTCAGCCCGCCGATCATCGAGTGCGGCCGTTCGGTGTTGTACCAGGCCACCCACGGGGCGAAGTAGTCGGTGACGAACCGTTCCAGACGCATCGGCCGCACCGCCGCGGTGTCAGCGTTCTCCCGATCACGGGCCCGGTCGGACAGCGGCCCGTGCAGCCGGCCGGCGGCGTCGCGCGGGCCGTGGGTGTAGCCGGGCAGCCCGCCGAGCAGAGTCTGCTCGATCGTCAGGTGGATTCGCTCGATCTTGCCCTTGAGGTGCGGGGTGAACCCGGGCAGCCGGTGCTGGCCGACGACCAGAGCGGCGAGCGCGTCGGTGACCGCCTCGGCGGCGAACTCGAGTCCCCGGTCGATGCGGGTGTGCGCGGGTACCGCCCCGAACGGGCCCCGGTCGGGCTCGTGGGTCAGCGCCATCCGCAGCGCGGTCAGCACGGTGGCCGTCGACGGGGTCAGGGTGATCGCCCAGCCCAGCAACGCCCGGGTGCCGTCGTCGATGACGCTGGTCAGCCACGGCTGGACGGCGCCGCCGCGGCGCGGCAGCAGCAGGATCGGCAGTAACTTGTGGTCGAGTTCCCACACCTGGTTGCGCGGCGTCCACGGCCGTTGCAGATAGGTGTCGGCGGCCCGGCGCCCGGCCTCGCCGGTCTTCCAGTACGCCCGCTCGGCCGGGGTCATCTGCTCGGCGAACGCACGTTGCAGGGTGCGCAGCGCCGCCGGTGCCGCGCCGGCCCAGCCGTCGATCAGGAACTGCGGCACCGGTACCCCGGCCGCCCGGCTCTCGCCGGCGACCACCGCGGCCCGGGCGCGGGCCAGCGCGGCGACGTTGCCGCGGAAGTACGCGTACGCCTCCCGGTCGGTGTCGCTGAGCCGGTGCCACTCCGGCCGGGCGGCCCGCTGCTGCTGGTCGCCGCGGTGCAGCCACCTGCGGACGGTGCGCGCGGCGACGCCGTGCCCGGCCGCGGCCAGGCGCACGTGCTCGCCGGTCAGCGTCCCGGCCTGGCGCAGCTGCAGCAGCCGGGCCACCGTCGCCGTCCGTTGCTCCGCGGAAACCTGCCGGTTCACGGGGCACTACCGGTTCGGCGGCGTGCGGCGGTTTTTCACCGCCCAGAACAGGTTGCCCGCGCACACGAGCGCGCAGGCGCCGAACGTGACCGGCGGCCACCACGCCCCGCCCGGGGTCCACCAGGACGCCAGCGCGAGCCACGCGAAGATGATCAGCAGTACCGTCCAGCCGATCACGAACCACGGCACCCGTCGACCGGCCACACGCCCTCCCCAGGGCTCGTCACACCGGCACTGGCACGGCGCCGTCCGGGAAACACCGCACAGTCAACTACACCCGGAGATCCACAGGCAACGATGCCGCCCGTCACCCGTCCGGGTGACGCCGCCGTACTGCGGAGCACCACCGCGGCGCGGTTAGCGGGTAACGTGCCCGGCCGTGGCCGACGTGCTGACGATTGACGATCTTGTGGGGTTGCTGGACCGCTTCGGCATGAAGGTCGGCATCGACCTGGACGGCGCGGCCGCCGAGGGCGTCAGCCGCGAGCTGGTCGCCGCCCGGCTGTCGCACGCCCTGGTCGGGGTGGTCGAGGCCCACGCCAGCCGAGCCGATGACGCCGCCCGCCGGGCCGGCGCCGACGCGAGCGACATCGCCGAGATCACGCTGATGGCGTTCGCCGGCGCGAACTGCCAGCGCGAGGCCGACGAGTGGGCACTGATCGAGTGGCGGGCCACCCGGCTGGCAATGGCGCTGTCCGAGCTCGACTTCGGCGGCCCGCTCCCGCGCTCCGGGCAGGTCGGCTCCGGCGACGTGCTGGTGCGCACCATCCGCGAGGTGGCCGGAGCCTTGGCCGCGATGGCCACGGCCAAGCGGGTGACCACCGATCCGCTGCGCCCTGCCGGGGATGCCGCCGTCGCGGGCCAGGGCCTGGCCAGGGCGATGGACGTCCTCGAACAGGCGGCGGCCGCCGCGGCGGGACACCGGGCCGTTGGCGACCTGATGCGGATGACCGGCTGAGACCTCGGGTGGCTACAGGTTCTCGACGTAGCCGGCGGCGATGTCCTCGGGCGGGTTGGTGTAGCGGTGGATGTAGCGCTGGGACTGGTGGCCGAGCCGGCGCTGGAGTTCGTAGGCGTCGCTGCCGGTGGCCTCGGCGAGCGCGAACGCGAAGCTGTGACGCAGATCGTGGGGCCGTAGCGGGCTGATGTGCCGGGCCGGGTCGCCGTGTTCGGCGTCGTGCCACCGGCCGATCTGCTCACAGATCAGGTTGATCGACCGCGGGGACAGCCGGCCGTCGGGGCGGCGGGAGCCGATCGAGGCGGCGGACAGGAACAGCGCGGTCGCGTCCGGCCCGGCGTCGGCGGGACGCTCGTGTTCGAGGTAGTCGGCCAGGGCGGTGCGGCCGTCGGCGCCGAGAAACACGATGCGACTGGTACCGCCCTTGCCCCGGACGCCGCTGATCTTCGCCTTCTTCGCCGCGCGCAGCGCCTCCGGCGTGTTAGGGGTGACCTGGTCCAGGTCGAGGTTGACCAGCTCTTCGCGGCGCAGGCCGGTGCCGAGCAGGGTGTGCACGATCGCCCGGTCGCGTAGCGGCCGGGCGTGGCCGTGCAACTCCCCGGTGCCGGACCGGCGTCGGCCCTTGTGCTGGTGGAAGCGCGGGAGCCGGTCGAGCACGTTCTTCAGCGTGCGGACCTGCCCAGGCGTGAGGGCGCGGGGTTCGAGCGGGGGTAGCGGCAGGTCGCCGACCTTCGCGCACGGGTTGCCGTGCGGCAGAGCGGCCGGGTCGTGGGTGCACACCCAGGTGGTGAACCCGGACAGCGAGGCGAGGTGGGTGTTGACCGTCGCCGGGGCCAGGCCGAGCCCGCCTGCCTCCTTGGCAGAGGTGAGGTGGGTGCGCCAGGCGATCACCTCGCGCTGGACGACGGCGGAGAGCCGGTCGTGGCCGTGGGCGGCGTGGAAGTGGTCGCGGAACCTCGCCAGGTGCAGGGCGATCTTGTCGGCGACCTCGGCCGAGCGGACGCCGCGGACGGCGGCGTCGAGGTAGCGGCTGGCCCACGCTTCGATCGCGTCCGGGGCGGCGAGACCGCCGATCGGCAGAGGCACAACCTTTCGGGAAGGCAATCTGCGCCGATCCGGCCGGGAGCTGATGTCGGTCACCTGGGCGGTCATGCCGCCAGGCTACCGGTTGCCTTCACAGAAGGGACCTTCCCTGAAGCCAACTATCACCTTTCATCCCACCCGTCGTCGACGAGCCTGTCGAACCGCCAGCGCAGATCCGCCGCCGCTGCGGTACGCCCGAGGGACTCATAGATGTCGATCGCTTCGGTAACCGACTTACGCACTCGGGGTAAATTGATGCGCAAGTTCACGCACACCGATGCGTACATACGCAACGCCATGGCGAGGCTGGGCAGGTAGGCGTCCGGGTTTGCCGCGGCCAGCCGCCGGTAGATGCCTACAGCTTCCTCGACCGGGCCCAACGTCAGCGCCGGCTTCCGTCGCCTCACCTCCGCCAGACGTAGGCCGAGGTTGGTTAACGACGCGGCGTGGCCGGGCAGGTAGGCGTCCGGGTTTGCCGCAGCCAGCCGCCGGTAGATGCCCACGGTTTCCTCGGTCAGGCTCAGCGCCTGCTCCCGACGACCCAGACCCGCCAGGCACAAACCGAGGTTGTTCAACGCCCCGGCGAGGTTGGGTAGGTGGATGTCCGGGTTTGCCGCGGCCAGCCGCCGGTAGATGTCCACGGCTTCCTCGGCCGGGCGCCGGGCTCGCTTCTGGCGCCCCAGTTCAGTCAGGAAGAGGCCGAGGTTGTTCACCGACATGGCGAGGTTGGGTAGGTGGGCATTCGGGTTTGCCGCGGCCAGCCGCCGGTAGATGCCCACGGCTTCCTCGACTGGGCCCAGGGCCTGCTCCCGATACCCCAGGTCCGCCAGACGGAGGCCGAGTTGGTTTACCGTCCCGGCGAGGTTGGATAGGTGGGCGTTCGGGTTTGCCGCGGCCAGCCGCCGGTAGATGCCCACGGCTTCCTCGGTCAGGCTCAGCGCCTGCTCCCAGCGTCCCAGATTCGACAAGCGCATGCCGAGGTTGTTCACCGACATGGCGAGGTTGGGTAGGTGGATGTCCGGGTTTGCCGCGGCCAGCCGCCGGTAGATGCCCACGGCTTCCTCGCTCATACCGAGGGCCTGCTCCCAGCGCCCCTGCTCCGCCAAGCGCACACCGAGGTTGTTCACCGACATGGCGAGGTCCGGTAGGTAGACGTTCGGGTTCGCCTCGGCCAACGGCCGCCGGAGGCGTACGGCTTCCTCGCTCACACCGAGGGCCTGCTCCCAGCGCCCTAGCTCCGCCAAGCGCACACCGAGGTTGTTCACCGCCCCGGCGAGGTTGGGCACGTAGACGTCGGGGTTTGCCGCGGCCAGCCGCCGGTAGATGCCCACGGTTTCCTCAGCCGGACCCAGGGCCTGCTCTCGACGACCCAGATTCGACAAGCACACGCCGAGGTTGTTCACCGACATGGCGAGGTCCGGTAGGTAGACGTTCGGGTTCGCCTCGGCCAACGGCCGCCGGAGGCGTACGGCTTCCTCGCTCACACCGAGGGCCTGCTCCCAGCGCCCTAGCTCCGCCAAGCGCATGCCGAGGTTGTTCACCGACATGGCGAGGTCCGGTAGGTAGACGTTCGGGTTCGCCTCGGCCAACGGCCGCCGGAGGCGTACGGCTTCCTCGCTCACACCGAGGGCCTGCTCCCAGCGCCCTAGCTCCGCCAAGCGCATGCCGAGGTTGTTCACCGACATGGCGAGGTCCGGTAGGTAGACGTTCGGGTTCGCCTCGGCCAACGGCCGCCGGAGGCGTACGGCTTCCTCGCTCACACCGAGGGCCTGCTCCCAGCGCCCTAGCTCCGCCAAGCGCATGCCGAGGTTGTTCACTGACATGGCGAGGTCCGGTAGGTAGACGTTCGGGTTCGCCTCGGCCAGCCGCCGGTAGATGTCCACGGCTTCCTCGCTCACACCGAGGGCCTGCTCCCAGCGCCCCAGCTTCGCCAGGAAGAGGCTGAGGCTGTTCAACGACATGGCGAGGGCGGGTAGGTGGGCGTCTGGGTTCGCCTCGGCCAGCCGCCGATAGATGCGTGCGGCTTCCTCGGCCGGACCCAGGATCTGCTCCCGACGCCCGGCGTTGTCGAGGCGGCAGGCGTGGTTGTGATGGAGAAGGGCTTGCTGAGCGGGGTCGGTGGTGTCGGCCAGGCGGTGCGGAGTGAGCGCAGTGCTGATCGCTGCGGCGGCGATGTCGAGGTCTACATGCGGACCGTCGGGCAGCAGCGGTTCAAGGGTTTCGAGAAGTCCGATGTCGATGTCCCGTATCGCGGCGAGCGTCATCAGGGCGGTGCCGCCCGCACGGATGGCAAGGTCAGGGTGTTGGTGCAGAAGCGGGTAAAGGTAGTTATCGCCGAGGTGCGGCCAGCGGTCGGCGGCGGCGGCGAGGAAGGTGACCGCGCGGGCCAGGTAGCCGGTGTAGTTCTGTTCATCGGGGCCTTGGATGAGTAGGGCGGTGGCTGTGGTCGGGGCCCAGTCGGGTGTGGGGTAGTCCAGGGTGTGGCCGGGGATGGTGAGGGCAAGGAAGTCCTCGGTGAGCCGGTCGGGGTACAACGGTTCCAGCACGGTGGCTGCAATGGGGTCGCTGTGGTCGGCGGTGGGCGGGTAGCAGACGGTGTGGTCGGTGGCGAGTTGTTCGGGGTCTGTCCCCGTGGTGAGTCGTTGCAGCAGGGCTACGCCTGTGGGTCGGTCCATCGCACCGGTCAGCGCGGCGGTGAACACGGCCTGGTTCATGTCTGCTGGCGGGGTCTGGTAGCCGCTGCCGGTGTCGGTGGTGCCGTCGTGGTAGAGCCGGGCCCAGTGAAGTCGTTCTCGATTGAGAAGGTATTGGGTCAGCGCGTCTATGCCTTCGGGTGGGCGTTCACCGTAGGCGGCGGCATCGACGGCGACCAGCGCGACCATGTGCACGGCAAGGGTGAGCCCGAACTCCGAGTCGGGGTCATCGAGCTGTGAGGGTGTGTAAAGGTGGGCCGGGTCGACCGGACGGGTGCCCGGCACCTGCTGGTAGATGGCGGCGAATTTGTCCCGGGCGACGGTGAACATAGCGGTGCGGCCGTGGTCGGGGGGCAGGTCCGGCAGCCGGTGTCCGCTGGTGTCGGCTTGATGGGTGTCGAGGATGCCCTTGACCGCCGGCCACGCGTCGAGGCTGCGGCCGATCATCAGGATTCGGGTCCGGACACCGACCTGGTGCAGCAGGGCGTTCTTAAAAAGCCATGTCAGGTTGCTTAGCAGCCACCGGTCGGCGTAATCGAGGATCAGCAACAGGCCGGTGGTGCCAGCCAAGGTCATATCCTGGCTCCCCGGCTGCGGCCAATCAGCGTCGGAGCCGTGGGACGCGGCGATCACCTTCCATCCCGCAGCCAGAGACTCGGCGGCCAGTTGGGCGGCCAGACGGGTCTTGCCCTGCCCACCCGGGCCGTACAACCACCGCACGCCCAGTCGCGGCCCGGTGTCGCGCCACTGCCGCAGTTTGGTGAGGTCGGCGTCACGGCCGATGAACGGCACCACCGCCCGGCGGGCATTGAGCATCCGGCTGGGTAGCTGCCCCAGCCAGGCCGGGTCGGAAGCGGGCTCGGCCGGCCAGTTCGCCAACAGGTACAGCGGTTGGCCGTTGCCGAATACGTGAATGTCGGCGTGCTGCACTCCGTAGGCGAACCCGTTGACTGCGGTGACTTGCTGAGCGTAAACCGTCCTTCCGTCGCTATCGGGAGACAGCAGCTCAGGCTCGCCTGTCTGGCCGACGCCGGCCGAGGCGTCGCCGTCCTTGGCCGGGATACGGTTGTTGCTGTCTTCATCGTTCCCGCCGGAGCCTGTGCCATCGGCTGGTGTCATGTGACTGGTCACCTCTTCCGGTCAGTGTCCGACGTCGGCGGTTCCTGATGGACGACGACCCGGCTGTTAGGGCCTTGGGCGCCGAACGCCTGCCCACCGTTCTGGGCGGTGACGTTCTGCTCGTAGCTCGTCTGCGCGGCTGGCGGGTGCGTGTTCAGTTCCGCTGGCAGGGCCTCCAGCTCAGGTTCGGCATCCGGGTGCTCCAGCGAATGCCCACCGCTCCCCGGCCCCTGTCGGCCTCCGATCATGGTCACGACACTGACCACCAACCCGAGCACCGCCACGACCGCCGAGAACACGCTGGCCCACTTGTCCGCGTCGTCCAAGTTCTGCACAGCTAGGAACCCGATCACCCCGGCCACCAGTAGCGCCCCACCCGCGGCCATCCACCCACGCCGTTGCCCATGTCGCGTCATCACACCATCGTGGACTGATGCCACCACCGTGGTATCACCCGTATGGCGGCCGCCATACCGACCCACACGTAGGAATGGACACTTATCCGGCGCTTGTCCGGACATCTTGGCGGCGTCTCTCAGGACATTTACCTGGCGCTCAACACGCCGGGCCGCGGCTCCGCCGTCCGTTCCACCACGGTCACCTCGGCGCCGGCCCGGTGCAGCCAGAACGCGCACGCCGGCCCGGCGATCCCGGCGCCGGAGATCAGTACACGCATTTCCCCGCTCCTCTGCGTACTCTGTACATCGATGTACTAGACGCTAGGGCCGCGTTCAGGATCGGCCAAGCCGCACTAGTACGGGGAGGCTGGTGTACTACCGTGGACGCGCCCTACCGCCGGATCGTCGCCGACATCCGCGACCGCATCGAGGCCGGTGTACTACGTCCCGGCGACCGCGTGCCGTCGGCCCGGGCCATCACCCGCGAGTGGGGCGTCGCCATCGCCACCGCCACCAAGGCGCACGCCGCGCTGCGCGACGAGGGCCTGACCGTGGCCCGGCCCGGTGTCGGCACGGTCGTGGCCGGGCCGGTCCCGCCACGCGACACCGACCTGAGCCGGGACCGGATCGTGGCCGCGGCCATCGCTCTCGCCGACCGCGACGGGATGGCCGAGCTGTCCATGCGCCGGATCGCCGCCGAACTGGACGTGGCGACCATGTCGCTCTACCGGCACGTGCCGGGCCGCGACGAGCTGATCGTCGCCATGATCGACGGGGCGCTCGGCGAACTGCGGGTGCCGGCCCGGTACACCGGCGACTGGCGGGCGGATCTCTCGTCCTGTGCCCGCGCCGTGTGGCAGATCTTCCAGCGGCACCCCTGGCTGGCCCTGTCCATGTCGCTGACCCGCCCGCAGCCGGCGCCCAACGCGCTGCGCCTCGGCGAGTGGATCATGGGAACCCTGCCGCCGACCGGGCTGGCCGTCACCGACCGGTTCCTGGTGCAGGTGCTGCTGTTCAGCTTCGTGCGCGGGGTGGCGAGCGCGCTCGAACCGGAGGCGCAGGCGATGCGGGACACCGGCATGACCGACGACGAGTGGATGGCCCAGCAGGGCGCCACGTTCGAGCGGTTCGCCGAGCGGCATCCCGCACCGCACTACCGGCAGTTGTTCGCGGGCGACGCCGACTTCGACTTCGACCTGGACGTCCTCTTCGAGTTCGGGCTGGCCCGATTCCTCGACGGGCTCGGCGTGTGGATCAGCTCCCGAACGTGACGACCACCTTGCCGCGGGCGTGCCGGGACTCCACGGCCGCGTGCGCCGCCACCACCTCCTCGAACGCGAACGGCAGCACCGGCAGGGTGATCCCGCCCGCGGCGGCCAGCGCCACCACCTCGGCCAGCCGCTGCGGGGACCGGCCCGCGCGCACCACCCGGGCGCCGTGCTCGGCGGCCGCGCGGTCGTCGACGATCGTGCCGACCCGCTCCGGCGCCACACCCAGAGCGATCGACTGCGCGATCGCCTCGCCGCCTCCGGCGTCCAGCGCCACGGTCGGCTTCAGGCCGGTGGCCAGCACGGCTTCGATCAGATCATTTCCGTACGGCACGGGCGTCGCGCCCATGGCCCGCAGCCGGTCGTGATTGCCGGGACTCGCCGTGCCGATCACGGTGGCCCCGGCGCGGACCGCCAGCTGGGTCGCGATCGACCCGACACTGCCCGCGCCGGCGTGCACCAGCAGCACGTCACCGGCGGTCACGTCCAGTTCCAGCAGGGCGCCGCTCGCCGTCTGCGACGCGGCGACCAGGCCGGCCGCCTCCGGGAAGGACAGGCCGTCCGGTTTGGCGACCAGGTTCGCGGCCGGGACGGTGAGCAGCTCGGCGACGGCGTTCAGCATGGTCGAGCCGAGGACCGGGTCGCCGGCGCGGACGTTCTCCACCCCCGGGCCGGTCCGTTCGACGACACCGGCGTACTCCTGGCCGATCTGCTGCGGGAACTCGGCCCGCACCCAGGGCATCACGCCACGGCGTACCGCGACGTCGAACGGTTGGACACCGGCGGCCCGCACCCGGACCAGCACCTCGCCGGGCCCGGGCACCGGATCCGGCAGCTCGGCGACGTGGAGAACCTCGGGCGGACCGAAATGGTCGAAGACGGCAGCTCGCATGAACCCAGCCTGCAAGCTCAACGAAGGTTGAGGTCAAGCGGGCAGGCTGGACGGTATGACATCACCGACCGCCGTCCTGGGTGGGCGCCTGCTCAGCGCCCTCACCGGCGCCCTCGAACTCTGCACCGTCGAACTCGGCCGCCAGCTCGGCCTCTACACCGTGCTGCGGGCCGGCCCGCGCACCCCGGCCGGTCTCGCCGAGGCCGCCGGCATCGACGAACGGTACGCCCGTGAATGGCTGGAACAGCAGGCCGCGGCCGGATTCCTGATCCCCGGCGACGACGGGTTCGCGCTCGCCCCCGGTGTGGCCGAGGTGCTGCTCGACGAGGACGGGCCGGCGTACGCGGGCGCCGCCGGCGAGTTCGCCCTCGGCATCGCCCTGCTCACCCCGCGGGTCGTCGACGCCTTCCGGAGCGGCGCCGGAGTGCCGTTCACCGAGTACGGCCACGTGCGCCACGGCATCGCCGGCTTCAACCGCCCGCTGTTCACCCACCTGCTCGGCGGCGAGTGGCTGCCCGCCGTGCCCGGCATCGACCGCCGCCTGCGCGACCGGCCCGGCGCCCGGGTGCTCGACCTGGGCTGCGGCATGGGGCACTCGTCGGTGGCCATGGCCCGCGCCTACCCCGCGATCACGGTCCACGGCGTCGACCTGGACGAGCACTCGATCAGCGAGGCCCGGCGGGTCGCGGCCGAGGCCGGGGTCGCCGACCGGGTCGGCTTCACCACCGGGGACGCGGTCGCCGCCGCCGGCACGTACGACCTGATCACCGTGTTCGAGGCGCTGCACGACATGGGCGACCCGGTCGGGGTGCTGCGCAACGCCCGCGAGCTGCTCGCCCCCGGCGGCAGCGTGTTCATCGCCGACGAGCGGGTCGCCGACGAGTTCACCGCGCCGGCCGGGGAGGTGGAGCGGTTGCAGTACGCGTTCAGTGTCCTGCACTGCCTGCCCGCCACCCGGGCCGCGGACCCGGTGCTCGCCAACGGGACGGTCCTGCGTACGCCGACCCTGCTCGGCTGGGCACGCGAGGCCGGATTCACCACGCCCGAGGTGCTGGACATCGAAAACGACTTCTGGCGCTTCTACCGGCTGCGGTGACCGCCGGCCGGTCCCCGCGGGGGAGTGGTTGACAGACCGCCCGGCGCGGGGCTCGATACGGTGAACGGGTGTCTCAGATCCCGTGGTGGGGACTGCCCCTGGTGGCCGTCGTGTTCGCGTTCGCCGGTGCCGCGGCGGCGCACCTGGTCGCCGCCCGCAACAAGGTGCTGCTGACCCGGGAACGCCGGGACCGGCAGTGGTACGAGGAACGCAAGGACGCCTACTGCCGGTTGCTGGCCGCCTTCGACCGGGCCACCCACAAGCTGCGGGCCGCGTACGAGGCGGGTGAGAAGCCGCCGCCCCCGCTGGCGTACGTGGACCAGGTCGGCCCGGCCCTCATG
This sequence comes from Actinoplanes flavus, assembly GCF_017592555.1. Classification (GTDB taxonomy): domain Bacteria; phylum Actinomycetota; class Actinomycetes; order Mycobacteriales; family Micromonosporaceae; genus Actinoplanes; species Actinoplanes flavus. Next base: position 117,935 of record NZ_JAGFNS010000026.1, on the reverse strand, counting down.
CCGGTGCGGCTGCTCGCCTCCGGCCCGGTGCGCAGCGCGGCCCTCGCCGTCCATCTCCAGCTGGAACGCCTGCACGGGGAGATGAATCCGGCCGGGGTGGTCGGGGTGCACCCGCACACCCACTTCCGCGAGCTGCTGGCCCAGGTTCCGCTGGTCATGCAGCAGTTCGAGGCGGCGGTCCGCGACGAGTTGGGCATCGTGGACACTCCGCCGAAGCCGTTGCCGTCGCTGAACGGGCGGGTGCGGTCGCTCAGCGAGCCAGACCGAGAACGACGCTGAAGACGACCAGCACCAGGGCCGCGGCCAGGAACGCCCACAGCAGATGACGGTTGTCGGTCTGCGGATCCGGGCCGGGGTCGGCGACCGGTAGATCGGCCGTGACCGCGGCCAGATCGCCGTGGGTGCGGCAGGCGAGGGCGCGGTCGACGCGCTCGGTGAATTCATCAAGTGTCAAACGACCTGCGGCTGCATGCTTTTCGAGCATTGCGACGACACGGTACCGTTCCGCGTCGGAGGCCCTGAGGGTTGGGTCAGTCACGGCGACAGGGTAACCTCCGCGAACTTTCCCCCCACCTGAACGGGAGATCGAGATGGCCAACAGTTTGCTGGTGATAGAACGCCTGCTCCGAGACCGGGACGGCATCTGGGACCAGATCAACGAGGAGCGCGACCTCAAGCAGCTCACCGGGCAGATGCTGGTCAGTTCGGCGCTGAGCCTGGCGCTGTACGGCGCGGTTCTCGGCTTCTCCAACGGCGCCGTGCAGGCCGCCGCGTCCTTCGTGAAGCTTCCGCTGCTGTTCCTCGCCACCCTGGCCATCTGCCTGCCGACGCTGTACCTGTTCAACCTGGTGTTCGGTGCGAAGCTGTCGGTGCTCCAGGCGCTCACCCTGATCATGGTGACCATCACGGTGACCGCCGTGCTCACCCTGGCGTTCGCGCCGATCAGCCTGTTCTTCCTGATCACGGCCCAGAGCTACGCGTTCTTCAAGCTGCTCAACGTCGGGATCCTGATGCTGACCGCGATGGTCGGGCTGCGCTTCCTGACCGCCGGCATGCGGGCCCTCAACGAGCACCAGGAGGCCAAGACGCTCGCCGCCCGCCGGGCCGCGGAGAAGGTGGCCATCCCGCCCGCCGAGCCCGTGGTGGTGGAGGGAGCCAAGGAGAACGGCGCCGTGCTCACCGCGCCCGCCCCGGTCCAGGTGCGGATCCCGGACTTCGCCGCCGGCCCGCCGCAGCGTCCCGCCGCCGACGGCTCGACCAGCATGACCCTGCTCTACATCTGGATCCTGCTGTTCGGCTTCGTCGGCACCCAGCTCGCCTGGACGCTGCGGCCCTTCTTCGGCAGCCCGGGCAAGGACTTCCAGCTCTTCCGCAGCATCGGCGGCACCTTCTACGCCGACGTCTTCGACACGATCGGCCGCCTGCTGGGCGGCTGATCCCAGCGATCGAAGAGATCTGGCTGCAAACGTTTGCATCGGGCAGGATCGAGAACGTGACCGATCAACGCGCTCCCCTCGATCCTGTCTCCGCCGCCATCGTCGACAGCGGTCTCGTCGCGGTTCTCCGGGCCCCGACCGCCGACGGTTTCGCCGCTGTCGCCGACGTTCTGGTCGCCGCCGGCATCACCGCCCTGGAGGTCACCCTCACCTCACGGGGCGCCCTGGAGGCGATCTCCGGCCTGCGCCGGCAACTGCCGGACACCGTCGTGGTCGGCGCGGGCACCGTCCTCACCGACGACGACGCGAAGGCCGCGGTCGACGCCGGCGCGGCCTTCCTGGTCGCGCCGGTCAGCGGCCTCGGCCCGCAGTCCGTCCCGTTCTACCCGGGCACCTTCAGCCCCACCGAGATCCACGCCGCGTTCCAGGCCGGCGCCCCACTGATCAAACTGTTCCCGGCCGGCGGCCTCGGCCCCGGCTACCTCAAGGACGTGCGCGGCCCGCTGCCCGACGTGCGGATCATGCCGACCGGCGGGATCGGCCTCGACGACATCGCCAAGTGGCTCACCGCCGGCGCCGTCGCGGTCGGCCTCGGCGGCCCGCTGATCGGCGACGCCGCCACCGGTGGCAGCCTCACCGCGCTGGCCGCCCGCGCCCGCCACGCGGTCGACGCCGTCGCCTTCGCCCGCTCATGACCGGCGGCCTTCTCACCCTCGGCGAGTCGATGGGCATCTTCGTGGCCGACGGGATCGGCCCGCTGGAGCACGCCCGCGGCTTCACCCTCGGTGTCGCCGGCGCGGAGAGCAACGTCGCCATCGGCGTGGCCCGCCTCGGCGGTTCCGCGACCTGGCTGGGACGTCTCGGCCCGGACGCGACCGGCGCCCTCGTCGCCGCCCGCCTCCGGGCATCGGGGGTCCGGGTGCTGGCCGTCTCGGACCGGGCGCACACCGGCCTGATGATCCGCTACCGCAGGTCCGGCGAGTTCATCCAGGCCGACTACCACCGGGCCGGCAGCGCGGGCTCCCGCCTGTCGCCCGCCGACATCCCGCGCGACGAGGTGGCGGCGGCCGGGATCCTGCACGTCACCGGCATCACCCCGGCGCTGAGCGACACCGCCCGGGCGGCCGTCTTCCACGCCGTCGAGGAGGCCCGCGCCGCCGGTGTCACGGTGTCGGTGGACGTCAACTACCGCGGCAAGCTGTGGTCCCGGCCGGACGCCGCCCCGGTGCTGCGCGACCTGGTGAGCCGGGCCGACGTGGTGTTCGCCGGCCCGGACGAGGCGGCCCTGTTCGTGGACGGCGACCCGCTGGACGGTCTGGCGAAGCTCGGGCCGTCCGAAGTGGTCGTCAAGGACGGGGCACGCGGCTGCACCGCCTCGATCGCCGGGGAGCGGTTCGACGTGCCGGCGCTACGGGTGACGGCGATCGACCCGGTCGGGGCCGGGGACGCGTTCGTGGCCGGCTACCTGGCCGACCGGCTGGCCGGGGCGGACCCGGCCCGGCGGCTGCGGACCGCGATCGCCGCGGGCGCCTTCGCCGTCACCGTCCCGGGCGACTGCGAGGGCCTGCCCGACCGTGCCGAACTGGCCGCGCTGAACGGAAGTGACATCGTGCGGTGATTAGCCCGCGGGTGCGGTGGGTAGCAGATGAACAACGGCGAATTCATCGATGTGAGGAGGCCGTGATGCAACCTACGCCGTTCACCCCGTGGGCCTGGCGCGAGCCGTCGGCACTGGGCAACGACCCGGTGACCGTGGAGAGCACCGAAGAAACCGGGCGGACCGGCGTGGACCTGGTCGGATACCGAGTCGAGGCGACCGATGGCCACATCGGCTCGATCGACAAGGCCAGCTACGACGTCGGTGACGCGTTCCTCGTGGTCGACACCGGACCGTGGATCTTCGGACGGAAGGTCATCCTCCCGGCCGGCACGGTGCAGAGCTTCGATCACACGGAGCGGAAGGTCTACGTGGACCGTACTAAGGAGCAGATCAAGGACTCTCCGGAGTACGACAAGGAGACCTTCGAGACCCCGGAGTACCGCCGGCAGGTCGGTGACTACTACACCGGTAGTTACCGCGACTTCCCGTACTGATCGCCGCGATCCGCCGCCCCGCCCGTAACCCCCACGGGCGGGGCGGCGTCCGTCCGCTCCAGGAACGCCGCCAGCCGCGCCGAGCCGGTCAGCATGGCCCGGCCGCGGGCGGTGAGCCGCTCCCGCCACTGCTCGATCGACGCCGCCAGCGGGCCCGGCCCGCCCGCCGCGCGGACCTGCTCGATCACCGTCGCGATGTGAGCCAACGGGTAGCCGCCGCGGCGCAGCAGATGTGCCAGTTCGGCGTCGCGGACGTCGTCGGGGGAGTAGACGCGGGCACCCTTCGACCGCTCCGGGGCGAGGATCCCGGCCCGCTCCCACTTGCGCAGCGTGGCCGGCGTGACGCCGAGCCGGTGGGCGAGCGCGCCGACCGGGAGCGGCCGATCGGAGAGCGGCCCGGCCGGGGCCTCGGCCAGGGCTGTTGCGACGGCGGCCACGGTGTCCCGGTCACGGCGCGACTGGACGTGCGCCGCGTCGATCAGAGCCAGGGCGGCGTCGACGTCGTCCCGCAGCACCGCCCGCATGATCTCGCCGGCCACGGGATGGCCGTACCCCGGAATCAGCGCGAGATAGGCGGCCAGCGCGCCCACGTGATCGTCGGTGTAGACCCGGTACCCGTTCGCCGTGCGGGCGGCCGGCGGCATCACCCCGGCCCGTTCGTAGTTGCGGATCGCCTGCGCGGACAGCCCGTGCGCCCGCGCCAGATCCACCGGCCGGTGAACCCCGTTTTGAGACTTCAGAAGACTCTCTCCAGCTCGATCGACGAAAAGTTTCAACCGCTGGTTCAACGATACGGTTGAGGTCATGGCTTTCGACACCGAGCTGCAGTCCCTGATCTCCGAGCGCCGGCCGCATCTGCTCGCGCTCGGCGAGCCCTACCACGGCGAACCGGCCTTCCCGCGCCTGCGCAACCGGATCCTGGAGACGCTCGTGGCGCACGGGTTCCGGTCCATCGCGATCGAGTCGGACCGGGCCGCCGGGCTCGCGGTCGACGACTACGTGCGGGGGCGCCGCGACGACCTCGACCTGAACACCGGCATCAGCCACGGCTGGGGTGAGCACCCGGCCACCCGCGAACTGATCGACTGGTTGCGCGCCCACAACCGGGACCTGCCGCCGCACGAGCGCGTCGCCTTCCACGGCTTCGACGCCCCGACCGAGATCGAGGCCGCCCCCAGCCCCGGACGATACCTTCGCGAACTGCGCGAATACCTCGGCGTCCCGGCGCCCGACCTGGACCGCCTGATCGGCGACGACGCCCGCTGGACCGCTCCGGAGATCATGTACGACGCGGCGCGATCACCCGGCGGGTCACCCGAGGCCGCCGCGCTTCGCGGCATCGCCGAGGACTTCAAGAATCTCCTGTACGCCAACGCGCCCCGCCTCGTCGAGGACACCTCCACGGCCGCCTGGCACCGGGCGAAGGTGCTCGCCACCACAGCCATCGGCCTGCTCGGCTACCACGCGGCGATGGCCGTGCCCGGCACCCCGTCAGAGCGGATCGGCCGCCTGCTCGGGGCCCGTGACGTGATCATGGCGCAGAACCTGCTCGACATCCTCGCCGTCGAACGCGACCGCGGCCCGGTCCTGGTCGCCGCCCACAACACCCACCTCCAACGCGGACCGAGCAGCTGGGAGACCCACTGGGAGGGCGCCGACTACGCCGCCGAGTGGTCCGGCGCCGGCTCGATCGTCTCGGCGCTGCTCGGCGACCGGTACGTGTTCGTCGCCGGCAGCCTCGGCGCCAGCGCCCCCGCCGGGCTCGGGCTCCCGGAGGCCGGCACCTACGAGGAACGGCTCGGCGCCGAGACCGCACTACTCCCGCCACCGGCCGGCCAGGACCTGCGGGAACGGCGGACCGGCCTGCTCGGCCATTTCCCGCTGACCGCCGGAATCGTCGCGGCGAGCGACGCGATCCTGCACATCGGACACGGGCCCGGCGCGGCCGTCGCCGCCCGGATCAGCGGGATGCCCGGCGTGACCGAGACCCGGATCGAACCCGGCTCCGAGATGCCGCCCTTCACCTGGGGCGACCGGTTCTTCTTCGCCGGCGAGGACCGGATGCGCCCGTTCGCCACGATCGTCCACGCCGACGTGCCCGACTTCGACGAACGGTCCCGGCTCTCCACGGACGGCCGCCACCGGCTCAACATCGAGGTCGGGCGGGACGAGTTCCGCGCCCTGTTCGGCTACGGCCCGGAGGAGTTCGCCGCACACCGCGAGAAGATCGACTTCGCGGAGGTGGACACCCTGATCCCGCATCCGGCCTACGCCGTACAGGGCTGGGTCAGCGTCGTCGACCCCGGTCCGGCCACCGCGGACGAGGTCGAGCGCCTGATCAGCCGGGCCCGAACGCGGTCCGCCGCCCGCGAGCGGCGCCGAGGCGCAGACTCCTAGGGACGGGAGCGCAGGCGGCGCAGCATGCGGCCGTCGGCGAAGCCCACGGCGCGGGCCGCCGACTCGGCCGTCGCGCCGTGGCCGATCAGGTACTCGGCGCGTTCCACCCGGAGCAGCTGCTGGTAGCGCAGCGGGGTACGACCGGTCGCCGCGGTGAACAACCGCGTCAGGGTGCGCTCGCTGACGCCCGCCGCGGCGGCCAGGCCGGCCAACGGCAGCGGCGCGGCGAAGTCGGCGTCGATGCGGTCCTGAACCCGGTGCACCACGTCGCTCAGGTGGGCCCGGTGCCGCAGCATCACGCTGTGCTGGCGTTCGTCGCCGTTGCGGCGGCCGTACACCACCATCTCGCGGGCGACCCGGGCCGCGACCGCCGGGCCGTGACGCTGGGCGACCAGGTGCAGGGCGAGGTCGATGCCGCTGGCGATACCGGCCGAGGTGACCACCCGGTCGTCGCAGACGTACAGGACGTCCCGCACCACGGAGGCCTCCGGATAGCGGCGGGCCAGCCGGTCCTGAAGATCGTGGTGGGTGGTGCAGCGGCGGCCGTCGAGCAGACCCGCCCGGCCGAGCGCGTCGGCGCCGGCACAGACGCTGGCCACCGTGCCGCCGCGGGCGTGGTGGCCGGCGATCCGGGACAGGGTCGCGGCGCTGAACCAGCCGTGACCGTCCCGCCAGCCCGGCACCAGCAGGAGGTCGTCGGCGGTGAGAGCGGGCCAGGCAAGGTCGGCGCCGAGCGGCACACCCTGCCAGGTCGGCACGGGAGTCTCGTCGGCCACGTAGCGGAGCCGGTAGCCCGGCGCGGTGGAGAACACCTGCGCCGGGCCGGCCAGGTCGAGCAGGTGCACCTGCGGAGTCAGGACGAACAGCACCGTACTCACGATCCGGTCACTCCCCGATGATCTCCGCGACGGTCCGGACGGTGGCGAAACGGCCAGCCAGCGCGTACTCGGTGCGGGTCACCACGTCCTCGGCGGCCAGCGTACGCGGGTCGGCCAGCAACTCCTCGACGCGTCGGTCGGCGGGGGCGTCGCGGTGCGGGATCGGGAAGGTGGCGGTGGCGTCGATCGCGAACGTCACCTCGTACCCCAGATCGGAGGCGACCCGCGCGGTGGTCTCCACACACTGTTCGGTGCGCAGCCCGCAGACCGTGATCGAGCGGACCCCGGCCACGGTGAGCAGATGTTGCAGGTTCGTCGTGGTGAACGCGTTGTGCACGGTCTTCGTGAGCACCGGCTCACCGGCGGCGGGCGTGAGATCGTCGACCACCCGCACGTAGCCGCTCTCCGGGTCGAAGACGTCGCCCGTTCCCGGTTCGGCGTGGATCACCCAGATCACCCGGTCACCGGCGGCCCGGGCGGCGTCCACGAGCTGCCCCGTCTTCTTCACCACGTCGGGGTTGCTCACCGTCGCCCACAGCGGCCGGGCACGAAACGATTCCTGAACGTCGATCACGACGAGCGCGTTGGTCATACCCCGATCCAACGCCGCCGGCACGCCGCGCGGCAGACACCATCCCGCCCCAGGCCGGAACGATCCGGTCAAGCTGAAGCGACGGTACGGTCCTGGAGAAACACCGGCGGCGACAGGAGCGGCCAGGCCCCAGGTCCGATCCGTCGTCCGCCGCCGGGCGTTCCTGCCGCGAGACCTCAGGGCAGCCACCAACAAGCCACAGCCAAGACAAGACCCCGCGCTCCCGCGCCCGCCCCCGCACCCGCCCGCCCCCGCACCCGCGCCCGCGCCTACGCCCGCACCCGCGCCCGCCCCGCACCCGCGCCCGCGCCCTTCCGCGATCTTGGACGTTTTCCCACCGCTGAGGGTGGTCGATCGTCCAAGATCGCGCTGGACGGGCGCGATGTCGGGCGCTACCTGATCGCGCCGGTCGCGCCCTCCGCGATCTTGGGCGATTCTCCACCGTTAGGGGTGGCTTATCGTCCAAGATCGCTCCGGGCGGAGGGTGGTGTCACCGGCTGAACACCCGCGTTTCCCGCTCCTCTCGCAGATCTTGGACGCTTTCCCACCGCTGGGGGTGGTTGATCGTCCAAGATCGCGCCTGGCGGGGGCGATGTCGGGCGCTACCTGGTCGCGCCGGTCGCGCCGGTCGCGATCTTGGGCGATTCTCCACCGTTAAGGGTGGCTGATCGTTCAAGATCGCGTCGGGCGGGGGTGGTGCCAGCTGCAGTGGGTCGGGTGCGGGAGTGGCGTTACGGCAGTGAGGCGAGCGATGGGTGCCTGGCTTGCCTCAGGGTGCCGGGGCGCGGTGAGTGACAGGTGTTTCGGCCGTTGGGTGTCGCGGCTGGGGTCGCGTTGATGTCACAGGGCTCGGCGCGTCCGTACAGGAAGGGAAGGGAACGGCCGGACCCGTCTGGCACCGGGTCCGGCCGTTTCACCGTGGCTCCGCGCCTGCTCGCGCCGGGGGAAACGCGGGGGAGCGCTTCGGCGTGGCGGCCGCGGGAGCCGCCCTACTTGTAGGTGATGTTCGAGGTGGTGAACTTGCAGTAGGTGCCGTCGCCGCCGGTGCTGCCCTTGTAGGTGGCCAGCTTGGTCGGTTCGGCGCCGGTGTTGTTGCCCTTGTAGGTGACGCAGATGGAGATCTTCTTGCTGCTGTCACCGGTGATGGTGATGCCGGAGAAGGTCGCCGTGTCGCCGTAGTTGGAATTGATGCCGACCAGGCTGGAGCCGGGGTAGGTGACGGCCACGTTCTTCACGACGACGGCCCGCTTGTACTGCGTTTTGCAGTTGCCGCAGGAACGGTACAGCTTGCCGAAATCGCTGACCGCGAAACCGCTGATGGTCAGGGTGCCGCCGCCATTGTGCTGGAACACCTTGTCGTCGGCGCCTTTCGCGCCGCCGCCGGTGACCGTGTACTTGGCGCTGGAGCCGCCCTTGAACGTGGCGGCGTCCTCGCCCACGTTCTCCCACCACACGTTGGAGATGGTGCAGGAGCCGAGGCAGTGCACGCCGTCGGCGGCCGGGGAGCCGATGATGACGTTCTTCAGGGTGGCGCCGTCCGCCAGGATGAACAGCGGGTCCTGGCCTTCGTCCTGGTCACCGGTGCCGAGTGCGCCGCTGCCGTAGTAGCGTTTCAGGCCGCCGTCCAGCGTGCCGGACACCGACTTGCTGGCGGTGAGCGCGACCGAGCCGGTGGCGGACGGCCACGTCGCGGCCGAGGCGCCCTGCGTGTGGACCACGGCGCCGAGTCCCAGTCCGAGGGCGGCGATGGCCACCACGCCGGCCCGCCACCGCTTCCGCAGATTGTTGAACACGCGAAGCCTTTCGTCGGGGAATCGCTCCCCGGGGATTGGGAGCGCACCCATCCTGAATTGCTCCGGCGCCATTTGTCAACGGGAGGAAATCAATTAAGTAACCGTCCATCAATGCGAATACAGAATTGCTTTCTACTGTCTAAGTGTGCGGAGGGCCCGGAAAGGTTGCCGGTAATTTTGGGCAACGGTGCGGTCACTCGACGTCGATGTCGGTGTCGTCCGCGACGTCCCCGACCGGCACCACCAGCACGTCGTGGGCGCGCAGATAGTCCCGGGCGCCCCGGTCCCCGACCGCGCTCGCCGACACCCCGGCCCAGTGGTCGCGCCCGAGCAGCACCGGATGCCCGCGACGGGCACCGTAGCCGCCCTGGACGAGGGCGGACGGCGACGCGTGCGCCAGCACCCGCCGGACCGCCTCGGCGCTGACCCCGGGCATGTCCACGAGCAGCACCACGGCGGCCGTCGCATCGGTTTCTGCCAGAACCCGGAGCCCGGTCCGCAGGGAGGAGCCCATCCCGGACTCCCAATCCGGATTGACCACCGTCGACGGCAGGTCCGGCGCGGCCGCCCGGACCTCGTCGGCGGCCGCGCCGAGCACCACCAGGACCCGGTCGCAGCCGGCCGCCCGCAGCACCCCGGCGGCGTGCTGCACGAGCCGCCGGTCACCATGCCGGACCAGGGCCTTGGGCATGCCGTAGCGGCGGCCGGCGCCGGCCGCCAGCAGCAGCCCGGCGATCACCGGGGCGGCACCAGGCCACGGACCGCGGCCAGCGGCAGCGCGGTCCGCGGATGGTAGGCGGCCCGCCACAGTCCACCGTGCGCCGCGGCGACGGCCTCGTCCTGCCAGGCCGCCGGGGAGGCCGCCCGGGGTTTGCGGAGCTGGTGCACCAGCAGCAGCGCCATGAGCCGGCTCGCGGTGGCCGGTTCGAACGTCTCCACGTCGAAGAGGTGCGCTCCGGCGTACGCGGCGGCCAGCAGACGGTTCTGCAGCACCGACCGGGTACGGGTGGGCGGCGCCACCGCGAAGCTCACCACCCCGTCCCGCCGGGTCACCGTGGCCCGCCAGCGGTGGATGCGTTTGGCCAGCGCGTAGTTCGGCCCCTGTTGCGGGACCAGGCTGTCGTTGAGGCCGGGGGCCACGTCGCACGGGTAGTTGGGGCGCAGCAGACGGCCACCGGAGAGGGCGGCGGTGACCCGGGCGCGGCGGGACCGGGCGGCGTACCGCTCGCGGGCGTGGGTGACGGCGCCGGCCGGGACCGCGTAGACGTCGGTCGGGGTGGCCAGGAAGGCGAGCGCGGTGTCCGGCCGGTGCTGCCGCAGGTGGGTGCCGAGCGCGTCCACGGCGGCGGCCAGCAGCGGGTAGGCCGAGCCCGGCGCGTACACGTAGTTGCCGACGACGAGCCGTCCCTCGATGCCGAGCAGCCACTGCGCCACCGCGGCCAGGTCCCGGAGCAGGTCCGCCCCGGGGGTGGGGCCGGACGCCGGGGCGAGCAGCCGTCCGGCGCTCTGCGCGGCGACCCCTTCGACCCGTTCCCACAGGTGCGGGCGGGGCAGGTCGACGGCGACGACGGTGCCGCCCCAGCCGAGCACCGAGGCGACCGGGCCCATCTCGGTGCCGGCGCCGAGCGCGACCAGGGTCTGGTCGCTGAGGTCCAGCCAGTCGGGGGAGGCGGCCACCTCGCGGACCGCTTCGGCGCACGACTCCTCGATGACGCCGGCGGCCACCCACGCGTCCAGCCGGCGGCGCAGCCCGTCGCCGCGCAGCAGTTCACCCCGGTACGGCAGGACCACCTCCCGGTCCGGCTGCCCGGAGCCCTTCACCTCGACCGTGTCCAGGGGCCGGTCCGGCGTCGCCAGCAGCGCCTGGGCCAGGGTGAAGTCGCCGTCGTCGCGGCGGTACCGGACGCGGGCCTGCACCGACGCCAGTCCGGCCTCGGCGATCTCGTAGCCGACCGACCCGTCGGCGGCCAGACCGGTCTCCACCAGGGACCGGAAGTGCCGGAGGTAGCCGCGCCGCCAGTCGCTCTCCCGCTCGGCGGCCGCGGCGGCCGCCGGGTCGACATGGCGCAGGGCGTCGGCGACGACGGAGCGGCCGAACGCGATGCTGCTGCGCCGTCCGTTGTCGTCGGCGGGGAAGTCGGTCAGGCCGGGGCTGTGATCCACCGCGCCAGTATTACCGCCTCCTACCCGGGTAGGAGAAGAGCTCCGACCAGGGGCCGTCACGACGGCCGCCGGTCGGGCGACCCGGGCCGTTCCCGGGACGAGCCTGAGGGTATGACCACCGTCGATTCGCTCCTGCGCAGCCCGGTCCGCTGGAACCGGCCGCTGCTCTGGCTCACCGCGGGCGCCGCGGTGCTGGCTCTCGTCTCGGCCGTCGGGATCGTCGCCGACGACCGGATCCTCACCGGCGTACCGATCTGGCTGAAGCCGTTCAAGTTCGCCGTCTCGTTCGTCCTCTACTCGTGGACGCTGGCCTGGATGCTGGCGGTCCTGCCCCGCCGCAGCCGGGCGGCCGAATGGTCCGGGATCGTCATCGTCGGCGTCGCCGTGGTGGAGCTCGCGATCATCGTGACCCAGGTGGCCCGCGGCACGACCAGCCACTACAACGTGGCCACGCCGTTCGACGCGATCCTCTGGTCGGCGATGGGCACCTCGATCATGGTGCTGTTCTTCGCCCAGGTGGTGATCGGGGTGGTGACGCTGCGCCAGCGGATCCCGGACCGGGTGGCCGCCTACGCGATCCGGCTGGGCCTGGCCGTCTCGCTGCTCGGCATGGCGCTCGGCTTCCTGATGACCTCGCAGGTGACCGACGGCGGCGCGATCGGGGCGCACGCGGTCGGTGTCGAGGACGGCGGGCCGGGCATGCCGATCACCGGCTGGAGCACCACCGGCGGCGACCTGCGGATCAGCCACTTCGTCGGGCTGCACGCCCTCCAGGCGCTGCCGTTGCTGGCCTACGCGATGGGGCGGTGGACCGGCTGGGTGCCGCGCGCGCGGGCTCGCCTCATGCTGATCCTCGGGTGCGCGTACGCCGTACTCGTGATGGTGTTGACCTGGCAGGCGCTGCGAGCGCAACCGCTGCTGCAGCCGGACGGGATCACCCTGGCCGCGCTGGCCGCCGTGGCGGCGGTGACCACCGTCGCGAGTATCGCCGTGGTCCGGAGGACGACGTGACCGAGCTGCTGTTCGACCTGACGTTTCTGCTGGCCGTGCCGTTCTGGGCGCTGATGATCCTGCTGCCGCGATGGTCGTGGACGCACCGGGTCGTCCGGAGCCCGCTGATCGTCCTGCCGATCGTGGCGATCTACGCGGTGCTGGTCGTGTCGAATCTCCGCGAGGTGTGGGCCGGGGTCAGCGACCCGACCCTGAGCGGGGTGCGCGAGCTGCTGGGTTCCGCGGACGGCGCGGCCGCCGGCTGGGCCCACATGATCGCCTTCGACCTGTTCGTCGGCCGCTGGTCCTACCTGGACAGCCGGGAGCGTGGCGTGCCGGCCCTGGTGATGGCGCCGATCCTGCTGCTCACCATCATGCTCGGGCCGCTCGGGCTGGCCGCCTATCTGGCGGTGCGCACCGGGTGGCCGAAGCGCCTAGGCTGACCGGCATGGGCTGGGCGGGTCGTCTCCTCAACGTGCGGGACACGCTGCCGCGGATGGTCCTGCTGGAGCTCAGCGGGGTGTCGTACCTGCTGGTGACCTGCCAGACCGACCACCCGCCGACCGGTCCGCAGTGGACGCTGGCGATCGTCGCGTTCGGGGTCGGCCTGCTGCTGCACAACCGGCAGCCGGTCAACCTGGCGGTGCAGACCGTGCTGTTCGCGGTGGCGCTGAGCGTTCTCGACGACTCGACGATCAACCAGGTCGGCACCGCGTGGGCGCTCGGCGAGCTGGCCTTCTGGGCGCCCCGGTTCGCCGTCGTGTGGGCCGGCGCCGGGGCGGTCGCCGCCGTCTATCTGCTCTTCGGGCTGCCCGGGTCGGGCGACTCGGTGACCGAGGCGATCGTCGGGCTGGGCACCAACCTGGGCCTGCCGATCCTGCTCGGCACGGTCGGGCGGACCAACCAGCAGCTGGCCGTGCAGGCGATGCGCCGGGCCGAGTCGGAGCAGCGGGCCGCCCGCGCCGACGAGCGGAGCGCCATCGCCCGGGAGCTGCACGACGTGGTGGCCCATCATGTCGCGTCGATGGTGCTGCGGGTCGGGGTGGCGCGTCACGTGCTGCCCGGGATCGACCCGGAGACGGCCGCCGTCTTCGACGACGTCCATCGGACCGGGACGGCGGCCTTGGCGGATCTGCGGCGGCTGGTCGCGGTGCTGCGAGACCCCGATGGCGTACGGGGAGACGCCGCCCTGACCGCGATCGAGCCGTCCGCCCTGCCCGCCGCGCTGGACGGCGCCGTGGAGACGGCCCGCCGGGCCGGGGTGATCGTGGAGGCGGAGATCGATCCGGCGGTCGGCGGCCTGGACGCGGTCCGCGGTCTCGCCGTGCTCCGGCTCACCCAGGAGGCGCTCACCAACGTCGCCAAGCACGCCGGCCCGGCGGCCACCGCCCGGCTGCGGGTGTCGGTGTCCGGCGCCGACGTGGACTGGGAGGTCGCCGACGACGGTGGCGCCCGGGTCGCGCGGCCGGAGACGCCGCCCGGCGGTGGGCACGGGCTGACCGGGATGCGGGAGCGGGTCGAGGTGCTCGGCGGGGTGCTGACGGCCGGGCCGTCCGGGCCCGGCTGGCGGGTGGGTACGGTGCTGCCCGGGGAGGCGTCATGATCCGGGTGTTGCTCGTGGACGATCAGCAGCTCGTGCGGGCCGGCCTGCGGATGCTGTGCGACGCGGCGGACGGCATGGAGGTGGTCGGCGAGGCCGGGGACGGCCGGCAGGCGGTCGAGCTGGCCGCCCGCCTCCGGCCCGACGTGATCGTCATGGACCTGCGGATGCCCGGTGTCGACGGGATCACCGCCACCAGCCGGATCATCGGCGCCCGGCCGGCGGCCCGGGTCCTGGTGCTGACCACCTTCGGCGACGACGACCACCTCTACCCGGCTCTCCAGGCCGGGGCCTGCGGTTTCCTGCTGAAGGACGCCCCACCGGACGAGCTGCTGAACGGGATCCGGCAGGCGGCCGCCGGGGAGAGCCCGTTCAGCGGGGAGGTGCTGCGGCGGCTGGTGCGGCGTGCGGTCGAGGCCCGCCCGGAGGCGCCCCGCCCCCGGGCGGCCGGGCTGACCACCCGGGAGGAGGAGGTGCTCGGCCTGGTGGGTGAGGGGCTGAGCAACGCCGAGATCGCCGAGCGCATGCACATCGGGGTGACCACGGTGAAGACGCACATCACCGCGCTGATGACGAAGACCGGTAGTCCGAACCGGGTACGCCTGGCCCTGCTCGCCCACCGGTCCTGACCGGTCACCAGTCCAGCGCGGCCGCGTACTTCTGAGCGATCACGGCGGACTCGGCCAGGTCGGCCTCCAGCACCGGCAGGCCCGGCCGGACCACGATGGCGCCGAGCTCGACCAGCAGCTGTCGCAGGATCGCCTCGGCCGCGGCGGCCTGCGGCGCGACGCCCGCGGTGACCACCGGGACGCTCAGTTTTCCGGCCAGCGCCTGTGCCGGCAGCCGGTCGAGCAGCACCTTGAGCACGCCGGTGTAGCTGCCCTTGTAGGTGGGTGTGGCGACGACCAGGAGGTTCGCCTCGGTGATCACCGCGAGCGCGGCCGCGGTCGCCTCGTCACCGGGGGTGAGCAGGCCGGCGCCGAGCGAGCCGACCTCGATCACGTGCGGCTCGGGTGACCCGAGCTGACCGGCGATCGCCTGGCCGACCGTGATGGCCAATGTGGATGTCCGGGACCCGGCCCGGGGGTTGCCGGAGATCACCACGATTCCCGCCATGTCGGTGCACCTCTCTCGAATCTGGCCTGTACAAGCTCCCCACATATCCTAGAGAAATAGTAGGGAATTTTCACCATCGCGAATATGACGCCCGACACTGCTTGCCCGGATGCCTATCTAACAGATAGGAAATGTATCCTTGCGGAGCGCCACCCGCAATCGCGAGGTGCTCCCCCTGAGAAGGAGACAGTCATGTCAGCTCTCGCCGTCGCACACCCGCACACGACGTACTCCCGCCCGGTCCTGCTCCGCCCGGTGCCCGACCCGCCGCCGGAGGCCGGCGCCGACGAGCCGGTGACCGTGACGATCAGCATCGCGGGCGGCGCCGGCGGCCGGGAGCGGGTGCTCGCCGCGCTGCGCGAGCTGGTGCACGCGGCCGCCGCCGTGGAGGTGGGCGAGTCCGTCACCGCGCCCGCCGGTGGGATCCGGCTCGACCCGCTCGCCCGTACCGCGTTCCGTGGCGCCCGTCCGCTCGAGCTCAGCCGCCTGGAGTACGACCTGCTGCTCTTCCTGGCCCGGCACCCCCGTCAGGTGTTCAGCCGCGCCCAGTTGCTGACCCACGTCTGGGGTCACCGGCACACCACCAACCGCACGGTCGACGTGCACGTCAGCCGGCTGCGCACCAAGCTCGACGACCCGGAGCTGATCACCACGGTGTACGGCCTGGGCTACCGCCTCGCCGACGACGCCGGGATCACCGTCGTCGACCACGGGTGACGCCCGTGTGTCGATGTAGGTGCCGTGCCGGTCAGCGGCGTTCATCCCGAAAGGGTTATAGGCCCACGGTATGACGCCATCGTTTCGCCTGCTCAGAGTGCCGTTGACCGGCAATCGGTGATCGTTCACACATCTTGCAATTAGATAGATCGATTTAAATACTTGCGAGCACGGGCGCGCCGGACCGGCGTGCCACCCCCGTTCCCCCAGGGAGGAACCGTGCTCAACCCCAAGCTGCGCCGGCCGATCGTCGGCCTCGCCGCGGGCATCCTCGTCGCCAGTGGACTCGCCGCCTCACCCGCGACGGCCGCCCCGGTCACCGGTGACCCGTCCTTCGCCCCCTCCGCCCTCGCGAGCGGCCTCGACGCCCGACTGGGCGCCCGCGACGCCGGCTCATACATCGACGCCTCCGGCAAGATCGTGGTCAACGTGACCGACGCGGCGACCGCCGCCGAGGTGACCGCGGCCGGCGCCACCGCGCGCTACGTGGCCCGCAGCGGCGCCACCCTGGCGGCCGCCGACGAGAACCTCAAGGTCAACCTCAAGACCCCCGGTACGGCGTTCGCCATCGACCCGGTCAGCAACCAGGTCGTGGTCAGCGTCGACGAGACGGTCACCGGCGCCAAGCTGGCCGCCGTCCAGGCCACCGTCGCCAAGCTCGGTGACGCGGCCCGCATCGAGTCCGTCCCGGGCAAGATGACCATCAAGATCTCCGGTGGCGACGCCATCTACTCCGGCGGCGGCCGCTGCTCGCTCGGCTTCAACGTGCGCAACAGCGCCGGCACGTACTACTTCCTCACCGCCGGTCACTGCACCCGCGGCACGTCGTCCTGGAACAACGGCTCGGTGACGCTCGGCACCACCGCCGGCAGCAGCTTCCCCGGCAACGACTACGGCATCGTCCGCTACACCAACACGAGCATCACCAAGACCGGCGGCGTCGGCACCTCGGTCGACATCACCTCGGCCGCCACCCCGGCGGTCGGTGCCACCGTCTACCGCCGTGGCTCCACCACCGGCACCCGCTCCGGCCGGGTCACCGCGCTCAACAGCACGGTGAACTACGCCGAGGGCTCGGTCTCCGGCCTGATCCGCACCACCGTGTGCGCGCAGCCCGGTGACAGCGGCGGCTCGCTCTACTCCGGCACCACCGCGCACGGCCTGACCTCGGGCGGTAGCGGCAACTGCACCAGCGGCGGCGTCACCTACTTCCAGCCGGTGGTCGAGGCCCTCAGCGCGTACGGGGTCTCGGTCTTCTGATCCCACGGCCCGGCGTGAAGCGACCGTTCGCTCTCCGAACAGAGCCGGGCCGGAACGGGCGCCCGCCTCCGATCACTTGATCGGGGGCGGGTGTCGTGTATCACAATCCATGGATGACCACAGTCGACAACAGCCGCAAGGTGGACCGGGGCGAGCGGGCGCCGGGTTGTCCGGTGCGGGCCGGCGCCGACGGCGTCTGGCACATCCAGGACTACCCCACGGCCCGGGCGTTCCTGCGGCACACCGACACCCGGCAGGCCGGGCTCGGCATCGAGAACGCGCTGCGGCACGCCGGCCGGATGCGGCTTCCGATGCTCTACCGGGACGGGCCGGAACACCGGGAACAGCGCCGGCAGACCGCCCGGTACTTCACCCCGAAACGGGTCGAGACGGCGTACCGGGATCTGATGCACCGCCTCGCCGACCAGCAGTGCGAGGTGCTGCGGCGGCGCGGCGCCGCCGACCTGTCGGCGCTCTCCTTCCAGCTCGCCGTCGCCGTCGCCGCCGAGGTCGTCGGCCTCACCGAGAGCCCGCCCGGGATGCCCCAGCGGCTCGACCGGTTCTTCGCCATCCCCGACCCGAACGCACGCGGGCTGTCCGCCGTCCGGCAGAAGGCCTTCAACAACTTCGTCCTGATGTCGTTCCTCTGGCGCGACGTCCGCCCGGCCGTCGCCGCCCGTCGCAAGGCCCGCCGCGACGACCTCATCTCGCATCTGATCGACGAGGGCTGCAACACCGCCGAGATCCTCGGCGAGTGCGTCACCTTCGCGGCCGCCGGCATGGTCACCACCCGCGAGTTCATCACCGTCGCGGCCTGGCACCTGCTCACCGACGAGATGCTGCGCGAGCGGTACACCACCGGTGACCAGAACGAACGGGCCGCGATCCTGCACGAGATCCTCCGGCTCGAACCGGTGGTCGCCGACCTGCTGCGGTGGACCACGGCCGACGTCGAACTCGGCGACGTCACCATCCCGTCCGGGGCGCGCGTCGACGTCGGCGTGGCCGCGGCCAACCTGGACGCCGCCGAGGCCGGCGCACAGCCCGGCGCGGTGTGCCCGGGACGGCAGATCGGGGCCGGTCTCTCCTTCGGCGACGGCGCCCACAAGTGCCCCGGGGCCCACATCGCCATCCAAGAGACCGACATCTTCCTCAGCAAGCTCTTCGCCATGCCCGGCCTGCGCATGATCCAGGAGCCGACCGTGACGATCCGCCCGGACATCGCCTCCTACGAATTGAAAGGGATGATCCTGGCGGTGTAGACCTGTCGTCAGGCGTCGTGGGTCTTCTCCTCGCCGCGGCGGCGCAGCATCTTGAGACCGGGCAGCCCGGCGATGGCGAGGTGCAGGTCCTCGGTCACCTCGAGCAGCTTGTGCAGGTCCGGCCCGACCTGGTCGAGCTTGCCGAGCAGCGGCATCACGTCCTGGACCAGGTGCCGCTGGAGGGCCGGCAGCTCGTCGACCATCCGGATCGCGGCGGTCACCTCGTCCGGCGTGAGCTCGGCGACGAAATGGGCGGCCAGCGGGGCGGCGTCACGCAGCGTGGGGGAGTAGTCGCCGACGAGCACCTCGACCTCGCCCGCGACGCTCTTCGCCCGGGCCGCGATGGCGGTGACCTCGCCCAGGGCGGTGGCCGCGTCGCCGACCACCACGCCGGCCGCCTCGGCGGTCACCGACGCCCGCCGGATCAGGTCATCGGCGGTGGTCGCGACCGTCGCCGCCTCCTCCACGGCCAGGGTCGCCGCGGTGGTGAGGGCCCGCACCTCGGCCACCGTCCGCTCGGCCGCGGCGGCCACCGCGGTCACCCGCTTGATCAGGTCCTCGGCCTGGGCGACGGCCAGGGTCATCCGGTTGACCAGCAGCTCGGCCTGGCCGATCAGCCCGATCGCCCGCACCGGAATGGTCGCGGCCGTCGCCGCCGTCTCGATCACTTTGCCGGCGGCTGCCACGGTCGCCTGGAGAGCGGAGGACACGAGAGAGGCCATGTCTCCATTGTGCGCCGCGGGCGCACCCGCCGAATGGTGACGGACCGTGCCGGTATGGCAGCCGAGCGTCGAAAGTCGGGAATCCACAGGATTCCGGTGAGCCATGGAGGGCACCGGCACGGCAGTATGCATGGGTGCGACGTACCCGAAATCTGATTCTGATGGTGGCCGCCGCCGGCATTCTGGGGGGATCCGTCCTGGTGGCGAAGGGCATGCTGGGCGACGGCGAGGGCGGCGGGACCGGCCCGCTCGCCGGCTCGTTCCAGGACGCCCCGAAGGCGTCGCCCACGCCGACCGGCCCCACCCCCGAGGAACTGGCCGCCATCGAACGAGCCAAGCGGGTCAAAGCGCTCGACGCGGCCCTCAAGACGTACGCGTCCGGCAAACCGGAATTCTCGGTCGCCGTCTTCGACCGCAAGACCGGCCAGACGTACGCCTACCGCGGCGACGAGAAGTACGAGACCGCCAGCGTCGTGAAGGTGCAGGTGCTCGCCTGCCTGCTGCTCACCGCCCAGGACGACGGCCGCAAGCTGACCAGCAGCG
The DNA here is from genome assembly GCF_017592555.1 of Actinoplanes flavus. Lineage (GTDB taxonomy): Bacteria > Actinomycetota > Actinomycetes > Mycobacteriales > Micromonosporaceae > Actinoplanes > Actinoplanes flavus. The sequence goes on along the minus strand of NZ_JAGFNS010000026.1, from coordinate 98,372 downwards.
AGAAGTCCCTGGCCGACAAGATGATCCGGTACAGCGACAACGCGTCCACCACCTCGCTGTTCGGCAAGATCGGGCGGTACACCGGGCTGACCGCCTGCAACAAGCGTCTCGGCCTCACCCAGACCAAGGTCAACAGCTCCTGGGGCCTCACCCGGACCACCGTCAAGGACCAGGTGAAACTGCTGGACCAGCTGGTCGACGACGAGAGCGAGCTGTCCGAGGCGTCCCGCGCCTACGCGCACAAGCTGATGAGCACCGTCGCCCCGGACCAGGACTGGGGCGTGCCCGCGGTGGCCAGGACCGGCGAGGAGGCCACCGTCAAGAACGGCTGGCTCCAGCGCTCCACCGAGAGCAACCTGTGGATCATCAACACCGTCGGCCAGGTCACCGGGGACGAGACCGACGTGTCGATCGCCGTGCTGTCGCACACCAACAAGACCATGAACGGCGGGATGGCGCTGGTCGAGAAGGTCGGCAAGATGACTAGGACGTACTTGAAGTACTAGCGCGCGCCGCCCGCCGCTCCCACCACCGCGAGATCCAGGTGATCGACTGGTTCACCACCAGGATCACCACGATCGCGGCCAGCACACCCTGCCACGGCTCGGGGAAGATCGACGCCCCGAGCAGCCCGATCGTCGTGTAGACCAGCGACCACAGCACGCAGGCCGGCATGTTGGCGATCACGAAGGTGCGCCACGACACCCCGGCGAAGGCGGCCGCCAGCAGCACCGGCACCCGCCCGCCCGGGATCAGCCGGGACACCAGCAGCACCGTGACCTGCCGGCGCTGCAACCGGGCCCGGACCGCGGTGAGCCGCTCCTCGTCGTTGAGCCAGTGCAGGCGGCGGGCCAGCTGCTCGCCGCCGTACCGGCACATCGCGTACATCACCAGGTCGCCGGTGTAGGCGCCGGCCGCGCCGGTCGCGACCACCAGACCGATGGCGTACGGGTGCTCGTGCAACGCGTACGCCGCGGCGCTGCTGACCGCCGCCCCGGTCGGCACCACCGGCACGATCGCCCCGAACGCCACCACCAGGAACAGCCAGCCGAGCGCTCCCAGCGTGTCGATCACGCGGCCGGCTCCAGGCTGAACCGCTCGCCGTGGGCCAGCACCCGGACCCGGCTCTCCGGCGCCACCCGGGCGGCGTGCTCGGCGAACCTCTCGCCCGGCCGGTCGAACATGTGCCGCCGCACCCGGCCCATCCCGATCGGCCACAGCGTGCCGTAGTGCACCGGCACCGCCCACGACGCCTTCACCCGGCGCAGCGCCTCGGCGCCGTCGGACGCGTCCAGATGCCCGTGCGAACCCAGGGTGGGACCCCAGCCGCCGACCGGGATCAGCGCCAGATCCAGCGGGCCCAGCTCGTGCATCCCGTCGAACAGGCCGGTGTCGCCCGCGAACCACGTCCGCGCGGCGCCCTCCACGACGAAACCGATCGCGATCGCCCGGTCCCTCGACCACGGGCCGCGGCCGCCGTCGTGCCGCGCCGGCACGGCCCGGATCCGCACGCCGCCGACCACGGTCGCCTCACCGGGCGCCAGCTCGACACATCGATCCCCGGCCTCGGTGCCCATCACCCTCGCCGTGAAGGCGGCGGCTCCGCGGGGCACGATCAGGAGCGGCTTTCCCGGTACGGCGCGGAGCGACCCGACGTGGAAGTGATCGGCGTGCAGGTGGGAGAGCAGGACCGCGTCCGGCGTGCCGGGCAGTCGCGGCGACGGGCCGGCCATCCGCCGCAGGTGGGCGAGACGGCCGGTGAGCACCGGATCGGTCAGCAGCGTCGTGCCGGAATCCGCGAGCCACACCGTGCTGTGCCCCCACCAGGTGACCTCGGTCGTGCTCACCGCCCTACGGTACCCAGGCGGCGCACCGCCCAGCCGCACAGCCGCGCGTAGGCGTGCTGGAATCCCACCGCGAACGGTCCGGCCAGCCGCATGAACGTGCCCGCCGGACGGGAGAACGCGGTGACCGTGAACCACACCCGGTCCTGCTCGTCGCGTTCGGCCAGGAACGCCTCCTCGCCGGTCGCCGGATGCCCGGGCCGGGTGCCGTAGGCGAACCCGATCCGATCGCTCTCCTCGACCGTCCAGACCACCTCGCACGGCGCCCGCAGCGGCCCGATCCCGACGGTCAGCAGGACACCGGTGGCGGCCCGGTCCGCGTCCGCCGTGATCCGCGTCCCGATGGCCCGGTGCATGCGGAAGGTGAGGATCGCCTCACCGGCCCGGCGCAGCACCTCCTCCCCGGTCCCGATCCGGGTGCGGTAGCGCAGATGGTGGTAGCCGGACGGCAGGTGCCCGGTCCGGGTGAACCCGACATGCGGGTAGGTCAGTTCGGTCACCCGTGCAGTGTGCCCTTCCTCGCCCGGGAGCGGCCGTCGAGTCGCCGCCGTGACATGACTCCGGCACACTGAGCGACGTGACTGGACCCCGCTCAGCGGTCGTGGTGAACCCCACCAAGGTGGCCGATCCCGATCACCTTCGGCGCACCCTCCACGAGGGGCTGCGCCGGGCCGGCTGGCCGCAACCGACCTGGTACGAGACGACTCCCGAGGACCCCGGCCGCGGCCAGGCGAGACGCGCCGTCGCCGACGGCGCCGAGCTGGTCTTCGCGTGCGGCGGCGACGGCACCGTCACCGCGGTGGTCACCGCGCTGGCCGGCACCGGCGTGGCCCTGGCCGTGCTGCCCGCCGGCACCGGCAACCTGCTCGCCGCCAACCTGGGGCTGGGCAACGATCCGGCCACCGGGCTGGAGGTGGCGCTCGAGGGCGGCCGGCGCCGCATCGACGTCGGCGCCATCGACGACCGGTGCTTCGTGGTGATGGCCGGGATGGGCTTCGACGCCCAGATGCTCGAGGACACCTCGGAGAAGGCGAAGAAGCGGATCGGCTGGCTGGCGTACCTCGGCGGTGCCGCCAAGCATCTGCTGGACCGGCCGATGCGGGTCCGGATCCGGCTCGACGGGGGCCCGCCCATGCCGCGCCGGCCGGCCGCCGTGATCGTCGGCAACGTGGGCCGGCTCCAGGGCGGGGTGCGCCTGCTCAGCAAGGCCGAACCGGACGACGGCCGGCTCAACGTGGCCATCCTCAGCCCCACCAATCTGGCCCACTGGGCGGCGCTTGCCTGGGCGGTGCTCAGCCGGCGGGAGCGGGTGCCGCTCATGGAGACCTATACCGCACAGCGCGTGGAGATCTACAGCAACCGGGCACGGGCCCGCCAGCTCGACGGTGACACCATCGCACCCGGCAAGGTCATGAAGATCCACGTCCGGCCGAAGGCGCTGCTGCTCTGTGTGCCGCAGCCCGACGCCGACCCGGACCTGGCGTACGACGCCAGTGCGGCCGCGCGCCGCGCCGAACCGGTGCGGGAAGCGGCGGAGGAGAAGGCTTGAGCAGCACCGAACCCGTACCCGAGACCCGGATGATGCCGGGCGACAAGCTGTCGGCCGACGACGCGTTCCTGGCCCTGCGGCACTATGGCCGCTGGCCGCTGCTGCACGACGCGTTCGTCCGGTTCCGGTACGGCGACGGGTTCAGCCACTCCCGGGCGTTCGCCTTCCAGCTCTGCCTCGCCATCGTGCCGTTCCTGATCGCCCTCTCCGGGCTCGCCACCGACCTCGGCGTCGAGGACGGCGGTCAGGTGGTCGCCGACACCGTCATCGCCCTCACCCCCGGCGCCAGCGAACCGCTGGTCAAGGACCTGCTGATGGACGACGAGCGCACCGAGGAGGCCGGCGAGCTGGCACTGGCCCTCGGCATGATCACCGGCCTGTTCGCGCTGACCAGCGCCATGGCCCAGATCGAGCGGGGCGCCAACCGCATCTACGGGGTGGAACGCGACCGGCCGGCGCTGGGCAAGTACCTGCGGGCCGCGATCCTGGCGCTGGTCGCCGGGCTGCCCGCGCTCTTCGGCTTCCTGCTGCTGGTCGCCGGGCGGGCGGCCGGCGAATCGGCGGAACGACATTTCGGGCTGGCACCCGGCCCCCGGCTGGCCTGGGACGTGATCCGCTGGCCGCTCAGCCTGGCGCTCATCGTCTTCGCGGTCGGCCTGCTCTTCCGGCACTCGGTCCGGCGTAACCAGCCGGCCCTGTCCTGGCTGCTGTTCGGCGCCGTCGTGTCGACCGTGCTCTGGTGGCTGGCGAGCCTGCTGCTGGCCGGGTACATCCGGGTCAGCGACGGGTTCGGGGCGACGTACGGGCCGCTCACCGCGATCATGGCGCTGCTGCTGTGGGCGAACCTGACCGGCATCGCCCTCTTCCTCGGCCTCGCCTTCGCCGCCCAGTTGGAGGCCCGCCGGGTCGGGGTCAGCCGGCCCGCCCTGGAGGACCGCTGGGAACCCGACGCCGAACCGGAGATCCCCGCCCAGCGGGCGCCCGGCGGTGTGACAGCGGACCCGGCCGGGTAAGGAACGGCGCACCCCGATCCGTTGGAGTGCGCCGTGACCGATGACAACCGTGTGGTGGAACGCGCCGGCTGGGCGCCGGTGCGTCACTTCGCCGAGCGCAGCGTGCTCGGCCTGCTCGTGGTGGCCGCGATCGGCCTGACCTTCGGTGTCCTGCTGCTGCTCGTGCGGTTCCACTGGCAGCCGTTGCAGGACCTGGACCGGGCCGTCGCCGACGGGCTGAACCGGTGGGCGTCCGGTTCGGACGCCCTGGTCGCGGTCCTGCAACAGGTGTCCTCGTTCGGCGGTCGCGGTGTGCTGGTGCCGCTCGTCGTGCTGCTGGCCGCGCTGCTGATGGTCCGCCGCCGCCCCCGCCCGGCGATCTACCTGCTGGTCACCGGCGCCGGGGCGCTGATCCTCGACCCGTCGCTGAAAGCGCTGATCGGCCGGCTGCGCCCGGTCGTCGAGGTGCCCGTCGCCTCGGCCCCCGGCAACAGCTTCCCGAGCGGGCACGCGCTCGGCTCGATGGTCGTCTACGGCATGATCGTGCTGGTCCTCCTGCCCGCCGTACGCCGCCGGTGGCGGCCCTGGTTCGTCGGCCTGGCCGCCGTGCTGGTCGTCGCGGTCGGCTTCACCCGCATCGCCCTCGGCGTGCACTTCCTCTCCGACGTGCTCGGCGGCTGGATGCTCGGGCTCGCCTGGATCAGCGTGACCGCCTACGCCTTCCGGATCTGGCGCCGCGAGGCCGGCCACCCCACCCCGCCGATCACCGACGGCCTGGAACCGGAGTCCGGCCCCGACCTGCGCCCGGCCCCCGCCGAGGGCGCCGTCCTGCCGCACCCGTGGGCCAAGGGCGCCGAGATCCTGGTCGGCTGGGTCTTCGTCTTCGGCCTGCTCTACCTGACCGGCTACACCGTCACCCGCTGGACCCCCGCCTTCGACGAGGCCGTCCCCGCGTGGCTGCAGAGCTTCCGCACCCCGTCCCTGGACCACCTCAGCTGGATGTGGAGCAAAGCCGGCGACACACACGCCATCCTGATCATCTCGCTGATCTTCTGCCCGATCGCGCTGGCCCTCTGGCGGCAGTGGCGGCCGGTGCTGTTCCTGGCCCTCACCATGTTCGGCGAACTGACCCTCTTCCTCTGCGCGGCCGCCGCCGTCGACCGCCCGCGCCCGCCGGTCGAACAACTCGACGGCCAGATGCCGACCTCGTCCTTCCCGTCCGGTCACATCGCCGCCACCATCTGCCTCTGGACCGCCATCGCGATCATCGTGATGGCCCGGGTCCACAAGCCGTGGCGCTGGATCTTCCCGGCCCTCGCCGTGATCATGCCGCTCGGCGTGGCGCTCTCCCGCATGTACCGCGGCATGCACCATCCCACCGACTTCCTCGGCGCCGTGCTGCTCACCGCCGCCTGGGTCACCGTGCTGTGGTGGACGGTCCGGCCCAACGCGCACGCCGGGACCGCCGCCGAAGCCGCCGAGGAGGCCGCGCAGGCCACCCACGGCCGCCGCCTGGAGACCGTCGGATGAGAGTGCTCACCTGGAACATCAAGAACGGCGGCGGCGACCGCCTGCCATCGATCATCAAGGTGATCGATCAGGCGCGCCCCGACGTGGTCACCCTTCAGGAGCTGCAAGGCTTCCACCGGTACGGCGGTCGCCGCCTCCGGGAACTCGCCGCCGCCCTGGACATGACCGCCCACCTGGCCCCCTCCGTCCTCGCCCAGCCGGTCGCCGTGCTGGTCCGCGAGCCGCTGCGGATCGTGCGGCGCGCCCGGATCAGCTGGCGGTTGCATCACGCCGCGGCCGTGGCGGTGGTGCCCACTCCGGCCGGCCCGTTGACGGTCGTCAGCGCCCATCTCAACCCGTTCTCCCCCTACCGCCGGATGCGCGAGGCCCGCTGGCTGGCCGCCCGCCACGCCACCCCGAACGGCCTGACCCTCATAGCCGGCGACATGAACGGCCTGGCCCCGCCCCACAACCCGAACCCCCAGGCCTCGGCGGTCGACACGAACCCCCCGACCCCGGCGGTCGACACGAGCGGCCCGGCACCGGCGGGCGTCGCGAGCGGCCCGAGCCCGGCGGGTGTCGCGAGCGGCCTGGACCCGGCGGGTGTCGCGAGCGGCCCGAGCCCGGCGGGCGTCGGGAACGGCCCGAGCCCGGCGGGCGTCGCGAGCGGCCCGAGCCCGGCGGGCGTCGCGAACAGCCTGGACCCGGCGGGCGACCACACTGCGGCGCTGGCCGGCCTGCCGGCTCTCTACCGCAAGCGGCACCTCGGCCCTGACGGCCGCCCCGACACGAGAGCCCTGGCGGCCTTCCGGGAGGAGGGCTTCGTCGACCTGTGGCACACCGTCGGGTCCGGTGACGGCCACACCGTCCCGACGGCCTACGCCGGCCACGAATTCGCCCCCGTCCGCCTCGACTACCTCCTGGCCAGCCCGCCACTGGCCGCCCGGGCCCAGCACCTCCGGGTGATCCGCGACGACCTGACCGCCCAGGCCTCCGACCACTACCCCCTCCTGGCCGACCTCGACCTCTGACACCGCACACCCACCGCCGCGGCCGCCAGTCGATCTTGCCTAGCTGGTCGTGGGCGCTGTCTCAAGGCGCCCGGGACAGCCTTGACAGCCAGCCGAGCCGCCCCACCCGAACGCTGTACCCAGTGCGGCGACCTGCAGTGACTCGGCTGGTCGTGGGCGCTGCCTCGAGGGCGCTGAGGCAGCGCCCTGGCAGCCAGCCGGAGCGGTGCGGTCGGGGGCGTGCCGACGGTGTTGAGGCAATGCTGGCGGTGGTAGGAGTGGCTCGGCTGGTCGTGGGTGTCGTCTCAACGGCGCGGGGACAGCACTGACAGCGAGCCGGAGGGCTCGGCTGGCGAAGGGCTGAGGCAGCGCCGGCGGCCGGCTGGGCGAGATCGCTGCCGGCGGCCAGCCCTTCGTTCGTGGCGTGGGTGGGTTACTCGCCGGTGGGGCCGCCGGCGAGTTCGGCGACGATGTCGAGGTGGCCGAGATGCCGCGCATACTCCTGGAGCAGGTGGAAGAGGACCCGCTCCAGGGTGGCTGGGTCGGCGCCGTCCCAACGAGGGCCCGGCTGCCCGGCCACGGTCAGATCGCTGCCGGTGATCACGGCGGTCGTGTGCTCGCCCTGGGCGCGCAGTGCGGCCGTCAGGTGGGTCAGGGTCTCCGATGGCTCGACGTGCCAGCGGTCGTCGCGCCGGTCGCCCCACGGATCGCCGACGTCACGGCCCTGGAAGCCCCACTCGATCCAACGGAGCTCGACGAAGCGCAGGTGCTTGACCAGCTCCAACGGCGTCCACCCGCTGGGCAGGCGGCTGGTGCGCAACTCGGCCTCCGGCAGCGCGGACACCTTGGACAGCAGGCTCTCCCGGAAATAGTCCAGGTAGCGGACGAAGACCTCCGCCCGCCCGGCGGCCGGGGCGGTGGGCGACGGAAAGACGATCGGCGCGTCATCGAGCATGCTCCGATGATGTCAGCACCCTCTGACATTTTCAGTCGCCGCCCGCCGGTCCGGAATGTCCGTTCAGAAGGTGCCCACGCGCTGTAGTCGATCTCGCCCGGCCGGCCCTGCGAGCTGTTTCGGAGCGCTCGAAACAGCTCCCACGACCAGCCGGAACGGGTCGGCTGGCGGTGAGTGCTGTGGCGAGGGGGTGGGGGCGGCTCTTGTGGCCTGGCGGGATGGGTCGGCTGGCGGTCAGTGCTGTGGCGAGGGGGTGGGGGCGGCTCTTGTGGCCTGGCGGGATGGGTCGGCTGGCGGTCAGTGCTGTTGCGAGAGGGCTGGGACAGCGCTCACGACCAGCTGGACACCTTCGGCTCGGTGTCCGGGCGGCCAACGGCCGCGGGCGTTCCGTGAGTGGTCGCCGGTGGGCCGCCCGCCGGCTGTGGAGACGGTGTCGCTGGGTGGTGGGCGGCTGGTTCGGGGTGAGGTCTCGCCGCGCTGTACGCCGGTGGGCGCGCTACGGCCGTGACCCGGCTCGGGGCTCGCGTGGTGACCGGGGGACCGGTCGCCGCTCGTACCGAATATGTCAGTCGGCGACGACGCGGTCCCGGCCGCCCCGTTTGGCGGTGTAGAGGTTGCGGTCGGCGGTGGAGAGCAGCGCCGAGAAGGTGTCGCGGCCCTCGGCGACCGTGGTGACGCCGATGCTGGTGGTCACCTGGAGGGTGCCGGTGATGGGTTCCCAGCCGTGGGCGCGGATGCGCAGGCGGAGGCGTTCGCAGCGGACCGCGGCCTCCTCGGCGTCGACGCCCGGCAGGACCAGCAGGAACTCCTCGCCGCCCATACGCGCGGCGACGGCCGGGCCGGAGGCGGCCTCCTCCAGCAACTCGGCGACGTGCTGGAGGACCATGTCGCCGGTGGTGTGCGAGAGGGTGTCGTTGATCCGTTTGAAGTGGTCCAGGTCGATGATGGCCATCGACAGCGGCAGGCGGCGGGCGGTCGCCTCCAGCAGCAGGGCCGGCACCCGCTCGTTGACGTAGCGGCGGTTGTAGAGGCCGGTCAGGGCGTCCCGGTGGGCCATCTCGCGGAAGTGTTCGCTGTCCCGGCGGGCCTCGTCGGCCTCGAAGACGGCCTGCAGCGCACGTGCCCGGGCGTCGCGCTGCACCGACTGGAGCGCGGTGGCGGCGGCGTGGAAGGCGCGATGCTCCTCGTACGCCTCGGCAAACCGCCCGGTGGCGGCGTAGAGCGCGGCCTGCTCCTGCCGGACCCGGGCGCCGATGGCGGCCAGCCCGCGTTCGGCGCAGAGGCGACCGGTCGCGTCCAGAGCGGTCTGCGCGTCGTCGTACCGGCCGGCCAGGCGGCGGGCCTGGGCCAGGGTGAGGTGGCACTCGGCGACCGCGTCACCCTCGGTGGCGGCGACCAGGTCGGCCAGGACCGGGGAGAGCAGTTCCTCGACGGCGGCGTAGCAGCCGCCCATCAGCTCGACCTGGGCCATGGTGTCCAGCTCGTTGGCGGTGAACCGGACATGGGTCCGGGTCTGGACCTCGCGCATCTGCCCGACCAGCATCCGGGCCTCCGGCTCGTCGCCGGTCTCCACCGCGGTGTACGCCATGTTGTTGAGCAGCGACATCATCATCTCGTGGTCGCCGGCCGCCGCGGACAGCGCGAGGGCCTCCTGGGAGCGGCGTTTGCCGTCCTCGTGGGCGCCGGTGTCGTCCAGCGCGACCGCGAGCGTCATCAGGTGCCGGGCGCGCAGGTGGGGTGGCACGTCGTCGGTGAGGTAGGCGACGCTCTGCACGGCGTGGTTCAGCCCGTCCGAGTAGTCGCCCACGTGCCGGTAGAACACGGACAGCTCGCGGTGCGCGCGGGCCAGCAGATAGCGCGCCTCGTTCTGCTCGGCCCAGGCCCGGACCTGGTGGGCCAGCTGCCCGCCCTCGCCGGTGCGCCCTTTGCGGAGCAGCACGCCGGCCTGGAGCAGGACGGCGCGCTGGGCGACCTCCTCGGCGCCCAGTTCGGTGGCCCGCTGCCGCAGTTCGAGGGAGGGCCCCCAGATCGACCGGAACCGGGACGGAGGCCGGGACTCGAGTTCCGCGAGGGCGGCTTCGAGGGCACCGAGCTCGTCGTGAGGCTCGGTGGGAACCCGGCTCGCCGTTTCCGTCGTCACTGTCCCTACTTCCTGTAGTTGCTCCGTGACAGTTCACGGTCCGGTGCCACGGTGGCAGAGAGGATCCCGATCGGTTGCGGAACGGTTGCGATGTCAACGGCTGGTGCACACCGGCGCGGCGGCGGCGTCACCCACCGCGACGGTGAAGCAGTAGTTCAGCTTCTCGTTGAGGCTGTAGACGACGTAGTCGGCGGCCCCGGCCGGCAGGTCCGCGATCTTGACGGGTGGCTGACCGGCCCGGCCCCCGGTGATCAGCACCGCCTTCGTGGCGTCGCGGGGGTAGACCCACTGGAGAGAGACACTGTCGCCGTTGTCACGCGACCGCACGTTCTGTGGGGCGCCCGGCACGGCGGAGGGCTTGACCGGCTCCTGGACGGCCGGCTGGGCGGTCGGCTGGGTGGCGCCGTCCGCGCCGGGCAGGGTCAGGATGACCACGACGGCGGCCGCCGCCACCCCGGCGGCGAGAACCGTGGCCAGCAGCAGCGGGTGGGCGACGCGGGATCCGGCCGGCCGGCCGGTGCGGACCGGGAGGCGCCGTGAGTTCGGCGGATCGCTGCGGGTGCCGGTCGGCGCGGTGCCGACAGGCAGGGGCCGGCCGTCCTCGCCGTAGTCGGGCGCACGGTTGCCGGGCAGCGGCGGTGGCGTGTCGGCCCGGGCGTGCCGGCCGGTCAGGTCGCCGGGCAGCCGGTGCACGTCGCTGAGATAGAGCGGCTGCTGGTAGACGGTGCCGTTGGGATCGGTCTCGCGGTCGTCGGCCGGTGGCATGTCGTCGTAGAGCTCGTCGGCCGGAACCGGGTAGACCGTGCCGTTGGGGTCGGTGGGACGGTCGTCGGGCGGTGGCTGGCCGGGCGCCACGGCCGGGAACACCGACGGCCGGGCCCCGGTCGTGTCGGGCACCGTGGGCCGGCGCGGGAACGGCCTGAACGGGCGCCCGCCGGAGGTGTCCCGGGTGCCGCAGGTGTGCCGCCCGGACGCCGTGCCGTCGACCAGCGCGGTCGCCTGCCGGGCCAGCGGGTGGTCGGCCGGCAGGTGGCGGGCGCTCAGCTCGCCGGCCAGTGCGAGATGCTCGCGGGCCTCCTCGTCGCGGCCGCACTCACGCTCCATGGCGCCGAGCCGGGCCAGCATCTTGATGCCGGCCGGTGCGGCGTCGCCGTGCACCCGGCTGTGCCGCCGCCAGGCGCGGGCCAGCCGGGCCCGGGCCGTGCCGCAGTGGCCGGCCGCGTGCTCGGCGGTGGCCAGGTCGGCCTCGGCGGCCAGCACCCGCGGCGAGTCGGGGCCGTCCATCAGGGCCAGCTCGCCGATCAGGTCGTGGTAGACGGAGGCGGCCCGGCCGTGCTGGCCGATCCGCTGGAGGACCGCGGCGTGCATGGCGGCGGCCGCGATGGTGCGCTCGTCGCGCGGGCCGTGCAGCCGCTCCTCGGCGGAGTGCGCGAAGGCGGCCCACAGCCGGGCCGACTCGGGGTCGCCGAGGGCGATCAGGACTCGGGCGTGCAGGGCGGCGGCCACCGCCAGGTCGGCGGTGGCGCGGCGGGGATCGGCGTCGGCGCCGCGGAGGACGTCGTCGAGGACGGCCCGGGCGCCCATCAGGTCGCCGGCGGACGTGAGCGTCTGCGCCTGGGCGGTCAGTTCGGCGAGCGGAGGGGCCATGTATCCCATAGTGCTCATGCGAACACCCTGGGTACAAGTTTCCGGTAGCTAAGTGGACAGGGTAGAAACTGCGGTATGTCCCCAATCGGCGCTGTGAAACGTGAACTACTCGTCCGCCACCTGCAGGCATGGGCCGCGGGTGCGCTTCATCACGCCCGGCGGGCGACCTATGTGCACGGCTACGCCGACGCGGACGACGGGATGGCTGCCGAGGCGGCGGTCCGGGTCCTGGCCGACCTGCCCGGCCTGTCCCGGGGGCGGGAACTGTCCATGGTGGCGGTGGGCGCCGACGTCACCGGGGTGGGGGAGCGGCTCACCGCGGCGCAACGCGACGCCGGCGCGGGGGCCGGGCTCACGGTGCTGCCGGTGGGCGGCGGGACGGACGAGCGGCTGGCGGTGGCGTTGCGTGCGGCCGGCGCGGTGCGCGTACCGCTGCTGGGGTTTCTCGACGCGACGGCCGTGGGTGAACCGCCCGCGGTGACCACCGTCGGCGCGATCGCGGCCGGGAAGCCGGCCGAGGTGCTGCTGGCGCTGCCGCCCGGCAGCCCGGTCGACCCCTATCGGGGCCTGGGGTTTCCGCTGGTGACGGCGGCCGAGTTGGCCACCGGGCCGGAGCCCGGCGAGGTGGTGGCTTTCGCCACCACCTCCGCGAAGAGCCTGGAGAGCTTCAAGGAGGCACTCTGGGCGGTCGACGAATTCGCCGGGGTACGCCTACGCGATCCCGCCGACCCGGAGCGGCACCTGATCGACATCGCGCTCCGTCCCGATCCCGGCCCGCTCCGCCGTGAACTGCTGGCCCACCTGTCCGAGGTGGGCCGGGCGACCGTGACCGAGCTGCGCACCTTCGCCCTCACCGAGACCGTCTACCGGGCCGCCGACGCGACCCGGGTGCTGCACGCGATGATCGACGCGGGCACGGTCACTCGGGAACCCGCGCACGGACGGCTCGGCGGCGACGTGGTGATCGAGCGGGCGCCGTCCTAGCGGGAGCGGCTCTTGTCCTGCTTCCAGGACAGCGGGCCGGGCAGGTCGACGCGGTGCGCGCGGGTCTTGGAGTTCCACGACCAGCGCCCGATCTTGAGGCTCCAGGACGAGTAGCCGTTCTCGGTGAAGTTCAGGACCAGCGGACCGATCTTCTTCCGGCTGCGGTAGACGATGCCCATCGGAAAGCTCCTTTCTGATGGCGCATCGGTTCCCGATCGGCCGGATCCACAAACGTCAGCGTGGCTGCCAGGCGTCCGGGCGGGTGGTCAGCTTGCGCACGTGCGCCGGCATCCGCCCGCTGATCAGCTCGGCGAGGCTCACCTCGTCGACCACCTCACGGACCGCCGCGCGCACCGCCACCCACAGGTTGGGCAGGTTCTCGGCGGCTCCCGTGTACTGAGTCTCCTCCGGACGGAGGCCGCGCACACCGGCGAGCGGTCCGTCGACCGCCCGCAGGATCTGACCGATGGTCACGTCCCGTGGGGGGTGCGACAGCGTGTAGCCGCCCTCGGCGCCCCGCTGCGCCCGCACCACCCCGGCGCGGCGCAGGTCGGCTAGCACCGCCTCGAGGAACTTGCGGGGCATGTTCTGGTCTTGGGCAATGGCCTGAGCGGACATCAGTGCGGGGTAGGCCTGCGCCAAACTGAGGGCGGCCCGGACCGCGTAGTCGCCGCGCGCGGAGATCTGCACCTGACTATCATGCCCCGGCCTCGCATCCCGGATGCACATACCCCAGGGGATTGTGGGAATTAGGGGTCAATCGGCCGGTGATCTCTGCCCCGGGATGGCGGCCGGCCGGCCGGTGAGGAACCGCCCGCGGAATTGTCCGGGGCTCAGGCCGGTCTCCCGGTGGAAGAAGCGCCCGAAGTTCGTCGGCTCGCCGAAGCCCAGGCCACGGCCCACCTCGGCGACCGACATCGCGGTCGCCGCGAGCATCCGCCGGGCCTGGAGGGCCACCCGGTCGTCGACCACCTGCTTCGCGGTGCGCCCGGTGAGCGCCAGGCTGGCCCGGGTCAGGGTACGCACGGAGCAGCCCAGCTCGGCCGCGTAGTCCTCGACCCGGCGGGTGTGCGGATAGCGCTCCTCGAGGCGGCGCCGGAACCGCTCGAACGTCCGGCTCTCGACGTGCGCCCGCAGCCCCGAACCCGGATCGAGGGTGGCGATCCGCAACAGCAGGGCGGCCAGCTCGTGCCGCAGCAGCGCGGCGGCGACCGGGCCGGGCGGGCCGGTCGCGTCGGCGGCCAGGTGGGCGAAGACGTCCCGGAAGACGGCCGGGCCGGGCGGGGTGAGTGGCTCCCGGGCCGGGCCGGACGGATCGTCGGGACTCAGCCCGGGCAATTCCTCCGGGCCGAACAGCCCCGGTCGGAAAACGATCGTCAGTGGATCGTCGCCGTCTCCGGGGCGGGAGAAGCGGGCCGCCTGTCCCGGACGGATCCAGAGCAGGGTGCCCGGGCCGCACAGATGCTCGGCGAAGTCGATCTCGGCAAGCAGCGGGCCGGTCGTGGTGAGGACGAGGGCGTGACACCTCAGCAGGCCGGTGGCGGCGCCGGCGGCCACCGGCAGGACGCAGCCACCGATACCCGACCAGTCCGGTGGAAGACAGGTGGGCGCCGGCTCGGTGTGATGAATGAGTGCTGGCATCGCGCCTGACGGTAGTCGTCGATGCGTGCCCGCGCATCCACTAGCGCACCGACTGGGCGTTATGTCCGATTTCGAGCTCGGTATTCGCTATACGTCCGATTCCGATTTCTTTTCGGAGATCCATATTTAATTCGGATAAAGGGAGACCCGCACGGACCGGCAGTGTCCGCGCGGGTCTCCCCGTTGTCGCTTATCGGCCCGCCAGTAGTCGGTTGACCGCGGCGTCCACGTCCAGGTGGTCCGACTCCCGCCCGCGGGGCACCACCACGTAGGTGCGCCGCAGGAAGCGGACCAGGACGCTGCGCGGCACTTCGAACAGCGCGTTGCCATCGGGCGACGACAGGGCCAGGGCGACGAAATCGCCACGCGGCGTGGCCCAGGGCCACACCCGGACGTCGCCGATCCCGGCCGGCTCGTCGAGCCCGGTCACGAGCAGTTCCCGCGCGAAGGACCAGCTCACGGCTTCCCCACCGGCTGATTCTGCGTGGAACAACACGTGGACCGCGTACGGGTCGGCTGGGTCGTAACGCAGGCTGGCGCGCACGGGCAGTGCCGTCGCGTCAGGCGCTACGAGCCGCAGCGAGGTTTCGACCTCGACGGTCGTTGGACGAATGGTACTCATGGACGAACTCCCCCCGGCACCGCTGCGAGGCTGGTGAACCCCGCGTTTCCCATACTCAGGTGATCCCTGTCGTTACGCTCCGCCATACGCTGATCTCACCCAGTAGTGGGAAGACGGTTCCGAAAACCCTTCCGGGCAGGACGAGAAGCGATATCTTGTCCTGTTCTGCCTGAGTACTCGGTTTCGCCCGGCGTCAGTGGTCCAGCGGTTGACTTACTCCGGTAACGTCCATTCCTCCCGGGTAGTGACGGGGCTCCAGGACACTGGGGGATGAAATGGGTGTAAAACCGGACGACGGGGTTCTCAGACGTGCGTGTGCTTGACCGTATCCGGTCCAACTCCACCGGCCGGCTCGCTCTGAAGGTCGGGGTGGGCATCGTGGGCGGCCTGGTGGTCGCCGTCGGCATCGTCCTGATCCCGTTCCCCGGCCCCGGCTGGGCGATCGTGATCCTCGGGCTCGCCATCCTGGCCGTCGAGTTCGCCTGGGCCAAGGGGCTGCTCGCCTTCACCAAACGGCACGTGCAGAACTGGACCCACTGGGTCGGCCGGCAGACGCTCGGCGTGCGCGCGCTGATCGGCCTGGTCGGCATGATCTTCATCAGCTTCGTGGTCTGGGCCAGCGTCCTGCTCAGCTTCGACCTCAACCTCTTCACCTGGTCACTCGACTTCGTCGGGTGGCGGTGACCCCCTGAGTCGCGTCCCTCGGGCGCCGTCTAGTAGAGTTCCATCTCGTTGAGGGCGATTAGCTCAGCGGGAGAGCGCTCCGTTCACACCGGAGAGGTCACTGGTTCGATCCCAGTATCGCCCACCATAGTTATCTAGCCGCAAAAACACCCGTCGTCATGATTCATGACGACGGGTTTTTCGTTATGGGCCGTTGGGCGGTCAGTCCTGCGGTGTCGCCTGGCCGCGGTCCAGCGTCTCGATCATCATCGCCTGGCGGAAGCCGAACAGTTCGGCGCCGCGCTGCCGCAGGGCGCCCACCGGGTGGTGGACGTCGGGATCACTGCTCGGGGAGACCGAGTGGATTGTCCGAAACCTCGCCGGCGCAAGGCCGCTGACCTGCGGTTGTTTTATCCAAAACGGCCAGTGGACATAGATCGTCTGGTGCGCGGCGGGCGGCCCGTGCCAGCGTCTGGGTCGCAATGATCCATCGCCGAAGGGGAATCCACCTCGTGCGTATCTCTCAGAAAATCGCCGCGCTCGGGCTGACGGCCGCCGCCACCGCGGCCGGCGTCACGGTCGGCGCCGCACCGGCCCAGGCCGCGCTCTACGGCGGGCAGTGCGGCTCCGGCTACGGCGTCGTCAACCTGATCGACCTGCCCGACTCCCGGGGCACGGTGTACCTGACCTACAACGCGTCCAGCGGGAAGAACTGCGTGGTCACCATCCGGGAGAACCCCGGCACCGCCACCCTCATGGAGGCGTACCTGCGCCGCTCCGGCACCTCGTCCTGGGTCAAGGACAGTGGCAACTTCACCACGTACGCCGGCCCGGTGTACGTGTCCGCAGCCGGCTCGTGCGTCGACTGGGGCGGCACCATCGGAACCGCCTCGAAGACCCGTACCGGCACCAACTGTGGCTGAAAGAGGAACCCTGTGAAGCTCGTCAAGACCGCCGTGGCCGCCGCCGCCGTCACGGCCGCCGTGTCCGTGGCCGGCGCCGCCCCCGCCTACGCGGCCAGCTACGGCGGCGAATGCGGCTCCGGCTACAGCGTCGTGAACTCCGCGGCCATCGGCACCAAGGGGACCGTGTTCCTCACGTACAGCTCGGCCACCGGCAAGAACTGTGTGGTGGCGAAGCGGAACAGCTCCGGTTCGGCGGTGCTGCTCGAGGCCGGCCTGGCCATCAACCCGGTCGGCACGCACTGGACCGTGTTCGACGGCGGCTACTACACCTCGTACGCCGGGCCGATCTACCTGTCCGCCGCTGACAAGTGTGTGGACTGGATGGGCCGGATCAGCGGCACCGAGGGCGGGAAGCGCGGCACCAACTGCGGCTGACGGTCAGCCGGTGAAGCCCCGTGGGCGGCGTCGCGCCCGCGGGGCTTCACCGTGCGCCCACCCGTACGTCCAGGAAGATCGGTCTCTTCAGCGGGAAGAACGTCCGTCCCTGCTCGTCCGCCATCTTCCAGAAGATCTTGCACGGCCCGGCCGTGCCGGGCGTGCGCACCTCCACCGAGATGTCCACCGTCTCGCCCGGCGCCGTCTGCGGAATCGGCACCAGCGCCGGCGCCTCGCAGGGCTGCTCGTTGGCGCGCGCCAGGAACCGGTTGGCCCAGACCACCGTGCCCGTGTTGCGCAGCCGCCACACCTTGGTGAACGACGAGTTCGGCGGCACCAGCGTCCCGTCGGGGTAGGTGATGTCGCCCTCGAACCGCGAGTCGTCGCGTTCGGCCGTCGCCGGCGCCTCGGCGTCCTCCCGGCCGAAGACGACGAACCCCAGGACCACACCCATCACCGCGGCCGCCGCGGCGGCCGCCACCAGCCGGAACCGCCCTCGCACACCCGGCGGCGAGACCCGCGCGACCGCCTCGGGGGCCGCCGGCGGGCCGGGCTCCGGGCCATCCTCCGCCTCGCCGGCCTGGGCTCGTGACCAGTGCTCGCGCCACTCCTTCTCGGTGGCGACGGGATCCCGCCCGAGCCGGTCCACGGCGAGCACCCGGACGAACTCCCACGTCGTCTCCCAACTGGGCAGCACCCGTCCCTGTGCCGCCGCCGCCAGCGACGACTTCGAGGCCGCCGCACCGAACCGCGCGGCCATCACCTCGTAGGAGGGGTCGCCCGCCTCCTGCTTCAACCGCCACAGCCGGTCCGCGAAGGCGCCCACCGGCCCCGACGCCGGATCGGGCCGCGCCGACCGCCGCCCCCGCCGCAGCCGCGCCGATTCCGTCCGCACCTTCGCCACCTCGCTGTAACCGTCCACAATGCCCGTAAATGCGTCGGTCACCCTACCGGCCCGCCCGCTCGCGCCGGACCGGGGCAGGGCCCGAGGGCCGCCGCATTGATTGATTTCCTGTTCAGGGCGTCGAGATCAATCAATCACGCCGGTACGAAGGTTCTCGGTTGGGCGTCGTGACCAGCACGGCGCTCCCGACGAGAGGACAGATCGTGAAGAGCAGTGTGATCGGCCGGATCGGCGCCGGGGCGATGGCGGTGGCCGCAGGCGTGACCACCGTGGCCATGGGACCGAGCCCCGCGCTCGCCAGCGACGTCAACCCGTACTCGGCGTCGGCGATCTGCGGCTCGGGCTACACCGTCATCGACAAGGCGGTGAAAGAGGGCAAGTTCTACATGTACCTGCTCTACAGCAGCAGCACCGGCAAGAACTGCGCGGTCACCCTGAAGCAGACGAACCTCGGCGTCAAGACGCTGACCGACGTGTACATCATCCCCGAGACCGGTACCCCGGACGAGGACTACGGCAGCTTCGAGTACTACGCCGGCCCGGTCTACGTCAACGCCGCGGGCAAGTGCATCACGTGGGGTGGCTTCGCCGTGGTCTCCGGCACCAACCACTCGTACAACAGCCCGTGGGAGCACTGCGGCTGATCCGTCACCGTTGCGGGTGGCCGCCGTTCGACGGCGGCCACCCGGCGGATCAGGCCGTCATTTCGCCACCGGGTAGAGACAGGCGGTCGCCGCCGCGGCGCTCCGGTGCCCGGCGGCCGGCCCGGTGGCGCCACCCGCCGGGACGGTGCCGAGGTCGACGACCGGGGTCGGCGCCTCCCCGCCCAGGCACGCGGCGGCGGCCACGATCGGCTTCGCCCCGGCGGGCAGCCGATCGATCCGCCAGCGCATGGCGAAGCCCTCGTCGCCGGAACCGGTGAGCCCGATCTGATGCCACGACGCGGCGCCGTGCGCGTCCCGCGCGTAGTAGGCCGCGTATCCGACGATGTCGACCCCGCTGCCCGTGGCGTTCAGCACCACCTGGCCCGGATCGTCCGGATCGGCGGTGACCTCCAGGGTGATCGCGCTCGGCGCCGCGCGGTCACCGGGGCAACGGCTGACCGTCATGCCGGCGGGCGGGTTGCCGTGCACCACCGCCGAGGACACGACGCCGCCCCCGGCGACCATGAACCAGCGGACATCGGGCGTGCCCGCGGTCGCGTCGATGATCCGCTCGCCGAGACAGAATCCGGTCAACCCGATCGTGCAACCGGGCGGGACGGTGTGGATCTCCGGTTCCAGCCGGGCCGGTCCCTGCCGGACCTTCGCGCCGCTGCCGTACGTCCGAGCGGTGAACGTGGCGGTCTCCGGGACGGCCGGGCAGCCCGGTGCGGCCACCGTCGGGCTCGTCGCCGGGTCCGATCCGCCGCGCCGCGTCAGCGCCGTCGCCCCGGCCGCGATCACCACGAGCGCCAGCGAGCCGGCCAGCGCGATCCGGCCGGTCACCCGCGACGTGGGTCTCCCGGGGTCACCTCCGGGAACCGGCGCCTCCGCGGCGGGCGCGGCATCGGCGTCCAGGGCCTGCCAGCGCTCCCGCCACGCGTCCTGGTCACCGCCGAGGGCGCCGACGTACGCCAGAAGCACGTCCAGTGTCGGTTTCCGGGTCCCGCTGGCCGCCTGGGACAGGGTGGACGCGCTGTAGCCGGTCTTCCGCGCCATGGTCCGATACGGTGGACTACCGCCCTCGACGCGAAGTTTGCGCAGGTCATACGCAAGTGACTGCAGCGGACCCTCGGCCGGGTCGACCGGGCGCTCCTGGCGGGCCATGGCGTCTCTCCTCGCTTGCCGAACCCCAAACGGATGAACGACGGGCAACATGCACAAACCGCCGAATCCTATGGGGAGGGTCGTCCCGTGCGGTGAGCGCGCGGCGAGGTGATGTCCCGGGCCACTCCTCAACTCGCCCACCGCGGCACCGATTCGTACCGGCGCCAACCGTGGGAAGGGGCGGAGAATGCCGCTCGCAATGGCCGCCGTCTACCTCGGCGCGGGCCTGATCGCTCTGCTGTACGCCGTACTGACGTACCGGCGGCGATCCGAGACGCCGCTGGCCCTTCCGCTCAGCCTCGTCATGGCCGGTGCGGCGGAATGGGCGCTGGCCAACGCCGGCGTCCTGGTGGCGCCGGCGCGCGGGCCGGCGCTCGCCTTCAACTACGCGATCTTCCCCGGCGTGGCGCTGGTCATCGTGGGCTTCTTCTGGCACACCACGGTCTCCGCGGGATTTCGGCCGCCACGGCTCCCGCTGATGGTGATCCACCCGGTGCTGCTGGTCGCCGTCATCGCCACCGATCCGTGGCACCACGCCTTCTACCGGCAGGCCGAGGTGGCCGCCCTCGGTATCGAGGTGCAGCACGGCCCGGCGTACTGGGCACACCTCATGTACGGCTACGTCATGATGGGGACCGGCACGGTGCTGGTGATCCGGGCGATGCGCCGGGCGGTCCGCGGCCAGCGGCGGGTGTACCGGTGGTTCCTGGTCGGCGCGCTCGCGCCGACGGCGGGGAACCTGGTGACGGTCTTCCTCTTCGTGGACATGCAGGGGCTCGACCTGACCCCGGTGCTGTTCCTGGTCTCCGGGGTCGTCTGGTGGTGGACCGACCGCTCCGGCGTGAACTCCGAACGGGTGCCGGTCACCTACGCGCAGGTCATCTCGGCGCTCAGCGACGCCGTCATGGTGCTGGACGGCAACGGCCGGTTCCTCGACGTCAATCCGGCGGCGACCAGACTGCTCGCCACCGTCCACCCGGCGGGCGGCTCGGTGATCGGCAAGCGCTGGCCGGAGATCGCCGGCCCGCACTTCACCCCGATGGTCGCCGACGCCGGCCAGACCACCATCCACGGCGCCTCGGGTGACGTGTACGACCTGCGGGTCGTCAAGATCGAGGCGGGCGACGGCAGCTGTCCCGGCACCGTCGTGGTGGTGCGCGACATCACCGAGCTGGAGCGGCTGCGCGCCGAGCTGACCGAGCAGGCCGTTCGGGACGGACTGACCGGGGTGCACAACCGGCGGCACCTGACCACGGTGCTGGAGAGGCAGGCCCGTGCCGCGGCCACCGAAGGCCACCCCCTGTCGATCGTGATGATCGACGTCGATCACTTCAAAACCATCAACGACCGGTACGGGCACGCCGTCGGCGACCAGGTGCTCGTCGACCTGGGCCGGCAGCTGACCGGCTCGGTCCAGGAGTGCGACCTGGTGGCCCGCTACGGCGGCGAGGAGTTCGTGGTCGTGCTGCCGGGGACCGATGCGCGAGCCGCGGCGGAACGCGCCGACCGGTGGCGCCGGCGGTTCGCCGCCCGGACGGTCGACACCCCGCTCGGCGCCCTGAACGTCACGTTCAGCGCCGGTGTGGCGCAGCTGACCGCCACCGGCGACCCCGGCCACCTGCTGCACCTCGCCGACGAGGCGCTCTACCGGGCCAAGCGGGCGGGCCGCGACCGGGTCCTGGCCGCCGAGCCCACGCTGTCGATCCCGGGCTGACTCGTGCCGCCGGTCCGCTGAGCTGCGGAAACCGGAGTTATCCACAGGTTCGACGAGGGCGTTGAGGAGCGCCTCCCCAGACATCTAGCTTCCTTTATGTCATCTGTACGGGATGGGGGAAGCTGTGGTCGACCGGGGAAACGACGTGGTGTCGGTGACGCCCGCGGATCTGATCAGTCACGCCGGGCACATCGGTGTGATCGCCGACGTGCTCGGTGACGTGGGCCAGGCGTCCGAGGCGGTGCGGCTCGGCGCTCAGGCGTACGGCGAGTTGTGCGCCCTCGTCCCAGCGATGCTGAACGGGCTGCACGACGCCCTCGCCGACGGGATCCGGGCGGCCGAGGAGTCACTGCTCGAATCGGCCGCGCGGGTGCGCGCCACCGGCGAGCGCTACGCGGCCGCCGACGTGGCCGCGGCCCGGCGGGCCGGGTCGTGAGTGACGGCACACTCGTCGCCGAGCGGGTCGACCAGCCGCCCGACCCGTGGGCCGGGGTGTGGATCGTCGAGGACATCGAGATGATCGCCGCCGGCGTCCGCGACCGGGACTGGGTGGAGGGCGGCCTCGGCGGGGTCAGCGCCGGTCTCGACGCCCTGGCCCTGGTCTCCGACCCGGTCGGGGTGCTCCTCCAGTACGGCGTCTCCTGGATCATCGAGCACGTCGAGCCGCTGCGGGACACCCTCGACCGGCTCGCCGGTGATCCCGCGCAGATCACGGCGTACGCGCGAACCTGGCGCAACATCGCCGAGGCTCTCGAGGAGGAGGCCGGCCGGCTCGACCACGCGGTCCGGGGAGACGTGGCCGGCTGGGCCGGCGCGGCCGGGGAGGCCTACCGCGCGACCGCCCGGGAGCAGCACGGCACCCTGACCGCGCTGGCCGCGGCGTCCGGCACGATGGCGGCGCTCACCGAGGGCGCCGGCCTGCTCGTCGCCGGGGTCCGCGAGCTGGTCCGGGACGCGATCGCCACCCTGGTGTCCCGGCTGGTCACCTACGCCGCGGAGGTGGCCGCCACCTTCGGCGCGGCGACCCCGCTGGTGGTCGAGCAGGTCGGCACGCTCGTCGCCTCCTGGGCCGCGCGGATCGCCCGCTGGGTGCACGACCTCATCGCCAGCCTGCGCAATCTCCTGCCCAGGGTGCGGCGTCTCGACGACCTGATCGAGGAGTTGCGGCGGCTCGACCGGCAGCCGGACGGCGGCGCCGGCCCGCCGCCGCGGCCCGGGAAGGACGGCGACGACCAGCGGATCCACGACCTCGGCGACGATCCGGCCGTCGGCAGGCACCGCCCGGGCGAGTCGGAGAGCGCCCGGCGGATCGAGGAGGAGACCGGCGTCCGGCTCACCCGGGCCGAGAAGGGCTCGTCCGCCGACTGGGTCGACGAGACCGGGCGGACGTACGACGCGGTCGGCAACTTCGACAGCCGCCACTTCGAGCGGCAGTGGCCCCAACTGCAGTTCCAGATCGAACGGCATCTGGACAAAGCCGACCTGGTGCCGGTCGACGTGTCAAGGTTTACGCCGGAGCAGAAGGCCAGGGTGGAGCAGTTCATCGAGCAGCGCGGGCTGGGCCCGCGCGTCTTCGTGGTGGGGAAGTGATGGCGGGACTACTGGTGCTGAGACCGGATCTGGACTGGAGCGTCAGCGGCGGCCTGTTCTACTGGACCGTCGACTTCCTGGCCGACCGGGTGTCCGATCCGGAGGCGGCCGCCTACCTGCGGGAGATCTCCCAGGAGAACCTCGGTTCGCTGTGGCTGGCCGAGCTGCCGCCGGGTGCGCGTGCCCAGGCCGTCGAGCTGCTGCGCGACCAGCTGGTGCCGGCCGGCGACCGGGAGCTGCCCGGAGGGGAGGGGAAGGCGGCGGTGCTCGACCGGCTCCGCGAGCTGGCCGACATGGCCGGGCGCCTCGGCTGACGACCCCGGCGACCGGGCGCCGCACCGAGGCGACCCGGTTTTGTCGTACCCGTGGGATACAACTTCGGCACCTGTTTCTGAGGAGGTCTGGTTGTGACCAACGGGGGTGCCGTCCATGAGCGGCGCAGCGCAGTGCCCGTCATCGCGCCCGCCCGGCCGCGCAAGCTGGCCAAGGTGCCGTTCGTGGAGCTGGCCGACGGCCGGCTCCAGGGAGTGGTGTCCAGCGGGTCGGATGTGGAGCGTGTCTACGTCTCCTCCATCACCGCCGGTGACCACGGCCTGAGCTGCAACACCAACAACAACCGGCCGTGCGGTGGCCTGTCCGGCGGGTCGCGCGCCTGCAACCATCTGCGCGCCCTCGCCGACGCCGCCGTCGCACAGTACGGTCTGGCCCGCGTCACCCGCTATCTGAAGGCGACGCTGCCGGAGGGCACCGAGGACCTCTGGGCCGGGCTGCACACGACGACCGCGCCGCATCGCGCCGCCGAGGTGTTCAGCGGCTTCCTGCGCCACCTGGCCTATCTGGAGGTGCCCCCGACCACCGATCCGCTGCCCGAGTTGCAGTGGTTCCCGGCGGCCGGGGCGGTGCGCTGATGCTCGCCGACGCCCTGCGGGCCGTCCCGGCCGGCCTCACCGAGGCGCTCGGCCTGATCGACGGCCTCGACGACGCCCTGGTGCACGGCCTCGCCCGGCTCGACGAGGAGCGGGCGGCCGCGTGCGAGGCCTTCGCGGCCGCGTTCGCCGGCTCGCCGCTCGCCGACCGGGTCGCGGGTTCCGTCGACAAGATCATCGCTGGTGGGGTCACCGACGAGCACCTGGCCGTGCTGGCCGGGGGCCGTGCCGCCCTGCTCGGCGCCGCACACGACGCCCTGCTCGCCGGCCTCGACGAGGCGCTCGGCCGGTCCCGCGAGCGGTGGGCCGTCCCCGGTGACGCGTCGCCGTCCGGTGGCCTGTTCGCCGGCAGCCGGTCCTGGCTTCGCGAGCTGGCCATCGCCGGGTGGCGCGGGGTCGACCACGAGCTGGCCGGCGGCGCCGCCCAGACCGTGCAGGCGCTGCTCGCCGACCCGGCCACCCGGCGACTCGCCGTCCTGCTCGACGGTTTCGCCGCCGAGCTGCGCGGCGCCGCACCGGTGGCCACCCTCGACCGGGTTCCGGTGCGCCGCTGGGCCGACCTGTGGACCAGGTCCGTGCTGCTGTCCCAGGACGGTTTTCCGGCACCACCGGCCACCCCGGCGGACGGCCGGTTCCTGCTGCTCGGCGCTGACCTGCACGAGCACCCCACGGTGTTCCGCGCCCAGGCGCACGGCCTGCTGGAGACGCCCGGCGGGCAGGTGCGGCTGGTCCGGGCGAGCGTGGCGGCCGCCAAGGTCGACACGATCAGCGGCCCGTCCGCGTGGCGCATGCTCACCGCGTTTCCGGTGTTCCGGGCCGCCCTGGCCGGGCATCGCGTGGTCGAGATCTCCGGCATGCCGCTCACCCCGTCCGGCGATCTGCTCTGGGACGAGTCACGGGCCGTCCTGGGCGAGCCGGCCGACCCGTTCGCGACGGCCCGGGTCCGTCTGGGCGGGGCGACCGCGGCGCCGGTGTCCCCCCTGGACCGTCATCCGGCCGTCATCGCCGAGCCGGTGCTGCTGGAGGGCTACACGGCCGGGGCGGAGTCGTTCGAGCTGGCCGGTGGCGTCACCCTCGCCGTCGATGTGGACCGCCTGCCCGAAGCCGGTCCGCTGACCCCGGCGCTGGTCGCCGCCTCGACCGCCTGCCTGGGCCTGCTCCGGTGGGATGCCGGCCGCTGGGCGGTGCAGCCGCTCGCGGTCCAGGCGGTGGTCCGGAAGAAGCCGGTCACCGCGCACACCGCCGACTGGGCGCTCGGCCCCACCGACGCCCGGGCGGCGAAGGCCGAGGCGGCCGCCGGCACCGCGGTCGACGTGCTGCGCGAGCGCGCGGGAAGGCTGCTGCGCAAATGAGCGACGCGACGAGCGATGCGCCGGAGGAGACCCGCCGGCAGGTCCTCTACTGGCGGCTGCTGTCCCGTCTGTTCGACCCGGAGGAGCAGGCCGCTCTGGAGTCGGCGAGCATGGCGATCGTCGGTGACCTGGGGCTGCCGGCCGCGCTGCTCGACCCGGCCGTCTCGGTGGACACCGTGATCCAGCGGTTCCCCGAGTTGGAGCCGGAGTTCGACGGGCTGATGAGCGACCCCGGCGACGACCGCGACGGCGAGGTCCGGCGCGCCGCCCTGGCGTCGAAACTGCTGCTGAACGTCTTCGGCACCGGCACCGGCAGCGTGACCGCCGAGCAGTTGCAGCGCTGGCAGGCCGACGCCGGCCGGTTCGAGCGGGCGATGGGCGGTGAGCCGGGGCAGCTGCGCGGCCGGTCCGCGGGCGACGACTCCGGCCTCGGCGCGGCGCTGGCCGGCATCGAGGGCGACCTGGTCAGCCGGATGCGGCTGCGCGAGGTGCTGGCCGACAACCGGCTGGCCCGGCAGCTCACCCCGAGCATGTCGCTGATCGAGCAGCTGCTGCGCGACAAGCACAATCTGGACGGCACGGCGCTGGCCAACGCCAAGGCGCTGATCCGGCGGTTCGTCGACGAGGTGGCCGCGGTCCTGCGCACCCAGGTCGCCCAGGCCAGCGCCGGCACGATCGACCGCTCGGTCCCGCCGAAGCGGGTCTACCGCAACCTCGACCTGGACCGCACGATCTGGAAGAACCTGCCGAACTGGAGCCCCGAGGACGAGCGGCTCTACGTCGACCGGCTCTATTACCGGCAGACCGCGAAACGGATCGAGCCGGCCCGCCTCATCGTGGTGGTGGACCAGTCCGGGTCGATGGTCGATTCGATGGTCAACTGCACCATCCTCGCCTCGATCTTCGCGGGCCTGCCCAAGGTCGACGTGCATCTCATCGCCTACGACACCCGGGCGCTCGACCTCACCCCGTGGGTGCACGACCCGTTCGAGGTGCTGCTGCGCACCAACCTCGGGGGCGGCAACGACGGGCCGGTCGCGATGGCCCTGGCCCGGCCCAAGATCGCCGATCCGCGGAACACCGTGCTGGTCTGGATCTCCGACTTCTACGAGTTCGACCGGTCGCAGCCGCTGTTCGAGGGGATCGAGGCGGTGCACCGGTCCGGGGTCAAGTTCATCCCGGTCGGCTCGGTCAACAGCTCCGGCTCCGAGAGCGTCAACCCCTGGTTCCGGCAGCGCTTCAAGGACCTGGGCACGCCGGTGATCTCCGGTCACATCCGCAAGCTCGTCACCGAGCTCAAGAACTTCGTCGCCTCCTAGAGTTAAGGACTTTCCCGATGTCTGACATGCTGCGTGCCCCGGCCGAGGTGAAGTACGCGGAGGAGCTGGACTGGCTGGAGTCCGTCGACGACGGCCCCAAGCCGTTCTCGTGGCGCCTCAGCCCGAAGATGGTGCGACTGTTCATCCTCGGCTCGGAACGCGCCGACGGCCTGGCCCGGGAGATCGCACCGAAGTGGTTCGGCGACCGCAGCTTCGTCGAACGGTCGATCGTCACCCTCGCCTCGGACCGCGGGCTGCTGCTGATCGGTGACCCGGGCACCGGCAAGAGCTGGCTCGCCGAGCTGCTCGCCGCCGCCATCAGCCGCAACTCCACCCTGGTCGTGCAGGGCACCGCCGGCACCACCGAGGACCACATCAAGTATTCGTGGAACGTCTCGATGGTCATCGCGAAGGGCCAGTCCCGCGCCTCGATGATCCCGTCGCCGATCATGACGGCCATGGAGGGTGGCGTGATCGGCCGCTTCGAGGAGCTGACCCGGGCCACCAGCGACGTCCAGGACGCGCTGATCTCCATTCTCTCCGAGAAGTACGTGTCGATTCCGGAGCTGGACGACGACAACATCGTCTTCGCCAAGCCCGGGTTCAGCGTCATCGCCACCGCGAACAGCCGGGACCGCGGCGTCAACGATCTGTCGTCGGCGCTCAAGCGGCGGTTCAACTTCGTCCGCATCCCGGTGGTGACCAACCGGAAGAGCGAGGCGGAGATCGTCCGCTTCCGGACCGAGGAACTGCTGCGCCGGCACAACATCGAGCTGGAGGTTCCGCCCACCCTGCTCGACGTGCTGTTGCAGAGCTTCGCCGACCTGCGCGCCGCCTCCGCCTCGGCGGCGAGCGACGACGAGCGGCTGGAGTCGGCGCTCTCCACCGCCGAGCAGATCGGCGTCCTGGAGGACGCCATCCTGCACAGCACCTTCTTCGGCGCCAGCGCGCTGACCGCGGAGGCGCTGGCCGGCTCGCTGGTCGGTTCACTGGCCCGGCGCAGCCCGGAGGATCTGGCCATTCTCAACAAGTACTGGCACGGCGTGATCGAGCCGCGCAGCCGGGAGCAGAGCGGCGAGTGGACCGGCTTCCTGGAGGGCGGCCGTCAGGCGATTGCGACCCTGTCGTGACCTTCGATGCGTTGCGTGAACAGCTGATCTCCGCCGCCGAGTCGCTCGGCGGCGGGCCGGCGGCGCTGCCGGAGATCCTCACCGGGATCGTCGACGACGTCGACCACGCGCTGCGGGAGCCGCTGGAGATCTTCCCGGTCTGCCACCACTCGCCGACCTCCGGTCTGGCCATGCTCCGGCGGCTGCGCGAGAAGCAGCCCAAGGTCGTCTACCTGGAGCTGTGCGAGGATCTCCAGCCACTGCTCACCGAGCTGCGCAACTGCCGGTTGCCGGTGGCGTTGCAGGCGTTCGCCTCGGAGCTCACGGGCTTCCCGAAGGAGTCCGCGCCGCTGTCGGTGATCGCGCCGATCACCGAGGCGTCGGCCGAGTACCAGGCGATCTCCTACGCGCTGGAGACGCCGGGGGTGGAGCTGGTCCTGGTGGACCGGTCCACCGACCACGTCTTCCAGTGGGAGCCCGACGTGCCGTCGGCCGGCGGCGGCGAGCCGGAGGAGGACCTGCACGGCGACGCGGTCGGGGTGGAGATCGGTGACCTGCGGCCCCGTTTCGCCGAGCTGGAGGAGCACCTGCTGCACCACGGCCGGGTCCGGCACTGGTCCGAGTGGTGGGACCAGTATGTCGAACAGCCCCTGGCCGGCGCCGACCACGAGACCTACCGGCAGGTGATGGTGCTGGTCGGCAGTCTGTTCCGGAGGCTGGCCCCGCACGACACCCGGCGCTTCGCGAGCGACGAGGACCGGGAACGCTACATGTGGACCCGGATCCGCGAGCATCTCGCCGCCACCGGCGCCGACCCGGCCGACTGCCTGTACGTCTGCGGCGCCTTCCACGCGGCCAGCCGGGTTCCGGAGGCCGGTTCCGCCCCGGGCACGCCGGATTTCGCGATCAGCCCGCGGACCGGCACCACCTGGCTCTACGGCCTGATCCCGTCCAGCCACTCGGCGATCGAGGCGCAGTTCGGGCTGGCTCCCGGCTCGGTGTCGATCGCGGCCGCCACCTGGCGCAAGCAGCTCACGAAGCACCGGCTCACCCCCTTCACGCTGGAGGGTCGGAGGAGCAGTGGCCGGAGGAAGGCGCTACCCGTCGCGGCGGCGCCCGGCCCGGTGACCGACCACCTCAGCGGCTATCTGTCCGGCCCGCCCGCACTGGACGGGCTGGACGAGGAGGAGCTGCGCGGCTGGTGCGTCGACATCGTCCGGCTGGCCCGCCGCAACGGCTATCTCGCCAGCACCGCCGACGCGATCGCGGTCTTCGAGACGTCCGTCCTGCTGGCCGGCATGCGGGGGCGGGCACGGCCGACGCCGTACGACTTCCAAGACGCCGCGGTCACCTGCATCGAGAAGGACACCGTGCCGGGCCGGCGCGACGTGCGGCGGCTCTGCGAGATCCTGCTCGGTGGCGACCGGATCGGCCGGGTCGGCTACGCGGCCATGCCCCCGCTGGCCCGGGACGTGTTCGACCGGCTCGAACCGCTCGGCCTCAACCTGGAGCAGCGCAGCATCCAGCGGGCGCTGCTCGATCTGAACGCCCGGCCCGAGCTGGCCGCCTGCTCCCAGCTGCTCTGGATGCTGCGGTACCTGTTGCCCGCCCCGGCGATCCGACCGATCATGGGCAGCCGCCGGCTCGGTGAGAAGCACTTCCAGGAGAGCTGGGACCTCGACCTCGGCCGCCACCAGCGTTCCGTCATCGAGTTGGGCTACGAGGGCGTCACCGTCGAGCAGGTCCTCGAACAGCGGCTGCGCCGGGACGCCTGGGACCCGAAGGCGACCGCGGCCATCGCGCTGAAGGCGGTGGAGGACTCCCTGCTGTTCCTGGAGAGCCCACGGCTGACCGACGAACTCGGCGCCCGCGCCATCGAGCTGCTGTCGGCGGAGCGCACGGTCGACGACGCGCCCGCGGTGCTCCGCCGGATCCGCCGGCTGCTCGGCCACTACCGCGCCACCGCGCCGGTGCTTCCGGCGTGGTGCGAACGCTTCGTGACCACGGGGTACGCGCACTACTGCACCCTGCTGCCCACCGCCTTCGTCGACGAGGCGACCGGGGTGCGGCAGGTCGGGGCGATGCTGGGGTTCCTGTTCAGCATGGAGAGCCTCGCCCTGTCCCTGGGCTGCGACCGCACCCAGCTGGAGATCGCGGTCCGGCAGTCGCATCCGGAGTCCCCGGCGAAGGTGGCCCTGCTCTGGGCGGCACTGCATCAGCTGGGCGCGCTGCCGCTGGCCGACCTGCGGGCCCGGGTCGGCGAGCTGCTCGGCAACCCGCTGGTGGTGCCGGCCGTCCCGCAGTATGTGAGCGGCTTCGTGCAGGCTCTCGAACCGGTGCCGAGGCTGACGCCGTTCGTGGTGGAGACCCTGTCCCGGGCGTTCGGGGAACTGCCCGACCCGGTGCTGCTGCCCTGGCTGCCCCAGCTGATCATGACGTTGCGGCAGCAGGCCGCCGAGTTGGTGCCGGTGCTGACCAGGGAGGCGGGCCGCACCTTCCCGGGCACACTCGCCGCTCTCGACGCGTGGATCCCGCCGTGGAAGGCGCCGGCCCGGGCGGCCCGGCCGGCGGTCGTGTCGGCGGGTCCGGCGGGCGCCGCGGCGGCTCTCCTGGCGTCCGGCCGATCGTCGGCGGATGCGGTGGCGGCCCTTCTCGGCTGCGAGGGGGAGTGGACACCGTCCGGCCCGGTGCGGGACGAGGCGCTGGTGGGCCTGCTCACGGCGTACCCGGAATCGGTCGAGGCCGTCGCCGGCCTGATCGGCGTCTGACCGGCGAGAGGGCGGGCAGCGAGGGCGAGGAAAGGTCTGACCGGCGAGAGGGCGGGCAGCGAGGGCGAGGAAAGGGACGTCGGCGTCTGACCGGCGAGAGGGCGGGCAGCGAGGGCGAGGAAAGGGACGGCGGATGAGATGCGGCCGCGGGGGGCGGGGGGGCCCCCCCCCGCCCCCCCCCCGGGGGGGGGGGGCCTTGGGGGGGGGGGGGGGGGGGCGGGC
>NZ_JAGFNS010000026.1:40737-67754 GCF_017592555.1 Actinoplanes flavus | reverse complement strand
CTTACTGGGCGGGGGTTTTTGGGGCGCCGGCGCGGGGGGGCCCACCCCGGCCCCCCGCGGCGATGGCGGGGTGGCTACTTCAGGTAGGCGGTGGCGGTGCCGACCTTGCCCGGCGCCGGGGTGGCGCTGGTGTTGAGGACGTAGACGCGGAGGTTGCCCTTGGCGTTCAGGTCGATCGTCAGGGAGCCGCCGGTGACCGTCTTGGTGTCACCGGTGACCGCGTCGACGTAGGTGCCGTTCGGGATGCCGCTGAAGGTCGCCCCGGCGGAGACGGCGATCAGCGCGAAACTGTCCACCCCGCCGGCGGTGTAGCGGCGCTTGTAGGCCATGTTGCCGCTGACACCCTCGGTCGAGTACTGGCCCATCTGCAGGGCGGGGACCGCCCGGCGGATCTGGTTGAGCCGCTGGAGGTGCTTGACCAGCGGCTGGTTCAGGGTCGTGGCGACCTGGCCGCTGGCCGAGCTGACCACCCCGTAGTCGCTGGCGGTGACGCTGCCGGCGAGGTTGGCGCCGTAGTAGGCCCGGCCGGTGGTGGCGAGCGGGCAGATCGGGCCGCAGTCGATCTGCTTGCCGGCCTGGAACTCGATCTCCGAGCCGTAGTACAGCGTCGGGATGCCACGGAACGTCCACATGAGCGTCATGTTCTCGGCCCAGGCGTCGGTGCCGCCGGTGTAGCGGGTCGAGGACTTGTTCGGCCCGTAGTCGTGCGAGTCGACGTAGACGACGTTGTAGGTGGCGTCGTTGACCGAGTCGTCCGAGTCCTTGCCGTTCCAGTAGGCGTTGTTCGCGTCGCTGAAGTTCATGTGCATACGCATGTCGATGATGTTCATGCCGGAGAACCGGCTGTAGTCGGGCGTGTGGTAGGTGTTGCCCGACAGGAACGCGTTGGTGCTGGTCGGCTGGTTGCCCGTACCCAGGTTGTTCTCGTAGTCGAACTGCTCGATCGCCGCGGTGACGTCGTTGGCCGAGTAGTCTTTCCGTTCCTTCCAGGTGAAGAACTGGGCGGAGTGGTTGACCGAGCCACGGTTCCACTTGTCGTTCACGAACGCCGCGACCTCGCCGAAGATGTAGAAGTCCTTGGCCTTGGTGGCGCCGTACTTCTCGGTGAGGATCTGCTGGAAGGCCGGCAGGAAGCGGCGGTTCCAGGTGACGCGCGGGATGTGCACGGCGGTGTCGATGCGGAAGCCGTCCACACCCATGTCGATGTACTTCTCGTAGGCCCCGATCAGGTAGTCCTGGACCACGGAGTTCTCGGTGTTGAAGTCGGCCAGGTCCTCGTGCAGCCAGCAGGACCGGGCGTCCTCACCCTCCCAGTTGCCGATCCAGCACTGGTGGTAGAGGTTCGACGGGAACATCTTGTTGGTGGGCTGCGGCCACTGGCAGTTGTAGAGGGTGTAGCCCTCGGGGCTCTTGCCGCCGGTCGCCACCCCGTAGTTGGGGCAGGTGTTGGAGGCGGGAGCGGTGCTGCTCCACAGGTCGCCGTTGTAGGTGCGGCCTTTGGCGAGCGCGTTGGTCGCCCCGGAGTCCTCCTCGAGCGGGTTGTAGGTCTTCCCGGCGACCTTCTCGCTGTAGTACCAGTTCCACTGGCTGTCCCGGACGCCGTAGACGGTCGGCGTGTAGAGGCCGTTCGCGCCCCAGCGGGAGCTGTGGTTGAGGACGATGTCCTGGTAGATCTTGAGGCCCTTGGCGTGGGCTTTGTCGATCAGCTCCTGGTAGGACGCGCCGTCCGACTCCAGCCGCGGGTCGACCTCGTAGAAGTCCCAGCCGTGGTAGCCGTGGAAGTCGTAGTCGGACCGGTTCAGCACGACCGGCGTGATCCAGATGGCGGAGAAGCCGAGGCCCTTGATGTAGTCGAGCTTGTCGACCAGGCCCTTGAAGTCGCCCCGGAACATCGGGTCGCCGTTGGCCTCGTTGCCGGACTTGGTGTGCTGGCTGCCGCCCCGGTTGTTGGTGGTGTCACCGTCGTTGAACCGGGCGGTGAGGATGAAGTAGATGCTGTCCTTGCGCGGGTCGCCGCCGAGCATCTCGCCGCCGGCCGGAGCCGGGTCGGCCGCGCCGGTGGTGACGGTCGCCGAGGCGGCGGTGGAGAGGTTCCCGGCCGCGTCGAGCGCCTGCACCTGGTAGGTGTAGGCGGTGTTGGCGCTCAGTCCCCGGTCGGTGTAGCCGGTGGTCGAGCTGCTCAGCACCGTGCTGCCCCGGGTGATGCGGTAGCCGGCGACGCCCACGTTGTCGGTGGCGGCGGTCCAGCCGAGGGTGACCGTGGTGCCCGCCGCGGTGGCGGTCAGCGCGGTCGGCGGGGTGGGGGCGGTGGTGTCGGCCGGGGCGGTGGTGCACGGGCTGGTCGCGTTCGCGGTGACGACACCGCCGTTGACGGTGATCGTCCCGGTGCCCAGCGCGTAGTTCCTGCCGGAGTTGTTGTCCCAGGTCCCGGACCCGTTGGTGAAGGTCGCCGACCATGCGGTGGCGGTGCCGAGGCTGACGGTCTTGCGGACCCAGCCGGTGCACGCCTCCTCGTTCATCACCACACCCGGAACCGTGGTCCAGGATCCGCCGCTCGGCGCGTAGTGCAGGTAGGTCGTGGTCCACGAGGTCTTGTAGTAGACCGTCGCCGCGTTGCTCGCCGTGCTGCACGGCACCGACGAGCTGACCGCGCCGCCGGAGACGGTGACGACGCCGGTCCCGACGCTGTAGTTGGCGCCCGAGTTGTTGTCCCAGGTGCCGGAGCCGTTGTTGAAGACGACCTGCATGCCGGTGGCGGCGCCGAGGTCGAGCTGCTTGACGTACCAGCCGGAGCAGCCGCTGTAGGCGCTCATCGCGACGCCCGGCGCGGTGGTCCAGGCTCCGCCGGTCGGGGCGTAGTGGATGTTCACCGTCGTCCAGGACGTGGGCGCCTGGTAGTAGACGGTCACCGTGGTTGCCGCGTTCGCGGCCGGGAGTTGCGTCGAGAGCAGCAGTGGTACGGCGCAGAGCACCGCAAGCGCTCTACGGAGTATTTGGGACATGGGGAGTGCCTCCAACCACCTCGGGGACGGCGGTGTCACGGGGGATATGCGGGCTTGACGAGTTGGTAATCCCGCGTTCATTTGCGCTGGACGCTAGCAAGTTCTTTCAGGGGCTGGAAGAGCTGCGCAAGTTCTTGCAAAAAGATGCACTCAGATGTGTAGATGTATCCGCATGCGCACAGCCGTCGATGAGGCGCCGACGGCCGGGCGGCCTTCGGCGTCTATCCATTCGGGCGGTTCAGCGGTGTTGCGATCCTCCGGCCGCGGCCATCGACTCCACCGCGGCGAGCAGCAGATCAGCACAGAAGGCGTAGTAACGCTCCATGTCGGGCTCGTCCCGGTACGACGCGGCGAGCTCGACCATCATCGGGAACCGGTCGGCCGGCATGCCCTCGAGCTGCACCCGCTTCTGCCGCCGCCACTCCGGCTCCTGGTCGGACGGCAACCCGGGCGGGCAGCCCGGCTGGGCGCCGACGATGCCGATGCAGCCGTTCAGGAGGTAGGACGCGACCCAGAAGCCCTCCTCGACGGTGAATCCCGCCTCGGTCAGCAGGGCCAGGGTGTCGTTGGTGGCGCGGTTGAAGCTTTCGGTCCGGGTCTTGTCCACCGAGTGCAGCAGGGTCGGCAGCGAGGGGTGTGCCCGCATCACGCCGATCACGGTCTCGACCACGGCGCGTAGCCGTTTCTGCCAGGACTCGCCGGTGCGTGGATCCGAGCGGACCCCGGACAGCATGTGGTCGACCATGCCGAGGAACAGCTCGTCCTTGTTCTTGAAGTGCCAGTAGAGCGCCATCGGGGTGACGCCCAGCTCCTTGGCGAGCCTACGCACGGTGACCGCTTCCAGGCCCTCCTCGTCGGCGAGGCGCAGGGCGCGCTCGGCCACGGCCGCCTTGGTCAGTCGATCACCCGTCACTTGACAACCATACAACGTACAGGTCTCATGTACGAGGTACATGTACGTTGTACATGGACGCCGTACAGGGGAGAAGACTGATGAAGAACAGCCGGCGGTGGTGGGCGCTCGTCGCGGTGGCGCTCGGGACTTTCATGACGTATCTGGACAACAACGTGGTAAACGTCGCACTACCCAGCATTCAGCGTGATCTCGGCCTGAGCATCGCCGGCCTGGAATGGATCACCAGCGCGTACATCCTGGTCTTCGCCGGCCTGCTGCTGGCCGGTGGCCGCGTCGCGGACGTGCTCGGCAACCGGTTCGCGTTCCTGTCCGGCCTGGTGATCTTCACGGGCGCCTCGGTCGTGGCCGGGCTCGCCGACGGTCAGGCGCTGCTCATCGGCGCCCGGGCCGTGCAGGGCGTCGGCGCGGCGCTGCTCGCACCCGCGTCGCTGGCCCTGCTCCAGGAGCTGTTCCCGGAACCGAAGGAGCGGGCCGCCGCCATCGGGGTCTGGGGCGGGGTGGGCGCGCTCGCCCTGGCGGTCGGCCCGTTCACCGGCGGGGTGCTCAGCGAGCACGTCTCCTGGGGCTGGATCTTCCTGATCAACCTGCCGATCGGTGTCGCGACGCTGGCGCTGACCCTGTTCAGCGTGCCCCGGCGCACCCTCCGCGGCCGCTCGGCGGGAGTGCTGCGCCGCCTCGACCCGGCCGGGCTCACGGCTTCCTCGACCGGGCTGTTCGCGCTGACGTACGCCCTGATCGAAGGCGACGCGGAGGGCTGGACCTCGCCGCTCATCCTGGGGTCCTTCGGGGTCGCCGCGGCGGCGGCCGTGCTCTTCGTGATCCTCCAGAACCGCAACGCCGACTCGATGGTGGATCTCGCGTTCTTCCGCTCCCGGATGTTCACCGGCGGCCTGCTGGCGATGGGCCTGTGGGCGTTCGGGGTGTTCGGCATCTACTTCTACATGGCCATCTACCTACAGAACGTGCTCGGCTTCACGCCGACCGAGGCGGGCGCCGCGTTCATCCCGATGGCGATCATCACGGCCGCCGGCGCGGTCCTGGCGCCCCGCCTGGAGCTGCGGTTCGGCGTGGCCCGGGTGACCGCTTTCGGTCTCGCGGTGATGGCGGCCGCGATCGGCGGCATCGCCCAGTACGGCGAGGGCACCACCTACGGCGACCTGCTGCCCTGGTTCCTGCTCTACGGCGTGGGCGGCGGGCTGCTCATCCCGCTGAACACCGTGGTCGTCGACGCGCTGCCGCCCCAGCGGGCCGGGATCGCCTCCGGGATGCTGAACGTCTCCCGCGAGGTGTTCGGGCTGCTCGGCGTGACCGTTCTCGGCGCGATCCTGACCAACCGGGCGAACGCCGCCGCCGGCACCGAACTGCACCGCTACCTCGAGGGGTACCGGTTCTCGCTGGTCGTCGCCGCGGTCCTGGTGGCGGTCGGCGTACCGGTCAGTCTCTGGATGTTGCGGCGCGAGCCGGCGTCCTCGCCGGCGCCGAAGGTCCTCGAGACGGTCTGACCCGCGGCCCGGTTCCCCCGCGTCCGGGGGATGGGCATAGTGGGTGCGTGAGCAGCCGTCTCTACGTGAATGGCCGCCTGGTGGCGGCGGGGTTCGACGCGGCCCCGGCGGGCGCCCGGCTCAGCGCGGAGCCGGGCGCCGTGCTGTGGCTCGACCTCTTCGACCCGGGCCCGGACGAGTTGCGGGCCCTCACCGCCGAGTTCGAGCTGCACCCGCTCGCCGTCGAGGATGCGGTCACCGAGCGCGAACGACCGAAACTGGACCACTACCACCACCATCTGTTCCTCAACCTCTACGCGGTCGCGTTCGACGACGAGGTGCGCAAGACCGAGATCAGCGCGTTCATCACGCCGCGCGCGCTCATCACGGTGCGTAAGTCGCCCGACGAGGTGGATCTCTCTCTGGACCGGTGGGAGGCCGACGAGCGGCTCGCCGCCGGCGGCGTCGCTTTTCTGGTGTACGGGCTGCTCGACGCCGTGGTCGACGGACAGTACGCGGCCGCCCAGCGGATCGACGAGAGCATGGACGGCGTCGAGGACCGGATGATCGGCGAGGGCGCGGCACCCCGCGATGTCCGCCGGCGCGGCTTCGCCCTGCGCCGGACCCTGGCCACCCTGCGGCGGGCGGTCGCCCCGATGCCGGACGTGGTGCGCGAGGTCGGCCGGGCGCTGGCCGCCGCCGACGACCACCACCTGCGGCCCTACTACCGGGACGTCGAGGACCACGCGCGGCGGGCCGTCGACCTGATCGAGCACTCCCGCAACCGGATCACCGAGCTGCTCGACGACGACCTGGCCGAGCAGAACAACGTGCTCAACGACGTCACCCGCAAGCTCGCCGCCTGGGCCGCCATCATCGCCATCCCCACGGCGATCACCGGCTATTTCGGACAGAACGTGCCCTACCCCGGCTACGAGAAGTGGTGGGGATTCCTGATCAGCACCGGTTGCATCGTCCTCACCGGCAGTGGCCTGTACGCCTTCTTCAAACGCCGCAACTGGCTGTGAATCGGTTCAGCAACCGTTATCCACAGGGGGTCCCAGGTCCGTCACCCGATCGCGTAACGTTCCCCGGCAACCGGGGGAGGGTGAATGGTCGGGCTGGTCTTCGGCGCCGTGCGCGCTCGGGCCGCGCAGGTGCTGACGATTCTCGTGCTGACCGCGCTGGCAGCCGCCGTCGCGGCCGCCGGGCCGTGGTATGGGTTCGCCGCGGCCGCCGACGCCGCGGCCGCCTACCTGGAGGTCGCCCCGGCCACCCAGCGCACCGTCTCGGTGGCGAACCGCGTGGACACCCAGGGCGACCCCGACAGCGAACTGCGCCGGTTCAGTGCCCGCGTCCGGGCCGGGCTGCCGTCCGGCGTCGGCGACGGCGTCGCCGGGATGATCCGGCCACTCAACGTGCGGACCGGGGTGGCCAGCAGCAGCATGTCGGTGGCGTACCGGGACGGGTTCTGCGACCACGTCCGGCTGGACGGGCGGTGTCCCGGCGCACGCGGCGAGATCGCGCTCAGCGGCGAGGCGGCACAGCGGTTCGGCGCCACCGTCGGCGACTCCCTGAGCATCCTCACCTCCTCGTCGAACGGCCCGCTCGACCTGCGGGTGGTCGCCGTCTACACCCTCGTCGACCCGGCCGGGACCTACTGGAGCGACCGCCTCTTCCGGGCCGAGGCCGAGCTCGACCCGGCGTTCACCGTGACCGACACGTTCCGGCACTCCGAGCTGTGGACCCCGACCATGGCGTACGACGTGGTGCTGCCGGACGCGCTACTGCGCGGCGACGGCGGCTACGACCTCGCCACCGAGCTCACCGCGGCCGACCGCCGGCTCGGCAGCGACGCGCTGCGCCTGAGCACCATGGCCCGCCCGCTCCACCTGGCCATCACCCGGGACCGCGACATCATCCTGCGGGGCGTCATGACCGCGGGCGCCCAGATGCTGATCCTCACCTGGTTCGCCGTCGGCC
Source organism: Actinoplanes flavus (assembly GCF_017592555.1). Classification (GTDB taxonomy): domain Bacteria; phylum Actinomycetota; class Actinomycetes; order Mycobacteriales; family Micromonosporaceae; genus Actinoplanes; species Actinoplanes flavus. The sequence goes on along the minus strand of NZ_JAGFNS010000026.1, from coordinate 60,372 downwards.
TCGCCGGGTGGTACACGTCGCGTGACCGCCGGGCCGACGCCGCCCTGCTCAAACTGCGCGGGGTGAGCCGCTTCGGCACCCTGCGGCTGGCCTGGGGCCAGCACCTGGTGCCACTGCTTGCCGGTGTGGCCGTCGGGGCGCCCCTGGGCTATCTGGCCGGCTGGGCGCTCGCCGGCCCGGTGCACGTCACGGCGGACCAGGCGCTCGCCCTGCGGTACTCCGCGGCGGCCGTGGCGGCCGTCCTCGCCGGCAGCCTCGCGGTGCTCGCCGCGATCGAGGCGTCGATGCTCGTCCGACCGGTGTCGGAGCTGCTCAGCGGCACCGCCCGGGTCCGGGCCTGGCGGCCCGCGTTCGTCGACGTGCTGCTGCTCGCCGTCGCCGCGGCCGCGATCTACCAGGCCTGGTCGGGCGACGCCGAGGAGGGGCTGGGCCCGGCCGCGCCCGCGCTCGTCGCGCTCACCGTCGGCCTGGCGGCGGCCCGGCTGCTGAGCCTGATCGCGGTCCGGGGCGGTGTCGCCGCGTTGCGCACCGGCCGCCTGCGGACCGGCCTGACCGCCCTGCGGGTCTCCCGCTCACCCGGCACCGACCGGGTGTTCACGCTGGTCGTGGTGGCCGTCGCGCTGTTCACCACGGCCGCCGGTGGCTGGGCCGCGGAGACCGAGGCCCGGCTGGCCCGCAGCGCCGCCGAGATGGGCGCCGAGCGGGTCCTCACCGTCGAGGCGCCCAACCGCACGGCCCTGCTGCACGCCGTCCGCAGCACCGACCCCGGCGGCCGCGAGGCGATGGCCGCCGTCCGCACCTGGTCCGGCGAGCGGGAGATCCTCGAGGTCGACAGCACCCGGCTCGGCGCGGTCGCCGGCTGGCGCCCGGAGTACGGACCGGTCGGCGCGCTGCCCTCCGCCGTCGCCGCCGGCCGGCCGGAGCCGGCGCTGATCACCGGCGACCGGCTCACCCTCCGGGCCCGCCGTGACGGCCCCGCCGACGTGGCGCTCACCCTCCGCCTCCAGCACGAGGCCACCGGGATGGTCCTGGCCGCCGGATTCGGCACGCTGCGCGCGGGCGAACAGACCGTGACCGTCCCGGTGCCCGCCTGCGCCACCGCACCCGGCTGCCGGATCGTGCGCTGGGAGATGACCACACCCCCGGACCCGGACGGCCGGATCGAACCCCCGCCGCCGGGCGCCGCGGTCACCGTCCTCGGGCTCGGCCAGAACGGGACGGCCGACGGGATCCTGGACGCCGCCGCGCTCGGCGACATCACCCGATGGCGTGCCGGGACGACGGGCGCGGCCCTCGACGTCACGACCGTCGACGGGACCCTCCGGCTGGCCACCGACCGCAACGCGACCGCCGACCGGGTGGGCGCCGACGCGTGGGCCTCGGACCCGCTGCTGCCGCTGCCCGCCCTGGTCGCCGGGCCGGAACCGGACGGCTGGCGGGACGACGACCCGGCCCTGAGCCTGTACGGGGACCCCGTCCCGGTGCGGGTCCTCGGCAAGGTGCCCGCTCTGCCCATGCTCGGCAGCACCGGTCTGGTCGTCGATCTGGACGCGGTCCGCCGGGTGGCCGCCGAGATCGACCCGGGCGGGGTCTACCAGGTGTGGCTGGCGCCCGGCGCCCGCCCCGGCATCGTCGAGGACCTGGCCGCGGCCGGGCTGACCGTGGCCGGCAGCGCCACCACCGAGGCCCACGCCTCCCGGCTCGGCGATCAGGGCCCCGCCGTCGTCGTCCGGTTCGCCCTGGTGGCCGGGATCGCGGCGCTGCTCATCGCGGCGGCCACCGTCGCGGTCGCCGCCACCGCCGACCGCCGGTCCCTCGCCGATCAGCTCCGGGTGCTGCGCGAGCAGGGCCTGGCCCGCCGGGTCGCGATCACCACGTCGTACGCCGGAACCGCCGCGCTGATCCTGACCGGCGTGCTCGGCGGCGTGCTGGCCGCGCTCCTGGCCGTCGCGATCACCGGCCGCTCGGTGCCGGCGTTCACCGACGGCTGGGCGGTCCTCGTCCCACCCGATCCACTGGACACCGTGGCGGTCACCGTCGCGACCCTCGTCTCGCTGGCGGTCCTCGGACTGACCGGCTGGCTGGTCCAGTCACCCCTGCTGCGGAGCCTGCGCGAGCCGGAGGACGGCCGATGATCTCCCTGGTCCTCGCGATGATCTGGACCCGGCGGGGGCAGGCGCTCACCCTCGCCGTGCTGTCCCTGCTCGCCGTCGCCTCGGCGGTCGCGGCACCGGCCTACCTGATCGCCGCCGAACGCGCGATCGCCGACGGGCAGATCGCCACGGCCGCCACCCGGGAACTGACCATGGCCGCCCGCCGGTCGTACGACAGCGCCAGCGGCGACTCCGCCTCCGGCGAACTGCGGTTCCCGGAGATCGGCAAGGTCCTGCTCGACCTGGAGGGATTCGACTACTACCACGCCGCCGAGGTGCCCACCGTCGGCATCGAGGAGGCCGACACCTTCCCGACCCGGCTGGTCTTCCGGCAGGAGGTCTGCGCCCACGTGGTCATGCTCACCGGCCGCTGCCTGGCCGGCGAGGGCGACGCCCTGATCGGCGAGCGGACCGCCCAGCGGCTCGGCCTGGCCGCCGGCGACCGGATCGAGCTGAGCGCGGCCCGGCAGAACGGCGCGGTCCAGCCGATCACGTACGTCGCCGAGGGCGCGCCGAAGACGCTGACCGTGGTCGGCACGTACCGGCCGGCCGACTCCGGTTCGCCGTACTGGGGACTGCACGGCTACTTCGTCTTCGGCGTCGACCTGGGTCCCGGCGAACCGGTCTTCACCAACGCCGCCACCCTGAGCACGATGCAGCGGACCACCACGGCGATGGCGATCGACGGGATCGCCGAGCCCGGTGTCATCGGGATCGACCGCCTCGAACGGCTGCGTGCCGAGCTCGCCGCGGTCGACAAGGCGGTCGCCGAACTGGACGAGCCGCTCCAGTTCGACAGCGGCATCCCGGCCCTGCTCGACCGCATCGACCAGGGCCGGGCCGCGGCGCGCCTGCTGGTGCCGGTGATGGCCGTGCCGCTGGTGCTGCTGGCCTGCTTCACCATCTACCTCACCGTCGGCTACGGCGCCCAGGGCCGGCAGAGCGAACTGGCCGTCTTCGCGCTGCGCGGCGCCCGCTGGTGGACCCGCTGGTGGCTGGCGACCGGGGAGAGCCTCGCCGCGGTGCTGGCCGGCGCCCTGGCCGGATGCCTCGCCGGGCAGTTGCTCGTCAACGCGGTGACCGGCCTCATCTTCCCCGGTGTCGGCGCGGAGCCGGCCGTCACCTCGCTGCGGTACGCGCCGTTCGCCGCGCTGGCGGCACTGGCCGCCGCGGTCCTGGCCCAGCGGCGGCAGCTCACCAGTCCGGTGGCCGGCCTGCTGCGCCGGGCGCCGTCCCGTGACCGGGGCCTGCCCGGCGTCGCCGAGGTGGCGGTCGTGGTGCTCGCCGTCGTCACCGGCATCCAGTACGCGCTCGCCGGCGACCCGCTGGAGGGCCTCGGGCTGTTCGCGCCGGCCCTGATCATCCTGTCTCTCGCCCTGATCTGCGCCCGTGCGCTGCTCCCACTGGTCAACCGGTACGCGGCGGGCGCCCTGCGGCGCGGCCGGCTCGGCGTCGCGCTGGCCGGCGTCCAACTGTCCCGGCGGCCCGGTGCCGGGCGCCTGTTCGCCCTTCTGGTCGCGTCCGCCGCGGTGGCCGGCTTCGCCACCGCCGCGGTCGACACGGCGGCCCAGGGGCGGGCCGTCACGGCGTACCTCGGCACCGGCGCCGACCGGGTCCTCACCGTCCAGCCGATCACCCGGCAGCGGCTGCTCACCGCGGTCGGCGCCGCCGACCCGGACGCGCGATGGGCGATGGCCGTCACCCCGCTGCCCAGCGGCGGCACCGGCTCGCCGCCCGGGATCGCCGTCGACACCGCCCGCCTGGGCGCGGTGGCCGCCTGGCCGGACGGCGCCGTCGCACCCGAGCGGCTGCGCGCCCTGCTCCACCCGGACGCGCCCGCGGCCCCGGCCTTCGCGGGCTCCGACATCACGTTCGACGTCACCGCCACCGGAGGGCCGCTGCGGCTCGCCCTCTCGCTGTCGTCGTCGGCCGGGCTCGGCGACGTCGTCCTGGAACTCGGCACCGTGCCGCCGGGGCCACGGACGTATCGGCAGGACGTGCCGGTCTGCGAGCGCGGATGCCGGATCAACGGCATCCGGGTGTCCGGTGAGGGCAAGGTCCCGGACATCACCGGCCGGCTCGTCATCCGCGGCCTGGGCACCGTCACACCGGCGCCCCTCACCGACCCCACGCGGTGGCGGGCCACCCGGGACGCGCGCCTGTCGGCGGCGCCCGACGGGCTCCAGGCCGACGTCGAGGTCTCGCCGAGCATCGTCGACGCGGTGTGGATCCAGCCGGTCAGCACGCCCTATCCACTGCCCATCGCGTACGCGGGTGAGGTTCCGCCGGCCGCGCTGCTCCCCGGGCTGAACGTCGTGGACACCCCGATCACGCCGGTCGCCGAACTGCCGGCCGTACCCGGGCTCGGGCGCCGAGCCGTGCTGGCCGACCTGGAGTACGTGGACCGGCTCGCCGTCCAGAGCCGGGAGGTCCAGGCGCCACAGGTCTGGCTCGGCCCGGCCGCCCCGGCGGACGCCCTCGACCGGCTCGAAGCGGCCGGCATCCGGGTCGTCTCGGAGACCTCGGCCGCCACGGCACACGAAGCGCTCGACCGGCAGGGCCCGGCCGTCGCACTGTGGTTCCACCTGCTCGCGGCCGTGCTCGCCGGGCTGCTCGGCGCCGGGGCGCTGGCCCTCACCGTGGCCGTCGACCGGGGCCGGCGTACCGAGGATCTCGCCGCGCTGCGCACCCAGGGCCTGCGACCACGCCCGGCCGGGCAGGCGACACTGTGGACCTACCCGGTCCTGGTCACCATCGCGACGGCGGTGGGCGTGCTGGTCGCGGTGGCGGCGTGGCGGCTCACCGGCTGGGCGCTCCCGCTGGCCGGAATCACCCCACCCGACCTGCCGCTGCCCACCCGGCCACGCGTCACCGCCCTGCTCGAGGCCGCGGCCGCCGTCCTGCTGGTCCAGCTCGTCGTCGCCTTCCTGGGCGGCCGCGACCTGCGCCGCCGAATCGAGCCGCGATGACCCCCTCCCGGCCGCCGTCCGCGCCAGCTTCCGCGCGGTCGCTTTCCCAGCGCCACCCCGCCGTCCGGCAGCCCGCCGTGCGGCAGCCCTCCGCGCGGCAGCCTTCCGCGCCGCTCTCCGCGCCACCTTCCGTGCGGCCTTCCGCGCGGCGGTTCTCCGCGTGGGGGCCTTCGGGACAGCGGGTGGAAGTGCGGCGGCCCTCTGCGCGGTGGCCGGTGGTGCGGTTGCCCCGCGGGTGGTGGGAGGCGCGATCGGACGGTGGTCCGGACGGGTGGGCTCGCGGGCTGGGCGGGAAACGCGATGGCGTGATGGCGGCGGGGCTAGTGAAGGGACGGCGATGGGGACGCTGACGGTGGAGGATGCGGCGTTCGCCTATGGCGACGGGACGCCGGTGCTGAGCGGGGTCGCCGTGACGGCCCGGCCCGGTGAGGTGCTCGCGGTCACCGGTACGTCCGGGGCCGGGAAGAGCACGTTGCTGCGTGCGATGGCTGGTCTGCTCGCACCGCGTTCCGGGGAGATCTCGGTGGACGGCGCGCCGCTGACCGGCCGGGATCACGCCGTGTCGCTCGGGGTGGTGCTCATTCCGCAGGACAACGGTCTGGCCGCGATCCTCACCGCGGCCGAGAACATCTCGGTGGCGGTGATCGCGACCGGTGGCTCACCGGCGGACGCGCGGCGGCGGACCGCCGAGTCGCTGGACGCGCTCGGTCTCTCCGGCCAGGCGAACCAGTTGATCGACGAGCTCTCTGGTGGCCAGCAGCAGCGCACCGCGGTGGCGCGCGGCCTGGCGCTGCGCGGGGAGATCGTGCTGGCCGACGAGGTGACCAGCGAACTCGACGCGGCGAACCGCCAGCGGGTCCTCGACCTGCTGCGGGCCGAGGCCGCCCGGGGCGCGGCGGTGGTCTTCGCCACCCACGACCCGGAGGCCGCAGCGGCCTGCGACCGCGAACTCCACCTCACCGACGGCGTCGTCACCTGGCCCCGCCCCTGACCGGCGGTCTCGGGCCCGAGGGTGGTGGGTGCTTGTGGGTGCGGCGGGGACGGTGAGTGGGCAGCTCCGCCCGGCGCGGGCGGCAATGGCGCGACCCGGCAGACGGTCGCCGGTAGGGCGGGACCGGTCCCGCCCGTACCGGAAAAGGGAGTGAGCCGCGGAAAGCCGCCGCCTGGACCGGGGTTTCGTGTCGGAGGGCGGGAGGGAAAGCCGCAGCCTGGACGGGGTCTTCGTGTCGGAGGGCGGGAGGGAAAGCCGCAGCCTTGACCGGGATTTCGGGCCGGAGGGCGGTCGGGGAGCCGCCCGCTCAGACCGGGGTTTCGTGGCCGGAGGGTAGGAGGGTGACCTCGCCCTCGATGTGCTGGACCGTGAAGAGGGTGCCCGGCGGATACGAGCCCAGCACCTCCGGCGGCAGCTGGACCGTGCCGTCGCCGGCGACCACCGCGAAGTCCTGGCCGTCGCGGCCCTCGGCGCCGACCCGGCCGTCGCGGATGGTGACGGCGCGGCCCAGGCGGGCGCCGACCTCGTTGTCGTGGGTGACCACGACGATGGTGGTCTGGCGTTCGGTGTTGACCGTCTCCAGGGCGTCCAGGACCTCGTCGCGCCCGGCCGTGTCGAGACGGCTGGTGGGCTCGTCGACGAGCAGCAGGCCGGGGCCGGTGGCGATGCCGACGGCCAGGGCGGCGCGCTGCTGGGCGCCGGGGGTGAGTTCGGCGAGCTTGCGGCGGCCCTGACCGGGGAGGCCGACCAGGTCGAGGATGCGGTCGGGGTCGTCGAGTTCGATGCCGCGGGTGTGTGCGGCCCGGCGCTGGGCGAGCCGGATGTTGCGGTGCAGCGACGCGTAGGGCAGCAGGTTGCGGGAGGCGCCCTGGAGGACGACGCCGATCTCGGTGCCGCGCAGCCGGGAGATCTCGCCGTCGGAGAGTTTGCCCATGTCGTAGGTGCCGATGTTGATCCGGCCGGCGGACGGGCGCATCAGCCCGGCGAGCAGCGCGATCAGGGTGGACTTGCCGGAGCCGGACGGGCCGACCAGGGCCAGCGTCTCGCCGGGGGCGATGGAGAGATCGACGCCGGCGAGGGCGACCACGTCGCCCGCCTCGGCGCGATAGATGTGCACTACCCGGCGGCAGGCGACGGCGAGTCCGTTCATGACGCCCAAACTAATCAACCGCCGCCCCGGTGAATAGGGTGTGCCTGTGCGCGACATCGCCGTTTTCACCGGGTCTGCCCATCCTGAACTGGCCGCCGAGATCTGCGAGCACCTCGGGGTGCCGCTCATGCCCACCCAGATCTCCCGGTTCGCCAACGACTGCATCGAGGTGCAGCTGCGGGGGAACTGCCGGGAGCGGGACGTCTTCCTCATCCAACCGCTGGTGCCGCCGACCCAGGAGCACCTGGCCGAGCTGCTGTTCATGCTGGACGCGGCGCGGGGCGCGTCGGCGGCCCGGATCACCGTGGTCCTGCCGCACTACGCCTACGCCCGCAGCGACAAGAAGGACGCTCCACGGATCTCCATCGGCGGCCGTCTGGTCGCCGATTTGCTGAGCACCGCGGGCGCCGACCGGGTGCTGGCGATGACCCTGCACTCGCCGCAGGTGCACGGGTTCTTCAGCATCCCGGTGGACCATCTGCACGCGCTGCGCGAGCTGGCCCACCACTTCCGGGGCTACGACCTGAGCAACACCGTCGTGGTCTCCCCGGACCTGGGCAACGCGAAGGAGGCCGCGGCGTTCGCCCGGATGCTGGGGGTCGAGGTGGCGGCTGGCGCCAAGCAGCGGTTCGCCGACGACAAGGTGGTGATCAGCTCGGTGATCGGCGAGGTGGCCGACCGGGACGTGATCGTGCTGGACGACGAGATCGCCAAGGGCAGCACGGTGTTCGAGCTGCTGGCCCGGCTGCGGGAGCGCAACGTGCGCAGTGTCCGGGTGGCCTGTACGCACGGCCTGTTCACGAACGACGCGGTGCAGCGGCTGTCGGAGCAGAAGGAGATCGAGGAGATCGTCTGCACCAACACGGTGCCGATCCCGAAGCGGAACCGCACCGACAAGCTGACCATCCTTTCGGTGGCGCCGGCGCTCGCCGAGGCCATCCGGCGGATTCACAACGGCGAGTCGGTGAGCGCGCTGTTCGCCTGATTCTGGCAAACCGGTCTCACCGGCCTCACGAAACGCGAATCATTACCGCATGGGTGTCATGGCTTACCCCCTCCGGTACGCGCTTGCCGACCTCGCCCTCGCGCTCAGCCGAGCGGCGTCGGATCTGGCCGAGGTCCGATCCACGGCCGCCCGCGCCGCCGCCGACATGATCGGTGACGGCGCGGGTGTGCAGATGCTGCGTGAGGACGGCCGGTACGAGGAGATCGCGTTCCACCATATCGACAATGAACGATCCGCCCCGCTGGCCTTGGCACTGAACCGGGCCGGCCAGACCCCCGACGACGAGTACTCGACCACGCTGGCCGCCAGCCGCCGCCCGATCGTGCTGGCCGGAGAGTCGGCGGCCGCGCTCACCAACCCCGAACTGTCGATCACCGCGGCGGTGCTGAGCCCGGTGATCGTGGACAACACGTACGCGGGTCATCTGATCCTGACCCGGCACACCCCGGACGCCTTCTACTCCACCCCGGAGGTGGAGCTGGCCCGGGACATCGCCGGCGAGCTGTCGCTGGCGATGAGCAGCGCCCGCGCCCAGGAGCGGCTGCGGGTGGCCGAGGAGCGGTACCGCCGGGTGCTGGAGACGATCCCGGAGGGTGTGCTCCAGCTCGACCCGAACGGCGTGGCCACGTACGCGAACGAGCCGATCGGCGTGGTCCTCGGGATGCCGCGGGCCGAGCTGATCGGGGTGTCGCTGCGCGGCTTCCTGGACAACGTCGGGCAGAAGGAGCTGGACCGCCGGATCGCCGAGTGCAAGACCGGCCGGTCCACGGTCGGTGCGACCCGGCTGATGCGGGCGGACGGTTCGCGGCGCAGCGTCCGGATCAGCATGATGCCGGTCCAGGACGAGAACCACGAGTTCACCGGCGTCCTGTGCATGATCACCGACACCACCGACCACATCGACGCGCGGGGCCTGAAGCGGCAGCTGGACCACCTGCGCCGGCTGGACAGCCTGGGCCAGCTGATCGGCGGCCTGTCGCACGACTTCAACAACCTGATGACCGTGGTCGCCGGCTCGGCCGACATGATCCTGACCAGCGCGGAGGAGGGTTCCTCGCACTACCAGCTGGCCAAGGACATCCTGGACGCGGTCGGGACCGGCCGGACGCTGACCCACCAGCTGCTGGCGTTCGGCCGCAGCGAGGGCGGCCGTCCCGAGGTGATCCCGATCCCGGACCTGCTCACCGACGTGCAGGCGCTGTTCAGCCGGACGCTCGGCGAGCACATCGGCCTGGACCTGGCGTTCGGCCCGGAGGTGTGGCCGATCCGGGCCGAGCGGGGCCCGCTGGAGCAGGCGCTGGTCAACCTGGCCGCGAACGCCCGGGACGCGATGCTGCACGGCGGCATGGTCCGGGTGACCGCCACCAACGAGACGGTCGAGCCGGGGCAGCTGGCCGAGGGCGCGCCCACCGGCAAGCTGGTGCACCTGGTGGTCACCGACACCGGCGCCGGCATGGACGAGGAGGTCCGCCGCCGGGCGCTGGAGCCGTTCTTCACCACCCGCCCGACCGCGGCCGGACTGGGCCTGGCGACCGCCGCCGGGATCGTGCAGAACCTGGGCGGGTTCATCGAGCTGGAGTCGCAACCCCGGATGGGTACGACGGTGCACATCTATCTGCCGGCGGCCGAGCAGAGGGGCGGTACGGCCGGGGAGCGGCAACGCAAGACGAGCGTGATCGGCCGGGTGCTGATCGTCGAGGACCAGCCGGACGTGGCCCAGCTGGTGCGCCGGCTGATCGAGCCGGTCGGCTACGAGATCGCGGTGGCCACCGACGCGCTGATGGCGGTCACCGAGGTGGCCGCCGGGGCACGGCCGGACCTGCTGATCACCGATGTGGTGATGCCGACGATGACCGGGCCGGAGCTGGCCGGGGCGCTGCGGACGCATCAGCCGGACCTGCCGGTGCTGTACATGTCCGGGTACACGGCGGCGTCCCTGGGCCCGCAGTTGCACCTGGACGAGAACAGCATGCTGCTGGAGAAGCCGTTCACCCGGTCGACGCTGCTGGGCGCGATCCGTTCGCTGTGTGGTCCCCAACCGCCGGTGTCAGGAAAATGACGCCAACTTGCCGAAATTTCGGGCAAAGCGCAGTATTCCGGGGTGGCTGAGGACCAACTCGTCGGGAACTCGTACCGCCTGATCCGCCCCATCGGACAGGGCGCGACCGGAACCGTCTGGCGGGGAGAACACCATCCCACCGCCGAACCGGTCGCCGTCAAGCTGCTCCACGACAGTTTGCTCCGGCAACCGCGCCTGGTCACCCGGTTCGTCCAGGAGCGGACCATCCTGTTGATGCTCCGGCATCCCAACGTGGTCCGGGTCCGTGACCTGTTCAGTGTCGGCGAGACGCTCGCGCTGGTGATGGACCTGGTGGACGGCGGCAACCTGCGCGATCACCTGCACCGGGACGGGACGATGCCACCCGCCGAGGCGGCCCGTCTCGCCGCGCAGATCGCCGCCGCCCTGGCCGAGGCGCACGAGCTGGGCATCATCCACCGCGACCTGAAGCCGGACAACGTGCTGCTGGACGGCGACGGCCAGACCCGGCTCACCGACTTCGGCATCGCCCGCATCCTCACCCTGCCCAGCATGACCACCCCGAACGCGGTGGTCGGCACGCCGCACTACATGGCGCCCGAGGCGTTCCACGGGACCACGCCGAGCGCGGCCACCGACGTGTACGCCCTCGGTGTGCTGCTCTACGAACTGGTCTGCGGCCGTCCGCCGTACCGCTCGGATTCGATCCCGGAGCTGATGCGCCTGCACGCGGAGGGGAAGCCGGAGCGCCGCGACGGCATCCCCGATCCGCTGTGGCGGACCGTGACCGCCTGTCTCTCCGGCAAGCCGCGCCTGCGTCCCAGCGCCGCCGAGCTGGCCACCGACCTGACCGCGCTGGCCGTCAGCCTGCGGTCGGCGCCCGCGCTGCCCCGGGTGCCGTCCACCGAATCCGGGGCCGGGGTGGCGGAGGCCGGTCCGCGTAAGCCTCCGGTGCCCGGGCCGCGCCGCCGTCCCCGGAACGACGCTCCGGCCGGCCGCTGGTCCCGTCCGGGCGCGATCGCGGCGCTGACCGTCGGTGCGATGCTCGTCTCCGCGATCGCCACCACGGCCTGGCATCTGAACCGGCAGGACGACGAGAACCCGGAGGCGGCGCCCACCGCGGCGCCCACCACGGCGGTCGCCCCGAGCGTGCCGCCGCTCACCCCGCCGTCACCTCGCGCCGGCGCTTCGCGCCATCCGGCCGACCGATCGAGTCGTCAGCACCGGGCGGCGAAGGGCGTCGCGCTTCCCGCGTCCCAGCCCAAGAAGGCGGCGGTACGCGCGACGCGCACCGCCCCGGCCCGGATCACCGCCCGTTCGCCGCTGCCGGAGGGCCGGGCGCGCGGCCCGTGGCAGTGCGCGCAGGGCCTGATGTTCGACCTGCCGAGCCGGACCGCGGTGGGCCCGCGCCCGTGTCATTCGACCGGCCGTGACGTCCGGTTCCAGGGTTCGCTGACCGCTCCGGCGGGTGGCCGCGCCCGGGTCGAGGTGACGCTGCGCGACGCCGCCACCGGGCGGACCGTCGCCGGGCCGACCATCTGCGATGTGACGTTCACCCGGCAGAGCTTCATCCGTGGGTGCGGCCCGGCCGCCGCCAGCCCGCGCCGGGGCCGCAGCTACACGGTGGTGATGTCGTACCGGTACGTCCGTGACGGCCGCGCCTTCTCGAACACCGCCCGGGGCCACACCTTCACCTGGTGAGGCCCCGGGCGCCGTGGCGTCAGCCTGCCGCGCCGGTGAGGGCCGGCAGGTATCCGCTGGTGTAGCCGCTGCTGTTCGGGTGGTACGAGTTCTGCGGCGGGATGATCGTCAGCCCGTTGAGCCACGGCCGTGACGAGCACACGCCGTGCCCGGTGAACTCGTCGCGCACCTCGGAGTAGACGAACCCGGCCGCCTCGGCGCGCTGCTTGATCATTTCGTCGAGGACCCGGGCGCCGTCGTTGATCGCCCGCCGCTTGGCCGTGCTCATCTCGCAGATCAGCGCCGCGGTGTCGAACATCAGCGGGTAGGAGAGCACCACCACCCGGGCGTCCGGCGCCTTGGCCCGGATCGCCGAGTACGCCGCGTCGAGCTTGCCGGGCAGGGTGTTCGCGACGTACGTCTTCCCTTGATTGACCTTGTTGGCGCAGGCCGAGTCGCTGGAGGTCAGGCAGGTGACGATGGTCGGCGCGAATCCGGCGTCGTTGCCGCCGATGGTGATGCTGATCAGGTCGGCCCCGGCCCGGATGGCCGGCGCCTGGGTGCGCACGACGTCGTCGGTGGTGGCGCCGCTGCACGCCAGGAACTGGAACGACGCCGGGCTGTTGGCCGCGGCCCACTTCGGGCCGTAGGCGTTGTTGCTGCGCAGGCACGTGCCGGACTGGCCGGGCGCGCCGACGCCGGAGGAGTACGAGTCGCCCAGCGCGACGTAGTCGATGCTCGCCGCCTGGGCGGGTGCGGCGAGGGCGAGGCTCAGGACGGACGAGGTGACGAGACAGGCGAGAACGGTAGCCCTACCCATCGATGGCCTCCGATGCTCCACGTGGGGATACGGGGACCGAAGCGCTTCGGTTACCGCACGGTAAGCCCGGCTTCCGAGAAAAGGAATCCCGTGAAATTCCTGTTAAGAAGTAGTAACATGCATCGATGTGACCTGGGTCTATCACGCAAGGTCATGTTTCGTGTACGACTCGCCGGTCAGCAGATCCTCAGCGGCTTTCCAGGCACGCGCGCTAGCGTTCGATCATGGAGGAGAGCCGGGCCCGCCGTGTCGTCACCCGTCTGCGGGATCGTGACGTTTTCGCTCATCTGAAACTGCCGAGCGCCGGGCGCTCCGGCTACGCCGTCCGCATCGTGCTGGCCGACGGTCGCGAGGCGCTGTGGGGCGACGACGGATCGGCCGCCCTCAAGGCCCAGGTGATGCGCGACGGTGTGCTCGTCGGCTTCGTCGACTCCATCCCCGGCTCCGAGGACTACACCGACGACCAGATCGTCGACGCCATCGCGGCCGCCGACTACGACCGCCCGATCGGCCGCTCCGCCCGCCCGGCGGTGACCCGCCGGCTGCCGCCACCGCCACCCCCGACTCTCGCCGAGCGCTGGCGGGGCCTCCGCGGCTAGGCCGAGGGGTCAGGCGGAGTCGCGCAGCACCAGCGGGGTGGGCAGCAGCTGACCGCCCGGCTCCGGGTGCTCGCCGCGCAGCTGGCGCAGCACCAGCTGGGCCGCGCACGAGCCGATCTCCTTGGCCGGCTGGTGGACCGTGGTGAGCTGGGGCTGGCAGCGGACCGCCCACGTGCTGTCGTCGAAGCCGACCACGCCGACGTCGCCCGGAACACTGCGCCCGGCCTCCCGCAGCGCCTCCAGGGCGCCGGCCGCGATCGCGTCCGAGGCGGCGAAGACGCCGTCCACACCGGGATCGCGCTCCAGCAGCTCACGCATGCCCTTGACGCCGGAGCCGTAGTCGTAGTGCGGGACCTCGGCGACCAGCTCCTCGTCGAAGCGGGAGCCGAGCGCGCCGCGGAACCCGGCCAGCCGGTCGATGCCCGAGTCCCGGTCCAGGGCGGCGGCGATCATGCCGATCCGGCGGCGGCCGGCGGTGAGCAGGTGCTCGGTGATGGCGCGGGCCGAGCCGACGTTGTCTATCCCGACGTAGGGGATGGTCTGGTCCAGCTCGGGCGGGTGGCCGACGAACGCGGCCGGCAGCGAGAGGTCGCTGATCACCTTGATGATCGGGTCCCGGGTGCGGGCGGACACCACGATGGCGCCGTCGACGAAACCGCCGGTCAGATAGCGGGCGACCCGCTCGGTGTCCCGTGACGACTCGACGACCAGGCTGACCATCTGGTGGTCGGCCAGCGACAGCGCGGCGTTGGCGCCCAGCATGATCGAGCCGATGTTGGGGTCGTCGAGGAAGAGCGAGTGCGGCTCCAGCGCGACGAAGGCGACCGCCTGCGACCGCCGCATCTTCAGTGCCCGCGCCGCGTTGTTCGGCACGTAGCCGACCTCGGTGATCGCCGCCTCGATCGCGGCGCGCGCCTCGGCGGAGACGTAACCACCGTTCAGGACGCGGCTCACGGTGCCCCGGGACACGCCGGCCGCGGCCGCGATGTCGTGCACGGTGGCGCGTTTCTGAGGCTGGGGCCGGGACATGCGATCAACAGTAGCCCCGCCCGCTCTTGACCTCTTCGCAGGCCAGTCCTACTGTGTGCACGTTCACACATCCGTAACCGCTGTTTCGGTTCGCGGAAATGTGTGCACGTGCACACATCCGCTGACCAGGAGTGCCATGAAATTCGTGCGTATGCCGGTGCCGGGCGTCAGCCTGGGCTGCGACTACAACCCGGAGCAGTGGTCGCCGGACGTCTGGCGCGAGGACGTCGCGCTGATGCGGCAGGCCGGGGTGGACCTAGTGGCCGTCAACATCTTCGGCTGGTCCAACCTGGAGCCCAGCCCGGGGGAGTACCACTTCGACGACCTGGACGAGGTCGTCGAGCTGCTGCACGCCAACGGCATCCGGCTCAACCTCGGCACCGGGACCTCGTCCCCGCCGCCCTGGCTCACCAGCCTCTACCCCGGGGTGCTGCCGGTCGCCGAGGACGGCACGACCCGCTTCCCGGGCGGCCGCCAGGCCTGGTGCCCCAGCTCCCCGGTCTTCCGGGACCGGGCCCTCGACCTGGTCTCCCGGGTCGCCCGCCGGTACGGCAGGCACCCGGCCCTGGCCCTGTGGCACGTCTCCAACGAACTGGGCTGCCACAACGCGCTCTGCTACTGCGAGACCAGCGCCGAGGCGTTCCGGAACTGGCTGCGCGGCCGCTACCGGAAGATCGAGACGCTGAACGCGGCCTGGGGCACCTCGTTCTGGAGTCAGCGGTACGGCGACTGGTCGGAGATCCAGCCGCCCCGCCTCGCGCTGTCACTGCGCAACCCGGCCCAGATCGTCGACTTCCACCGGTTCAGCTCCGACGAGCTGCTCGGCTACTACCGCGCCGAGGCCTCGATCCTGAGGACCCACTCGGAGGCGCCGGTCACCACGAACTTCATGGTCACCGCCCACATCCGCAACCTGGACTACTGGTCCTGGGCGCCGGAGATGGACGTGATCGCCAACGACCACTACCTGGACCACCGCCTCGGCGACCCGGTCGCGGAACTGTCCTTCGCCGCCGACCTGACCCGCGGCCTGGCCGGCGGGCGCCCGTGGATGCTGATGGAGCAGGCCGCCGGCGCGGTCAACTGGCAGCCGCACAACCTCACCAAGGCGCCCGGCGAGATGATCCGCAACTCGCTGACCCACGTGGCCCGCGGCGCCGACTCGATCTGCTTCTTCCAGTGGCGGGCGTCGGCCCAGGGCGCCGAGAAGTTCCACTCGGCGCTGCTGCCGCACGCCGGCACCGACACCGTCGCCTGGCGCGAGGTGCTGAAACTGTCCGAGATCCTGGACCGGATCGGCGAGGTGGCCGGCACCGAGGTCGAGGCCGACGCGGCCCTGCTGTTCAGCTGGGACTCGTGGTGGTCGGCCGAGGGCGAGGCGCGGCCGTCGCAGGCGGTCACCTACCTCGACCAGGTGCACGCCGCCCACCGGGCGCTGCGCGGGCTCGGCGTGACCACCGACGTGATCGCCCCCGGCACCGACCTGAGCCGCTACCGGCTGGTCGTCGTCCCGTGTCTCTACATGGTGTCGGACGAGCACGCGCAACTGATCGCCGACTACGTGGCCGCCGGCGGGCGCGTGGTGGTCACCTTCTTCAGCGGCATCGTCGACGAACGGGACCGGATCCGGCTCGGCGGCTATCCGGGCGCGTTCCGGGACCTGCTCGGGGTGGTGGCCGAGGAGTTCGCGCCGCTGAAGCCGGAAATGTCCGTCACGCTGACGAACGGCGCGATCGCGACGCTCTGGACCGAACGGCTGCGAGTCACCACGGCCACGGTGGAGGCCTCCTACCGGGACGGGCTTCTCCAGGGGGTCCCCGCGATCACCCGCAATCAGTACGGCGACGGCGTCGCATGGTACGTAGCCACTAAAACGGATATGTCCGAGCTGTTTGGAGAGGCGACTGGCCGCCGCGGAGAGACCGGCAACGTCGAGATCGTCCGACGCTCCGGGGACGGCCGCTCCTACCTCTTCGTGATCAACCACGGGACCGATCCGGTCGAGCACCCCGCCACCGGGTACGACCTCGTCGCCGGCCGGGCGATCAGCGGGTCGCTCCGCGTCGAGGGCGGCGGCGTGGCCGTCGTCCGGGAGGAGGCCCGGTGAGAGCCCCGAAGAAGGCCCTGCTGTTCTTCATCCTCCCGTTCGGCCTGCTGTTCACCGCGTTCTACCTGGCCCCGATCCTGTACGCGATCAAACAGTCGCTGTACAGGGTGGAGCGCACCGGCACGTTCGGCCCGGCCGTCGAGGTGTTCGGCGGCCTGACCCAGTACCAGCGGGTCTTCGCCGACGGCCCGTTCTGGGAGTCGATCGGCCGGGTGCTGCTGTTCGGTGTCGTCCAGGTGCCGGTGATGCTGGGCCTGGCCCTGCTCCTGGCCCTGCTGCTGGACTCCGGCCTGGTCAAGGGGCGGCGGTTCTTCCGGCTGGCGTTCTTCGTCCCGTACGCGGTGCCCGGTGTGGTCGCCGCGATCATGTGGGGCTTCCTCTACTCGCCCAGCCTGTCCCCGTTCGACGCGGTCACCGGTAACGTCGACCTGCTCAGCGCCGACCTGGTGCTCTGGTCCATGGCGAACGTCGTGACCTGGGTGTACGTCGGCTACAACATGCTGATCATCTACTCCTCGCTGCTGGCGATCCCGCAGGAGGTGTACGAGGCGGCGCGCATCGACGGCGCCGGCGCGATCCGTACCGCCTGGGCCATCAAGATCCCGCTGGTGATGCCGGCGATCGTGCTGACCACCGTCTTCTCGATCATCGGGACCCTCCAGTTGCTGGCCGAGCCGCAGGTGTTCCGCACCTTCAGTTCCGCGGTGTCCAGCACGTACACGCCGAACCTGACCGTGTACTCCACCTCGTCCATCCCGAACTTCCACCTGGCCGCGGCGTTCTCGGTGGTGCTGGCCCTGGCCACGTGCCTGCTGTCGTTCGCCTTCCTCAAGGTCACCCAGCGGGGAGGCGACAAATGAAGCGCGTGACGCCGATGGTGGTCATGGGGGCCGCGACCTTCTACTTCCTGATCCCGATCTGGTGGCTGTTCGTCGCCGCGTCCAAGAGCAGGAGCGAGTTCACCGGGACCACGCCCCTCTGGTTCGCCGACTTCGCGCTGACCGACAACCTGGGGGAGTTGTTCGCGTACCGGGACGGGGTCTTCCTGCGCTGGATGCTGAACAGCGTCGTCTACACCGGCGGGGCCGCGCTGCTCGGCACCATCCTGGCCGCCATGTGTGGATACGCCCTGGCCAAGTACCGTTTCCGGGGCCGTGAGGCGATCTTCAACGTGATCCTGGGCGGGGTCCTCGTGCCGGCCACCGCACTCGCCCTGCCACTGTTCCTGATCTTCAGTCGGTTCGAGGCGACGAACACCTTCTGGTCGGTCTTCCTGCCCAGCCTGGTCAACCCGTTCGGCGTCTACCTGGCCCGGATCTACGCGGGAGCGAGTGTCCCGGACGAACTCCTCGAAGCGTCCCGCCTGGACGGCTCCGGTGAGATCCGCACCTTCTTCACCATCTCCAGCCGGCTGATGTTCCCGGCCCTCGTGACGATCTTCCTGTTCCACTTCGTCGCGGTCTGGAACAACTTCCTGCTCCCGCTGATCATGCTCGGCGAGGAACGCCTCTTCCCGGTCACGCTCGGCCTCTACACCTGGAACACCCAGGTCAACCAGCTTCCCGAGCTGCGGATGCTGGTGCTCACCGGCGCACTCGTCTCCATCGTGCCCCTGGTGATCGCCTTCCTGCTCCTGCAGCGGTTCTGGCGCAACGGCCTCGGCTCCGGCGCCATCAAGTAACCCCCCTTGAGAAATGAGGATTGAAATGCGCGCTCTCAGCGTCGTGCTGGTCTCAGCGCTCGCACTCGGTGCCTGCTCATCCGGTGGATCCTCCGAGAACACCGCCGCGTCCACCGGCTGTGCCCCCTCGGAAGGCAACGTCACGCTGACCTACACCACCTGGATCCCCGGGATCGAGAACGTGGTGAAGGTCTGGAACGACAAGAACCCGAACATCCAGGTCAAGGTGCAGACCGGCCCGAACGGCAACGGCGGCACCTACGCCAACTTCTTCAACCAGCTCAAGGCCGGCAACGCCCCCGACCTGGGCCACATCGAGTACGACGCGCTGCCCAGCTTCCGCGTCCAGGACGGCCTCACCAACCTGGCCGACTGCACCGAGGTGACCGCCGCCAAGGACCAGTTCGTCGACTGGACCTGGGGCCAGGTCACCTTCGGTGAGGAGAACGCGGTCTACGGCATCCCGCAGGACGCCGGGCCCATGGCGCTCTTCTACCGCAAGGACCTGTTCGAGAAGAACAACATCCCGGTGCCGGCCACCTGGGACGAGTACGCCGTGGCCGCCGAGAAGGTGAAGGCCGCCGGTGGCTACATCACCAACTTCTCGCAGAGCGACATCAACCAGTTCGCCGGTTTCGCCTGGCAGGCCGGTGGCCGCTGGTTCGCCAACGACGGCAGCAAGTGGACCGTCAACCTCCAGGACGAGGCCACCACCAAGGTCGCCGGCTACTGGCAGGGCCTGATCGACGCCAAGCTCGTCTCGGCCGTGCCGCCGTGGACCACCGAGTGGGACAACGCCTACAACACCGGCCAGGCCTGGACCTGGACCTCCGCGGTGTGGGGCGCCAACTCGATCATGTCCGGGGCGCCCGACACCAAGGGCAAGTGGGCGGTCGCGCCGATGCCGCAGTGGACCTCCGGCGCCACCGTCGCCGGAAACTGGGGCGGCTCGTCGACCGCCGTCTTCAAGGGATCGAAGCACCCGTACGAGGCGGCGAAGTTCGCCCTCTGGCTGAACACCTCCGAGGAGGCGCTGACCCTGCTCAACTCCGAGGCGCAGCTCTACCCGGCGACCAAGGCCGGCGCCAAGCTCCCGGCGCTGTCCGAGGGAGTCGAGTTCTACGGCGGCCAGAAGATCTACGATGTCTTCGCGACGGCTTCCACCCAGGTCGCGCCCGACTTCGTCTGGGGACCGACGATGACCTCCACCTACGCCACCGCGTCGGACGGTTTCAAGGCCGCCGTCTCCGGCAACGGCACCCTGCTCGACGCGCTCAAGACCACCCAGACCAAGACCGTCGAGAACCTGAAGTCCCAGTCCATCCCGGTCGCCGAGTGACCGTGTTCCACCTGCGTGCCGCGGGTGTCAGCCACGTGCTCGACACCCGCCGCACCGCCCCGCGCCAACTCCA
>NZ_JAGFNS010000026.1:0-40727 GCF_017592555.1 Actinoplanes flavus | reverse complement strand
GGGGGGCGGGGGGCGCCGGTTCCCCGGGGGGGGGGGGGGGTTGGGCCCCGCGGCCCCCCCCCCCCCCCCACCGCCGCGCGCATCCTCCACTGGGGTCCCGGCCTGGGCGACGAGCTCCCCACCGAGGACGTCTTCGTGCCCGCGGTGCCTCCGAGCTCGATCGACGTACCCTTGCGTCTTTCTCTCCTGCCGTCCCTCGCCGAGGGATGGACCGGTCGTCCCTCGCTCTCCGCCGGAGAGGTCCGGCTGATCGGTGCTCACTCCCCGGACGACAACACCGTTCTGGTACGCCACGCGAGCGCCGATGCCACGCAAGAGGTGACCACGGAGCTGGAGCTGTCGCCGGAAGGCGTCCTGCGGGTGCGGCACCGCGTGACGAACCGCGGCGCCGGGGAACTCCCGCTGCCCGGCCTGGACATCCTGCTGCCGATCCCGGACGAGGCGTCCGAACTGCTCGACTTCACCGGCCTCTGGTCCCATGAGCGGCGACCGCAGCGTGCCCCGCTGCGACACGGCGTGTGGAGCCGGGAGAGCCGGCACGGCCGCCCCGGCCACGACGACGCGTTCCTGATGGCGGCCGGCGAGCCCGGCTTCGGCTTCCGCGACGGCCGGGTCTGGGCCGTGCACCTGGCCTGGAGCGGCGACAAGCGGATCTGGGCGGAACGCTCGGCCCTCGGCTACGGCGTCCTGGGAGCGGGCGAGCTGCTCAGCCCCGGGGAGATCCGGCTGGCCCCCGGCGAGTCCTACGAGACGCCCTGGCTGGTCGCGGTCTTCTCGGACGCGGGCCTCGACGGCCTCTCCGATCGTCTGCACCCGTGGATCCGCGCCCACTCCCCGGCCCGGCTGCCCCGCCCGGTCGTCCTCAACACCTGGGAGGCCGTCTACTTCGACCACGACCTCGGCGTGCTGAGCGACCTCGCCGACGCGGCCGCATCCGTCGGTGTCGAACGGT
This sequence comes from Actinoplanes flavus, assembly GCF_017592555.1. Classification (GTDB taxonomy): domain Bacteria; phylum Actinomycetota; class Actinomycetes; order Mycobacteriales; family Micromonosporaceae; genus Actinoplanes; species Actinoplanes flavus. The sequence goes on along the minus strand of NZ_JAGFNS010000026.1, from coordinate 39,775 downwards.
TCGTGCTGGACGACGGCTGGTTCGCCGGCCGCCGCGACGACAGGCGCGCCCTCGGCGACTGGTACGTCGACTCCTCCGTCTGGCCCGAGGGCCTGCACCCGCTGATCGCCCGGGTGGAGAAGGCCGGCATGGACTTCGGCCTCTGGGTCGAACCGGAGATGATCAGCCCCGACTCGGAACTGGCCGCCGCCCACCCCGACTGGATCCTGGACGGCGGCGCCGGCCCCACCTGGCGCCGGCAGCGTGTCCTCGACCTCACCAAGGCCCACGACCACCTGCTCGACCGGCTGTCCGCCCTGCTCACCGAATACCCGATCGCGTACCTCAAGTGGGACCACAACCGGGACCTGCTGACCCCGCACTCCGGTCGGCAGACCCGCGCCCTCTACCGGCTGCTCACCGCTCTGCGCGCCCGGTTCCCGCACGTGGAGATCGAGAGCTGCGCCTCCGGCGGGGCCCGCGTCGACCTCGGCATCCTCGAACTCGTCGACCGATTCTGGACATCCGACACCAACGACCCGCTGGACCGGCAGTCGATCCAGCGCTGGACCGGCGTACTGATCCCGCCGGAATACCTGGGCGGGCACCTGGGCGCGGCCACCGCCCACGTCACCGGCCGTACCTCGGCCCTCGGCCTGCGCCTGGCCACCGCCCTGTTCGGCAGCGCCGGCATCGAATGGGACCTGACCGCCGCCGGCGCTTCCGAACGCGAGCAGATCGCCGCGTGGATCGCCGAGCACAAGCGCCTGCGCCCCCTGCTGCACTCCGGCCGGGTGGTCCGCGCCGACTCGCCCGACCCGGCGCACCTGCTGCACGGTGTCGTCGCACAGGACCGCGGACACGCCGTCTTCGCCCTGGTCACGTTGGGCACCCCGCGGGCCGCCCTGCCCCCGCCGATCCGCCTGCCCGGCCTCGACCCGGACCGCCGCTACAGGATCCGCCCGATCGGCGTCCCACCGCGGACCCTCCAGGACGCCCCACCCCGGTGGCTGGCCGCGGGCTCAGCCACGCTCACCGGCCGGGTGCTGGCCGAGGTGGGTCTCCCCGCCCCGCTGCTCACCCCGGAGCAGGCCCTGCTCCTCGAGGTCTCCCGGCACTGACAGTGCGGGTGCCGCCCGGCGCCGGTCGACCTCAGCAGACGCCGTAACCGGCCGATCAAGGCTGAAGGTAGGTCGTTGAGGCCTGGAGGTTCGGTTGCGATGAGTTACCGGCGCTCTCTTACGCGAACCGCATTGTTCGCTCTCGCCTACAGCGCCGCGGTGCTTCTCGGGCGGCAGACCGCGATCGGCCCGGACGGTGTCGGTTTGGCGTGGCCCGCCGCCGGGGTGTCGGCGGTGTGGTTCTGCGCCCAGCGCCGCGCCCCCACCCGCTGGGTGGATGTCGTGGCGCTCCCGGTGGCGCTGGTCGCCACGACGGCGGTGACCACGACCCCGGCGGCGAACGTCGCTCTGGGTTTCGGCATCGCGGGCGTCGCCCAGGCCATGGTGTTCAGCCGGTTGCTGTCCTGGTGGAGGCCGAACCTGTGGGGCGCCGGTGGTACCGAGCCGTTGCGCCGCCCGCGCGACCTGTGGGGTTTCCTCGGCGCGGCGGTCGGCGGAAGTTTCTGTGGCGCCGGCATCGGGGTCGTCAACGAGCGGATCTTCCATGGCAGCCTCGACGGGACACATCTCACGCTGTACCTGACCCGGCACACCGCCGGCATCCTGATCATCGGTTCGGCCGGGGTGCTCGCCGGGTCGGCCCTCGCCGTGTTCCGCGACCGCCACGGCTCGGTGGGCGGATGGTGGCGGCACCAGACACGAAGGCTGACCGGGACCCCGCCCTGGCGGATCGCCGAGTACCTGGTGATCGTCGCCGGCACCACCTGCGCCTACATGATCGGTTTCGGTAACACCGCCCATCTGCCGCTGGCGTTTCCGCTGCTCAGCTGGACCGTGCTGGTGGCCATCCGGCTCAGTACCCCGTTCCTGCTGCTGCACAACATGGTCATCGCCGGCATCGCCGTGCATTACACGATCGCCGGGACGGGCCCGTTCGCGCGCATCGCCGACCCGCTGATCCAGGGCATCCTCGTCCAGCTCTTCCTCGTCCTGGTCACGGTGGTCGGGCTGGCTCTGGCGCTGGCACGCGACGAGCGGAACGTGCTGCTGGCCGAGCTGGCCGCCGAGAAGGCGGAACTGGCCCGGGAGAAGACCGAGCTGGCCGCGCAGCGGATGCTCGCAGCCGCGCACGCCGATCTGCTGGCCGCGATCATCGACTCGATGGCCGACGGCCTCGCCGTGATCGAACCCGACGGCCGGGTATCCCTGCGCAACCCCGCCTTCGCCCAGCTGCTCGGCGGATCCGGCCACCCGGAGGCCGACTCCGGCCTCGGCCTGTTCCGCCTCGACGGCACCCGGTACGGCGACGACGATCTCGGCTGTCTGCGCGCCCTCGCCGGCCAGGACGTACCGGAGCGGGACGCTCTGATCCGCCGGCCCGGCACACCCGACGGCCGCATCGTGCGGACCACCGCCACACCGCTGCTCCGCCACGACGGCACCCGCAGCACGGTCCTGCTCCTGCACGACGTGACCGCCGAACGACGGCACCGCGACGAACTGACCAATTTCGCCGGCGTCATCGCTCACGACCTGCTCAACCCCCTGGCCAGCGTCGACGGCTGGACCACCGCCGCGGCCGACGCGCTGTCGGACCTGCCCGCGCATCCCAGCCTGGACCAGGCGCTCGCCGACCTGACCCGGTCGGGCCGGGCCGCGGCACGGATGCGGGGACTCATCGACGGCCTGCTCGCGTACGCCACGGCTCGTGAGGCGGCCCTCGCCCCGGCACCCGTGGACCTGGCCGCGGTCGTCGCCGACATCGTCGACGCCCGCACGGACGCGGCCGGTGCCGTCGGCGCGCTCGAGCCCCGGTTCACCATCGGCGAGTTGCCGCCGGTGCAGGTCGATCCGGTACTGCTCCGTCAGCTGCTGGACAACCTGATCGGAAACGCGATCAAGTACACCGCCGCCGGAACCCGGCCGGCGCTGACCATCACCGCCCAGCGAGACGGGGACATGGTCGAGATCCGCATCGCGGACAACGGCATCGGCATCCCGAAGGGGCAGCACGACGCCATCTTCGGCAACTTCCACCGCGCCCACGGCGACAGCGGGTACCACGGCACCGGCCTGGGCCTGGCGATCTGCAAGCGCATCGTCGAACGCCACCACGGCACGATCACCGCGACCGACAACCCGGAAGGCGGATCCTGCTTCGTCCTCTCCCTGCCCGCGGCGCTGGACACCGCGACGCCCACGGTGCTCCTGCCCGCATGACCCGGCCTCAGTAGGCGGTGTGGCCGCGGCGGCGGACGACGCGGTAGAGGCTCTCCGGCTCGTCGGCGACGGCGGCCCGGACCGCGGGCGGTGTGCGCTTCGGCCGGGGGCCGGTCACGGCGTAGACCAGGGCCGGCCGGAACCGGGCGAGCGCGACCACCGCGGCCGCGGTGATCAGGCCCTCGCCGATGCCGATCAGCACCTGGGTGCCGACCAGCTGACCGGTCAGCCCGGTCAGCGGCGGGTCGCCGCCGAGCGCGTACTGGAGGCCGGCGCCCGCCGCGGCCGCTCCGGCGCTGACCATGGCGGTGGTCAGCGCGATGGTGGCCAGCCCGTCCGGGTTACGCGGCAGTCCCCGCAGCAGGGCCGCGACCAGCAGATACGCGGCGGCCGTGCCGAGGATCGCGAGGTTGAGGACGTTCAGGCCGAGGGTGCTCAGGTCGTCACCGAACAGCAGGCCGTCCAGGATCAGCACGGTGGTGACGGTGAGCGCGCCGATCCACGGTCCGGCCAGCATGGCGGCCAGCGCCCCGCCGATCAGGTGCCCGGGGACCTCGGGCAGCAGATGGTTGATCAGTTGCGCGGCCAGCAGGAACACCGCCAGCAGCGCGGCCGTCAGGGCCGACGGCCGGTCCAGGTGGGGGCGGGCCCGGGCGGCGCAGTATCCGAGGGCGGCCACGGCGGCCACCGAGAAGGCGATCGTGACCGGTGTGCCGACGGTGCCGCCGGCCACGTGCAACGCTGACGCTTCCATGGGCGTACCCCCCAGCCTCGTGCCGTCGAAGCTGGTTCGTGGCCGGGCCGGGCATGGATGTCTATGCGCCGCCGAAACGTTCGGTGCGGATGCGTTTCGGGTCGTGTCCGAGAGCGACCAGGATGTCGGCGGCCGTCTCCACGAACGTGGTGGGGCCGCAGACGAAGCAGTCCGGCTGGAGATCGGGCGGCCACCCGTACGTGTTGACCGTCGCCACGTCGATCCGCTTCGGTGGATGCGGCCAGTCGTCCGGCGCCTTGCGGGTCCAGACGAACCGCACGTCCAGGCCGGCGTCCTCGCGGCCCCGGCGGCGCAGCTCCCCGGCGTAGAGCGCGTCCTCCGGCGTCCGCACCGAGTAGATCAGCCGGAACGGCTGCCGGCCGCCGGCCAGCGAGCGTGCCCGGATCATCGCCATCAGCGGCACCACCCCCGAGCCGCCGGCCAGCAGCAGCACCGGCGCGGTGGCGGTGTCCCGCCAGACGAACCAGCCGCCGACCGGGCCACGCACCTCGATCCGGTCGCCCGGCTCGACCACGTCGGTCAGGTACGGCGACACCTCGCCGTCCTCCAGCCGCTGCACCGAGATCTCGACCGGGCCGTCACCGGGCCACGCCGAGGCGATCGAATAGCTGCGCTGGGCCTGGTAGCCGTCCTCGGCGGTGAGCCGGATGTCGAGGTGCTGCCCGGCGAGATGACCGGGCCAGCCCGGGATGTCGAGCACGAGGGTCCGGGCTGTCGGTGTCTCCCAGCGGGCCGCCACGACGGTGGCCACCCGCCAGGTCAGTCGCCGTGATACCGCTGTTCGCGCCATGGGTCCCCGTACATGTGGTAGCCGGCGTCCTCCCAGAAGCCGGGCTCGTCCTCGTGCATCATCCGGAAGCCGTCCACCCACTTCGCCGACTTCCAGAAGTACAGGTGCGGGATCAGCAGCCGGGCCGGGCCGCCGTGCTCCGGGTGCAGTGGCTCGCCGTCGTACTCGTACGCGATCCAGGCCCGGCCGTCGAGCAGGTCCTCCAGCGGCACGTTCGTGGTGTAGCCGCCGTAGCTGTGCGCCATCACGTAGTCGGCGGCGGACTCGACCTCCTCGAACAGGGTGTCGATGGCGACGCCCTTCCAGGTGGTGCCGAGTTTCGACCACTTGGTGACGCAGTGGATGTCGACCGTGATCTCCTCGGCCGGCAGCGCGGTGAACTGTTTCCAGTCCCACGTGTGCTTCTCGCCGGTCTCGGTGACGATCGTGAAGTGCCAGCGGTCCAGCGGGATCCGCGGGGTCGGCCCCGCCGAGAGCACCGGGAAGTCGTGCGCGAGGTACTGGCCGGGCGGCAGGTCGGGCGGCGACTCCCGGCGCCGCCCACCGAAGCCCCGCGAGATGATGCTCATGGGATACGAGTAAACCCCACGAGCGTCACCATCGTGTGTCCCGCGCTCAGAGCCGGACCGTGCCGCTGGTCACCCCGGGAACCGCCGTCGTGCCGGGCACCACCACTTACCGCGGACCAGCCGCTGAAGGGTCCACTTGACCCGGCTCGATCCGGGTGCGATCCGGGTGCGGGGGGTAGGGTCGGGATCATGCCATTGACGGGTGAGTACGCCCCCAGCACATCTGACTGGGCGCGCGATCAGGCAGAGAAGTACGAGGCCACCGGTGGTGCCGAGGCCAACGACATCCTGGGCAAGCCGATCATCGTATTGACAAGCGTCGGTGCGAAGACCGGGCTGCTGCGCAAGACCGCGCTGATGCGGGTCGAACACCAGGGGGAGTACGCGGTCGTCGGCTCGCTCGGCGGCGCCCCCAAGAACCCGGTCTGGGTCCACAACATCCGGAAGAACCCGCTCGTCGAGCTCCAGGACGGGCCGCTCAAGCAGGACTACACGGTCCGTGAGCTGTCCGGCGAGGAGCGCGAGACCTGGTGGAAGCGCTCGGTGGAGGCCTTCCCGAACTACGCCGAGTACCAGACGAAGACCGACCGCCAGATCCCGGTCTTCCTGCTGAGCCCGGCCTAGCGCGACTTCTTGTCCGCGGCCCCGGGGCCGTGCGACTCCACGAGGACCGGCGCGCCCAGGTGTGTGGCGATCGCCTCGCACCAGTCGTCCGGCCGGTACATGCCGGCCGGGCGGGCACGCCGTAGCCGCTCGCCGAGGCGTTCCTGGTGGCCCAGGTCGCGGGGCGGGCCCGGCTCGATCCGGTTCCAGGGCTCGCCGTCCACCTCGTAGGCGGTGCAGATCCGCAGACCGGGGGAGCGGTCCGGGACGTCCAGGTGGGTGATCGCCAGGGCGTCGACGCCGCCGGAGACCTCGACCGCGTACCGGTGGGCGACCGCGTCGAAGTGGCCGACCCGGAAGTCGCCCTGCCACGGGTCGCGGCCGTTGTGCGTCTCCGGCAGATCCAGCGGCGCCTCGGTCACGAACGGCCCGGCCCCGTGCCGGGTGGTGTAGGTCCGGACCACGCCGAGTCGCAACAGATCAGGGCAGAGTGACAGGGCGTTCGCGAACGTGGTCGTCGACCACGTGGTGTGCGGATGCCAGCCCCGCCACTCGTCGAGCAGCACCCCCTGGGCGCCCTCGAAGACGCACGGCCCCGAGGCGAGCAGGCGGGACGTCCAGGACGGCCCCACGATCCGGACCGCCTCACCGAACGCGACGAACGCCTCCACCACGTCGTCCAGCGGAGGCCCGGGTACGTCGAGCGCCTCCCGGACGGCCGCCAGGCGGCGCCGCAGTCTCGTGGGGGACAGCACGTCGGCGACTTTCGGCGCGTCCGGGTGCTCAGACGCGTACGCCATCGTCTCTCCGACGCCCATGCCGCACGAACCGTGCCGCAGCGAACGCTCCCGCCGCTGGTTCGCGGCGCGATGCCACGGAGTGGCGAGCAGTGCCTCCCCATCCACCGTGAGCAGGTGAAACGGGTTGCCGAGCGCGGCCGCCTCACCGGCCAGCGACAGCGGATCGACCACCATGAACCGGGTCAGGTGGGTGGGCACGCCGCGCAGCGTGCCCGAGCCGAACTGGCTGAACGTGTGATGCCGCCCGTCCTCGGTGATCACGTTGTGCGCGGCCTGCGCTCCCCCGTTGAAGCGCAGGACGGCCCGTTTCGCCTCGGTGGCGCAGAGGAAGTCGACGACCGTGCCCTTGCCGGCGTCGCCGTACCCGAGGTCGACGACCGCGACGTGCCGGCTCACAGCCGCTGGTTCCCGCCCGCGCTCCCACCCGCGATCTCGAACGACGACCGCACCACCGGCGTCCGCTGCAACGGCGACAGCGCACGGCCGACCGAGCCGCCCGCGTGCGAGCCCACGTCGGTCAGGTCGGCGATGCCCTCGTCCAGGTCGATGGCGTCCTCGCCGAGGCCCACGGTCAGCGCGATCGTCTCGCAGACCGCGTCCAGGTCGTCGAGTTCCAGGACGTTCTGCCCGAGCAGCTTGCGCCAGCGCGACAGCACCTCCCGGTCGCCGCTGTGGTGGGCCGCGGTCGGCAGGATGTAGTAGACGTCGTACTTGCGCTTCAGCTCGGCCAGGATGTCCTCGGTCGGGATCGGCTCGCGCAGCTCGTCACCGATCACCGCCCGCACCTCGCGCGGCTTCACCCGGGGGTACGGCATCTCGTCCCCGATGATGAACAGATAGCCCTTGCGCCCCCGGTTGACCAGCGAGTCCAGGATCGTGTGCCGGGCCATGAAGTAAAGCGCCAGCTCGTAGGACTCGTGTTTCTGGCCCCCGCCGCCGCCCTCCAGGACGATCTTCGCGAGGTCCTCGTCCATCCGGTTGTCCGACTCGAACTGTCCGATCTGCAGCGGCGCCCGGTCACAGGTGGCGTCGCCGATCGCCCCGAACATGATCTGCGGGTCGACCGCGTAGCCCTTCCGGGTGAGCAGCCCCAGCAGCTGCGGCAGCTTGGTCTGCAGAACCCGCGGCACGTTGCCCATCGACCCGGTCACGTCGAACAGGACGGCGATCGGCGTGCTGAACGGGTGCTCGTCACTGTCCCGGGACTCCCGCATGAAGACCCCGTCCGGGTCCAGGTCGGGGTGCGCGGTCCGGGCGCCGGAGTCGCTGTACGCGAACGCGCTCCTCCCGCTCGCCGCCCGGAAGTCGGCGGCCGCCGTGTAGACGTCGGTGGACCAGTGTCCGCTTCCCATGTCGCTCTCTCCTCAGTTCCGGTACCGCTGGGGGATGATGTCGTCGAGTTCGCCCAGCAGCGCCCAGGCGTCCTGCGGCCGCATCCGCGGCGCGTCATAGGTGCATCCGGCGGCGAACCGCCGCAGCGGCTCGGGCATCCGCGACCCCATCAGCCGCGTGATCAGCCCGGTCGCCATGTAGATGTCGGTGGCGGGACCAGCGAGCCTGTCGTTCAGCACCTCCGGCGGGTAGGCCGACTGCCGTGCTTTCACTATCGCCCTAGGTCGATGTCCCGCATAGCACCAGTCGATGATCACCAGGCCGCGCATCTCCCGATGGATCAGCACGTGCTCCTCCAGGAGCGCCCCGTGCGTGACTCCGGCCCGGTGCGCCCAGCCCAAACCGGTCAGCAGCCGGCGCCAGATCCAGAGCACTTCCTGCGGCGTCGCTTCCTTCACGTGAGCCAGGCTGACCATGCCGTCCTGCCGCTCCAGCACGTTCACCCGGCGCCGGCAGCGCCGCTCGTCCTCGTAGACGAAGCTCTCGATCAGCCGGGCCGCGTAGGGCCGGAACCGGGGATCGCCGTCCCGCCACAATCTCTGGAGCGTGGCGGCCTCGACCTCCATCAGGTCGCTGTCACCCGGATGCCGGGGGATCTTGATGACGGCCTGGCCGTCGGCGTACAGCTCCGCGAGGTCACCGTGGGCGAGCACCGCGTCCATCCGGTAGGCCCGCCGGCGCCCGTGCAGCACCGGCACCGCCGGCTTCTGCTTGTAGAGGGCGGAGAGCTTGGCGAAGGCGTCCGTCGCGGTCGCCCGCCGACCCGCGCTCACCGCGTCCGGGTGGACCAGCTTCGCCCATCTCTTGTACGCGTACCCCGCGCGATTCCGACCGGATCCGCTGTCGGTGGCACCGTAGAGCAGGTCCCCGAAACTGGCCGCCGCCATGATCCGCGCGACCGCCTCGTCGAACCCGATCTCCAGGCTCTTCGTGCTGGCACCTCTGGTGGCAGCGCTCGCCGTGCCGGTCTCCTCGATGGACGGCCAGGCTGTGGCCGCGCCCCGGAATCCGCTCATCGCACCCGGTCCTCCCTGGTCGGCCGGAGCAGCGCCGGGTGCAACAGCCGGGCGTCACCGGCCCGGTACAGCTTCGCCCGCGGCCCGCCCCGCTCCCCGCCCCTCGCCGTCGTCTCGCCGGTGCTCTCCACGAAGCCCGGAACCGACAGCACCTTCCGGTGGAAATTGCCGGCGTGCAGCTCCTCGCCCCACACCGCCGCATAGACCTGCCGCAGCTCGCCGATCGTGAACTCGGGCCCGGCGAACGCCGTGGCGAGCGGCGTGTACTCCAGCTTCGCCCGCGCCCGCTCCAGCCCGTCGGCGAGGATCTCGTCGTGGTCGAAGGCCAGATCCTTCGCCTCCTCCACCGGCACCCAGTAGGCGCGCGCCGCGTCACTGCCGGCCGTCGGCTCGGGCAGGCTCGGCGCGAACGCCAGGTAGGCCGCCGAGACCACGCGCATCCGGGGGTCACGGCCCGGATTCCCATACGTCTTCAGCTGCTCCAGATGGACACGGTCGAGATCGTCCTCGCCCGGGGTCAGCCCGGTCTCCTCGGCCAGCTCCCGCAGCGCCGCCCGGTCGAGCGTCTCCTCGCGGACGAAGCCGCCTGGCAGCGCCCGGTGGCCGGCGAAGGGCTGCTCGCCGCGCTCGACGAGGAGGACGCTGAGCTTGCCGTCCCGGATGGTCAGGGCCACGACATCGACGGTCACGGCGACAGCCGGGTAGTCCCGGGGATCGTAGCCGGCCAGGAAGCTCGCCTCGTCCATGATCCATCCTTCTCAGATTGAGTAAGACTCGATGTGAGACGAACCTAGCGCAGTCGATCGCCGAGTGTCAACACGGTCGTGCGGTGCTGTTCGGGTTCCCGGATCGTAGCGGTCCGTCCAGGACATTGTCTGGTCTATGAGGATCTTTCGCGCTTTGTCCTACTAGAGCCGCACGAATAGTTACGATTCCGGCGAGACCGCCCGACCAGCGTTCGCTCCTGAATCGGGCACAATTTCCGACTCGCGCGGTTCAGACCGCAGGAGGACATCGCATGAGCGAGACCACTTACAGCAGCACCCGCCGGCGGATTCTCCGCGGCGGAATCGCTACGGCGGCGGCCACCGCGACCGTTGTCGCGGCGGTGGTGACCCCGGCCTCGGCGGCCGCGGTGACCCTGACTCTGAGCTCCGCCTTCGGCCCGGGCACCAGCGACCCGGCGACCAAGCCCGTACAAGCGGTCACCATCACCGCTTCCCATGCCACGACGGCATGGCTTTCCGGCGCTCCCACGACGCTGAAGGCTGCCCTGTCGGTTGCCACATGCCCGCTGAACGGGAGCTTGCTCACGGACAATGTCGGTGCCGCCACCGCCGCCGGTGCCACCACCATCATCTCCACCGGCGTCACTGCCACCAAGGTGACGAACAACAAGGCCATGGTCGGTCTTCCTACCAATGTGCTGCTCGGCGCCAATGGGGTGGCCCAGAAGTACAACGTCTGCATTTACGGTGGTGCCACGACCGCCGATCTGACCCTCGGCACCGCCAGCTACACCGTCGGCGCGCCGGCGACGTTGACCGGCATCAGCCCGGAGAGCGGCATGACGGTCGGTGGCAACCAGATCACGGTGACGGGAACGAACTTCCCGACCACGGCCACCGCGATCAGCGCCACCCTCGGAGGGGTTCCGCTGACCGGCATCACCAGCCCCACCACCACCTCGTTCAAGGCGACGGTGCCGGCCGGGAAGCCGGGTGACGCGACCCTGGCGGTGACCACTTCGGCCGGCACGGTGACTAGTGCGGCAGCCGCTTCGCCCTTCTATTACGCCTACTCCAATGGCATCGAAATCTCGCCGAACACCGCTGCCGGCCCGGTTGCCCCCGCCACCAGTGCCATCGTCTACGTCGATGTGATGGGCTCCGGCTTCACCGATCTGAGCTTCGACCCGGCCGGTGGTATCGGGTCGACAGCCGCTGCCGCACTTGCTGCCGACCGAACTGATTCGCAAGTGTTCCTGGTCAATGGCGACTACACGCCGGGAGCCACGGATTACACCGTCGGGCCGGTCGCCCAGTGCGGTTCCGTGGCAGTGATCAGTGACCGTGAACTGATCTGCGGTATGGACCTTGGCTACGGGCTCAACCCCACCACCGGCGCCAGCGCGTCCGGTCCCGTTCCCGACGGCACTTACACGCTCACTGTGGTCAGCAACGCCGATTTCGGTCTGGCTCCGGCGGACTACACCAAGACCGCCCTCACCAGCGGTGCCACGTTCACCGTCGCGCCGTACTGATCCCGGCTAAAGCGTCCAGGCGGTCCGGGGCGGTCGCCCCGGACCGTCCGGCGAAGACAGCGAAGCGGCCTGGAGCTCATCTGCTCCAGGCCGCTTCAGTGCTTGCGGATCAGTCCATGGTCTTCCACTTCTTCTGGATCGCGGCGACCGCCTTCGCCCGGGACGGATTCCCCTTCGGATCGACCATGATCGCCGCCACGCTCTTGTCCGGAGTGGCCCGCCAGCACATCAGCAGGTTCGGCTTCTTCTCCGGCCGGGGGCTGGTGGCGAATTTGAACGTCTGCGAGCAGGACACGTTCCCGTACTTCTCGATCCCCCCGGCGACGCCGGAGAGCTCGCGCTGACCGGTGAGGTCTCCGCGGGCCGACAGGAGCCGGATCATGCCGCCTTCGGCGAAGGAACCCTCGGTGGTCGACTGCACATCCCGGAGCGGTGCGACGGCTTTGGCCGTGACGGGATGCTGGACCGCGACGCCGTCCTCGGCCATCTTCCGGCGGGCTTCCCTGATCCGTTTCCGGACCTCCTCGGAGAGGGGTTTTCCGGTGACGTCGGTGGTGGGAATCGTCGGCGACGGCTTGGACTCACGTGCCTCCCGGGTCGTGGTCGCCGGGGCGGCGGGCTCGACCTCCTTCGGCGCGCTGGGCAGGCCGGTCGCCGGGATGACCGGCGGTGCCGGTGCGGCCTCGTCCGTGGTGGTGGCCGAGTCTCTCGACACGATCGCGGAGGTCGTCACGTAGGCGGCCCCGCCGAGCACGGCGGCCAGGCCGGCGACTCCCGCCACGGCCAGGGCGCGGCGCTGACCCGGGCGACGCCGGGCCGGTGGCGTGGGGCCGCTGTCGTCACCGGGCCGATCGTCATCACGAGTGGTCATTTCCGCCGTCCTTCTGCGTCTCGGGTACGGAACCCTTCCCGGGCCCTCACCTCATCGTCGCAGTGATTCCGACATATGGGTCCAAAACCAGGCGGCTGCCGCGGAATTCGATACCCCTGCTCCTGTTTGGCACCTGTCCGAGAACGGCCATCGCACTCCTCACCCCCAAGTCTGGGCCACGTCGTCCGAGGGGGAGGAACCCGTTTTGAACAAGGCCACGATCAGCAGGTACGCCGTCGGCGCCGTCGCCCTGGGCGCGTTCGCCGCGGTCGGCGTGTTCGCCCTGCCGACCGGCAGCGCGGACTGGGCCCCGGTCACCTACGGCCTGACCGCGGAACCGGAGCGGATCGTCCCGGACGTGGTGACCGAGGCGCAGCCCGCACGGGTCGTGTCGACCACGATCGACGCGGACGGGCGGCCGGTCGTCACCGTCAGGGAGGCCACCGACAAGGCGTCCGCGGTGAAGCTGGTCAAGGAGGCACAGAAGACGGAGAACGCCGTCGGTGTCGAGATCGACGCCCCGGTGTACGCGCTCGGCGTCCCCACCGGCTCCGACCCCTACCGGGCGCAGCAGTGGGACTTCACCAAGATCCGTACGGCCGAGGCGTGGCAGCGCTCGACCGGCTCCGGCGTCACCGTGGCGGTCATCGACACCGGTGTGGACGCCGCCCACCCGGACCTGGCCGCCAACGTGCTGCGCGGCTACGACGCCATCGCCAACGCCGCCGGGACCAGCACCGACGGCAACGGGCACGGCACACACGTGGCCGGCACCATCGCCGCGGTGACGGGCAACGGCGTGGGTGTCTCGGGCATCGCGCCGGACGTGAGGATCCTGCCGGTCAAGGTGCTGGGCGCCAACGGCAGCGGCAACATGTCGGACACCGCCGAGGGCATCGTCTGGGCCGCCGACAACGGCGCCCAGGTGATCAACATGTCGCTGGGCTCCACGTCGAAGGTGTCCGCGGTGAGCAACGCGATCACGTACGCCCGCAGCAAGGGCGTCACGGTGATCGCCGCCGCCGGCAACAGCCGTCAGCAGGGCAGCCCCATCTCGTACCCGGGCGCCGACGAGGGGGTCGTCGCGGTGGCCGCGACCGACTCCGCCGACAAGGTGGCCGGCTACTCGAACGCCGGCGCCTACGTCGACGTGGCCGCCCCGGGCAGCGGCATCCTGAGCACCTACCCGACCGCGCTGGGCTCCGGATACTCCACCCTGAACGGCACCTCGATGGCCGCCCCGCACGTCGCCGCGGTGGCCGCGCTGCTCAAGGGCTACCGGTCGAGCCTCACCCCGGACCAGATCGAGACCGCTCTGGAGAAGTCGGCGGCCGACCTGGGCACGGCCGGTTTCGACAACGACTTCGGCAACGGCCGGATCGACGCGGCCGCGGCGCTCGCCACCATCAGCGCGCCGACCACCGCTCCCACCACGGCTCCGACGACCGCACCCACGACGGCGCCGACCAAGGCTCCGACGAGCGCACCCACGACGGCGCCGACGAGCGCTCCGACCACCGCGCCGACGAAGGCCCCGACCACCGCGCCGACCACTGCGCCGACGAAGGCTCCGACGACCGCGCCGACCAAGGCTCCGTCGCCGAGCCCGACCGTGGTGAAGGTCAAGCCGGTGATCACCGCCAACGTCACCGCCGGCGAGGTCGTCTACGGCACCAACGTGACCACCACGTTCACCGTCAAGGCCGGCGGCAAGGCGTGGGCGGGCAAGCCGGTCCAGATCTGCGTCACCGGGGGCGCCGCCGCGCAGCAGTGCACCAACGCCACCACCAGCGCCGCCGGCACCGTCCCGGTGACCCGCACCGCCAAGGGGAGCTACCAGCTCGTCCTCAAGGCGGTCGCCACCACCACGAGCGAGGCCGCGACCTCGGCGCCGGTCACCTACAAGGTGCGCTCGGCGGTCACCGTGGTCCGGACGGCGAAGGGTCAGCTGGCGGTCACCCTGACCGGCGCCGTCGGCAAGCCGGCCGAGATCCAGCAGAACGTCCGTGGCACCTGGACCACCGTCGGCAAGTACACGGCGAGCGTCTCCCCGGTCAAGGTCACGGTCACCGGCCTGGTCTCCGGCCAGACCTACCGGGTGATGGTTCCGGCCAGTGCCACGGTGCTGGGCGTCACCAGCGCCCCGGTCGTCGCCTGACGATCTGTCGGATACCAGCGGCGGGACCCCTCGGGGGTCCCGCCGCTGTCGCTTCAGCCGAGGCGGTCCCATTCGCGCTGGATGACGGCGACGCTGTCGGCTGTGGACGGTTCGCCCTCGGCCGTGGTCGCCATCGTGATCACGCTGCGGTCCGTCGACGTGCGCCAGCACAGCAGGGCCTCCGGCGACGGCGACGGCGACATGGCCATGCCGGGCGGGACGTCCGTGGTGCAGCGCACGCCGCCGCCGACCGCGGTGCCGTCGTCGCCGGACACGATCATCTTCCGGTCGTCGGTGAGGTCGCTCCGCGCGGTCATGATGTGCACCGTGCCCGAGCCCAGCCGTTCGGTCCGCTCGGCGATGCCCGGCCCGCCGAAACCGAAACGTTTCCGCAGGTCGGCGATGGCGGAGGAGGCTTGCGCGGCGTCCGGGCCGGGGCTCGCCGGACGGCTCGCCGCGGGTGTGGGCGCGGGGCTGCGCCGCATGGGCGCCGCCTGCTTCGTCGCCTTTCCCGGGGTACGGTCGTCCGCGCTCGCCTCGGGGGATGCCGACGTGGTCTGCGGCGCCAGGGCGGCCGGCTCCGGACGGTCGGGCTGCGACTCGTTCATCAGCTGGGTGGCCAGGAGCCCGGCTCCGCCCAGCACGGCCGCCGCCCCGGCGACCCCGATCGCGATCTGTCTACGTCGCCGGGCGGTCCGCTCGGAAGTGTCCGACGAGAGCCGGGCATCCTCGTCGTAGGTCATGTCACCTCCTCGAGCGCGGAGACTCGACCCTCATGGTTCCAGAAAAAGGTACATATCGGGCGGGATTCCCTCACCTCGTACCCCCGGATCTTGATCTTCCGGGTTGGACCGACAGTGACCGGGCCGAAGCGACCGGTGCCGATGGCCCGACCGGGGGTCACCCGGACCAGCGAGCCAAGAGGTCCGGCGGTTGACCCCGTGCACGATGCACGCGCAATGTGTGGGACACGACGGGCGCCGTGGCGGGGCGCCCGTATCAGGAGGGAGCGGCCCCGTGCGGTGCGGCGCGAGGTCCCGGCGATGACCGGGATCGCGGATCGGGTGGAGCACGGCCCCGCCCGGCCCTCATGGGACTGCGCCTCCTGCGGGCGAGCCTGGCCGTGCGATCCGGCCCGCGAACAGCTGGCCCGCGAACACGGTCGCGTCGACCTGGCCATCGTGATGTGGGACCACCTCGAGGAGGCCGCCCGGGACATGCCCCAGGCGCCCGCCTCGGAACTGTTCGACCGCTTCCTCCGCTGGACCGACTGATCACCCGCCCGCCGCGGTGGCACGTTCGGCGAAGGCGCGCAGGTCACGGCGCTCGATCGCGGCGGCCATCAGATCCGGGAAGACGTCCGGCGTACACGCGAACGCCGGCACCCCCAGAGCCGCCAGGGCCGCCGCGTTCTCGTGGTCGTAGGCCGGCGCCCCCTCGTCGGACAGCGCCAGCAGCACCACCACCTGCACCCCGGCCGCGGTCATCTCGGCCACCCGGCGCAGCATCTCCTCCCGGACGCCACCCTCGTACAGGTCGCTGATCAGCACGAAGATACTGTCCCGTGGCCGGGTGATCAGCTGCTGCGAGTAGGCGATCGCCCGGTTGATGTCGGTGCCGCCGCCGAGCTGCGTGCCGAACAGCACCTCCACCGGATCGGCCAGCTGATCGGTCAGATCGACCACGGCGGTGTCGAAGACCACCAGCGACGTACGCAGGGAGCGCAGCGACGCGAGCACAGCGGCGAACACCCCGGAGAACACCACCGAGGCCGCCATCGAGCCGGACTGGTCCACGCAGAGCACCACGTCCCGCTGCACCGCCGTGCTCCGCCGCCCGTAGCCGACCAGACGCTCCGGAATCACCGTCCGGTGGTCGGCCAGGTAGTGCTTGAGGTTCGCCCGGATGGTCCGGTCCCAGTCGATGTCGGCGTGCCGGGGCCGGCTGATCCGGGCCGCCCGGTTCAGCGCGCCGGTCACCGCGGCCCGGGTCTGCTGCGCGATCCGCCGCTCCAGCTCGTCGACCACGGTCCGGACCACCTGACGGGCCGCCTCGCGGGTGGCGTCCGGCATCACCCGGTTCAGCGAGAGCAGCGTGCCGACCAGGTGGACGTCGGGCTCGACGGCGGCCAGCATCTCCGGTTCGAGCAGCAGCCGGGTGAGGTCGAGCCGCTCGATGGCGTCGGCCTGCATCACCTGCACCACGGTGCCCGGAAAATACTCCCGGATGTCGCCGAGCCAGCGGGCCACCTTCGGCGCGGACCCGCCCAGCCCGGCCGACCGTCGTGCCGGTTTGCCGTCCGCCCCGCCCTCCCCGGCGTCGTAGAGCGCGGCCAGCGCGGCGTCCATCGCCCCGTCCCGGCCCTCGGCCCGGCCGAGCGCCTCGTCGGCCGGCCCGCCGAGCACCATCCGCCACCGCCGCAGCCGCTCCCGCGTCACGTCGTCATCGCCGCTCACGCTTCCCCCTCCCCGAGCCGTCGCTTCGTCGCTTCGTTGCTCACGCTTCGCCCGAGCCGTCGCTTCGTTGCTCACGCTTCGCCCGAGCCGTCGCTTCGTCGCTCACGCTTCCGCCTGAACCGTGGTGAGCGGGCGGCCCAGCAGGGCGCTGAGCACCGGCAGCGGCTCCGCGGCGCGGGCCGGGTCGATCTCGGCGGCCGTGCCGGCGGAACCGGACCGCCCGCCCGCCACCCGCTCGCCGATGGCCCGCCGCTCGCCCGCCTCGAACGCGCCGAACGTCCGCCGTAACAGCGGCAGCACCGCCTCGAAGGCATCCGCCGGAATGTCGGCCAGCCAGTCGTCCACCAGGGCGAGCAGCGCCTCGTCGTGGACCAGCAGCAACCCGCCACCGGAGAGGAAACCCTCCACCCAGGCCGCGGCGTGCGCCGGTGGCGTGCCGACGGTCAGCGGCAGCCGGAGCCGGCGGCGCACCTCGGCGCCGTCCAGCCGCCCGGCGTCGAGCAGCAGGCGGGTCAGCCGCCCGGCCGGCAGACCGTGCAGCCCGGGCCGGACCGCGAGCGCCCCGACGGTCGCCAGCCACCGCTCCCGCTGCGACTCGTCGGCGAGCAGGCCGACGGCCTGGTGCACGCCGTCCATGCCGTCCCGCAGCCGCCGGGCCGCCTCGTCGGAGAGCGATCCGGCCGCCGACGGCAGCGCCGCGCACACCCGGGCGAGCAGGCCGGCGGTCACCGTGGCCAGACCGGACACGTCGGTGCGGCGCACGTCGCCGTACCGAAGGGTGCGCGCCAGCGCCGGAATCGCCGCCATCAGGTGATGCACGTCGGCGTCCAGCGCGGCGCGCCGGTCCAGCGCCGCGAGCACCGCCGGGTACGCCTCCGCGAGATCCGCCACCAGACAGGTCTCCACCAGTTCGGTGACCTCGGCCAGGGTGCCCGCCGCACCGGCCCGGGCGGCCACCCGGGCGGTCGCCGCGGCCGCCACGGTCGTGCCCCACATGCCGCCCTCGACCAGCCGGACCGCGAACTCGGGCTGCCAGCTCAGCCGCCACTCCTCCCGGAAGGTCCCGGTGCCGCGCCGGGCGGCCGTCCGTTCGCCCCACGGCACGTCGAGGACCCGCAGCCGGTGCAGCAGCCGGCTGCGCCGCAGGTCGTTGTCCTGCCGCAGATCCAGGTCGAGGGCCCGTTCGCCGGGTTCCGGTTTCAGCCGCAGCGAGCGCTGCCGGGCGGTCAGATCCCGGACCAGCGGCACGGCCGGCATCGCGTCGGGCACCGCGCCCAGCCGCTCGCCGACGACCAGCCGGCGGGAGATCAGCTCGGTGCGCAGCGGCTCGCCGTCGCACATCACCGCCTCCGCCGCCTCGGTCACCTCGGCCAGCCCGGCCAGCGGCCGTCCGCGGAGCGCGGCGAGGGCCTCGGCCAGCCGGGCGGCCTCGATCACGTGCGCCGACGACGTGGGTACGCCCTCCGCGCGCAACACCCCCGCAGCGTCCACCAGCCACCGGGGCACCACGTCGTCGCCGGTGGTGAACAGGTGGTGGTACCACCCCGGCGACCGCACCCCGGCCCCGTAACCCGACCACGACGCGAGCCGCCCGTACGTCCACGGCACCCAGGTGAACGCCACCTTCCCCCGGCGCCGCCCCTTGAGCAGCGCGGTGTCCTCCTTGACCGGCACCTTCCGCAGCAGCGCCGGCACGTGCCACGCCCCGCACACGACGGCGACGTCCTCGTGCCCGCGCCGTTCCTCCCGCAGCACCGACCGCATGTACGCCTCACGCAGCAGATCGTCCGGATTCTCCGGAACGGTCTCCCGGATCGCCGTCATCGCCTCCGCGATCGCCTCGAAGACCGGCACCCCCCGATGCTCGACGACGTCCTCCCACCAGCGCTCGGGATCGTCGTACCCGGCGGCCGCGGCCAGCTCCCCGATCGGGTCCACCGGCCGAACCCGCTCATCCTCCACCCCCTCCAGCTGGCTCCTAGCGCTGTTTCGAGGGCTGTGAGACAGCCCTGACGACCAGCCGGGACTCACCGGCTGGCTCCCAGCGCTGTTTCGAGGCCCCTGGGACAGCCCTGACGGCTGGCCGGAAGCCGGTGTGGACCGCGGCGACGGGGTGTCCGCCTCCGGGGCGACGCGAAACGCGTACGGAAGATCGAAGAACCGCACCCGCACGCCGTGCCCGACCGCCCACCGGATGGCCTGCCACTCCGGCGAGAAGACGGCGAACGGCCAGAACGCGGCCTTCCCGGGATCGTCCACGGCATAGCCCAGCAGGGCGACCGGTGGTTCCAGGTCGTCGTCCGCCACCCACCGGACCAGGTCGTCGGCCTCCGGCGGACCCTCGATCAGCAGCACCTCCGGCGGGTTCGCCGACAACTCCCGGACCACGGCGCGAGCCGACCCCGGGCCGTGGTGCCGGATCCCGTAGATCCGCTCAGGCATCGCGGGCGGCCCGGTAGAAGTCGAGCCACCCGGACCGCTCCCGGACGACGGTCTCCAGATACTCCCGCCAGACGACCCCGTCCGAGACCGGGTCCTTCACCACGGCGCCGACGATGCCCGCCGCCACGTCGCCGGGGTGCAGCGTGCCGTCACCGAAGTGGGCGGCCAGCGCCATCCCGTTGGTGATCACCGAGATGGCCTCGGCCGTCGAGAGGGTCCCGGTGGGCGACTTCAATCTGGTACGCCCGTCCTCGGTCATCCCGGACCGCAGCTCCCGGAAGACCGTCACCACCCGGCGGATCTCCTCCAGCGCGGCCGGCACCTCGGGCAGCTCCAGGGCCCGGCCCAGCTGGGCCACCCGCCGCGCCACGATCTCCACCTCGTCGTCGGCGCTGGCCGGAACCGGCAGCACCACGGTGTTGAACCGGCGGCGCAGCGCGCTGGACAGCTCGTTGACCCCACGGTCCCGGTCGTTGGCCGTGGCGATCAGGTTGAACCCACGCTGCGCCTGGACCTCGGTGTTCAGTTCGGGGACCGGCAGCGTCTTCTCGGACAGGATGGTGATCAGCGCGTCCTGCACGTCGGACGGGACCCGGGTCAGCTCCTCCACCCGGGCGATGGACCCGCCCCGCATGGCCCGCATGATCGGGCTCGGGACGAGAGCGGCGTCGGTGGGGCCCTCGGCGAGCAGGCGGGCGTAGTTCCACCCGTACCGGATCGCCTCCTCGGCGGTGCCGGCGGTGCCCTGGACGAGCAGTGTGGAGTCGCCGGAGACGGCCGCCGCCAGGTGTTCGGAGACCCAGGTCTTGGCGGTGCCGGGGACGCCGAGCAGCAGCAGCGCCCGGTCGGTGGCCAGGGTGGAGACGGCCACCTCCATGAGGCGGCGCGGCCCCACGTACTTCGGGGTGATCTTCGCGCCGTCGCCGAGCAGATAGGTGACCACGGCATGTGGCGACAGCCGCCAGCCGGGCGGGCGGGGCCGGTCGTCGGCGGCGGCGAGCAGGGCCAGCTCCTCGGCGTACTGGTCCTCGGCGTGCGGTCGCAGAGCGGTCACGAAAGCTCCTGGAACATCTCGAGTCGGAAGGTGAGGGTGCGGGCCAGCTCGGTCACCGGGCGCACCCGGGCCGGCTCGACGGTCTGGTCCAGCAGGGTGGCCAGCCGGCCGGTGAGGTCGGCGTACTCCGGGGGCATGGCCAGGCCGGCCGCCCGGCACAGCTCGCCCAGCTGCCAGGTGTGCCGGTCGACGCGGGCGCGGTGTTCCACCGTCTCCAGGACGGCGACCGACAGCCCGTCCGGCCACGGCCCGGGATGCAGCGCCAGCAACCGTTGGGCGGTGCCGTCCTCGGCGCGCAGGGCGTCGGCGGCGAGCCGGGCCAGCCGATCCGGTGGCAGGACCAGGTGCAGATCCCAGCGGACGGCCTCGCGCAGCCGGCCCGCGTCGGCGCCCAGCAGCGCGGTGGCCCATCGCGGGTCGCGCTGCACGACCGCCGCCTTGGCCCAGCCGTGCAGCAGCGGCGCCGCCCAGTCGTGGCCGCGGGCCGCGTCCAGCCAGCCCGGCGGGTCGAGGGCGGTCCAGGTGTCCAGCGGGGCGCCGGCCACCACCTCCTCGAGCAGCCACGCCCCGGCGCCGACGCCGCGGACCGGGGCCGCGCCGACCCCGTCCCGGCGCAGGTCCCGGTCCAGTTCGGCGGGCGGGTCGACGCTCAGCCGGCCACTGGCGTCGAACCGGACCGCGGCGTGCGCCCGCTCGGCCATCCGCCGGCCCAGCGCCGCGCCGGGCAGGTTGCGCAGCAGTTCGAGGGCGGCCTCCCGAACCTCCTTGCGCCGGTCGTCGAGGGCCCGTTCCAGCAGTGGCTCGTCCCGCAGCGACAGGCCCGGCCCGAACGCGCCGAGGAAGCGTGCCCGGTTCTCCGAGGACTCCTCCGCCCAGGTGCTCTCCACCAGCGCACGGGCCTGATCCGGGTCGGCGCGCCGCAGCGCGGCCAGGTGACCGAGCCGCTCGGCCGAGCTCGCGGTGGCCCATTCCCGGGCCAGCCGCCCGAGCCACGCGGCCACCCCGTCGTCCGCCCCGGTCCCGGCCGGAGTGGCCGGCGCCTCGCTGAGCAGCCAGCGCCAGTCGGCGCGCTGCCCGGCCAGCCAGGCGCCCCGCCGCCCGGCGACCGTCGCCAGGTCGGCCCGGACCGAGACGTTCCGCCGCCCGGCCTCCAACAGCGCCGGAAGGATCGCGGGCGGCACGATCCCGCCGCGCGCGGCGGCCGCCGCCAGCCACTGGGCGAGCAGCTCCTGCTCGTGGTGCCCGCCGCCGGGGGCGCCGCCACCGAGGATCCGGGCCAGCCGCGCCGACGCGGCCGCCGGCAGCGGCGCGACCGTCTCGGCCGGCGCGGCCGGCATCGGCACCCGCCCGCTCTCCGGCGCGACCCCGGCCCGTCGGCAGGTCAGCGCTACGGCCGCCGCTTCCAGCAGCGCGGCCGCCGCTGAGTCCGGTGCGTCCGCCCGGCCGCCCGGATCATCGGCCTCGAGGGCGAACCCCGGCGAAGCCGTGGAAGGCGGAGGTGGGGTGGACCCGGGAGGACGATCGGACGGCCCGCACCGGACGCCCAGCGGGCCGACCCGGACGGCGTGGCCGGACCAGGGGCGGCGGCCGGTGCCGACCAGGGCGGCCGTCAGCAGCTCCGGCGGCAGCTCCGGGTGGCGCGAGGCGGACGGGTCCGGGATCGGTGGGGCGGCGGGCACGAAAGCGCCGTCGACCCAGGCGGCCAGGGGGCGCAATCCGGCCGGGGACCACTCCGCGGCCACCGTGGCGGGGGCGGCGCCCGCCGCGGCGAGCAGCCACCACGGCTCGCGATGGCCCGGGGCCAGCGGCAACGCGTCACCCGCGGCGTCGACCAGGTGGTCACCGGACGGTCGCATGCCGGACAGGAGGACGGCTCCGTCGTACCGCCAAGGGTCCGCGGCCAGGAGCGACGACCAGCGGGAGAGAGCCGCCCGGACCGGACCGGCGCCGTCCGGTGAGCCGAACGGCTCGGCCGCGGAGGCGCGCTCGGCGACGAGCGCGCGCAGCGACGCCGAGCCCGGATAGAAGCAGAGGTCGCCGCGGAACGCGGTGCCCGGGACGAGATCGGCCGGCAACGGCTGACCGGGCGCCGCGAACGACAGCACCAGCGCGAACCGGTCGCTGCCGGAACCGTGCAGCCACGTCCGCCGGCTGGTCAGCGCGCCGTCGTCGACCTCGACCTGGCCGAGGACCTGCCAGCGGTCGGTCACCCGGGGCCCGGCCAGCACCTCCTCGGCCGACGTCGGGAACCCGATCCGGGATCGGACGGTGGCCGCGAGCCCCGAATCGAGGGTGTCGAGACGGGCGTGCCCGGAGACCAGCAGCCGCAGCAGCGCCAGCTCGCCGAGCAGCCGGTCGGCCCACTGCGGGCCGATCCCGGCGATGGCGCCGAGCCGGCGCACCGCCCCGGCCGCGCCGGGCGCCTGCGCGTCGACCAGGCGGGCGGCCATCGCCTCGAACGCCGCCGGCCCGGACCGCCCGGCCGTGGCCAGACCCTGCTCCACCTGGTCGTCGAGCCATCGGCGCAGCTCGGCCATGCCGCCGGCGACCCGGTCGGCGCGGTCTCGCGCCCGTTTCGCGGCGGCGACCGGATCGGGCGCGGCGGGGGACCGGGGCGCCCGCGCGGCCCGCGCCGCCGTCCACCGGGTGACGAACTCGGGAGCCGCCTCGTCGGCGGGACCGGTGACGCCCGAGGACCAGCCCAGCAGCAGCCCCAGCACGTGCTTGCAGGGGATCTTGCGGCTCGGGCAGGAGCACCTGAACGCCGGCCCGGACAGATCGGCCGCCACCTGATAGCCCCGGCACAGTCCCCAGAGGACGTCGCCGCTCCGCCCGGTGGTGGTGAACTGGCCGGTGACACCGCGTGCGTTGCGCAGCGAGGCGGGGTCGGGCGCCAGCGCCTCGACCTGAGCGGTGGACCATCGTTGTTCAACGGGCACGCACCGACCCTAGGCCCCGGGTACGACGTTTTCCGCCCTCCCGATCGGCGCAGCGGCGGCCGGCGGGGCCTTCCGCGTCGGGCGGACCCGCGCCGACTGGCCCCAGACGACGGCTCCGAAGGCGACGGTCATGCCGGCCAGCTGCACCGGGGTGAGGGTCTGGCCGAGCGCCGCCCAGCCGACCGCGGTGGCCATCACCGGGGAGAGCAGGCTGAGCAGTGAGACCTGGGCGGTGGGAAGGCGTTCCACCCCGGCGAACCAGACGGTGTAGGCCAGCGCCGTCCCGATCAGTGACAGGTACGCGTACCCCAGCAGGTTCGGCGCGGTCAGGGCCGGCGGCGGGCCCTCCACCAGGAGGGTGACCGGCAGCAGGAGCAGCCCGCCGGCGGTGAGCTGCCAGCCGGTCGCGGTGAGCAGCGACGCCGAGGGCCGGCCCCACCGTTTGGTGAGGATGAGGCCGAGCGCCATCGAGCCGGCGCCGGCCAGCCCGGCGGCGACACCGACCGGGTCGAGCCGGGCGGCCGCGGTCAGCACGGTGAGCGCCACGCCCATCGCGCCGAGCAGGGCCGCCAGCACGGTCCGCAGGGCCACCCGCTCCCGCAGCAGCAGGACGCTCAGCCCGGCGACGAGCAGCGGCTGCACCGCGCCGAGGACGGCCGCCATGCCGCCGGGTAGCCGGTACGCCGTGACGAACAGCAGCGCGAAGAAGACCCCGATGTTGAGCGCTCCGAGCACCGCCGACTTCCACCACCAGGCGCCGCGGGGGAGTCGCCGGGTGAGCGCGAGCAGCACCAGCCCGGCCGGCAGCGCCCGCAGGAGCCCGGCGAGCAGCGGGCGGTCGGGTGGCAGGAACTCGGTGGTGACCGCGTAGGTGGTCCCCCACACCAGGGGGGTGACCGCCGTGAGCAGCAGGACCCGCCGCATCGTCACCATCTCCCTCGACGTAAAGTATCTCGACATAAAGATAAACTTTGTCGAGAAGCTTGTCATCAAGAGAATGAGTGACGTGACCGACGACATCGACCGCATCCTCGGACAGTGGGCCCGCGAACGCCCCGACCTGGACACCGCCGCCATGGGCGTCTTCGGCCGGATCTTCCGCCTCAGCAGGCTGGCCGGTGACGTCACCGAGCGCGCCTACGGCCGGTTCGGCATCGGCCGCCCCGAATTCGACGTGCTGGCCACGCTGCGCCGCTCCGGCGAACCGTTCCAGCTGTCGCCGGGCGCGCTGGCCGCGTCGATGATGCTCAGCACCGGCGGCACCACGGCCCGGCTGGACCGCCTGGAGAAGGCCGGCCTGGTCACCCGCTCACCGGACCCGAACGACCGCCGGGCCATCCTGGTCCGTCTCACCGAGCGCGGCCGCGCCCTCGCCGACGAGGCGGTCGCCGCCGGCCTGGCCGAGCAGCAGCGCCTCCTCGCCCACCTGCCGCCGGAGAAGAGCGCGCAGCTCAGCGCCCTGCTACGCGAACTGCTGCACGGGCTGTGAGACGGGCGGCGTCCCGTCCCCGAAGGGCCGGCCGCCCAGCGCCTCGCGCCCGTGCGGGGTGAGCCAACCGGAGAGGTCCGGTCCGGCCGGCACGATGCCGGCCGGGTTGATGTCCCGGTGCACCTCGTAGTAGTGCCGCTTGATCTGCGTGAAGTCGATGGTGTCGCCGAACCCGGGCGTCTGGAACAGGTCACGCGCGTAGGCCCACAGCACCGGCATCTCGGTCAGCTTGTGCCGGTTGCACTTGAAATGGCCGTGATAGACCGCGTCGAACCGGACCAGCGTGGTGAACAGCCGGACGTCCGCCTCGGTGATCGTGTCACCGACCAGGTAACGCCGGGACCCGAGCCGGTCGGACAACCGGTCGAGCCGTCGGAACAGCCGGTCGTAGGCCTTCTCGTAGGCCTCCTGCGATCCCGCGAAGCCGGCCCGGTAGACGCCGTTGTTCACGTCCGCGTAGACGACCTCGTTCACCTCGTCGATCTCGTCCCGCAGCGACGCCGGGTAGAGATCCGGTGCGCCCTCGCGATGCAGCGCCGTCCACTCCAGCGACAGGTCGATCGTGATCTGCGCGAAGTCGTTGGTGACCACCTGGCCGGTCGGCACGTCCACGATCGCCGGGACGGTGATGCCCTTGTCGTAGTCCGGGTACCGCTTGAGAAACGCCTCTTGCAGTCGCTCGATCCCGAGCACCGGGTCGCGCCCGCCCGGATCCAGGTCGAACGTCCAGCTACGTGCGTCGTGGGTCGGCCCGCACACCCCCATCGACAGCGCGTCCTCCAGCCCGAGCAGCCGGCGCACGATGATCGCCCGGTTCGCCCATGGGCACGCCCGGCTCACCACGAGCCGGTACCGCCCCGGCTCCACCGGGAAGCCGTCGCGCCCGTCCGCGGTGATCCGGGTGGCGATGTACCGCTGGTCCCGGGTGAACTCACCCGATTCGACATAGGCCATGCCACTCAGTCTTCCCTCATCCGCCGCCGGCACACCAAACATCCTTTCCGGTACGGGCTACGCGAACCCGCCGTACCAGACCCGCGAGCGCCTGCCGGGTCCGGACCATGCCGCGCCCGCCGGGCGTGAGTGGGTGGTCCGGCCGGGTCTCAGGGCTGTCTCAGGCGCATCACGGCAGCGCTGAGAGCCGGCCGGACCGGGCCGTCCACGATCTTTCGCGGGCGGCCCGGTGACGACGGTGGGCGAGGCATCCCCCCGTGTGCGACGCCTCGCCCGGCTCGGGGATGGAGCTGCCGAGGAGCGCAACGGCACTGGGCACGCGGCGTCCACGCTCGCGGGCGCCCCGCCGCTGTCGCCTTTATAGCACGGGAAGAAAGCGCTTCCACGACGATTTTGGGAGCGTTTCCACGATCGCCCGGGCGCAGGTCAGGCCGACCAGGATCGGAGATGTCGCACAGAACGGGGCGGAACACACACGTCACCCGGTCGGGTCTTACCTTCCTCGTACGTTCGCGCGCCCCGCCGCGCGGCATGATGTGTGCCGTGACGGGCGCGGTGGGCAGAGGGCTGGTCCTCGTGGTGGAGGACGAGCGGCCGATCGCCGACCTGGTCCGGCTCTACCTGAGCCGGGAGGGCTTCGGGGTGCAGGTCGAGCACGACGGCGCCGCCGGCCTGCTCGCCGCCCGGCGGCTGCGGCCGGTCGTGTGCATTCTGGACATCGCGCTGCCCGGCATGGACGGCACCGAGATCTGCCGCCGCCTGCGCGCCGACGACGACTGGACCCCGGTGATCTTCCTGACCGCGCGGGACGACGAGGTCGACCGCATCCTCGGGCTGGAGCTGGGTGGCGACGACTACGTCACCAAACCGTTCAGCCCACGCGAGCTGGTCACCCGGGTCAAGGCGCTGCTGCGGCGGGCGGCCGGCCCGGCCGGGGCGGAGCGGGTGCGCAGCCTGGGCCCGCTCACCCTCGATCCCGGCCGCCGGACCGCCGCGCTCCAGGGCCGGTCGCTGACCCTCACGGCGACCGAGTTCGACCTGCTGGCGCACCTGGTGGGCCGGCCCGGCCGGGTCTTCACCCGGGAGGAGCTGCTGGCCGCCGTCTGGGGTTACGCCTCGCACGCCGGCACCCGGACGGTCGACGTGCACGTCGCGCAGGTCCGCGCCAAGCTGGGCCCGGCCGCCGCCCTCATCCGGACGGTCCGCGGAGTGGGGTATTCGGCCGATGCGTAGGTCCCGTTCCGGAAGGGCGTGCTGATCATGCCGAGACCGCCCCGGGCGTGGGCCCCCGCCGTGCGGCACTTCTTCGGCACGCTGACCGGCCGCGCCGTCCTCGTCACCACCGCCACCGCGCTCGTCTCGGTGATCGCGACCACGATGGTGGCCGTGCCCATCGCGATCCGGTCGGTGAACACCCAGGTCCGCACCGAGTTGATGAACCAGACCGTGCTCGCGGTCGAGCTGCTCACCGACGAGCGCCCCGCCGTCCGGGCCCGGATCGTCGACCGGCTGCGCGCCGAGGGCGTCGAGATCTACCTGATCCGCAACGGCCGCGCCGACCGTGCCGGGCTTCCGCCACGGCTGGTGCGCCGGGTGGCCGCGGGCGAGACCGTCGACGTCCGCGGCAAGGTCTCCGGGCGGCTGTCGTTCGTCGCGGCCCGGCCGCTGCCCGGCCGGGCCGGCGGCGTCGTGCTGACCCGTAAGGTCGCCACCAACCTGGCCGCCCGGGTGCTCGGCGGCGTCTGGGTGGCGCTGGTCATCGGCCTGGCCGGCGGGGTCCTCGCCGGCACGGTGCTGGCCCGCTTCATGACCCGGCCGATCGCGCGGGCCGCGGCCGCCGCCACCCGCCTGTCCGCGGGGGACCGTTCGGTGCGGATCTCCCGGGCCGGCCCGTCCGAGGCGGCCCGGCTCGCCGACGCGTTCAACCAGCTCGCCGCCGCCCTGCAGACCAGCGAGGGCCGGGAGCGCGACTTCCTGCTGTCGGTGTCGCACGAACTGCGTACCCCGCTGGCCACCATCCGGGGTTATGCGGAGGCGCTCGCCGATCGGGTGATCACCGGCGACGACACGGCCGGCGCGGGCGCCACCATGCTCGGCGAGGCCCAGCGGCTGGACCGCCTGATCTCCGATCTGCTGGTGCTCTCCCGCCTGGAGGCCGCGGACCTGCCGCTCGACGTGACCGAGGTGGATCTCGCCGAGCTGGTCCGCGACGCGGGGCGGGCCTGGGCGGCCCGGTGCGGCGCCGACGGTCCGTCGCTGACCGTCGAGGCGCCGGGCGCTCCGGTCGTCGTCCACACCGATGCCGGGCGGATCCGGCAGGTGCTGGACGGCCTCTGCGAGAACGCGTTGCGGGTGGTCCCGGGTGGTGCCCCGTTGATCCTGGCGGCCCGGCCGTCCGCCGGCGGGGGGATCGTCGAGGTCCGTGACGGTGGGCCCGGGTTCACCGACGACGATCTGGCGGTGGCGTTCGAGCGGGGCGAGCTGAACCGGCGCTACCGGGGTGTGCGCGAGGTGGGCAGCGGGCTCGGGCTGGCGCTGGCGGCCCGGCTCGTGACCCGGCTCGGTGGGCGGATCACGGCGGGGCATGCCCCGGAGGGCGGCGCCATGTTCACCGTGGAGCTTTACCGTCCCCGAACAATGGGCTGACACGGTTCGATCGCGGGCGGCCCAGGATCGTGGGCATGACTCGTACCCCGAAGGTCCTGATGTTGAGCGCCGCCCTGGCCGTGGCCCTGGCCGGTTGCGGCGCGCCCGATGTGGACACGCCCGAGGTGGACACGGCCGCCGAGTCGGTCGCTCTCCAGGAGGTCGGCTTCACCGAGGAGCTCGCCGACGGCCCGTCCACCGCTCCCGGCAAGGTGCGGCCCCACGCCGTCCGCAAGCTGTTGCGGAAGAACGCACTGCACGGTGAGGTGGTGGTGGAGACACGTGACGGCGGCACACGCACGGTCGTGGTCCAGCGTGGCGAGGTCACCGCGGTGGAGGGTGACCGGTTCACCGTGAAGTCGTCCGACGGGTTCGAGGGTTCGTGGACCTTCGGTGACCCGCTGCGGGTGGTCGACCGGGTGAAGCGGGAGAAGACCGAGCGCGACGCCGTGACCGTGGGCGCGACGATCGGTGTGGGCGGGGTCCGGGCGCCCCCCCCCCGGGGGGCGTGTTTCCCCCGCGGCGGCGCCCCCCCCCCCCCCCGGGGGCCGGCCCCCCCCCCACGGTCCCCGACCCGGCCGCGCCCCCCGCGTGGCCGAGTCTCGGGGCGATTACTGCAGGAATTCGCCGAAGGGCGACAGGAGGAGCTTGCCGAGACCGGTGGCGGTCTTGTCGAGCCGCCGCCGCTCCTTGTCGAGCTCGATCATGTCGTGGCGCAGAGCCCAGATCTTCTGAGCGTTGCGCCAGGCGACATTGCGGGTGTATTCCACCATCTCGCCCTGCCACCAGTCGTCGAGATCGCCGTTCATCGTGTCGATGAGCAGCTGCCAGCGATCGAGGTAACCGCGGCGCAGGCCCGGGATCTCCTCGGCGAAGATGTCGTTGACCTGGAGGTAGTCGTGGTGCTGGTCGCTGCCGTCCACCGGGTCGCTGCCCAGGTGGTCGAAGGTGGTGACCAGCGCGAACGGCAGATCGAAATTGATGTGCGCGTTGACGCCGGCGACCGCCGAGGGCAGTGGCCGGGCATCCGGCCCGGGCACCCGGCAGAACAGGCCGGCCCACACACCCGGACACGCCGGGCTGCCTTCGGTCCAGTAGCGCAGAGCGTCGAAGTAGCGCGCCGCGAACTCGACGTCGAGGCGAGCCAGGAACGCCGGGTCCTTGAACTTGCCGGCGTAGAGACGCTCGAGCACGTTCTCGGTGATCGTGAGGTAGAGCTTGTTGAAGTCGGCCAGCGGGTTGCCATGGAGCAACGGCGGTACCTGGCACAGGACCTCTTGCAGTTTCGCGAGCTGGTCTACCACTCCGGGCACGTCGTCGGGGTGCCGTTGCAGGATGTCGGACATCTCCTGCTGAACGGGGCCCCAGATGGGCTGGGTCATGGGTTCCTCCGTGAATGATGCAGTGCAGCGGAGGGCCCCCAGCACCGCCCGGCGAAGCTGGTCGCCGGGCGGTGCTCCCCCGTGCGGCTCACACTTCCACCGGGGGTCCGCCGATCGGATCGGTAGAACTACGTATTCCGCGTACGTATGTCACGGCGAGATAACGATTGCCTGGTCAGGCCGCCGTCAGGAAGACGCGACTGGCCTGTACCCGGGTACGCACCTGCAATTTGTCGAAGATGTGCCCGAGGTGTACGCCCACGGTGCGCTCGCTGATGAAGAGCAACTCACCGATCTCCCGGTTAGTCAAGCCCTCGGCGACCGCGGCCAGCACCTCGCGCTCCCGGCCGGTCAGCGAGGACAGCTCGTCGGCGGGCTGCTCGGGCGCCGCCATCGGCATCGTCTCCGCGTCGTCGGCGAGCGCGACCCGGAAGCGCTGGGCCACCCCCGCGATCTCGCTCGCTAGAGGCCGGGCGCCCATCGCGATCGCGGTCCCGTAGGCCTGGCGGAGCCCGGAGATCGCCGCCGCCCGCCGGACCCGGCGCTGCAACGACGCCTCGGCGTGCCGCAGGCGCGAATAGGCCGCCGGGTAGGGCTGCTGCCGCCGGTCCCAGACCGACGCCGCCCGTGCCCACGGCTCCGGATCGTGCCGGTCCTCCACCCGGCTCAGCTCGGCGGTGCACAGGTCGAGGTAGCCGTCGACCACCGCCCGGACCGCGGGCGGCGCCTCCACCACCCCCTTGACCAGGCGATCCATCACCGTCCGCAGGCGCCGCACCGCACCCGCGTCGACCGGCTGGCCGGCCACGCGCGCCTCCGCCTCGGCCCGTAGCCCGTGCCAGGCCAGCACCGCGAGCAGCACCAGGTCGTCGGAGCGGGACTCGGTCAGCCCACGCTGCACCGCGGCCCGGGCATCACCGTGTTCGCCCAGCCAGATCGCCATGCCGGCCCGCAGGGTCAGCATCGGCAGCACGTGCCGGGCGCCGCCGCCGGCCAGCAGGGTCGCCGCCGCGTCCAGGTTGCGGCGGGCGTTGTCCAGCTCCCCGAAACCGACCCAGAGCCGGCATCGGGCCAGCAGCAGCTCGACCGCGTCGGCGCCGGACGGACGGTTGCGCATCGCGGAGTCCAGTACGGCGTCCGCCTCGGCCCACTGTCCGATTCTGAACAGTCCATTCGCGGCGATCGCCAGTAGCCTGGTCTGGTAGGTCCGGCCGACACCGAGCGAGGAGAGCTTCTCCGCGCCGCGGCGGGCCACCAGGACCCCCTCCTCGACGCTGTTCAGCGGGCCGGCCAGCAGCTCGGCGAGGTGCAGGTAGGCCACGCCCAGGTCGTCCGGGTGGCCGGACCGCTCGGCGATCTCCACGCCGTGGCGGATCACGGCCAGGCCGGCGTCCGGATCCTCGCGGAAGGCCGCGCTGAAGCCGAGCGCGGCGCTCGCCCGGACCAGGTCGGCGGTCGCCCCGTTCACCGCGGCCAGCTCCAGGGCCTCGCGGGCATGCTGGTTGGCGTCCGCGTACCGGCCCAGGTGCAGCAGCAGCTCGGCCAGGTAGGCCGCCGCTGAGGCCCGCTGGCGCGGGGTGCAGTCGGGCGCCTCGAGAGCGCGGTGGTACTCCGTCTCGGCGGTCGCCGAGCGCCCGGCGGCCGCCAGGTAGCGGGCCCGCCGCAGATGCACCCCGGCCTGACCGGGGGCGTCCGGCCGGCCGGCCAGCTCCTCCAGGCGGGCCAGTGCCAGCAGATGCTCGCCGCACTGGTGGGCCGACTCGGCGGCGTTCGCCAGCAGCTCGGTGCGGCGGCGGTCGGCCTCGTCGGTGAGCTGGAGCGCGATCGTCCAGTAGCGGTGCGCCTCGGCGAAGCCGTACATGCTCTCGGCGGTGCGGGCGGCGGCCACCACGGCGGGCAGCGCCCGGCCCGGTTCGCCGGCCCGCTGCCAGTGGTACGCCAGGCGGGCGTTGTCCGGTTCGCCGTCGATCGACTCGAGGGCCTCCGCGTACCGCCGGTGCAGCGACGCCGCCTCGGCCGGCAGCACCTCCTGCTCCAGCACCTCGGCGACCAGCCGGTGCCGCAGCTTGTAGCCGTCGCCGTCCCGGGCCACGAACCGGTGCGTCACGGCCGCCCGGATCGCCTCGATCAACTGGTCCTCGGGCAGCGGCACGACCCCGGCCAGCACGGCGTGCTCCACCGGCTCCACACCGGCCGCGATGGCGTGCACCACGGTGTGCGCGTGCGCCGGCAGCTCGTCCACCCTGGACAGGAAGATCTCGCGCAGCGTGTCGGACAGCTCGACCCGGCCGTCACGCAGGTCCCGGGCCAGCTCCTCGACGACGAACGGGTTGCCGCCGCTGCGCTTGAAGACCCGCTCCGCGTCCTCCACGGCGACAGTGCCGCCGACGATCGCGGCCACCAGCTCGTGGGTCTGGGCCTGGTTGAGCGGGGCCAGGTCGACCACCCGCACCGACCGCAGACGGCGCAGCTCGGCCAGCACCCGGCGCAGCGGGTGGGTGCCGTGCAGCGCCTCGGCCCGGATCGCGGCGAGCACCGAGACGCGGACGTCACCGAGGCCGGCGAGCAGGTAGAGCAGCAACTGCCGGGTGCTGCGGTCGGCCCACTGGAGATCGTCGAGCACGAGCAGCAGCTGCTGGTCGCCGGCGATCCGGCGCAGGTCGCGCGAGACCCGGTCGAGAAGCGCGCCGGCGTCGTCGGCGGCCGCGTTCGGGCCGCTGCCGTCGTGCCGGCGCAACGCCTGGAGCACCGGGTGCAGCGGCGACGCGTCCCCGATGTCGAGACAGGTGCCGAAAAGCACCGCGAAGCCCGTCCCGCGCAAGGCGTCGGCGGTCTCCCGCAGCAGGCGGCTCTTGCCGATGCCGCTCTCCCCGGTCACGAACACCGCGGCTGTCCCGCCGGGACCGACGTCGCGCAGGTAGGACTGGATGTCGGCCAGCGTGCCGGTGCGCCCGACAAGCGGCCCGTCGTCCCCCTGTCTGGCCATGCCCGGCAGCCTAATCCGTATCGGCCTATCACGTTGTCGTCGGTTCGGACTGTTCTGCGTCACAAAAACGACGGAAATCGATGCTGCAGAGATAGGTAGTTCTGCGGATCCGCGTCTTGTCCTGGGCTGGCACCGTACTCCCGGTCAACGCAGTGATCTGGGGGAGCGTGAGACATGACCACCATCACTACCGCCGTACAGGAGCGGCGCCAGAACGTGACCGTGCTGTTCATCGACATCGTCGGCTTCACCGCTCTGGTGGACCGGCTGGACTGCGCGGAGGTGCGGGCGCTGCAACGGGACTACTTCTCGGTCGTGTCCGAGGTGGTCCACGAGTGTGGCGGCATCGTCGAGAAGTACGTGGGAGACGCGGTGATGGCGGTGTTCGGCGCCGCGGAGGACGGCTTCGGGCCCGAGGCGGCGGCCTCCGCGGTACGAGCGGGCCTGTCGGTCCAGGAGACGTTGAGGGGGCGACTCCTGGCCGGCAGGTTCCCGGTCCGTACCCGGGTGGGGCTGGCCACCGGAGAAGTGATCGTCGACCCGATGGCGGCCTTCGACGGCGGCTACGGGATGATCAGCGGCAGCGTGGTGAGCACGGCGGCCCGGCTGCAGGCGTACGCGCCGCACGGCACCGTGGTGGTCTGCTCGGCCACCCGGGAGGTGACCGACGAGCTCATCGCCTACCAGGAGCTGCCGCCGGTGTCGGTTCCGGGCAAGTCCTACCCGCTGGACCTCTGGCGAGCGTTGCAGCCGCAGGCCGCGCCGCTGGCCGTCGTGTCGTAGGCCACTTTTGTGGCTGTTTACCCCGATTTTGGCCACGGCATGGTCTAGACCTGGCTCGCCTGGGGCAGAAGTGTCGGAGGCGCCGGGTAGGCTCGCGCCGTCTTGACCACCCATGGCCGATCGGGAGTGCCGCCTCGTGACCGCACAGCCAGAGACCTTGTATGGGGCTGACGACCTCACGCACCTGGAAGGGCTGGACGCTGTCCGGAAACGCCCAGGCATGTACATCGGCTCCACCGACAGCCGGGGCATCAACCACCTGGCCAACGAGATCATCGACAACTGCACCGACGAGGGCGTCGCCGGGCACGCGACCACGATCGCGGTGATCCTGCACGCCGACGGCTCGGTGCAGGTCGACGACGACGGCCGTGGCATCCCGACCGACGTGCACGCCAAGTCCGGCCTGAGCGGTGTCGAGCTGGTGCTCACCCGGCTGCACGCCGGCGGCAAGTTCGGCGGCTCCGGCTACAAGACCTCCGGCGGCCTGCACGGCGTCGGCGCCTCGGCGGTCAACGCCCTGTCGCTGCGCTTCGACGTCACCGTGAAGCGGGACGGCAAGGTCCACGAGATCTCGTTCCAGCGCGGCGTTCCCGGCGTCTTCGACGGCCCGGGCCCGAACGCGTCGTTCACCCGCGAGCCCGGCCTGCGCGTGGTCCGCCGGATGAAGCGGGGCGAGCCCGGCGGCACCTCGATCCGGTACTGGTACGACGCCCGCTACTTCGAGACCGGCGCCCGCCTCGACGTCGACGCCGTGCGGACCAAGCTGCGCAACACCGCGTTCCTGGTCCCCGGCGTCCAGTACACGCTCTTCGACGCGACCGCCGAGGAGCCGGCCACCGAGACGTTCCACTACCCGAACGGCCTGGCCGACATGGTGGAGTTCCTCACCCCGGCCGCGGACAAGCCGGTCTCCGGTGTCCTCATGGTCACCGGCGAGGGGACGTACAAGGAGAACGCCGCCGACGCCAACGGCGTGATGCAGTCCAATGTCGTCCGGACCGCCCAGATCGAGGTCGCCTTCCGCTGGGGCACCGGCTACGACCGCACCGTCGAATGCTTCACCAACACCATCCGCAACATGCACGGCGGCACCCACCGCAAGGGCTTCGAGCGGGCCCTGGTGCGGGCCCTCACCGAGGCCGTCCGCAACGCCCGCGCGCTGCTCAAGCCCAAGGAGGAGCCGCCCGTCCTGGACGACTTCCTGGAGGGCATGACCGCGGTCATCCACGTGCGGGTGCCGGAGCCGCAGTTCACCTCGCAAACCAAGGACGAGCTGTCCACGGCCGGGGTCACCCGGGTCATGCAGGGGCTCGTCGAGGCGTACCTCAAAGAGTGGATCGACGGCCGGCGCACCAAGACCGAGGCCCGGACCGTCCTGCAGAAGGTGGTGGACGCGGCACGCGTCCGCCTCACCCAGAAGCAGCAGAAGGACGCGGCCCGCCGCAAGACCGCCCTGGAGGGCGCGTCGATGCCGGCCAAGCTGGTCGACTGCCGGGCCATCGGCATCGACCGCTCCGAGCTGTTCATCGTGGAGGGTGACTCGGCTCTCGGCACCGCCCGGATGGCCCGCAGCTCGGAGTACCAGGCCCTGCTCCCCATCCGGGGCAAGATCCTGAATGTCCAGAAGGCCAGCCTCCAGCAGGTCCTCGACAACGCCGAGTGCTCGGCCATCGTGCAGGTGCTCGGCGCCGGATCCGGCCGCACCTTCGACATCGGCTCGATGCGCTACGGCCGGGTCATGATCATGGCCGACGCGGATGTCGACGGCTCGCACATCCGGACCCTGCTGATCACCCTGTTCGCCAAGTACATGCGGCCCGTCATCGAGCACGGCCGGCTCTTCGCCGCCATGCCGCCGCTGCACAAGGTCGTCACCAAGGGCCGCAACAGCGAGACCATCTACACCTACACCCAGCAGGAGATGGAGGGCACCGTCGGTCGGCTGGAGCGCTCCGGCCGGCAGGTGCAGAAGCCGGTGCCCCGGTTCAAGGGCCTCGGCGAGATGGACGCCGACGAGCTGTGGGACACCACGATGAACCCGGCCGAGCGGACCGTCCGGCGGATCACCATCGAGGACGCCGAACGAGCCGAAGCCACCCTCGAGCTGCTCATGGGTGAACGGGTCGAACCCCGGAAGAACTGGTTGATCGAGGCCGCCGGCCGGATCGACCAAGAGACGATCGACGCCTGAGAGGTCCGCTACCAATGGCACGCCGCAAAACCGACAAGCGCGTCGACCTGTCAGCGTTCGACCAGGCCGGCGCCCGGATCATCGACAACCCGCTGGTCACCGAGGTGGAGGACTCCTACCTGGAGTACGCGTACTCGGTCATCCACTCCCGGGCGCTGCCCGACGCACGGGACGGTCTCAAGCCCGTCCACCGGCGGATCCTCTGGTCCATGTCCGAGCAGGGCCAGCGCCCCGACCGGCCGTACGTGAAGTCGGCCCGCGTCGTCGGCGACGTCATGGGCAAGTACCACCCGCACGGTGACGTCGCGATCTACGACGCCCTGGTCCGGCTCGCCCAGGACTTCTCGCTCAACACGCCGCTCATCGACGGCCACGGCAACTTCGGCTCACCCGACGACGGCCCCGCCGCCGCGCGGTACACCGAAGCACGCATGTCCCGCGAGGCCATGCTGCTCGTCGGCGAACTCGGCGAGGGCACCGTCGACTTCAAGCCCACCTACGACGGCTCCGAATCCGAACCCAAGGTGCTGCCCGCCGCCTTCCCGAACCTGCTGGTCAACGGCACGTCCGGGATCGCCGTCGGGATGGCGACCAACATGATCCCGCACAACCTCGGCGAGGTGGTGGCCGCCGCCCGGCTCCTGATCCGCAAACCCGGGGCCGGCCTCGACGAGCTGATGCGCTACGTCCCCGGCCCCGACCTGCCGACCGGTGGCCAGCTGCTCGGCCTCGACGAGGTGCGCCGGGCGTACGAGACCGGCCGCGGCGTCGTCCGGCTCCGGGCCCGCGCCGAGACCGGCCCGCTCGAGGGCGGCCGGGGCCGGCAGGCCATCACCGTCACCGAACTGCCCTACGGCGTCGGCGCCGAGAAGATCATCGAGGCGATCACCGACGAGGTGAAGGGCAAGGTCATCACCTCCGGCCCGCGGCGCGGCCAGCGTCAGGCCGCCCGGCTCACCGGCATCGCCGACGTCAAGGACCTCACCGACCGCGAGCACGGCACCCGGCTGGTCATCGAGTGCAAGGTCGGCGTCAACCCGCAGGCACTGCTCGCCGACCTCTACCGGCTCACCCCGCTGGAGAGCTCGTTCGGCATCAACAACCTGGTCCTCGTCGACGGGCAACCTCGTACGCTCGGGTTGAAGGCTCTTCTCGAGGTCTTCGTCCAGCACCGCTACGACGTGGTGACCCGCCGGACCCTGTTCCGGCGCACCAAGCGCGAGGACCGCCTGCACCTCGTCGACGGTCTGCTCATCGCGCTCATCGACATCGACCGGGTCGTCGCCCTCATCCGGGCCAGCGACGACGCGGCCGCCGCCAAGGCCGGGCTGATGAGCGAGTTCGGGCTCTCCGACATCCAGGCCACCTACATCCTCGACACCCCGCTGCGGCGGCTCACCCGGTTCGACCGGATCGAGCTGGAAGCCGAACAGGACCGCCTGCGCAACGAGATCGCCGAGCTCAGCCGCATCCTCGACGACGAGGCCGTCCTGAAGAAGGTCGTCTCCGACGAACTGGCCGCCGTC
The DNA here is from genome assembly GCF_017592555.1 of Actinoplanes flavus. Classification (GTDB taxonomy): domain Bacteria; phylum Actinomycetota; class Actinomycetes; order Mycobacteriales; family Micromonosporaceae; genus Actinoplanes; species Actinoplanes flavus. The sequence goes on along the minus strand of NZ_JAGFNS010000026.1, from coordinate 2,367 downwards.
GCCAAGGAGTTCGGCGCGGCCCGGCGCACCACCCTCATCGACGGCGACCTCAAGGAGGTCCTCGCCGCCTCGGTGCCGGCCGGCCCGCTCGAGGTCGCCGACGACCCCTGCCAGGTCATCCTCTCCGCCTCCGGGCTCATCGCCCGGACCGCGGCGGAGAGCGAGGAGTCCACCGAGGCCCACAGCCGCAGCGGCCGGGTCAAACACGACGCGGTCCGCGCCGTCATCCATTCGACGGCCCGCGGACGTGTCCTGCTGATCACCAACCGGGGGCGGGCCTTCAAGACCGACGTGCTGCCACTGCCGGTCCTGCCCGAACAATCCGGCACGGTCTCGCTGCGCGGCGGCATGTCCGCCTCCGAGCTCGTCCCCCTGCACCAGGGCGAACGCGTGGTCGGTCTCGCGCCGCTCGCGGCCGAGGGCTCACCGGGCATCGCCATGGGCACGAAAATGGGCATCGTCAAGGTGTGCAGCCCGGAGTGGCCGGTGCGGTCCGACGAGTTCGAGGTGATCACCCTCAAGGAGGGCGACGAGGTCCTGCAGGCCACCTGGCTCACCGACGGCGGCGAGTCGCTCGTCTTCATCACCTCCGACGCGAACCTGCTGCGCTTCCCGGCCAAACTGGTCCGGCCACAGGGCCTCAAGGGCGGCGGCATGGCAGGCGTCAACCTCAGCGCCGACGCCGAAGTGATCTCCTTCAACGCGGTGTCCACGTCGGACGACACCCACGGCGCGCCGATGGTCGTCACGTCCACGGGCACCCAGGTGAAGGTGTCGCCGTTCGCCTCCTACCCGGCCAAGGGCCGGGCCACCGGCGGCGTCCGGGTGCAGCGCTTCCTCAAGGGCGAGTCGCGACTCGCGGTCGCCTGGGTGGGGCCACGACCGGTCGGCGCCAGCAACACCGGCGACCCGGTGGAACTCCCCGAGCCAGACGCACGCCGCGACGGTTCCGGGGTCGCCGTCCTGATGGGCCCCCAGATCATCGGCCACCAGATCGAGCGCGACTGATCGTCTCCCTCTCCGGCCGGGGCGGTTCGGCGTCAGCCTTCGAAGGACGCCGTCTCCCTCTCCGGCCGGGGCGGTTCGGCGTCAGCCTTCGGCGGGCGGCCGACCTCTGCTTCCGGCTGGGACGGTTCGGGGTCAGCCTTTGGCGGGCGCCGACCTTTACTTCCGACCGGGGCGGTTCGGGGGTCAGCCTTTGGCGGGCGCCGACGTCTGCTTCCGGCTGGGACGGTTCGGGGGCGGGGGTGGCCAACGAAGGCCGTCAGGCTTGATACCTTCGTTGGCCACCCCCGCCCCCGAACCTTGCCTGGCTGAGCTTTTCCGCAAACCCTTCACCGGTACGGACGGGAGCGTTCCGTAGGGCGACGCCGCTCCGCCGAGCCGCGCCCCACCCCGCCGAGCCGATCCGACCCGCATCGTGTCCCCTCACCCTCAGCCGATCCGCGTCGTGTTCCCTCGCCCTCAGCCGGTCCGCGTCGTGTTTCGCCACCGCCAGTCGGTCCGCGTCGTGTTCCCTCGCCCTCAGCCGGTCCGCGTCGTGTTCCGCCACCGCCAGTCGGTCCGCGTCGTGTTTGCATACCCCTCAGCGTCCGTGCGTTACCGGCCGGTTCGCGGCTTCGTCGGCCGAATTCATGGCTTCGTCGGTGGGGTTCGGAGCTTCGCCTGTCGGTTCCTGGATTCGTCAGCTGGGATTTGGTTCGTCCGTCTTCGGGTGTTTCTGCACTGTGGTCGATCTTGCCCGGCGGGTCAGCCGGACAAGATCACCCGCTATCTGGACAACCCTCCGCGATCTTGAGCGATTGACTACCTCCCGCGGTGGCGAGACGTACAAGGTCGCGGGGTGGTGAGCTGGCCCCGCGGAGTCGCCATTTCGCGTGGCGCGATCTTGGGGGATCTGCCACCTGTGGGGGTGGCTGGACGTTCAAGATCGCGCTTGTGGGCGGGTGGGGGGGTGTGGGAAGGCGAGGGTGGGGTGGTGGGGTGGCCTCGCGACGTCGTCATCTCGCGCGGTGCGATCTTGGGGAATTTGCCACCGGTGGAGGGGGTGGGACGTTCAAGGTCCGCTTGAGGGCGGGGTGGGAGGTGAGTGCGGGCAAGGGAAGGGAGGGAGGGTGGCTTTGGGGGAGTCGATATTTGCTGGGTGCGATCTTGGGGGATTTGCCGCCTGTGGGGGTGGCGGGACGTTCAAGATCGCGTTTGGAGGGTGAGGAGACAACGGGATAGCGCGGGGGAAGCGCGGAAAGCGGGGGGCGCGGGAGAGCGGTGAAGCGGGGGTGCGGGAGAGCGGTAAAGCGGGGGTGCGGGGGTGCGGGAGCACGGGAAAGCGGGAGAGTGCGGGAGCACGGGAAAGCGGTGAAGCGGGGG
>NZ_JAGFNS010000025.1 GCF_017592555.1 Actinoplanes flavus | reverse complement strand
GGGCCCACCACGCCCCCGCACCACACCTTTCGTCAGAGAATGGGCGCGGGAGCGTACCCGGCCGCCTGGGGGTTCTGAGCCACGATCTCGGCGATCCGCGCGGCAACCGCCTGGACCTGCGCGGGGGCCGCGCCCACGAACGCCGCCCGGTCCGCCACCAGCGTGTCGATCTCGGCGCGCGAGAGCCGCAGCCGCTCGTCGGCGGCCAGCCGGTCGAAGAGGTCGTTGACCGCGGCGCCCTTCTCCCGCATGGCCAGCGCCACGGCGACCGCGTGCTCCTTGATCACCTCGTGCGCGACCTCCCGGCCGACGCCCTTGCGCACCGCGGCGACCAGCACCTTCGTGGTGGCCAGGAAGGGCAGGAAGCGGTCCAGCTCCCGGGCGATCACCGCGGGGTACGCCCCGAACTCGTCGAGCACCGTGAGGAACGTCTGGAACAGCCCGTCGGTGGCGAAGAACGCGTCCGGCAGCGCGACCCGGCGCACCACGGAACAGGAGACGTCGCCCTCGTTCCACTGGTCGCCGGCCAGCTCGCCGACCATCGACAGGTAACCGCGGACGATCACCGCGAGGCCGTTGACCCGCTCCGAGGACCGGGTGTTCATCTTGTGCGGCATCGCCGAGGAACCCACCTGGCCGGGCTTGAAGCCCTCGGTCACCAGCTCCTGGCCGACCATCAGCCGGATGGTGGTGGCCAGCGAGGACGGGCCGGCGACGATCTGGGCCAGCGCCGAGACCACGTCGAAGTCGAGCGAGCGGGGGTAGACCTGGCCGACGCTGGACAGCACCCGGCTGAAGCCGAGGTGCTCAGCGACACGCTGCTCAAGGCCTTCCAACGAAGCGAAGGACCCGTCGAGAAGATCGAGCTGGTCGGCCGCGGTGCCGACCGGGCCCTTGATGCCGCGCAGCGGGTAGCGGCCGATCAGGTCGTCGAGACGCTCGTACGCGATCAGCAGCTCCTCAGCCGCCGAGGCGAACCGCTTGCCCAGCGTGGTCGCCTGCGCCGCGACGTTGTGCGAGCGGCCGGTCATGACCAGGTCGGAGTGCTCGACGGCGAGCGCCGCGAGCCGGGACAGCGTGGCCACCACCCGGTCCCGGATCAGCTCGAGCGACGCCCGGATCTGGAGCTGCTCGACGTTCTCCGTGAGGTCGCGGGAGGTCATCCCCTTGTGGATCTGCTCGAACCCGGCCAGCTCGGAGAACTCCTCGATGCGGGCCTTCACGTCGTGCCGGGTGATCCGCTCACGGGCCGCGATCGACGCCAGGTCGACCCGGTCGAGCACCGCCTCGTACGCCTCGACGGCGCCCTCCGGCACATCGACGCCGAGATCACGCTGAGCCTTCAGGACCGCGAGCCACAGCTTGCGCTCCATCCGGATCTTCTCCTCCGGGGACCAGAGGGTGACGAGGTCGGCGGAGGCGTACCGGGCAGCGAGCACGTTCGGGATGGTCACGGCACTGATTCTTTCACGGGCTGAACGGCGTCTCCCGGCAGCCGGTGACGCAGGGTACGGACATCGCGGCTGAGCAGCATCGCGGCGATGGACAGGAACATCAGCACCGCGCACCCGATCAGGGTGGGCCGCAGCCCGGCCGCCTCGGCGATCGGGCCGACCGCCACCTCGCCGACCGGCATGGCCAGGAAGGACCCAAGCATGTCGTACGAGTACACCCGCGCCAGCTTGTCGGCCGGCACGTGCTCCTGCATCGTGGTGTCCCAGGCGATGCCGAACTGTTCCAGCCCGATCCCGGCGATGAACCCGGTGATCAGCAGCACCGGCACGGTCGGCCGGACGCCGAGGGCCAGCATCGGCAGGGTGAGCAGGCCGCAGCTGACCGATCCGAAGAGCAGCAGCCGCCGGACCCGCAGCCGCATCGCCACCAGCGCGCCGACCACCATGCCGAGCGTCTGCGCCGCCAGGATCAGGCCCCACGCGGTCCGGCCGAAGGTCTGGTCGGCCACCACCGGGCCCAGCACGTTCGCCGAGCCGGACCATGCCACGTTGCCGATGCAGGCGCAGGCCACGACGACCCACAGCCACTCCCGGGAGCGGAACTCGGTCCAGCCGCCCCGGAGCTCGGTCAGGATGCCGGGCCGCACCGCGACCGGCCGGGTGGGCAGGCGGAGGAAGGCGAAACAGAACGCCGAGACCGCGAAGGTGGCGGCGTCCACGGCGATGCCCCAGCCCGGCCCCACGGCCGCGACCAGGACGCCACCCAGCGGGGCGCCGGCGATCATCGCGCCGTTGGAGCACATCCGGTTCAGCGCGTTGGCCTGCTGCCGGACGTCCTCCGGGACGGTCTGCGGCACCACGGCCGCGGTGGCCGGCAGGGCCAGGGCGGCCACCACGCCGTTGATCGCGGAGATCCCGACGAGCAGCGGGATCGTCGCCGTGCCGGTGAGCACGAGGGTGGCCACCGCGCCCTGGGTGACGGCCGCGGCCAGGCCGGCGCCGACCAGCACCAGGCCGCGCGGCAGCCGGTCCGCGAGCACCCCGCCGAAGAGCAGGAACAGCACGTTGGTCAGGGTGCGGACGCCGACGACGAGGCCGAGGTCGCGGACCGAGCCGGTGAGGTCGAGAACGGCGAAGGAGAGGGCGATCGGGGCGATCGCGTTGCCGAGGGCGTTGACGGTCCGGCCGGCCAGCAGCAGCCGGAAGTTGCGGTGCCGCAGTGGGCCGGTCACTCCGCCTCCATCTCGAAAAGGACGACTGTCGTGCTGGTGCGGATCGTGCCCGGGGTGCGCGGCGGCCGCGCGAGCTCGTGCAGTTCGAGCAGGACCGCGGCGATCCGGTCACGGATCTCCGTCCACCGGTCCGGATCGACCCACAGCTCGGCGTCACCGAGGACTCCGGGCCCGGTGCTGGTCGCCGACCGGCGGATCAACTCCTGCGCGGCGGCCGGGTAGAGGGCCCGTTTCTCCTCGGGGCTGAGTGGGCCACGATCATTCACGGCGTCGTAGCGGTACCGCTTCGCCACTCCGCCGCGGATCTTCTCCTCGCCGGCCACCACGATCAGGCCTCCGGAGAGGAGGTTGCGCAGGTGGTAGCTGGCGTTGGCATGAGTGATCCCGAGCTCCCGGGCGACCTCGGCGGCGGTCAGCGAGGCGCCGGTGAGCAGGGACATGATCCGTAGCCGGATCGGATGGGCCAGTGCTCGGAGCGCGGCCGTGCCGCCGGACCCGACATCCCCCAAAGACATGTTGGGGAGTCTATGTATCCGGCGGGGCGACTGTCCAACAATTGTTGGAGAGTGGCACACTGCACGGGCTACCGGCATCCTCGCTAGGGTTACCGGTGGGTAGCGTGACGTTCACCCGAAAGGACTTCTGATGACGGATTTCAGCCCCGAGTCGCTCGCCGCGATCGGCCCGAAGGAGTTCACTCAGCTGGTCAAGTCCACCCCGGACTCGAAGATCGCCGAGGTGATGGCGTCCGACACCCGCACCAAGATCCTGGACGAGGTGTTCAACCGGATGCCCACGCTCTTCCGCGCCGAGCGGGCCGGGGGCACCGCCACCGTCATCCACTGGATCATCACGGGCGGCCCGAACGGGCAGGACACCTACGAGACGGTGATCGAGAACAAGACCTGCACCGTCACCAGCGAGCCGGGCCGCCAGCCCAACCTGGCCATGACCATGGACGCGCTCACGTTCCTGAAGACCATCACCGGCGCCGGGAACCCGATGATGCTGTTCATGACCGGCAAGATCAAGGCGAAGGGCGACCTGAGCCTGGCCACCAGCATCCCGAAGCTCTTCGACATCCCGAAGGGCTGACCCTCACAGCAGGCCGTGGTCCCGGGCGTAGATCGCGGCCTGCGTCCGGTCCCGCAGGCCCAGCCTCGCGAGGATGTGCGAGACGTGGTTCTTGACCGTCCCCTCGCTCACGTAGAGCTGCGCGGCGATCTCCCGGTTCGTCGCGCCCCGGGCGATCAGCCGCAGCACCGCGTGCTCGCGCTCGGTCAGGTCGGTCCGCGGGGTCGCCACCGGTTCACCCCGGTCCAGGGCCGACACCAGCCGGCGCACCACGGCGCTGTCGTGCTGGTCGACACCCGAGTGAGCCAACCGAACGGCCCGGGCCAGGTCGCGTGGCGGCAGGTCCTTGAGCAGGTAGCCGCCGGTTCCGGCCCGCAGCGCGCGGAGCACGTACTCCTCGTCGTCGAAGGTCGTCAGCATCAGCACGCGGCAGGCCGGCAGTTTCTCGCGAAGCAGTTCGGCGGCTCGGAGACCATCCAAGACCGGCATGCGTACGTCCATGAGCACCACGTCCGGAACCGTGGCCAGGGCGAGATCCACCGCGGCACGGCCGTCCGCCGCGGTGCCGACCACCTCGATGCCCGGCTCGATACCCAGCAGTGAGGCGATGCCCTCCCGGATCAGCGCCTGGTCGTCGGCGACGAGAACCCGCACCGGGGCGTCGGCGGTCACCGGGTCCCCGCCGGGACACTCGCCACGATCCGGGTGCCGTGTCCGGGCCTCGACTCCACCCGTACGCTGCCGCCGAGAACGGCCAGGCGCTCACGCATCCCGCTGAGCCCCCCACCGAGCGCGGTGTCCGGGGTGAAACCCCGGCCGTTGTCCTCCACCTCCAGGACCGCGCCGTCGTCGCCGCGCCGGACCACCACCCGGACCAGGTCGGCCCCGGCATGCCGGCGGGCGTTGGTGAGCGCCTCCTGGGCGACCCGGTAGAGCGCCTCCGACCCGGCCCGCCCCTGGTCCAGCTCTGCGTCGCCGACGTCGAGCACCACCCGGAAATCCGCGTCGTGCAACCCTTCGACCAGCGCGAACAGGGCGGCTGCCAGGGAGAACGGCTCGACTCGAAGAGCGCCGACCGACTCCCGTACCTCGCGGAGCGCCCGTCCCGTGGCCCGGCGCGCGTCCACGACCGCCCGGTCCGCCACCTCCGGATCGCGCTCCCGGAACGCCTCCGCCTTGGCCAGCTGGACGCTGACCGCGGTCAGGTGGTGGCCGACGCTGTCGTGGATGTCCCGGGCCAGCCGGTTGCGCTCGCTCGCCGCGCTCAACTCGGCCACCCGCTGCTGCGTCGCGGTCAGCTCGGTCACCAGCCGCTCGGCCTGCAACCGGCTCCGCCGCTGCTCGGCCGCGACGGCCGCGGTGGACACCACCAGCACCAGCCCGATGAAGAGCATGAACAGGTCCGAGACCACCTCGGGATCGGTCCGGCCGCCGGTCACCGTGCCGGCCCGGATGAGCGCGGCGAGCAGGTAGACCACCGCCAGCGCGATCCCGGTGGCACGGCCCAGCCAGAGGTACGCGAAGAACGGCACCAGCACGAAGAGTGCCCGGGAGAAGCCGGCCTCGTCGGCGGAGTTCACGATCTCCAGCAGCACGATCCGGACCACCAGCAGGCTCCCCGCCCAGTGCCGGGTCCGGGGCCGCCGCCAGTCGAGCTGCTCGACGGCCAACAGGGCGACCAGACCCCCGGCGAAGACCGCCAGCTCGGCTCCGGACCAGTCCGGCGCCAGTCCGGCGGCGACGTAGTAGAGGCCGGTGAGCAGCACCGCCACATAGAGCAGCGAGGCCATCCAGCGCAGGGGTGGAGCGTCCAGAGCCATACCGTCACGCTAGGTGGCCCGGACATCCACGACCATGCCCGGCGCTCAGGTCTGGCCGTTGGTCATGTGCCGTCCGGCAGGCGCCCGTCGCCCGGTCCTGGACTCGCGGCACTGTCCCTGTTCCGGGCCCGGCGGGCACGGTGTCGACGTCCGATACCGAAGGAGTCCGACCATGTCCGAACGGGATCTGTACCGTCTCGCCGCCCTGACCGGCCTGGCCGGTGGCGTCCTCACCCTGATCGCCGTCGCCCGCCGTGCCGGCCTTCTGCCGGAGAACGGGTTCACCCACGCCCTGGCCCCGCCGGCCACCGCGCTGCTGCTGCTCACCCTCACCGCGCTCTACCTGTGCCAGCGACGGGAGTCGGGCCGGCTGGGACTGGCCGGTTTCGTGCTGAACCACCTCGGCCTGAGCGGCCTGTTCGCGATCGAGTTCCTCACCCACGCGGTCCTGCAATACCAGGACGCCGCGACCCGGGAGGCGGTGCTCACCGGGCCGGGGCGGCCGTACTTCCTGGTGGTGGCGCTGACCTTCGTGGCCGGGGTGCTGCTCTTCGGCGCCGCGTCGTGGCGGGCCGGAGTGCTGCCCCGGGGCGCCCTCGCGCTGTACGTGCCGGGCCTGAGCGCCGCGGCCCTGCGAGCCGCGGCACCCGAGTGGCTCTACCTCTCCGGGCTGATCGTCGGCAGCCTGGGTGTGCTGTGGCTGTCCGTGGCCCTGCTGCGGAACGCCGGACGGCCGGCGCTCGTCACAGCGTGATCCGGCCCTCGACGGCGCGCAGCGCGATGTCCGTTCGGTACTGCGCGCCGTCCAGCTTCACGCCCTCGATCAGGGCGTAGGCGGCCGCACGGGCGGCGGGCAGGTCGGCGCCGGCCGCGGTGACGCTCAGCACCCGGCCGCCGGCCGAGACCAGCGCGCCGTCGGCGTTGCGGGCGGTGCCGGCGTGGATGACGCCCGGGCGCTCGGCCCCCTCGATGACGTCGCCGGTCCGCGGGACGCCGGGGTAGTTGTGACTCGCCACGACGATCGTGATCGCCGAGCCGTCCTTCCAGCGCAGCGGGCCGTGGTCGGCCAGGGTGCCGGTGGCGGCGGCGTTGAGCAGCCCGGCCAGCGGGGTGTCCAGCAGCGCCAGCACCACCTGGGTCTCCGGGTCGCCGAACCGGGCGTTGAACTCGATCACCTTCGGGCCGTCCGGTGTGAGCGCGAGTCCGACGTAGAGCAGGCCGGCGAACGGGGTGCCGCGCTTGCGCATCTCGGCCAGGGTCGGCTCGACGGTCTCCCGCAGCACCCGCTCGGTGAGGTCGGCCGGCGCCCAGTCCAGCGGGGCGTAGGCGCCCATGCCACCGGTGTTCGGGCCCTCGTCGCCGTCGGCGAGCCGCTTGAAGTCCTGCGCCGGCATGAGCGGCGCCACCGCGGTGCCGTCGGTCACCACGAACAGCGAGACCTCGGGGCCGGGCAGGAACTCCTCGATGACGACCTTGCCGCACGCCTCGGCGTGGATCAGGGCCTCCTCCAGGTCGTCGGTGACGACGACGCCCTTGCCGGCGGCCAGGCCGTCGTTCTTCACCACGTAGGGGGCGCCCAGAACGTCGAGGGCGGTCCGCGCCTCGGCGACCGAGGAGCAGGCGAACGAACGGGCGGTCGGCACCCCGGCGGCGGCCATCACCTCGTTGGCGAAGGCCTTCGAGCCCTCCAGCCGCGCGGCCGCGGCCGACGGACCGAAGCAGGCGATGCCCTTGGCCCGCACCGCGTCGGCCACCCCGGCGACCAGCGGGGCCTCCGGGCCGATCACGACCAGGTCGGCGCTCAGCTCGACGGCGAGCGCCGCGACCGCGGCGGGATCGGTGACCTTGACCTCATGCAGCTCGGCGACCTGGGCGATGCCCGGGTTGCCGGGCGCGGCGGCCAGGAAGTCGACGGACGGGTCGGCGGCGAGCCCGACGGCAAGCGCGTGCTCGCGCCCACCGGAGCCGATCAGAAGTACGCGCACGACGGCCCATCCTACCTGCGTCACCGTCCAGTAAACTTCGGCAGTACCCGGGCTCCTCCAGGTACGACCTTGGGGAAAGGCAACGCTCAAAGTGCCGGTGATCGTGTTGGTCGGCGCCCAGTGGGGCGACGAGGGCAAGGGCAAAGCCACGGACCTGCTGGGCGACCGGCTGGACTACGTGGTCAAGTTCAACGGTGGCAACAACGCGGGCCACACCGTCGTCATCGACGGCGAGAAGTACGCGCTCCACCTCCTTCCGAGCGGGATCCTCTCCCCGAACGTCGTACCGGTGATCGGCAACGGTGTCGTCGTCGACCTGAACGTGCTGTTCCAGGAGATCGACGGCCTGGAGGCCCGCGGCATCGACACGTCCCGGCTGCGGATCAGCGCGAACGCGCACGTCATCGCGTCCTACAACCGGACCCTCGACAAGGTCACCGAGCGGTTCCTGGGCTCCCGCCGGATCGGCACGACGGGCCGTGGCATCGGCCCCACCTACGCCGACAAGATGAACCGGATCGGCATCCGGGTGCAGGACCTCTTCGACGAGTCGATCCTGCGGCAGAAGGTCACGGCCGCGCTGGGCTTCAAGAACCAGGTGCTGTCGAAGATCTACAACCGCACCGGCGCGAAGGTCGACGACGTGGTCCGGGAGCTGCTCTCCTACGTCGACCGGCTGCGGCCCTATGTGGCCGACACCGCCCTGGAGCTGTCCGAGGCCATCGACGCCGGCAAGGTCGTGCTCTGCGAGGCCGGCCAGGCCACCCTGCTCGACGTGGACCACGGCACCTACCCGTTCGTGACCAGCTCGAACGCGACGTCCGGCGGCGCCTGCACCGGCTCCGGCATCCCGCCGACCCGGATCGACCGGGTGGTGGCCGTGCTCAAGGCGTTCACCTCCCGCGTCGGTGAGGGCCCGTTCCCGACCGAGCTGCACGACAAGTGGGGCGACTACCTGCGTGAGGTCGGTCACGAGTACGGCACCACCACCGGCCGCCCGCGCCGCATCGGCTGGCTGGACCTGGTGATCGGCCGCTACGCGCAGCGCATCAACGGGGTCACCGACTTCGCGATGACCAAGCTGGACAACTACGACGGGCTCGACGAGATCCCGGTCTGCGTGGCGTACGAGGTGAACGGTGTCCGGCACGACGAGATGCCGGTCAACCAGACCGATTTCCACCACGCGAAGCCGATCTTCGAGACGCTCCCCGGCTGGAAGCAGGACATCACCGGCTGCCGCAAGTTCGAGGACCTGCCCCGCGAGGCGCAGGACTTCGTCGAGTTCGTCGAGCAGCGGATCGGCGCGCGGATCTCGATCGTCGGCGTCGGCCCCGGCCGCGAGGCGGTCATCGAACGGCACTCGGTGCTCGGCGGTAACTGACCGTGTACGACGTGGTGCTCCTCAGCCTGGCCGAGGGGTCGGGCGACGGCTGCGGTTCCGGGTGCGGCGGCTGTGCCTCCGCTTGCGCGACTCCGCGTACCCCCGTGCTGGCCTGCGCGGACGCGCTGCGTGAGGCCGGCGCCCGGGTGGAGACCGTGCTGGCCGGATCGGATCAGGAGATCGACGCGGTGCTGGCCCGTTTCGACGGGCCGGCCCGGCCGGACGGTCTCACCTGGCCGGACCCGGACACCAAGCTGAGGCTGGTGGTGGCGAGCGCCACCGACGGCCAGTTGCGCGCCGTCGTGCGCCGGCTGGTCCGGCGGTACGCTCCACCGCCCAGCAAACGCCCCGCCGACCTGGCGCCCGGCCGCACCGTGCCGGATCTCCCGCCGGTCGCCATCCTGCCGCTCGACCCGGGCAACTCCGGCGATCTGGCCGCGCAGCTCGGCCTCCCGCGGACCCCGGCCGAGGTGGCCGCGGCCGTGCTGAACGGGCCGGTCCGCCGTCTCGACCTGCTGCGCAACGACGGCGGTTCGGTCACGCTGGACGGCGCTCTGCTCGGCGGTTCCGACGACGACGGCCGGGCGGTGCCGTGGCGCGGCCGGGTCGAGGTCGACGACGCCCTGCTCACCGACGGTGAGGAGCCGGTGCTGGCCTGCGTGGTCGGCAACGCGGCCGGTTACGCCGAGTTCGACGGTCTGCGGCTGCTCGCCGAGGGCGACCCCACCGACGGGCGGGTCGAGGTCGCGGTGGCGGTCCCGGTCGTGGTCAAACAGCGTTTCAAAGGCACGAGGGTACGAGTGGAGGTGCGCCGGGCGCGCGGCCGCGCGGTGTCCGTGCTGCCCCGCGAGGGCGATCTGCAGTTCCTCGACGACGGGGTGGCGGGCTCCACCAGCCGCAAACGCTCGTGGTGGACCGAGGCGGGCGCCTGGGCGGTGTACTCCGGCTGACCCGGTTCTCCTGAGCGACCAGAACGGGCGGGCCACCACCGCACGAGACAGAATCCGAGGGTCCGTGCAACTCTGGACAGGCACTTCAGCCGATCGTGATACCGGAGGTCTCATCCGTGGCGGACGAGAACGCCGACCGTGTCCATGTTCCGGGGGCCGAGTCCGCTCCGCCGGCCCGGGACGTGGAGCCGTTCTGGGCCGATGAGCCCGCGACGCCGGTGCACGGCCGTGCCGTGCCACTGACCGATCGGACGCCACCGGTCGGGATGACGCCGGTCGAGCCGGGCGTCTACCGGCCCTCCGGGGAGGCGTCCCTGCCACCCGGGGTGCACGTGCCCGGCCAGCGGCCACCGGCGGAGTCCGTGCCGTGGCCGGGTCCGGAGCCGGTGGTGGCCGGCTCCCCGTGGGCGCAGCCGCCGCACCGTCCGGCGGAGAGCGGCCCGGTGCCGCCGGCCACCCAGCCGGTCCCGGTGCAGCCGGTTTCGCCGCTGTCGGCCCCGCCCGCCTGGGCCGCGCCGATCGAGCCGGCTCCCGTCGCGCCGGTCCCCACCCAGCCCGCTCGGCCCGGACCCGCCGAACCGGTCTCGGCACAGCCCGCCTGGCCCGGACCCGCCGAACCGGTCTCCGCCCAGCCCGTGCCGCCACCGCCGGCGCCGGTGGAGCCCGTTTCGGCCCAGCCGGTCGCACCGGCGGTCGGCGCGGCCGTCGTACCCCCGCCCTTCGACCAGCCGCCGCCGCAGGCCGCCGTCGGGACGCCGGGCCCCGCGGAGGCCGCGCCGTGGCCGCCGGAGCAGGCCGCCGTCGGGATGCCGCCCATCGCGGACGGTTTCCCGCCGCATGCGGTCGGTGGGGCGCCGATTCCTCCGCCGGTGCACACGACGCCGCTGCCGCCACCCCCTCCGCCGCAGGCGGCGCCGTCCGCGCCACCGGGCGGCGCGGCCGAGGCCGACCCGTTCCAGGACCTGCTCGACGCGACGCCGACGGCGGAGGAGTTCGCCCGGCGAAGGCTTGCCCGGCCGGCTCAGCAGAGCGCCACGATGGGTGCCCGGGCGATGCTCCGGAAGACCACGTTCGGGCTGTTCAACATGGCTCCGGGCCAGCATGAGCTGGAATACAAGCAGGACGTCGAGATGGTTCGCCGCAACTTCGGCGGGCTGCGCCAGGTCACCGTGGTCAACCCGAAGGGCGGCGCCGGGAAGACGGTGGCCGTGCTGCTGCTGGCGATGACGTTCGGGCAGAAGCGCGGCGGCTACGTGCTCGCCTGGGACAACAACGAGACGCAGGGCACGCTCGGTATGCGGGCGCAGCAGGACTTCCACGCCCGTACCGTCCGGGACATGATGCGTGATCTGCATCTCTTCCAGGGCGCGCAGGGCCGGGTCGGTGACCTGTCGCAGTATGTCCGGGCCCAGGGCGAGGGCATGTTCGACGTGCTCGCCTCGGACGAGTCGGCGACCGCCGGCGAGATGCTGACCGCGGATTCGTTCGCCGAGATCCGTGACGTGGTGAGCCGGTTCTACAAGCTGATCTTCGTGGACACCGGCAACAACGTCCGCGCGGAGAACTGGCAGGCCGCCATGGACGCCACCGACCAGCTGGTGATCACCATGTCGGCCCGTAACGACTCGGCCGAGACCGCCGCCCGGGCGCTCGACCACCTGGAGCAGAGCGGGCGCCGGCGACTGGTCCGCCAGGCCGTGACGATCGTCACCATGCCGCCGACCCGCAAGGACATCGACCTGCCCTGGATCCAGCAGCACTTCGCGGCCCGGACCAGGGCCGTGCTGCTGGCCCCCTACGAGCGGCTGATCGACTCCGGCGAGCCGATCCGGTACGGCGAACTCTCCGGCAACACCAAGGACGCCTGGCTCAAGATCGCCGCGGCGGTCGCCGAGGGCCTCTGACCGCAGTGGACGGCGAGCGCCAAAACGCTCGCCGTCCGAAACGGATCAGGATCAGGTCAGGGCGTCGGCCGCCGCCGGGTCGCTGTCCCGCAGGAACTGGGCGCAGCGGGCCGCCTCGTCGGCCTCACCGATCGCGGCGGCGGCCTGCGACAGCACGTGCAGGCAGCGCAGGAAGCCCTGGTTCGGCTCGTGCGCCCAGGGCACCGGGCCGTGGCCCTTCCAGCCGTTGCGGCGCAGCGCGTCCAGGCCGCGGTGATATCCGGTACGGGCGTACGCGTACGCGGTGACCGGCTCACCGGCGGCCAGTGCCGCGGCGGCCAGGGGCGCCCAGGCGGCGCTGTACGCGGGGTACGTGGCGGCGACCGCCTTGAAGGCCTCGTCGGTGCCCGCGGCGGAGGCCTCGGCGAGAGCCTTGTCGGCCTCGGCGTCGGCGGGCAGGCGGGTGGCCGGCGGCTCGGGAAGGAGGTTCTGCATGACCCCATTCAACCCGTTCGGGCCGGCCGCATTCCCGTCAAGGCGGCGTTTCGCCGGATGAACAGCCGATGATCAGTCCCAGGCCTTGCCGAGACGGAACAGCCGGTCGGCGTACTCGATCTGGGTCTGCCAGTCGGCCGGCCACGCGGAGAGGCCGAGCGACGCGCCCGCGAAGGCCCCCGCCAGGCAGGCGATGGAGTCGGAGTCGCCGGACGAGGCCGCGCCGCGGCCGACGACGGTGACCGGCTCGTCCGGAGAGATCAGGTAGCAGTAGAGGGCGGTGGCCAGCGCCTCCTCGGCGATCCAGCCGGCGCCGGTGGCCAGGCACGGGTCGCCGGCGTGGTCGCCCGTCGCGAGCGCGGCCCCGACCCGGTCCAGCGCGGCGGCGCACTCGTCCCAGCCGCGGGCGATGAAGTCCTCCGGCGAGGTCACCGTCGGGCGCTGCCACAGCTCGCCGAGCCAGTCACCCCGATAGACCTTCCGCTGCTCGGCGCAGCGATCCCGGAGGGCGGCGAGCAGATCGGCCGGCGCGAGGCCGTCGCGGAGCCAACGGCAGGCGTACGCGGTGAGCTCGCTCGCCGCCAGCCCGGTCGGATGGCCGTGCGTGAGGGCCGCCTGGAACTGCGCCGCCCCGGCCCGCTGGTCGTCGGTGAGGCCGGGAACCAGGCCCACCGGGGTGACCCGCATGTTGGCGCCGCAGCCCTTCGAGTCGGCCTGGGTGGCCCGGGTCCACGGCCGGCCGTCGGCGAGCAGCTCGATGGCCCGCAGGCAGGTCATGCCGGGTGCCCGGTCGTTCTCCGGGCTGGCCGCCCAGGCCAGGAAGCGGCGGCGCAGCACCGGCTCGAGGGTGGCCGGGGTGACGTCGGCGCCGACCTCGAGCAGCGCCTCACCGACGGCCAGGGCCATCTGCGTGTCGTCGGTCACCAGGGCCGGCTCGCCGACGAGTCGCCGTGGGCCGCCGGGACCGTACCGGGCGACGATGGACGCGTACTCCTGGAACTCGGTCGGCTTCCCGAGCGAGTCCCCGTACGCCAATCCGAACAGTGACCCCGACGCAGCACGCATGCCGACAACTCTAGGTAGTGCGTCAACGGACTGCTCGGTGCGAGCAAGATGGACGGTATGCCCGATCCCTTGCAACCAGTGCTCGGCGGCGACACGCCCTTCGACGCGACCGCCGACGAGATCGAGACCCGAGCCGAACTGAACGTGCACCTGGCCAAGAACACCCTGGCCGGCCTGTGTGTCCTGGGCCTGCGCCTGGACCAGGATCCGCCCGATCTGAGCGGCACCGACGTCCGCGACACCGTCTTCGTCGGCTGCCATCTGGCCGGGCTGGAGGTGGAGGCCGATCTGATCCGGCGCGGGGCGCACGTGGTCCCGCCCTTCGACGGGCGGCCCTACCCGACCCATCCGGCGCTGCTCTACACGGCCGAGGACCTGTCCGCCGGGTTCGCCGAGCACGGCTTCGCCGGCATGTACGACACCGCCGTCTACCAGCATTTCGTGACGCACGGCGGCGCTGTTCCGGACATCCGGGAGGCGATCGCCCAGCGGCTGCACGACGCCGGGATCGACAACGCGCTGGGCAAGGCGCTCAACGCGTGGGTGTCGGCGCACGGGCCGGGCGGGGCGATCGGGATCATGGGTGGCCACGCGGCGCCCCGGGGCTCGGAGCCGTACCGGATGGTCGCGGCCCTGGCCCGCCGCCTGAGCGCCGCCGGGCGCCTGATCGTGACCGGCGGTGGTCCGGGCGTGATGGAGGCCGCCAACCTGGGCGCCTATTTCTCGTCGTTCCCGGAGTCCGAGCTGACCGCCGCGATCGACCGGCTCGCGGTCGCGCCGCAGTTCCTGGACCACGTGCCGTACACCGCGGCCGCGCTGGCGGTACGGGCCGCCTGGCCGCTGCCGCCGCTCGACGTGGCCGGCCGGCTCCAGCACGGCGGTCTGGCCCTGCCCACCTGGCTGTACGGGCACGAGCCGGCCAACCTGTTCGCCGGCCAGATCGGCAAGTACTTCTCCAACGCGGTCCGGGAGGACTCGATCCTGCGGCTGTCCCGGGGCGGGATCGTGTTCGCGCCGGGCTGGGCCGGGACGGTGCAGGAGATCTTCCAGGCGGCGACCAAGACGTTCTACGCCACCGACGGGCCGTCCGGGGCGTACGTGTTCCTCGGTGTGGAGCACTGGTCCGCGTTGCCCGTGGTGGATCTCCTCGGACCGTTGCTGGCCCGTTCCCCGCACGGCGACCAGTCCGGTCTGATCGTCGTCACCGACTCGCTGGACGAGGCGATGAAAGCCCTCTCACCTGCGTAGTTCTGAAGTAGCGGAGGTGTCGCACACTGCATCCATGGATCTGACCGTGTTCTTCATCGTCCTCATCGCGCTGGTCGCGGTCTCGCTGATCTTCAAGATCACCAGGGGTGCCGGCCGGCGCCCTTCCCGGTCCCGTTCCCACGGTGGCTGGGTGGCCACCTCGCACGGGCACCACTACGACGGCGGCTCCTCGGACGACCACTCGTGGAGCGACAGCGGTTCGTCGTCGTCGGGTGACAGCGGCGGCGGCTGGGGGAGCTCCGACAGCGGTGGCAGCGGCTGGAGCGGCGGCGGGGACAGCGGCGGCGGTGGCTGGAGCGGTGGCGGGGACAGCGGCGGTGGCGGCGGCTACTGACCCGTCAGGCGACGTGCACGCGCCGCCAGTGTGCGGCGGGCAGCTCGGCTTCGGGGACGTCGGTGATGCCGTTCTCGTCCATGGCGTTGTAGATCGCGAGGCGCGCGCCGTCGAAGAGGAATTCGACGGCGTGCAGCACGCGGGGCCGCCAGTCGGCCGAGGTGGTCCGCTCGATGATGTTGACCGCGCGAAGTGGCCGGTCACGGGCCTGGCGCAGCGCGGCGTTCGGGTCGGACCGCCAGTCGAAGTGTTCGTACCAGTCGATCGGGACGCTCATGTCGATCTGGTCCCAGGTGATCGCACACTCATCGAATTTACGGTGAGTGATCTCAACACGACTCGATCCGAAGTCGAGGATCACCGGACCGTCGGCGAACCAACCACGCTGAGCCACATCCCACATGAGGTGGCTTGATCGCAGTTTCCGGCCGATGAGCCGCACGAACATGTGTCGATGGGTGGCAGCGAGGGCTTCGGCATCGTGATGCCACTCGGGTTTCCAGCCCTCGATTCCGAGCACGACCACCGTCCCGCCGATCTTGATCGGTCGATGGTACCCGTGCCTCTGCGTGACCCCGCAAGACAACGACGGCCGGTCCCCACGAAGGGGACCGGCCGTCGTCGCGGAATTACTTGGCGAACGTGGTTCCGGTCGAGCGGAGGTGCTCGCAGGCCTCGAGGACCCGCTTGGCGAGACCGTTCTCAGCCAGCTTGCCCCAGGCGCGCGGGTCGTAGGCCTTCTTGTTGCCGACCTCGCCGTCCACCTTGAGCACACCGTCGTAGTTGCGGAAGAAGTGGTCCGCGACCGGGCGGGAGAACGCGTACTGCGTGTCGGTGTCGATGTTCATCTTCACCACGCCGTAGTCCAGAGCGCCGTGGATCTCCGACAGCAGCGAGCCCGAGCCGCCGTGGAAGACCAGGTCGAGCGGCTTCTCCTTGCCGTACTTGGCGCCGATCGCGTCCTGGATCTCCTTGAGGATCTCCGGGCGCAGCTTGACGTTGCCCGGCTTGTAGACGCCGTGCACGTTGCCGAAGGTGAGGGCGGTCAGGTAGCGGCCCTTCTCACCCAGGCCCAGGGCGGCGGCGGTGGCCAGGCCGTCCTCGACGGTGGAGTAGAGCTTGTCGTCGATCGCGGCGGAGACGCCGTCCTCCTCGCCACCGACGACGCCGACCTCGATCTCCAGGATGATCTTGGCGGCCGCGGTCTTGGCCAGCAGCTCCTCGGCGATCTGGAGGTTCTCCTCCAGCGGCACGGCCGAGCCGTCCCACATGTGCGACTGGAACAGCGGGTTCTGGCCCTTGGCGACGCGCTCGGCGGAGATGTCGATCAGCGGCCGGACGAACCCGTCGAGGTGGTTCTTCGGGCAGTGGTCGGTGTGCAGCGCGATGTTCACCGGGTAGTGCTTCGCGACGTGGTGCGCGAACTCGGCCAGCGCCACGGCGCCGGTGACCTTGTCCTTGATGGTCGGGCCCGAGACGTACTCGGCGCCACCGGTGGAGATCTGGATGATGCCGTCGCTGCCGGCCTCCGCGAAGCCCTGGAGGGCCGCGTTGAGGGTCTGCGAGGACGTCACGTTGATCGCCGGGTAGGCGAACGCGCCGGCCTTGGCGCGATCGATCATTTCGGCGTAGACCTCGGGAGAAGCGATAGGCATCGGTGCGCTCCTTGCTCTTTGGTACGGGCAGCAGAGGGCAGGACCGCGCTGTCCTCCAGCAGGCAGTATTCCGCAGTCGCGTTGCGTAGCGGAAATCGCCCCGAAATCCGGACCGCGAGACCCGCGATTGGTATATAAGGGGCGATCGTCCGGCCGGTTCGCGGCGACTGTGGCCCTTGTTCCCCTTGCGCTGCGTGATCGGGTCGCTTCCGCCGCGCCGGCTGCCCGTACGGGCCACCCTCAGAAGAGCGGCACCTGCCGGTTTGTGCGGCATCGCAGCCGGGCAACGCGCACCATGAGACGAGGACCACACGACCCGAGCGCCAGAGAGACCACCACCCCGGAGCCGACAGCCGCCGAGAACGGAAGGAAGCCGAGGATGACGAAGCCGATGGAGATCGACCTGGAGACACCCGAGGTCGACGCGGCCGAGCAGGCGATGATCGCGGTCCCCAGCCTGCAGGACGACGACGCGGACGACGATCTGCCCCACACCGACGACGTCAGCGAGTGGGACGCCCAGGAGCAGGGCCGCGTGGTGGAGTTCGACGACGACTACCGCTGACCGGCCGGCAAATCGATCGCCGGAGTCGCGGACGGCTGCCACGATCGACACGTGCTGCTCACCCTGACGACCACCCACCGGCCCGCCACCGACCTGGGCTACCTGCTGGTCAAGCATCCCGGCAAGGTGCACTCCTTCGACGTGCCCACCGGCACGGCGCACGTCCTCTACCCCGAGGCGGAGGAGGACCGGTGCACCGCGGCCCTGCTGCTGGACGTCGACCCGCAGCGGCTACGGGCACAGCGGGACGCGTTCGAGCTGAGCCAGTACGTGAACGATCGGCCGTACGCGGCCTCCAGCCTGCTGGCGAGCGCCCTGGCCAAGGTGTTCCGCAGCGCCCTGCGCGGCGCCTCGCGGGACCGGCCGGAGCTGGCCGCCACCAGCATCCCGCTGGAGATCCACGTGCCGGTGCTGCGCGGCACCCCGGAGCTGGTGAGCCGCCTGTTCACCCCGCTCGGCTGGCGGGTCACGGCCACCCCGATCCCGTTCGAGGCGGAGATCGGCGGCGACAGCCGCTATGTCGACGTGCACCTGTCCGGTGAGCTGCGGGTCGCCGACGCGCTGAACCATCTGTACGTGCTGCTGCCGGTGCTCGACGACGGGAAGCACTACTGGGTCGCCCCGGACGAGATCGAGAAGCTGCTGCGCTCCGGTGAGGGCTGGCTCGCCGCCCACCCGGAGAAGGTGCTGATCGCCCGGCGTTACCTGGCGCACCGCCGCTCGCTGGCGACCACCGCGCTCGAACTGCTGGAGGCGGACCAGCCGGTCACCGAGGAGGAGGCCGAGCTGCCGGTGACCCGCCGCGCCCCGCTGGCCGAGCAGCGCCGGGAGGCCGTGCTGGCAGCTCTCACCGAGGTGGGCGCGTCCCGCGTCCTGGATCTGGGCTGCGGTGGCGGCGCGCTGCTGACCGCCCTGGTCAAGGACCGGAGCCTCACCGAGATCGTCGGTGCCGACGTGTCCACCCGCTCGCTGGAGCAGGCGGCCCGCCGGCTCCGGCTGGACCGGCTGCCGGAGCGGCAGAAGGACCGGATCCGGTTGATTCAGACCGCGCTGACCTACCGCGACGACCGGCTCCGCGGTTTCGACGCGGCGGTGCTGATGGAGGTCATCGAGCACATCGACCTGCCCCGGCTGCCCGCTCTGGAGGCCGCCGTCTTCGGCCACGCGCGGCCCACCGCCGTGATCGTGACCACGCCGAACGTGGAGTACAACGTGCACTACGAAGGGCTGACCGGCATGCGTCACTCGGACCACCGCTTCGAGTGGACCCGGGCCGAGTTCGCCGCGTGGGCGGAGTCGGTCGCGGCGGCCCACGGCTACACGGTGACGATCCGTGGGGTCGGCGAGGCCGACGAGACCACCGGCGCACCCACCCAGCTCGCCCTCTTCACGTTCTCGGAGATGTCCGCATGATCCTCGACGTTCCCGAGCTGTCGCTCGTGGCCCTGGTCGGCATCTCCGGTTCCGGCAAGTCGACCTTCGCGGCCCGGCACTGGGCGCCCACCCAGGTCCTCTCCTCGGACTTCTTCCGCGGCCTGGTGGCCGACGACGAGAACGACCAGTCCGCCTCGTCCGACGCCTTCGACGTGCTGCACTACGTGGCCGGCAAGCGGCTGGCCGCCGGCCGGCTGACCGTGGTGGACGCGACGAACCTCCAGCCGCACGCCCGGGCCGGCCTGGTCAAGGTGGCCCGCGACCACGACGTGCTCCCGGTGGCGATCGTGCTGGACGTGCCGGAGGCACTGGCCTGGGAGCGCACGCAGGCCCGCACGGACCGGACCTTCGGCCGTCAGGTGATCACCCGGATGCACCGTGATCTGCGGCGTTCCCTCGGCCAGCTGGCCAAGGAGGGCTTCCGCAAGATCCACGTGCTGCGCGGGGTGGACGAGATCGCCGCCGTCGAGATCCGCTACGAGAAGCTCTTCAACGATCTGAAGACCGAGCACGGGCCGTTCGACATCATCGGGGACGTGCACGGCTGCCGTGCCGAACTGGAGGCGCTGCTCGGCAAGCTGGGCTGGCAGCTGGCCCGCGACGAGCGGGGCCGGCCGGTCGACGCCGTGCACCCGGAGGGCCGCAAGGCGGTCTTCGTCGGCGACCTGGTCGACCGCGGCCCGGACTCGCCCGGCGTCCTGCGGCTGGTCATGGGCATGGTGGCGGCCGGGCACGCGATCTGTGTGCCGGGCAACCACGAGCAGAAGCTGGCCCGCAAGCTGAACGGGCGCAACGTCCAGCTCACCCACGGCCTGCCGGAGACCCTGGAGCAGCTGGAGGCGGAGGACCCGGCGTTCGTCGCCGAGGTGCGGGTCTTCATCGACGGGCTGGTCAGCCACTACGTGCTCGACGACGGCAACCTGGTGGTGGCGCACGCCGGCCTCAAGGAGGCGTACCACGGGCGGGCGTCCGGCCGGGTGCGCAGCTTCGCGCTCTACGGCGAGACCACCGGCGAGACCGACGAGTACGGTCTGCCGGTCCGCTATCCCTGGGCCCGGGAGTACCGCGGCTCGGCCGCCGTCGTCTACGGCCACGTGCCCACCCCGGTCCCGGAGTGGATCAACAACACCATCTGCCTGGACACCGGCTGCGTCTTCGGCGGCGCGCTCACCGCGCTCCGCTGGCCGTCGCGCGAGCTGGTCGCGGTCCCGGCCGCGAAGGAGTACTACGCACCGGTCCGGCCGCTGTTCACGACTCCGGCCAAACCCGATCAGGGCCTGGACATCGCGGACGTGACAGGCCGTCGGCACATCGATTACGGGTACGGGCAGACCACCGTCCCCGCCGAGAACGCGGCCGCGGCCCTGGAGGTCATGGGCCGGTTCTCGGTCGACCCGGAGACGCTGGTCTGGCTGCCGCCCACGATGGCGCCGTGTACCAGCTCGACCGTGGAGGGCTACCTGGAGCACCCGTCCTCGGCCTTCGCCGACCTGCGTGCCGCCGGTGTGGACCGGGTGGTGTGCGAGGAGAAGCACATGGGCTCCCGGGCCGTGGTGCGGGTCTCCGCTTCCGGCGCCGGCGACGCCATCTGGACCCGGACCGGGCGGCCGTTCTTCGGCCCGGAGCTGGACCAGCCGCTGCTGGCCCGCGTCCGGGCCGCGGCCGCCCCGCTCTTCGCCGAACTGGAGACCGGCTGGCTGCTGCTGGACACCGAGTTGCTGCCCTGGTCGGCGAAGGCGGGCAGCCTCATCCGCGACCAGTACGCCGGGGTCGGCGCGGCCGGGCGGGCGGCGCTGCCCGCCGCGCTCACGGTGCTGGAGCGGGTGGCCGGGCGCGGGCTCGACGTCGGCGCACTGCGGGACCGGCTGGAGCTGCGGGCCACCGAGATCGAGGGATTCTCGGCGGCCTACCGGGCCTATGTGAAACCGACCGACGGCCTCAGCGGGGTCACCCTCGCCCCGTTCGCCGTGCTGGCGGGCGCCGGGGTCTCGTACGCGAAAAAGGACCACGACTGGCACCTGGCGCTGGCGGACCGCCTGGTCGCGGCAGACCCGGAGCTCTTCACGCCCACCCGGCGGATGATCGTCGATCTGGACGATCCGGCGGCGGAGGCGGCCGCCACCGAGTGGTGGCTGACCCTGACGGCGGCCGGCGGCGAGGGCATGGTGGTCAAGCCGTGGGCCGGGCTCGCCCGGACCGACGCGAAGGGCCGTCTCGTTCAGCCCGGCGTGAAGTGCCGTGGCCGTGAGTACCTGCGGATCATCTACGGTCCGGAGTACACCCGGCCGGAACAGCTGGACCAGCTCCGCCGGCGGAACCTGGGCCGTAAACGGTCGCTGGCTCTGCGTGAGCACGGCCTCGGCCTGGCGGCGCTGGACCGGCTGGCCGAGGGCGCTCCGGCCTGGCGGGTGCACGAGTTGGTCTTCGCGATCCTGGCGGCCGAGTCGGAACCGGTGGATCCTCGTTTGTGACCGGTCGGTCACTTTCCGAACAGCACAGCATTCATACAGGTACCGGCCGCACATCGGCCGGTACCCTGGCTCCTCGTGGACATCCATGCGCTCACGGAGCAGCTCGCGCTGAACCCGATGGACCCGAAGGACCTGCTCAGTGCCTTCGGGTTGCCGGGTGTCTTGGCCATCCTCTTCGCGGAGACC
The DNA here is from genome assembly GCF_017592555.1 of Actinoplanes flavus. GTDB lineage: Bacteria > Actinomycetota > Actinomycetes > Mycobacteriales > Micromonosporaceae > Actinoplanes > Actinoplanes flavus. The sequence continues at coordinate 127,354 of NZ_JAGFNS010000025.1, read as the reverse complement.
GGCCTGCTGGTCGGCTTCTTCTTCCCCGGTGACTCCCTGTTGTTCCTGGCGGGCGTCGCGGCCTCGTCGGTGGCCGACTCGATCTTCGGTCCGGGAGCGAAGCTGTCCATCGCCGGCCTGCTGATCGGCGCCCCGATCTGTGCCGTCATCGGCGCCCAGTTCGGGCACTGGCTGGGCGCGAGGTACGGGCGGCGGATGTTCGACAAGCCGGACTCGAAACTCTTCAAGAAGGAGTACGTCGAGAAGGCGGAGTACTACTTCGAGAAGTTCGGCCCGGCCAAGGCCGTGGTGCTGGCGCGCTTCATCCCGATCGTCCGCACGTTCCTCAACCCGGTCGCCGGCACGCTCGGCATGCCGGCCCGCCAGTTCCTGGTGTGGAACATCGTGGGCGCCATCCTCTGGACCGACGGCATCATCCTGATCGGCTACCTGCTGGCGCAGCAGATCTACGACGCCATCGGCGACAAGATCGACCACTACATCCTGCCGGTGGTCGTGCTGATCGTCCTGATCTCGGTGCTGCCCATCGGTATCGAGATCCTGCGTGAGCGGAAGGCGAAGAAGCAGGGCCTGCACAAGGGCCCGGAGCCGGCGGCCGCCATCGGTGTCGTCGCCGCGGCCAGCGTCGCGGGCCTCGCCGACGCCGCCCGCCACGAGTTCCAGGAGTTCCAGGAGCACCACCACCAGGCCCCGCAGCGGCCGGCCCACCCGCAGCAGGCTCAGCCGCAGGCCTACCCCCACCAGCAGACGTACGGGCAGCCCGCCTACCCGCAGCAGCAGTACCCGCCCCAGCAGTACGGGCAGCAGCAGCCCTACGGCGACCAGCAGCAGTGGCCGCCGCGCAACTGACGGCGGACAGACGGAAGGCCGGCCCCGGGATCGGGAGCCGGCCTTTTCCGTTCCTGCCTACACCGTTACGGCGGTGGATCCGGAGAGCCGCTCCAGGAACTCCTCCGGGCACTCCCGAAGGTTCTCCAGCCGGCCCGCGGTGAGCGCCCGGTACGTGAGCGACGCCGCCTCCTCCAGATTGCGCGCCCGTTTGTGCGCGAGTTCCACGGAGTCACCCATCACCACGCACCCGTGCTGGCTGAGCACCAGGCAGTCGGTGCCGTCGGCGGCCATCGCCGCGGTCAGCGCGGCCAGCTCGGTGCTGCCCGGAAGCCGGAACGGCACGGTCGACACCCGCCGCAGGTAGTACGCGTGATCGGTGGTCACGATCCGGATGTGCTCGCCCAGGGCGTCCAGCAGCAGAGCCGTCTGCGGGTGGAGATGAACCACCGCGTTGATGTCCGGCCGTGCCCGGTAGAGCGCGAGGTGCAGCGCCAGCTCGCTGGTCGGCTCGATCCGTGCCGACGGTATGCCGCCGATGACGGCGGGCGCCCCGTCGGAGATCCGCACCGGCGCGAAGGTGTTCCGGCTCAGCCGGTCCAGCCAGGATCCGCTCGCGGTGACCCAGATGGCGTCCTCGTCGGGAATGCGGGCGGACAGGTTGCCGCCCGATCCACACACGAGGCCCGCCTGCACCACGTCGTAACCCACGTGCGCGAGTTGGTCACGCAGGTCACCGGGGACGTAGTTCACCCGTTCCTCCTCAGGTCCGCCGGCCCAGTCCGTTGAGCCGGGGTCCTCGGCCTGGCGCCACGCCCCCCATAGATCAGTGACGCCAGGTCGCTACCGACAGCTCAGCGGGCCTTCTTGGTGGCCCGCTTCCGCGGCGGGGTCAGCAGGTCGGCGATGGTGGCGATGGCCGTCGGCACCAGCCGGTAGTACGCCCACACACCCCGCTTCTCACGCTCCAGCAGACCCGCCTCCGTCAGGATCCGCAGGTGGTGACTCACGGTCGGCTGCGAGAGGCCCAGGGGGGCCGTCAGGTCGCAGACGCACGCCTCGCCATCCGTGGCTGACTGGATAAGGCTCAACAGCCGTAGCCGAGCCGGGTCGGCGAGCGCCTTGAGCACTCCCGCCAGGCGCTCAGCGTCAGCGCGTTCAATAGGCTCGCCGGCAAGCGGCGAGATCTGAGGCATCGTCATTTCCGCCAACGCAGTTCCCACGATCTCCATCCTTCCACCAACTGCATCGATTCTCCTGCATGTCCGCAGGAACGAACCGGCTAACTTTCGGGCCGTAAGGCCGACATCGATCGCCGAGACGGCCAACCGGACACCCTCACCCAGTCCACCTTTCGTGCGATGACGACTTCGGTCTCTGCCTCCTGCAACGCCTCAGCCGCCTTCTGGTCGCTACCCATCCGTGTCGAGGTCTCGATCCCCGCCTCCGGAGTGAGGCGGACCACATTGTCATTTCGTCGATTGTTTCGGTCCACCGATCCCCGACGATGACTCGGCACGGAACGCGTCGAGACCATCACGCCACCCTGCGCGATCATCAGTTCGCCACTCACCCCACGACCCGATGAAAGCACGACACCACGCTGCGCGACGGACAATTCAGTGATGAATTTACCCAGGTCGTGCCTTGCTTCCATGACATCGAGCGTACTGGCTGTTCGGAAACCGGAAACTTTCCCCCCGGCAGGACGGAACGGAACTATTGACGCATGGCTTTGGCCCACTTTGTAAAGAAGGTTTACAGATCCAGCAACTGATCTCGACCTCTCCGCGGAGCATAGATGCTGCTCAAAGCACCTAACGTCTGCACGGTACCCGCGCCGAGCTCAGGATCACCTGATGGTCGGGCTGTGAAGAGGCTGTGAACCCGCGAAATCACCTTTGTCCGTACGGGCGAAAACACCCACCGTCCGGCCGATCTCGATCTATCCGGACAGCCGATCGAGTGACAGCGACAGAAACGGACCGTACCCGTTCGAGTGACCCACAGTCGTCGATACGGAACCGCACACACCTACGGTCGTGACCAGTACTCGTCTTCCGGGTTCGGTTCCGACTTCGGCGTAGACGGTTGATCCGAGAACTGATCGGGTTCGGACCCGCCGGTAACAAAAGGCTGCGATTGTGGGGCCGCCCACCCGGTGGGCGGGGCGACGAATTGGCTGGGCGGCACAAAACCCGGCAGGGCGGTGCCCACGGGGGCGGTCCGGCCGAAGAACTCTCCCGGCGCGGCGAGCAGCAGAACACCCACGACGAGGTACCCGATCACCTGCGCGACGGCCACCGCGACGTTGAGCACGATCCACCCTTCGGGGTACGCCTCGGTCAGCGCCTCACCCACCGAACCGGGCACCGCCTCGCCCGACCGCTCGGCGGCGAGCACGGCGAGCGTCCCGCAGCCGCCCAGGACCCCGAGGCCGCACACGCCCAGGGTCACCGCGCGGGCCACCCGGCTGCCGCGCCGCAGCGCGAGCCCGAGCACCGCGAACAGGGCCGCCGCGAGCAGGGCCAGAACCAGGGCGAGCGCGGAGATCAACCAGACCACGGAGATGAAGTTCTCGGCGGCCTCCGAGCCGGCGGCGTCACGGAACCGGCCGACCACCCCGGGCGTGACCGCCACCATGCCGATGGCATAGGTGAGACCGGCCACGGCCATGGCCCAGAGCAGGGCCACCGCCAGGGTGACGGCGGCCGGCCGGGGGACGGCCGGGGGCGCGGCGGCGGGCGGCGGCTGGGCGGCGTACGACATCGATGGCTCCCGCAGGGTTCGGCTGGCAAGAACCTATCGCGTAGCGGGTCCTGAAGTGGCCGGACCGGTCCATCCGGATGGATGGACCGGTCCGAGAGCGATCAGTCGGCGGGCCGCTGGGGCGGCTCGTCCCCGGGCGCCGCCTTCCCGTCCGCCGGGGGCTCCGGCGCGGGCTCCGGAGTGGGCTCCGGCGCAGGCTCCGGCGCGGGCGGAACCGACGACGGCGACGAAGACGCAGGCGGGGCCGACGACGGCGGCGAATACACGGGCGGGGACGAGGACGGCGGCGAAGACGCGGGCGGGGCCGACGACGGTGGGGGCGGGGGCGCCCACGGATCGCTGGACGGCTCCAACCCCTGGGGCGGCACGCCGCCCGGCTGGCCCGGGTAGGGCGGCAGGCCGGGAGCCGGTTCACCCGGCCGCCCGTACTGCTCGGGCGAACCGAAATGGCTGGGCGGTGGCGGCGGATAGGTCGGCGCACCCGGGTAGGTCGGCTGCACCGGGAAGGCCGGCGGCTGAGCCGGCGGGTAGGTGGGATGCGCGTAGAAGCCGGGCTGCGGCTGCGGCGGATATCCCGCCTGGTGCGGGTATCCGGGTTGGACGGGGAAGCCGGGCTGCCCGGGCAGGCTCGGGTAGGGGCCGAAGGGCATCGCCGGGTTCCACGGCGCCGGGCGGCGGAAGAAGGCGTTGGACTGCGGCAGCGCGAGCAGGATGATCGCGCCGAGCAGCGCCAGCACGGTGATCACCGAGGTGACGAGACTGATCGCGTCGTACCAGCCCGGCATGGCGGCCGCCACGTCCGCCTCGACCTGGGCCTGTTCGGTGGACGGCACGGTCCCGCCGACCGCGGTGCCGGCCACCGTGCTGCCCAGGCCGAGCGCGTTGCAGCACAGGCCGAGGCCGGCGATCACCCAGGTGGTGATACGCGCTCCGTTCTTGCCGCGGTTGTTGAAGATGGCCAGGACGACGAGGCCGACCGCGATCAGCAGATAGATGCTCGCCGTGAAGACCAGCACGACGCTGATGAAGGTGCCGACCTCACCGGGGAAGTCGTCGGCGGACATGGCGTCCTGGTATGCCTCGGTGACCGTACCGATCATGGAGACCACCAGAACGGCGCTCAGCAACTGCATGGCCACAACGAGATAAAGCAGCATCGATGAAGCTGTCACCGTGGCCGGCCGTGCCGGTTGCGGGTGATAGCCCGGATATGTCGGTACGGACACACTGCCCTCCTATAGATCAATTCACGGTATCCGCCGGAGGCCAGACAGGTCGACCGTGCCGCACCCACAAGCCACGGTGGCCCGAAATGACCATAAAACGTCGCTCGTTCGGGGGGCGGCAGGCCTGGACGGCGCCACCTAGACTTCGATGCCATGGCGGCCGACTGGAAGCGAGCAGCTCCAGCGACCCGCCGTGCCCGCACGAGTCGCCCGCCCCGCGCACACTCCCCCGGGGCCGAGGCAGACCGGCTGACGGCGCCCTTCCGATCACGCCGGCCGCGTGACCACACCGCGGCCGCCCCAGACCTGTTAAGGACCGGTGAGTCCCATGCCCCACGCCGACACCCTCGACGTCGTTCACCATGACGACACCCGGACACGCTTCACCGACGTCCGGTATCAACTACACCGAGACGGCATACGGATCTGGTCCGCGGACGGCGAACACGCCATCACGGACGTCCTGATGACGCAGGCCTACCGGCAACGGGAGGCGGACAGGTGAGGAAGGGCCCCGGGATTCCCCCGGGGCCCTTCGCCGTCAGAGGCCGCGCCGGACCGACAGACCGTCCTTGTTCTCGCTCAGGTCGACCACCACGGTGTCCCCGTCCCGGATCTCGCCGGACAGCAGCGCCTTGGCCAGCAGATCGCCGATCGAGGACTGGACCAGCCGGCGCAGCGGCCGGGCGCCGTAGATGGGGTCGTACCCGTGCTCGCCCAGCCACTCCACCGCACCGGGGGCGACCACGAGCTCGAGACGCCGCTCGGCCAGCCGGGCCCGCAGCCGGGCCAGCTGGATGTCGACGATCGCGGTCAGGTCGTCCTTGGTGAGGGCGTGGAAGACCACGATGTCGTCCAGGCGGTTCAGGAACTCGGGCTTGAAGTGCGCCCGGACCGCGGCCAGCACCTCGTCGTGGCGTTCCTCGTCGCTCATCGTGAAGTCGGCGGTCGCCGAGCCGAGGTTCGACGTCAGCACCAGGATCGCGTTGCGGAAGTCGACCGTGCGCCCCTGGCCGTCGGTGAGCCGGCCGTCGTCGAGCACCTGGAGCAGCACGTCGAAGACGTCCGGGTGGGCCTTCTCCACCTCGTCCAGCAGCACCACGCTGTAGGGCCGGCGCCGCACCGCCTCGGTGAGCTGGCCACCCTCCTCATAGCCCACGTAGCCGGGCGGGGCGCCGACCAGGCGGGCCACCGAGTGCTTCTCGCCGTACTCGCTCATGTCGATGCGGACCATGGCCCGCTCGTCGTCGAAGAGGAATCCGGCCAGCGCCTTCACCAGCTCGGTCTTGCCGACACCGGTGGGGCCGAGGAAGAGGAAGCTGCCGGTCGGCCGGTCCGGGTCGGCGATCCCGGCCCGGGCCCGGCGCACCGCACCGGACACCGCCGCGATCGCCTCGCGCTGGCCGATCACCTTGGCGGCGAGCGACTCCTCCATGCGCAGCAGCTTGGCGGTCTCCCCCTCCATCATCCGGCCGGCCGGGATGCCGGTCCACGAGGAGACGACCTCGGCGATGTCGTCGGCGCCGACCTCGTCCTTGACCATCGGCGGTTCGGGGCTCTCCTCCTCGGAGTCGGCGGCCGCCTGGATCTCCTTCTCCAGAGCGGGGATCACCTCGTAGAGCAGCCGGGACGCGGCGAGCAGCTCGCCGTCACGCTGGGCCCGCTCCTGCGCGGCCCGGGCCTCGTCGAGCTGCTTCTTCAGCTCACCCACCCGGTTCAGCCCGCCGCGCTCCCGCTCCCACCGGGCGTTGAGGGCGGTCAGGTCCTCCTCGCGGTCGGCCAGGTCGGCGATCAGGCGCTCCAAGCGGGCCTTCGACGCCGGGTCGGTCTCCTTCTCCAGGGCGAGCCGCTCCACCCGCATCCGGTCGACCTGTCGCTGGAGCTGGTCCAGCTCGACGGGACGGGAGTCGATCTCCATCCGCAAGCGGGAGGCGGCCTCGTCGATGAGGTCGATCGCCTTGTCCGGCAGGAACCGGTCGCTGATGTAACGGTCGGAGAGGCTGGCCGCCGCGACCAGGGCGGCGTCGGTGATCTGCACGCGGTGGTGCGCCTCGTAACGACCCTTGAGCCCGCGCAGGATGCCGATGGTGTCCTCGACGGTGGGCTCACCGACGACGACCGGCTGGAACCGGCGCTCCAGGGCCGGATCCTTCTCGATGTGTTCCCTGTACTCGTCCAGCGTGGTGGCGCCGACCATGCGCAGCTCACCACGGGCCAGCATCGGCTTGAGCATGTTGCCGGCGTCCATCGAGCCCTCGCCCTTGCCGGCGCCGACGACCGTGTGCAGCTCGTCGAGGAACGTGACGACCTGCCCGTTGGAACTGCGGATCTCCTCGAGCACGCTCTTCAGGCGCTCCTCGAACTGGCCGCGGTACTGAGCGCCGGCGACCATGGCGCCGAGGTCGAGCGAGACCAGTTTCTTGTCACGCAGCGTCTCCGGCACGTCGCCGGCCACGATGCGCTGGGCCAGGCCCTCGACGATCGCGGTCTTGCCGACGCCCGGCTCGCCGATCAGCACCGGATTGTTCTTGGTCCGGCGGGACAGCACCTGGACGACCCGGCGGATCTCGGCGTCCCGGCCGATCACCGGGTCGATCTTCCCCTCCCGGGCCAGCGCGGTGAGATCGACGCTGTACTTCTCCAGGGACTTGTAGGTCTGCTCCGGATCGGCCGTGGTGACCCGCCGATCGCCGCCACGCACCTGCGGGAACGCGGCGACCAGCGCCTCCTCGGTGGCGCCGGCGGCCTTGAGCACCTGCGACACCGCGCCGCCGACCCGGGCCAGGCCGGCCAGCAGGTGCTCGGTCGACACATACTCGTCGCCGAGAGGTTTGGCGATGAGCTCGGCCGAGCCGATGGCGTTGACGAACTCGCGGGCGAGGCCGGGCTCGACGGTGCTCGCGCCGCGCGCGGACGGCAGCTGCTCGATCGCGCGCACCGCGGCGCGGCGGATGTCGGCCGGGTTGGCGCCGACGGCTCGCAACAGCGCGGTCGCGGTGGAGCCGCCGGTGTCGAGCAGCGTCTGCAGCATGTGCCATGGCTCGACCGTGGCGTGCCCGCGGCGACCGGCGTCAGCGACCGCGGAGGTGATCACTTCGCGACTCTTGGTGGTCAAGCGTTCGGTGTTCATGAGCTCCCCTGCAGCCAACAAACTTGAGCGTAGCGCGCTCAACTTTAGCGCGCCCGGTCGAAGAGCCGTAACGTGCGGGACGTGAAGGTTTCCTTCCAGTTGTCCCGTCGTCTTCTCCCGCTCGCCATGGTCTTCCTGACCTCGGGCATCGCGACCGCGGTGGTCGGGCCCTTCCTCGGCCTCTTCCTCAGCACCGAGGTGCGCGCCGGACCGGTCCGGACCGCCGGGTTCCTGATCGTCGCCTCGCTGTCCGGGGTGGCGGTGTCGTCGGCCATCGGGCGCGTCTCGGACCGCTTCCCGATCCGCCGCGCGCTGCTCATCGCGGCCGCGCTGGCCGGCTTCGCCGCCAGCGGGCTGACCGCCGTCATCCGGGACTACTGGATTCTGCTCGCGGTCACCGCGACGGTCACGGCCGCGTCCGGGGCGCTCTATCCACAATCCTTCGCGTACGCCCGTCAAGTGCTGCAACGAGATGATCCGAACCGGACCGCGCTCGGGATCAGCACACTGCGTACCGTCTTCTCGATCGCCTGGGTGGGCGGCCCGTCCCTGGCCGCCCTGCTGCTCGACACCGGGGACTTCCGCCACGTCTACGGCGCGGCCGCCCTGCTCTATCTGCTCGCCGCCCTGGTCGCGGTCCGCTTCCTGCCCGAGGTGGCGGCGCCGTCCGCACCGCGGGAGCGGACGGCCGAGCCACCCGCCCGGGCGCCCCGGGTCCTGTGGCCGATCCTGTGCGGATTCACCCTGCTCCAGACCACCATGGTGCTGGGCGGTCAGGTCATGCCGCTGTTCCTGAGCACCGAACTGAGCGGCTCGGTCCGTGACGCCGGCCTGCTCTTCGGCCTGTGCGCCGCCCTGGAGATCCCGCTCATGCTGGGCTTCGGGGTCCTGTCCACCCGCGTCCCGCTGCGCCGGATCATCCTCGCCGGGACCGTGTGCGCGGTCGCGTACCAGTTCGTCGTGGTCACCTCGTCGTCGGTCGGGACGCTGGTCGCGGCCCAGATCCTGAACGCGCTCTTCATCGCCGCGACGTCCGGCCTCGGCATCACCTATGTACAGGACCTGATGCCGGAGCAACCGGGACGGGCCACCACGCTGTTCACCAACAGCTTCCCGATCGGGCAGGTCCTGGCGGCGCCGCTCTTCGGTCTGTCCCAGCAGTACGGTTTCCGCCTGGCCTTCGGGATCAATCTCGGACTCAGCGCGACCGGCCTCGTCCTGCTGTTCCTGGCGCGGTCACGCCGGCGACCGGCCGAGCCGTCGATTCGTCCCGTCATCGACGCGCCCCACCCGGCTGAGGGCTAACGTAGAGATCGTGCGCGTACGGGTGGAACAGACTCCGCTGCCGGGAATCGGCGTCCGCCATGACCTGGTGACCTCGTCGGGGCGGACGGTCGGGGTGGTCTCCCACCGCAGCGGTCGCCGCGACCTGGTTCTGTACGACGTGGACGATCCCGACTCCAGCCTGGCGTCGATACCGCTCACCGACGACGAGGCCGAAGCCCTCGCCGACGTGCTGGGCGCCTCGCTGATGCTGGGTCAGCTGGCCGGCCTGCGTCAGCAGGCGGCCGGTCTGCTCACCGAGCAGATCGCGCTCCCGGCCGGTTCCCCGTTCGTCGGGCGGAAACTGGGCGACACCCGCGCCCGTAGCCGGACCAGCGCTTCGATCGTGGCCGTGCTGCGCGATCGCGAGGTGATCGCCTCGCCCGGCCCGGCGTTCCGGTTCGAGGCGAGCGACGTGGTGGTCGCGGTCGGGACACGGCACGGTTTGGACGGCGTCACCGCCATCCTGGCCGGCGACGACGGCGGCTGACCGCAGTGCAGCACCACACGACGATCCTGCTCATCGAGATCGGCGCGGTCCTGTTCGGCCTCGGCATGCTCGGTCGGCTCGGTCGCCGGGTCGGCATGTCCCCGATTCCGCTCTATCTGCTGGCCGGCCTGGCGTTCGGCCAGGGCGGGCTGGTGCCGCTCTCGGCGAGCGAGGAGTTCATCGCGATCGGCGCCCAGATCGGGGTGATCCTGCTCCTGGTCATGCTCGGCCTGGAGTACTCGGCCGACGAACTGGTGGGCAACCTGCGTACGGCGGCGCCGGCCGGGCTCATCGACATGCTGCTGAACGCCCTGCCCGGAGCGGCGTTCGCGCTGCTGCTCGGCTGGGGCTGGGAGGCGGCGCTGGTACTGGCCGGCATCACCTGGGTGTCCTCGTCCGGGGTGATCGCGAAGGTGCTGAGCGATCTCGGCCGGGTCGGTAACCGGGAGACCCCGACGATCCTGTCGGTGCTGGTCATCGAGGACCTGGCGATGGCCTTCTACCTGCCGGTGGTGACCGCCGTGCTGGCCGGTCTGAGCCTGGCCAACGGCCTGAGCACGCTCGGGGTCGCGGTGGTCACGGTGATCGCCGTCCTGGTCGTGGCGATCCGGTACGGCGGTGAGATCAGCCGGTTCATGTCGGTGAAGGACCCGGAGGCCCTGCTGCTCAGCGTCCTCGGCCTGACGCTCTTCATCGCCGGGGTGGCCGGCGAGCTGAAGGTCTCCGAGGCGGTCGGCGCGTTCCTGGTCGGCATCGCCATCTCCGGGCCGGTGGCGCACCACGCCACCCAGATCCTGTCCCCGCTGCGCGACCTGTTCGCCGCGGTGTTCTTCGTCTTCTTCGGGCTCTCCACGAACCCGGCCGACATGCCACCGGTGCTGCTTCCGGCGTTCGCGCTGGCCGTGCTGACGATGCTGACCAAGGTGCTGACCGGATATCTGGCGGCCGGGCGGGTGGGCATCGCACTGCCGGGCCGGATCCGGGCCGGGCTGGCGCTGATGCCCCGTGGCGAGTTCTCGGTGGTGATCGCCGGCCTCGCGGTCGCGTACGGCGTCGATCCCCGGCTCGCCCCGCTCGCCACGGCTTATGTACTGATCACAGTGGTGTCCGGGCCGTTGTTGGCACGTCTGCCCGATTACGGCTGGTTCAAGGAGTGGGTGCGCAGGCGGATGGCGGCTCAACGGGCCGCTCAGAAACCGACGCCATCCCCGGAGTGACCTGCATCTCCATGGAAAAAGCCCAAAGTTACCGCCCAGTATCTGAATGTGAGCCCTTGACACTTCCCTAGCGGGACTCCACACGCTAACGTTGCGCGGCGACGACTCTGAGTATTGGGACGTTCGCCACTATGGTCGGCCAGTGATGTCGACCGCGTTGCGAACGGTTGAGTGAGGCGGCGGCGTGAGCGTGCGTGAAGCTACATTCCTCGGTTTCGGCAATCCGGTCGACCCCCGACCCGACGAGCTGCAGACCTGGGCATACAACCCTGAGTCGGTCCCGCTGAGCAGCATGCCGAAGGACTGGGATCTCCTGATCTCCGGCGACGTGCTCGGCCCGACGCTGTTCGAGCTCGCCATGGACCGGCAGTGCCCGGCCCGGCGGTTCGCGCAGCATTGCATGTACATCTACGCCGCGGACGGTGCGCGGCAGAACGCGAGCGGGCAGCGCAAGCGCCGGCTCAAGAAGTTCATCGAGCGCGCGGAGGAGGTCGGCGACGAGCCGATGCAGATCTGGGCGCACAACTGCCGGGTTCTGATGACCCGGCCCGAGCTCTTCGACCACCACGACTGGATGGAAGGTGGCCTGGTGCGCTACCCGCGCCGACTGGGCCTGTTCAATCGCCGCTGACCACGCCAGGTAGTCACGCGGTCACTACACGCTGTAGCGGCGGCCCGGATTCGGGCCGCCGCTGTCATTTGTCAGCGGAACGGCGCGGGCGCCACACCACCAGGGCTGTCGAGTGGGTCTCCTGGCGCACCAGATCGCGGCCCGAGTACGGGCTGCTCATCGCCTCCATCTGAGCCATCCGGGCGTACGCCGCCTCCAGCTGCTGCTCGAGCTCGGCCACCCGCTGCTGGAGGTCGCCGACCAGATGCTCCAGACCGATGATGCGCTTGATGCCGGCCAGGTTGACGCCCTCTTCCTGGCTGAGTTTCTGCACCTCACGCAGCAGTGCGACGTCGCGTTCGCTGTACCGCCGTCCACCACCGCCGGCCCGGCCGGGCTGAACCAGGCCGAGCCGGTCGTACTGCCGGAGGGTCTGCGGATGCATCCCGGCGAGCCGTGCGGCCACCGAGATGATCAGAACCTTCGCGTCGGAGGCCTGTTCTATCGAGATGTCGATCTCTTCGTACATGTACACCTCCCGAAACGGGTTCCTGCGACGCGGTCTAATCGGCCCGGCGCAGGCGGGCCTCGAGCCGCTCCCGCGCCGGCGGTGGGGTGAGCTTTCCGAACTTCTCCAGCGCGTCCCGGGCCTCGCCGGTGACGGTCGCCGGGATCTGCACGTCGACGGTGACGATCAGATCGCCGGCCTGGCCCTCCTTGCGCGCCACGCCCTTGCCCCGGGCCCGCAGCTTGCGGCCGCTCGGTGTGCCCGGCGGCACGCGCAACGTGACCGGGCCGTCCAGCGTCGGCACCTTCAGGTCGGTGCCCAGCACGGCCTCGACGATCGTGATCGGCACGGTCAGCGTCAGGTCGTCGCCGCTGCGCCCGAACAGGTCGTCGGGCCGCACCTTGACCTGCACGTACAGGTCACCGGCCGGACCGCCCCGGTCGCCCGGCTCGCCCCGGCCGCTGAGCCGGATCCGCTGGCCGTCGGCGACGCCCGCCGGGAACCGGACGTTGATCGAGCGGGTCTTGGTGACCCCGCCGGTGCCCCGGCACTCCGGGCACTTCTCGTCCACGATGCTGCCCGAGCCCTGACAGTCACGGCACGGCTCGGAGAAGCTGAACGAGCCCTGGTTGCTGGAGATCAGGCCGGTGCCGTGGCACTTCGGACAGGCGCGCGGGGTGGTCCCCGGTTTCGCGCCGTTGCCCCGGCAGGTGTCACAGGCGCCGGGGGTACGCAGTGTCAGTGGCAGCGTGGTGCCGCGAACCGCCTGCACGAAGTCCAGGGTGACCTCGGTTTCGACATCCCGCCCGCGCTGGGGCCCCCGCCGCGCGGTCGAGCCGGGAGGCTGCCCGCCGGAGAAGATCGAGCTGAAGATGTCGGAGAAGCCGGAGCCACCGAACCGGCGGTCAGCGCCCGGAGCGGCGCCACCGGAGAAGCCGCCGAACAGGTCGGACGGATCGAACTGCGTGCCGCCGCCGCCCCGCGCCCCGCGCCGGAACGCGCCCGAGCCGAACAGCGAGCGCATCTCGTCGTACTCTTTGCGCTTCTTGTCGTCGGCGAGCACGTCGTACGCCTCGGAAGCGGCCTTGAACTTCTCCTCCGCCTCCTTGTTGCCCGGGTTCCGGTCGGGGTGCAGATCGCGGGCGAGCTTCCGGTACGCCTTCTTGATCTCGTCAGGGGAGGCGGACCTGTTCACGCCGAGCACGGCGTAGAAATCCTTCTCGAGCCAGTCCTTCGAGCTCATGTCAGTCCACCTCCTCGAGTCGGCGACGTCCCGCCCGCCGGCGCACCGGCGGACGGGACATGATCATTGATCTCACTCCGGGTCGGCGACTGCGACCATCGCGGGGCGGAGCAGGCGCTCGCCCAGCGAATAGCCACGACGCATCACCTCGACGCAGGTCGGCTCGGAGACGTCCGCGGACGTCTGGTGCGCGACCGCCTCGTGGCGGTTCGGGTCGAAGGGGTCGCCCTTCTCCCCGAAGGCCACCAGGCCCAGCTTGCCGGTCACCGCGGTGAGCTGCTCGGCCACCGAGGCGAACGGGCCGACCAGGTCGCCGTGCTCGCGGGCCCGGTCGATGTCGTCCAGCACCGGGAGCAGGTCGGTGAGGACCTTGCCGGTGGTCTGTTCGGCGGCCGCGCCGCGGTCACGGTCGACCCGCTTGCGGTAGTTGGCGTACTCGGCCGTCACCCGCTGGAGGTCGTGGGTCCGCTCGTCGAGCTCGCCCCGCAGCGCCTCCAGCTCGGCACCGAAGCCGGGCTTGACCTCGTCGGCCGCCGGGGCCGGCTCCTCCTCGGGGGCGCGGTGCGCGCCGACCGGCTTCTGCACCGGCTCCTCGGCGGGAGTCTCCTCGGCCGTCTCCTCGATCTCGCCCTGGATGACTTCCCGCTCGGCCGCCGGACCGTCGTTCTCGTCGTCCCTGGCAGTCACTTCTTGTCGTCCTCCACGATCTCGGCGTCGACCACGTCGTCGCCACCGGCAGCCGGGCCGGTCGCGCCACCCGGCGCACCGCCCGCGGCGGCCTGCGGGGTCTCACCCTGCGAGTAGAGCAGCGAACCGGCCTCCTGGGAGACCTGGGACAGCCGCTCGTGGGCCGACTTGATCTTCTCGATGTCGGTGCCGCCGAGCGCACCACGCAGCTCGCCGAGCGCCTCGTTGATCTTGCTCTTGCTCTCCTCGGGGAGCTTGTCGCCGCTCTCCGCCAGGAACTTCTCGGTCTGCCACTGGAGCTGCTCGGCCAGGTTGCGGGCCTCGGCGTCCTCGCGGCGCTTCTTGTCGTCGTCCGCGTGGTCCTGAGCGTCGCGCATCATGCGCTCGATGTCTTCCTTCGGCAGCGCGGAGCCGCCGGTGATCGTCATCTTCTGCTCCTTGCCCGTGCCCAGGTCCTTGGCGGACACGTGCACGATGCCGTTCGCGTCGATGTCGAAGGAGACCTCGATCTGCGGGACGCCGCGCGGGGCCGGGGCGATGCCGCTCAGCTCGAAGGTGCCGAGCTTCTTGTTGTTCGCCGCCATCTCGCGCTCACCCTGGTAGACCTGGATCAGCACGGAGGGCTGGTTGTCGTCGGCCGTGGTGTAGACCTCGGAGCGGTGCGCCGGGATGGTGGTGTTGCGCTCCACCAGCTTGTGCATGATGCCGCCCTTGGTCTCGATGCCGAGGGACAGCGGGGTCACGTCGAGGAGCAGGACGTCCTTGACCTCACCCTTGAGCACACCGGCCTGGAGCGCGGCGCCGACGGCGACGACCTCGTCCGGGTTGACGCCCTTGTTCGGCTCGCGGCCGATCAGGCTCTGCACCAGCTCGGTGACCGCCGGCATACGCGTCGAGCCGCCGACCAGGATGACGTGGTCGATGTCGGAGAGCTTGACATCGGCGTCCTTGATGGCCGCCTCGAACGGGCCCTTGCAGCGGTCCAGCAGGTCCTGCGTCATCCGCTGGAACTCGGCGCGGCTCAGCGACGTGTCCAGGTGCAGCGGGCCGTTCGCCCCCGCGGTGATGTAGGGCAGGTTGATACTGGTGGTGGTGGCGGCGGACAGCTCGATCTTCGCCTTCTCGGCCGCCTCACGCAGACGCTGCAGGGCCATCTTGTCCTGGGAGAGGTCGATGCCGTGCTCGCCGCGGAAGGTCTTGACCAGGTGGTCGATGATCCGCTGGTCCCAGTCGTCGCCGCCGAGGTGGTTGTCACCGGAGGTCGACTTCACCTCGATGACGCCGTCACCGAGCTCGAGCAGCGAGACGTCGAAGGTGCCGCCGCCGAGGTCGAAGACCAGGACGGTCTGCTCCTTGGAGCCCTTGTCCAGCCCGTACGCCAGAGCGGCGGCGGTGGGCTCGTTGACGATCCGCAGGACGTTGAGCCCCGCGATCTCGCCGGCCTCCTTGGTGGCCTGACGCTGAGCGTCGTTGAAATACGCCGGGACGGTGATGACCGCGTCGGTGATGGTCTCACCGAGGTAGGCCTCGGCGTCCCGCTTGAGCTTCATCAGCACACGGGCCGAGATCTCCTGCGGGGTGTACTGCTTGCCGTCGATGTCGATCGACCAGTTCGTGCCGATCTCCCGCTTGACCGAGCGAATCGTCCGGTCGGGGTTCGTCACCGCCTGGCGCTTGGCGACCTCACCGACGAGCACCTCACCGTTGCGGGCGAAGGCGACGATCGACGGAGTCGTCCGGGAGCCCTCCGCGTTGGCGATGACGGTGGGCTCGCCTCCTTCCAGAACGCTGACGCAGGAGTTCGTGGTGCCGAGGTCGATGCCGACCGCACGTGCCATGGTGTTCCTCGCTTTGCTACCCGACAGGGTCTAGCTACCGACAGGGTTGAGTGGAACCGACTCAATGATGCCACGGGTCCGCACACCGTCAAATCGAAGTTGAGTCCGAGGGGCGCAAGTCAACGCGTGCGACATACCTGTCAGGTCACGGCATACCGGGACCCGTTGTCCTGGATGCATAGATCGTGCACGCTTTACCCGTGACGACGCACGGAGACGCGGTCGGTCCGTCGGCCCTTTCCGCCGTCCCCGCCGCATCGGATGAGAAACAGCAGGTCAAAGCGGCCATAGAACCACTTGATCGTACGGGGGGTGGCCAGGTCCGGCAGCCGAACCTGGAAAAGCTGCCGCCCACGGTGAAACGGCTCGCGACCGCGCTCACCCGATTGCGGGCAGCACTCGGCTCGGTCTCGTACCCCCTGGCGCTGCCCTCCGCGGACGAGGCCCGGCGGGTCGGCTCAGCCCTGATCGACCAGCTCGACGACTACCTGCTGCCCCGGCTCGCCCGGCTCGACGCGCCCCTGCTGGTGGTCGTCGGCGGCTCCACCGGGGCGGGCAAGTCGACCCTGGTGAACAGCCTGGTCCAGACCCCGGTGAGCACCGCCGGGGTGCTGCGGCCGACCACCCGCTCACCGGTTCTGGTGTGCCATCCGGACGATGTGGGCTGGTTCGGCCATGGTGGGCTGCTGCCCGGCCTGACGCGGACCGCCGCGTCGAGCACGGCATCCGACGCCCTTCAGGTGGTGACCGCCCCGACGATCGGGCCCGGCCTGGCCCTGCTGGACGCGCCGGACATCGACTCGGTGGTCGACCACAACCGCCACCTCGCCGCGCAGCTGCTGGCCGCCGCGGATCTGTGGCTCTTCGTCACCACCGCGGCCCGGTACGCCGACGCCGTCCCGTGGGAGCTGCTCACCACCGCCCGGCTCCGCGGCACGGTGATCGCCCTGGTCCTGGACCGGGTTCCGGTCGGCGCGGCCGCCGAGATCGCCGCCCACCTGGGCGAGATGCTCACCGCCAACGACCTGGGCTCCGCACCGCTGTTCGTGCTGCCGGAGACCGAGCTGGACGGGCGCGGCCTGCTGCCGGACTCGGCGATCGGCCCGATGCGCGTCTGGTTCTCCCAGCTGGCGGGGGACGCCAACGCCCGCGGCACGGTGGTCCGGCAGACCCTCGACGGCGCGCTCGGCGCCCTCGCCCCGGCGCTCGGCGGGCTCGGCGAGGCGGCCGACGACCAGGCCCGGGCGTCGAACGCGCTGGACGAACGGGTGGAGTCCGCCTACCGCAACGCGCTGCGCTCCGCCGAGGAGGGGCTGCGCGACGGCCGGATGCTCCGCGGCGAGGTGCTGGCCCGCTGGCAGGAGTTCGTCGGCACCGGCGACTTCCTGCGCAGCCTCGAGTCGCGGGTCGGGCACCTGCGCGACCGGCTCGCCGCGGCCCTCACCGGACGGCCGGCACCCGGGCGCAACCTGCGGGTGGCCATGGAGTCCCAGCTGGTGACCCTGCTGCGCGGGGTGGCCGCCGACGCGGCCGAGCAGGCGTACGCCGCCTGGCACGCGCACCCGGCCGGCGCCGCCCTGCTCGCGCCCGAGTTGCAGAAGGCCTCGGACGACCTGCCGCTGCGCGCCGACCGCATGGTCCGGGACTGGCAGCAGTGGGTCCTCGAGCTGGTCCGCCGGGAGGCGTCGGACAAGCGGGCGGTGGCCCGCGGCGCGGCGTACGCGGTGAACGGCGCCGGGCTGGCCGTCATGATCGCGGTGTTCACGTCGACCGCCTTCATCCCGACCGGGCTGGAGGTGGCGGCCGGCGCCGGCAGCGCGGTCGCCGGGCAGAAGGTGCTCGAAGCGGTCTTCGGCGACCAGGCCATCCGTACGCTCGCGACACGCGCCCGCACCGAGTTGATCACCCGGTTCGAGGAGCTGCTCGCCGTCGAGGCCGCCCGGTTCACCGAGCGGACCGCGGCGGCACGCCACGAGACGTCGAGCGGCGCCCTGCTGCGCCAGATCGCCGCCGAGGTGGAGAAAGCCAGGAAGGAACTAGCGTTGACCGGGTCCGGGTCATGAACGTGGCACAGAGGGTGCCCGGCAAGCGGGTCGACGGCGACGAGCTGGCCCGCCGGCTGGAGGCGCTGTCCCGGTTCCTGCGGGTGGCCGACCCGTACCTTCCGGACAGTGACCTGGTCGCCGCGCACACGCTGGTGGAACGGGCCGGCAACCGGCTCTCGCTGTCGCTCGACCACACCGTGGTGGCGCTCGCCGGCAGCACCGGCAGCGGCAAGTCGAGCCTGTTCAACGCGCTGGCCCGGTTCAAGCTCTCCCAGGTCGGGGTGCGGCGGCCGACCACCGGCACGGCGCACGCCTGCGTGTGGGGGCCGCTGGAGCCGGCGAACCGTCTGCTCGACTGGGTCGGTGTGCTGCCCCGGCAGCGGTTCGTCCGGGAGAGCGCGCTGGACGGCGACGACGAGGCGGCCCTGCGCGGGCTGGTCCTGCTCGACCTGCCCGACTTCGACTCGGTCGAGCGCAGCCACCAGCTCGAGGTGGACCGCCTGCTCGGCCTGGTCGACCAGATCGTCTGGGTGGTCGACCCGCAGAAGTACGGCGACCGGGTCCTGCACCGGGCGTACCTGTCCCAGTTCAGCGCTCACTCCGGCGTCACCATCGTGGTGCTCAACCAGGCCGACCGGCTCACCCCCGGCGACACCGAGGTGGTGCTCGGCGACCTGACCCGGCTCCTCGAGGAGGACGGGCTCACCGGCACTCCGGTGATCGCCTCCTCGGCCAAGCAGCCCGGCATGCTCCGGGAGCTCCGGTCCGCGCTGGAGAGCACGGTGGCCAACCGGCAGGCCGCGCTGCGCCGGCTGAGCGCCGACCTGGACGCGGTCGCCGAACAGCTGGGCGGCACGATCGGGCCGCCGGCCGCCGAGGACGAGGTGGACCGGGCGACCGTCCGGCAGTTGTGCGACGCGCTGGCCGAGTCGGCCGGAGTGCCCGGGGTGGCGGACGCGACCGCGGGCGCCTACCGGCACCGGGCCGCGGCGGCGACCGGCTGGCCGCTGGTCCGGGGGCTGCGCCGGCTACGGCCCGACCCGCTGCGCCGGCTGCATCTGGAGCCGGTCAAGACCGATGCGGTGTCCACGGATGTCGTTCCGCGTACCTCGGTGCCGGAGGCCGATGCCGCGCAGAAGTCGGCGGTCGGCCTCTCGGTCCGGGCCGTCGCGGCCCGGGCCGCCGCACCGCTGCCGGAGGTGTGGGCGCCCGCGCTGAACACCGCGGCCCGCTCCCGGGCGGCCGACCTGCCGGACGCGCTGGACCGGGCCGTCGCGCAGACCGACCTCGGCATGGAGCGGTCGCCGTTCTGGTGGCGGGTCGCCGGGATCCTGCAATGGGTGCTGCTGGCCACCGCGACCGCCGGGCTCGCCTGGCTCGTCCTCGGCTACGTCCTGACCGCCCTCGGGCTGCCGGAGTTCGACGATCCCCAAGTCGGCGCGGTTCCGCTGCCCACCCTGCTGCTGCTCGGCGGCATCCTCGGCGGTCTGCTGCTCTGGCTGCTGCTGCGCCCGGTCATCGAGGCCGGCGCACGCCGGGCGCGACGCCGGGCCGAGAAGCGGCTGCGGGCCGCGGTCACCGACGTCGGCCGGGGGTACGTGGTGGCGCCGGTCCGCGAGGTGCTGAACGCGTACGCCCAGGCGAGGGAAGCGCTCGCGGTGGTGCGCGCGGAGTAGTTCGGGCCACGCCGCGGGCGTAGGCTCGCGGCATGCCCGCACCCCGGACCGCGTACGACGCCGTGTTGCACGCGGCCCGCGACGTCACGAAACTGGGCTGCGCGCTCGATGCCGAGATGCTCGGCGCCGCGCTGCTCGGCAGTGTCTACGCGATGGCCGCGGAGGACCGCGCCGAGGCCGTGCGCGACTTCGTGGGCCGTTTCCTGACCGCCACGGTCCATTCCGGCACACCCGCCGCGGTGACCATCCGGGACGTCTTCGCCACCCTGGTCCCGGAGGCCGACGGCGCCGGCCGGGTCGGCCACGACCGGCGATCACCGTCGTGGGCCGGCCAGCTCGGCCGGGTCCGGGCCACCGGTTGCTGGGCCTATGGCGACGTGTACGGGGACCAGACGTCCTACCTGGTCACCTTCGCGTACGAGGACGCCGTCGCCGGTGGTCCCGAGCACGCCGTGGTGGCCCTCGTCGACCACAACATCGGCATCACCAAGGACGTCTTCGTGGCCACCTCGGCGGAGGCGCTGCTCGACCAGGTGCGGCAGATCTGCGCGGCCGACGAGCTGACCTGGTTCCGCAGTGAGGATCCGGGTCGGCTGCGCGACGAGGTCAGCCGGCACCTGGAGGTCACCGACGGTCTGAGCGAACTGCCGTCGGACGGGTCGCTCGCCACCGACCGGACACTGGCCGGGGCCCGGCTGGCCCTGCTGCCGGCGGCGACCACGCCGCCGCTCAGCGAGCCGTCCGGACCCGACGACACCGGCCTGATCCGGGACTTCCTGACCTCCCCGGAGGCGGCCCGGTTCGACCTGCCCACCGGGGCGGCCACGACACCGGAGAGCGCGTCGCTGGAGTTCTGTCTCAGCCTCCTCCTGGATCACGGCGCCACTCTGCCCGGCGCCGACCCGCTGCGCTGGAGCCCGGCCGTGGCCGGGTTGTTCCTGCTCGACTGGGTGCACCGGCGGGCCGTGCTGGACCTGGACGACGCGGCCATGCTGCCGCGGGTGGTTCGGGCCTGGTCGGCGTTCGCGATGCGCCGCCGGGGGCTGCCCACGGCCGCGGCCGAGCAGGCCGAGGCGGCGATGGAGGAGCTGATCCCGGAGTTCGCCCGCCTCTACACGACGGGCGAACGACGCAGCCCGGCCACGGCGGCGGTGGCTCAGCTCATCGCCGAGGGCGTGGACCCGAACGACACCGCCGCCATCGACGCCTGGCTGGAAGCCAACCGCGAGGAATGACCGGCTGGCGTCAGCGGCGATTGATGTAGTGGTCGGGGGCCCGGTCGGCGTGATGGCGGCCTACCCGGGAGCTGCGGTCACTGCGGCGGTCCTCCGGGTAGTTGGTGTGCTCGGCCCGGTGCTGACCCCGATACGGGCGGTTGGCGAGGCGGTTCTCCTCGGAGTTGGAGTCGCTGAGTAGGCGACGGACCGCGTTCCCGCCCGAGTAGCTCTGCTCGAGGATCCGGGACGAGCGGATGTTGTGGTTGTGATCGGTCATCGCTGACCTCCGACGGTGTCGGGGCCGGTCCGGCGACCGGCTGCCATGGACGGTGAAGCGGGGAGTGACCCGTGGTCGGGGCAGGGCGATTCGTCGTGGTCCGAGGAACCCCGGTCGGGTTCGTCGGGTACGGCGCGCGGGCCTGGTGTGGCCCTTCGGCCCCGGTTCGATGTGTCGGGCACGACCGGGAGGTCGCCCGCGGAGTGCTGATTCCGGGACGGTTTGGACGGCCGGTCCGGCCCGCCATCCCGATCCGGGGAACGCTGGTCCCGGGACGGACGGTCCTGGGACCAGCCGTCCGAGGAGTCGTCCGGGCGATAGCTATCCCGGTGAGGACGGTCCCGATGAGGACGGTCCCGGTCAGGACGGTCCCGGTCAGGACGGTCCCGGTCGGAGTGCTGACGGTCCCGGTCAGAACGGTCTTCGGATGAACGGGACGGCTCTCCGGGAACGGGTGGCAGGCCGGCAACGGACGGGAAAGGGGACGAGCGGGACCACTTCGGGACCTCGTCCTCTGCTGGAACAGCCGGCAGTTCCGGAACGGTGGGGATACCGCCGGGTGCGGAACGGGCCATCCGCTGAGGTTGGACCCGCTTCGGTCGGGCCGGTCGGGCCGGGACCGCCGGCCGCGACGGCACGACGCCGGCCGGAGGTGCGGACGGCACTGTCGGCGGCAAGACTCGCGCCGGCTTCCGATCCGGGGGCCGCGGAGACGTCCGGCCCTGGACGGGGGACGGAGGGAACACCCGGCCCGGGGACGGGATGTCCGCGTTCGGGGTGGTGGGCGACGAGGGCGAGGACGGGTGACGGGACGCGGCCGGACCGGACGGTGTGCCGGATTTCCCGGGGCGGGGGCGGTGGCCGTACCCCTGATCGGTGGGAGCCGCGACCGAGGGTGGCGGGAAAGGCCGCACCGGACCGCTCGCCGGAGGCGGCAGGAATGGCATGTCCATCGCGCCGGGCCGATCCGTGCCGGTGATCTCGCTGCGGCCGGCGGTGAGGACGGCGAGGGTGGGCACCGAGGCCAGCCCGACCAGGAGCGCGACCATCAGCACGTAGCGCCGGGTCGGCCCGGAGAAGCCGAGATCCTCGCGGTACACCCCGTTCAGGCGCTTGCGCAGCACCTTGAGCCGCGGCTGGTAGCCGTCGTCGTCGGGCAGGTGCGGCACGCGAGTATCCCCCCACTGGAAAAGATCGACTCGGATCAGTTCCGGTCACTGGGGATGAACGACGGTTGGCGAATTCCGCTGCGGCGCAGTAGGGCCATTCGTACCAAAGTGAGGGTACAAAAGTTACTAAAGCGGGCAAATACTGCCGACGATGCGTCGACAGGATCTCTTTTCGTGATCTACGCAGCCTGTAATGCGGCTCACTCTCTCTGTCAGGATGGGGGCGACGGCATCGCCGCTGTCGCCCTCCGCCGACCAAGCGGGGTGACAGCGTGCCGTCCCGGCGACCTGCCGGAGACCGCCGCGCGTCAACCCCACCCGGGCCAGGCGCGGCCCCCAGTGGTCAGCCGCGTGGCCGGGAGACACCCGCCGCGGGCTTAGTTGAGGAAACAGGAGACACGGATGGCGAAAGGCGAGAGCGTGGCCGGCAGCGACATTCCAGCCGGCGGCTTCGTCCAACTGCTGACCCCCGACGGGGAGCGCGTCGACACCGTCACCACGGCTGACGGGACGACGTACTCCGTCGACTTCACCGACGAGGAGTACCGCGGTCTCTACCGGGACCTGGTCACGGTCCGGCGTCTCGACAGCGAGGCGGTCGCCCTGCAACGGCAGGGTGAGCTGGGCATCTGGGCCAGTCTGCTCGGGCAGGAGGCGGCACAGGTCGGCTCCGGGCGGGCGCTGCGCCCGCAGGACATGGCCTTCCCGACCTACCGCGAGCACGGTGTCCTCTACTGCCGCGGCATCGACCCGATCATGCCGTTCGGCCTGTTCCGGGGCGTGGACCAGGGCGGTTGGGATCCGAACGAGTTCAAGTTCAACACCTACACGATCGTGATCGGCTCGCAGACGCTGCACGCGACCGGCTACGCCATGGGCGTCACCATGGACGGCAAGACCGGTTCGGCCGACGGCGAGGCGGTGATCGCCTACTTCGGCGACGGCGCGACCAGCCAGGGCGAGGTCAACGAGTCGTTCGTGTGGTCCGGCGTCTTCAACGCGCCGATCGTCTTCTTCTGCCAGAACAACCAGTACGCCATCTCCGAGCCCCTGGAGCGCCAGACCCGGGTCCCGCTGTACCGGCGGGCCGGCGGCTACGGCTTCCCCGGCATCCGGGTGGACGGCAACGACGTGCTCGCCACCTACGCGGTGACCCGGGCCGCGCTCGACAACGCGCGCAACGGCCAGGGCCCGACGCTGATCGAGGCGTACACGTACCGGATGGGGGCGCACACCAGCTCCGACGACCCCACCCGCTACCGGATCGCCAGCGAGGTCGAGGCGTGGAAGGCGAAGGACCCGATCAGCCGGCTCAAGGCCTTCCTGTCCAAGCAGAAGATCGCCAAGAAGGACTTCTTCGCCGAGGTCGACGCGGAGGCCAACAAGCAGGCCCTCGACCTACGGGAACGGGTGCTGGCGATGCCTGATCCACAACCCGTGACCCTCTTCGACAACGTCTACCCGAACGGCTCGCCGGAGATCGACGCCCAGCGGACCGCCTTCACCGAGTACCAGGCCTCGTTCGAGGGGAGCGCGCACTGATGATCACCCTGGGTAAAGCGCTCAACCACGGACTCCGCCGCGCGCTCGAGGACGACCCCAAGGTCGTCATCATGGGCGAGGACGTCGGCAAGCTCGGCGGCGTCTTCCGGATCACCGACGCCCTCCAGAAGGACTTCGGCGAGGACCGGGTCATCGACACCCCGCTGGCCGAGGCCGGCATCATCGGGACCGCGGTCGGCCTGGCCATCCGTGGCTACCGGCCGGTCTGCGAGATCCAGTTCGACGGATTCGTGTTCCCGGCGTACAACCAGATCGTCGCCCAGGTGGCGAAGATGCACTACCGCTCCAAGGGCAAGGTCCGGCTGCCGATCGTCATCCGGATCCCGTACGGCGGCGGCATCGGCGCGGTCGAGCACCACTCCGAGTCGCCCGAGGCGTACTTCGCGCACACCCCCGGCCTCAAGGTGGTGACCTGCGCCAACCCGGCGGACGCGTACACGATGATCCAGCAGGCGATCGCCACCGACGACCCGGTGGTCTTCTTCGAGCCGAAGCGCCGGTACTGGGAGAAGGGCGAGGTCGACCTCGACGCGCCGCTGAGCGGGGCGTTCCCGCTGCACTCGGCGCGGGTGGCCCGGCCCGGTTCGGACGCGACGGTGCTCGCGTACGGCCCGATGGTCCGGGTGGCGCTCGACGCCGCCACGGCCGCCGCCGAGGACGGGCGGGAGCTGGAGGTCATCGACCTGCGCACGCTCTCCCCGATCGACTACCCGGTGATCTTCGAGTCGGTCCGGCGGACCGGCCGGGCGGTCGTCGTCCACGAGGCGCCCGGCAACGTGGGTCTCGGCGCGGAGATCGCGGCCCGGATCACCGAGGAGTGCTTCTACTCCCTGGAGGCGCCGGTGCTGCGGGTGACCGGTTACGACATTCCGTACCCGGCGGCCCGCGTCGAGGAGGAGTATCTCCCCGACCTGGACCGGGTGCTGGACGCCGTCGACCGTTCCTTCGGCTGGTGACGCCGATGTCGCGGATCAAGAAGTTCAACCTGCCCGACCTCGGCGAGGGGCTGACCGAGGGCGAGATCCTGGCCTGGCTGGTCAAGGTCGGCGACACGATCGAGCTGAACCAGCCGATCGTCGAGGTCGAGACCGCCAAGGCGGCCGTCGAGATCCCCGCCAAGTGGGGCGGCGTGGTGACCCGGATCTTCCACGAGGCCGGGACGGTCGTGGAGGTCGGCCATCCGATCATCGCCATCGACACCGAACCGGGCTCGCCCCTTCCCGATTCACCCGCGCCGGCTCCGGCTGCGGCCCCGGTTTCAGCTCCGGCTCCGGCTGCGGCTCCTGCCGCCGACGAGGCCGAGGCCGGCCTCATCGGCGGACCGGCACCTGGCGGGCGCACGGCCGTTCTCGTCGGTTACGGCCCGCGGACCACCAGCGCCACAAGACGACCCCGCATCGGTACGCCCACCGCTCCCACAACCGCGGCAACGGCACCGACCCCGCCTCCGGCGGCTACCGAGGTCCGTCCGGCCGAACCCGTAGGCCCGGCCAACGGGGCCGTCCGTACCGGTCCGGTGCTGGCCAAGCCGCCGGTGCGGAAACTCGCCCGGGATCTCGGCGTCGACCTGGCCGCGGTCAAGGGCACCGGTCCGTCGGGGTCGGTGACGCGGGAGGACGTACACCTGGCTGTCGCTGCTCCGGCACAGAAGCCGGCGCCGGTGGCGGCGAGCCCGGCCACCGCGGTCTTCGACGCCTCCCGGGAGCAGCGCATCCCGATCAAGGGGGTGCGGAAGCTGACCGCGGAGAACATGGTCGCGTCCGCGTTCACCGCGCCGCACGTCACGGAGTTCCTGACGGTCGACGTGACCCGCACGATGAAGACGCTGGAGAAGCTGCGGAAGCGCCGGGAGTTCGAGGGCGTCCGGATCTCGCCGCTGCTGCTGGTGGCGAAGGCCGTGCTGCTCGCGGTCAAGCGGCACCCGATGGTCAACTCGTCCTGGTCCGGGGCGACCGGCGAGATCGTGGTCAAGGACTACGTGAACCTCGGCATCGCGGCGGCGACCGAGCGCGGGCTGATCGTCCCGAACGTCAAGGACGCCGGCCGGCTCACCCTGCGGGAGCTGGCCGAGGCGCTGAACGAACTGGTCCGGACCGCGAAGTCGGGGAAGACGCCCCCGGCCGACATGTCCGGCGGCACCCTCTCGATCACCAACGTGGGGGTGTTCGGCATCGACACCGGGACCCCGATCCTGCCGCCCGGCGAGTCGGCGATCCTGGCGTTCGGCGCGATCCGGCCGACGCCGTGGGTGCACAAGGGCAAGATCCGGATCCGCGAGGTGACCACGCTGGGGCTCTCCTTCGACCACCGGATCATCGACGGCGAGCTGGGCTCCCGGTTCCTGCGCGACATCGGCTCCTTCCTCGAGGACCCGGAGGGGACACTGCTCAGTTGGACCTAGAGTCTTTCGGCCTGTTTGGCGGTTGACTTTCGATCCTTAGGCTCATGACCGGGATCACCCCTTGAATCGATGGCCACGTGCCCGGTGGAGACGCATAATTGAGTCAACACCGGGACGTGCGCCGGGGGGTCCGCCACAAGCGGGCAGGCGGCGGCGTCAGACCGACAGCCGGCCACCGCCGGGGAAGTGAGCACCGCCATGGACACCATGATCGACCGTTTCCGCCAGCGTCGCAGGATCAGCCGCGAGAACCGCGCCATCGACCGCGCTCTCCAGTCGGCGCCCACGCAGGCGATGCGTGACGAACTCGCGATACTCGCGCAGCGCCGCCCCTACTGATCTCACCGATCGGGGCAACTACCACGTCGAACGGCCCGTCCGGATCACCCGGGCGGGCCGTTTCGTGTCCCATCACACTTCTTGAAGATCGGGCACTCGTCACCTCCGGGCGTACACCGGGATTCCTCCCGCCGCGGCCGCCCGGTACCGTGGGCACGGTCCCCAACCCGGCACGGCCGGTCGGCGCGGAGACCGGGGCCACCGGCGGTTGTCCGTCCGCGACGGTCCCAGCACGGCCAGGCCGGAAAGCTGGCACGGCCCTTTGGCGGAAGGTCGCCGGTGGGGCCGCGTCCGTGCAAAGCTGGCACGGCCGCATCGATGAGGAGGCGCGTATGACGTCCGAGGGGCAGAACGCCGGTCAGCCGGCCGAGGCCACGTCGGGCGGACCCACGTCGGGCGGGTTCCCGCACGATTCCGACGGTCAGCGGATCGCCGGCCGGGCCTCGGCGGCCCCGTCGCCCGCTGAGGGCTTCCCCAATTCGTACGGTCCTCCGCCGGCCAGCACCCCCGGTGGCGGTTCGCCGTTCGTCGTGCCCGCGGTGTCCACCTTCGGCGCCGGCGCCGGCCAGGGCGGCACCTCCTACGGTTCGGCCCGCGTGCCGCAGCCCGACGGTGACGAGCAGCCCCAGCGTGGGAGCGCCTCGCCGTACGGATCGGTGTCGCCCGAATCACCGTACGGTCCTGCCTCCGGCGCCTACGGCACCTCCGGCACCGCCCGGCCCGACGGTTCGCCGTGGGCGCCGTCCGGTGCCGAGCCCGCGGCAGCCGCGTTCCCGCCCGCCGGCCGGCCCGCGCAAGCCTCCGCGTCGGTGCCGCCGCCCGCCGCCGACAATCCGGCCGGCGGCGCACCGCTGAAACTCAGCGCCAGCGGACTGCCCACCCGGACCCCCGGTGCGACCGCGCCCGAGGACGGCGGCCTCGGCCACACCCCGTTCTCCGCCTTCGGTGACCAGCCGGTCCGCGTGCCCGGCGCCAGCCTCGGCGACCTTCCCGACGGTTCCGGGTCCGGCCCGGCCGGTTCCGCCGGCTCCGCGCCCGGGTCCTTCACCGCCGGACCGGCACAGAACAGCTGGATGCAGAGCGCCCGGCCCGCGGAGACCCCGGCCGATGCGGCCTCGGCCCGCCCGGCCGCCGACACCTTCCCGTCCCGGCGTGGCGACGGCGGCGGCTTCCCGCTGCGCGCCCCCGCCGGTCCGCAGGTGGAGTCTGACAACGGCTCCGCGCCCAGCCTCGACCTGCCGATCCGCAGCCAGCAACCGTTCGGCGGCGCCCAGCCCGAGACGCCCGCCGGCGACCCGGCCGGCGGTTCCGGCTTCCCGCAGCGCGTCCCCGGCGCGGCGCTCTCCTCCGGCGGCACCGTTCCGGCGGCCGGCACGCACAGCGCACCGCCCGCGGCGGACCCGCTCAGCTCGCTCGCCGGGCCGGACCAGCGCGGTTCGTTCCCCGGATCCGGGCCGGAGTCCCGTGTCCCGTTCCCGGAGCCCGGTCTTCACGGCTCGCCGGGCGCCGACCCGCGCGGTTCCTTCCCCGGGGCCGACACCCGCGCCGCGTACCCGGGTGCCGACACCTCCTTCCCCGGGGCTGACGCCTCAGCGGGGGCCGACGCCTCACTGCCGCAAAGTGATTCGCAGAGCGCGTCGTCCACGGTTCCGCAGCCGCGCGACCCGGGTCCCAAGCCCGCGGTCGGCTCGGCCCGGCCGGTCACGGCCAGCGCCTCGGTGCCCGGTGTCCGGGTCACCCCGCCGGCCGCCGGCGAGCTCCCGCCGCCCAGTCCGGCCCCGCAGGCCCGGGTCTACGGTCGCGCCGCCCCGGCCTCGGCCGACGAGCCGGAAACCGGTTCGGACGAGGCGCAGTCCGGCGGTTACGGCGCGGCTCCGTTCTCTTCGCCCGCCGCTTCGCCGTATGGCGGTGACGCCCCGGAGGGTTCCTTCGGCGGCTTCACCTCCGGTCAGCAGTCGGAGGGCCCCTCCGGCGGATTCGGCGTGACCAAGCCGCAGAACGACTTCGGACCGTCCCAGCAGGACGAAGGCTCGTCCAGCGGTTACGGCCTGCCGCCACAGAGCGAAAGCCCCTCCGGCGGTTACGGCCTGCCGCCACAGAGCGAAAGCCCCTCCGGCGGCTACGGCCTGTCCCAACCGGGCGACTCGTCTGACGGCTTCGGCCGGCCCCAGCAGAGCGACGGCGCCTCGGGTGGTTACGGCTCGGCCCCGCAGGGCGACAGCTTCGGCCAGCCCCAACCGGGCGACGGTCTCTCCGGCGGCTACGCCCCGCAGAGCGACAACGGATACGGCCAGCCCAAGCCCGGCGACGGTCTCTCCGGCGGCTACACCCCGCAGAGCGACGGCGGTTTCGGGCTTCCGCAGCCGAACGACGGCCCCTCGGGCGGTTTCGCACCGCACAACGACGGCGGCTTCGGCCAGCCGCAGCCGGGCGACGGGTCCTCGGGCGGTTACACCCCGCAGAACGACAACGGATACGGCCAGCCCCAGCCGGGCGACGGCGGTTTCGGACTTCCGCAGCCGAACGACGGCGGTTTCGGGCTTCCGCAGCCGAACGACGGCCCCTCGGGCGGTTTCGCACCGCAGAACGACAACGGCTTCGGGCTGCCGCAGCGCGGCGCCGACGATCGTGGTTCGAGCGGGCGCGCCTCGATCCCGCCGCCGTCCCGGCCGGACGGCGAGGCCCCGTCGGGCGGATTCCCCCCGAGCGGCCGTGACGGTATAGGCGGTCCGGCCGGTGACGGTTTCGGTGGCTTCCCGCCGCCGGCCGGTGACAGCCCCGGCGTCGCTCCGCAGTCCCCGGCTCGGGCGACCGCCCGGGCATCGGCCAGCGCACGGGTCGCGCCGCCGGAGGCTGCGGGCAGCGCTTCGCCGTACTCGATGCCGGGTTCGCCACAGTTCCCCGGCCAGGGTGCTTCCGGGATGCCGGGCTCCCCGCAGTTCCCCGGAGCGGGCGGCCCCGCGATGCCGGGGTCGTCGCAGGGTCCTGGCCAGAACGACTCCACCATGCCGGGTTCGCCGTTCCCCGGAGCGGGCGACTCCACCATGCCGGGCTCCCCGTTCCCCGGAGCGGGCGCGCCCGGATCGCCGCAGTTCCCGGGGCAGGGCGACACCACCATGCCCGGCTCGTCCTACCCGGGCGCGGGTGAGCCCACGATGCCGGGATCCCCCCAGTTCCCCGGCACGAACGCTCCCGGAATGCCCGGATCGTCAGCGTTCGGTGCGCCGTACAGCGATCTCACCACCGACATCGCCGGCCGGGGCAACGCTCCGAGCGGCCTGCCGGACCAGTACAACGAACACACCACGGATGTGTCCGGCCGAGGCAACTCGCCGTACGTTCCGGCGCCCGCGCTCCCGCCACTCCCCGGTGAGCAGCCCGGCGGCGGGGCCTACCCGAACAGCCCGGCAGCCCGCGCCACGGTGACACCGCCCGGCCCGGAGGACACCACCAGCTGGCCCGGCCCCGCCGAAGAACAAGGCCGATTCGACCAGTTCAAGGCCACCGAGACCGCACCCCCGCCCGCCAAGCCGAACGTCAAGACCGTGCCGGTGGCCCTAGCCGTCGTACTCGGCGCCGCCATCCTGCTCGCGGTCGTGTTCGGCCTGGTCTACCTGATCTCGGGCATGGGCGACGAAGAGTTCAAGGTCTCCAAGGGCGAATGCGTCAAACGCGAAGGCAGCAGCCCCGTGGTGGCCCCCTGCTCGGAGGCCGGCACGTTCGAAGTCGTCTCGATCGTCAACGCCAAGGGCCAGTGCGCCGACGCCACCCAGCCCTACATCGTCGTCCCCAAGGACAACGGCGACCAGGTCCTCTGCCTGAAGGCCAACTGAGCTTGCTTTGCTCCGCTGAGCTTGCTTTGCTCCGCTGAGCTTGCTTTGCTCCGCTGAGCTTGCTTTGCTCCGCTGAGCTTGCTTTGCTCCGCTGAGCTTGCTTTGCTCCGCTTCGCTCCGCGGCAAAACGCCTTGTAACCGGTGACGAGGCAGGTGATTTCCCGCCGCCAGCAAACCCCGCTGGCGTCGGCAAATCACTTGCCTCGTCACCGGCGGCGTTTTGCGGTTGTGCCCGTCACACCGCCACGCCGCTCAACGTGACCGTTCCGCAGCCAGGACGAGTTCCGTAGGGATGGATCTATCCAGCTGGCTCCCAGCGCTGGCTCGAAGGCCTTGAACAGCTCTCACAGCCAGCCAGATCTTCACGGCTGGCTGTCTCAAGCTGTTTCGGAGGGGCTTGAGACAGCTCTGAGAGCCAGCTGGATGTCCCGACCGGTCGCATCGCGCTGCTTCAAAGGGGCTTGAGACAGCTCTGAGAGCCAAGTGGATGTCCCGACCGGTCGCATCACGCTGTTTCAGAGGGGCTTGGGAAAGCTCTGGGAGCCAGCTGGATCTTCCGACCGGTCGCATCGCACTGTCTCGATGCCGCCGAAACAGCTCCAGAATAACTTCGATCTTCACGGCTGGCTCTGAGCGGTTTCGAAGTGCTTGTGGCGGCCCTCAGAGGGCGGTAAGGGAGATTGGCCGGATCGGCGAACGCGAGACCACCGCGGCCGCGACCGCCGGATGACTCCGCGAGCAGATCAGCCTGCTGACCACTGAGTTGACCCGCATCGATCGTGAACTGGCCGACCTGGCCACCGCCCGCACCATGCTGCGCGAGCCGGCCGCGGCCGAGTTCACCGCCGACGACCCGACCGTCGTCAGTGCCGCCTACCAGCAAGTTCCTCGCCGTCCTCGGCGCGGCGACCGCCGGCATGCGCGCCAAAGACGTCTGCCTCGCCCTCGGCATCGAGCCGCTCCCGAAGCACGTCGAAGGCGCCCGCGCATAGCTGAAACGCCTGGTCACTCGCAGACTCGCCACCGAGGACAAGCCGGAAATATTCGCTCTGATCCGGAAACAGACCTATCTCCCTTACCGCGCTCGGAGAGCCAGCTGGATCTTTGGTTGGGGCCGGAAAGTGCGAGGCAGGCGCTTGCGATCGTCTTCGAGGTTCGGAGGTTCGGTTCGCGGGCCGGCTCGGAGGTGGTTGCCGGGCGGCGGGGTGAGGCCGAGGCCGGGAGGGCGAGGCCCGGGTCGCGAAGGCGAGGCCCAGGTCGCGAAGGCGAGGCCCAGGTCGCGAAGGCGAGGCCCAGGTCGCGAAGGCGAGGCCCAGGTCGCGAAGGCGAGGCCCAGGTCGCGAAGGCGAGGCCCGGGTCGGGAAGGCGAGGCCCGGGTCGGGAAGGCGAGGCCCGGGGTCGGGAGGGTGGCGGGAGTGGGCAGTAAGGGTGCGGCTGTGGTCGTACCGGTAGGGGGTGTGGCGGTGGGAAGTGGTGGGGGCGCCGGGGTGGGGAGGGGGCCGGGCCGGTGAGGCACGATGGGCGGATGGAATTTCGCGTGCGTGCGCCCGAACTCAAGGGTCGCGGTTGGCTCAACACCGGCGGAAAGGCCCTCACCCTGGCCGATTTGCGGGGCAAGATCCTGGTTTTGGATTTCTGGACGTTCTGCTGCATCAACTGCCTGCACGTCCTGGATGAGCTGCGGCCGCTGGAGGAGAAGTACGGCGACGCGCTCGTGGTGATCGGCGTGCACTCACCGAAGTTCGAGCACGAGCGTGACCCGGTGGCGCTGGCCGCCGCCGTCGAGCGGTATGGCGTGCATCACCCGGTCGTCGACGACGGGGACATGCATATCTGGCAGCAGTACGCCGCGAAGGCCTGGCCGACGCTGTCCGTGGTCGATCCGTCCGGCTACCTGGTCGCCTCGATGGCCGGCGAGGGGCACGCCGAGGGTCTGTCCCGGCTGATCGACGAGCTGATCGTGAAGCACGAGGCGGACGGCACCCTGCACCGCGGCGACGGCCCGTACGTTCCTCCGCCCGCCCCGGAGGGTCTGCTCCGTTTCCCGGGTAAGGCGATCGAGCTGCCGAACGGGAATCTGCTGGTCTCCGACTCGGCGCGGCATTCGCTGGCCGAACTGTCCGCGGACGGTGAGACGCTGGTCCGCCGGTTCGGCAGCGAGGTCCGGGGTGAGCCGTTCAGCGAGCCGCAGGGTCTGGTTCTGCTGCCCGGGGCGGTGGCCGGAGTGGCGGGCTACGACGTGGTGGTCGCCGACACGGTGAACCACCAGTTGCGTGGCCTGAACCTGGACACCGGGGAGGTCACGCTGGTGGCCGGTTCCGGTCGTCCGTGGCGGTCGGCGGTCGACGATCACGCCCACGACTCCCTCGCCGCCGACCTGTCGTCGCCGTGGGACCTGGCCTGGTACGACGACCGCGTGATCATCGCCATGGCCGGCATCCACCAGTTGTGGTGGTTCGATCCGATCAAGCGCACGGTCGGTGTCTACGCGGGCACCACGGTCGAGGCGCTGCGGGACGGCCCGCTGCCGGATGTGTGGATGGCCCAGCCGAGTGGCCTGTCGGTCAGCGCGGACGGGAAGCGGCTGTGGATCGCCGACAGTGAGACGTCGGCGCTGCGGTATGTCGAGGACGGCGTGATGCACACCGCGGTCGGCCAGGGTCTGTTCGATTTCGGTCACGTGGACGGCCCGGCGGGTGAGGCGCTGTTCCAGCACCCGCTCGGTGTGGCGGCGCTGGCCGACGGTTCGGTGCTGGTGGCGGACACCTACAACGGTGCGGTGCGCCGTTTCGACCCGTCAAAGGCGGAGGTGTCCACGGTGGACGCGAATGTCGCCGAGCCCAGCGACGTCCTGGTGACGAGGGACGGGCAGGTGATCGTGGTGGAGTCGGCCGCGCACCGGCTGACCCGCCTGGCCCCGGGCGTGGTGCAGACGGTCAGCGGGGAGCGGCACAGGACCGAACGCCCGCCGTCGCACCTGGCTCCGGGTGAGGTCACCCTCGACGTGATCTTCACGCCCGCGCCGGGCCAGAAGCTGGACTTCCAGTTCGGGTCGCCGCTGCGGTTGGTGGTGTCGGCGTCGCCGGCTGAACTGCTGCTGGACGGCGAGGGCACCACCACCGACTTGTCACGAAAAATCGTGCTCAACCCGGACGTGCCGAAGGGTGTGCTGCAGGTCGTCGCCCAGGCCGCGACGTGCGATGTGGACGCCGAGTTCGGCGCCTGCCACCTGACCCGCCAGGACTGGGGTGTGCCGATCGTGATCGACCCGGACGGTCCCGACCGGCTGCCGCTGATCCTCCGCGGCATGGATGCGTGAACCCTAGGTGAAGGGACGGACCTCCAGCCCTCCGGCGCGGAGTCCGTCCCGTACCGCCCGGGCCAGGTCGACCGCACCCGGCGTGTCGCCGTGCAGGCAGATCGACCGGACCGGGCAGGGCACCGCGGAGCCGTCGACGGCCGTCACCGAGCCGTCGGCGGCCATCCGCACCGCCCGCTGGACCACCTGACCGGGCTCGTGCACCAGCGCGTCCGGCCGGGAACGCGGCACGAGACGCCCGTCCGGCAGGTAGCCGCGGTCCGCGAATCCCTCGCCGACGACGGTCAGCTTCCGGTCCAGGGCTTGCCGTGCCAGTTCCGAGCCGGGCTGGCAGAGCAGGGGCAGCGCGGGGTCGTAGGCCAGCACGGCGGCCACCACGGCCGACGCCTGCCCGGGATCGACCGCCGCGGTGTTGTAGAGGGCGCCGTGCGGTTTCACATAACGGACCCGATCCCCGGCGACCCGGCAGAACGCCTCCAACGCGCCGATCTGGTACAGGATGTCGTCCCGCAGTTCGTCGTGGTCGTAATCGATCCGCCGGCGCCCGAATCCGGCCAGGTCCCGGTAGCCGACCTGGGCACCGATCGCGACGTTCTTCGCGACGGCCGTCCGGCACACCCGGTGCATCGTGGACGGATCGCCGGCGTGGAAGCCGCAGGCCACGTTCGCCGAGGTCACCACGTCCAGCAGGGCGTCGTCGTCACCCAGCCGCCAGGCGCCGAAGCCCTCGCCGAGATCCGCGTTCAGATCAATCCAGCTCACGGAACCTCACGGTAGTCCCCGGTTGCGCCTGGGCCAGCGGCGCGACGTCGTCGATCACCCCGACCACCGGATATCCGCCGGTGGTGGGATGGTCGGCCAGGAAGATGATCGGCTGCCCGTCCGCCGGGACCTGCACGGCGCCGAGCACCACACCCTCGGAGGGCAATTCGCCGGCCCGGGTGCGGGTCACGGCGGTGCCGGCCAGCCGGCTTCCGACCCGGTTGCTCAACGGGCTGATCCGGTACGGGGACCCGAACAGCCCTGCCGTGTCGAACCAGTCGTCGCGCGGCCCGAGGCGGATCCCGAGAACCAGTTCCCCGTACGGCCGTGCCGGTTCCCCGACCAGCGTGGGCGCCGCCGTGGGGACGCCGATCGGCAGCGTGTCGCCGTCGGCCAGGCGGGGCGGGCCCAGTCCGGAGAGCGTGTCCGTCGAGCGGCTGCCCAGCACCGGTTCGACCGCGATCCCACCGGCCACCGCGAGGTAGGAACGCACCCCCCGGGTGGCCCGCTTCACGTCGACCACCCCACCGGCCGGCACTGCGAAGAGCTGGCAGCCGCGGAGCCGCTCGACCGGCCGGAAGTCGACGTCGATGTCGGCGACCGCACCGGTGACAGCGACCAGCGTGGGCCGCTCGAAACGCAGGGTGCAGCCGAGCATCGTGGTCTCCAGCCCGGCGGCGTCGTCGGGGTTGCCGACGAAACGGTTGGCGAGACGCAGCGCGGGGGCGTCGAGGGCGCCCGAACGCGGTACGCCCAGATGCGCCCACCCCGGCCGGCCCAGGTCCTGCACGGTGGTCAGCGGACCGGCCCGCAGCACGGTGATCACATCGCCACCAGTCGTACCCGGGTGCCGGGGGTGAGCAGGGCCGGGTGCTCACGTCGTACGTCGAAGAGGTTTTGATCCGTCCGGCCGACCAGCCGCCACCCGCCCGGCGAGGCCGTGGGATAGATGCCCGCGTAGCCACCCGCGAGGGCGACCGATCCGGCCGGCACGCGAGGCCGCGGAGCGGCGAGCCGGGGAACCGCCCACTCGTCGGCGAGCCCGCGCAGATAGGCGAATCCGGGCGCGAAGCCGGAGAACGCGACGGTCAGCGGCGTCTCGACCAGGCGCCGCACGGCCGTGTCCACGGTGACGCCCCACAGGTCGGCGACCGATGCCAGGTCCTCGCCGTCGAAGACCGTGTGGATCTCCACGAGGGGCCCTTCGGACTGAATTCCGCCGGGCGCCGGCTCCCATCCGGGTAGGGCCTCCGCGGTGCCGGGAGCCACGCCGTCGAGCAGCACGGTACGGGCGCCGGGCACGATCTCCACCACCCGCAGCTCACCGGCTGAACGACGTCGCCACAGCTCAGCCCGCCAATCCTCGACCCGTTGCGCGTCCGCGCACTCGATCAGCAGGCCGGCGGTCCCCACCCGTCGTATCTTCATGGGGAAATCATCCGGCAGCGTCAACCGTATCCGGCATCACTACCCATTAGTAACCTACGGTGCCGTAACCTAGGGGGCGTGACGACCTCAGCCCCGTTCCGGATGTCGCCGACCGACCTCGGCAAGCCGCGACTACGCGGCCGGTTGCATCAGTACGCGTTCTTCGTCGCCGCGGTCTGCGGCATCGTGCTCAGTTCGATCGCGCTGAGCCGCCCCGGCATCGCCCCGTTCGTGAGTTGCCTGCTCTACAGCATCACCGTGTGCGGGCTCTTCGGGACCAGCGCGCTCTACCACCGCCGGGTCTGGAGCGAGCGCGGCTACCAGATCATGCGGCGCGCCGACCATTCGATGATCTTCATCTTCATCGCCGGCAGCTACACGCCGTTCTGCGTCCTGCTCCTGGAGGGCACGCAGCAGGTCGTCCTGCTCAGCCTGGTCTGGGGCGGCGCCGTCGGCGGTGTCGCGCTGAAGATGATCTGGCCGCATCTGCCCCGCTGGGCGGGCGCCCCGCTCTACGTGGCACTCGGCTGGGTGGCCGTCGCGATCATCCCGGAGGTGCTGCACGTCGGCGGGGTGACCTGCCTGGTCCTGCTCATCGTGGGCGGCGCGATCTACACGGTCGGCGCCGTCTTCTACGCGTTGCGCCGGCCCAACCCCTGGCCCACCGTCTTCGGGCACCACGAGTTCTTCCACGCCTGCACGCTGGTGGCCGCCATCTGCCACCACATCGCGGTCTACTTCGCTCTGTACTCGTAGCGAAGGCCCAGGCATCGGCCTGGGCCTTCGCGTCTCTCAGGAGTACGCCGGGGGAGGCGGCGGCGGGACGTCGTCCCGGCGGACCTCGCGGTATTCGGTGTACGGCGCTCCGGCGACCGGCGCCTGCGTACGGGTCACCACGGTCCGGCGGCGGTTGCCCCAGAACGCCAGCGTGATGACCAGGCCGGCCAACCCGGCCAGCATCAGGATCCAGCCGATCACGCCGATGTCGAGACCGCTGATGTCCGCCTCCACGGCGAACGCCAGGATCGCCCCCAGAGCCAGCAGGAAAATGCTTGCGCCGATGCCCATCGGACCCTCCTCGATTGGTGTCCGCCCGGCCGGGCGACGCCGCTCGACCGTGGTGAATGCGTCGATCGAGCGTTTACCCGCACGCGTGACATTCCAATCAGGCAAGCTGTACCGATGACCACGCGGACGCTCATCCTGCTGCGCCACTCCAAAGCCGAGACCCCCGGCGACTTCGACGATTACGACCGCGCCCTGGCGCCCCGTGGAGTGGCCGACGCGGAGGCGGCCGGCGCCTGGCTGGCCGACGAGCGACTGCACCCCGACCTGGTCATCTGCTCCCCGGCCAAGCGCACCCGGCAGACCTGGCAGAACGCGGCCATCGCGCTGAGCAGCGGCGCCAACCCCCGGTCGGCGCCCGAGGTGCATTACGAGGAGTCGCTCTATCTGGGTCGCGGCGGCGAGGTCTTCGACCTG
Organism: Actinoplanes flavus; assembly: GCF_017592555.1. Taxonomy (GTDB): domain Bacteria; phylum Actinomycetota; class Actinomycetes; order Mycobacteriales; family Micromonosporaceae; genus Actinoplanes; species Actinoplanes flavus. Next base: position 89,974 of record NZ_JAGFNS010000025.1, on the reverse strand, counting down.
CTCCGGGCCGTTTCAGACACCATTCGTACGGTCCTCGTCGTCGGCCACAATCCGACTATGTCCGAAGTGTCCGCTGTGTTGCTGCCGGACGAACAGTACACCGGCACCGTCGTCGAGATGCGCACGTCCGGCCTCGCCGTACACACCGGCGAGCAGCCGTGGTCCCGGACCGAACCGGGGGCGATGCGCCTGACCCGCTCGCACACCGCCCGCGGCTGAACCTCTACTTCCGGTACCAGGTCCGGGTGCTCGTGTACTTCACGTTGCCGAGCTTGTCGTACGCCCGGACCTGCACCTTCATCGTCTTCCTCTGCTTGCTCGCGTTGAAGCCGAGCAGGTAGCCCGCGGTGTAGTCCCGGGCCACGACCTTCCCGTTCACGATCAGCTCGACGCGCGCGATCCCACTGGCGTCGGACGCTTTCACGTACACCTTGGTCGTGCCCTTGATCTTCGCCTTGTTCCTCGGCGCCTTGCTGATCGACACCGCCGGTCCCGCGTTGTCCGCGACGACCGTCCGCGTATAGGTCCGAGTGTTGCCGAACCGGTCGGTGAGCCGCCAGGTGAGGACGACGGAACCGTTGGCGGCACCGGAATTCACCGCCATCGAGTACGGCGCGACGTTGTCGCTTCCGACATACCTTCCGTTCGCCCACAGCTCAGCCCTGGCGACACCGATCACGTCCTGGACACCCTGCAACGTGCTGGTGAAGGTGCCTCGCACCCGGGCGCACCGATGATCATTGCGTTCGACGATCCACGCAGGAAATTGATGATCATCGTAGCGGACGTCGATACGGTTGCGTAGCGCCCGACCGAAAAACGAGGGCCCGGTGGACGTCGTTGTCCGCCGGGCCCTCGTCTTTTTCAGGAGAGTGGGAAAAGCTTGATCAGAACGCGTCCTCGTCCAGGTCCATCAGGTCGAGGGTGGTGTTCTCGATGATCCGGCGGTCGGCGCCGATCCGCGGCAGGATCTCCCGTACGAAGAACCGGGCCGCGGCCACCTTGCCGGTGTAGAACTTCTTGTCCGCCTCGGAGACCTCGCCGTTCAGGGCGATCAGGGCCACCTCGGCCTGGCGCAGCAGCAGCCACGCGAGGACCACGTCGCCGAGGGCGAGCAGGATCCGGCGGGAGCTCAGGCCGATCTTGTAGAGCTCGCGGGCCTCGCCGTTGCCGACGGCCTGCAGCCAGCCCAGCGTGATGCCGAGGATGTTCTGCATCTCGGCGAGCGCCTTGCCGAGGCCGAGCCGCTCGTCCTTGAGCTGACCGTTGCCGGCCTCGCTCTCGACGAAGCCCTGGATCTCGGCGGCCACCGCGCCGAGCGCCTGACCGTTGTCCTTGACGATCTTGCGGAAGATCAGGTCGAGGCTCTGGATCGCGGTCGTGCCCTCGTACAGGGTGTCGATCTTCGCGTCCCGGACGTACTGCTCCAGCGGGTAGTCCTGGAGGAAGCCGGAACCACCGAAGGTCTGCAGCGACTCGGCGCCGAGCAGCTCGTACGCCCGCTCCGAGCCCACGCCCTTGACCAGCGGAAGCAGGAAGTCGTTGATCTTGGCGGCCTGCTTGGCGGCCTTCTCGTCGCCGGCGGCCTCCGCGATGGCGACCTTGTCCTGCCAGGTCGCCGTGTAGATGACCAGGGCGCGCAGCGCCTCGGCGTAGGCCTTCTGGGTCATCAGCGACCGGCGTACGTCCGGGTGCTGGGTGATGGTGACCCGCGGGGCGTCCTTGTCACCGCTCTGCAGCAGATCGGCACCCTGGACGCGGTTCTTCGCGTACTCGAGAGCGTTCAGGTAACCCGTCGACAGGGTGGCGATCGCCTTGGTGCCGACCATCATCCGGGCGTTCTCGATGATCAGGAACATCTGCCGGATGCCCTGGTGCACCTCGCCGAGCAGCCAGCCCTTGGCCGGGGTGCCGTGCTCACCGAAGGTCATCTCGCACGTGTTGGAGACCTTGAGGCCCATCTTGTGCTCGACGTTGGTGGCGTAGACGCCGTTGCGCTCACCGAGCTCACCGGTGGCCGGGTCGAAGTGGTACTTCGGCACGATGAAGAGCGAGAGGCCCTTGGTGCCGGGTCCACCGACGCCCTCGACGCCCACCGGGCGGGCCAGGACGTAGTGGATGATGTTGTCGGTCAGGTCGTGCTCACCCGAGGTGATGAAGCGCTTGACGCCCTCGATGTGCCACGAGCCGTCCGGCTGCGGGATGGCGCGGGCACGGCCGGCGCCGACGTCCGAGCCGGCGTCCGGCTCGGTGAGGACCATGGTCGAGCCCCACTGCTTCTCGACGAAGAGCTTGGCCCACTGCCGCTGCTCCTCGGTGCCCTCGTGCCAGATGACGTTGGCGAAGGAGGGACCCGACGAGTACATCCAGATCGGGGCGTTGGCGCCCAGGATCTGCTCGGCGACGGCCCAGACGAGGCTCCGCGGCGCCGGGGTGCCACCCAGGCCGGACGGCAGGTCGAGCCGCCAGAACTCGGACGCCATGAAGGTCTCGAAGGACTTCTTGAACGACTCGGGCAGCGGCGCGGTGTTCGTCGCCGGGTCGAAGACCGGTGGGTTGCGGTCCGCGTCGGTGTAGCTGGCGGCGAGATCCTCCCGGGCCAGCCGGTCGACCTCGGCGAGCACGTCGCGAGCGCTCTCCAGGTCGAACTCGTCGAACGGCGCCTGGCCGAGCGACTTCTCCGCTCCGAAGACCTCGAACAGGTTGAACTGGAGGTCACGAAGGTTGCTCTTGTAGTGCGTCATGGTGCTTGGCCCCGCTCTCCGGACGCGAGTTACCCGTCAGTAACCACACTGTATTACTGATCGGTAGCTTGCGACAACCCGGGAGCGTTCATGGGATGTGCCGACCGGTAAGAGGCCGTTGTCCGTCGGTTCGCGGGGCAAACGTCTCCGATCGGGTGGATAACAGGACAGCCGTTCGGCCATTTGCCTACTTCGACGCTCGGATCACGTATCGAGGACCCGGATGGTTCGTTTCACCGGATAGACAGCCACGAACAGGGGGACGCCATGTTCGCCACGATCAAGAGCCTGATTCCGGAGCCGCGCCAAGCGAACCAACCGCGCAACTACATCGGCCGGCATCGTCAGCCCGACCAGCTCCCGCCCGCTCCGGCCCCGACCTCACCGGCCGCACCGGCCGAACCCGAGGAAGACGCGGCCTGAGTCAACTGCCCGCGGCTCCGACTTCCCAGCTCGGCACCGAGACGGCAGTGCCGCCGTCCGGGCCGGCGTACTCCAGCAGAACCAGGGCGATGTCGTCCTCGAGACGGCCGTAGACCCAATCCACCAGTGCGGTTTCGAGCGACGCCAGCCCGTCGCCGACCGTGCCGTGGCCGAGCAGGCGCCAGGCACGGTCGGCGGTCGGGAAGAACTCGCCCTCCCGGCGCGCCTCGCCGAGACCGTCGGTGAACAGCAGCAGCCGGTCACCCGGCTCCAGCCGCTCCACCCGGGGCTTGACCTCGGGCATGAAACCGAGCGGCGGGGCCGGCGCCGGCGGCTCCAACGGGATGACCTGACCCCGGCGCAGCAGCAGCGGCGCGGGATGTCCACAGTTGACGATGGTCAGCGTGCCGCCGCGCTCCTCGACCAGGGCGGCGGTCACGAAGTCCTCGTCACCGACGCTGCGGGCCACCGCACGGTCCAGGTCCTCCACGATCAACTTCAGATCGGCCCGCTCGTACGCCACGTGCCGGTACGACCCCAGCACGATGCTCGCCAGCCGCACCGCGTCCAGGCCCTTGCCGCGCACGTCACCGATGATGATCCGGACCCCGTACGGCGTGTTGAGGGCCTCGTAGAGGTCTCCACCGATGTCCGCCGCCGCGGTCGCCGAAATGTACCGGCCGGCCACCGCCAGGGCGCCCACCTGCGGCCCGATCGGCCGCAGCACCGCCTGCTGGGCCACCGCGGCGAGCCGCAACAGCTCGCTGATCTGCTCGGACTGCCGCTGCCGGATGGTGGCCCCGGCGGCCGCCACACCGGTCGCCAGCATGATGCCCATCAGATTGACGAGCCCGACCATCCCGATCTGCCCGCCGCCCACGCCCACGAACACCGCGCCGACCACGGTGGCCAGCAGCCCGGCGCCGAGCACCACCTGCCAGACGGCGAAGACCGCGGCCACGAACGGAACCGCGGCCAGCAGACCGACGTAGTGCACCTCCTGCGGGCCGTCGGCCAGTTCCACGGCGGACACGACGGCGAGCAGCACGAGGGCCGCGCCGAGTCCGGCGCGGTTCCCTGGGCTCAGCGGGCGGCGGCCCGGCAGAAAAGTATGCATGGTTCCGCGGAACAGCATGCCCGATCGACCACACGTCGGGCATCAACTTGACCCGTAGGCTGAACAGGTTCTGGCCCACCGTCGGGTTCGGCGTCGTTCGGTCGGTCCAAGAAGGGCGACAGCCGGTGACAGGATGTCCGGGTGACCGATGATCTCCGTGATCTCCTGCGCTCCACGTTCCGCTGGACCGACCTCGGCCCCGGCACCGACTACATGGTCAGCGATCGCTCCGGGTGGTGGCGTGACCCGCGGATCCTGAGCGGGCTCGGACCGGCGCTCGCCGACCTCTTCCAACCGGAACGCCCCACGGTCGTGGTGTCACCGGAGGTCACCGGATTCATGGTCGGCCCGCTGGTGGCGCGGGCGCTGGGGGTGGGATTCGTCGAGGCCTACCGGGCCGGCGCGCGCCGGGCCATCGCCGAGCCGATGATCTGGGCCGACGTCCCGGCCGACCACCGCGGCGAGACACAGCACCTCGGCATCCGCCGGAACCTGGTCGGCGACTCCGACCGCGCGCTGGTCGTCGACGACTGGGCGGCCACCGGCGCCCAGGCCCGTGGCCTGCGAAACCTGCTCGGCGCCGCCTACGTGGGAACCGCGGTGATCGTCGCCGAGTGCCCGCCCGAGGTCAGCGCGGAGCTGACCATCCGCAGTCTCCTGACCGGAACGGATCTCGACCCGTAGGCGCCCACCACGATGGACGTCAGTCCTTGCGCACCCGCTGGTAACCGGCGAGGGCGCCGCGGGCCGGGTGCCAGCCGGTGGCGGTGTAGGACGCCAGGCCGCGCCGCACGTACGGGTCCTTGGCGATCAGCTCCCGCGCCTCGGCCTCGGTGTCCACGTCCAGCAGGATGATGCCGCCGGTCGGCGGGTCGATCCGGCCCGCGGTGACCGAGTAGCCGGCCTCCTCCAGCTCGGCGACGAAGGCCAGGTGATCGGCGCGGGCCTCGTCCACCTCGGCGAGCGGCTTCAGGTACGTCGAAATCATGAGATACACGCCGCCATCCTAGGGCGGCTCGAGCCCGCCCCTCGATGGTGGCGCCGGCGTGATTTCCCTCTAACGGGTGGGCCAGGTCCGGAAGTTCTGCGCGGACCGGCTCGCGGTGGGCCCGCGCTGCCCCTGGTAGCGGGAGCCATAGACGTCCGACCCGTACGGGTGCTCGGCGGGGCTGGACAGCCGGAAGATGCAGAGCTGGCCGATCTTCATCCCCGGCCAGAGCTTGATCGGCAGGTTCGCCACATTGGAGAGCTCCAGCGTGACGTGCCCGGAGAACCCCGGGTCGATGAAGCCGGCCGTGGAGTGAGTGAGCAGGCCGAGGCGACCCAGGCTGCTCTTGCCCTCGAGCCGGGCGGCCAGGTCGTGTCCGAGGGTGATCACCTCGAGCGTCGACGCCAGGACAAACTCACCCGGGTGCAGCACGAACGGCTGACCGTCCTCCACCTCGACCGCGGCGGTGAGCTCGTCCTGCTGCTCGGCCGGGTCGATGTGCGTGTACAGGTGGTTGTTGAAAACCCGGAAGAAGCGGTCCAGCCGGACGTCGATGCTGGATGGCTGCATGAGCGTCGGCTCGAACGGCTCCAGCGAGAGGCCACCACTCTTGATCTCGGCGACCAGGTCACGGTCGGAAAGGAGCATTGCGCCACCATACCGACCAGCCCGGATCGGCGTGTTCGGTGGCCGTCTCGAACACATGTTCGATAGAATGCCCGCATGGCTTCCTGGTCCGCTTTCGCCGCCGCCGAGCCGACGCTCGCCAACGGCATCCGTGCGCTGCTCGAGCAGTACGGTCCCGGCATGGGCTATCTGGCGACCGTCCGCCCTGACGGCGGCCCGCGCCTGCATCCGGTCTCGCCGGTCTTCACCGACGACGGGCTGTTCTGCTTCATCGTCGACTCACCGAAACGCCGCGACCTCGAGCGTGACAGCCGCTACGCCCTCCACGCCTATCCACCGGAGGACAACGACGACGAGGCCTGCCTGACCGGCCTCGCCGTCCCGGTGCACGATCCGCTCACGGTCGCCCGACTGGCCGGCGCCCTGCACGCCTCGCCCGACGTCGACTGGCGCATCTTCGAGCTGACCGTCGACACCGCCATGCTGCGCCGCCACGGCCCGGCCGGCGCGCTTCCGCTGGCCGCCACCCCGTTCCTGCCCGCTTACGCCCGGACCTGGCGAGCGCCGCGCGGCTTACGGCGCCCGCTCGCTGTCGCCAGCTGATCGCGGGGCGGTGCCGCCACCGACTCGGATAATCAGGTACAGTGGGGCAGCTTGCGGGTGTAGTTCAATGGCAGAACATCAGCTTCCCAAGCTGACAGTGCGGGTTCGATTCCCGTCACCCGCTCCACAAACGGAAGCCCTGGTCAGGACCTACTGGTCCGCCAGGGCTTCCGTGTTCTCCGGCTCAGGTGCCGATGTGGACGAAGACGTCGTCGATCTCGCCGGCGAACTGGTCGTTGCCCTGGCCCGGGCCCTTGCCGCCGACGCGCAGCGGTTCGGCGTTGGCGATCGACACCTGCGGGGGGACGGGGACGGAGGCGCGGGGCGCGCCGTCGACGAACATGATGAGCCGGTCGACGGTGCGGCGGCATTCGAGGTCGTGCCAGGCGCCGTCGGCCACGTCGATCCACGGTTCGGCGCGGTAGATCCGGGCCCGCTGGCCGGCGATGACGCAACTGGGGTGGCCCTGCCGGTGGTCGACCTGGAGCTTGTACTGGCTGACGCCGCCGACCGAGTAGCCCTTCTGGAGGACGTTGGCGCCGTCGGCGAGGTCGGCGTGGGTCATCAGGATGGACGCCCCGTAGCGCAGCAGACGTTGTCCGGGGTTGAGGCTGTCGTCGCGCGCGCCCTCCAGGATCGCCCGGGGGCAGTCGCGTTCCCTCAGCAGGGTGCATCGGTCCGGGTAGGCGACGGCAAGACCGGACCCCTGGGGTACGAGGCGCAGCACCCCGCCGTTCTGGCCCAGCGGCCGTAGCTCGTGACCACCGGTGGCGTCGGCGATCGGGTGGTCGACGCCGTCGTCGAAGTCGTAGTGGACGATGAGCGGTCCACCGGCGGTACGGATCCGGCCGGGCACCACGGGCGCCGAGAAGGCGCCGACGTTGTCGAGGTAGCCCGGCGCCGGCCGGACGGCGGTCGAAGCGGCCGGGCCCGAGGGCGTCGGTGTCGTGTCGGCCACGCCGGCTTCGGAGGCCGTGCACTGCGAGAGGGAAAGTACCCAGGCCAGGACCAGGGCCACGGACAGGGTGCCGATCGGCAGGGCACGCCGACAGGAGTGAAGCATGAGGGCTATTGTCCGGATTGCTGCTTCTATCGCTAACCGAAACTCCGTGACGCAAGCGGTTCCGCGGAAGTTCCCTCGAACGTGGTCAACCGAACCGCCGACACCGATCTTGGCTGACGCGGGTCATCGCGCCCGGGCCGCCGGGTGCGCGGCGCCGGCCGGTTCTCCGATCACGGCGTGCAGCACGTCGTCCAGCGTGATCACGCCGAGGGGGCGCCGCCCGTCACTGACCAGGACGATGTGCAGCCGGTCCCGGCGCATGGTGAGCAGCAGGTCGGCCAGGCCCCGGTCCGGCGGAACCACGGCCAGCGGGCGGATCACCTCGGGCGGGATGGGTAGCCGGCGTTGCGTGGCGGCGTACCCGAGAACGTCTTTGACATGAACGAAGCCCAGCACCCGCCGGGTCTCACGCTGGACCACCGGAAAGCGCGACCGGCCGCTGCGGGTGGCCACCGACTCCAGGGTGGCCGGTGACACGTCGGCCGCCACCGTGGTGACCCGGGACCAGGGCAGCAGCGTGTCGCCGGCGGTGCGGTTGTTGAGACCCAGGGCGGCGTGGATCCGGGCGTACTGTTCCGAGCCGAGCAGGCCCTCGCTGCGCGCCTGGGTGACCATGCCGGCCAGCTCCTCGGCGGTGAAGACGGTCTTCACCGCGTCGGTGGTCTCGATCTTCCAGATCCTCAGGATCACCTTGGCCGCCCAGCGCATCGCGTTGAGCAGGGGCTTGGTGGCGGTGCAGAAGGCGAGCATGAACGGGCCCAGGATGAGCGCCGAGCGCTCCGGGCCGGCCAGGGTGATGTTCTTCGGCACCATCTCGCCGACCACCGTGTGCAGGAACGTCACGATCATCAGCGCCAGCACGAAGGCGATCGGGTGCACCGCGTTGTCCGGCAGACCCACCCGGGAGAACGGGCCCTCCAGCAGATGCGCCACGGTGGGTTCGGCGATCGCGCCGAGGACCAGCGTGCAGATCGTGATGCCCAGCTGCGCGCCGGCGATCATCAGCGGGATCTGGTTCATCGCCGACAACGCCCACCGGGCGGCCTTGGACGTCTCGGCGAGCGGTTCCAGCGCGGTACGCCGGGAGGCGATCAGCGCGAACTCACCGCCCACGAACAACCCGTTACCGACCAGCAGGACCGCCACGAACAGAAGCTCGGTCATGCCGCCGCCTCCGCTGCGCTCCAGCGTCGGCATGACTGGGAAACTGCGCCTGTTGATTCGTTCGCAAGCTCACTCATCGGTGCTCTCCGCCGGCGCGACCACCCGGACCTGCTCGATCCGGTGCCGGTCGACCTCCATCACGGTGAACTCCCACCCGTCTTCCTCCAGCGATTCCCCGGCGACCGGGATGTGGCCGAGCCGGGCGAGCAGGAAGCCGGCCAGCGTCTCGTACGGCCCCTCGGGCAACCGGAAGCCGGTCTGCTCATGCACCTCGTCCTCGCGCAGGAGGCCGTCGACCAGGAACGTCTTCTCCCCACCCGGGGCGGTCAGCTCCTGGGTTCCGGTCTCGGCGAGGTCGGTGTCGTACTCGTCGGCGATCTCCCCGACCAGCTCCTCGACCAGGTCCTCGGTGGTGACCACGCCGTCGGTGCCGCCGTACTCGTCGACCACGATGGCCAGGTCGGCGCCCGCCGCCCGCAGCGCCTCCAGCACCTTGTCGAGGCTCAGACTCTCCGGTACGTAGACCGGCTCCCTGGCCAGGGTGGAGACGCGAGTGGCGGCCCGGCGCTCGGGTGGCACACCGAGGGCCTCGTTCACGCCGACCACCCCGGTCACGGCGTCGAGCGTGTTCTCGTACACCGGAAAGCGGGTGTGGCCGGTCTCCCGCGCCACCGTGATCAGATCCGCGGCGCTCGCGGTGGTCTTGAGACCGACCACGTCGACGCGTGGCGTCATCGCCTTGGCCGCCCGTTTCTCGCCGAACCGGATGGTCCGGCGCATCAGGGTGGCGGTCTCGGCCGGCAGCGCGCCGGCCGAGGCGCTGATCGCGGCGAGCAGGCCGAGTTCCTCCGGCGAGCGGGCGCTGGCCAGCTCCTCCTGCGGCTCGATGCCGAGCCTGCGGACCAGCCAGTTGGCGGTGCCGTTGAGCGCGGCGATCAGCCACTTGAAGAGGGTCGAGAAGCCGCGCAGCGGGGTGGTGGTGCGCAGCGCGATCCCCATCGGACGGGCCAGCGCCGCGTTCTTCGGCACCAGCTCGCCGAAGAGCATCGAGATCAGGGTGGCCACGACCAGGGCGATCACGTGGGTGACGGTCTCGGTCGACGGGCCGGCCAACGGTTCCACCACGGGGGTGAAGATCTCCGAGAGCGCCGGCTCGGCCAGGTAACCGGTGAGCAGCGCGGTCAGCGTGATGCCCAGTTGCGCTCCGGAGAGCTGGAAGGAGAGTTCCTGCAGGGCGGTACGGACTTTGGCGGCCCGCCGGTCGCCGGCCTGGGCACGCGCGTCGATCTCGGCACGGTCGACGGTCACCAGCCCGAACTCGGCTGCCACGAAGAACGCGTTGCCACCCGTCAGCAGCGCGAACGCGACCAGCGGGAGCACCGCGGTCAGGAGCAGGCCGTCCATGATCGCTTCACCTCGGGACTCATTGTGCCGGACCGGGACGTCCGGCACTAACCGTGCCGGGTGTGACATCCCGTCCTTGCACGCCGATGGCCGGCCGCCGAGGCGACCGGCCATCAGGAGACATCCGGGTCAGGCGTCCTTCTTGAGCGAGCGGAGCAGGACGGTGGCCACGTCGACCACCTCGACCTCTTCCTGCTTGCCCTTGCCGGTGACCCCGTCGCCGATCATCGTGTAGCAGAACGGGCAGCCCACGGCGATCGTCTTGGCGCCGGTGGCCAGGGCCTCCTCGGTACGCTCGACGTTGATCCGCTTGCCGATCCGCTCCTCCATCCACATCCGGGCGCCGCCGGCGCCGCAGCAGAAGGAGCGTTCCTGGTTACGCGGCATCTCGACCAGGTTGGCCGTCTCGCCGAGCACCTCACGCGGGGCGTCGAAGACCCGGTTGTGGCGGCCCAGGTAGCAGGGGTCGTGGTAGGTGACGTCACCCTCGATCGGCTGGACCGGGGTGAGCTTGCCCTCCTTGACCAGGTGCGCCAGCAGCTGGGTGTGGTGGACCACCTCGACCTTGAGACCGAGCTGCTCGTACTCGTTGCCGAGGGTGTTGAAGCAGTGCGGGCAGGTCGCGACGATCTTCTTGGTGGTGTTCTCGCCGAGCGCCTCGTTCAGCACCTCGACGTTCTGCTGGGCGAGCATCTGGAAGATGAACTCGTTGCCGATCCGGCGGGCCGGGTCGCCGGTGCAGGTCTCGCCCTCGCCGAGGATGGCGTACTTGACACCGGCCTCGTTGAGCAGCGTGGCCACCGCGCGGGTGGTCTTCTTGGCCCGGTCCTCGAAGGCGCCGGCGCAGCCGACCCAGAACAGGTAGTCGAAGTCCTCGACCTCGCCGACCCGCGGCACCTCGAAGTCCAGGCCCTTGGTCCAGTCCTCGCGGGTGTTCTGCGGGGCGCCCCACGGGTTGCCCTTGTTCTCCAGGTTGCGCAGCATGACGCCGGCCTCGGAGGGGAAGCTCGACTCGATCAGCACCTGGTAGCGGCGCATGTCGACGATGTGGTCGATGTGCTCGATGTCGACCGGGCACTGCTCGACGCAGGCGCCGCAGGTGGTGCAGGACCAGAGCACGTCCGGGTCGATGACACCCTGCTCCTCGGCGGTGCCGATCAGCGGGCGGTTGCCCTCGGCGAGAGCGAGGACGTCCATGTGGGCGAGCTGCGCCTCGGTGGCCTTCTCCTCGCCCATCAGGTCCTTGCCGCCACCGGCGAGCAGGTAGGGCGCCTTGGCGTAGGCGTGATCGCGCAGCGAGAGCACGAGCAGCTTCGGCGACAGCGGCTTGGCCGTGTTCCACGCCGGGCACTGCGACTGGCAGCGGCCGCACTCGGTGCAGGTGGAGAAGTCGAGCAGGCCCTTCCAGGTGAACTGCTCGACCTGGTTGACGCCGAAGAGGTCCTTCTCCGGGTCGGCCTCCTCGAAGTCGAGCGGCTTGCCCTCGCTCATCATCGGCTTCAGGGCGCCCAGGCCGGAACCGGCCGGCTTCTCCGGGCTGCGCTTGAAGTAGATGTTGAAGAACGCCAGGAAGCGGTGCCAGGCGACGCCCATCGTCGGGTTCAGCGAGATGGTGATCAGCCAGGTCATCGAGATCAGGATCTTGACGAGCGCGGCCCAGGTGGCGCCGGCCTCCCAGGCCGGGAGCACCGAGCCGATGGCGTGGCTCAGCGGAGTGGCCCACAGCGGGTACTCGAAGTGGTCGGTCGCGACCTTGAAGCCCCGGATCAGGAAGCCGAAGATCAGCACCCCGACGATGACGGCCTCGACGAAGTACGCCTGCCACATGGTCGAACCCAGGAACCGGCTCCGCTTCACCGCGCCCGGCTTCTGGCGCTGGCGGACGAGCACCAGGTAGAGGATGCCGACCGTGCCGAGGATACCGATCCACTCGGTGACCAGGCCGAAGACGACCCAGTGCCCGATGATCGGCAGGCCCAGGTGCGGGTCGACGACCTCGAAGTAGGCCTCGAGGACCAGCGACGACAGGATGACGAACGAGACCATCACGAACCAGTGGGCCGCGCCGATGGCGGACCACTTCAGCATCCTGGTGTGACCGACGGTCTCCACCAGCATGGTCTTCGTCCGGACCTTCGGCTCGGCGAATCGGGCCGGATCGGGCTGGCCCTGCCGGATCACCGCGGTGATGGTCATGACGGCGCGAACCGCCAGATAGACGGCCACCACCGTGATTGCCCCCGCTAAGACGGTGGCGATTATCTGCGCGATGCCCATCTGGTGCCTCCTCGGTCGGCGGTGCGCCAGCCTATGTTACCCACGAGTAATAGACGGGCGCGCGCCGCAGGTCAAGGCGATGCACCCCCACGCCGAAAGCGCACCCCACGACGAGCGGGGGTGCGCTTGCTTCTGCAGTTTTTCACGGGACCGCGCGATGGCGGAGTGTGAGATTCAGCGCCAGCGCGAGAGCAGGCCCAGGGAGGCCACCATGCAGCCGAAGCCGACCGCGAGGTTCCAGTAGCCCCAGCTCTCCACCGGCCACTGCTGGGAGGACAGGTAGTAGACGACGAGCCACGCGATGCCGATGACGATCAGGGCGACCGCGGTGGCCGGAACCCACACCGGACTCGGCTTGTTGGACGCACCCTTGACTGCCGGGCTGATGTCCGACGGCGGGGTGTAGACCTTCTTCTTGCGAACCTGCGACTTGGGCACGGTGCTCTCCTGAGGGCAACAAGTGGTGAACAACCCACCGCTGAGCGGCTCCGGGAGTCCCGAATGCTGCCCGTGGCGAATACTGTTCGACAGCTAGCGTAGTCAAGGCGTTGTGCCGAGAGGCACCCGCCGGGGCAGGAAAATACCTCGGCGTCTGTTCTTGAGGGGGGCGGGGTGGGCTTTCGAGTGGGAGGCGACGTGGACGACGGCGTCGCCGGGGCCTCCTGGAAACTCGTTCTCCGGCGCGTCGCCCGCGGCCTCCGGCCACGGCGCGACCAGCGCCGTTCCCTCTGGTCGGTGGGGGTTCCGCTGATCGCGCTGGCGGCGGGTCTGCTCTTCACCACCTCCGCCAACACCGCCGACGGTACGGCGCTGCGCGACGACCGGCGCCCACAGCTGACCCAACTGATCGCCGAGAAGCGGGCTCGCCTGGCGGCCGGCGAGAAGCGCGCGGCCGAGTTGCGGAAGTCGGTCGACGCCGAGACCGCCCGGCTGGCCGAGCTGGGCCGGCCGGCTCTCCATCAGGCCGGCGCCCTGCGTCAGTCGGCCGGCTTCTCGAAGATGCGCGGCCCGGGCCTGAGCATCACTCTCGACGACTCCCCCAGGCGTGATTCCGACTTCGGCGACAACGCTCCGGACAACGACGCTCTGGTCGTCCACCAGGGCGACGTGCAGGCCGTCGTGAACGCTCTCTGGGCTGGTGGGGCCGAGGCTATGACGATCATGGACGTCCGGGTGATCTCCACGAGCGCGGTACGCTGTGTCGGCAACACGCTGCTCCTTCACGGCCAGGTCTTCTCACCTCCGTTCAAGATCACGGCGATCGGCGAACCCACAGCGCTGAGTCGCGCGTTGGAGTCGTCAGAGGGAGTCAGGCAGTTCCGGGAGGCCGTCGCCGACTTCGGGCTCGGCTACCAGGAAAAGGTGGAGAAGAACGTGACTTTGCAGGCGTACGACGGATCGACCGACCTCCGATCGGCGCAGGCTGCCCGGTGATGGTTCCCCCCGAGTACCCGGCACGTCCGTCCGGATCGGGCCGCCACCGCGCACCGGACAGCGACGCGCAGACCGCCTACATCCCCCGGATCACCGATGCGGCGCCCGACGGGGTGCCCGGCGGGCCACTCGCGCCGCCGATCGGGCCGGGCGGCAACGTCGACCCGCGTCCCGAGCCCACGGCGTCGCGGGCCGGCGAGAGCACCTTCCCCGCGAAGGCCCCCGCAAACGAGCTGGGCGACCCGAGGGTGCCCATCCCCACCTGGACCCCCGCCCCGGCGATACCGCCGCCCAGCGAGCCGCTGAGCCCGCCCACCGACCCGATGACGGCCATCGGCGTACCCTCCGCCGGCCGGCAGCCCAGTGACCGCTGGTCGCGCACCGAGCCGGCCTGGCCCCCGCCGGAGGCGCCCGGCACTCCCGGCGGGACCACCGCATGGCTGCCCACGACGGGCACACCGGCGCAGCCCTGGACGGCCGGGCCGACACGGGATCCGAGCGTCACCACGGTCATCCGTACGGTGGATGCTCCGACCGGCATCCTTCCGACGGTCCCGGCGAAACCCGCGAAGAGCGCGGCGGATGCCGCCCGGGAGGCGGCCGGGCCGGACGCCGCGCTCGGAGCCGCACCGGTGACCGCCGCAACCGGGACGGGCGCCGGTGGCGACCCGGCCGGCACCGGCACACCGGACCCGGACACCGCGGAGCCGGTCAAGGCGAAGCGGGGCGAGCGGGTGGTCAGGCTGCGGCCGGAGCAGACCGACGAGGGTTACAAGAGCGTCTATTCGGAGCTGACCCGCCCCACCGTCGGCTCCCGCATCCGGACCGGCATCCGCACCGCCGGCGAAGTAATGATCACTTTCGGTCTGGTGGTGCTGCTCTTCGCCGGCTACCAGGTCTTCGGCAACTCCGCGGCGGTGCAGGCCGAACAGGACAACCTCGGCGAGGAACTGGACCAGGCCTGGGCCGACCCGACCGTGGCGCCGACCGCGAGCACCGCGGTCAAGGGCCCCAAGGCGCCCGGCGCCAACCTGGTCGGCCGCCTCTACATCCCGAAGTTCGACAAGAAGTGGGTGGTCGTCGACGGCGTGCAGCCCGACGACATCCGGTACGCGCCGGGCCACTACCCGGAGACCGCGAAACCCGGAAAGATCGGCAACTTCTCGGTCGCCGGCCACCGGATCAAGAAGATCTTCTGGCGCCTCGACGAGCTCCAGTCCGGCGACGTGATCGGCGTCGAGACCCGGGAGAGCTGGTTCGTCTACCGCGTCTACGACCAGGAGATCGTGAAGCCGAACCAGGTCGAGGTGGTCGCCGCGGTCCCGGGCAAGCCCAAGGCGAAACCCACCAAGGCGCTGCTCACGCTGACCACCTGCAACCCGAAGTTCAACAACTACCAGCGCCTGGTCATCCACGCCGAACTGGTGCAGACCGTCCCCCGCGACCAGGCACTGCCCGACGCCGGCATGCCGGCCGAGATGAAGGCATGACGGATGTACGCATGGATCTGGCGCAAGCTGCCCGGCGGCGGCTGGAGCAAGCTGGCCATGTCGCTGGCGCTGATGTCGGTGGTCGGGCTGCTGCTCTGGTACGTGGTGTTCCCGTGGGCCACCCCGCTGCTGCCGTTCGACGACGTCCAGGTGGAGGCCGGCACCGGGGAGGACGCCGGTGGCGCGACACTTCCGGACGACGAGCTTCCGTACAGCACCACCTCCAATCAGCCGCAGCCCACTCCCAGCAGGTGATGACGTGCGCATTCTGGTGATCGACAACTACGACTCGTTCGTCTTCAACCTGGTGCAGTACCTTGGCCAGCTCGGCGCCGACTGCGAGGTGCGGCGCAACGACGAGATCTCGGTGGCCGACGTGGGCGGCTTCGGCGCGGCCGGCATCCTGCTGTCGCCCGGCCCCGGCGAGCCGACCCGCGCCGGGATCATGATGGACGTCATCCGGGAGTACGCCGGGAAGATCCCGATGTTCGGTGTCTGCCTGGGCCACCAGGCGATCGGTGCCGCGTTCGGGGCGACCGTGGCCCGCGCCCCCGAGCTGCTGCACGGCAAGACCTCCGATGTGCACCACCGGGGCGTGGGTGTGCTCGCCGGGCTGCCCGACCCGTTCACCGCCACCCGCTACCACTCGCTCGCCGTCGTGCCGGAGACCCTGCCCGCGGAGATCGAGGTGACCGGCACGACCGAGTCCGGCGTGGTGATGGCGATGCGGCACCGCGACCTGCCGATCGAGGGTGTGCAGTTCCACCCGGAGTCGGTGCTGACCGAAGGCGGTCACACCATGCTGGCGAACTGGCTGGCCTCCTGCGGCCTGCCGTCCGCCCTGGAGAAGGCCCCGGCGCTGGCCGCCGAGGTGGAGACCCGCCGCCGCGCCGCCTTCGCCACCGCCTGATCCGGCGAAACGAAAAGGCCGGGGGATCTCCTCCCCCGGCCTTTCTCGTCGTCCTACGCCTCAGTCGACTTCCTCACCGGCGCCCGCGCCGGTCGGGTCGGGCGACGGGGAGCCGCTCGGGTTCGGGTCGGCTGCGACGATCACCTGCAGCTTGACCTGCGTGTTCTTCTTGACCTTCTTCCCGGCGGCGGGAGTCTGGCTGAGCACGGTGCCCGGCTCGCCGTCGACCTGGACGAAGACCACGTCGAAGGTCAGGAAGTTCGCCTCCAGCAGGGCCTCGGCGGCCTCCTGGGTCCGCTTCTCCACGTCCGGCACGATCACCAGGTTGTTGTTCGACACCTTGACCGTGATCGTGGTGCCGGGCGGAACCTTCTCGCCCTCGCTCTCGACATCGAGAACCTGACCCTTTTCGGCCACGTTGTCGATACTGCGGAAGTCCACCTCGAGACCGGCACCCTCAATGGCCGCCTTGGCCGCGGCGCTGGTGCCACCGACCAGGCCCGTCGGCACGGGCACCTCGTTAGGCTTGTTGCACACCTGATAACTCACCTGCTGGGTGAGCTCCGTGGTGGTGCCGGGCTGCGGGTTCTGGTCGACGATCTTGCCGTCGCAGTCCTCACGCGTCGTCGGCTTCTTGGGAACGACGTTGGTCAGCCCCACCCGGGTGAGTTCCGCGTTCGCCTGGTCCACGGTCAGATCCACCAACGTCGGCATGGGGACCGACTGCGGCTCGTTGTTGGTGGGCGTCTTGTCGCGGTCCATCGCCAGGGCCACACCGAGAACCACCACGACCAGTACGGCCACGCCGGCCACCGCGGCCATCACCCACGACGACCGGCTCTCCGGCTTTTGGGGCGGGCCCATCGCCGGCGAGACCGGCCGCTGCATGGTGGTGGCGGCCTGCGGCTGCCACTGCTGGCGCGGGCCGCCGGTCATCGCCACGGTCTCGGCCTGGCTCATCACCGGGGTGGCCATCACCGGGCGGCCGGAGACGGCACGCAGCGCGTCGGCGCGCATCTCCTGGGCGCTCTGGTAGCGGTTGAGCGGGTTCTTGGCCAGCGCCTTCAGGACGATCGCGTCGATCTCCGGCGGAATCTCCCGGTTGATCGAGCTGGGCGTCCGCGGGTCCTCCCGGACGTGCTGGTACGCCACGCTCACCGGGCTGTCACCGACGAACGGCGGGTGGCCGATGACCAGCTCGAAGAGGACGCAACCGGCGGCGTACACATCGGACCGGGCGTCGACGGACTCGCCGCGCGCCTGCTCCGGGGAGAGGTACTGTGCCGTGCCGATGACCGCGCTGGTCTGCGTCATCGTGGTGGCGCCGCTGGCCAGCGCCCGGGCGATGCCGAAGTCCATCACCTTGACCTGGCCGTTCTGCGTGATCATCACGTTGCCGGGCTTGATGTCCCGGTGGATGATCCCGTGCCGGTGGCTGAACTCCAGGGCGGCGTCGATGTCGGCGATGATCTCGAGGGCCCGGCGTGGCTGGAGGCGCTGCTCCTGGGCGAGTACCTCCTTGAGGGTCCGTCCGTTGACGAACTCCATCACGATGAACGGGAGCTTCTCGCCGGTGGCCGACACCTCTTCACCGGTGTCGTAGACGGCGACGATGGCGGGGTGGTTCAGCGCCGCGGAGTTCTGCGCCTCGCGGCGGAACCTCTCCTGGAACGTGGCGTCGCGAGCCAGGTCGGTACGCAGCATCTTGATCGCGACGTCGCGCCCGAGCCGGAGGTCACGGCCACGGTGCACCTCGGCCATGCCGCCGTAGCCGAGCAGCTCGCCGACCTGATACCTGCCGCCGAGCAGGCGGGCCTGCGCCGTCATAACGTCTGTCGTCCTTCGTTCGGTCGGATCCAGCCGAGCTGGGCATCGGCTTTCGTAAGACGGTACGACGTCACCGACACAGGGTCAGCGACCACGCCCGAGCGGAGGATAGCCGGGGAGCTGCTGTGATAGCCCAGCGTGTTGCTCCCGGCGGTGGTGCCGTTGCCATGTCGTAACAGGAAAGAGATGACCCCGGCGCAGAGCAGCACCAGGAGCGCCAGTACGACGGCGAGGACAACCAGCACCTGGCGTCCGAAGGAGCTCTCCGGCTTGGCGGCCGGAGGATGGTAGGCGTTGACCGGCGGAGCCGACTGCTGCCGGTAGGGAGCCGGCGACATCGGTGGCGCCACCGGCGGGACCGGCACCGACGCCGCTCCCCGGGCGCCGGAGACCGGCCGGGGCACCGCGGCCCGGGCCGCTCCCGCGGTGGGGCCGCCGGACTGCGGACGGTTCATCGGCGGCGCCGGGCTGACCGGCGGGGCCGGCTGAACGACCGGCTGCTGCACGTTCGTGGTCAGCGAGGACGCCGCCTGCCGGGCCACCGCGGCCATCGCCGAGGCGCTGGGCCAGCGGGCCGCCGGGTCCTTGGCCATGGCGCGTTCCACGATGGCGCGGACCGCGGGCGGGATGTCGCCGGGCAGCGGCCGCGGGGTCTCCCGGACGTGCTTCATGGCGATCTCGATCGGGGTGGCGCCGTCGAACGGGCGGTGGCCGGAGAGGCACTGGTAGGCGACGACACCGAGGGCGTACACATCGGAGGCCGGGGTGGCGACGTCGCCGGCGGCCTGCTCCGGGGAAATGTACGACGCCGTGCCCAGCACCGCGCCGGCCACCGTGAGCTGGCCCACGAGTGCGGAGCGGGCGATACCGAAGTCGGTCAGGACCAGGGTGCCGTTCGGGCGTACCAGAAGGTTTCCGGGTTTGACGTCGCGATGCACGATGCCGTTGCCGTGTGCGGCCTGGAGCGCGTCGGCGGCCTGCGCGACGAGCGCCATGGTCCGGGCCGGCGTCAGACGGCCCACCCGGCTCAGCGTCCGGGAGAGGGCGTCACCCTCGACGTACTCCATGACCAGGAACGCGATCTGCTGGTCGCTGCCGTAGTCGTAGACGTCCACGACGCCCGGGTGGTTGATGGTCGCCATGGTCCGGGCCTCACCGCGGAACCGCTCGGCGAAGCCCGGCTCGTCGAGCAGGGCGGGCAGCAGGATCTTGACCGCGACGGTACGGCCGAGCACGTCATCCGTGCCGCGCCAGACGTCGCCCATGCCGCCCCCGGCGATCCGCTCCTCCAAGCGGTATCGCCCCCCGAGCGTGACCCCCGGGCGGATCATGTCAGTTCCCTCCCTGGCCCGCGGCGGCCTTCATGATGAGCCCGGCGATCCGGGCAGCCTCGGCACTGGCGTGCCCGCCGGGCACGTTCTCCAGCATGACGCACACCGCGGAGACCGGTTTGCCGTCCTCATCGAGGGCGTAGCCGACGAACCACCCGTGCGGGTCGGCGCCCGCGGCGTTCTGGGCGGTGCCGGTCTTGCCGCCGACGGTGAGCCCGGAGATCCGCGCGTTCTTGCCGGTGCCGTTCTCGACGACGCTCTGCATCATCTCCTGGAGGTCCTTCGCGACCGACGAGTCGATCGGCTGGCGCAGCTCCTTCGGCTTGGCCGTGTAGATGGTCCGGCGGTCCGAGTCGAGCTGCTGTTGCACCAGGTAGGGCTGCATCTGACTGCCGTTGTTGGCGACCGTCGCGGCGATCATGGCACCTTGCAGCGGGGTCATCCGGACGTCCCGCTGGCCGAGCGAGGACTGGGCCAGCGCCGCCTTGTCCACGGAGCCGTCCTCGTTCGCGATGGCGCCGGTCCGGCTGGCCGCCACCGAGAGACCCTTCTTGCTCTCCAGGTCGCCGACGACGAGGTCCTCGTTCTCGAAGCCCCACTTCTTCGCTGTGTCGATCACCACATCGCGGCCGAGCTTCACGCCGAGCCGCGAGTACGCGGTGTTACAGCTCGTGGTCAGCGCCTCCTTGAGCGTGATCGTGCTGCCGGGGCAGACCTCGTCCTCGGAGTTGCGGATCGTCGCGCCGCCCTCCTGGTAGACGCTGCCCGCCTGAAGCTCGCTGCCGATGTTGTAGTCGTGCTCCAGCGCGGCCGCCGAGACGATCACCTTGAACACGGAGCCGGGCGGCAGGGTGTTCGCCACCGCACGGTTCAGCAGCGGCTGGCCCTTGTCGGCCTCGAGCTTGTCGTAGGCCTGCCGGGCCGCCGCCGCGTCGTGGCTGACCAGCGGGTTCGGGTTGTAGCTCGGCATCGACACCATGGCCTGGACGGCGCCGGTGGCCGGGTCGATCGCGACCGCCGCGCCCTTGGTGACGCCGCGCTCGTTGTCGGTCATCTGCTTCCAGGCGACCTCCTGCGCACGCGGGTTGATCGACAGGACGATGTTGCCGCCGCTGGTGCTGTCACCGGTGAACATGTCACTGAGCCGGTCCGCGAAGAGCTTGTCGCTGGCGCCGGAGAGGATGTCGTTCTCGGCCGCCTCGATGCCGACCGCGGCGCCCTCCACCGGCTTGTAGCCGAGGATCGGCGCGTAGATCTCCTTCTTCGGGTAGACCCGCTGGTACTTCAGCTCGCCCTCGGTCTCGGTGTTCTGGGCGAGGGCGACACCGCCGGCCGCCTCGATCGAACCGCGGGGCCGGTCGTACTCCGCGACCTGGACCCGCTGGTTGCGCGGATCGGTGCGGTAGTCGTCGGCCCGGTACGCCTGGATCCAGTTGAGGTTGGCGAAGATCAGGCCGAACAGGACGAGGATGACGACGCCGGAGCGTCGGAGGGGGGCGTTCACGGCTTGATCACCTCCGTCATGGCGCCGTGCAACTGGGTGGGTGCCTTCTTCGGTCCGCTGGTCCGCTCGGCGAGGCTGTTCGCCGGCCGGCGCGCGGCATCGGAGATCCGCAACAGCATCGCGATGAGCAACCAGTTCGCCATCAGCGACGAGCCACCGGCGGAGAGGAACGGGGTGGTCTGGCCGGTCAGCGGGATCAGGCCGGTGATGCCGCCGAGGATGACGAAGACCTGGAGGCCGAGGGTGAAGGCCAGACCGCCGGCGACCAGCTTGCCGAACGAGTCACGGACCGCCAGCGCCGCGTGCAGGCCGCGTTCCACGATCAGCAGGTAGACGACCAGCAGTGCGGAGAGCCCGAACAGGCCGACCTCCTCGCCGAGCCCGGCGAAGATGAAGTCGGTCCGGACCTCGGGCACCTTGCCCGGCGAGCCGGCGCCCGGCCCGGTGCCGAACAGGCCGCCGGTGCCGAGCCCGAGCAGGCCCTGGACCAGCTGGTAGCTGTTGCCGCTCTCGCGGGTGTAGTTCTCCTGGGAGAACGGGTCGAGCCACAGTTCGGCGCGGTCGTAGAAGTTCGCGAACGGGCCGCCGATCGTGGAGCCCAGCAGGTACGCCACGTAGACGCCGCCGAAGAACAGGACCAGGCCGATGATCAGCCAGCTGGACCGCTCGGTGGCCACGTACAACGTGACGACGAAGAGCCCGAAGTACAGCAGCGCGGTGCCGAGGTCCTTCTCGAAGACGAGGACGAGGAGGCTGAACAGCCACACCGTGACGACCGGGCCCAGGTCCCGGCCACGCGGGAAGTCGATGCCGAGGAACCGGTGGCTGGCCAGCGACAGGACCTCCCGCTTGCGCACCAGGTAGTACGCGAAGAAGGAGACCAGGGCGAGCTTGGCGAACTCACCCGGCTGGATCGAGAACGACCCGAACCGGATCCACAGCTTCGCGCCGTTGACCTCGGAGATGCTGCCGGGCAGCACCGCCGGGATCATCATCAGCACGATGCCGACCAGACCCAGGGTGTAGGCGTACCGCGAGATCACCTTGTGGTCGCGCAGCAGCAGGAGCAGCACCGCCGCCAGGATCAGCGACAGCAGTGTCCAGGCCAGCTGGCGGCCGCCGGTCTCGGCGAAGAACCCGGGTACGGGCTCGTCGTTGGCGATCGCCCGGGCGATGTCGAGGCGGCGCAGGAACGCCACCCCGATGCCGTTGATCAGCGCCACCGCCGGCAGCAGCACCGGGTCGGCGAACGGCGCCGTGAACCGGACGACCACGTGCAGGCCGAGGAACAGGATGCCGATCAGCGCGGCCGGCACCCAGAAGTTCGGCCGGATCTCGTCGAACTGGTTCGCCTCCACCGTCGCGCCGAACGCGGCGACGAGAAGCATGGCGAAGGCGAGCAGTCCGAGCTCGGCGTTGCGGCGCGTCTTCCATTGCCGGATACGCGACATCTCGCCCGTGGAGGCGGGTGTCGGAGCCGGTACGGCGGGCGCGGTCAAGAATTTCCCCAGACGTGTAGGCCGTGTGTTCAGTCGACGGTCCGGCACCCGACCGGGTCGACGCTCGGCGGAGCACTCTCCGAGGCGGCGGCGGACGGGGCCGGCGTGGTCTTCGCCGGCGTTGCCGAGGCGGAGGCCGACGGCGCGACACCGGCGGCGTTGCAGATCGGCTTGAGGTTCGGGTTCGACGGCTCCTCGCTGGTCAGACCGGCCAGCGTGGAACGGGCGGCGGTCTGACTGTCGGCGTGGATGCCCTGCTTGACGCGTTCCTGGGCGACCGGCGTGAGGTCTTCCAGGCTGACCTGGCTGGTCTCACTCACGGTCGACAGGTCGACCCCGGCGATCTGACCCGGCACGCCCTGGAAGATGGCGAGCTGACCCGCGTCGGTAGCGCCGACGTAGTACTGGTCCTGGGTGTACTTCCAGCCCAGCCACAGGCCACCGCCGAGCACCCCGAGCAGCACCAGCACCATGAGCGCGGTCCGGACCGGGTGGCCGGAGGGCTCCGGGTCCCGGTCGTAGCCGTTGGTGGCCGGCTCCGGTTGCGCCGGGCGCGGCTGCGGCTTGAGCGCCGCGGCCCGGGCGGCCGAGGTGGAGCTGTCGGCGACCGTGGTGTTGCCCCGGTCGAGGGAGGCCGCGCCGCCCACGATCGGCGCCTGCTCGACGATGTCGTCGATGGCGTCGGCGATGATCACGGTGATGTTGTCCGGCCCGCCACCGCGGAGGGCCAGTTGCACCAGCCGTTCCACGCACGCCTTCGGGTCGGTGAGCTCGCGCATGGTCTGCGCGATCGTCTCGCCACTGACCACGCCGGAGAGCCCGTCGCTGCAGATCAGGTAGCGGTCGCCCTTGAGCACCTGGCGGACGGAGTACTCGGGGTCGATGTCCCGGCCGTCCAGCGCCCGGGTGAGCAGCGACCGCTGTGGGTGGCTGCTCGCCTCCTCGGGGCTGACCCGGCCCTCGTCGACCAGCATCTGGACGTAGGTGTCGTCCTTGGTGATCTGCGAGAACTCGCCCTTGCGCAGCAGGTACGCGCGGGAGTCCCCGATGTGCACCATGCCGAACTTGCTGCCGGAGAAGAGGACCGCGGTCAGCGTGGTCCCCATCCCCTCCAGCTGGGGGTTGGCGTCGACGGTGTCCCGCAACTGCTGGTTGGCGGTCCCGACGGCGTGGCGGAGCGCGTCGACCATGGCGTCCCCGGGGACGTCGTCGTCGAGTGGCGCCATGGCGGCGATAACGATGTTGGACGCGACGTCACCGGCGGCCATGCCGCCCATGCCGTCCGCGACAGCGAGAAGTCGCGGCCCGGCGTAGACGGAGTCCTGGTTCAGGTCTCGGATCAGACCGCGGTCGCTCTGAGCGGCATAGCGCAGGGTCAGGGTCATGGCCGTAACTCGAGAGAAGTGCGCCCGATCCGGATCGGAACGCCAAGGGGGACTGGAGTGGGTCCGGAGACCTTACCGCGATCAAGGTACGTGCCGTTGGTCGAGCCGAGGTCCTCCACGAACCATTGGCCGTCACGGGGCACCAACCGGGCGTGCCGGGCCGACGCGAAGTCATCGGTGATGACGAGCGTCGAGTCCTCGGCGCGGCCGATCGTGATCGGGGCTTCACCGAGCGTGATCCGGGTGCCGGCCAGCTGACCGGCGGTCACGACGAGCTGCCGCGCCGCCTTACCGCGTTTCGCCTTCGCCGGCCGGCCCTGGAGCACCGCGCCACCCACCCCCCGAGGGCTGGCGACGATGCTCTTGGACCGGCCACCGGCGAAGAGATCCCGCCGGATGACCCCGACCACCGTGAACACGAAGATCCACAGAAGGATGAGGAAACCGAATCGGGCGACGGTGAGGACGAATTCGGGCAAGGTCGCTAGCCGTCCACTCGGAAGGTGAGCGTGGTGGTGCCGAGCTGGATCATGTCGCCCGGGTTGAGCGCGACGGCGGACACCCGCTGGCCGTTGACCATGGTGCCGTTCGTCGAGCCCAGATCGGTCAGCACGACCTGGTTGCCGTCGTAGTCCAGCCGGGCGTGGCGCCGCGAGATGCCGACGTCGGGCAGGCGAAGGTTCGCCTGGTCGCCGCGGCCGATCACGGTCGAGCCCATCTGCAGCGGGTAGGTCCGGCCGTCGCCGGAGACCAGGCCGACGCTGCGGGGGCCACCGTGGTGCTGCTGGTAGCCACCCTGCTGGTGCTGGTCGTAGGGCGAGTACTGCGGGCCGGCGTCGTACGCGGGCTGCTGCACCGGGGCGACCTCGCCGCCGGTGTACACCTCCGCGGTGACCCGGAACATGCCCGTGTCCAGTCCGTCGCCACGCTCGATCTCGACGATCACGTCGCCGTAGACCGTCCAGGCCTGCTCACCGATGAACTCGGCCTGGGACTGCGCCAGCTCCTGGGCCAGCGCGGCGGCATAGGGCGCCAGCCGACTGTGGTCGTATGGCGACAGGTCGATCACGTAGCGGTTGGGCACGAGGGTGCGGCCACCGGCGAGGATGGCCTTGTGCGCCTCGGCCTCCCGCTGCATGGCATTCAGAATCTCCACAGGGTGCACGACACCCTTGAACACCTTCGCGAAGGCCCCTTCGACCAGGCCTTCCAATCGCTTCTCAAAGCGCTGCAGCACGCTCACCGGCTCCTCCTCGGGTTCCGAGGACATGATGGTATCCGGCGGCCGCTTGCGCATCCTTAGCCCAAGAGCAGCCGGCACTTCTGACCCTCGTATGACCGCCTACGACGCCGTGCTAGTGTTTCCAGCGTCGCGAGGCGGTATCTACTCGCTTGGTGACGTGCGACAGCGTAGTCTGTCGCAACCAGTAACAACGAAGCAGGTTCGACCAGCCCGCTTCGGCCGAGAAGGTCGGATGTATGATCTTCGAGGCAAGTCACATGGGGATGTGGCGGAATGGCAGACGCGCACGGTTCAGGTCCGTGTGTCCGAAAGGACGTGGGGGTTCAACTCCCCCCATCCCCACGAGTCGTTGAAGCGCTCTCGTTCCGCTTTGCGGACGGGAGCGCTTCGTCGTTTCCGGGCTTCGGCGATTCAGTCGCGCTTTCGGGTGGGCTACAAGATCAACCCCTTTGGAGTACGGGTGAGCGCCGGAATTTCACGTCAACTTTCGGGTGAAGGTGTACGGGGCGCTATGCTCGCCGCCTCATCGGTTCTCAGGGTGGAGTGACGGTCGTGACAGCGACTAGTGCGGGTGTCGGGCAGGGCAAGCGCAACGTGCTCGGTGTGCTCGTGGATGCGACCGATTACGCGACCGCGACCGCGCAGATCATCGAGGCCGCCAGGGAGCGGCGCGGGTTCGCCGTGACGGCGCTCGCGGTGCACGGCGTGATGACCGGCGTCGAGGACCCCGCCCACAACGCCCGGCTGAACTCGTTCGATCTGGTCACACCGGACGGCCAGCCGGTCCGCTGGGCGCTGAACGTGCTGCACCGGGCCGGACTGACCGACCGGGTGTACGGGCCCGAGCTGACGCTCCGGGTCGTCGAGCAGGCGGCCGCCGAGGGCCTGCCCGTCTACCTGTACGGGTCGACCGAGCCCACCCTGGAGCGGCTGGTCCCGGCCCTGATGGGGATGTTCCCGTCGCTGCGGATCGCCGGTGTCGAGGCGTCCAAGTTCCGGAAGTCCGAGCCCGGTGAGGCGGAGGCGATCGCGGAACGCATCAAGGCGTCCGGCGCCCGCGTGGTGCTGGTCGGCCTGGGCTGCCCGCGGCAGGAGATCTTCACCTACGCCATGCGCCCGCTGCTGGACATGCCGCTGCTCGCCGTCGGCGCCGCCTTCGACTACCACGCCGGCCTGCTGAAGAACCCGCCCGCCTGGATGCAGCGGTACGCGCTGGAGTGGTTGTGGCGCCTGGGCCTGGAGCCGAAGCGGCTGTGGAAGCGGTATGTACTGCTCAACCCGGCGTACCTGAGCCGTCTCGCCGCACAGCGGCTGGGCCTGTGGAAGGCGACCCCGCCGGCGCCCGCCACCGAGCGGGTCCACGAGTTCGCCGTCTGACCGACCGGATCCTGTCTCGGACAGTGCGTTGTAGATCACTGTCCGTTCTCGACGGAGCGTCCCGGGGCGCCTACGCCTAGTGGCGCGGGACCCCTACGGGTGCCCGGTCCGGGCATATCCCGGTTTCGGTACGAACGCGAACGGTGAACGCTGTCGATGTGAACACCGTCGTGGACGTCATCCTGATCGGCACCCTCGCCGCCGTCTGGCTCACCGCCGGGCTCCTGGTCGACGGGATGCCCGCCGCCGTGACCGCGCGTCAGCTGCGCCGCCGTGCCGGTCTGCTCTCCGCGCTGGTCGGCGCGGGCGTCGCGGTGTTCGCCGCGGTCCCCCTGGTCGCCGCCCTGATGCCGGGCGTCTCGGCGGCGCCGGCCGCCGCCCTGCTGCCGGGCGTACCGGCACTGATCGTGCTGACCGCGACCCTGCGCCGGCTCGGCTGGGTGCGCCGCGGCGCGGGGGCGTTCGCCACCGCGCCGCTGACGCCGGTTCCGCCGGCCCTGCGCGCCGCGGCCGCCCACCCGCTGCTGTCCGCGCCGTTGCAGATCACCGGCGTGGCCGCGCTGGTGGGCCTCCCGATCGCGGCCGGCCTGGTGGACGTGCCCGGCGGCGTGGCGACCGGCATGCTGGGCATCGCCGTCACCGTCGTCATGGTGACCGTCGCCGGCATCGGGATCCGGGCGGCGCTGCGGCACAGCCGCCTGGCCCCGCTGGTGCTGGCCCCGATCGGCCGCCGGGACCGGGAGCGGGCGCCGGCCGGCGCCCGCTGATCGTCAGTGCTGCTTGGCTTCCTGGACGTAGAGCAGCTCCAGGATCGAGCGGGTCGCCTCGAACCAGCGGTCCAGCCACTCCGACGGCGGCAGCGTGCCACGAGCCGGCAGCTCCAGCAGCAGTCCACGGAGCAGCGGGTGGTCGGCCATCGACTGGCTCGACGAGTCGCTCCAGGTTCCGGACGGGAAGACCGGCTCGTTCAGGTTCTGCAGATCCAGGGAGGGCAGCCTCGCGGCCCGGTCGAGCGAGCTGGTCGGCTCGATGCTGTGGGAACGCCCGGGCGACCGGGTCGGCAGGCCGGAGCTGGTACGGGACACCAGCTCACCGTCGCTGTGATCGCCCGTGAGAGCTTCCCGCCGGCCCTGCCGGTAGGCGCTCACGCCTCCGCTGAAGCGGTCCTGCGCCGTCGACGAACCGCTGCTGAGGTTCTCGGAACCAATAGTCATCTCTACTGCCTTGCCTCGTCGGTGGTGTGTCCCGGCCCGTCAGCGCGGTCCGGTCCGCGCCTGGAGCTTTCAACGAGGCGAGTCGCGCACAGCGACGCGAATCGGGCAAATAGCAACGGTCGGCCCGGTGAACGGATCACCGGACCGGCCGCTCAGGCATCCTCAGAGGTCGAACTCGCCGTCCTTGGCTCCACCCACGAACGCGTCCCACTCCGCGGTCGTGAAGATCAGCGCCGGTCCCGACGGGTTCTTCGAGTCGCGCACCGCGATAGCCTCGCCGACGAACGCGACCTCGACACAGTTGTCGCAGTTCGGCCCGCTCCGCGTGCTCTTGAACCAGCGTGCCTGGTTCAGATCGACTCGGAGGCCCTTCGCCTCGATTTCCACAATGGCTCCTCTGCCAGCTTCTCGATCATCTCGATGGACGCCTCCGGATCCAGGGCGGCGGCCCGGATGGTGCCGAACACCTCGCGGAACTTGCGGAGTTCGTCGTCCTTCTCCAGAAAGAGCCCGCCGGCCGCGTTCTCGGCGAACACCACGGCGGGGTCACCGTCCGAGGGGAAGTCGAGGATCGCGAACGCACCGTCCATGGCGGCATGCGCGCCGACCGCGAACGGCAGGATCTGGAGGGTCACGTTCGGCAGACCGGCGGTCTCGACCAGATGTCGCAACTGATCGCGCATGACCGCGTCGCCACCGACCGGGCGACTCACCACCGCTTCATCGAGCACCACCCAGAGATCGATTGGATCGTCCTGAATCAGTAACGACTGCCGTTCCATACGGACGCGGACCCGTTGCGCGATTTCCTGATCGGTGTCATCCCATCGGGCGGATCGAATGAGAGCCATTGCGTACTGCTCGCTCTGCAGAAGGCCCGGAATGACCTGCTGCTCGTACGCCTGAATTGATCTAGCTTCGGCCTCGAAGCCGACATACGTGCTGTTCAGGACGGTGGAGAAGGGGTGCCACCAACCTTTCTTCCGGGCATCTCGCGAGATTTCAACTAACTCTCCTGAAATGTCCGGATCGACACCATAAATAGCTAACATGGCGCTCACGTCATGCGGGCTGGCGGTGGTATGCCCGGTTTCGATCCGGGATATCTTGGATGTCGAGCAGCCCAGCCGCTCGGCCACCACATCAATCGTCACGCCGGCCGCCTCGCGATACCTGCGCAGCTCCACCCCGAGGCGGCGTCGACGGACGGTGGGACTGCGGCGTCGATTCACCGGACCAGTCTCCCGAGCCGCTCATGATCGTTCAAGCACATTGGATGATCACGGAGAATCACGGAAGCGTGACATGCAACTTGCATCGACGAGACTGGTGGTGCAATCTTTCCGTATGGCTTGCATCACTTAACGTTCTTGAAAGACGCGAGCAAGTCCGACAAATGCCAGCAAGACGACGTCCGATACGGGGCGCCGAGCCACTTCTGGTCCATGGTGGACCTTCTCCCGAAACCGGGTAGGTGTGATCGGCGATAGTGACGTTCCGCAACCTCCTTCGATGGTCAAACCCGTCGGAGGCTTGCAAGGGCGTACCAAACCGGCAAACTGGTGCGCCTAGGTCACCAAAGTCCATCTACACGGGTCTCAGGGCAGGAGATGACGTGGTTCTACCTCGGTCCGGTGATGTCATCCACGTGACGAGAGCGGCGAGCGTCCAATTCGCATCACCGATGCTCTTCCGGGTCATCCGGGTCCACGACTGGCCGACCTACGAGGGGTGGGTCTGGCTGGACGGCTACGAACTGAACTCGGCCGGTGACGCGGTCGAACGCCGCTCGATCTTCGTACAGGTCAATGGTCTTCGCCCGGCGGGGAAGGCGCCCGATCCGCGGCTGCGCAACAGTCGCCAGCCGGCCACCCGCCCCGGGGTGGCGCCCGCGCGGACGGTCCGGACCCCGCGCTGATTCAGCCTCCGGCGGAGGCCGCCGGTGTCGCCGGAGACGGGTCGTCCGTCCGCGCGATGGCCACGATCAGGGTCACCCGTGTGTCCGACGGCACCTGCAGGCCCTCCGGGGGGTCGCAGTTGATCACCGTTCCCGGCTCGGCGTCGCTCTCCCGGCGGATCACCCGGTATCCGAGTCGGGAGCGGGTCAGTGCCGCCTGTGCGTCGGCCAGCGGCATCCCGCGTAGCGCCGGCACGGTCACCTCGCGTTCCGCCGCGTCGGTCGTCGCGGGTGTGGTGATCGTCTCGGTCACCGTGGGCGGGGTCGTGATGCCGGGGTCGGCCGGCTCGGTCGTGGTGGCGCGCACGGTGGGTGTGGCGCCCGGCGTCTCGACCTCCCCGTCCGCGTTCTGCACGATCACCACGATGCCGAAGCCGAGCAACCCGAGCAGGATCAGCGAGACGGTGCCGATGGCGATCGGCGCCCACCAGCGGCCGGACGGCTCGGCGGGCCCGCGGTCGGCCCAGTCGCCGTCCTCGTCGAACTGCTCGCGGCGATAGGCCCCGTAGGGCCGGACACCGGCCCGGCCGGTCCACACGTCCGCGCCAGGGTCCTCCGGTTGCGGGGACGGCTGCTCGTCCACTGACGACAGCGGGCGGGTCTCGTCATCCCGCTCGGGTTCGCGCTCCTCGGGCATCACCGCGCCCCTTCCGCTCCGTACATCCGCGCTAGTCGCAGCGTCAAGGTATCGAATCTTGCGGCCTGGTTGTGGTTTCCACCAGCCGGAAAGCGGTCGAATGCCGACCCTCGGTGACCATTTCCCAGACATCGGCGAGGACCAGTACAGTGCCCGGCATGGCCGAGAATGGCTGGACAACACAGGCTGCCACCGCGGCCGGCATCGCGGCCGGGACCGGGGCCGCTCAACTGGGTCTGGGCTACGGCCTGGGTGTCATCACCTGGCCGGTCACCCTCGCCGACGCCGACAGCGTCTGGCTGGGCAGCCTCGGCTGGGCGACCTGGATCACCGCGAGCGCCACGGTGCTCGGGGCGGTCATCGCCGGCCGGCTGCGAGCCGAACGCCCCGGCCGGTGGCGGGCGCTCTGGCGCTTCGCGCTGGCGACCGCCTCGGCGGTGGGCGCGCTGGTGTCGGTCGTCCTGGTCGCGCTACCGGCCCGGTCCGCGGTCCGCGCCGACACCCTGTCACCCCAGCTGGTCGCCAGCGGGTACGCGCTCGCCGGCCTGCTGGCCGGCCTGGTGGTCGCGTTCTGGGCGGTGTCGTCCACCCCGGTCGCGGCCAACCTGATCGGCACCGCGCTGTGGCTGTGGACACTGGCCATCGCCGGCGTGGTGGCCGAACTGCTCACCGGGCGCGACTTCGCCACCTACCTGACCAGCTGGCAGTTCGCCGAGTCGGTGAGCCCGGTCCGCTACGGCGGGATCTACTGGCCGAGCGCCCTGCTGACCCTGGTCGCGGCGTTCGTCATCGGGCTGGTGGCGGCCGGTCCGGCGGCGCTGAGGGGCGAGCTGGGGCTGGGCACGGCGATCTCCGGCGCGGTCGGGCCGCTGCTGGTCGCCTTCTCGTTCCTCACCCTGGCGCCACTGTTGACCGAGGCGATGGGGCCGCTGGAGTCGGCGTACCTGATCGCGCCGTACGCCGTCCTCGCCGGCCTGGGCGGATCCGCGCTCACCGTGGCCCTGGTGGCGGGCCGGCGCGGTCGGCTGACTCCCGTCCCCGTCCCCGCCCCCGCCCCCGCCCCCGTCTCCGTTTCCGTCCCGAAGACGGAGAGCACCCCGGCGAAGCCGGCCAAGGCGACCGGCCGGGTGACCGCGTCCGCGCCGGCGAAGGCGGCGACTCCCACCAAGCCGGATCCGGTCGACCCGGAGGTCGCCGAGGCGTCCCGCCCGAGCGGCCGCACCCCGGCCAAGCGCCGCAACGGCAACGGCGACACCGCTCCGCGGTCCACGATCACCCCGCCGCCGGCCAGCCCGACGGTGGCCCGGATCAACCCGGACGATCCCAAGAAGTCCGGCAAATAGCTCAGATCGGCCAGGTGTGCACCGGCTCGTTGGTGCGCTGGAATTCGAGGTAGCGCTGCGTCATCTCGCGTAGCGCCACCACCCGGTCCAGCCCGCGCTCCTGCACGGTGCGGACCGTCTCGCTCTGCCAGACGGCGCCGTTGCGCCGGGTCCGGCAGCGGTCCTCGATGATGCCGAGAAACCGGTCCCGATGCGCCGGGTGCACCCCGTACCGGTCCAGACCGGAATGGGCGCGGGGAAGCAGCACGTCGCGCACCAGATCGGTGACCGGCACCTCGCCGCGACCGGGCCAGAACAGCCGGGCCTCGATCCCGTCGCGCGCTCCGGTCCGGAAGCCGGCCTCGGCCGCCGCGAAGTCCAGGCACGCCCAGAGTGGCGGATCCTCCTCGGCGAGCTGCCGGACGAGCCCGAAGTAGAACGCCGCGTTGGCGAGCATGTCCGCCACGGTGGGGCCGGACGGCAGGACCCGGTTCTCCACCCGCAGGTGCGGGCGGCCGCCGGTGACGTCGTAGACCGGCCGGTTCCAGCGGTAGACAGTGCCGTTGTGCAGGCGTAGTTCGGCCAGTTCGGGGATGCCGCCGGCGGCCAGGACGGCGGCCGGGTCCTCGTCACCGAGCTCCGGCAGCAACGGTGGGAAGTACCGGACGTTCTCCTCGTACAGGTCCAGGATCGAATCGATCCAGCGGTCGCCGAACCAGACCCTCGGTCGTACGCCCTGTGCCGCGAACTCGTCCGGGCGCGCATCGGTGGCCTGCTCGAAGAACGGGATCCGGGTCTCCGCCCAGAGCCGCCGCCGGTAGAGGAACGGAGCGTTGGCGCCGAGCGCCAGCTGGACTCCGGCGATCGCCTGGGACGCGTTCCAGTACCGGGCGAAGTCGGCCGGGTCGACCCGCAGGTGGAACTGCGCGCTCGTGCAGGCGCCCTCCGGAGCGATGGTGTCGCTGCTGGTCAGCAGCCGCTCGGGGCCTCGGATGTCGATCCGGAAGTCGTCACCGCGGGCGCCCGCGATCTCGGCGTCCAGGGCGCGGAACCGCTCGTTGTCGGAGATGTCGGCGTGCACCAGTTGACCGGCGGTGAGGGTGGGCAGCATCCCGATCAGGATGAGCCGGGTCTCCCGTTTGCGGGCGGACTCACCAGCCGCACACAGCGCCTGCAGGATCTCTCGCTCGTAGTCGGCGAGCCCGTCGCCGGCCAGCGACCGGGGTGGCACGTTCAGTTCGAGGTTGAACCGGCCCAGCTCCAACTGGAAGCGGGGATCGGCCAGGTCGGCCAGGACCTCGGCGTTGCGCATGGCCGGGGCGGCCTCCGCGTCGACCAGGTTGATCTCGATCTCCAGGCCGGTGGTCGGGTCGCCGGGCTCGAACCGGCCGTCCTCGAGCATCCCGGTCAGCGCGTCGAGCCCACGGCGCACCCGCCGCCGGAACAGCACCCGATCATGCGGCGAGAAGACGGCGGTCACCAGTTCCTTGCCCATGTGCTGCCCTCCCGGGACGGCCGGGGACGAAACGGATATCGATCACCGCTCTGTGAACGAACGACTGCGCTCGGTTCACCCTGCCATCCCTCGCGGACGACCGCCAGACATCCGGAGACACGGAGAACGCCGCCCGGAACCCGGACGGCGTTCTCCGATCAGGACGGTCAGCCCTGCTGCAGGATGGCCTCGCCCTCGATCTCGATCTTGACCTTCTTGCCGATCATCACGCCGCCGGTCTCCAGGGCCATGTTGTAGGTCAGGCCCCAGTCCTCGCGGTCGATCTCGGTGTGCGCGCTGAACCCGAAGAGATGCTGCCCGTACGGGCTGGTGGTGGCGCCCTCGAACTCGACGACCAGCTCGACCGGCCGGGTGATGCCCTTGATGGTGAGCTCGCCGTCGAGGACGAACTCGGCGCCCGCGTGCGACTTCACGCCGGTGCTGCGGTACTCCATCGTCGGGTACTTCTCGGCCTCGAAGAAGTCGCCGGTGCGCAGGTGGTTGTCCCGGTCGGTCTGGCCGGTCTCGACGCTGGCGGTCTTGATGGAGGCGACGACCGAGGACTCCAGCGGGTTCTCCGCCACGGTGACGGTGGCGGTCGCCTCGGCGAACTGGCCGCGGACCTTGCTCACCATGAGGTGCTTCACCACGAAGCCGACCCGCTTGTGCGCCGCGTCCAGCTCGTAGGTGCCGGCGGCGGGAATCTGGAGGCCTTCGAACTCACGGGTGCTGACGGTCATGACACTGCCTTCTCTCGAAGCTCGGTCCGGATGCTTGTCTGACGGAGCAACTATATGCGCCGCAATATTCCTCCTGTCAAGTGCCTGCTAGAGTCGAAGCGTGAACAAGGACCTGGACGACCCGCGCCTCACCGCCGTCGGGCTGCTCGCGGAGGCCTACACGGGCCTGATGAACCGGCTGGCCGCACAGTTCGAGGAGCACCGGCTCTCCCCGGTGGAGTTCGAGGTGCTGATGAGACTGGCCCGGTCCCCCGGCAATCACCTGCGGATGACCGATCTGGCCGGGCAGACCACCCTCTCCACGAGCGGTGTCACCCGGGTCGTCGACCGGATGGAGCGCAGCGGGCTGGTCCGCCGGGAGGCGTGCCCGAGCGATCGGCGCAGCTCCTACGCCGTCATCACCGACGAGGGCATGCGGCGGCTCACCGAGGTCCTGCCGGGCCACCTGGAGCTGGTTCAGCGGTGGTATGTCGGTTTGCTTCCCGAGGAGCAGCTGACCCAGCTGCTGGATTCGCTGCGCACGGTCCGGGACGCGGTCAACCCGTGCGCGACGGCGGGCAGCACGGAGTCCGCGCTGCCCGCCTGATCGATCACTACAGGCCGAGGCCCCGCGCGATGAGCATGCGCTGCACCTCGGAGGTGCCCTCGCCGATCTCGAGGATCTTGGCGTCCCGGTAGAACCGGCCGACCGCGGACTCGTTCATGAATCCGTAGCCGCCGTGCACCTGGGTGGCGTAGCGGCTGTTCTCCATGGCGGCGTTGCTGGCGTTCAGCTTGGCGATCGCGGCGTACCGCTTGAAGTCCTCGCCGGCGAGCATCCGGGCGGCGGCGTCGTAGTAGCCGAGCCGGGCCACGTGGGCGCGCATGTCCATGTCCGCGATCAGGAACTGGACGGCCTGGTTGGCGCCGATCGGCCGGCCGAAGGCGGTGCGGTTGCCGGCGTACGTCACCGACTCGTCGACGCACCCCTGAGCCAGGCCGACCGACAGCGCGGCGATCGCGATCCGGCCCTCGTCGAGGATGCGCAGGAACTGGGCCAGACCGCGGCCGCGTTCGCCGAGCAGGTTGGCGGCCGGCACCCGGACCTCGTCGAAGGACAGCTCGTGGGTGTCCGACGCGCACCAGCCGACCTTCGAGTAGCCCGGCGCCACCGTGAATCCGGGCGTGCCGGACGGGACGATGATGGTCGACAGCTCCTTGCTGCCGTCCGGGTTGGTGCCGGTCACCGCCATCACCGTGACCAGGCAGGTGATATCGGTGCCGGAGTTCGTGATGAACGCCTTGGTTCCGTTGATCACCCATTCGCCGGTGCTCTCGTCGAGCACCGCACGGGTGGTGGTGCCGGCCGCGTCCGACCCGGTGCCCGGCTCGGTCAGGCCGAAGGCGGCGAGCGCCTCACCGCTGGTCAGCCGGGGGAGCCACTGCTTCTTCTGCTCGTCGGTGCCGTACCGGAAGATCGGCATGGCGCCCAGCGAGACGGCGGCCTCCAGGGTGACGGCGACCGAGCTGTCGACGCGGGCCAGCTCCTCGAGCGCCAGGCAGAGCGCGAAGTAGTCACCGCCCATCCCGCCGTGCTGCTCCGGGAACGGGAGACCGAAAAGGCCCATCTTCCCCATCTGGCGCACGATCTCGTACGGGAAGGTCTTGTTCTCGTAGTGCTCAGCGATCACCGGCGCGATCTGCTCCTGCGCGAACTGCCGCACGCTGTCGCGCAACTCCGCATACTCATCACCGAGCCGGAAGTCGACCATTGCCCCATCCTTAACGCTCGTTAGGCTTAACGGACGTTAGGTTATCTCACGCTTCGGGAGGCGGCAACGACGAACGGGAGTCCCCGTCACGGAGACTCCCGTTCGTTTCACTGCTACCGGCGCCGTGGAGTCGCGCCGGCGGTCATCGGCGTCACGTGCCGATGCGAGTCGCGCCCGGGACCGGCGCAACCCGGCCTTCCACCACGTGCGGTCAGCGCAGGGTGTCGAGCAGGTCCAGGCCGCCGAAGCTGCCCGAGCGAACGCCGCCCAGGTCCTTGGTCAGCGCGGAGACCGGGGACTTCTCGTTCGCCCGGCCGCCGTTGCCCTTGCCGTACTTGTCCGGGCTGACGTCGTTGTCGTCGCTCGGGGCCTCGAAGTCGTCCTTCGTGTCGGCCGGGAAGTCGTCGCCGCGGTTGCCGCCCTTGTCGTACCCGGCGTTGGCGTTGGCCTTGCCGCCCTTGACGTCCTGGTCGCGGACGTCGTCGACGTCACCCGGCGTCCACTGGTCACCGGCGCCCTTGACGATGCCGTTGCCCTTGAACTTCGGCTTCCGGTGGCCGGGGTAGTAGTCCCCCCGCGGGCCGTCCGGGCCGAGGTCACCCAGGAACTCGTCGCAGTCGTCGAGGAGGTAGTCCGGAACCGGGTAGTACGGCACGTAGTTGTGCACCGGCAGGATCCCGTAGTCCGGGCCCCCGTCGAAGTCACCGGGGTAGAAGCCGCCCGGGTAACCGTCGCCGGGGAGAACGCCGCCCGGGAGGACACCGCCGCCGGGGAGGACGTTACCGCCGGGGAAGCCGCCACCCGGGAAGCCGCCGCCGGGGT
Organism: Actinoplanes flavus; assembly: GCF_017592555.1. Lineage (GTDB taxonomy): Bacteria > Actinomycetota > Actinomycetes > Mycobacteriales > Micromonosporaceae > Actinoplanes > Actinoplanes flavus. The sequence goes on along the minus strand of NZ_JAGFNS010000025.1, from coordinate 53,626 downwards.
TCTGGCCGCCGCCCGGGTGACCGCCACCCGGGTTGAAGCTGATCGGCTGGCCGCCGCCGCCACCGATCTGGTTCGCGCAGATGCCGGTCGCGTTCGCGAAGCCGAGCACGCCGATCGCGTTGCCACACGCGTTGATCGGGATGTTGATCGGCACCGACACCTGGTTGCCGTTCAGGAGACCGTAGTTGCCGGTGGTGACCTGGTCGCCGAAGCCGCCCCCGGCATTGGTGGCGCTCTCGGTGCGCTTGCCGAGCTTCTTGCTCTCCTGCGGGTGGGCCATGCGGTAGGTCGGGCCGATCTGGTTCGCGCAGATGCCACTCGCGGTCGCGCTACCGAGCAACGCGAGGGCGTTGCCGCAGGCGTTGATCGGGATGTTGATCGGCACGGACACCTGGTTGCCGTTCAGGGCGCCGTAGTTGTTGTAGCTCAGCTGGTCCGGGCTGCTGCCGCCGCCGGGACCGCCGCCCCAGATGCTCTCCGGGGTCCGGGCGGACTCCACCTGGTTGGCGCTGACGCCCTTGGCGGTCGCATGCCCGGCCACAGCCGCGGCGTTGCCCGTCACGTTGACCGGAACGTTGACCGGAACGGCCACCTGAGTGCCGTTCAGCGCGCCGTAGTTGTTGAACGAGCGCTGCTTGGTCCCGCCACCACCGTTCTCGACCTTGTTGGCGCCGGCACCGGACGCCTGCGCCGAGCCGAGGGCGCCGACCGAGTTGCCGACCAGGTTCACCGGCACGGTGATCGGCATGGCGACCTGGGTGCCGTTGGCCGCGCCGAAGTTGTTGAACGTTGCCTGGTCGACGTCGGCCTGGGCGACCGCGGCCGGGGCCAGCAGGAGGGCACCGGCGGCCAGGACGCCGACACTCAGAGTCTTACGAACCCAAGTCTTCTTCATCAGAAAAGATTTGCCTTTCGCAAATGGTCAGCATTGTTTCCGCGTATTCATTTGTTCGGTCCGGAACCACAGTTTTTGGGCGCAGCGGTGCCCTGGCACTTTTCAAGCCCTGACTCCGCCTGTCGACACGCGCCCTGAGGTGGCGCTTCGATTGCGGTGAAGGTGATGCCCTTTTGACGATTCGCCGTTTGTGCGCAAACGGTTCAGGAATCGCTTCCCGGACGCCCTATGAAGCGCCGGTGAAGGGTTGGCGGAGCGCCGTCACTAGTCAGGCGAGACGGTCGGTGCCTCGGCGTCGTTCCGCCGGGCCTCGACGTCGGCCGCTACCGGTAGCCGATGGTTCGCCACCGCGCCGTTCGCGAGCCGGGCCGGAAGAACGGCTACCGAGCCGGCCTCCGGGGACGCTCCCGAGCCGTTGGCCGGGATTCCGCTGACTGCCCCGAGGTTCATCCGCCGTGGCGTGGGCCCGTCGTCGGGCACCTCGTCACGTGCGGTCTCCGGCGCCGGCCGGGCGGCCGGGATGCGCCGTTGAGCCTCGGGCCTGAACTGTGCCCTGGCCTTACCGGCCACGGCTTTCGCCTTTTTCGGCTTCGCCTTTCCGGTACGCGTGAGGACCGGTTTCTCCGGCCGTTTCGCGTCCGGCACGGCGGCCGTGACGTCGACGACGGTCACCGGAGCCGCGGCGGCCGCCGGCGGTTCCAGCGGATAATCCACCGGAACAGGTTCGGTCACGGGTTCCGCGACGGTCGTCGCCGGCCGCGACTGCGCCCGGCCGTCCACCGTTCCACCGCTGGCACGCGGGGCGGTGACCACCGTTCGCAGCGACGCACCGACGGGCTCGCCGTCGATCGCGGTCACCTCGTCCACGATCTCGTCGATCGCCTCCACCGGCATGGACGGCTCCAGCGGCCGGGCAGCCGCCTCGAGGAGTTCGCCGACCGTGGGTTCGTTCCCGGTCACCGACGCCACCTCGGACAACACGGACCCGATCAGGTCATCGTGGTCCGCGGCGTGCGCGGCGGAGCCGGTGAGCAACCAGGCCGCTCCGGCCAGGCCTCCGACGACGACTGCACGCAGGATCCACCGGGATCCGGTACGGCCCGCGCGGCGCTCCGTCCGCCGCTCCGCCCCCTGGCTGTGGGACGGCATGAGCGGGGAGCCGCCATGGGTGCTTGGCAGAGACCGGCACGTCGCGCGCTCGTCGCGCTCGACCCCCCAGTCCGCCATGGTTCACCCCTCGTCGTCACGGTGACCGATTAGCCCTGTTCAGTGCAAACAGGCGGTATTGGTCACTCGGTATTGGTAACGACGGGAGCGACGTGAAAGTCACGCGGACAAATCGGAAAAATGATCGCAGGAAAAAGCAGCGAAAATCACACTGGTCCTTAGTGTCCGGTCAGTGCGTGGATCGTCGCGTCACGCAGCAGAGCGGCCCTGCGCACCCGATCCACCTCGCCGCCGAGGAACGGTGTGGAGTTCATCAGACCGAACGCCGCGTGGGCCAGCACCCGGGCCTCGGGAGCGGGCAGTTCCGGACGGACGCGGGACAGCACGGCCACCCATTCCTCCACATAGAGCCGTTGCAGCTTGCGGATCTGCCGGCGCGGATCCTCCGGCAGGCGGTCCAGCTCGTGCAGGTGCAGGGCGATCACCGCCGGGTTGGCCAGCGCGAAGTCGACATGGAAGTCGATCAGATCGGCGAGGGCGGCCTCCGCGTCGTCCGGATGCCGGGCGACGCGGGCCTGGCCGCCCTCCAACAGGCTTTCGCTGACCGGGATCAGGGCGGCGACCAGCATCGCCTCCTTGCCCGCGAAGTGGTGGTACAGAGCCGGGCCGGTGACGCCGGCGGCGGAACCGATGTCGTCCATCGACACGCCGTGATAGCCACGGGAGGCGAACAGGCCCACCGCGATTTCCAGAATCTCGTCGCGGCGCGACCGCCGCCGAGGCGCCGGTGGGGTGGTCCGGTGCCGCTGATCTACCGTCGTCACCTCGCAACTGTAACCCGATGTCAAGTCCGGACTAAACGGTCGTTCACCCCTGGACGGCCGCCTGCGCCTCGGCGTACAGGTCGGTGGCCAGCTCCCGGGTGGGCGAATCCGGACTCATCCGCTTCAGCAGGTCACCGAGCATCCGCTCGGCCTCCCGCGGTGACCCGGAACGCAGCAGCGCCTCGGCCAGCATGCCCTCCAGCCGGTCGGCGTCGTCCACCGCGCCGATACCGCGCAACGGCTCCACCGCACCCCGCAGGTGGGGCAGCGCCTCGGCGTAGCGGCCCCGGCGCATCAGCAGGTTGCCCACCTCGAAAGCGAAGATGGACCGGCCCCAGACGACACCCGGCTGCCCGGCCAGCTCGGCGGGCAGTTCCGCGTACCGTCGCTCGACGAACCGGATGACCTCCTCGGCCTCCGGCACCTCGTCGGCGTAGTTGAGCGCCATCAGCCGGCGGCGCAGCACCCGCAGTTCGGCGACCAGGTCACCGGCCTCGTGCAGCGCTTCGGCCGCGGCCCGGAAGGTCAGCGCGGCCTCGCTGTCGCGGTCCAGGTCGTACAGCAGCTGACCGGCCTGCTCGCCGACCTGGCCCCGGCCGGCCGGATTGCCCTCCAGCCGCTCGATCAGGTCGCGGTAGAGCTGGAGCGCCCGGCTGCTGTCGTCGAGGTCGCGGTAGATGGCGGCCAGCAGGAACCGGGTGTCGAGGGCGGGTTCCTCGGCGCCCAGCCGGTCGAAGCCGAGCAGCGCCTCCTCGGCCACCTCCGCCGCCTCCGCCGGACGGCCGGCGTGCTGGTACGCCTGCGCCAGCTCGTGCCGGACGAAGACGCCACCGCCGTCGCCGTCACCGTCGGCCGCGACCAGCGCGACCACCTCGACGTAGTCGTCGATCGCCTCGTCCGGGCGGTCCAGGTTCATCAGGGCGCGGGCCCGGCTCAGGCGGGCCGGCAGCTCGGCGCCGGGCACACCGGCCGCGAGCGCCTCGCTGAGCACGGCCACCGTCTCCTCCGGTGACTCGCTGAGCCGACCGACGATCACGGCGGCCTCGGCGGCGATCCGGACCGGACCGTGCGCCCGGTAGAAGTCCCACGCCAGACGGGCGGCCGCGCCGGCCTCCTCGGTCCGGTCGGCCAGCGCGCGGTTCTGCGCCCGGACCATCGCGTGGTACGCCACCCGCCGCGGGTCACCGGCTTCCTCGGCGAAGCGGTCCGATCGGTCACCGGCCTCGTTCGCCTCGTCCAGCCGCTGCATGAGTCGGTACATTTGGGACAGACGGATCCACGCGTTCGCCCGGCTGCGCGCGTCGCCGTGCGCGTCGTGGTAGGCGACATTCGCCTTCACGACGGCCAGCAACTCCTCGGTCGGCTCGTCCGTCCAGGCCTTCTGCACGGCCAGCCGGGCCCGCGTCATGCCGGCCTCACCCGTGTCCCCGGCCTCGGTGAACAGTGCGGCGGCCCGCTCCCAGGCGGACCGGGTGGCCGCACCGTCGTCGTCCCGCGCCGCGAAACCACGCAACAGCCAGAGGCGGGCGGCCAACGCCGGATCGGCGGGCACCTCGAAACGGGCGTCGAAGGCCGCCAGCACCGTCCGGAGGGCCTCCTCGCGGTCCTCCAGCCAGTGCTCCCCGGCCAGGTCGATCAGCTCCGCGGCGGTGGCCGTCTCCGGCACCTCCACCGGCGGCGCCACCACGCGCACGGGCTCCGCCGCCACGGGCTCCGTCTCCGGCGACACCGGCCGGCGCGCGGTCGGCGAGAGCGGAACGGTCACGCCGTACGGTTTCGACTCCATCACCTCGACCATCAGGCCGCTCTGGTGCCGGGTGCCGTTGCGGGCGTCGAACCGGGCCGCCGTCTCGAGAGTGAACGTCTCCAGCTCACCGGCCAGGGCCGAGGCGGTGACGTCGGCCCGGCCGGACCGGCGGATCAGCGTGTCGCCGTGGCCGAGCTCGGTGAGCCGGCGCAGCAGCAGCACCGCGGACGCCGCGAAGTTCATGGCGGCGGCCGGTGACGGCGCCTGGTCCAGCCAGTCGACGTGCCGTTGGAGGATCTCCAGGCCACGATGCTCGTTGCCGGTACGCGCGCAGAAGCGGATGTGGTCGCCCACACCCCACAGATCGGCCAGGTTGTTCCGCTCGATCATGTACGACCGGCGGTGCGCGTCGGCGGCCTCCCGCAGCCGGCCGGTCCGCAGGTAGACCACCATCAGCTCGCTGAGAATGCTCTGCGGCTGCTCGGAGCAGGACAGGTCACCGGCGAGCACCGGGCCGGCCAGTTCGGCGGCCTCCTCGTACCTCTCCTGGTCGGCAAGGCGGTTGACCAGGGTGGTCGGGTCGCAGCCGGCACAGTCGGAAAGCGTGTCGCGCGGTGCGGCCTGCCACTTCTCGAACCACTCCGTCGCCTCGGCGGTCCGCCCGACGTGCTCCGCCACCAGGTACCGGTGCTTGTAGACCGCCTGCATGCCATGGCCGGATTCGCGGTACCGCCGCTCCATGTCGTCGAGCACCGCGTGGGTGCGCTCCAGCGGCACCTCCGGGAACTTGGTCATGGAGTTGACCATGTTCTTGAACAGCCACAACAGGTTGTGCATCCAGCGCTGGTGGTACGGCCCCGGGTTGCGATCGAAATCGGCCACACACCAGGAGAAGGTCGGGAACGCCTTCACCGGCTCGCCGCCGTAGATGTACGCGGTGGTCGCGAACAGCCGCGCATAGAACCGCAGCGCCGGGTCGTCGGTCGTGTCGACGTGCCGGAGAACCTGCTCCACCAGGGCGATCTGCGCGGCGCCGTACGGCAGATGCTGCGCCTCGTTGAGGAGCTCCCACAGCTCCTGGGCGGTCTTCATCGGGTCTCCTCCCCCGGGACGGCCCGGTCCAGCAGGCCGAGGAACGACGTGGTGAGCAGTGCGGCGTCAGCCGGGCGGATCGGGTGGTGGCCGAGCAGTAGCGCCTGCCCGTACAACGACTCGACGGCCAGGCCGGCGAGCTCGGCGTCACCCAGCGCGGCGATCCGGCGGATCAGCGGGTTGCGGTGGTTGAGAACCAGCTGCGGCCGGTCCGCCGGCACGGTACGGGAGAGCGCGTCCAGCACCCCGCCCCACAGGTCGTCGGCCTGATCCCGGCCCGCGGTGAACTCGTCGTGGAAGGCCGCGGCACGGCTCACCAGATACAGCGCGGGCATGGTGACCGGGTCGAAGGCGCGCACCACGACCTCGCAGCCGAGCCGGTCGAGCCGGCGCTGGGCGGCCGCCAGGAAGGGCCGCAGCAGCAGCTCGGTCTCCGCGTCCAGACCGTTGAAGCGGGTGGTCAGGTCGGTCGGGTCGAGCCGCTCGGCACGGACCTCCGGATCGGTGGCGGCGAGGCGCTGGATCAGCTCGGCGTCGTACACGTACCCGCCGTTGATCAGGCCCACCTCCTGGGCCGCGGCGACACCCGCGAGCTGCCGGAACTCGTCGGCGGTGGCGGCGTACCGCAAGACACCGTGCCGGGCCCGGAACTCGGCGAGAGTGACCTCGCCCATGTTGGTCTGCATCGGGTACCACTGCTCGACCAGGCGCAGCATCTCGTCGTCGTGCAGGGCCAGTGCCTTCACGCCGAGGTGGTGGATGCTCAGGAACTCGGCGAGACGGCGCGGGTCGGTCGCCGACAAGCGCACCAGCCAGCCGCGGAGCTGGTCGGCGATCGCCTCCCGGGTCTCGGCGAGCATGCCGTCGTCGTAGAGCGCCTCCCGGCTCGCGGTCGGCCGCAGCTCGGTGCTGTCGACCACGCAGCGGGCGAAGAAGGCCCACTCGGGCAGCAGGCCCTCGATGCTCTCGGAGAGCAGCATCCGCTTCAGATAGACCCGGTGACCGCCGCGGCTCGCCGGGTTGACCGGGGTGGGCAGCACGAACGCGGCGCCGGTGAGCCCGGCGGACGGCACGTTCAGCTCGATCACGTCGAACGGACGGAACCCGAGGGTGCGCTGCGCGTACGCCATACGCGATTCGGGTGGCAGCTCCCAGGGCACGGTGCCCGTGGTGACCGAACGACCGTCGACCGACACGGCGACCGGCAGCAGGGAGCCGTAGGTGGTGGCGAGCTCGGCCACCGTCGAACCGGTCAGGAAGTGCTCGGCGCCGCGACGGGGCAGCAGGGTGACCGTGGTGCCCGGCTCGCGGTCGTCGCCGGCACGCACCGCGTAACGGCCGTCGGCGTAGCCGGTCCAGAGCACCGGGGCGGCGCCCTCGCGGCGGGTGTGCACCCGGATCTCGTCGGCGACCAGGAAGCAGGAGAGCAGGCCGATGCCGAACTGGCCGAGGAACTCGTGCCGGGCGAAGCCCAACTCGTCGCGCTTCGAGCTGCGGCCGATGGTGGCGAGCAACTCGTGAACCTGTGCCTCGGTGAGGCCGATGCCGTTGTCGTCGATCCGCAGGGTGCCGTCGCCGGTGGTGTCCGAGGAGGCGATCGTCACCACGCCGTCGTGCCCGGGGCCGATCGCCGTGATCGCGTCCACGGCGTTCTGCAGCAGCTCCCGGACATACACGCGGGGGCTCGCGTAGAGGTGATGGCTGAGCAGATCGACGATGCCCCGCAGGTCGACCTGGAACGTGTTGCTCACGGTGCGGCACGGTACCGGGTGCCTGCGACAAAATCAGACCGATATCGCTCGGTGAGTCGCACTGATCGCGATGGCCCCGTGGGGCGTCCAGCGGGGCGCCTCGTCAGGCGAACCGCCGGCGGCCGATGACCGCTGGGCGGCTTCCGGGCCGCTCCCGGTTGGCGGCCAGGAGCGTGACCAGGACCAATGCCAGCGCAACCGGCCAGCAACGCTGAGCCGTGGTCCAGTCGTCACCTGCCGGAACCGCCCAGGGTGAGTTGCGATCGGTGAAGAACAGGCTCACCACCAGGACGCCGCCCTGCACGGCCGGCCCGGACAGCGCGCCGGTCGCTTCGTCCCGGTAACGGGCGCCGACCGCCGCCGCGGCGACCGGGAGCAACCCGCACACCGCGGCCTGGAGGATCACGAACCCGTGTGGCCAGGTCGCCACCGGGCCGGCGGCATCCCGGACGGCGAGGTAGAGCAGAGTCCAGACCAGTACGGATGGGACGAGCAGCACCATCAGCCGCAGCCACTGCCGCCGCCACCGCGGCGTCGGACTGATCACTGTGGACGCCATCAGGTCCGGCAGCGCGAACCCGGCGGCGGCGCCCAGAACGGCCGCCGCCAGCCGCAACCCGATCACGATCATGGTGGGCGGGGGCTCGGCCAGGAACACCGGCAGCTGAGCCACGACGGCCAGCGCCACCGCCGCGGCGAACGGCCACCACGGCACGGCCCGGATCAGGTGCAGCGTCAACGGCCGGGTCATGTGCAGACCCCGCGGTCGTCCGAGGCGATCGCACCGTCGGCCGGGCCGGCCGGCGGCTCGGTGGGAATCGGTGGCGGCGTGATGGTCACCCCGAGGCCGGCCAGCGCCGTCGACGATGGGTCGAGAACCTCGGACCAGTGGTCGGCGAGGTATCGCGAGACCTCGGCCTGCGGCTTGGCCAGCAGACTCTCCGCGGCTTGGATCTCGGCCTGCCCGTAGCGGGTTCGCGGCAGTGTCCAGTTCTCGCCGGGCGCGATCCGGCCGAGCAGCCACAGGCCGACGACCGCCCGGTGCTGACCCGACGCGTCACAACTGAGCCAGGCGAAGGGCTCCCGCGAGAGAATCCCCAGGGTGGTGGCCACGTAGTCGCGGGCCATCCGGCGCCGTGAGTCCTCGGCCCAGGACCCGATCCGTCCCCAGGTGTCGTCGGTGACCATTTCGGGGTAGCCGGAGACCATCGGCTTCATGTCGTCCATGGTGGCGATCTGCCGGACCGACGGTCGCTGCGCGTCCGGTGGGAGCAGGAGCGCCACCGGTTCGACGGCCTCCCGCCAGTGCTCGATCCATGGCGCGTACCCGGGCAGGGCGCAGTAGCGCACCTCCGCGTGAACCCGGCAGTCGAGCTTGTCCGGGGCGGTCCGTTGCAGCGCCTCGTCGACGTTGCTGAAGTCGGGGGTGATCGCCGCCTCACGCTGAACGGCATAGCCGGCGAACACCGCGGCCACCGTCGCCATCACCAAAGAGGCGCGCCACGCGGCCGGCCAGGACGCCAGCGCGACGATCGCCACCAGCACACCGATCAGGTAGAGCAGGTGCCATCCGTGGGGATAGCGATATCCGAAGTCCCAGACGACGAACGTGACGGGCCAGACGCCGGTGTCCGACCTGCCCATGACGAACGGCACCGAGAGCACGATGAAGATGGCCACCACGGCGAGCGGCCCGGTCGCGGGCCCGGGCAGGAGCCGGCCCGTCACCAGGCCGATCACCGCTCCGGTCGGCGGGATGACGAGGACCACGGCGGCCGCCCAGGGCGCGAACCGCCCGACCGGCCACGTCGGCAGCAGCAACAGCAGCAGAGCCGCGTAGAGAACGGCGCCGGCGAGTATCGCGACCGGCACCACCACGAGCAGCCCGATGCTCCGGCGACCGGGACCGGTGGGCATGGTCCGTGCGGTCTCCACGGCGCGGGCCCGCTGGTCCCGGGCGACCGCCAACTGGGCTGCGAGCAGCAGCGCGGCGCCCAGCACCATGGCCGCCATGCCGCTGTTCTCGTGGAACGTCTCCCAGGTCGGCATCCGGGTCCAGGACCAGGCGAGCCCCAGTCCGATCGACAGCACCAGCCCGCACCAGAGGAAGGGGCTGCGCCACATGCGCCTGGCCTCGGCCCGGGCCAGTGCCATGGTCGCCACCCGCGGCGACGGGACCGGGCGCTCGACCCGCTCGATGGTGATCGTCATCGGGCCACCTCGGCGATCGTGGCCCGGCCCAGCAGCATGAGATATCCGTCCTCGATGGACGGCCGGGCCGCCTCGGCTCCCTCCGGCCGCTGTCCGATGACGCGGTAGAGCCCGTCCGCGTTACGCCAGTAGGCCGCGCTTCCCTCCGGTGGATTCCCGGACAGCCACACCTGCCCGTCAGCGACCCCGGCCAGCTCACGCGGGTTGCCCTCGAAGACCACCCGGCCGCCGCTCATCACCACGACCCGCTCACAGAGCGCTCCGACGTCCTCAGTCTGATGGGTGGAGAGCAGCACAGTCCGGCGTTCGCCGATCCGGGAGATCAGCGCCCGGAACAGCATCCGCTGCTCGGGGTCGAGGCCGACGGTCGGCTCGTCCAGGATCACCAGATCCGGGTCGCCGAGCAGCGCCTGGGCGAGGCCGAGCCGCTGACGCATACCGCCGGAGAGCTTGCGCACCTTCGTCTTCGCTCGGTCAGTGAGCTCCACCTCGTCGAGCACCCGCCGCACCTCGGCGCGCCGCTGCCGCGTGTCGGTCATCTCCTTCAGCACGGCGACATAGTCGAGCAGGTCGTAGGTGGTGAAATTCGGATACAGCCCGGGATTCTGCGGGAGGTAACCGATCCGGCGCCGCACCTCGGTGCGCTGCGCGGGCACGGCGGGGTCGAATCCGTGCACCCGGATCGAACCGCTGTCCGGCCCGAGCGCGGTGGCCAGACACCGCAGCAGGGTGCTCTTGCCGGCCCCGTTGGGGCCCAACAACCCGGTCACGCCGACCCCGATCTCCAGGTCGACGGCTTCGAGTGCGGTCAGCGATCCGTAGCGTTTGGACAGTCCCCGCACGGTGACCGTGGTCATCGGCTCTCCCCCAGGTCGAAGTGGCGTCGCCGCCGGATCAGGACGGCCACGGCGGCGGCCGCCGCGGCGAGGTAGACGAACTGCGCGATCGGACCGAACACGAACGGGATGAAGACCTCGGACCGGTCGCCGAGCACCCAGCACACCCCGGTGAGCCAGAGGCCGCCGAGCGCGACCGCCGCGGCCTGGAGCGACCAGACCGTGGCCAGCGCGAGCGTGCCGGTGCAGAGCAGCAACGCGGGCAGCAGCCAGGCAGCCGCATACCACCCCGGACCGGGCAGCAGGAGCCCGGCGACGCCGGCCAGCGCCGTGGCGGCGCCGATCACCGCGACCGCCCGCCACAGCACCAGGGCCGGACCGGCCGACGGTGTGGTCCCGGTGATCTCGTGCATGGGGTCGACGCCCGAGCCGTAGGCGCCGGAGACCGCGACCACCGGCAGAACCGGGGCGAGGACCAGGAACAACCGGCTCGCTCCACCGGTCTCGCCGGCTGCGGCCAGCCAGGCCGCGATCACCGCGAGGGCGCCGACCGACAGCGTGGCGATCAGCCACGACCAGCGCAGCGCCGGGGTCGCGGTGAGCAGCCGGAACCGGTGCTCGGGCAGGCCCACCCGGGCCAGCAACCGCTGAACGGGGCCGGCCTGCGGCGCGTGGATGCTGTCGAAGACGACCGACCAGTTGCCGGTCAGCCAGGTGATGTCGACCGGAACCCGGCCGCGGCACGTGGCGCAGGCCGACATGTGCGCCTCCACCGCCATGACCCGGCTCGGATTGAGAACGCCCTGCTCATACTGCTGGAGAAGCCCTGGGTCCACGTGCCACTCGCTCATGTCAGCAGCTCCCTCAACCTGATCCGGGCCCGCATCAGCCGGGTCTTGGCGGTGCCCTCCGGAATGCCGAGCAGCTTCGCCGCCTCCCGGACGGTGAGCCCGTCCAGCGCGGTGGCCTCGATCAGGTGGCGCAGCTCGGGTGACAACCGGTCCAGAGCCGGGCCCAGGGCTCCGTGCTCGACGCCGAGCAGGACCAGCTCCTCGGCGGAGGGTGTGGTGGCGATGTCGGGAAGGTCGCCGGAGTCGCCACTCAGCCAGCGGTGCGCCGGACCGCGAAGGGCCGAGACCATGCGCCGAACGGCGATGGTCCAGAGCCAGGCGGCCGCGTCGGCGTGCCTCTCCTCATACCGCCGGGCGTCACCCCAGACCGCGACGAAGGTGTCCTGGATCGCGGCATCGACCACATCGACGTCCGCGCAGCGCCGGCGCAGCCGGGCGCGCAGCCAGCCGGCATGCCGGTGGTGCAGCAGGCGCAGCGCCGCGGTCTGCCCGTCGGCGATGGCGCGCAGCAGGTCAGCGTCGCTGCTCTGCTCGCTGACCGGCGGCACCGGTCGAAATCTTCTCCGTCGCACATCTGGACTATCGCCGATGGCCGCGGATTCGGTTCACGAGAAAACGGCGCCGCTGAAAGCGGCGCCGTTTTGGCAGGTCGAGCGGGGTGAATCAGCTGAGGCCGCCGGGCTCCGGGCCCTTGGCGATCGGCGCCCGGACCAGGTTTCCCCACTCGGTCCAGGAGCCGTCGTAGTTGCGCACCTGCGGGTAGCCGAGCAGGTGCCGCAGCACGAACCAGGTGTGGCTGGACCGCTCGCCGATGCGGCAGTAGGCGATGATGTCGTCCCCCGACTCCAGGCCCAGCTCGTCGCGGTAGATCTTGACGAGGTCGTCGTGCGACTTGAACGTGCCGTCGTCGTTGGCCGCGGACTTCCACGGCTTGCTGACCGCGCCCGGGATGTGGCCGCCACGCAGAGCGCCCTCCTGGGGGTAGGCCTCCATGTGCGTCAGCTCGCCGGTGTACTCCTGCGGTGACCGGACGTCGACCAGGGGCCGCCCGCTGGCGATGTGCCCCATCACCTGGTCACGGAAAGCGCGGATCTCGGCGTCGTTGCGCACCGGAACCGGGTAGTCGGCGGCCGGGCGGACGGTCTTCTCGCGGGTCACCGGACGGCCCTCGGCCACCCACTTCTGCCGGCCGCCGTCGAGCAGCCGCACGTCGCGGTGACCGAACAGACCGAAGACCCACAGCGCGTACGCCGCCCACCAGTTGAAGTTGTCGCCGTAGAAGACGATCGTGTCGTCACGGCCGATGCCCTTGGCCGCGCAGAGGGCCGCGAAGGCCGCCGGGTCCAGGTAGTCCCGGCTGACCTGGTCGTTCAGCTCCAGGTGCCAGTCGACCTTGACCGCCCCGGGGATGTGACCGGTGTCGTAGAGCAGCACGTCCTCGTCCGACTCGACGACGACCAGGCCGGGGGTGTCCAGATTCGCGGCGAGCCACTCGGTGGTGACCAGTTTGTCGGGATGCGCGTACGCCTGCAGCGCCTGCGCCGGATCGTTCGGTACGGACATGCCTGTCACGCTAGCGCCTGTCACTACCTGATCGTGCGGGCTTGCCCCGGCTGTGACGGCGTGACTGTCACCGCTCGCCACCGCCACGTGCGGGGGACCAACACAACGTGATGCCGGTGACAACGAGATAACCGGATGTTTTCGTCGTACCCGGTCCCTAAGCTCGCCTGCATGCTGCTTCGGATGTCCACCTTGCTGCTCAAGACTCTGCGTGAGGAGCCGGCGGACGCGGAGGTGCCGAGTCACCGCCTCCTCGTGCGCGCCGGGTTCGTCCGTCGCGCCGCTCCGGGCGGCTACACCTGGCTGCCACTCGGCAAGCTCGTGCTGGACCGCGTCACCGCCGTGGTCCAGGAGGAGATGTTCGCGGCCGGCGGGCAGGAGGTCTCGTTCCCCGCGCTGCTGCCCCGCGAGCCCTACGAGACCAGTGGCCGCTGGACGGAGTACGGCGACGACATCTTCACCCTCAAGGACCGGCGTGGGGCCGACCATCTGCTCGCGCCCACCCACGAGGAGATGTTCACCCTGCTGGTGCAGGAGATGACCGGGTCGTATCGGGACTTTCCCCTGATCCTGTTCCAGATCCAGACCAAGTTCCGGGACGAGGCCCGTCCCCGGGGTGGGCTGTTGCGTGGTCGCGAGTTCCTGATGAAGGACGCCTATTCGTTCGATCTCACCGATGCCGGGCTCGCCGAGGCGTATGAACGGATGCGCGCCGCCTACCAGCGGATCTTCCACCGGCTCGGGTTGGAGCACACGGTCGTCGCGGCCACCTCCGGCGCCATGGGCGGCTCGGCGTCCGAGGAGTTCCTGGCCGCGGCCGAGGTCGGCGAGGACACCTACGTCGGCTGCACCGCCTGCGACTACGCGGCCAACACCGAGGCCGTGACCACTCCGGCGCCCATCGTGCGACAGCGGACCGCCCCGGCCATGGCGGTGCACGACACACCCGACACGCCGACGATCGCCTCGCTGGTCGATCTGGCCAACGAGCGGGCGCTCGGTGGGCGCACCGACTGGACGGCCGCCGACACGTTGAAGAACGTGGTGGTCATCGTCCAGCATCCGGGCCGCGAACCGGAGCTGCTGGCGATCGGCCTGCCCGGCGACCGTGACGTCGATCTCAAGCGGCTCAACGCCGTCCTGGCCCCGGCCACCGCGGCTCTCTTCGACGACTTCGCGTCGCGGCCCGACCTGGTCAAGGGCTACATCGGCCCGCAGGGCATCAGAATCCGGTATCTGGCCGATCCCCGCGTCGCGACCGGCACGGCTTGGCTGACCGGCGCCAACGAGCCCGGCAAGCACGCGACCGACGTGGTGGCGGGCCGCGACTTCACCCCGGACGGCGTCATCGAGGCGGCCGAGGTGCGGCCCGGCGATCCCTGCCCGGCCTGTGACGCCGGCGCGCTGACCATGCGCCGGGGCATCGAGATCGGGCACATCTTCCAGCTCGGCCGGCGCTACACCGACGCGTTCAAGGTCGATGTGCTCGGCGCCGACGGCAAACCGGTGCGGCCCACCATGGGCTGCTACGGCATCGGCCTGTCCCGGGCGGTGGCGGCGATCGCCGAGCAGCACCACGACGATCGGGGCCTGGTCTGGCCCGCCGCGATCGCCCCGGCCGACGTGCACATCGTCGCGGCCGGCAAGGATGGCCAGGTCGAGGCGGCCCTCACACTCGGGGCCACGCTCTCCCGGGCCGGGCTGCGGGTGCTCGTCGACGACCGGCCCAACGTGTCGGCGGGCGTCAAATTCACGGATGCCGAGCTCATCGGCATCCCACGGTCCGTCGTGGTCGGCCGCCGTCTCTCCGAGGGGTACGTGGAAGTGCGCGACCGGCGCGGTCAGGACCGGCAGGAAGTGCCCCTTGTGGACGTGGCGGGTGTGATCACGGCGGAGGCCGGGTAACCGTGAGATATCGGCAACGGAGGGGTGGTGGCATGGTGAGGCTGGTCGCGGATGCGATGACCCGGCAGGTGGTCTATCTGCCAGAGGACACCCCGCTCGACGAGGCTGCTCAGGTCATGCGCGACCGGGGCATCGGCGATGTGGTGGTGACCAGTGGCCCGACCATGACGGGCATCGTCACCGACCGGGACATCGTGATCCGCGCCATCGCGGAGAATCTGCCACCGGCCACCACGACGCTCGGCGCGATCGCCACCCGGGAGCTGCTCATGGTCGAGCAGAGCGCCTCGGTGGAGGAGGCGGTGCAGGCCATGCGTGAGCGGGGCGTCCGCCGTCTGCTGGTCTGCGACGCCGACCGCAACCTGGTCGGGATTCTCAGCCTGAGCGACATCGCCCTGCTGCCGACCTCAGCCGCTGCCTGAGTGACAGCGCCCTGCTGCCGACCTCAGCCGCTGCTTGAACGACAGCGCCCTGCTGCCGACCTCAGCCACTGTCTGAGCGACAGCGCCTTACTGCCGACCTCAGCCGCTGTCTGAGTGACAGCGCCTCGCTGCCCACCTCAGCCGCCACCTGAGCGGCTCCCGAGCCGACAACGCCAAGGCCCGGTACATCACATCGGGCCACTCTGATCAGCGCGTTAGGGTCGATGGCGTGACTGACATGCCACCGAAGCTGGCCGAGATCGTCGACGAGTTCGCCTCGGCCCCGCGCGAGGTCGTGCTCGAGATGCTGCTGGAGTTCGCCGACGCCGTTCCGCCGCTGCCCGCGGACCTGGCTGGGCACGAGGGCATGGAGCAGGTTCCGGAGTGCCAGACCGCGTTCTTCTTGAAGGCGGTGGTGCAGCCGGACGACACCGTGGTGGCCCATTTCGACTGCCCACCGGAGGCGCCGACCACCCGGGCGTTCGCCGGCATCCTGGCCGAGGGCCTGGCGGGGGCGAGCACCGGGGAGATCCTCGCCGTACCCGATGATCTCTATTCCCGGATGGGGCTGGCCCAGGCGATCAGCCCGTTGCGGGTCCGCGGCGGGACCGCCATTCTGGCCCGCCTCAAGCGCCAGGTCGCCGCCCAGGCTGCCTCGGCTTAAGCCGGAGCGCCAGGTCGCCACCCAAGCGACCCCGGCAGAAACGAAGCGCAAGGTCGCCACCCAAGCGACCCCGGCAGAAACGAAGCGCCAGGTCGCCACCAAGCGACCCTGGCCGATAACCAAGCGCCGGGTCGCCACCCAGGCGACCCCCGGCCGAAACAGAGCGCCGGGTCGCCACCCAAGCGAGACCGGCCGAAACGGAGTGACGTGGATGTTCAGGTTTGGTCCGATGTGGTCTGCCCGTGGTGCTACATCGGGAAGCGGCGGCTGGAGAACGCCCTGGACGCGTTCGAGGGCCCGGTGACGGTCACCTATCGGGCCTATCAACTGGACCCGGCCCCGGTTCCGGATCCCCTCCCGCTCAAGCAGGCGATGGCGGCGAAGTTCGGCGGTCCGGCCCGCGCCGAACAGATGTTCGCGCACGTCACCGGGATCGGCGCCAGCGAGGGCCTGAATCTGCACTTCGACCGGGCAATCGCGGCCAACACCTTCGCGGCGCACCGGTTGATCGCCTGGGCGCAGACACAGGACCGGCAGGCGGACATGCTGGACGCGCTCCAGCGGGCGCACTTCACCGACGGCATCGACATCGGCTCGCTTCCCGCCCTGGCCGCGGTCGCCGGCTCGATCGATCTGGACGGCACCGCCGCGCTCGCCTACCTGGAGACGGACGCCGGCTCGGAGGCGGTCCGGATCGACATGGAGGAGGCACGCGCGCTCCGCATCAGCAGCGTTCCGACCTTCGTGATCGACGGCAAGTACCAGGTACAGGGCGCGCAGGAGACAAAGACGCTCGTCGCCGCCTTCGCGGAGATCGCGCGCCGGGCAGACGTCAACACCGGTCTATGACGTTTCACGTGAAACAGAATCGATAACGGTCACGCCGTAGCGCGGGCCAATCCATCGATCACCTCGGCGCCCGGCAAGGCGCCGAGGGCCGGGCCGGCGATGACGATCTTGCTGTGCCGAACACCGGAGCCGACGACCACGTGCGGAGCGGCGACCACACGGGCGTCGACCAGAATCGGCCACGAGGCGGGGAGCCCGATCGGCGTGATCCCGCCGTACTCCATCCCGGTCAGTGCCACAGCGTCGTCCATCGGCGCGAAACTGGCCTTCCGTACGTCCAGGTGCCGCCGAACCATGCCGTTCACGTCGGCGCGCGTGGTCGCGAGGATGATGCAGGCCGCGTAGCGGGTGACCTCACCGCGGCGCCCGGCCACGATCACGCAGTTGGCGGACTCGGCCAGCCCCACTTCGTACGCCTCACAGAAGGCCGCCGTGTCGGCCAGCCCCGGATCGATCGGCGCGACCAGAACCTGATCGGCGTCGATCGGCGCCTCAGCCGGCCAGACCGTCAGCGCCCCGGCCACCGCCGGCGCGAGCAGATCCGGCCGGGTCTGAGCGATTTCGGTCCGCAGGCTTCCCATCATGACGACATCCTTGCCCAGTCAATCGATCACAACTCGGCGGGGTGCGCCTCAGTCGTAGAAGAACGACTCGAGGTCCTCCATCGACCCGGGCCCGGCCAGAAAGTGCTCGGCGGCCGCGACGGCGTGCTCCGGAGGAGTCCCCGGCCGCCTCAGCCAGATCTCACCCCACTCGGCGACCGCATAGATGCCGGACAACAGTTCCAGCATGCCCGCCGGATGCGGCGGACGATGCCCGACCACGGGCGACAGAGTCCAGCCACCCGCCCGGACGGCCAACCGAAGGACGCCCGCCCAGGCGGCGATTCGCCCCAACCGTAAGCGCACCGGGTCGTCGGTGAACGGCGGCAACCGGCGGCCGTCGTGGAGACACCGGGTGGCGACCGTGATGTCCGCCAGCACCTGCCTCTCCACGGTGTCGCGAACCCAGCGTCCCTCCTGGGATTCGTCGATCGCGGCCACCCACCACTCCCAGGCCGCATCGATCCGTTCCGCCACCTCGTGCATGTCACACAGGTTCGCACCCGCTGTTGCCGTAGCGCTCAACCAGGTAGTCGTCCCAGGTACGCGTGCCCGTGAATCCGGCGGTACCGACCAGGCCACCCTCCCGAACCGCACGGGCCAGACCACCCGGCAGCCGCACCGGCCAGACCGGCCGTCTGCTGCCACGCGCCGCGAGCCAGGGATGGGCCATCTCCCCGAAGGTCAGCACCTGGGGCCCCGCCAGCTCGACGGTCTGTCCGGTGGCCGGTTCGCCGAGAAGATCCCCGATCCGCTCCGCCACGTCCTGGACGTGCACCGGCCGCACCCGGAACCCCGGGTCGACGATGAGCGGCCCCAGCCGGCTGGACACGGTGAAGAAGGTGTCGACCAGCGAGGGGAACTGGGTGGCCCGCAGGATCGTGAACGGCACGCCGGAATCGCGGACAACGGCCTCGGTGGCGAGCTTGGTGCGGTAGTAGCCGAGCGGCACCCGGTCGATCCCGACGATCGACACGTACAGCACGTGCCGTACCCCCGCGGCGGCCGCCGCGACGAGAAGCCGCCGCGTGCCCTCCACGTCCGTCTCCCGCTGCCGGCGGCCCGGCGCCGAGGCCAGGTGCACGATCGCGTCGGCACCGCGTACCGCGTCGTCGAGCCCGTCTCCGCCCGCGAGGTCGGCGGCCACCCATCCCGGCCGTGCCCGCCGGCTCATCGGCCGCACCTGGTGGCCGACGGCGGTCAGGGCGGGCACCCCCGCCGTTCCGAGTGTGCCGCTCGCCCCGGTCACCAGCACTGTCATCGAGTCGCTCATGCGGAAGGGACGAATCATCGCCCGGCATCGTGACGTGCCCTCGATCACGAGGCGGACGGACAATAGACCCAAACCACTTCAGACGTACGCGGATTGGCGGACCACGAAGGCCTGATTTCCGGAAAGCCCTCAGTTTCGTCCGGATCATGCCGAGCATCAGGGATTGTGGAGGACCGCCGAAAGGCCCGTGTGGGGACCGTCAGTGGGCTCGCCCTGCTGACCGGCGCCACCGCGCTCGTCTCCATCGCCGGCGGCCATCATTCGCTCTTCGCCACCCTGCTGCTGGGTCTGCTGGCGGCGATGATGGCGCACGCCCTGGTGGTGGAGGTCCAGCGTCAGGCCCGCCGCCGGTCCCAGGTCATCTGGTACTGGACGGACACGGTCAACGCCGCGCTCCTGTCGATCTGGGCACTGACCGCCGTCGCCACCAGCTGCGCCCCGTTCACGTCCCTGCCGGTACGCATACTCGGCGGCCTCCTGGCCGTGGGCTACGCCGCCGCCTGCATCTACTTCGTGGTGGAGCGGCGCCGCGCCGTGACCGCTCCGTTCCTCCCGGCGCCCGCGCCGTCGGCGGAACCGGAGAACGCCCCGGTGGCAGACTCGACCCCCACGGTCTGATCGGCAAGGGTCGGCAGCACCACCATCAACGGCGGGACCGGCACCCCATTGGTCTCGATCGGCAGCTCGGGAACCGGCAGCCAGTCGACCCCGAGCTGCTCCGGGCCGGAACCGTCATCGCGCCCGACGCGTGGCTCGCCGTCCGCGACACTGACCGCGAAGACCGAGGTCATGCCGGACGGGTAGGGCATCTCCAGCACATAGCGGGCGTCGCTGACGACGAGGCCGGTCTCCTCGAACACCTCGCGCCGCACCGCCTCCTCGGCCGTCTCGCCGGGACGCAGGCCGCCGCCGGGAAGGGTCCACCACTCACCGCCACCGGATCGCCGGCTGCGCTCGTGCACCATCAGCACACGGCCGTCCCGCACGATCACGGCGGCGGCCCGTCTTCGTTCTTCCACGCCATGCAGGCTAACCGCCGGGCCGGTACGCCGCAGGGCTCATTCATTCCTCTGTGGATAACCGGCGCAGCCCAAGACCGGGCAAATGCACATCTACGGCTTCGGAACGGTGACCAGCAGATATGTCCTGTCCCGCAGAAGCTCCGAGGTCAACGCGATGCCGGTGTGCCGGGCCACGAAACCGAGCGCCGCAGCCGTGGGCTCCGTCACGCCCGTACCCCCGAGAAGCCCGGCCGTGGTCAGCTCGGACCGGAACTCGTCCAGCCCGCCGCCCCCGGCCCGCTCCGGCGCCGCCGTGTCGAGGTCCAGCGCGAGGTTCCCGTCCCGGAAGACCATGAGCCGGCCGGGCCCGCCCCCACCTCCCCGGTAGGCGACGACCTCCCCGCCGTCCGCCGACAGCGGCCCCACGATCTGCGAGGTGACACCGAGCGACCCGTTGTCCTCCACCAGGACCGACCAGTCACCGACACTGGCGATCCCGATGAAGAACCGCTTCGGGTCACCCGTCTCCCCGTCCCCGGGCCCGACGACCCGGTGCCACTCGACCCGCTCCAGCTCGTCGCCACCGAGCCGCTCGATCAGGGCGTACGGCTTGATGCCCCGAACCAGGGTGAAACAGAACCCGTGGCTGAGGTCGGCACTACGAGCCGGCCAGCCGTAGTCGGCCTCCGGCCCGGCCGACGGAAGAGGCTCGGCGTAACCCGGGCGGCCACAGCCGGCCAGCCCGAGAAGTGCGATCAGGGAGAGGGCGGAGCGGCGATTCACCGCGCCAGTAGATCAAAGATCGTGCAAATCCGTCGCCCGCCTACCGGTTGACGCCAGTCGACCAACCGTTGATGGACGGCGCGAATCAGGCGTTCCATGCTCACCTCATCGCTGACCGGCGTGATCTGCGTCGCGTCGAAGTCCACAGTGACCACGACGTCGCCGACCCGAAACGCTGCCACCCGGTCCTCCTACATGCTAGCCCTGGCCAACGGCGGCAACGACGCCCTGCTGGTCGGATAGGCAGACGGCATCGTGGGCCACCGCCAGCGGTGCGGGCCGCCGGCCGCCGCACCAGAAAGCCCACTCGCGGCGGGCTCATCGGCCGGTTGCGGCACGAACAGAGAACGCCGCCCGGAATCCCCGGACGGCGCGCGAAAGGTGGTGGAGCCCAGGGGACTTGAACCCCTAACCCCCGCCTTGCAAAGGCGGTGCTCTGCCAGTTGAGCTAGGGCCCCGTGACCCGCTATCGCAGGTCGGGAGCAGTGGTCGCCTCGTGCCACAGAGCACGCTCGTCGCTGGAGGCCTTGACCTTCTTGACCACCAGAGCGGCGACACCGACGACACCGGCAATGATGAGGAGCTTCTTCAGCACTGAACTGCTACCCCCTAGGCACCGCTCGGAAAGGGACGGTGAATGACAAGTGGCCCCGACTCACGTCATCTCGTGAGTGGGGCCTCTCAGTCACCCGTGGGGCTAGCTGGAATCGAACCAGCGACCTCAGAGTTATCAGCTCTGCGCTCTAACCGACTGAGCTATAGCCCCTCACCTGCGGACTGAACGTTACCGCATCGGGTTGCGGGCTTCCAAAGCGGGGTGCCCGCAACCCGATGCGTTTCGTCAGTCTCGCTCGGCCAGTGTCAGCTCGATTCCACCGACCAGGTCGGCGCAGACGTTGTAGATGAACGCGCTCAGCGTGGCCAGCGCGGTGAACAGCACCACGTTGACCGCGCCGATCAGCATCGACGTGCCGATGACGCCCCAGGCGGTGATCTTGAACGTGCCGTCGGACGACGTCTCGCTGCCACCGCTGGCGGTGACCAGGTCCTGGAGGTTGCCGTTGACCGAGCTCCACACGCCCATGGTGTCCAGGGCGAGGTAGAGCACCGAGGTGGCGACCACCACGACGATGAAGAGCACGATCGACACGGCGAACGAGAACTTCATCACCGACCAGGGGTCGATCCGCTTCAGGTTCAGCCGGGCGCGACGGGGGCCGCGCGCGGCCGCCGACGACACCGTTGAGCGGGCCGAGCGGACCGCTTCCGAGACACGGGCGGCCCCGACCGCTGCCGCACCCCCGGCCGTGGGCGCGGCCGGAGAGGCGCCGGTCCGCTGTTTCGCGGCTCCGGACGCGGCCGGCGCCGCGGACGCGGGCGCGGTGGTGGGTCGCGGCGCGGCGCTCGGGCTCGCGCCGGGAGCGGTTCCCGGGGTACGCCCGGCGGGCGTCCCAGGAGCGGCGCCCTTGCCCTTGGTGACGACCGGCACCGAGGCCGAGCCCTTCACCCCGGACTGCGCACCCGGCCGTTTGTCCGCGCCGTCACTGCTGCCGGCGGCCGGTTCGCCCGGCGGCGGGGCCATGCCCGGCGCGCGGGTGAACTTGGGCGCGGACGGGGCATCGGCGGGGACAGCGGCGCGCCCTGTGGTCTCACGACCGTTCGAGGCGGCGCTGTCCTTCTTAGCCGCATCGTCCGGAGTCGCTGAGCTCCCCGGGCCCCCCGACTTCGCCTGTGTCTCCGGCATCAACTAGTCCTGTTCGTCAGGCTCGTCGGCATTGCGAGCAAGCGCCACGATGGTTACACCTTCAGGGAGGTCCATCAGCTTGACCCCCATTGTGTTCCGATCCCGTGTGCGCCGTACAGGCTTCACGGGAGTCCGGATGACACCACCATTGCTGGTGATGGCAAACAGTTCATCCTCCGGGCTGATCACCAGAGCGCCGACAAGTCCACCACGACGCTCCGTGATCTTGGCGGTCAGCACCCCCTTACCGCCACGCCCCTGCACCGGATACTCCTCGATGGGCGTGCGTTTCGCATACCCACCGTCGGTGGCGACCAACACATCCATCCCCTCACGGACGACTTCCATCGCGAGGAGCTCGTCGTTCTCGCCGAACCGCATGCCGATCACACCGGACGTGGCCCGCCCCATCGGGCGCAGGGCCTCGTCGGTGGCGTTGAACCGGATGGCCTGGGCCTTCTTGGAGACCAGCAACAGGTCGTCCTCCGAAGCCACCAGGGCCGCGCCCACCAATTCGTCATCCTCCCGCAGGTTGATGGCGATGATGCCACCGCTGCGGTTGGAGTCAAATTCCTCCAGGCGGGTCTTCTTCACGAGCCCATTCTTAGTGGCGAGCACAAGGTGCGGCGCCACCTGGTAGTTCGGGATCTGGATGACCTGCGCGATGTGCTCGTCCGGCTGGAAGGCCAGCAGGTTCGCGACGTGCTGTCCCTTGGCCACCCGGTTGGCCTCGGGCAGCTCGTACGCCTTCGCCCGGTAGACCCGGCCCTTGTTCGTGAAGAACAGGATCCAGTCGTGGGTCGAGATGACGAAGAAGTGCGAAACGATGTCGTCCTGCCGCAGGGACGCGCCGCTCACGCCCTTGCCGCCGCGCTTCTGCGACCGGTACATGTCGACCTTGGTGCGCTTGGCGTAGCCGGTCCGTGTGATGGTCACCACAACGTCTTCCCGGGCGATGAGGTCCTCCATGGAGACCTCGCCGTCGAACGGGATGATCTGGGTGCGCCGGTCGTCCCCGAACTTCTGAACGATCTCGGCCAGCTCCTCCGAGACGATCGCCCGCTGCCGCTCCGGCTTCGCCAGGATGTCCTTGAAGTCGGCGATCTCCAGCTCGATCTTCGCGAGCTCGTCGACGATCCGCTGGCGTTCCAGGGCGGCCAGCCGGCGCAGCTGCATGTCGAGGATCGCGGTCGCCTGGACCTCGTCGACGTCGAGCAGCTGCATCAGGCCCTGACGCGAGTCCTCCACCGTGGGTGAGCGCCGGATCAGGGCGATGACCTCGTCCAACATGTCCAGCGCCTTGGCCAGGCCGCGCAGGATGTGCGCGCGCTCCTCGGCCTTGCGCAGCCGGAACGCGGTCCGCCGCTGGATGACCTCGATCTGGTGCTCGACGTAGTAGCGGATGAACTGGGCGAGGTTCAGCGTGCGGGGCACGCCGTCGACCAGCGCCAGCATGTTCGCGCCGAACGTCTCCTGGAGCTGGGTGTGCTTGTAGAGGTTGTTCAGCACCACCTTGGCGACCGCGTCGCGCTTGAGCACGAGGATCAGGCGCATACCGGTACGGCCGGAGGACTCGTCCCGGATGTCCGCGATACCGGTAAGTTTGCCCTCTTTGACCAGCTCCGCAATGCGCTCGGCCAAATTGTCCGGGTTCACCTGGTACGGCAACTCGGTCACCACGAGGCAGGGCCGGCCGCGCTGGTCCTCCTCGACCTCGACCACCGCGCGCATCCGGATGGAGCCACGGCCGGTCCGGTACGCCTCGGTGATCGCGGTCTGCCCGACGATCAGGCCGTACGTCGGGAAGTCCGGGCCCTTCACGATCTCGAGCATCGCCTCGAGCGCGGTCGCCTCGTCCGACTCGGGGTTGTCGAGCTGCCACTGCACGGCCGCCGCGATCTCGCGCAGGTTGTGCGGCGGGATCTTGGTGGCCATGCCGACCGCGATGCCCTCGGACCCGTTGACCAGCAGGTTCGGGAACCGGGCCGGCAGGATCGTCGGCTCCTTGGTCCGCCCGTCGTAGTTGTCCTGCATGTCGACGGTGTCCTCGTCGATGTCCCGCAGCATCTCCATGGCGAGCGGGGACAGCTTCGACTCGGTGTACCGCATGGCGGCCGGCGGGTCGTTGCCCGGCGAGCCGAAGTTGCCGTTGCCGTCGATCAGCGGGTACCGCAGCGACCAGATCTGGCCCATCCGGACCAGGGCGTCGTAGATCGACGAGTCACCGTGCGGGTGGTAGTTGCCCATCACGTCGCCGACGACGCGGGCGCACTTCACGTACCCGCGGTCCGGACGGAAGCCGGCGTCGTACATCGCGTAAAGGATCTTGCGGTGCACCGGCTTGAGGCCGTCACGGACGTCGGGCAGCGCACGGCCGACGATCACGCTCATCGCGTAGTCGAGGTACGAACGCTGCATCTCGACCTCGAGGCCGACCGGCTCGACCCGCTGGGTCACACCGCCGCCGGCGTCGTCCTGGATCTCGTCGCCGTCGGGGGGCTCGGGAGTGTCAGTCACTTTTAACCCTTACTCAAGGTGATGCCAGGCAAATACGACCAGAACGGGCATATAGCTGTGGATAACGTTGTGGAAATGCGGTGCAAGCTGTGGATACGGCTCCCCGGACTCAGATGTCCAGGAACCTGACGTCCTTGGCGTTGCGTTGAATGAACGACCGCCGCGCCTCCACGTCCTCACCCATCAGCACGCTGAACAGTTCGTCGGCCACCGCGGCGTCGTCGAGCGTCACCTGGCGCAGGGTGCGGGTGTCCGGGTTCATCGTGGTGTCCCACAGCTCGTGGAAGTTCATCTCGCCGAGACCCTTGAACCGCTGGATGTCGTCCGGCTTGGCATTCGCCTTCTTCTGCTGGCGCAGCGCGATCAGGCCGTCCCGCTCGCGGTCGGAGTACGCGTACTGCGCGTCGTCGCCCCGCTTGTTCCACTTGATCTTGTAGAGCGGCGGCGAGGCCAGGTACACGTGCCCCTGCTCGACCAGCGGCCGCATGAAGCGGAACAGCAGAGTGAGCAGCAGGGTCTGGATGTGCTGGCCGTCGACGTCGGCGTCGGCCATCAGGATGATCTTGTGGTACCGCAGCTTCGAGATGTCGAACTCGTCGTGGATGCCGGTGCCCATGGCCGTGATCAGCGCCTGGACCTCGTTGTTCTTGAGCACCCGGTCGATCCGGGCCTTCTCCACGTTGAGGATCTTGCCGCGGATCGGCAGGATCGCCTGGATGCGGCTCTCCCGGCCGGACTTGGCCGAACCGCCGGCCGAGTCGCCCTCGACGATGAACAGCTCGGTCTCACGCGGGTCGGTGGACTGGCAGTCGGCCAGCTTGCCCGGCATCGAGCCGGACTCCAGCAGCGACTTGCGCCGGGCCAGCTTGCGGGCCTGCTGCGCGGCGATCCGGGCGCGGGCCGCCTGGTCCGCCTTCGTGATGATCAGCTTGGCGTCCGCCGGGTTGCGGTCGAACCAGTCGGCGAGCTGCTCGTTGGCGACCTTCTGCACGAAGCTCTTCATGTCGGTGTTGCCGAGCTTCGTCTTGGTCTGGCCCTCGAACTGCGGCTCCCGCAGGGTCACCGAGATGATCGCGGCGAGGCCCTCACGGATGTCCTCACCGGACAGTTTCTGATCGCCCTTGAGGAACTTCTTCTCGATACCGTACTTGTTGACGATCGTGGTCAGCGCGGCACGGAAACCCTCCTCGTGGGTACCGCCCTCATGCGTGTTGATGCGGTTCGCGAAGGTGTAGACCGACTCGCCGTACGACTCGTTCCACTGCATCGCGACCTCGACGCCCATACCGGCGTCGTTGTCCTCGGCGGCGAACTCGATCACGGTCTTGTGGATGGCGCTCTTCGTGGCGTTCAGGTGCCGGACGAAGTCGGAGATGCCGCCCGCGTACATGAAGGTGACCTTGCGGGGCTCACCGTTCTCATCGGCGAACTCGGTCCGCAGATCGGTGAAGTTGATGGTCAGGCCCCGGTTGAGGAACGCCATCTCCTGAAGCCGGCGGTAGATCGTCTGGAAGTCGAACTCGACGGTCTCGAAGATGTCCGGATCCGGCCAGAACTGCACGGTCGAGCCGGAATATTCGGTCGGCTCGCCCTTCACCAGCTCGCTGGGCACGGAGTGGTCGTACTTCTGGCGCCAGAAGAAGCCGTCCTTCTGGATCTCCACGGCCATCCTCGTCGAGAGCGCGTTCACCACGGACACGCCGACACCGTGCAGACCGCCGGAGACCTTGTAGGCCTGACCGTCGAACTTGCCACCCGCGTGCAGCACGGTCAGCGCGACCTCGACACCCGGCTTCTTCAGCTGCGGGTGCAGGTCGACCGGAAAGCCACGGCCGTTGTCGGTGACCGAGACGCCGCCGTCGGCGAGCAGGACCACGTCGATGGTGTCGCAGTAGCCGGCCAGCGCCTCGTCGACGGCGTTGTCCACGACCTCCCAGACCAGGTGGTGCAGACCACGCTCACCGGTGGAGCCGATGTACATACCGGGACGCTTGCGGACCGCTTCAAGGCCTTCGAGCACGGTGATCGACCCGGCACCGTATTCCTGCTGATTCTCTGACACCCTCGGCCACTTTCTCGCGCCGGGCCGGAACGGCCCCGCAACGGGGTTGGCGGGCCGGCCCGGCGACGACATGGGCACGCACGAGGACCGGAGATGACCCCGCGGGGAGGAGCGGACCACCGGTGGAACCATGCGCGCCGGTCGCCGCGGACCGCCCGCGGATCGTGATCGGCTGGAAAAACCGCATAGCGTGACGAGGCAGGCTGGCAGGGGGGCCGGCCCGACCGTCAAGCACAGTTTTCCCGGTCGCTGTCGATTCTACTCCGCCGGAACGAATCGGCGAGGGTCCGGCACCCCTTCAGGGTGCCTGAGAGTGCCGTAGCGCGATTTGAGGCGCTACCCAGGTAATCCCCTACACGCCACTGGTGCCCCGCGCAATGGCAAACGCTGCGGCAGTTTCGCCGCTCGGGCGCGCCTGCGATGCCCGGCCCGCACTCACTGCCACACTGCTCGACAACGTCCCGCGGCCGTGTCGTAACCTCGCCCGCGCGGGCCGGAGACGGCCGGGTGGTCGCAGGGCAGGTCGAGGAGGGGTGGCCCCGGATGGCGCACGACAAGGGCCTGGACAACGTCGCGGTGCACTGGCCGCGGACGAACCAGTACTACGATCCGGTGGCTCCCGCCGAGTTCGTCGACTTCGGAGCGATCGCCGACCGGCCCGAGATCGCCGCGCCCACCGGCGCGCTGGCGCTGCACATCGCCAAGACCGGCACGGTCCGCGCCACCGCGTACACCGAGCTCATCGATCTTCTCCTGGGCCTGGAGGGGGTGCTCTACGCCACCGAGGCGGCGGCCGAGGACGAGGACCCGGTCATCGACCCGGACGGCTGCGCCTGGATCGCCGGCGGCCTGGAACGGTTCGTCGAGGGCCACGAGAAGCACGGCGACCTGGTCACCTTCGACACCGTCACGGACGTCATGCGTACCGCGATCTCCGCCGGCCGGCTCGCCGAGCAGCAGCTGCGCTGGCTGGACCAGCGGCTCGCGGCCCTGCGCGACGACGCCGGCAACTCGCCGCACTGGAGCTTCGCGCGGACCGAACTGGCCGTGCTGGCCGGTTTCTACCGCCGCTGCGCCGACCGCGGATTCGCGGTGTTCGCCGACTACTGAGAACCGGCACGCGGGTGGCGGATCAACCAGGTCACGCCACTCGCCACCACCAGCACGACCAGCACCGAACCGGCCCAGAAGATCTGGGACCGATCGGCGCTCTCGATCTCCACACCGGTCGCCAGCAGCTCGTTGCCGTCACACGAGTTCGTCCGGTCGTCGTTGGCGTACACCCGGTACCGCCCGCCCTCGACGAACGTGTATCCACAGGACGCCTCGTCCTTCTCGGTAGCCAACGTCACCGTGTCGCCCAGGTCGCCCTTGAGCACCGATTCGACCGTGAACCGGACGTCGACCCGTGCATCCCACAGGTCGCCGTCGACCTCCTGGACCACCCCGACGAAGGCGGTCTCGGCCTGCTCCAGCGGGTCGAAACCGGTCGCGCAGGAGCACGCCCACGCGGGCCGCGCGGCCACCGGAACCGGGGCGAGCACCAGCAACATCAGGACCAGGATCCGGCGCACATGCGTGATCATGCGGGTTCAGACGCACCGGACGCCGTTCCGGTTTCAGCCGTAGGTGTCCCGCGGTCCGCGGCCCTGCACCCGGCGCGGCCCGCGGCTCCACGACGGCGCCGCCGGCCCGTGGATGTTGAGCCGGGTCACCACGTTGTTCCCGACCTCGCCGGCGATCTTCCGCAGCAGCGTGGCGGCCAGTAGCCGCAACTGGGTGGCCCAGGCGGTCGATTCGGCCTCGACGGTCAGCACACCGCCCTCGAGCCGCACCGGACGGCTGTGCGCCGCGATGTCCGGCCCGACGACCTTCTCCCACGAGCCGAAGACGGTGGCCTCGGCCTTCGGCTTCTCCCAGCCGCGGGCCCGCATGAGGCGCTCCAGCATCACCCCGAACGGCTGCGGATCGCGCGGATCCGGGCCCGGTCCGGAGTAGCCGCGCAGCCGTCGCCCGCTGCCCTGTCCGGTTCCGGTCCGTTTGCGCGGCGTGCGCGCGGCCTCGCGTCGCCGCGCGAGCGCGGCGTCCAGCACGGCCCGGGCCAGTTCCGGTCCGGCAAGGCCGTCGTTCTCCACAGCCTGTGGATCGTCCGGGCCTTTCTCCGGGGTACGGTCGGCGCGCTCAGCGCCCCGCACAGCGCCTCGAAGCTCCCGGGCCTCATCCACCCCCACCCAGAGATCCCCGAGGGCGTCCTCGAGGCGCTGAGGGGGCTCCTCGGCCCGGGCAGGCTTCCGTCCGGATAAACGTTCCCGGTCAGAGTCAGGAAACACGGGTCACCGCTCCCGTCCCGACGTCGTAGCGCGCGCCCCGCAGGCCGGCCGGCACATCCTCGGGCACCGCGCAGGTCACCAGCAACTGTGCCGCGTCCGACACCAGGGCCGCCAGCCTTTCCCGGCGATCGGTGTCCAGCTCGGCGAAGACGTCGTCGAGGGCCAGCACCGGCTCGATCCCGTCCGAGCGCAGCAGGTCGTACGCCGCGAGCCGCAACGCCAGTGCGAACGACCAGGATTCGCCGTGGCTCGCGTACCCCTTGGTGGGCAGTTCGCCCAGGTGCAGCGAGAGGTCGTCGCGATGCGGGCCGACCAGCGTCGTCCCGCGCTCGATCTCGGCCGTCCGGCGCTCGGCCAGCGACTCCAGGATCATCGCCTCCAGCGCCGACCGGTCGGTGGGCAACGACTCGCCCAGCCGGGACGCGTACCCGATCACCGCCGCCGACCGTCCGGCGGCGACCGCGTCGTACGCCTTCGTCAGGTGCGGCCCCAGCGCCGCCGCCAGCTCCAGACGCCCGGCCAGCAGCTCGGCGCCGTGGTACGCCAGATGCTGGTCCCAGACCGCGAGGGTGGACAGGTCCTGTCCACGGGTGCCGCCCACCTTGCGGGTCAGGTAGGCGGTCCGCAGCAACGCGTTGCGCTGCTTCACCACCCGGTCGTAGTCGGCCCGCACCCCGGCGTACCGGGGTTGCCGGGCGACCAGCAGATCGTCGAGATACCGGCGGCGCTCGGACGGATCGCCACGGACGAGTTCCAGGTCCTCCGGGGCGAACAGCACCATCCGCAGGGCGCCGAGCACCTCCCGCGGCCGCCGCACCGGTGAACGGTTGAGCCGGGCACGGTTCGCCCGGCCCG
This sequence comes from Actinoplanes flavus, assembly GCF_017592555.1. Lineage (GTDB taxonomy): Bacteria > Actinomycetota > Actinomycetes > Mycobacteriales > Micromonosporaceae > Actinoplanes > Actinoplanes flavus. The sequence continues at coordinate 23,682 of NZ_JAGFNS010000025.1, read as the reverse complement.
GCACGATCTCCAGCTCGACCAGCAACTCGCGGGCCTCGTGGACGATCGCGCAGCGGATCACCGCCGAGGAGGCGCCGGCCCGCACCAGCGGCGCGTCGGTGGCCACCCGATGACTGTCCAGAGTGGCCACGTAGCCGAGTGCCTCGACAAGGTTGGTCTTGCCCATCCCGTTCTGGCCGACGAGCACGGACACGCCGGGATCGAGATCGACCGCCACCCGCTCATAGGAACGGAAGTCGGTGAGCTCGACCCGGCGTACGTGCATGGATCAGCGCTTGACGGCGTGGCCACCGAACTGCTGGCGCAGCGCGGCGACGGCCTTCATGGCGGGCGAGTCGTCCTGGCGGGACTCGAAACGGGTGAAGATCGAGGCGGCCAGGACGTGGGCCGGAACGGCGAGACGGACCGCCTCGTCGACCGTCCAGCGGCCCTCACCGGTGTCCTCGACGTAGCCCTTGAGGTTGGCCAGGGTCGGATCCTCGTCGAGCGCCCGGTCCAGCAGGTCCAGCAGCCACGATTTGACGACGCTGCCCTCGCGCCAACTCTTGATGACGGCCGGCACGTCGTCGACGAGCTCGGACGCCAGGAGGATCTCGTAACCCTCGCCGTACGCCTGCATCATGCCGTACTCGATGCCGTTGTGGATCATCTTGGCGTAGTGGCCGGCGCCGTGCGTGCCGGCGTGCGCGAAACCGAACTCACCGGCCGGCTTGAGCGCCTCGAAGATCGGCTTGCAGTGCTCCACCTGAGCGGCCTCGCCGCCGACCATCAGCGCGTAGCCGTTGGTGATGCCCCAGACGCCGCCGGAGACGCCGACGTCGAGGTAGTGGATGCCCTTCGTCTTCAGGCGCGCGGCACGCGGGGCGTCGTCGGTGAACTTCGAGTTCCCGCCGTCGATCACGATGTCGCCCTCGGAGAGCAGGTCCGAGAGCGCGTCGATGGTGTCCTCGGTGATCTTGCCGGCTGGCACCATGGTCCATACGACGCGTGGAGCCGCCAGCTTCTCGACCAGCTCAGCCAGGTTTGCTACGTCGCTCTTGTCCGCGTTGTGGTCGAAACCGATGACCTCGTGCCCCGCTGCACGCAGTCGTTCCCGCATGTTGCCACCCATGCGGCCGAGACCGATCAGGCCGAGTTGCATGGTGATCTCCCTAGATGAGCGATTGGTTCAAGCTCAGTATCAGCGAGTCACTCGAATCGGCATGATCAGATAGCGGTAACCCGGGATGATTTCGCCACTTTCGCCAGCGGGCGAGATCACAGCGGGCTTGAACGCGTCGACGAAGGCGAACACCGCGGTCGGTGCTCCCAGGTTCTGCAGGCCGTCGATCAGGTACTGCGGGTTGAACCCGATCGTCAGCGCCTCACCGGTGAACTCCGCCTCCATCGCCTCGCTGGCGCGGGCCTCCTCGGTGCCACCGGCCTCGACCACCAGCCCGTCCTCGCTGAAACTCAGCAGCACCGGGGTCTGCCGCTCGGCGACCAGGGCCACCCGGCGGACCACCTCGACCAGGGCGGCCACACCGACCCGGGCCTCGGCGTTGTGCGAGGCCGGGAAGAGCGAGCGCACCGGCGGGTAGTTCGCCCCGTCGAGCAGGCGGCTGGTGGTGCGCCGGGTGCCACCGGCGAACCCGATCATGCCCTCACCGGCCTTGCCCTGGGTCAGTGCCAGGGTGACGGCGCCACCGGTCGGGCCGAGGGCCTTCGCGGTGTCGTTCAGCGTCTTGGCCGGCACCAGCGCGTTGTGGCTGATCTCCGGGTCGTCGGGGGTCCACTCGATCTCCCGCATGGCCAGGCGGTAGCGGTCGGTGGCCAGCAGCGCCATGGTCGAGCCGTTCAGCTCCAGCCGCACACCGGTCATCATCGGCAGGGTCTCGTCCCGGCCGGCGGCGATCGCGACCTGCGAGACGGCGGAGGCGAAGGCGGCCGCGTCGACGGTGCCCGCGCTGGACGGCATGTCCGGCAGGGTCGGGTAGTCCTCGACCGGCATGGTCGGCAGGGTGAACCGGGCGCTGCCGCACACCAGCTCGAGATGCGCGCCGACGGCGGCGATGTCCACCGGCTTGCCCGGCAGCGCCTTGGTGATCTCGGCGAGCAGGCGGCCGGAGACCAGGGCGGCGCCCTCCGCGTCGGCCTGCACCTCGACGGTCACCTGGCTGGAGACCTCGTAATCGAACCCCGACACCTGCAGGCGGCCGTCGGTGACCCGCAGCAGGACGCCGGCGAGCACCGGCACCGAGGGCCGGCTGGGCAGGCTCTTGGCTGTCCAGGCCACGGCGTCGGCGAGTGCGTCTCGCTCCACCCGGAACTTCATGCTTCCTCCGCGATGCGTCCTCATACAGGGGGCTAAGACCCCACTGAACTCTATGGCTCCGGCGGTATCGCTGTGTGCCCGACCCCGGTGCCATGCAGTCGAGCCCGAGGCGTGGCGAGCCGGAACCAGCCCATCCACACCTTCCACAACGCTGATGATTGGTTTTTGTTTTCTTAGAAGAGATAACTTCATCGTCTTCATAGGGGCTGTGCATTCTGTGGATAACTCGCGTTTGCGCTGGTGACGGGGTTATCCACCGGTGATTTACATGTGGGTAACCGGGGTATAAACCCGGGTCGTTGTCCACAGTCGCCGACGCAGCGAGAGTTGTCCACCGCTGTCCCCAGGCTATCCCCAGGTTATCCACCGGGCTTATCCCCCGCCCTGTGTATAACGCAGGGACGCTACCGACACGTTGTCCCCAGAACCTTCAACAGGTAATCCACAGGCGTCCACAGCCTGTGAGATCAACAACTACTGTTCGTGACTGTCCACATCGATTTCCACAGGAGTTATCCACTTCTGTGGGTTGAGGTGTCAGGAGTTATCCACTGTCTGGGGAGACGGCCTGTGGATGCCTGTGGACGACTGTGGATAACGTTGGCACGAAACTGTCACGTCGCGACGTTGACAACTTGGCCTTCAGCGCACTCACGAAAAGGAAGTCACTAGCTTCAATGTCTTCAGATTTTGCTAATGATCTGGGTATAACCTGTGGACAACCCCGTGTAGAACTCGTGGAAAACTGTGGGTAAGTAGAAAAACCGCAGCTCAGAGGCTGTGCGTATCCCGTCGCACATTCTGTGCGACCCTGTGGGTAACTGCCTTTTGAGGCCGGTGCGGCCCGATGCGGCTGGGGATAACCCGTGGATGGTCCCGGTGAGCGAGCCGGTCCGGCTCAGGCGGAGATCCATGCGGTACGACGGAAGCCCGCCCTTCTCCACACCGTCCCGTGCGAGGGCGTGGCCGGTCGCGGGGTGAGTGGGCAGCACCGCCCGGCGGGTGCGTGAGGGCGTGCCCCGGCAGCTTGCCGGGCATCGCGAGGCGCCCGCCACGTGGTGCGGTCGAGCGCGCGTACGCCGTACCCCTCAGGTGTTCTGTTTGATCCGGTTGGTCAGCTCGGCGATCTGGTTGTAGAGCGACCGGCGCTCGGCCATGTGCTGGCGGATCTTGCGGTCGGCGTGCATCACCGTGGTGTGGTCGCGGCCGCCGAAGGCCTGCCCGATGCGGGGCAGCGAGAGATCGGTCAGTTCCCGGCAGAGGTACATGGCCACCTGGCGGGCGTTGACCAGCACCCGGCTGCGTGAGTGCCCGCGCAGGTCCTCCAGGGAGACGCCGAAGTAGTCGGCGGTCGAAACCATGATCTGGTCGGCGGTGATCTCCGGGCCGGCGCCGTCCGGCATGAAGTCGCGCAGCACCTCCTCGGCCAGCGAGAGCTGCACCGGCGAGCGGGTGAGGCTGGCGAACGCGGTCACCCGGATGAGGGCGCCCTCGAGCTCGCGGATCGAGTTGGAGACCCGGGACGCGATGAACTCGAGTACGTCATCGGGGGCGTACATCCGCTCCTGCGCGGCCTTCTTCTGCAGAATCGCGATACGCGTCTCGAGGTCGGGCGGCTGGATGTCGGCCAGCAGACCCCACTCGAAGCGGGTGCGCATCCGGTCTTCGAGGGTGGCCAGCTGGCGCGGCGAGCGGTCCGAGCTGATCACGATCTGCTTGTTGGCGTTGTGGAGCGTGTTGAAGGTGTGGAAGAACTCCTCCTGCGTCCGCTCGCGGTTCTCCAGGAACTGGATGTCGTCGATCAGCAGGATGTCGACGTCGCGGTAGCGGCGCTGGAACGCCTGCGTCTTGTCGTCCCGCAGGCTGTTGATGAAATCGTTGGTGAACTCCTCGGTCGACACGTAGCGCACTGAGCGCGCGTGCCCGAGGGTGGTGGCGTAGTGCCCGATCGCGTGCAGGAGGTGGGTCTTGCCCAGCCCGGAGCTGCCGTAGATGAACAGCGGGTTGTACGCCTTCGCCGGCGACTCCGCGACCGCGACCGCCGCGGCGTGCGCGAACCGGTTGGACGAGCCGATGACGAACGTCTCGAACATGTACTTCGGGTTGAGCCGGTTGCCGTCCTGCCCACCGGGCCGCGGCGTGGTGCCCGGACCCCGCAGATCGATCGGCGGACGGCCCGGCCCGTTGTCACCGGCCCGGCTCGGTACGTCGTCGCGGCGGTCCGGACCGGGCATCGGCCGGTCGTTGTGCCGCAACTGGGCGGCGTCGGCCGCCATCCGGTGCGCGACCGCGTCGTTGGGCTGCTCCTTCTCGGCCGGCGGCGCGGCCGGGGACCGGTTCACCGGCGGCGCCGCCGGTGGCATCGGGTCGGCGAAGAGCGCCTCCTGACCGTCGCGGGCGGTCGGGACCCCCCGGGAGAACGGCGCCTGTGGAGCGGAGTGCTGTGCCGACCCGGTCGGGTACGGCTCCGGCGCGTGCTCGGCCGGACCGAAGGCGGGCCCCTGGTAGGGCGGCGGTTCGGGCATCAGCTGCGAGCCCGGATAGCCCGGCAGCTCCGGCTGAAAGGGCCCGTTCTCGGCATAGTGCCGTGGCTGCGGGTCCACCATCGGACCGGCGGCCGGCTCGGCCGGGGTGCCGTAGACGGTGCCCGGCATGCCGGAGCCGTCCTCCGGAGGCCGGACCGTGACCGCCACCTGAATGGGCCGGCTGAGCCGGCGGCTGAGGGCTTCGGTGATCGCCGGGCGCAGCCGCGACTCGATGATGTCGCGGGTGTACGTGTCCGGAACCGATAGGAGAGCCGTGTCCTCGACTATCGCCCGCAGCCGGGTGAACTGTAGATAGGCGCGCTGCTGCCGTGACGCGATCTCGTCGGACAGCTCGTCCAACGTCTCACGCCACAACTTGCCCAGGTCGACCTGCTCGGCCACCGCCGCGCCACCCCCATCGCCACCGACCCCCGGTGGGCCTTGTCCGGCCTTTCGCCTGTGCCTGTCGGCGCCCCGTGACGGGCAACCGGCCGGCGTCCCCCAACCCAGCACAGTTAACGTGCTGAACACGCACGGCGCCACCAGCTATCCACAGGTTATCCACAACCTGGGTCAGTGCCGGTGGCCGCTCCCGGCCGGATGGTCGGCAGATTTACCGGAGCCTGTAGTTGGCGCGGGCGGTAAACAGGCTCACCGTGGCGAACGATCCACCTGCTTGTCCGGTTTTGGCCGCCGCTTCGCGGGCTGCGAACGGCCGGATGAGACCAGCAACCGCGCACGCTAACAGCGGCGACAGGTGGACTTCAACCGCCGTCCGGGCCATCCACCGCACGCGCGCGGGAAAAGATTCACTTTGTGCACGGAAAGACCTGCCAGGCGATCGCTGCCCGCCCATGTCGGCGTGCCGACCCAGGATATGGTTGACCACCCCGGGGGCCCTGCGTAGGGTTGGGCGGTTGCTCCGCCGCGCTCTGCTAAAGTGGCGTCTTGCAGCGCATGATGCCCCCAGAGTCGTAGTACGAAGACGGAGTTTTGACGTGAGCAAGCGCACCTACCAGCCGAACAACCGCCGGCGTGCCAAGACCCACGGCTTCCGGCTGCGCATGCGCACCCGTGCCGGTCGCGCCATCCTGTCTGCCCGCCGGTCCAAGGGCCGCGGCCAGCTGTCGGCCTGAGCCGACCGCTAGTCGGGCCGGAATGCCCAGGTAGTCGTGCTGGCCGCGGCGCAACGATTGCGGCGTAGCGCAGACTTCGCCGCAGCGATCCGCGGTGGCCGTCGTGCCGGTCGCGGCACCCTGGTCGTTCACCTGCTTCTCGATGAGCCGGCGTGTGCCTCCACGGCGCGCGCCGGCTTCGTCGTCTCCAAAGCAGTGGGCAACGCGGTCGTCCGCAACCGGGTGCGCCGCCGCCTGCGTCACCTGGTCCGGCCACTGCTCAGCGAGCTGCCCACCGGCGCGACCCTGGTCGTCAGGGCACTACCGCCGGCCGCCTCGGCAACGTACGCCACGCTGTCCAACGACCTGGAAGGTGCGCTCGCGGCCGCCCGCAGACCCCGGCGGCCGCGATGACCCTGGCCGCCCGGGTCCTGACCGCAGCGGTCGTCGCGTACCGTCGATACTTGAGTCCGGTGCTGCCGGCCCGCTGTCGGTTCTACCCCTCGTGCAGCGCTTATGCCCTGGAGGCGTTGGCGCGTCACGGCGCGATCCGGGGGACGGGCCTGGCGATCTGGCGGCTCCTCCGATGCCATCCCTTCCACCCTGGCGGGTACGACCCGGTGCCTGACCCGATCCGTCACCGTCCTGCCGATGTGACTGGAGATTAGATTGAGTCTCGACCCGATCTACTACGCCATCTCGTGGATTCTTCTGCGCTGGCATTCCTTCTGGGATGCGATCGGCATACCGGAAGAGCGCGTCATCGGCACCAACTGGGCCTGGATCCTGGCGATCTTCTGCCTGGTGGTGACGCTGCGGGTCATCCTCTTCCCGGTCTTCGTCAAGCAGATCAAGAGCCAGCGTGCGATGCAGGCGCTGCAGCCCAAGGTCAAGGCGCTGCAGGAGAAGCACAAGGGTGACCGGGAGACGCTCCAGAAAGAAATGATGGAGCTGTACCGGACGGAGAAGGCCAACCCGCTCATGGGCTGCCTTCCGATGTTCCTGCAGATCCCCGTCTTCTTCGGCCTCTTCCACGTGCTCCAGCACCTGGACCCGAACATCTCGGACGCGAACAAGCAGCTGTACGGCTGGCCGCTCGATCAGTTCAACAGCGCCGCCCACGCGCACCTGTTCAACGCCCCGATCAGTGCCAAGTTCGGCTCCTCCGCCGCAGAGCTGTCCGTCCTCGGCGCGGACGGCACCACCGTCAAGGTGGTCGCCGGCATCCTCGTCCTGGTCATGATGGCCACCACGTTCCTCACCCAGCGCCAGATGATCCTCAAGACCGGCTGGGCCGAGGACCCGCAGCAGCTGATGATCCAGCGGCTGATGCTCTACGGCATCCCGTTCTCGCTGCTCATCTCCGGTGCGCTCTTCCCCATCGGTGTGGTCATCTACTGGGTCACCAACAACCTGTTCACGCTGGCCCAGCAGCAGTGGGTGCTGCGCAAGTTCCCGCCGCCGCAGATGAGCAACAAGGGTGGCTCGGCGGGCCGGGTGGCGCCCGGGACCAAGGCGTCCGGTGGCAAGAACCCGGTGCAGCCCGCCCGTACCGGTGGTCTGTTCGGTCGTAAGAACGCCCCCGAGCCGGCGAGCCCGGTGGTCGACACCAAGGCCCTCGGCCCCAAGCCCGGTGCCAAACCGGTGAATCCCAAGAAGGGCGCCAGGCCGGCGAACAAACCCAAGGGATGATCGCGGCTCAGGCCCCGCCCGGCAGGGCCTGAGCGCGCCCCTCGAGACCTCCCCGCGCCGCGCGCGGGAAACATCGGACCGACTTCGGTCCGGCCCGAATGACAACGGAGATGAGACCGTGACCGACACCAGCACTCCCCCTTCCGCCGACTCGTCAGCCGAAGCCACCGCTGCCGAGCCGGCCGGCACCGAAGAGGCCAAGAAGTCGGAGAGCGTCGCCTCGGACAGCGACCTGTTCCGCCAGAGCGAGATCGCCGCTGACTACGTCGAGGGTCTGCTGGACATCCTCGACTACGACGGCGACATCGACGAGCTCGTCTCCGCGGGCCGGCCGATGGTCGAGGTGGTCGGCGGCCGTCTCCAGCCGCTGGTCGGCCAGCGCGGCGCCACCCTCGAAGCCCTCCAGGAACTGACCCGCCTCGCCATCTTCCGGGCCACCGGCTCGCCGAGCCGCCTGCTGCTCGACATCGGTGGCTACCGCGCCGCCCGGCGCAAGGAACTCGCCGCGGTCGCCCGCAACGCCGTCGAGAAGGTCAAGGAGCACGGCGACCCGGTTCGTCTCGAGGCCATGTCGGCGTTCGAGCGCAAGTGCGTGCACGACGTGGTCAACGCGATCCCCGGTGTGCAGAGCGAGTCCGAAGGTGTCGAACCCAACCGCCGCATCGTGGTGCGGGTGGCGGACTGATCGTGACCACCTCCCGCCACGGCGCGGGTGACTCCGGCCCGGGCATCGAAACGCCTGGGCCGTCGTCTTTCCCGGCGCCCGATCTTCGCCCACCGGCCGCTGCCGCCGAGGTCTTCGGGGAACGGCTCACGCCGGCCACCCGCTACACCGAACTACTCGCCACCGAAGGCGTCGTCCGGGGCCTGATCGGCCCGCGCGAGGCGCCCCGCCTGTGGGAGCGGCATCTGCTCAACTGCGGCGTCATGGCGCAGCTCATCGCACCCGGCGCCACCGTGGTCGATGTGGGCTCCGGTGCCGGCCTGCCCGGTCTCGTGCTGGCGATCGCCCGGCCCGACCTGCGGGTCACCCTGGTCGAGCCGCTCGCCCGGCGGACCGCGTTCCTCACCGAGGCCGTCGAAGACCTGGACCTGGACAACGTCACCGTTCTCCGCGGCCGGGCCGAGGAGGTCGTCGACGCGTTGCCCGGAGCTGATGTGGTCACTGCCCGGGCGGTGGCCGCGCTCGACAAGCTCGCCGGATGGTGCCTGCCGCTCGCCGCCGTCGGTGGCCGTCTCCTCGCGATGAAGGGTTCGTCGGCCGCCGAGGAGATCGCCGAACATGCGGCGACGATCGCGGCTCTCGGCGGCGGAGAGCCGGTCATCCACCTCTGCGGCACCGGGCTGATCGAGCCCCCGACGACGGTGGTGGAGATCGTCAAGGAGGCGCATGTGGTGCCCGGCCGGCAGAAGTCCGGGTCGGCTCGATCGGCGCGAGGGACTGCGTCCCAGCGTGGCCGGCGGGCACGCCGGGGTTAGTCATCCCGCGACTTTCGGTCCCGGTCCGATTTCCTTCGGGCCGGGGCCGATCTTTTGGTACGGGGGGCGCGCGCTCGTACGGCGCCTTGATGCGTGGTCTGGTGCATGTTTCACGTGCAACCGGGGGCAGGTTTTCCACAGGGCCAGGGGGCTGCTGAACGTGCTGTGGACATCGGCCTGTCTGAGGCGTCGACTGTGGTTCGCTGGTCCTTGATTCCATGTTCGTCCGGCTTGCGGGAGCAGTGGTGCGTCAAGGTGACTACATCGGCTTGGGGGCGGGCCTCATTCGGTCGTTGGCGGGTTTTTGGGATCTTCCATGCACTCGCGGTGCGTCTCGTGTGGTGGACGCGTCTCAGCGGTCGTGAGGGGGTTCGGCCCGTTGTGCCGTGCTGCTGCCCGCGTCGGCTGTTCTTCGGGCGGCCGGTTCCCCCGGCATGCTGCCTGGCTGCCGTTCGCGGTCGTGAGCGGCCTTCATCGCCCTCACACCGAACTGGTCCCTGCTCGGCTCGACGGTGTGGAATCGCCCTCGGTCGGCGGTTTCGAAGGGCTTCAGATGAGCCGCAATGCTCGCCGCGGCGGCCTTAAGGGGCTTTGCTCAAGCCGTGATGGTCACCGCGGCGCCCTCAAGAGATTCGGCCGAGCCGGGATGGTCACCGCGGCGGCCTCAAGAGATTCGGCCGAGCCGCGAGGGTCACCGTGAAGGCCTCAAGGGCTCCCCCTCAGGCCGCTTTCCCCAAGCCGCGATCCCCACCCAGGTTCGACATCGTCAGGGTCGCTGTAGTTGACGCTGCGCAGGAACTCTTGCTGGCTGTCGAGGATGCCGTACTCGGTTGCTATGTGCGGCTTACTGGCTTGACCTGCGCCGGCATCTCGGGATCGTTGACGTCGATCATGTCGTCCGAGGCGAACCTTCCGTGCTTTGGTCCGCAACGGGTCGGTGAGTGATAGGGCGGCGGTAAGCCGACCTCTTCGCTGATCTGTTGCAAGACCTCAAGTCCGGCCGGAATGAGGTCCGCTGCGACGGCTGCGTCAGTGAGTGACACGAGCGGGAGGTGAACCGAGAGCTGATCAGATCACCAAAACACGGGTTCAGCGGCCACGCCGGCATGTCATTGGCTGATCGGGGTCGAGTGGTCACGCAGGAGTGTCACGGTCCGGTCTTCGGCGGCCTGGTAAGCCGGCGTGATCGACTTGTCCGGTCGGGCCGCGGGAAGGGCGAGCCGTCGTTCCTAGGCGCGGTTGTCGCTCGGTGTGGTTGCCGCTCGGCGCGGTTACCGCTCGGTGTGGTTGCCGCTCGGCGTGGCCACGGCTCGGCGTGGCTGCCGCTCGGTGTGGTGGCCACCCTGATGTGGTCGCCGCCTCGTGTGGTGCCGTTCTGTGGCCGCCGACTTCGGTGAGGGCCGGTGGCAGAGGTCAGTCATGGTGGCGCGCCTTTGGGCGTACACCGTCAGGGGTTGATCTTCGGGTTTTGGGCTGATCGAGGGCATGAATGGGTGAAGCCTGGACGTCTGTGCCGGGCGTCATGGTGTTCGGCTCGCAGCTGACGGACGATGGAGCAGCGTTGTGCTCGGCTCATCAGAACTTTGGACCATGGCGACACATGCCCGACACCCGTAGGCTGGCCGGATGTCGATAGTGTGGACCGGATCTCCCCCGCCGGGCACACGTTCTGCCGGTCAACCCCTTCCTAGTCATCAGGGATGAAGCGGTGCATGAGTACGGTGTTTCACGTGAAACCGAGTCGCCTCTCGACAGGCCGTCGGGAATGAACGTGGGCGGTCTGCACGCGGGTGAACAGGACGGTCCGCATCGTCGGGCGAGCGCCTATGGGCCCCCGTCGGCGTACGAATACGGAGCTCCGATGCCAGGTCACCACTCGGATGATCCCCGGGGGCGTGCGTCCGTGCCGTCGGGGCATCAGAACGCGGCTGCTCCTTCTTCAGGGGCGCCTGTTCAGTCCACCGAGCATGTTTCACGTGAAACGCCGGTAGCGGATGAGGACGATCCGCCCCTAGCCATGGAAGCGTTGCGAGCTGTGCAGATCCTCAACCCGAGCGGCGAGATCATCATGCCGCGCCCAGACCACCCGCGGGTGATTTGCGTCGCCAACCAGAAGGGCGGCGTCGGGAAGACGACCACGACGGTCAACCTCGCCGTGGCGCTGGCGCTCCACGGGAACCGTGTGCTGGTAGTGGACCTTGACCCCCAGGGCAATGCCTCGACCGGTTTGAACGTCCCGCACCATGCGGGCGTACCCGATGTCTACGACTGTCTGATCGACAACGTGCCGCTGGCCGAGGTCGCGCAACCGGTCGAAGGTATTCCGAACCTCTTCTGCGTGCCGGCCACCATCGACCTGGCCGGCGCCGAGATCGAGCTGGTTTCCGTGGTGGCCCGTGAGTCCCGGCTCGCTCGCGCCATCGCGGGGCATCCCGAGAAGTTCGATTACGTCTTCATCGACTGCCCGCCGTCTCTGGGGCTGTTGACCGTGAACGCCCTCTGTGCCGCGCAGGAGGTGCTGATTCCCATCCAGTGCGAGTACTACGCGCTGGAAGGTCTCAATCAGCTGATCAACAACATCAACCTGGTGCGTCAGCACCTGAATCCCACCCTCGATGTCTCTACGATCTTGCTGACGATGTACGACCGGCGTACCCGTCTGGCAGATGCGGTGGAACAGGATGTACGCAATCATTTTGGTGCCAAAGTGCTGAACGCCGTGATCCCCCGGAACGTGCGTGTTTCGGAGGCTCCCAGTTACGGCCAGTCGGTGATGACCTACGATCCGGGATCACGAGGGGCTACCAGCTACTTCGAGGCGGCCTTGGAGATCGCGGTGCGCGGGGTCAACACGGGAGGCACGGTATGAAGAACCGTCCGCGGGGTGGTTTGGGCCGCGGCCTGGGCGCGCTGATTCCCACAGCGCCTGCCGCGGAGGCGGCAGCTCCCGTAGAGGCGCTTCCGGAGCCAGTCGGCGTCGAGTCGGCCGTTGCTCCGACTGTTCAGCCCACGCCGGCCACCCCGTCGCCTGTCCCCAGCCCGGCCGCTCCGGTCGACGGTGACCTCGCGCCCGTGCCCGGCGCGCGTTTCGCCGAACTCCCCGTGTCAGCGATCGAGCCGAACGCCAAGCAGCCGCGTCACGTCTTCGATGAAGAGGCGCTGGAGGAGCTGAAGACCTCCATTCAGGAGGTGGGCTTCCTCCAGCCGATCGTGGTTCGTGAACTCGGCGACGGTCGGTATGAGCTCGTCATGGGTGAGCGGCGGTGGCGTGCCGCGCAGGCGGTTGGCCGGGAGACGATCCCCGCGATCGTCCGGGATACGCCGGACGACGCGATGTTGCGCGATGCTCTGCTCGAGAACATCCACCGGGCTAACCTCAACCCGCTGGAAGAGGCGGCCGCATACCAGCAGCTGCTGGAGGAGTTCGGAGCGACGCACGAGGAACTGGCGCGCCGGATCGGCCGTAGTCGCCCACAGATCTCCAACACGATCCGGTTGATGAACCTGCCGGCGCCGGTTCAGCGCCGGGTGGCGGCGGGGATTCTCTCGGCCGGGCATGCGCGAGCACTGCTCGGTCTGGACGACAGCGACGCCCAGGAGAAGTTGGCCACGAGGATCGTTGCGGAAGGGCTTTCGGTACGGGCGACCGAAGAGGTCGTTCAGCTGATGGCTGCCGAGGCGCCGGCGAAGAAGGCGGCGCCCACCCGCCGGGCCAAGGTGCACGCGCCGGCGTTGAACGATCTGGCCGAGCGGCTCTCGGATCGGTTCGACACCCGGGTGAAGGTGGACATCGGGCGAAACAAGGGCCGCATCACGATCGAGTTCGCGACCGTGGACGACCTCGAGCGGATCGTCGGCATGATCGGTGTGGAGGAGGAGGGCGCTCCTCGGGACGGTGCACAGCCCGAAGAGTGAGACTTCCTCGGTGAGTCAGCCAGAGAGGGCGCGTGAGTGATCACGCGCCCTCTCTGTATGGGGCCTGATCCGGTTCTGTCAGACGGATTCTCCTGAGATTTCTTGGGGGCGCCGTAGTCGGGGACGGCCAGATCATGACGGGGTTAAAGAGCGCACTTGTGTTTATCGCGGCTTTTGGAAAGTTAAAGCGATTCACGTTCAAGTTCGCATATGTCCCATTGGTTGGCCGTAGCGGTTGACTGCGGACGGCGCCGCGGTCGAAAGCCCCTCAACGGTTCGACGTCAGCAGCCGTGGGCTCTCCTCCCGAGTAGGGCCGGCTGATCAAGCCGTGATCGCTCGCTGGGTGGCTTTGGCCGGCTTCAACGAACAGTACGGTCGAGTCGCTGCGCGCGAGCTAGTGAGGCCGGATGAATCACCGTGGCTTGGAGGCCTTCTGGGACGGCCGGGAATCCGACCGACCGCTGCCGCGGCTTCGCGATCCGCAATGCCGCGCTCGCCGGGCCCCAGCACCTATGCGTTCTGTGCTTGCCCGCTCCGGGCGTGATTGCCGACGGCATTCGGGCGGAGGAGCTCTGCCCAAATTCGGGCAGGCGTTCTGGGCTGATTATCGGCAAGCTGCCGATCACAGGCCTGACCAGCGCCACTTGTTGACCTAAGCCAAGCGTCACCGAGGCTCCGGCTATTGTCCGGATGGTGTAGCGATGAGTTCGCCCGGCCGCGCGTTGGCTGCATCCGCTGGGCAAGCCGTTTTAGCGAGCCGTCACCCTTCAGCCATTAGTACGGCCCGGCCGGCGACACCTCGTGCCCGGCACCCACCGCGCACCGGATACCGAACTGAGCGCTCTGGGCGGCAATGAACCCGACCATGGGCTACCGGCCCATCGTGTCCTCGCTCCAGAGGCCGCTTCGGCCCAGAGGGTGCTTCGGCCCAGAGGGTGCTTCGGCCCAGAGGCCGCTTTGGCCCAGAGGCCGCTTTGGCCCAGAGGGTGCTTCGGCCCAGAGGGTGCTTCGGCCCAGAGGCCGCCTCGCCCCAGGTGCCGCAGCCCAGAGGATGCTTCGCCCCAGGGGCCGCCTTGCCCGAGGCGCCTCGGCCCAAAGGGTGCGTCGGGCCAAAGGTCGTCCTCGACCGAGAGGGCCAAACTGCGCTTGGGCACGTCATACCGCATCCGCAGCTCGGCGTTCTCCTGCGCAGTCAGATCCGCTTGGCCCGCTCGTCCTCACCCAGCCCGCGTCGCCGGTTCTGCTTTCCCAACGATTCCGGTCCAGGCTCACCGAGTTCGCCAGGCTCCCGTCCTTTGATCCCCAGGTCCCGGCCACCCGCGTGATCGGCTTGCCGGTCTCCTTGGACCAGCGGCACCGCACCCCTTCTGAGGTCTCGATCAACGTTCCTTGTGTCTGCGTCATCGTCATCACGTCTTTAGGGCGATGTCTCCACGCTGAGAGTGGGAGCTCACCCAGCTTGGTCCCAGCACTGGATTTCGCCGCTTGGGTGCGCCCACTTCGGTACGCCGCTTGATCCCTGCTCGGGCAGGCCGCTTGATCCCTCCGCTTAGGTTGGTCACTTGATTCTGAGGTTGAGCCGGCCGCTTGAGCAGCCCCCTTGAGCAGTTCCCTTGAGCAGTTCCCTTGAGTAGTTCCCTTGAGCAGTTCCCTTGAGCAGTTCCCTTGAGTTCAGTGTTCGAGTCGCCGTTTGGGTCCGCGTTCGAGCCAGGAATCCGTTCACCGCCTACATCAGCAACCGATCATCCTGGTTTCTGCGCAAAGCCGACGTCCTGACGTCAAGGTGCGCGGTGCGGGCACCATTCACCAGGCCCCATCTACCTCGCTAGCCAGCTCCATAAGGAACCGAGGATCGAGCTCGGGTTGCAAGCCTGGTTCGGGCTGGGTCCCGCAACTGATCAAGTACTACGCGAAAGTCGCCTCGACCATGCCACCCAAGATTGCCAGGAACGCCGACCGCTTTGCTGAAAACGTGCCCGCCGTTGAATGCTCCGTCGGCCTCGAGCTCCGGCTCCGGCGCCAGGAGGACGGCGGACCTCGACCCTGATGGCTGTTGTCTCAGGCGTTCGGCGGGGGATCGCCGCGGCGTTGACCTTCGCCTGGGCGAGGATCTCGCGTAGATCGTCGGCTTGGTATTCACCTCGACCTCCTCGGTGCGGAAGCCTTCAGCAATAACGGAAGAACCGTGGCAGGGCTACAAACATGGCTACTGCATCTTCCCGCTCCTGGATCGGTGCCAGCACCGGATGCTCTACGACCGCCGCGCCTGTTGCACCCAGCGGCCTCTGCATCGAAGGGCCGACTGCGACCAAGTCGAGATTCAGGCGCAGCACGCCGCCGACGATCACTTCCCATTCGGTGCAACTGCACGAGGCGAGGGCAGCCGTCCAGTGAACGCACCTCGGTATCCCGCTCGTCGACGACGAATGCGCTTCCCTTGGCCCGAGTTCGCTTGATGCCAGAGGACCGTCTCGGTGAAGGCTCGGATCTGCGAAGGCCGCACTTCGATGGTCAACGCTCCTCCCTGGTGGGGTTTCGGCCCTCTGGGAGAGGCGATGAGTTGCGCCGAGGCGAAACCGTCTGATCCGTGTGCCGGCCTAAGGCGCCGTTTCACGTGAAACATCGCCGCCTGGCCCTTCTGTCAACTACCTCGGATGTTTGTCCGGTGCGTCCGACCTCCAGTTCGGTGGCGAACCAATGCTGACGTCGACCGCCGAACTCGTGCCGGGCAACAGGGCAGTAGCCGCGAAAATTTGCCTGGGCCATCTGGACCTGTTCAACGGCGGGATGCCTAGGGCGGCCCATGCGAACTTGACGGCCTTCTCATGCTGCTAGTGAACCGGTGACGTCAGCAGTCGAGCAGTGGGATGAAGGTCTTGTCCATGACTCCTGCGGATCCCTCGCTTGCCAGTTGACCCTTCAGGCCCGGAGGGCCTGGCGTGACGAGACCGGAGAAGTCGTCTAGGCGCTGTGCGTGCTGCGAGCCCGGATACCGGTTGGCTGGACTGGAGGTGCGTCGCAAGACCGCCAGGGCCTGGGCCCGGTGAGAGCAATGAAGTCGTGACCGTTTCACGTGAAACCACGGGGCTTGATAGAAGTTGTGCCCGGTGCCCGGTGCCCGGTGCCCGGTGCCCGGTGCCCGGTGCCCGGTGCCCGGTGCCCGGTGCCCGGTGCCCGGTGCCCGGTGCCCGGTGCCCGGTGCCCGGTGCCCGGTGCCCGGTGCCCGGTGGATCTTTGCAATTGTGGGCCGGTTCGAGATGCCGAACTGAGGCCTGCCCAAGCGGGTGGTCGACGGGGAACGGGTGCGGCGCCAGGTATGGATCGTGGCGGGCCGCGCTGTGCCTAGGAAGCGCATGGGTCTTTGGCCGCCACTCTTGAAGCGCGATCGCCTTTGAACTTGAGGCGGTACTCGGTGCGTGTCCGGCATGGTGCGCCGTTTCACGTGAAACACGGGCGGGCGGCCTTTGGTCTTCATGCCAGTGGCACTTCGGGTGCGGAACCGTCCTTGCGTCGCCTCCGCGTCGTTGTGCTGCCCGCCTTGCTTGCGCTGCCCCGCCGTCTGCGCTGCTCGCCTCGCCAACGCTGCGCCGCCCGCGTCGCCTGGATATCGGTGCGTGGATAGCAGGGCGCGCGGACGGCTGAAAGTGGGCCGGCTGAGGCGGGGCGGCGGGAGGTGTATAGCGGGGCGCGGATGGCGAGGCGCGCATGGCGGAGACGATAGCCGGAATGGATGGCGAGGTGCGCACGGCGCGGTGGAAAGCGAGGCACGCACAGCGGGGGATAGCGAGGCACGCACAGCGGGGCGGATAGCGGGGGCGCAGGAGGCGAGGCGCGCATGGCGGGGGATAGCGAGGCACGCACAGCGGGGCGGATAGCGGGGGCGCAGAAGGCGAGGCGCACACAGCGGGGGTGCATGGCGGAAGGTGCATGGTGAGCGGATAGCGGAGGCGGATGGCTGGAAGGGTGGCCCCCGGTGCCGAAGGCGGAGGCGGGCACAGCGGGGCAGGAATGGCGGGAGGGGAAGAGCAACGTGCGGCCGGAGCAGGAAGCGGGCGGGCGAGGCGCTAACGGCTGGAAGTGGGAATGGAAAGCCACGAGTGGGCAGCGGGGCGAAGTAGAGGGCGGGCGACGGGGACGGGACTGCTGAGTGTCGCCGTGAGTGGGCTGGGCCTGCGGTATGGCTTGTCGGAGAATTCCGCGAGTTCGGCATTCTGTAGCGTGCACCGCTCGGATGGGGGATTCGACGGCCGGCTGTCGGCGGGTTTCGGTTTTGTCATGCCGGCGCCGATTGCCGCAACCGGTGGGCGGGTTACCGGATCGCCTATGCTGCGCCGCCTGGTCCAGCCGCTGGCCCCGCCACGTTGCCGGAGGGAGTTCGGGCTCAGTGCGGACCGACTGGGGCTGTCGGCGGGAGCTCGTCAGTGCCGGCTCGTTGGGATTGCCGGAGGGCCTCGGCCCGGGCCGGTTGGCGTTGCCGTTGGGGAGCTCGGCCTTGGCCCAGGGCTGGCTGGGGTTGCCGGTGGGAGTACGGCCTTGGTATGGCTAGCTGAGTTGCCGGATGGCCTCGATACGGCCGGTTGGCATTGCCGTTGGGGAGCTCGGCCTTGGCCCAGGGCTGGCTGAGGTGCCGGGCGAGTACGGCCTTGGTCCGGGCTGGCTGGGGTTGCCGGAGGGGCTCGTCCTTGGCGCGGCCGGTTGGCGTTGGCGGCGGGAGACCGAAGAACGATTCCATGGCGGCGTTGTCGCCGGCGGTGCCGACGCGGCCCATCGACCCGATCATGTCGTGACGGTGCAGGTTCATGGACAAGCCTTCGGCTACGAAACTGCGACCCGCGGTCGGTGTGCAGCACGCAACCGGCCACCTCACCGCGTCGCGCTACCGCGTTGCGCAGGGCGGTAACCGCCAGCCTCGATTTCATCCGCGAGTCGATGGAGTAGCCGCCGATCCGTTTGGACCACACGTCCTTGATCGCGCAGAGGTAGAGCTTGCCCTCACTGGTGCGGTATTCGGTGATGTCGGCCAGCCACAACCGGTTCGGCCCATCGGTGGTGAAGTCGCGGCAGACGAGGTCGTGGTGGACCGGCAGGCCCGGCCTGCTGCTCTTGCCCCGGCGCGTTTGCGGCTGAACGCGCTCCACCAGCCCATGCCGGAGCAGATCTTCCAGGCAGTGCGTTCGACCATCGGTTGCCCGGCAGCGCGGGCTTCGTCGGCCAGGAACCGGTAGCCGAAGTCCGGGTCGTCGCGGTGGGCGTCGAACAACGCGTCCGCCCGATAGGCCTCGGCCAGGTCGGCGTCGGTAACCGGCTGGGCGAGCCACCGGTAGTAGGGCTGTCGAGCGATGTTCAGCAACCCGGCACGTCACCGCGACAGGAACCCCGTCGGCGGCCAGCTTGCTCACGAGCGGGTAGAGCCTTTCCCGGCAGGTTCGCCTGCGACAGATACGCCGCGGCCCGGCGTAGGACCTCGTTCTGCTGCTCGAGCAGCTTGATTCGCTTGCGGGCCTCACGCAACTCGGCCGAGTCGCTGCGGCTCCCGCCGGCCTGGGCGCCTCGTCAATGCCGGCCTGGCGCAGCCACTTGAACAACGTCATCGGGTGGACCCCGAAGTCCTTCGCGATGTGCTCGACCGTCACTCCAGGCTCACGATCGCGGGCCACCCGCACGACAGCGTCGCGGAACTCACGAGGGTAGGGCTTTGGCACAGCAACATCCTTCAAGCTCACCGTCACGGCAAGCCATCTCAGATGTCACCTATGCGTGCAGCAGACCCCTCCGAGACGCACTCGAAGTTGCTCTTGCCTGGCGTGAAGCTCGCCATGACGATGGTTCGCCCTGGCCCGCCTTTAAAGGGAGAGGATCACGCACGGGTCGGCCAGCCGAGTACAGCCAGGACTCTGTCCTAGAAGATTCAGATACACCCGCTGCGGAGCACCAACGTGCCTTGAAGCCAGGCCCGAGGCCGCCTCCGCCTTAGACAAACGGATGCGCTGACAGAGCGGTTCCTCACTAGTAGTAGCCGTGCCGTAACAGTGGCCGTCCTTATTGGACACCACGGGTCGACATCGCCGCCACGGTGAAACTCGGGCCGGCTCCCGAAAAGCGACTCCTCCCCGAGCCCCCAAGCCGGAAGCACATCAATTCGACGGCCATCAACGAAGGCGCGAGCCTTCAGAGGCAGCTCACGGCCCTGCGAACTCCACCCGAGCGAGAATTCTTGACGGCCCTCCTACGGGTGACGGACATGCGTGGACACCACTATCCACAGGCTGTGTGTTGCACCTGTTGACGGCACGCCCACCGCTGTTTCACGTGAAACGACGCCGATGTCGTTCCCGTCGTCCACCGCTCTATCCACAGGCCGCGCAAGCCTCCGACGTCGTGTTTCACGTGAAACCGGTGTGCCTGTGGATAACTCCTGTGGATAACTTGGGGATGGTTGTGTGGAGAGCCGGAGCTTCACCGTTGTCTACGTCACGTGCCTGGTGCCGGCGACCATGAGGACATCCCTCCGTCGTGCGAAATTGCCCCAGGACAGCCCCTCCTGCGCTGGGCTAAGGTCACGACGTGTCTGAGAACACCACCCCGCTTCCTGACTTCACACGTTGGCCGTCGTTTCCCTTTGAAGGCGATATGCGAGTGAAGAAGCTCGCACCACCGGTGGAGGTCGAGCCGCCCCGCAGCGGCGAAGACGCCTCGGATTGTGTGGCGTGCAGCACGCCGGATGACGCCTACATCTGGGTCAGTGAGCGGTGGCGTGTTCGCGCGATGGACCGTCCGACCGGCCTGCCGATGGTCCTCATCCTGGAGTGCCGATCCCACCTGGATCTCGGCGACCTGCCGAATCTGCTGGCAGCGGAGCTGGGCGTGATGACCGTGCGCCTGGAGCGGGCGATCCGGTCGCTGGACGGCGTCGCGCGGGTTCACGTGAATCGGTGGGGTGACGGCTCAGCGCACCTGCACATGTGGTTCCTGGCCCGCCCCTACGGCCGGCTTCAGCTCCGCGGGACGTTCCTCTCGCTCTGGGACGACATACTGCCGGTCGTTCCCGAGTCGCAGTGGCGGGAGAATCTCGCCCTGGTCGCAGCCTGGCTCGCCGACTTCGGCGGTAAGGCCAACGCGGAGCCGGCACACATCGAGTGGGAGTCGCCGGCCACGCTCAACGTGCCGGTCCCGACCGATGCCGACGCGGCCGAGGAGGCCGACCGGCGTCCGGTCACCCTCGGCGACGTGGCAGGCGACGGCAGCCCGGCAGGCAGCTCCGACATTCATAACGCCAACAACGGCTACTGAGAAAAACGCCAACAACGGCTACTGAGAGAAACGCCGACAACGGCTACTGAGGGAAAGGGGTCGGCGGGCCCGCACAGACCCGCCGACACCTAGATTCTGCGAGCCACCGCCCGCTCGACCAGCGCGCTGAGCACCGCACCGAGGTCGACGCCGGCGGCCTGAACGGCCAGCGGCAACAGCGAGGTCTCGGTCATCCCCGGCGACACGTTGCAGCCGAGGACCCGCGGCTCCCCGTCCTCCCCGACGATCACGTCGATCCGGGACAGGTCGCGCAGACCGAGAGCCTTGTACGCCGACAGCGCCGTCTCCGAAACCTTCGCCGCCACCTCCGGCGCCAGTCGTGCCGGCACGTGCCAGGTGGTGAGGCCGGCCGTGTAGCGGGCCGCGTAGTCGTACACCCCGTCGCGCGGCACGATCTCGACGATCGGCAGCGCCTCCGGCCCCGTCCCCAGGTCGATGATCGAGACGGCGACGTGGGTGCCGGTCACGTACTGCTCGACCAGCGCGGTCGAGTCGTACGCGAAGCAGCCCACCATCGCCGCCGGCAGGTCCGCGGCGTCCCGGACCACCGCGGCGCCCAGCCCGGATCCACCCTGCGCGGGTTTGACCATGAGCGGCAGCCCCAGCCGGGACACGATCCGGTCGAGCACCGCCACCGCGCCCAGCTCGGAGAACCGGTCGTGCGGCAGCGCCACCCAGTCCGGCGTCGGGATCCCGGCTTCGCGCAGCATCGACTTGGCGGACGGCTTGTCCCATGCGAGACGGGCGGTCCGGGCGTCGGCGCCGACGTACGGCACCCCGCACAGGTCGAGCACCCCACGCAGTGACCCGTCCTCACCGGTGGCGCCGTGCAGCGCGATGACGACGGCGTCCGGCGGGTCGGCCTGCAACGTGGGAAGCAGTGACACGTCGGCGTCGTGCATGTCGGCGGTCAGGCCGGAGGCACGGAGCGCGTCCAGCACCCGGCGGCCGGACCGCAACGACACGTCCCGTTCGTAGGACAGACCACCGGCGAGGACGAGAACTCGTACATCCATGGTTGAGATCATGCCAAGTCGGGGCCGGGAGCGTCGGCGGCGGCCGGGCCACGACGGCGCTGGTGGCTCTGTTGCAGGCTGCCGCCGCCGAAGACGGCGCGCATGGCCAGCTCCTGTTCCATGACGCCGGAGAGGCGGCGGATGCCTTCGCGGAGCCGGTCGGGCGCGGAGAAGCTGAAGTTGAGGCGCATGTTGTTGCGGCCGGTGCCGTCGGCGTAGAAGCCGGTGCCGGGCACGTAGGCGACCCGGGCGGCGATGGCGCGCGGCATCATCGCCTTGGCGTCGAGGCCGTCCGGCAGGGTCGCCCAGACGAACAGGCCGCCGGTCGGGCGGGTCCACGTGGTGCCGGCCGGCATCAGGTCTTCGAGGGCGCTGAGCAGTGCGTCCCGGCGTTCGCGGTAGATCTCCCGGTATACCTTGATCTGCTCCTGCCACGGCATGGTGGACAGGTACCGGGTGACGGCGCCCTGGGCGAACGCGCTCGGGCACAGCACGTTGGCCTCGCTCATCATGACCAGCTTCTCCCGGACGGCGTGCGGCGCCAGGATCCAGCCGACGCGCAGGCCGGGCGCGAACGTCTTGGAGAAGGTGGAGCAGTAGAAGACGCCCTCACGGCGGCGGGCCCGCAGCGGCAGCGGCGCCTCACCCTCGAAACCGAGCATTCCGTACGGGTCGTCCTCCACCACCAGCAGACCGGCGCGCTCGCAGATGTCGAGGACGCGCTCCCGGCGTTCCTCCGACAGGGTGACTCCGGCCGGGTTCTGGAAGGTCGGGATCGTGTAGAGGAACTTGGCTTTGCGGCCGGCCCGTGCGGTGGCCTCGATGGCCTCCTCGAGTGCTTCCGGGATGAGGCCCTCGGCGTCCATCGCCACGTGCCGGACCTGTGCCTGGGCGGCCTGGAAGACGCCGAGTGCGCCGACATAGGTCGGCCCCTCGGCGAGCACCACGTCGCCCGGGTCCAGGAACAGCCGGGCCAGGAGGTCGAGGGCCTGCTGGCCGCCGACGGTGACCACCACGTCGTCCGGCGAGGCATTGTGGATGCCGGAGAGGGTCATCACCTCGCAGATGCGCTCACGTAGGTCGATGGTGCCCTGGCCGATGCCGTACTGCAGGCTGGTGGCGCCCTGCTGGGAGGCCAGGTCGCCGAGCATCTCCCCGACCGCGTCGAGCGGCAGCGCCGCGATGTAGGGTGAACCGCCGGCCAGCGACACCACTTCGGGGCGGCTCGCCACGGCGAACAGGGCACGGATCTCGGACGTCGTCATTCCGCGGACGCGTCGCGCGTACCGATCGGTGTAATCGTCCTGGGTGGTACCGGTCATGCGAATCACCTCTTCATAAACGGGACTGACAGCGATCCTAGTCGGGGCTGGCTCTTGCCCGACCTGCTCCCGTTCATGGTGGTTCCGACGTAGGATTCGGCGGGGGCGCGGCGGCGTCCGGTCCTGTCCCGTGAGCGAGCTGCAAGGGGGCCGCCATGTCGCGACGCCTGGTCAATCTCACCCTCGACACACTCGAGGACCTGCCCCGGCCGTGCCGTCAGTGCGTCTACTGGGAGCTGGATCCGGTCTCCGCGGAACGGGCGTGTGCCACCGGCGACCCCGGCCTGGAGAAGGAGGCGTGGGTCTCCCAGACGCTCCTGGAGTGGGGTTCCTGCGGCAAGCTCGCCTATGTGGACGGCATGCCGGCCGGGTTCGTCATGTACGCGCCACCCGCCTACGTGCCCCGCTCGATGGCCTTCCCGACGTCTCCGGTGAGCGCCGACGCCGCTCTGCTCACCACGGCCAAGGTGGTGCCCGCCTTCGCCGGTGGCGGGCTGGGCCGGATGCTGGTGCAGGGTGTGGCCCGTGACCTCACCAAGCGCGGGGTGAAGGCGGTGGAGGCCTTCGGTGACGCCAAACCGGACGAGGCCGACGCGACGTGTGTGGCCCCGGTCGACTTCTTCCTGTCGGTGGGTTTCAAGACGGTCCGCCCGCACCCCCGGTTCCCGCGGTTGCGGCTGGAGCTGCGGACGGCCCTGTCCTGGAAGTCCGACGTCGAGTACGCGCTGGAGAAGCTGCTCGGCTCGATGAGCCCGGAGACGCTGCTGCGCCCGGTCCGGCCGGTGACCGCGACCAGGTCGGCTGACAACTAGGTCTTGCTCATCGAATGCCGAACAAAGCGGCGGACAAGAGCTGGCAGAAGGCGCTAGGCCGTGTCGCCAAAGGGTCATAGCCACTGCAGCAGCGCGGCGATGGTGACGGTGGCCTGGAACGATGTGCTCGTCTTGTCGTAGCGGGTGGCCACCGAGCGGCATTGCTTGAGCCGGTTGAAG
>NZ_JAGFNS010000024.1 GCF_017592555.1 Actinoplanes flavus | reverse complement strand
CCGTCACGCAGCCGGATGAACTCGTTGACCGCGTAGAACATCCCGTTACGCTCGACGACCTCCCGGTCGTGGGCGTAGTAGATGCCCGGGAGCGGGATGTTCTCCTTGGCGATGTAGTGCCAGACGTCCAGCTCGGTCCAGTTGGACAGCGGGAAGACCCGGATCGACTCGCCCGGGTGATGCCGGCCGTTGTAGAGCGCCCACAACTCGGGCCGCTGGTTCTTCGGATCCCACTGGCCGAACTCGTCACGGAAGCTGAACATCCGCTCCTTGGCGCGAGCCTTCTCCTCGTCACGGCGGGCACCGCCGAAGAGAGCGTCGAACCGGTACTTCTCCACCGCGGCGAGCAGCACCGGCGTCTGGATCCGGTTACGGGTACCGTCCGGCAACTCCCGGACCAGGCCGGTGTCGATCGCCTCCTGCACACTGGCCACCACCAGGTTCAGGCCGAGCGAGGCGACGCGGCGGTCCCGGTACTCCAGGACCTCCGGGAAGTTGTGCCCGGTGTCGACGTGCATGACCGGGAACGGGATACGCGCCGGCGCGAACGCCTTCTCCGCGAGGCGCAGCATCACGATCGAATCTTTACCGCCGGAGAAGAGCAGCACAGGGCGCTCGAACTCGGCCATGACCTCACGCATGACGAAGATGCTCTCCGCTTCGAGCAGATCGAGGTGGGACTGCCGCCGTATCACCGCACCTCCTCCGGGTACTGGACGGCATCGGGCGACGGCGCCGTGGAGGTGCCGTGCAATTCGCGCCGGACCACGAAACTCAGCGCGGCAGCGACGATCAGCATCGCGGCGATGATGGTGAGCGCGCGGGGCAGTCCGTAGCTGTCGGCCAGGAATCCGATCGTCGGCGGAGCCAGCAGGATGCCGCCGTAGCCCAGCGTCGAGGCGATCGCGATGCCGTTCGGGCCGCCGGTCGAACCGGCCAGAGCCAGCGCGCTGGGGAAGATGTTCGACAGGCCGAGCCCGGTCACGACCAGGCCCACGAAGACCAGCCAGATCACCGGTGACAGGGCCATCAGCAGAGCGCCGCACGCCGCGACCAGACCGCCGCCGACCACGACCACGACATGACCGAAGCGCTCCAGCAGGCGTACGCCGACGATCCGGCCGATGGTCAGCGTCCCCGCCACGGTCGCGTACCCGGCGCCGGCGACCGCGGAGTTGTGGCCCAGATCGGTCTCGATATGCAGGGGCACCCAGTTGTCCATGGCCCCTTGGCTGTACGCGGCACACAGCGCCACCACCGAGGCCAGGCCGACGATCACACCGAAACGCCGGCCGCCGCGGAGTGACACCCCGCCGTGATCCGGTCGCTTCGCCCGGGGCAGTGGCGCCGCCATCAGCATCCGCCCCGCCCATGCCGTGGCGATCAGGCTGATCGGCATCGCGACCAGCATGTGTGCCAACGGGGAGAGACGGATCGCCAGCACCGCTCCGAGCCCGGCGCCGATCAGACTGCCGACGCTGTTCGCCGCGTGCAGACCGGACATGATCGGCCGTTTGATCGCCGCGATCAAGTCGACGGCCACACTGTTGACGGCGACGTCGATGGCCCCGTACCCGATCCCGAATATCAACAGGGTCAGGCCGAGAGTCAGTGGCGAATGGGTGAGCGTCGGAGGGACCACGGCCAGCGATAGCAGCACCGCCGACGCGATGGTCACCTGCCGGCTCCCCCACAGCCGGCACATGGTGCCGGTGACCATCATCGTGACGACCGCGGCGCCCGAGATGCCGAGCAGCGCCAAGCCCAGGGAGCCGGGCGACGCCTGTACCTGTTCCTTGATCGCGGGGATCCGCACCGACCAGCCGGCGAACAGGAAACCGCCGATGCCGAAGAAGAGAGTCGCCGCGACGCGCAGCCGGGCGAGCTGCTCTGGCGCGGGTGGCGACGTGTTGCTCATGCTGGGCTCCCGTCGTGCAGGTACCGATCCGTGAACGGGTTGGCGAATCTGCCGACCGGGTCGTACTCGCGAACCAGAGATCGGAAATCGTCGAAGCGCGGGTACAGCGACCGGACCCGGTCCGGCGACATCTCGGTGAGTTTGGCCCAGTGCGGGCGCGCGGCGAACGGAGCCAGGCACTCCTCGACCAGCCGGATCGCCTCGCGAACCGGACGCTCGTCAGGAATCCAGGTGAAGTGGATCGTCACGGTATCCGTGCCGTACGCCGGGCTGAGCCACAGATCGTCGGCCGCCACCGTGCGAACCTCGCAGATCTGCAGCACCGGGTGGACGGCCTCGGCGATACCGGCGATCGCCCGCAACGCCGGAACCGCGTGCGCGGCCGGGACAGCGTACTCCGATTGCAGTTCCTCGCCCGAGCTTGGTGTGCACTCGGGGCGGAAGTGGGACAGCCGGGTGTGCCAGCGGCCCGGGATGCCACGCTGAGTGGTACAGGCGGCCGCCGAATTGGTGATCACCGGGTGCACGTCACGGGTGGCCGGTTGGGCGGTGAACCACGGCTCCCTGACGATCTTCGGCTCCGGCTCGTCGGTCCGGGCGATCACCCACACCTGGGTGAAGACCTGTTCCGCCCAGTCGGTGAACAGGCAGACGCTGTACGCGCAGGACACCAGTTCGCGAAAATTGTCCAGAGCGGCCGCGACCGGCAGATCGAGATGGACGGTCTGCGCCACCTCGTACGCCGGCTCCACGTCCAGCGTCACGGCGGTGACCACACCCAGCGCCCCGAGGCTCACCGGAACTCCGGGGAAACCCGGATCGCCGCGTCCGATCGTCCGTACGTCGCCATCGGCCATCACCAGGTCGAGCCGCCGCACCGATCCAGGAAGCGTGGTGTTGCGCACGCCGGAGCCGTGGGTGCCGGTGGCGCAGGCCCCGGCGACCGAGATGTGCGGCAGCGACGCCAGATTCGCCAGTGCGAACCCGGCGGCGTCCAACTCGGCCGCCAGTTCGGCATAACGGACCTGACCGGCGACCGTGACCGTGGAAGCGACCGGGTCGATCGTGATCGCCGGCGGCATGTTCTCCAGCGACACCAGGTCAGCGGTCGTGTCGGCGACGTCGCTGAACGAGTGACGGGTGCCGAGCGCCCGGATCCGGGAACTGCCGGCGACCGTCGCGCGCAGATCCTCCAGGGTCGACGGCCGATGCACCCGCCGAGCTCGGAACGTCACGTTGCCCGCCCAGTTGAGCAGCTCAGACGACACGGATGATCACCCCCTCCAGCTCGTCGAGGTGAACCGCGGTGAGCCGAACCGGGACGCGCTCACGGTCCGCCGAGGTGGACAGTTCCAGCATTCCGGCGCCCTCGCCGAAGCCCAGAACGATCGGCCGGTCGGCGAAGTTCAACGCGATGATCAATTCCTCGCCGGCCGTGCGGCGCCGGTAAACGTAGGTGTCGCGGGGTGAGCGCAGCGACTCGTAGTCACCGAACCGCAGCGCCTCGGACGCGTGCCGGTAGCCGATCAGCCGCCGGTAGAGGTTCAGCATCGAGCCGGGATCGTGGTCTTGGACGCGGACGTTGGCGGTGGCGATGTCCCGGCCGAACGGCAGCCACGGCGTGCCGGTGGTGAAGCCGGTCCCGGTCGGTTCCCACTGCATGGGTACGCGCTGCCCGTCCCGCCCGTCGACGTCGAACACCACCGGCGGCGCGGAGTCCGCCATGCCGATCTCCTCGCCGTAGTAGACGCACGGCAGGCCACGCAGCGTGAACTGCATCAGCGCGGCGACCCGGGCCTGGGCCGGCCCGTACCGGCTCACCGTCCGCGAGATGTCGTGGGTGGCGAGCGCGTAGGTCGGCAGCGCGTCCGGCCGGGCCAGCGCGGACATGCCGTCGACGGTGGTCCGGAACGCCGCCGCGTCCCACGGCTGTTCCCAGAAGGCGATGTGGAAGACGGTGTGCATGCCGTCCGCGCCGAAGTACTCCACGAGCCGGCTGTCGTCGCTGATCGGCACCTCCCCCAGCAGCAGCCCGTCGCCGTAGCCGTCGAGGACCCGGCGTAGCTCGCGCAGCAGATCGTGGCTTTCCGGCCGGTCGATGTTGAACTGCCGCAGCTCGGGGTGGCTGTGATGACGGCGGAAGGCGGCGAGCGGGCCCGGATTGTCGCGCAACAGACTGTCCTTGATCAGTCGATGCGCGACGTCGATGCGGAACCCGTCGACGCCCAGCTCCAGCCAGAACCGCCAGACGTCCTCGATCGCGGCCCGGACCCGCGGGTTGCGCAGGTTCAGGTCGGGCTGCTGCGGAGTGAAACTGTGCAGGTAGTACTGGCCGGTGGTGGGGTCGAGAGTCCACGCCGCACCGCAGCGCTCGAAGGAGCTGAGCCAGTTGTTGGGCGGCCCGCCGTCACGGCCGTCGGCCCAGATGTACCAGTCCCGTTTCGGGTTCGTCCGGTCGGAGCGCGACTCGGCGAACCATGGGTGCTGGTCGGAGGTGTGGTTCATGACGAGGTCGACGATCAGTCGCATTCCCCGCTGGTGCACCTCGTCGACCAGTTTGCCGAAGTCGGCCAGGTCGCCGTAGACGGGGTCGACGGCCCGGTAGTCGCTGATGTCGTAACCGAAGTCCGCCTGCGGTGACGGGTAGAAGGGCGACAGCCACACCGCGTCGATACCCAGTGACCTCGACGTCCCGTTGTTGAGGTGGTCCAGGTGGTCGATGATGCCGGGCAGGTCGCCGATGCCGTCGCCGTCGGAATCGGCGAAGCTGCGCGGATAGATCTGATAGATGACAGCGCTGCGCCACCACTGTTCGGTGTCCATGTCGCCCTCCTCTCGTTAGATGTCCACGCCGGACATGTCCGGGTAACGATCACCCGCCGCGGCGCCCATCGGTGCGACGCTGTCCAGCAGCCGCAGTTCGTCCTCGGTCAGGGTGAGGTCGGCGGCGGCCACGTTCTCCTCCAGCCGGGCCACCGTCTTGGTGCCGGGGATCGGCACGATGTCACGGCCCTGTGCCAGCACCCAGGCCAGCGCCAGCTGCGCGACCGTGATCCCCCGGCGGTTGGCCAGCTCCCGCACCCGGTCCACCAGCTCGACGTTCGCGCGCAGGTTGTCGCCGCCGAAGCGGGGCAGCGTGCTGCGGAAGTCGTCGTCCGGGAAACGGGTGTCCGCGTCGATACGGCCGTTGAGCAGACCTCTTCCCAGCGGCGCGTAGGCGATGAACCCGATCCCCAGCTCCCGCAACGTATGCAGCAACCCCGCCTGCGGATCGCGGGAGACCAGGGAGAATTCGGTTTGAACAGCCGTCACCGGGTGTACGGCGTGAGCCCGGCGCACGGTCTGCTCCGACGCCTCCGACACGGCCAGGTAACGAACCTTGCCCTCCTTCACCAGTTCGGCCATGGCTCCCCAGGTCTCCTCGATCGGGGTGCTCCGGTCCACCCGGTGCTGGCAGTAGATGTCGATGGTGTCGACACCGAGCCTCCGCAGCGAGCCCTCGCACGCCTGGCGGACGTACGCGGGGGTTCCGTCCACTCGCACCACCCGGCCGGTCTCGTCCTTGACGTTGCCGAACTTGGTAGCGATGAGGACCTGCTCGCGCCGGTCGCGCACGGCCCGGCCGATCAGCTCCTCATTGAGGTAGGGACCGTACATGTCGGCCGTGTCCAGCAGGTTCACGCCCAGGTCGAGGGCGCGGTGGATGGTACGGGTCGACTCGGCGTCGTCGCCGGGCCCGTAGAACTGCGACATCCCCATGCAGCCCAGGCCGATGTCGAAACTGGCCGGGCCGTTCTTTCCGAGCTGGCGCATCAACGTTCTCCCTCGTCGGACAGCGCGGTGATCAGCCGGCCCCACTCCAGCAGATGCCGGTCGGGCAGGTACCGCTCATGGACCCGCCGGCGGGCGCCGGCGCCGAGACGTTCGGCGAGCGCCGGGTCGCCGAGGACCCGGGCGATCGGCTCGGCCGCGCCGGTGGGCTGCGCCGGGTCGAGCAGGATGCCGGACTCGTCCGGAACCACCTGCACGCGCAGACCGCCGACGGCGTTGGCGAGCAGCGGCCGCGACTTCCACATCGCCTCGGTCGCGGTCAGTCCGAACCCCTCGGCCAGACTCTTCTGTACGACGACCGTGGCGTGTTGTTGCAGAGCGTTCACCACCAGGGCGTTTTCCCGGGGGTCGGCCATGGGCAGGCAGAGCAGCTGCACCCGGGATCGGATCGACGGCGGTAACCGCGACCACACACCGCGGCACTCCTCGAAGATCTCCTCCGCCTCCGGATCGTCGGAGACGCCGGTGACCTCGGAACCAGCAAGGGTCAGCCAGGTGCCCGGCACGTCAGCCGCCGCGAACGACCGCAGCACCCCCACCATGTCCTTGAGCCGGTCCCAGCGTGAAACCTGAACCACCATCGGAACGTCGGCCGCGGGCGGCTCGCCGTCGCGAACCGCGATCACCGGGTGCCGCACCTCGACCTGCCCGCTGCCCGCGCCGGCCAGGGCACCGGCCGCTTGCAGGACGGCGACGGCGGTGGCGGGGCTCAGGTCCACGTTCTTCGGCGAACACGGGTCGATCGATGGGGCGATGACGTACGGGTTCGGCGCCCAGTCCGGCACGTGCGGCTCGATCAGGAATACCGACGCGTCGGCCTTCTCCACGTACGGACGGAGGAACGACCAGCCCCGGGCGGTGTGCTCGTTCGGGGTGTCGCAGCCGGTGTGCGCCCGATACACCACCCGCGCCCCGAGGTTCGCGGCGGCCGGGATGAGGCCGGCCGGCTGCGCCTCGTGGACGATCACGATGTCACCGGGGCGGACGAACTCGGCCAGGTTGTCGGCGTTGGCTCGCAGCACCTGCCGGTAGTGCTCCTGTTCGGCCTCACCGGTGGGACCCCCGTCACCGGCCGAGCCGTAGACCAGGGTGCACAGCCGTTTGGTGATGGTGAAGAACGGCGCGTCGCCGTCGATCACCAGCCACCGCACCGGGATGCCGAGGGCTTGGGCCAGCGGCACCAGGGAGTGCAGCAGTTCCGCCACACCACCTCCGGCGGAAGTGGAGTTGATGTTCCAGACGGTTCGCCCGGCCAGGGTTCCGGCCAGGCGCTCGGCGCCCGAGCGCAGCGCGAGGCTGCGCTCGGGACCGAGAACCCGCTGGTACGCCGCGATGTCGGCGGCGCGCACAGCGACCTCATGCATCGGCGGGATCCTCCAGGCTCGCCATGGGCTTGGCCAGCGGCTCGAAGCCCTCGGTGATCCAGACACCGGTCCAGAACTCCGGGTCGGACGGCAGGACCAGCTCGATCAGTGACGGCCCGGCGTGCTCGAGCGCGGAGGTCAGCGCCTGCCGGAAGTCGCTGAGCCGGCCGGCCGTCGACTCGTTGTCCAGCCAGTTGGTCAGTTCCACCCGCCGCGACTGCAGGCCGAGGACGGCGGCGGTCTCGCTGTAACGCATGCCGGCGGCGTTGTCGAGGTAGTCGTGGAAGCCGGCGTCCAGCAGCGTCTGCCCGCGGGATTGTTTGCGCAGGGACACACTTCCGCCGTTGTTGCAGACGACGAACGTGACGGGGACGTTGTCCTGCACCGCGGCCACCAGGCCCTGGATGCCGTTGGTCAGGCCCTGGTCACCGAGAGTGCAGATGACACGGACACCGTTTTCGCCGGCGGCCAGACCGGTCGCCGTGGCGGTGCCGCCGCCGACGAAGCCACCATGGTCGCCGAACACCCGCACACCGGAAGGAAGCAAGTCGTACACCTCGGCGAGCAGGCCACCGAACATCTGGCTGTCGTCGACCAGCGCGACCGGGCGGTCCTGTTCTGCGGCCACCGCCGTCAGTGCATCGGCGAGTCCCTCCCGTACGGTCTGTGCGGCCTTCGGCACCGGGTGGCGCGGCGGAGTCGGCTCGCGAACCAGGTCCTCGTACCAGCGCGGGGCGCCGTTGCGGTCGCCGAGGGCCGCGGCCAGCCCGCGCAGCGAACCCACCACATCGCCGTCGACCAGAACGTCCTCCGCGTCGAGGTACCCGTTCTTACGGACCGCCGACGCCTTCGAGGTCACCGCGATCTTCGGCCCGGGAGGCAGCTCGCCGATGACCCGCGGGTACATGTTGCGGTCCTCGACGGTGACGATCAGGTCGGTGGCCTCCATGATCGCGCGGTGGTTCGGGTCGTTGGGGTCGTACCAGCCGACGAAGCCGGGCACCTCGGCCGCACTGACACGTTCGAAGATCATCGGACCGCGGCGGTACTTGACCTGGAGTACCGCGCTGCCGGTCGCCCGGCTGAACGCGGCCAGCGCCGCCCGTACATCCGGGTGTTTGAGGGCGTAGTCGTCGACCAGCGTGACCGGCCGGGCAGCACCGGCCAGCCGGCCGGCCGCCTCCCGCACCGCGTCGCGGTCGACCGGGCGGGACGCGTTGCCCGCCCGCAGCGGCAGATCCTCCAGCGGCACCCAGCAGCTTTCCGCCACATCCTGCGGCACACCGATCAGCACCGGCCCGAACGGTGCCTGCCGGACGGCCAGATCCGCCTGCCGCAGCGCATCGACCAGCACCGCCACCGCACCGGCCCGCTCGGCCGGTGAGTCCTCCGGCGGCACCGCCTCGAGCTCGAACGCGGCCTTGGCGAACTCACCGCACGCCTCGATCAGCCGCGGCTCGCCGTGCGGCGGCAAGAACGGCGCGGACCCGGTCGACGGCATGCCGACCAGCACCAGCGTGCCGATCTCGTTACGGCGGGCCGCGCCGACCGCGCCGAGCGCGTTGGTCAGGCCCCGCGCCGCGTGCACGATCGCCGAACCCCGGCCCGGCCGCAGCAGGCTCGCGCCGGCCGCCTGGAAGACGCTCTCCCGGTCCCCGCGGCCGTTGCGCAACAACCCGAGCCGGGCGGTCGCGTCACAGAGCGCCAGCTCCGAGGTGCCGGCGTAGGTGAAGGCGACCTTGATGCCGAACCGGTGCATGACCAGCGCGATCGCCTCCGCGCCGGTGAGCATCACTCGCTGGACGCCGCTGGTGGCCTGCTCGACCGCGTAGCGGATGGAATCCGGCGAGCAGCCCAGGACGTTGGCGACGGCGTCGACGAACGCGGCCTTGCCGCGTTCGGCGATCAGCCCCAGCGTCAGGCCGCGCGGTGCGCCGGTCGGGTGGTACAGCAGCTCACGGAGGAAGTCTTCGACGGTGGTTCCGCTGCGCGCGGCCCGCACCTCCGACGGATAGAGCCCGAAGTCGATCAGTGCCTCATCGTGCAAACCCTCCGGCACCACCTCGAACTCGATCTCGGTGGCGTTGTCGGCGTGCAACTCGTCGAAGACCGGCCCATCATCCTGGGCCAGCGTGATCCGCAGCCGATAACGGCCCGGCTGCTCGGGTACGCGAGCCCGCACCAGCACACTGGTCGCCGACTCCGGCGGGAGCGACCGCGGGAGAGCTGACTTGATGTCCTGGGTGTCGGCCGGCTCGCCGTCGGCGCCGTACCAGCGGTAGACCACCCGGACCGGCTGCGGCGGAGCCGGGGTGAGCAGACCGGTTCCGGTGTTCTGCACCCGGCAGGTGAAGGTCAGCAGGCTCTTGGCCTCGACCTGCTCGAAGATCGGCTCCTCCGGCGTGACACTGATCCGGCACTCGTCCTCGGTGAGGTGGTCGCCGACCGCCCACAGCTGCCGAGGTCGCTTGCCGAGCTGGTCGAACAGCTCCCGTTGGCCCTGCTCGTGGGCGCGTGTGTGGTTCGACCGGAAACCGTGGCGAGCGCCTTCCGCCAGCGTTTGCGGGACGATCGCCAGCGAGTAGACCTCCCGCGCCGGCAGGTCGATCACGCTGGTGACCCGCCACTCGGCCCGGTCGACGACGACCACCGCCGCGGTCTCGACCGACGAGTCGAGGTAGCGGTGCGGGCTGATGCCGACGAAGAGATGCGTATCGGTGACGGCCAGGCCACGCGGCCATCCGGGCAGCGGCAGCCGCCTCGTGGGCTGCCGGGTGGCGTCGGGCAGTTCGACCAGCTCACCGGCCGCCGAGTCACAGACCAGCCACACCCCGTTCTCGTAGTACGGGTGGTGGGGCGCCCGGAATCCGGTGAGCAGCGGTTCGCCCGTGTCGAGCGCGACCACCCGCCCGGTGTCCGGTTTGCCGTTCTCGTCCCAGCCACGCCGGCGCAGGAACGGGCCGAAGCCGGACACCACGATCCGGTCCCCGTACTTCGCGACACTGTTGAGGTGCCAGCTGTCCGGCTCGCCCGGCGCCCGCCACCGCCACAGCACCTCGCCGTCACGGGCGATCGACTGCACCTCGTTCTGCGTGGTGGCCACCACCAGCACCTGACCGTTGACGCAGAGGATGTCGTGCGGCGTGGACACCTCGTCGAGCCGGTGATAGCGACGAACCCCGGCATTGTCGTAGGCGACCAGTTCGGCGGGGCTGCCCTCGGCGCTCCACAGGCAGCGGTACAGCAGCGAGCCGTCGGCACACATGCCGGTGCTGGAGACGTGGTCGACCGCCTCCACGGTCTCCCCGACGGCGAACAGGCCGCCGCCGATCGTGTGATGGGCGTCGAAGCACGAGGCCAGAAGAACGTGTCCCTGTGGTAGCAGGTTCTTCGTTCCAGGCCAGTTGTCGTACGAGTGTCCGGTCACGACTTCTCCTCACTCCCCATGACGTTCGGGTTCCGTGCCTGCCGAGCCGCGATGACGCGTTCCGCGACCAGGCCCGGGTTGTCCTCGGTGAGCACGTCGATGTGCTCACCGTCATACGCGTTGGCGGGTGTGTGCCCGACCAGGCAGGCCAGGCCCTTGCCGCGCTGCCGGGCGAAGACCGCCTCCGCTTCGATCAGCAGCCGGCGATCGCCGGTCAGGTCGACCACCACATCGAATCCGCCGAATGCGAGCACCGCGTCGCGGACGGCCGGCCGCGGATCCACCGTGGCCGGATGCGCCACGTGCGCCCCTTCGGCGGACAGACCGGCCGCGATCTTCTTCGCGTCCGCGCCGGCGCCGACGACCAGGCACACCAGGTGGGCCAGCCGGCCGGGCGCCGTCCGCAGCAGCGGCTTGAGCCGCATCATCGGCCAGTACTCGTCGGCTATGCCCTGCGCCTCGGTGAGGCTGGTGTAGCCGCCCGCCGTGTCGGCTGCCCGGATCACCGCGCGGGTCTGTTCGAAGTGCTCGGCGCAGATCGCCGCCTGGGTCGCGTCGGTGCCGCTGGTCACCGCACCGATGCCGGGCAGCAGCAGCCCCCGCGGCAGGTCGCGGCGCGGGCCGTGACGGCGGGCCTGCTCGTCGGCGTACCGGTTGAAGAGCTCGGTGTATCGCTCGCGGAACCGCGCGATCGCCGCACGCACACCATCGGGATGCAGTTCGCCGGGTTTCAGCACCAGGGGCCGGTAGCCGACCGTGACCAGAGAGTCCGGGCAGCCCGGCCCCGCGTCGGTATGTGCCGGCCCACGCACCGACGACGCGAACGCGACAGCCTCGGCGCCGGTGTCGGTACGCAACACGACTCCCTGCCCGTCCTCACGGAGTGCGCCCCGAATGACCGGCAACAGCTCCGACAGCAGATCGTCGGCGTTCTCCCGGCTCAACGGCTGGACGGCCGGACCACCCATGTCGCCGGGACGACCGCACCGCGCCGCGTCGAGAGCGCGCCGGGCCCGGTGGACCGCTTCGAGGGAGTTGTGGTAACACTGTTCGCTGGTCTCGGCCCAGGTGAAGATGCCGTGGTGGGCCAGCAGCACGAACCGGCAGCGCGGTTGTGCGGCGATGCGTTCGGCCAGCTCCTGAGCGACACCCATGTCGAACTGCCGGTAGTCGAACCAGATCGCCTCGTCGCCGAACTCGGCTGCCGCACGTTCCTTGCCGTCGGGGATGCTGGTCAGTGCGATGACCGCATCGGGATGACAGTGGTCGACGTGGGTCGCCGGGATGAAGGCGTGGGTCAGGGTCTCGATGCCGGGCGGCTTCTGCTCACCGGTCACCGCCGCGGCGGCGATCCGGTCCAGCATCGTACGGTCGTCGAGCGGCTCCAGGTGCCGCAGTTCGAGTAGTCGGTCGAGGTAGAGGGCCGGGAAGTCGTCCTCGGTGGTGGCAGCGCCGTCGCAGCCCCACGAGCTCATCCAGAGCACCGGTTCGTCACCGATCCGGCCCTTGGCGGAGAAATTGCCGCCGCCGGCGCGGGTCAGCCGCAGGTCTCCTCCGACCAGATGCGACCGGTGCAGAACGCGTTCGCGGGGTGTGTCGGCGTGCGGTGGAAAGTCCTCAGGCGCGGTCGAAAGTTTGAGCAGATCAGACATGTCACCGTTTCCAGCCAGGGGGTATCGCCGGCGGAGACGGGCCGCCGGGCGGAATGTGTTCGGCTCGGTTGGCGAGCGCGGACCGGGTTACCGGGTGGTCGCGCCGACTCTCGTGAATGGCAGGACAGTGTCCTGGTCCAGGTGCAGGCGGTCGTTCTCCCGCTCATACCGGCTCTGCCGGAAGTCGGGGATCACCGTGAGCGCCCCGATAGCGGTGAGCCGGCTCTCGCGCCGCCGCGGGCCGATACCGACGCAGGTGCCTCCGGCGGTCACGGCCGAGGTCACCCCGCTGAAGGCATCCTCGAAGATCACGCAGCGTTCGATGTCGACGCCGAGACGCCCCGCGGCGAGGCGGTAGCAGGCCGGGTCCGGTTTGCCGACCGGGATGTCGTCGGCACGGATCTGCACGTCGAAGCTGTCGGTGAGGCCGAGCTGCTCGAGAACCGCGACGGCCTTCCAGTCCTGAGCACCGGTGACCAGCGCGATCGGGATGCCGGCGGCGCGCAGCTCACCGATCAGCCGGACCGCACCCGGGATCTCGGTGTAGCGCAGGGTCTGATCGTTGATCCGCAGCCGCTCATAGACGGTGACATGGCCGGTATGCGGGATTCCCGGGAAGAGAATTCGCAAAGTGTGGTCCGCGTGCCGGCCGAACACATGCTCGTCGAGGTCCTCGTCGCTGATGACGAAGCCGTGGTTCGTGGCGAGATCCTGCCAGAACGCGGTCACCGTACGTTCGGTGTCCGTTACGACGCCGTCCATGTCGAACAGCGCCGCCTCGTAGGCCTTTTTCGGCATTCCACTCATCCCCGTGTCGAAATGGTCAGGGCAGGTGCAGGGTCGCGCCGGCGTACTCGGCGGTGAAGGCTTCCTCCGCCTCGGCGGAGGCCGGATCCTGGGTCACCGTGCGGAGTACGTCCAGCGGTGCGGTCACCGCATCGGCGCCGTCGAGGTAAGCCTGGACGAACTGGCCGGGGTTCTTGACCGATGCGGCGATGATGCGGGTCTTTCCTCGGCGGAGCTCGGCGAGGGCACGGACCAGGTGGGTCTCCGTGCGCTGGTCGCGCCAGGCCCGGTCGACGTACGGGATGACAGCCGTACAGCCCAGCGTCTCGGCGACGATCATGACTGACGGGTTCTGGGCCGCCGTCAGCGCGACGCGAGCGCCCCCGTCGACCAGCCGGCGGGCCAGCGCGACACCGGACGGGGTGGACATCAGCTTGAGAGTGATCCGCTCAGGGTCGAGACGCCAGGCGGCCCAGGCCTCGCTCTCGGGATCGCCGTACGCTCCGGTCGGCTGATAGAACAGCTCCAGCTCGTCGGTCTTGGCCAGCAGCGCGGAACAGTGCCGCAGCGGGTCGTCGGTCACCCGGCGCAGCAGGGTCGGGTTGGTCGTCAGGCCGCGGATCAGACCGGTTTCCCAGGCTGCGCGGACATCCTCGGGGTCTGCCGAATCCAGGTAGATGGACATCAGTGAATCCTCCTTTCGGACGTATTCATCAGCGCCTTAGGCAATACAACACGATCTACCGAAGGTCAGCAAAAGATCTTGAAAGAATTCGCCGCTCCAGGGACCACGTACACGCAGGCAGAAGGGGTGCACGGCGACACTTTTCCAGTATATGAAGCGGATAGAACGGACATAACTGCGCTCGAGTGTGACATTGTTACGTGCACGTAAACGGCATCGCCAGTGAGGTTCCTATAGCGGTATAGACACGGCCGTCTATACCGCTACAGGACGCGAGAGCCGACCGCCGGGAGCAGCTCTGGTAGCGTGGCCTCGACAGGCTGTAGAGCGGGGGTGACGTGGCACAGCGGGTGACGCTTCAGACCATCGCGGACCACGTCGGCGTCAGTCGAATGACCGTGTCGAACGCCTTCTCCAAGCCCGACCAGCTCTCCGCCGGTCTACGTCGTCGCATCCTGGCCACCGCCGACCGCCTCGGCTACGTCGGGCCCGATCCGGCGGCTCGTGCGCTAGCCAAGGGCACGACCGGCGCCGTCGGCATCGTGCTCACCTCGTCGCTGGGTTACGCCTTCACGGACCTGGTCGCAACCCGATTCCTCGGAGCCATCGCCGAGGAACTCACCCCCACCGGCCTGGCGCTGACCCTGCTGCCGTCCACCGAGGGTGGCGGGGTCAGTCCGGCGCGCGACGTCGCCATGGACGGCGCCTTCGTCTACTCGTGCGACCCCACCTCAGCGGCCTTGGACTATCTGGTCCGGCGTCGTCTGCCGCTGGTGCACGTCGATCAGCAGCCCACCGACAGCGCCTCCTGCGTCAACGTCGACGACCGCGGCGGAGCCCGGTCCGCCGCCCGGCATCTCGTCGACCTCGGGCACCGCCACATCGGCCTGCTGATGTCCGGCCTGCACGGCCCGCACGGGCTGATCGATCCGGCCGACATCACGATCGACGGTCACGCCGCCAAAGAACGGCTCCTCGGCTGGCGTGACGCCCTCGACGCCGCCGGCATCGACCCGATCGTGGTCCGCCAGCCCGCGACCGACCTCGACCAGGCGCGGGCCGGCGCACGGCTCCTGCTCGACCGCCCCGACCGGCCGACCGCGGTTCTGTGCTTCTCCGACGCCATCGCCGAGACCGTCTTCGAGGTGGCCGAGGATCTGCACATCCGGGTGCCGGCCGAGCTGTCGATCGTCGGATTCGACGACAACCCGATCGCGACCCGCCTACGGCCGATGCTCACCACCGTCCGGCAGGATGTCGAGGCCAAGGGCCGAGCGGCGGCCGCTGCCCTGACCGCGGCGATCGCCGACGCCCGCAGCGGGATCCCGCACCTCCCCCGGCGCATCGTGTTCCCCACCGAGCTGGTCGTACGGGAGAGTACCGCGCCGCCACCGGCCCGACTCAGCGTAACGGAGTGAAGAACGCGCACAGGTCCGCCACCAGCAGCTCCGGTTCCTCCAGCGCGGGGAAGTGACCGCCTCGGTCGTGCTCCCTCCAGTATCGGATGTCCAGGAACCGGCGAGCCGCCCAGCGCCGGGACGGCCGCGGCAGCTCGGCCGCGAAGATGGACGCGCCGACCGGCACGCGTACCGGGTCGGTACGCTCGCCGCTTATCCAGGCGGACACCAGATCGATGCTCTCCGCGTACAGCCGGGCGGACGACGTCGCCGTGCCGGTCAGCCAGTACAGCGTGACCTGGTCCAGGATCTGATCGGCGGTGAGGCGGCCGGGTGGCCCGGTCCAGGCGGTGAGTTTCTCCCCCATCCATGCGCACAGACCGACCGGCGAGTCCATCAAGGCGTAGCCGATCGTCTGCGGGGCGGTGCGATGCATCTCCGAGTACGCCGAGGACGACTCGGCCCGCTCGTGCAGCTCAGTGAGCGCCTGCCGTTCGGCTTCGGTGAAGTCATGATCGACCGGATCAGGGCCGGCCAGCGGAGGTACGAGGTGAACGCCCACCACCTGATCACCCGCCTCCGCCGCGAGCATGCTGGAGACGCTGGTGCCCCAGTCACTTCCGGCCGCACCGTACCGTGAGTAACCGAGCGTCGCCATGATGTGGGCCCAGGCGCCGGCGATCCGCTCGATGCCCCAGCCCGGCGTGGCCGGCTTGCCGCTGAACCCGTACCCCGGCAGCGACGGGATCACCACGTCGAACCCCCGGGCGGTGAGTGGCTCGACGAGGCCCACCAGTTCGAGGACCGAGCCCGGCCAACCATGCGTGAGGATCAGCGGTAGCGAGCCCGGCCTCGCTGACCGGGCGTGCAACACGTGGATCGGCAGGCCGTCCACCTCGATCAGGACCTGCGGGTACGCGTTGAGCCGAGCCTCAGCCGCCCGCCAGTCGTACTCATCGGCCCAATAGCGGCACAGCGCCCGCATCTCACGCAGCGGCGGCCCGTCACGGCAGCCGGTCTCCGGCCCGGCGTCCGGCCATCGAGCGCGGCGCAGGCGGTCCCGCAGATCCGCCAGGTCTTCCTCCGGTACGTGGACGCGGAACGGCACAGTCGCACTCATCGGTCTCCTCATCCTCATTGCTCACGTTATCCATCGGGTGAGGGTGGGACCGGGCGGTGAGCGGCGATCTCCCCCAGCGTGGAGGACTTTCTTGACCGGTACAGAGCAGGCGGCTACTGTACCGGTATAGAGAACAGGCGAAGGAGGGTGTCATGGAACTGCCGTCCGCGTACGTGACCGGGCTTCGCGAGGTGACCCGAGGCGTCAGCAGCGCACGACCGGGAGCCCCCGTGGTTCCGCACGTCGAGCCAGTGCCGGCCGGCCGCTGGCGGCGAGTCTCCATCGTCGCGATCCTTCGGCGCCTCCGCCGGGCCCGCGTGGCCATGCGCATCCGCTGAGACCGTCGATCTCCACGTTCGACACGCTTCCGCATGGCGGTGCGGCGCGTGGTTCGCGCGCTGTGCCCGCCGGGATGCACTCTGATGGAGGGCTCCCGCGCCGGGTCCGTCTGGTCGAAGCCGGACGGTGCCTCCGGGAGGAGGGAGAGCGTGCGCCTATTCAAGATCAAACGTCCGGGCGGGATCTTCTGGTTCGACCTTCGGCAGGTCGCCGTGGGGGGCTCCGCACGATCGGGGCGCTCTACCCGTACCGGTGCGGCGACGCTCCGGCGGGGAACCGGCCCGTGGCTCTCCCGCGGCTGGCGGATGCTGCACCGGCAATCTGGCACATACGGTTCTACGTAATTACGTTATGGTGGCGGCATGAGTGACGCCGACCGATGGGACGCGCTGGAGCGGCGCGTGGCTGAACTGGAAAGACGCCTCCCGGCCTCGGTGGACCGGGCGGCCGCGACACCCGATCCCGACGTCTTCTGGGCGCTCGAGGGGCTTCTCGCCAGGGTGGAGGATCCCGGCGCCGTGCTGCTCACCGGGCATGTCACGCTGCCCGACGGGCGCGTCGCCCGATGGCAGGAGGGCACCGGCACCGAGGAGCTGATGGACAGCGACTGGTCGGAGCACGTCGCGTCGCTCGTCGCGCTGGCGCATCCGGCCCGGATCCGGCTGGTGCAGCACGTGCTGCGCGGGGCCGCCACCGCACAGGAACTGACCGGCGTCGACGGCATGGGCACCAGCGGACAGGTCTATCACCACCTGCGCCAACTGGTCGCCGCCGGCTGGTTGCAGACCATCGGAGGCAACCGTTACGAGGTTCCGGTCGCTCGGATCATTCCGCTGCTCGCCACGGTCCTGGGAACCCGCCGGTGACACGCGCGCCGTCCGAAGTACTCCGTACGGGATGAGGGCGGGCGGCGCCGGACGCGGTCCACTGGAGACCGAGAAGTCGATCCTCACGCAGACGGGATCGGCGATCCCCCTCGGAAGGAAGCCGACGTGTTCGACGACAACGGTTCGTTCCTGCTCGCGATGTTCGAATTCTTCATCTTCGTCGCCTGGTTCATGTGCCTCTTCTGGGTCTTCGGCGACCTGTTCCGGGACAAGGACCTCAGTGGCGTCGCCAAGACGTTCTGGACCCTGTTCCTGGTGTTCCTGCCGATCCTCGGCATGCTGGTCTACCTCATCGCCCGCGGCGGCGGCATGACCGAACGGGCGCTCGCCGCCCAGGCCGAGGCGGTACGCCGGCAGAACGCCTACATCCGGGAGGTCGCGGCGCCGGCCGCCACCAACCCGACCGACGAGATCGCGTCCGCCAAGAAGCTGCTCGACTCCGGCGCGATCAGCGCGGCCGAATACGAGCAGCTGAAGGCCAGCGCCCTGGCCAAGACCACGGCCGCCGCGGCCGCCTAGGGACCCGAGGGGCGCCGCCCGCTGTGCCGGCTCACGGGAACCAGCCGCGGTCCGGCACAGCCCGGGGGATCCCCGGATGAGCCGCGGCACCGGGCCATAGCGTGAGGGGATGAGGCTCGACTGGAACCGGGAACTGCTCGATCAGCTCGACTGGCACTGGCGTACCCATCTGCGGCCCCGCCTCGACGGGATCAGCGACGCCGAGTATCTCTGGGAGCCGGCCCCGGACTGCTGGAGTGTCCGGCGGCGCGGCGAGAGTACGACGCCGATGGCCGCCGGCACGGGTGATCACCAGATCGACTTCGCGTTTCCGGAGCCCGATCCGGCACCGGTGACGACGATCGCCTGGCGGCTGGGCCACCTCATCGTGGGCGTGTTCGGCATGCGGAACGCGTCGCACTTCGGCGGCCCACCGACGGACTACCACTCGTTCGCGTACGCGGGGACCGCGACCGAGGCACTCCGGCAACTCGACGAGGCCTACACACACTGGACCGAAGGCGTCCGAGAGCTGGGCGACGACGGGCTCGCCCGCCCGTGCGGCGCGGCCGAGGGCCCGTTCGGGGAGTATCCGATGGCCACGCTGGTGCTGCACATCAACCGGGAGGCCATCCACCACGGCGCGGAAATCGCTCTCCTCCGGGATCTCTACCTGCGGGCCGCGGCGCCGACTCTCAGCGAGTGAACTCTTCGTTACCGCACCGTTGCCTTCTGGCGCGAACCAACCCGATCAGGGGTGCATCGCACCTGATGACGAAGCGGCACACGGCCGCTCGGAAACGGGGTAGGTACATGTACAAGCGTCTGGCCTTCGCAGCGGTGCCCGTCGTGGTCGCGGCTC
The DNA here is from genome assembly GCF_017592555.1 of Actinoplanes flavus. Taxonomy (GTDB): domain Bacteria; phylum Actinomycetota; class Actinomycetes; order Mycobacteriales; family Micromonosporaceae; genus Actinoplanes; species Actinoplanes flavus. The sequence continues at coordinate 140,840 of NZ_JAGFNS010000024.1, read as the reverse complement.
TCGCGGCCACCATGTCCGGCTCCCTCGCCGCGTCGGCGGCCACCGCTGACGACGGCCCGATCACCGCGGTGGCCGGGAACGTCCAGCTGGCCGGCCAGGTGAAGCAGACCGGCAAGCTGAAGGTCACCGTCCACAACGGCACCGAGTTCCAGGACGAGGGCCGTTTCCTGGTGCACATGCCGCAGACCGCCCGGCTGGTCCCCGGCCAGCAGTGCGTGCTGTACGACTGGAACCTCTCCCAGTGGCTGTGCGAGGGCACCCGCCTGGAGGCCGGCGAGTCGCACACCACCACCCTGCGGGTGCGGTCGATCCTCAACACCACGGATTACCACGGCTACGACGTCGGCTACGTCCAGGGCCTGGCCAACAGCAACGCGAAGAGCGAGCGCCTGTGGTTCGAGATCCACTGGCCGGCCGCCCCGCAGTGATCGTCCGCTGAACGAACTCGCCGCCGCGTCACGCCCTGACGCGGCGGCGAGTTCGTGTCGAGCCGGCATCTCGCCACGGATCTCCCCAGCGGAACCGGACCGTGCGGCGCCGGCCCGCGTTTCATGACGCGTTCGTCGGCGGAAACGGCCGTTCCGTCTGCCACTACGCATGCTTCCTCCACAACGTCGACACCGGATCTCCACGATCAACTGCTGGGATACCGTCATGAAAGGCCAACAGGTGGTTGCCGCGGCGCCACGACGCAAGGCGGTCCGAAGCCGGCCGCGTGGCTACGCGGCACGATTCGTTTCCTACGCCGCGGTGCTGGTGATTCTCTCCGGATGCGGCATGTGCGAGGCCCTGGCCGACTACGGCGACCGCGTCGATCTGCGACACGCGAGCGTGGTGGGTGCCTGGAGTAGCGATCCCGGGCGAACGTTCACCTTCGCCGACGACGGCACCTTCACGGCGACCCATCTTCCCATCGAGGTCGTCGGCCGATTCGTACCGGATAAATTCGACCACCGTCGCGAGGACATAGACGGAGCAGGATCCTGGAGAATCACTACACCGTCGGAAGATCCCCGAGGCGCCCAGTCGGAGATACATCTGAAATTCCGCCGCATCGCCGACGGGGAGGTCGATACCAGCGGCCCGGACCTCACCGCCCTGCGTCAGGACGACGGAGTGACCCGGTTGTACTTCTTCTACAGCGGGGGCTGGTTCGCCTACCGGAAATAGATGGTGCCGAACGCTCGGCAGCCGGGCACCGGACGGCGCGGCTCAGGCCGGGGTGGGCGATCAGCTCGCGCGGGCGGGCGTACCGGAACGGATGCCGGAGGCGAAACGCGGAGCTCGACCCGGAGACCGTCTCGCCGTGGATCAGGGGAAGCGTGATCCACGGCGAGGCGGGCGAAGTCGTCAGGCCTTGGTGAACTTCTGGGCGGCGGAGCCGTTGCAGTCCCAGATCTGCAGGCGGGCGCCGTTGGCGGTGCTGCCGTTGGGCGAGTCGATACAGCGGCCGGACTGCGGGTTGCTCATGCTGCCGTTGCTGTTCAGCACCCAGGTCTGGGCCGGGTTGCCGGTGCAGTCGTGCAGCTGGAGCTGGGTGCCGTTGGCGGTGCCGCCGCCGGCGATGTCCAGGCACATGCCGAGGGTGGTCAGCGACTGGCCGGTCCAGGACCAGTGCTGGTCGCGGGCGGTGAGCTGGCAGTCCCAGAGCTGGACGGCGGCGCCGTCTCCCCCGATGTCGTTGCCGGCCACGTCGACGCATTTGCCTCCGGGGGCGGCGAGATTGGTGGCGCCGTTGTTGTAGGCGAACCTCTGCGCCGCGGAGGTGTTGCAGTCCCAGAGCTGGAGGCGGGCGCCGTTGGCGGTGCTGGCGTTGGGCGAGTCGATGCACCGGCCGGACTGCGGGTTGCGGATGGTGCCGTCGGCCTGGGTGACCCACTGCTGGCCGCCGACGCCGTTGCAGTCCCAGAGCTGGAGCTTGCTGCCGCCGGCGGTGGCGTTGCCGACGACGTCGAGGCAGCGGCCCAAAGTCTGCAGGGTGCCGTTCTTGAGGGTCCAGCGCTGGTCCTTGGCGGCCGCCTGGCAGTCCCACAGCTGGACCGCGGTGCCGTTGCCGCCGGTGTCGTCGCCGGAGACGTCCACGCACTTGCCGCCGGGGCCGGTCACCGCGTACCCGGTGGCGGAACCGCCGCCACCGCCGCCGCCGGTGAACGGGGAGAGCGTGATCCCAGCGGAAGAGGGGTTGTTGGAGTAGACCAGCGACTCCTGGGCCTGCACGTCGTCGAAGGCGAACGCGTACGCCTTGCCGTCGGCCATGTTCGCGTGGATGATCCGCGCGTACTGGTTGGTGGGGTTGCTCTTGTAGAAGTCGGACGCCGTACCCCCGGGTTGGGTGTCGATCGTGCCGAGCGTGCCGCGGTTGAGCGCCGCGCAGAGGGTGCGGGCGATCGGGCCGACGACCAGGTCGTTGGGGGCGTGGAGGTTGCCGTCGCAGCCCCAGACGTGGGCGCTGGTCGGCTTGGTGAACGACGCGACCTGCGCGCCGGAGCTGTTGGTGAAGACCATGGTGTTGCCGGAGGTGCGGCCGAAGTACCGGGTGTTGGGCTGGTCGCCGAACGGTACGACGGTAAGCGTTTTCCCGGTGTAGGCGTTCCACGCGGAGTTGATGTACGAGTCGAGGTAGGTGCTGCTGAACAGCCCGGCGTCGGCGGCCTTGCCGGGTGCGAGCACGCGCAGCACGGTGCCGTCGGAGCGGGTGACCACGGTGTTGGCCCAGCCGGACTGCGCCTTGATCTGGTCGATGATGCTCTGCCGGCCGTTGGCGACCACGGCGCCGGTGGTCCTGGTGCCGTCGGTGCCGGAGACGGTGACCGAGTGCGGTACGGCGAACATGTCCACCTGCGAGCTGTTGAGCCACAGCCCGGAGTCGTTGTAGGTGAACTCGCTCCAGTCGAAGAGGATGTCGTGGTTGGGGTCGCCGGAGGCCCACGGCGCGGGCTGGACCAGGCCGTCCGGGGTGAGGAAGAACTTCAGCTTCTGGCCGAGCGACATGTAGAGCCGGCCGGAGAAGTTGCGCGGCAGCTGGATGGTGGTGCTGCCGCCGTTGCCGGGGCCGCCGATGGCGACGTCGGGCGCGGGTGACGGCGGCAGGGAGCCGGCCGGCCAGTTGTTGAACGTGCCGCCGGCGGTGACGTAGCCGAGGCGCCCGGTGGTGAGGTTGACGCCGATCATGTAGAGGTAGGTGGCGTCGCCGCGGCCGGTGCTGTTGGTGACGGTGAACGGCAGCAGGGCCGGGCCGACCGCCTGTGCCGCCGGGGCGGCCGCCGTCGCACCGATGGGTATCGCCGTGAGGAGCGCCGCGAGCGCGCTCAGAATCTTGGTACGTGGGGACATGAGGACTCCTGGGGGGTGCGGGGGACGTACGCCGGGGCGTCCGCAGCTCAGAGAGCGCTCTCAGAGAATGCTTAACAAAGTTACAAGTGTCAATAGCAGATGTCATCGAGATGTCGAACCGCGAACAAGAAGTCGCGTGGCCGCCACGAACCGGCGCGGTTCGCCACGGCCCTTCAGCCGCTCCAGCAGCATCGTCGCGGCCTGCGCGCCCATCTCCATGCCCTGCTGGTCGACCGAGGTGAGGTCGATCAGCGGATGGGCGGCCAGATCCGTGTTGTCGTAGCCGGCCACCGCCACGGTGCGGCCGACGGCGGCCAGGGCGTCGACGGCCATGTCGTCGTGGCCCGCGAAGATCGCGGTCGGCGGCTCGGGCAGGTCGAGCAGCGCGGCCGCGGCCCCGACGGCGTCGCCGCCACTGACGTCGCGCCGGGCCACCCGGATGTGCTCGGCCAGCCCCGCCTCGGTCATGCAGGCGCGGTAGACCTCCAGCCGCACCGAATGCGGGGTCCCGGATCCGGGGGTGGTCACGTTCTCCGGCTCGGTCAGGTGGGCGATGCGGCGGTGACCGAGGCTCAGCAGGTGCTCCATGACGGCCCGGGTGCCGGCGTGGTCGTCGCCGGTGACCGTGTCGTAGCCGGCCGGGGTGTCGTGGCGGCCGAGCATCACCACCGGCACCCGGCGGGCGAGGCCCTCCAGCCAGGCCTGGTCCACCAGCGGCGAGATGGCGATGATGCCGTCGACCAGGCCATCGGCGAGCGATTCGAGGGTGTCGTACTCCGGGCCGTCGGCCGGGGCCAGAATGATCTGGTACGGCGTGCCGGCCACCGCCCGCTTGGCGCCCTCGACGATCTGGGTCATGAACCGGGCGCCGGTGTACGGGATCTCCAGGCCCAGCCGGTAACTGGAACCGCGCAGCGCCCGGGCCGCCACGCTGGGCCGGTAGCCGAGCTGCTCGATGGTGCTCTCGACGCGCGCGCGCATGCCGGGGCTCACCCCGTACGCGTTGCGCAGCACCTTCGACACCGCGGCCCGGGAGACGCCCGCGGCCTCGGCCACGTCGCTGATCGTGACCGAGCGGCCCTTCCTGATCGACATGTTCCTCACTGTAAACCGGTCTCCACGACCGGGCGCAGGCGCGTACCCGAGTTTTGAAACGTTTCGCATGCACCCTTGTGTGGCCGGTGTAGATCGGTCTACCGTGACGGCTGTCACCCGTTGAAGACCGATCTACAAACATGCCGGAAACCGGAGGTTCATAATGCGGCTCGTTACGGCGCTGGCAGCCGGAACGCTGTCGCTCGCCCTGTCCGCGTGCAGCGCGGGCTCGCTGGGATCCAGCGACGACGAGGGCGGCGGCAAGACCGAGATCACCTTCCTCACCAACAACGACCCGTCCAACGTCAAGGTGGCCGAGGCGGTCATCGCCGCGTTCGAGGCGAAGAACACCGACGTCGACGTCAAACTGGACACCCGGCCGCAGGGCAGCGAGGGCGACAACCTCGTCAAGACCCGCCTCGCCACCGGCGACGTGGCCGACGTCTTCGAATACAACTCGGGCTCGCTGCTGCAGGCCCTCGCGCCGCAGACCAACCTGACGCCGGTCACCGGGGAGGCCTGGGTCGGCGACCTCGACCCCACCTTCAAGCAGGTGGTCAGCGCCGGCGCCGACGTCTACGGCTCGCCGTGGGGCGCCATCGTCGGCGGCGGCGTCTTCTACAACAAGCCGCTCTACACCAGGCTCGGCCTCCAGGTGCCCAAGACCTGGGCCGCGTTCATGGCCAACAACGCGAAGATCAAGGCGGCCGGGGTGGCGCCGGTCGAGCAGACCTACAGCGAGACCTGGACCTCGCAGATCCTGGTGCTGGCCGACTTCCACAACGTGTCCGCGGCACAGCCCGACTTCGCCGAGAAGTACACGAACAACCAGGCCAAGTTCGCCACCACGCCGCAGGCCCTGGCTGGATTCCAGCACCTGGAAGAGCTGAAGAAGGCCGGCTACTGGAACGACGACTACGCCTCCGCCAAGTACAACGAGGGGCTGAACGCGGTCGCCGTCGGCACGGCCGGGCACTACCCGATGATCACCTTCGGGGTGCCGGCGCTGGACACGGCCGCTCCGGGCAAGGTGAACGACGTCGGCTTCTTCGCGCTGCCCGGCGACGACGCGAGCCGGAACGGCGTCACCCTGTGGGAGCCGTCCGGCATCTACATCCCGAAGAGCACCGAGGGCGGCGAGCTCACCGCCGCGAAGCGGTTCCAGGCGTTCATCGCCTCACCCGAGGGCTGCGCGGCCAACGCGAGCGCGGCGCCGGTCGGCGGGCCGTTCGCGGTCAAGACCTGCACCCTGCCCGACACGGTCGCGCCCGCGGTCAAGGACCTGAGCGCCTACGTGGACGCCGGCGCGGCCAGCCCGGCGCTGGAGTTCCTCTCGCCGATCAAGGGCCCGGCGCTGGAACAGATCACCGTCGAGGTCGGATCCGGCATCCGGTCCGCGGCCGACGGCGCGAAGCTCTACGACGAGGACGTCAAGAAGCAGGCGCAGCAGCTCGGCATCAAGGGCTGGTGATGACCGCCATCGCCCCGGCGGAAACCGCTTCCCGGCTGGAGGACCAGCCGGGAAGCGACCGCCCGAAAGCACAGAAGAGCCCCTACCCGTACTGGTTCCTCGTCCCCGGCGGCCTGATCTTCACCATCTTCTTCCTGGTGCCGTCGGTGATGGCGTTCTACTTCAGCCTCACCCGGTGGACGCTGTTCGACCAGGAGTTCATCGGCCTCGACAACTACGTGCAGTTCTTCCGGGAACCGGCGCTGGCGTCCGGGCTGTGGCACACCATCGTGTACGCCGCGGTCACCTCCGGGCTCAAGGTGGTCCTCGGCATGGCGCTGGCCGTGCTGCTGACCGGCCCGATCCTCGGGCGTGGCTTCATGCGCTCGGTGGCGTTCTTCCCGGTGCTGGTCAGCACGATCGGCGTGGGCCTGACCTTCCAGGTGCTCATGCACCCCACCAAGGGCGTCATCAACCAGGCGCTCGATCTGATCGGGATCACCGGCCCGGCCTGGCTGGTGGACCCGGACTGGGCGCTGCTGTCGGTCGCGCTGGTCGACGTCTGGCAGGGTGTCGGGCTGGCCACCGTCATCTACATGGCCGGCATCCTGTCCATCCCCGGCGAGTACTTCGAGGCGGCCAAGATGGACGGGGCCGGGCCGTGGCACCGGTTCCGGCACGTCACGCTGCCCCTGGCCAAGCCGGCCACGGTCTCGGTGATCATCCTGTCGCTGATCGGCGGGATGCGGAAGTTCGACCTGATCTGGGCGATGACCAAGGGCGGGCCGGGTTTCACCTCCGACGTGATGGCGTCGGTCGTCTACAAGCAGTACCAGGCCGGCTTCTACGGGCTGTCCACGGCCGGGAACGTCGTGCTGTTCCTGCTGGTCATCGGGATCGTGCTGCCGCTGTTCTGGTTCTTCAACCGTAAGGAGGACCCGCGGTGACCACCAGGACCCGGCCCAACCACTGGCTCAGCGCGCTGGCGATCGTGCTGTTCGCCGTCGTCTTCCTGGTCCCGTTCGCCTTCATCGTGCTGACCGCCGCGAAGAGCCAGACGGAATCCGCTCTCCTGCAGTTCTCCTGGCCGACCGAGTGGGCGTTCGTCCAGAACCTCCGGGACGTCGTCGAGGCCCGTGACTACCTGCTGATCATCGCGTTCATCAACAGCACGATCCTGACCGTGGCCAGCGTCGCGGTGGTGGTGATCCTGGCGGCCATGGCGGCGTTCGTCCTGCAACGACGCAAGGGCCGCTGGACCAGCGGCCTGAACCTGGTGGTCCTCTCCGGGCTGGTCATCCCGCCGGCCGTGGTGCCGACCATCTGGGTGTTGCAGCAGACCGGCCTGTTCAAGACCATGCCGGGGCTGATCCTCGTCGAGATCGCGTACGCCATGGCGTTCTGCGTGCTGCTGTTCCAGGCGTTCATCGCGAGCGTCCCCCGGGAGCTGGACGAGGCCGCCACCATCGACGGGGCCGGACCGGTCGGCCTGTTCTTCCGCGTCGTGTTCCCGCTGCTGCGCCCGATCATCGTGACGATCGTGGTGGTGCAGTCGGTGTTCATCTGGAACGACTTCGCCAGCCCGCTCTACTTCCTGCCCGGTGACGAGAACGCCACCGTGCAGCTCACCCTCTTCACCTTCCAGGGCCAGTACACCAACGCCTACAACCTGCTCTTCATGGACATCCTGCTGGTCACGGTGCCGCCGCTGATCATGTTCATGATCTTCCAGCGCCAGATCGTCTCCGGGATGGTCGCCGGCTCGGTCAAGGGCTGACGTCGAGGAAAGGTTCCACCATGTTGCACACCGCGCGGATGATCAGCCCGGTCGTCGAGCTGGGCAGCGCTCCCCTGTTCCGCACCGAGATCACCCTGGACACCGGCCACGGCGCCGTCACCCGGGCCACCCTCACGATCAGCAGCCTCGGCGTCCACGAGGCCCGGATCGGCGGGCGGCCGGTCGGCGACGACGTGCTCAGCCCCGGCTGGACCGCCTACGAGCACCGCCTGCGCCACCTCAGCCACGACGTCACCGCACTGATCGCCGGGAAACCGCTCTCCGTCCTGACCGTCCTGGTCGGCAACGGCTGGTACCGGGGGCGGCTCGGCTTCATGGGCGGCAGCGCCTTCTACGGCGACCGGCTCGGGGTGATCGCCGCGTGCGAGATCACCTTCGCCGACGGGCACCGCCAGATCGTGGTCACCGACGAGACCTGGACCGCCGGCAACTCCGACGTCCTCGCCGACGACCTGTACGACGGGCAGACCATCGACGCACGACGGCGCTCCGCCAAGTGGTTCGTCCCGGACGGCGAGCCCGACTGGTTCCTGCCGGTCCGGGTGCTCGACTTCGACACCCGCGTGCTCACCCCGTACCTCGGAGAGTGGGTGAGCAGGCAGGAGATCGTGGCGCCGCGGAAGGTCTGGGAATCGCCCACCGGGCGGGTGTTGCTCGATTTCGGCCAGAACCTGGTCGGCTGGCTGCGGTTCACGGTGACCGGGCCGGAAGGCTCGGAGATCCGGATCCGGCACGCCGAGGTGCTCGAGGACGGCGAGCTCGGTGTGCGGCCGCTGCGCGACGCGCAGGCCACCGACCGGTTCATCCTCAGCGGCGGCGACGACCACTTCGAGCCGACCATGACGTTCCACGGCTTCCGGTACGCGGAGGTCAGCGGCTGGCCCGCCGGCGCGCCGCTGGAGATCGAGGCCGTCGTCGTGCACTCGCGGCTGGCACGCACCGGCGACTTCACCTGCTCCGACGAACTGCTCAACCAGCTCCACCGCAACGTCGTCTGGAGCACCAAGGGCAACTTCCTCGACCTGCCGACCGACTGCCCGCAACGCAACGAACGGCTTGGCTGGACCGGCGACATCGCCGTCTTCGCGCCATCGGCCGCCTACCTGTACGACGTGCGCGGCTTCCTCGGCGACTGGCTCGCCGACCTGGCCGCCGAGCAGCGGGCCGCCGACGGCCTGGTCCCGTTCGTCATCCCTGACGTGCTCAAATACCAGCCGGCGCCGCCCGACTTCCCGGATCCGGACAGCACCGCCTTCTGGTCGGACGCGGCGGTGTGGGTGCCGTGGACGCTGTGGCAGGCCTACGGCGACCGGTCGATTCTGGAAAGGCAGTACCCGTCGATGACCGCACACGTGCGGCGGGTCCGCACCCTGCTGTCGCCGTCCGGAGTGTGGGACGGCTCGTTCCAGTTCGGTGACTGGCTCGACCCGGACGCGCCGGCCGACGCCCCGGCCAAGGCCAAGGCCGACCCCGGCGTGGTCGCGACCGCCGCCTACTACCGGTCGCTGACGCTGGTCGCCGAGACGGCCGCGCTGCTCGGGCACGACGCCGACGCCGCCGAGTTCACCGACCTCGCGGCCCGGGTGCGGACCGCGTTCACCAGCGAATACGTGGACGCGGACGGCACCGTGCGGTCCGACTGCACGACGGTCTACACGCTCGCCATCGCCTTCGGGCTGCTCGACGACACGTCGTTCGCGGGACGACGGCTGGCCGAACTCGTCGCGGACAGCGGTTACCGGGTGTCGACCGGGTTCGCGGGGACGCCGTACATCACCGACGCGCTCACCGTCACCGGACATCTCGACGCCGCCTACCGGCTGCTGCTGGAACGCGAGTGCCCGTCCTGGCTCTACCCGGTGACGATGGGCGCCACCACCATCTGGGAACGGTGGGACTCGATGCTCCCGGACGGGACGATCAACCCCGGCGAGATGACGAGCTTCAACCACTACGCCCTCGGCGCGGTCGCCGACTGGATGCACCGGACCATCGGCGGCATCGCCCCACTGACGCCCGGCTACACGCGGGTGTCGATCGCGCCGCGGCCCGGCGGCGGCCTGACCTGGGCCCGGGCCGGGCTGCGAACCCGGCACGGCCGCATCGAGGTCTCCTGGCGCACCGGACCGGACGGCGACCTCACGGTCGACGTGACGCTCCCGGACGGCGTCACCGGCGTCCTCTCCCTGGACGGACGGCCCGACGTGGAGATCCCGGCGGGCACGCACTCCTTCTGACACGTGAGGAGAACCATGCGCTCTCGAAGAATCGGGGCGGCGCTGCTGCTGCTCGCCCCGCTGGCAGCGGTCGTCACGGCCGGCCCCGCCCTCGCCGCGGACTGTTCCACCTATCCCTGGATGGACGAGCGCAGGTCGCCCGAACAGCGGGCACGCGCTCTCCTGGCCGCCAGCAGCCCGCACCAGATCTACCGCTGGCTGGTGGAACAGCCGGCCAACAACCCGCGGCAGACCCAGTGGGCCGGTGACGTCGTCTATCCCGTGCAGGTGCCGTGCACGCCGACCGTCGTCTACACCGACGGGCCGGACGGGATCCGGTTCACCGACGGGGTAACCGCTTTCCCGGCGACCATCGCCACCGCGGCCACCTGGAACGAGCGGCTCGCGTACGTCAAAGGCGCCGCCCAGGCCGACGAGGGCTACCGGAAAGGCAAGAACGTCATCCTGGCGCCGGGAATCGCCAGTGGCCGGACTCCCCTGTCCGGGCGGACCCCGGAATACCTCGGCGAGGACGCCCTGCTCAGCGGGCTGATGGCGGCGGCCGGCGCGCGGGGCGTGCAGAGCGACGACCGGGTGCTGGCGACGCTCAAGCACTATGTCGCCAACGAACAGGAACTCGACCGGCAGACCAGCTCGTCCAACGCCGACGAACGAACGCTACGCCAGGTCTACGACCTGCCGTTCGAGATCGCGGCCAAGCGCGCGGGCCCGGCGAGCATCATGTGCTCATACAACCAGGTCAACGGGATCTACGCCTGCGAGCACCCACGGCAGAACAGCGTCCTCAAGGACGACGTGGGCTTCGACGGCTACGTGATGAGCGACTTCGGCTCGGTGCACTCCACCGCGGCGAGCCTGGTCAACGGGCTCGACCAGGAACTGAACCGGCCGATCTGGTTCACCCCGGCGAGACTCGACGCGGCCCTCGCCGCCGGGCAGATCACCCGGGCGCGGATCGGCGCGGCGGCGCTGCGGGTGGTCACCGCCTACATCCGGGGCGGGCTCTTCGACCATCCGCTGCCGGCCACCCCGGTCGCCGACGTGTCCACTCCTGCGCACAAGACGATCGCGCGGACGGTCGCCGAACAGGGCGCGGTGCTGCTCAAGAACGTCAACAGCACACTGCCGATCAAACCCGGCGAGGGTACGACGATCGCCGTCATCGGTTCGACCGCGTCGGAGAGCGCGCACTCCGTCTGCAGCCTGCCCTGGCGGTTCGGGAATCCGACCACGATGCGGTGCGAGGACCTCGTGACGCCGCTGGCCGGGATCACCGCGCGGGCCGCCCGGGCCGGGGCGACCGTCACCTACGACAACGGTGGCGATCCGGCGGCGGCCGCGGTCACCGCCGCCGGGGCCGACATCGCGGTCGTGTTCGGATACCAGCGGGCCGGGGAGTTCAGCGACCTGGCCGATCTGCGGTTGCAGGGCGGCGGGGACGAGCTGATCTCGGCGGTCGCCGCGGCCAATCCCCGTACGGTCGTGGTGCTCCAGACCGGCAGCGCTGTCGAGATGCCGTGGCTCGACCAGGTTCCGGCCGTGCTGCAGAACTGGTACGGCGGGGAGCAGATGGGCCCGGCCCTGGCCGCGCTGCTGTTCGGTGACGTCAACCCGTCCGGAAAACTGCCGATGACCTTTCCCCGGTCGCTGGCCGACACGCCGACAGCCGGTGACATCGCCCGCTACCCGGGCGTCGTCGTCGACGGGATTCGGCAGGTGTCCTACAGCGAGGGTCTCCAGGTCGGCTACCGCTGGTATGCGGCGCGGGGCGTCGATCCGCTCTTCGCTTTCGGGTACGGGCTGTCGTACACCTCCTTCGCCTACCGCGACCTGGAGGTGACGGGGGACGGCCGCGACGGGGTACGGATCCGGTTCCGGCTCACCAACACCGGGAAACGCTGGGGAACCGAGGTCGCCCAGGCCTATGTCGCGTTGCCGTCGTCCACCGGCGAGCCGGCCAAGCGCCTGGTCGGATGGTCGCGGGTCACCCTCGGTCCGGGCCGCTCCCGGACCGTCCAGATCGACCTGAACCGCTCGGATCTGGCCGATCTGCACCTGCTCCAGTACTTCGATCCCGCCCGCTCCGGCTGGGTGACGGCCCGGGGCGCCTACGGCTTCACCGTCGGCGGCTCCTCCACCGCCACCCTCCACGACACGCTCCACGTGCGCTGATCATTCGCGGACATGGCGGTCTCAATGTTCGGCGGAGGCCGCCAAGTCGCCGTTCTCCGGAGACTCATGCCGACGTCTCTTCACCGGCCCCCGTTCGTGCCGTTCGCTGGTCGTCACCTCCTTACGCCGGCGCTTCGACACGGGCCGATCCTCGACATGGTCCCGGCGCACGTCCGTCACAGCATCTCCCCCAGGCTGGGCACCGACGATGCGAAACGGCGCAACTCCTCGACCTCGTCGGTGCGGTTGTCCCACAGGACCGCGGTCCGGACATCGGCCGCGGCTATCGCGAGCGTGTGCACGGACCACGGTACGGCCTGGATCGCATCGGCGGACGAATGACCGTCGACGGCATCGACCGATCGGTGGACCCGCGTCCCACCGTTGACCGTGGCGTACCGTCGATGTTGGTGGCCGGAGTAGTGGCCGGTCGCCGCGCCCTGCCCGCTACCGGGGAGCATTCATGGCCGAGCACATCGGTGCGCGCGTCCGCGTCTGGCGCCGCCGCCGCAAGATGACCCAAGCCGTTCTCGCCGGCCTTGCTGGCATCAGCCAAGCTCACCTCAGCAACATCGAGCGCGGCGAGCGGGCCGTGGAGTCGCGGAGCAGACTCGTCGCTCTCGCCCGGGCGCTCGACGTATCCGTCGCCGACCTACTCGGCCAAAGCTCCGACCCCACCGACCCGGTCCGCGTCCGTGCGTCCGAAGCCGTCGCCGGAATTCGGGTCGCCCTGGTCGCCCTGGACGCCGGCGAGATCGAACCGCCGACCCGCGGGCCGAAGGAGATGGTGGCCGCTGTCGAACACGCGATGCGGCTACGGCAGCGGTCCGATTACCTGACGCTGGCGCCGCTGCTGCCGGGCCTGCTCAACGACGCCGCCGCGTACCCGGGCACCGACGCGCTGACCCGGATCGCCTACGAGGCATCCGTGTGCCTACGGAATCTCGGCTATCGGGACCTGTCGTGGCCGGCCGCGAAAATCGCGGTGGCCGCGTCACGGGAGTTGGGCGATCCAGCGTGGATGGGTGCCGCCGATTTCGTCTACACGCTGTGCTTGCCGTTGGAAGCGGCCACCTCGGCGCGCCGGATCGGCGAGCGAAGCCTGGTTGACCTGCAACGGGCGGCCGCAGATCCACGAGCCCGGCAGATGCTCGGCCAGGTGCATCTGTCTGCGGCCCTGGCCAGCGCGGTGGCCCGGAGACCCCTCGACGTCCAGGCGCATCTGTCCGAGGCAGAGCGGGAGGCTGCGACCCTGGGCGATCCGGACGGCACCGGCTTCAACCTCAGCTACTTCGGGCCGCGGAACATCGCGATCTGGAAAATGTCGATCCTGACGGAGCTGGGCCAGTACGGTCAGGCACTGGAGCTGGCGGAGAACCTGCATGTCGAGGATGTCCCGGTGGCGAACCGGCGGCAGAGCTACCACCTAACGCGTGGCCGGGCATTGGCTCACGACGGCCGGGCCGACAAGTTGGCGCTGATCTCACTGGCGCAGGCGGAGCGGGCCGCCCCGGCCAGTTTCCGTCTGAATCCGCTGACACGGGACATCGTGGCGACGATGATCACCCGGGCGAAGCGCCGGGCCGTGGCCGAGGACTTGGTCGCGATGGCCGAGCGGTTGGGAATCGCCCCGGTATAGCTGCGCGATATGGACTCCCGCCCGCCGCGTCATAGCTTTCCGGTCAGCGGCGGCGGGTACAGGGACTCCGTGAGCGATTGCGCCCGCCGCTGCCCCGAGCGGCGGGTCGTGACCACCTGGCAGTCGTGGACCGTGGCCCGTCGCTTCCCCTTCTCCCGGAGGCGATGCGCATGCTTGAGAAGATCCTTCGTCACCTGGTCTGGCGGGGACGGGTCGCCGCTGCCCACGCCGAGCGGGACGCCGCCCGCCGCGAGGCCGCCGAACGGTCCGCCGCCGTCCGGCGCATCCTCGATCAGGCACAGACCATGCCCGGACGCCGGACCATCCGGTGAACGCTTTCCAGCGCGGCGACCGGGTGACGGTGTGGCCGCCCTACGACAGCCCGCACGTCGAGTGCGCGCCGCACATGGTGATCGCCGACGAGTGCCCGCCACCCGATCGGCATGGCATCACCCGCTACCGGGTGACGGCGCCGACGATGCGCCACCTGGACGGCAGCCCGATGCTGTTCGGACCGTACCCGCCGGAACAACTGACGGCCGGCTGGGACGAGCGAGTGGCGCGACTGCGGTGACCCTCGGCCAGGCGGCCGGCCTCGCTCACCAGCCGGACGGGCGCACCTACGACTGTCGAGGATGCCGGAAGCCGTGGCCTTGTGGCCGTGCCCGCGCCTACCTCCTGGCCACCAACGACCGGGTGTCGCTGTCGCTGCGGATGGCGATGGAACTGGAGGCGGCGTCGATGATCCTCACCGGCCAGGACCGCTACCTGCGATTCTTCCTGTGGGCACGTGAGGCCTCTCCTACGGGATGACGACGCCCGCGGCTCGGAGTCTGCTCTCGAAGAGGGCGGACAGGCGGGCCGCCGCCGGGGTGGGCTTCTCGCCGTGGTGGGCGATCAACCGGTAGCGGGTGGCGGCCTGGTTGCCGGCCCGCAGACCGGTCACCGTGCTGAGCAGGGCGGGATGGGCCAGGTAGTGGTCGGCCACGGCGGTGGCCAGCTCGTCGATGCGGGGATCGCCGGGCTCCCAGGTCGCCGCTTCGGCCGCGAGGCGGGTCAGTTCGAGGAGGTGGGGATCGCTCAGCGCGTACTCGAAATGGGTCAGATAGTCGTCGAAGCCGTCCGGGACGAGTGCCCGGGCCAGCACCCAGGCCTCCCGGGTGGCCGCCACCTCCTCGGCCGGGAAGCCGAGGCCCCGCATGTGCCGCAGCAGCGTCACGGCCCGGTCCGGCAGCAGGGCCCGGTCCCCGTCGGCGAGCCGGTGCAGCGTGTCGCGGCGGGCCGTCAGCTCCGCGATCCGGTCGGTGAGCTGCCGTTCGACGTCGGCGAGGGTGGCGGCGAACCGGTCGGTGCCGGCGTCGAGCAGGGGGCCGATCTCGGCGAGGGGCACTCCGGCGGCGGCCAGCGTACGGATCTGGACCAACCGGAGCAGGTCCCCGGAGCCGTACCGTCGATAGCCGGAGCCGTCGCGTTCCGGTTCCGGAAGCAGGCCGAGTTTGTGGTAGTGCCGGACGGTCTTCACCGTAACGCCGACGAACTCCGCGGCCTGGCCGATCGTGACACCGCCTCTCATCGGCCGGTGAACACCTCGTCGAGCAGCCGCTGCTGGACGCTCCGGAAGGCGGGCGCGATGCTGAGCCCGGCGTCGTCCACGCAGCTCAGCGCGGCGGTCAGGGTGCGGCTGCCGTCGGGCGTGCTGTACATCAGGGCGGCGTGGCCGACGGCGGCGCCGTTGTGGGAGATGACCGTGCCGCCGGGGGTGGTCAGCACGAACACACCCAGACCGTAGTCCATGTCGGGGATGCCGGTGGGGTGCGGGGCGCACATCTCGGCGAGCAGCGCGGGCGGCAGGATCCGGCCGCCCATCAGCGCCGAGATGAAGGTGTGCAGGTCCCGGGTGGTGGAGATCATGTCACCGCCGGCGGAGATCCAGGAGGGATTCTGGCGGGTGACGTCGATGACGTCGCCGTCGCGGTAGTAGGCGCGGGCGAACGGTTCCGGGATCTCCGGCGACGCTTCCGGCAGGACGGTGCCGGTCAGGCTGAGCGGTTCCAGGATCAGGCGGCTCATCTCGCCGGCGAGGGTACGGCCGGTGATCCGCTCGATGAGCAGCCGGGCCAGCACGTAGTTGGTGTTGGAGTAGCTCCAGCCCTCCCCCGGCTCGAACCGGGCCGGCTGGGAGAGCGCGATCCGCACCAGTTCCCGCGGCTGGTAGGTGTGCAGCCGGTTCGCCAGCCACTGGCCGGCGCCGGGGCCGTAGGGGACCGGGATGCCGGGCACGATCGTACCGTCGTGGTTGATCTCGCCGGTGAAATTGAAGAGGCCGCTGGTGTGCCGCAACAGCATCCGCACGGTGATCCGCTGGTCCAGCCCCAGCTCGGGCAGGTAACCGGCCGCCGGGACGTCCAATCCGGCCCGGCCCTCGGCGACCAGGCACAGCAGCAGGGTGGCGAGGAACGTCTTGGTGTTGCTGCCGATCCGCACCCGCCCGTCGATCGACGGTTTCGTGGTCCCGCCGAGTTCGGCGGCCCCGGCGCTGCCGGTCCACTCGCCGCGCTCGTCGTTCACCCGCAAGGTCACCCCGTGGAAGCCGAGGTCGGCGATCGCCTGCGGGGAGATGGTCTCGAACATGATGGTCGCTCCTTCGGTGCCGGATGTCCCGCGTACACGAAGGAGCCTCCACCCTGCCCTTGGGTCAACC
Source organism: Actinoplanes flavus (assembly GCF_017592555.1). Lineage (GTDB taxonomy): Bacteria > Actinomycetota > Actinomycetes > Mycobacteriales > Micromonosporaceae > Actinoplanes > Actinoplanes flavus. The sequence continues at coordinate 124,415 of NZ_JAGFNS010000024.1, read as the reverse complement.
TCAAGGATGATCCATGTCACCGGGTGATCCGTCGTTCGGGGTCGACAGAGGACGGTCTCGCCGCAGCGTGCACAATGCCGCAGTGCATATTGATCTTCCCGAGCGCCGGCCGGCGACGGGTTGAGCCACATCAGATCAACGAGAGGGATTCCCATGCTCAAGGCAGCGATCTCGCGCGCCACGGTGGTATGCGGCGTGGCGATGACCATGATCGCGAGTGGTCCGGTGACCGCGGCTCACGCCGCGTACTACAACACGTACACCGACATCGCGAGCACGCCCGACCTCGATTGCTGCAAGGCGGCACAGGGCTTCGCCGCCGGCGCCACCTACCTCTATTCGATCAAGAACGACAACGACTCGGACGCCGTCTCGGCCATCTACCGTGTCAACAAGGCCACCGGCGAGCGAGTCGTGATGCGGAACGGCACCGACGACAGGTCGACCAACACCTGGCTCGGGCACGGGAACGACATGACGATCGTCGACATCGACGGTGTGCATCACATGTTCATCGTCACGATGGACAAGACGACGGCCGGCGTACAGCTCGTGAAACTGCGCTACGACGGCACCACCTACGAGTACGCCGGGGCGTACCGGTTGCGTCTCAACGGGGGCGTTCTCCCGGCGTCCGGGGTCAATCGGGTCTCGGTCACCGGCACCACGATCACGTTCATGTTCAAGAGCGGCAGGACGGTCTACAACGGCAGCCTCCCGCTGCGGGCCGACTCCGGGAACATCGACCTGACGAAGGCGTTCGACCTGCAGGTCGACGGTGCGCTCGTCGACGGCGCCACGGTGCCGGACCTGGGCACCTTCACCGCCCAGGGCTTCTTCTACGACCAGACCGAACACGTTCTCTACAACCCGCTGACCAAGGACAAACGCAGCATCGTGCTGGTCTACCGGAACGTGACACCGGCGACGACCGGAACCGCGCCCGCGGCCACCGACCTCTCCTTCCGCATCACGTCCGCGAAGTATTCGCAATTGTTCGAGATCGAAGGCGTCGGCATCAGCGACGGCAAGCTGTACTTCAACACGAACCGCAGGGACGCGGACGGCGCCGGCCACGACGGGGTCCACGTGTTCGACGGCTACACCGTGCCCTGACGCCCGCCACGGCGAGGCCCGGTGGAACACGCCTCAGGCGGTGCGGCCGGCGCGGCGGGCCGCGTCGACCACCGGGTCGGTCTCGTCGTCGAACTGGCCGATCACCTGTTCCAGCAGGTCTTCGAGGGTGACCAGGCCGATCACCGCGCCGCCGTCGGCGACCAGGGCGAGATGGCTGCGCCGCTGCCGCATCACGGCGACCGCGTCCAGGACGGTGGTGTCGGCCGGCAGCGACAGCACGGCGGTCATCAGGTCCCGCGCCGTCACCAGCCGCTGGGCGCTGATGGCCTTGGCGGCGTCGCGGACGTGCACGACACCGACGATCGTCGCGGCGCCGTCGGTCACCGGCAGCCGGGATCGGCCGGTCTCGGTGCTGCGCACCTCCACGGCGCGGGCGTCGGCGTCGGCGGGCACGTCCAGGATCTGCCCGGTCGGGACCATCACCTCGCGTACGGGCATCGACTGCACCTGCAACATGGCGGTGAGCAGCTCGTGCTCGGCGTCCTCGATGGTGCCGTGCTCTTTGGAGGTCTCCAGCAGCATGCGCAGCTGGTCGGCGGTGTGCACCTGGGCCAGCTCGTCCTGCGGGGTCACCTTGATCAGCCGCAGGCAGGCGTTGGCGAGCCCGTTGAGGGCGGCCAGAACCGGGCGCAGGACGGTGGTGAACCCGACGAACGGGATCGCCAGGATCTGTGCCGAGGTCTCCGGGTGGCTGATCGCCCACGACTTGGGCGCCATCTCCCCGACGACCACGTGCAGGAAGCCGACCAGGGCGACGGCCAGGACGAAGGCGACGGCGTAGGCGGCGCCCTCGGGCAGCCCGGCCGCGGTGAGCGCCGGTTCGAGCAGGTGGGCGACCGCCGGTTTGGCGAGGGCGCCGAGCCCGAGGGTGCACAGGGTGATGCCGAGCTGGGCACCGGCCAGCATCAGCGACAGCCGCCGGGTTCCGGCCAGGGCCGCGCGGGCGCCGCGGGATCCCGCCGCGGCGGCGGCCTCCAGGCGGTGCCGTTTCGCGGCGACCAGCGCGAACTCGGCGGCGACGAAGAACCCGTTGAACGCCAGCAGCACCACGGAGACGAGCAGCGACGAGGTGGCGCTCATGGAGAGTCCTGTCCGTCGGCGGGGTGGCGGACGGTCAGGGCGATCCGGTCCGGGACGAGGCGGTGGACGGCCAGGACCGTCAGGCGGGCCACGCCCTGCGGCACCGGTCGGCCGTCGGCGCCGACCGCCGGGGGCAGCGGCAGGTCGACCTCCTCGCCGGCGGTCGGGAGGTGGCCGAGGCGGGCCAGGATGAGGCCGGAGACGGTGTCGTACCGGTCGTCGCCGGGCAGGCGCACGCCGGTGGCGTCGGTGATCTCGTCGATGCGGGCCCGGCCGGGGATCAGCCAGGTGTCGTCGCCGGCCGGTTCGATGACCGGTTCCGGCAGGTCGTCCTCGTCGCGGATGTCGCCCACCAGCTCCTCGGCGACGTCCTCGAGGGTGATGATGCCGGCGAAGCCGCCGTACTCGTCGACGACGATCGCCATCTGCCGGTGCGCGGCTTTCAGCCGGTCCAGCACCTGCGGCAGCCCGAGCGGTTCGGGCAGCGCCACCGGCGCGGTCGCCAGCGACCCGACCGGGGTGGCGCCCCGGTCGGCGGGGTCGAGGGTGACCACGTCGGCGATGGAGACGACGCCGACGACGTCGTCGAGGCCGTCGCCGATCACCGGGAACCGGGAGTGGCCGGTGTCGAGCAGGTCGACGACCCGCGACGCCGGCTCGTTCTCGCCGATCGTGGTGACGTCCACGCGGGGGCGCATCACCTCGGCGGCGGTCCGCGACCGGAAGTCCAGGCCGTGGTCGAGCAGGCGGGCGGCGTGCGCGTCGAGGCTGCCCCGGCTGCCGGCGGCGGCGATGATCCGGTCGAGGTCCTCGGTGGTGGCGCCTTGCGGGAGTTCCTCGATCGGTTCGATGCCGACGGCCCGCAGCAGCCGGTTGGCGGTGGCGTCGAACACCCGGATGAGCGGGCCCACCACGGTCAGGTAGGCCAGTGTGGACCGGGCGAGCGCCCGGGCCAGCGCCTCCGGCTCGGCGATGGCGAGGTTCTTCGGCGCGAGTTCGCCGAGGACCATCTGTACGACGGTGGCGAACAGCAGCGCGAACACCATCGCGATCGACGTGCTGGCCGTCTCGGACAGGCCGGTCAGGCCGAGCAGATCGGCGGTGCCCCGGCCGAGGTAGGGCTCGGCGACGTAACCGGCGAGCAGGGCGGTGACGGTGATGCCGACCTGGGCGCCGGACAGCACGAACGACAGCCGCTGGGTGACCCGCAGCGCACGTGCGGCGGTGGCGTCACCGTCGTCGGCCAGCGCCCTCAGCCGTTCCCGGTCGACGGCCACGTAGGCGAACTCCTGCGCCACGAAGTAGCCGGTCGCCGCGGTCAGCAGCACGATCGCCAGGATCCCGATGGTGATCAGCACGAGCGGCCCCTCAACGGCCCGGGCGGCGGGCCGCCGCGGCGTGCGGCAGCCGGGCCGGCGCCTCGACCGGGCCGGTCCGCGCCCTCCGTGTCCGCGCCGCGTCCTCCAGCGCCGTCATGAGGCGGGACTCCTCGCCGGCCCGGTCGCGGTGCCACGCCAGCGCCCACGCCCGGTGCAGCCGCCAGCCGAGACCGGTGAGCACCTGGTCGTTGAGATGGTCGCGGTCGCGCGCGGCCGGGCAGTCCCGGTAGCCGGGGCCGTCGCAGCGCACCCCGAGCAGGTAGTCGCCGGCCGGATCGTCGGGGTGCCGGACGGCGATGTCGAGCCGGCCGCCGGCGGTTCCCAAGTCGGTCCGCGCCGGGTATCCCCACGACCGTACGGTCTCCAGAACCGAGGTGACGAACTCGCCGGCCGGGCCGCTGCCGTCGTCCCGGCCGGCGCCGCCGTCGCGTTCCACGTGGTCCAGGTAGGCGGCGAGCTGCCGGACCCCCTCGTTCTCCGACTCCGGGATGTCGCGGGCCAGGATCGACGTCACGATCTCCACCCGGTGGCGGGCGCGGGTGATCGCCACGTTGAGCCGCCGCCAGCCGTTGGTGCGGTTGAGGGCACCGAAGTTCGCGGTGATCCGGCCGGACTCGTCGAACCCGTACCCGATCGAGAAGATCATCACGTCGCGTTCGTCGCCCTGCACCGACTCCAGGCTCTTGATGAAGAAGCCGTGCAGCCGGTCGTCGACCACCGCGCGCCGCAGGGCCGGGTGCCGGGCGGCGATCCGTTCCAGGGCCCGTTCGATCGCCTCGGCCTGGGCCACCGAGAACGTGACGACGCCCAGGGTGGCGTGCGGCCGGGTGGCGAAGTGGTGCACGATCCGTTCGGCGGCCCGTTCCGCCTCGACCGGGTTGTCGCGGCTGGTCGCGCGGCGGTAGACGCCGGCGACCGGGAACAGCTCGACACCGGCGTCCGGGCCGTCGATGACCGGGGCCGGGAAGGTGTTCAGCCGCCCTTGATAGAAGGCGTCGTTGGCGAACGCCACGAGGGCCTGGTGCCGGCTGCGGTAGTGCCAGGTGAGGCTCATGCCGGGGAAGGCGCCGCACGCCTTGGCCAGTTCCAGCACGGACTGGTAGTCGAGCACCTCGCTGTCCTGGCCGGCGGCCGAGTAGGACCGGTCGAAGAACGACGTGGGCGGCAGCTGCCGGTCGTCGCCAGCGGTGATCAGGGACCGGCCACGGTAGACGCAGTTGACCGCTTCGGCCGGCGTGACCTGGGAGGCCTCGTCGAAGATGACGACGTCGAAGGTGATGTCCGGGGGCAGTGACTGGCTCACCGTCAGCGGGGAGGCGAGCACGCACGGGCGCAGGGCGAGCACGGCGTCGCGCGCCTGGGCGATCAGGTCCCGTACCGGGATCTGCCGGCTCGCCTTCATCGCCTCGCGTCGCAGCAGGTTGGTGGCGGCGCTGTCGGCCGGGGGCCGGCGTGCCTCGATCGCGGCGATGATCTGCCGGGACGCGAGCGCCGCGAGTTTCCCGTCGGCCTGCCGGAATTCGGCCACCAAACGGTCGCGGTCCTCGCTCCGCCAGGTCCGCAGCCGGCCGTCGGCGCGGGCCACCGCGTCCACCCAGCCGTGCAGCAGCGCCCGGCGCAGGACCGCGGGCACCAGCGCCCGGTCCACGTGCTGGTCGGCGCAGTACCCGACGGCCGCGTCCAGGCCGTGCGCGGCGAGCACCTCGCGGGCGTCGAGGCAGGCGAACCACTCCTCCTGCCCGCTGCCGTCGTCGCGCAGCTGCCGCAGCAGGGTGGCGGCCCTGCGGTAGTCGTCGAACCGCCCGCGCAGCTCGGCCTGCCGTTGCGGCGCGAATCCGGCGAGCACCGCCCGTCCGGCCTCGGCCCATTCCTGGGCCCGTTCGGCCAGTCCGGGCACCGGCCTCAGGTCGTGCAGGGCCTCGGCCTGCGCCTCGGTCAGCTGCCCGCCGGCCAGCTCCCGGGTCCGCGCGGCCCAGGCGACGGCCGCGGCGAGCGCGGCCGGATCGGTGTGCGGCATCTCCCCGGTACGGTCCTCGGCCGCCGCCCGGGCCCGGTCCGCCGCCGCACGCAGCCGGGCCAGCCGGAGGGTCTCCGCGTAGTCCAGGGTCCGCCCGGTCGCCGCGTCGTACGCCCGGACCGTCTCCGCCGCCGCGTGCAGCGCCACGGCGTGCTCGGTCAGCCAGGTCAGCGCGTCGTCGATCGCCTCGTTCACGAGTTCCGGCCGGGCCGCCGGGCTGGGCGCCGGCCGCAGCGTGGCCTGCCAGCGCAGCAGCGCGTCGCGGGCCTCGGTGACGACCCGGCTCGGCGCCGGGTCGGGATCCGCCGCGCAGAGGTGGCCGGCGACGCCCTCGATGCCGCTGGGCGGGACCGTGGCGATCGCGGTGGCGGCCACCGCGATCGCGTCGTCGAGGGCGGCGAAGTCGGTGCCGCGGCCCTGCCAGTGCCGGCCGAGCGCGGCGGCGTACGAGTGTTCGGCGGCCGTCAGGTCCTCGAGCGCCCGTTTCCAGGCGACCGCGGTGCCGATGTGGGCGATCGCGTCCCCGAGGTCCGCGGTGGGCAGCACGTGGCCGGCCAGGTGCCGCCGGTCCCGCCGGTACGCCGCCCGCAGCCGCCGCATCCCCCGGTGCACGTGGGCGAACCGTTCGGCCAGCTCCTCGACCGGCTCGCTCAGGACGGTCTCGGCGAAGTACGACCGGGCCTGGATCTCCGCGGCGACCAGCGTCTCCAGCGCCCGCCGCAGGACACCGGCCCCGGTGCGCACCGTGGGCAGCGCCCCGGGCCGGAACCAGAACGGCTCCGGCTTGTGCGGCCGGTCGCCCAGTTCGACGATCGCGGCGACGCGGGCGATGTCCTGGACGACGTGGACCGGCGGCAGCCCGAGCCCGGCGGTGACCCGGTCGACCGCGCGACGGCGTACGTCGAGTTGTTCGGCGGCCCGGGTGAACGAGTGGGCGAGTTCGTCGGCGGCGCCGGCGGTCAGCGTGGTGAGGTCGACCGGCGCGGGCAGCGCCTCCAGGGACGGTACGACCGGCAGGCCGGCGGCCGGCGGCAGCGCGGTCCACGGCACCCCGGCGTGGTGTTCGGCCAGTGCGGCGGCCTCGGCCGCGGCGGCGAGATCGACGGCGCGCCGGTCGGCGGCCACGCGGATCGGGTCCAGGTCGTCGGCGGTGAGCCAGGAGTCGGCGACCCCGGCGGGCCGGGCGCCGGCGTGGTCGGCGAGCCGGGCGAGGGCCGGCGCGTCGGCCGGCCGGCGCAGCCGGAACGCGATGGCCGCCGGCTCGGCGGTCCGGGCCGCCCGGGCCAGCGCGGCGAGCGCCTTCTCGGCGCGGCTGAGCGCGGGGTCGAGCGATTCCCGGGTGGTCACGTCGCGCCACACCAGGCCGGGATCCGACAGCGCCCGCCAGGAGCGGGACAACTGGTCGGTGGCCTCCCGGACGCGGTGCATCGCGTCCGGGGTGAGGTCGGCGGGGTCGATCGCGGGGACCGGGGCGGCCGGGGTCCGGGAGAGGGCCGCGCAGTGGCCGATGACCTGGTGCAGGGTGGCGCCGAGGGGCTCGCGGGTCTCGTTCATGGCGTACGCGTAGGCGGTCAGCTGCTCGCGCAGGTCCCGCAGCGTGGCCAGGTCGACGGTGGGCGCCGCGGCCGGGGTGTCCGGGACGTCGTCGACGGCCGCGGCGAGCGCGGTCGCGACCTCGCGGCGGCCCGCCTTCTGGCCGTGCAGTTCGAGCAGGTAGCGGCCGAGCCCGGCGTCGGTGAGCCGGTGGTGGACCACGTCGAGGGCGGCGACCTTCTCGGAGACGAAGAGCACGCTCTTCCCGGCGTGCAGCAGCGCCCCGATCATGTTGGCGACGGTCTGTGACTTGCCGGTGCCGGGTGGCCCGTCCATCACGAAGCTGTGCCCGGCGAGCGCCGCGGCGACGCAGGCCCGCTGCGACGAGTCGGCGTCCAGGACCAGGGGCACGTCCTCGGGCGGGGCGAGCCGGTCGGTGTCCTCCGGTCTGATCGGGGTGAACCGGAACCGGCCGGTCTGCCGCCGGCTGTCGGTGACGGCCAGGGCGCGGATCACCGGGTGGGCCAGGATGCGGTCCTCGTTGTCCCGCAGGTCCTGGAAGATCGCCTCCTTGTGGAAGGTGAGGCAGGTGAGGACGGCGGCCGGTTCGATGTGCCAGCCGTTGCGGCGGGCCACGGTGCCGGTGAAGTCGGCCCAGTAGCGGGCGACGTCGAGGTCGGCGCCCGGGTCCAGGGCGGGCACGCTGATGCCGGCCCGTTTGAGCCGCAGCGCCAGGGCCGGGTTGAACACCGGTTCGGCGTCGCGCAGCCGCAGGTCCGGCGGCCGGCCCTGGTCGCCGGCGACGAGGTCGGCCGGGAGCAGCAGCAGGGGGCTGGTGTAGTTGGTGGTCTCGCTGTCGGGGTCCTCGTCGTCGTCGGCGAGCCGCCAGTGCAGCAGCCCGAGCGCGAGATGCAGGACGGCCACGCCACGGTCCAGGTGTTCCTGCCGGGCTCGCCGCATCATCCGGCGCAACAGTGGCCCGAGGGTGCGTTCGGTGAGTTCGGTGCGCAGGACCGGCGCCGGGGCGCCGCCGTCGCCGGGGCCGAGGCCGGTCAGGGAGCACCTGCCGCCGCGGGTCAGTGCGGCGATCACCCGCTCGGGATCCGGTGAGCTGATCCTGACGCTGTCGGCGCGGCCGTCGGTGAAGTGGATGAGCCGGTTGTTGTCGCTGAGGTCGATCAGGCTGTCGCGCCAGGCGCGCAGAGCCGCGTGCACACCGGCCCGGGCCGCTCCCGGCTCGGGCGGGTCGTCATCGTCGCACCGGATGCCCATGTACCCGATTGCAGCAGGACAGGCCCCTTTCGCGCTGGTGATTGGACTTCTTCTGCTTTGTCGGGTTCACCCGGACGTCTCGTGGACCCTGGTGTCCGCCGGGCCGCGGTCGGCGGCGGGCCGGGCGCAGGTGTCTGCCAGGTAGGTGATCACCACCTCCGGGTCCGCGCCGGCCGGGATCCGGTGCAGGTCAGCGGGGTCCAGGGGCGGCACCTCGACGTGCGAGATGAGCGGGTGGATCGGCCGCCGGTCGGTCTCGTCGGCGCCGAACAGGGTCTCGCTCAGCTTCTCCCCCGGGCGCAGCCCGGTGTAGACGATCGGGATCTGTTTCCCGGACAGGGCGACCATCTGGTTCGCCACCTCGGCGATCCGGACCGGGGCGCCCATCTCGAGGACCAGGGCCTCGCCGTCCATGCCGATGGCCGCGGCCTGGATGACCAGGTGGACCGCCTCCTGGGTGGTCATGAAGTAGCGGCTCACGTCGGGGTGGGTGACGGTGACCGGGCCACCCTCGGCGATCTGGGTGGTGAACGTGGTGAACACCGATCCGCGGCTGCCGACGACGTTGCCGAAGCGGACGCTCAGGAAGGTGCCGCGGGTGCGCCCGGCGGTCCAGGCGGTGAGGCGTTCGGTGATCCGTTTCGCGTAGCCGAGCACACTCGTCGGGTCGGCGGCCTTGTCGGTGGAGATGTTGACGAACCGCTCGACCGAGCCGGACGCCCGCAGGACGTTGAGCGTGCCGAGCACGTTGGTCTTGACCGCTTCGGCCGGGTAACGCTGGAGCAGGGACAGGTGTTTGAGGGCGGCCGCGTGGAAGACCACGTGCGGTCGCCGCTCCCGGAAGATCTCCCGCATCCGCGCGGCGTCACGGACGTCGGCGAGGATCACCGCCGGATCGTCGAGGCTGGCCCCCGGATCGATCGACAGCTGGACGGCGAGCAGGGACGTCTCGTCGCGGTCCAGCATCATCAGCTCGGCCGGGTGGAAATGGTGGATCTGCCGGCACAGTTCCGAGCCGATCGAGCCGCCCGCACCGGTCACCAGGACCCGTTTGCCGGTCAGATATCCGCCGATGCTGCTCAGATCGGTGTCGATCTGGTGGCGCCCCAGCAGGTCGGTCACCTGCACCTCACGGATGTCGCCGACCTCGACGGGCTGGTTCATCAGCTCGCTGACCGAGGGAACGACCTTGAAGTCGGCGCCGGCGGCCAGGGTCAGCTCGCGGATCTCGCGGACCAGGACGGCGTCGGCGTTGGCCACCGCGAAGACCACCAGCTCGGCGCCGGTCGCGGCCAGCGCCTGCGGGATGTCGTCACGGTCACCCAGCACCGGTACGCCGTGCACGCGCAGCCGGCGCTTGGCGGGGTCGTCGTCGAGCAGGCCGACGGGCAGGCAGCCGCCGTTCGGGTCGCGCAGCATCGACTGGACGAGCAGGTCCGCCGCCGACCCGGCGCCGAACAGCAGGACCGGGGCGGCGACCCGGCGGTCCGGGCGCAGCCGGCGGAACAGCCGGACCCGCCACAGGTAGCGGACGCCGAGCATGATCAGCAGCGCGATCGCGCCGGCGACGGCGGGGACGCCGACCGGCACCGGCGGATGGGACAGCTGCACGACGGCCAGGGTCAGCATGCATCCGACCAGCACGGTGGTGACGGCGACCGCGTTCGCGTCGTCGAAGCTGGCGAAGCGGTGGATCCCCCGGTGCAGCCGGCGGGCGTGGTCGATCGCGGTGTGCGCCAGGACGGCCAGCACCATCATGATCAGGACGCCGGCCAGCGGGCGGGGACCGGGAACGAAGTCGTAGCGGATGAAGACCGCGGCGAGCAGGCCGATCACCCACGCGGCACTGTCCACGAGCAGCGGCAGCAGGCGAGCGCGCCTCATGTTTGGCAGCGTACCAAACCCGCCTATTTCGTGATCATTTCTTCAAATCACCGTATCGTCGGACCCAGAGAGGTGCGGGGAGGTCTGGTGGGCCTGCGCGATTACTTCCGGGTCGCCAGACGGCACCGGTGGCTGCTCGCCGCCTCCGTCGCGATCGCGCTCGGCGTCGCCACGATCATCAATATCAACACCACCCCCGTGTACGCCGCGCGCGTCACGTTCTTCTTCTCCAGCCCGGTCACCATGGCCGGCGAGCTCTATCCGGCCAGCCTGTTCAACGTCGGCCGGCTGTCCACCTACGGCGAACTGCTGACCAGCGACGAGGTCGTCACCCCGCTGGCCGCGACGCCCGGCATCGACATGGACGCCGACCAGATCCGGGCGGCGATCGCCTCGGAACCCCTCCCGGACACCGTGATGATGGAGGTCAGCGTCCAGGACCCGGACCCGGACCGGGCCCTGCTGCTGCTCACCCATCTCACCGGGCGATTCGAGCGGGTCGTCGAGCGACTGGAGCGGCCGACGCCCGTCCAGCCGTCGACCGTCAACGTCACCGTCGTCTCCGGTCCCGCGCTCGACGCGGCCCCGGTGTCGCCCGACGTGCTGAACAACCTCGCCCTCGCCCTGGTCGCCGGGCTGATCGTGGGCGCGATCGGCGTGGTCGGCCGGGAGGTGACCGACCGGACCGTACGCAACGCCCAGGCGCTCCAGGTCCTCGCCTCGGCGCCGGTACTGGCCCGGGTGCCGAGAGACCCGGGCGGCGCCCTCGTCTCGCGCGGCCCCTCGGCCCGCACCGAGGCGCTGCGCGAGATCCGTACGCGGGTACAGTGCGCCGCGGCCACCGGTTCGGTGAAGACCCTCGCCGTGACCAGCGCGGTCCCCGGCGAGGGCCGCTCGGCCACCGCCTGCGGGCTGGCCCTGCTCTTCGCCGAGGTGGGACAACGGGTCCTCATCGTCGAGGCCGAACTGCGCCACCCCCGGCTGGCCGCCTTCCTGGGCCGAACGGACGCGCCCGGGCTGAGCACGGTGCTGGACGGCGGCGCGCCGCTGGAGCAGGCCCTCCAGCCCTGGGGCGCCGGGCTGTGGCTGCTGGCCGGCGGCCCGGCTCCACCCAACCCGAGCGAGCTGCTCAGCTCAGCACGGATGACCGACCTGGTCGAGGAGGTACGCCGGCGGTTCGACGTGGTGATCTTCGACTGCCCGCCGCTGCTGCCGGTCACCGACGCCGGTGTCGTCGCCGCCCGCGCCGACCGCACGGTCCTCGTCGTACGCGCCGGCCGGACGACGTCGGCACAGGTCACCGCCGCCGTCCGGACGCTGGGCGCGGTCGGCGCCCCGCTGCTGGGCTGCGTGCTGAACATGGTCAGCCGCAAGGGCCCGGACGCGGTGCCCAACTACGACACCTACCTGTCCGGTCCCGAACCGCCCCGGGGCGGTCAGGGCGGCGGGAAGCGGCAGGCCGCGTGAACCTCCGGTCACTGCTGCGGACCGTGCCCGCCGCCGTACGCCGCGACTACGGCGCCACGCTGGTCGTGCAGTTCGCCGTCCTGGGCATCGGGCTCTACCTGTTCCACCTGGTCGCCGAGCGCGGCGGGGTCGACGGGTTCGCCTTCTACCAGATCGCGCGGAGCATGGTGAGCACCGTGCAGCCGGCCCTGCTGCTCGGGCTCGGCGTGAGCCTGTACCGCTTCCTGCCGCGTACCGTGCACACCACCCGGCGGCTCGCCTGGCAGGCGCTGGCCATCGAGGCGGTCATGGTCACCGCCGCGACGCTGGCCGGCGCGGCCGCCGGGGACCAGATCGCCGCGCTGCTCGGGCTGCCCGGCGGCAGGTCCGCGACGATCGCCGTCCTGATCATGCTGGGCGGCAACTGCCTGTGCACCGTGGCGCTGACCGCCCTGCGTGGCGCCGGCCGGGTGGCCGCCTCGAATCTGGTCTCCGGAATCGGCTTCGGCGTGATCCCGCTGGTCACGTTCGCAGCCACCGACCGGATCGCGGACTTCGTCCTCCTCCAGGGCCTCGCCACCGCGGTGGTGGGCATCGCGGCGACCCTGACGATCCGCCGGCGGCCGGCCCGGTCCACGGCGACGGCTCCCGAACCCGGCATCACGACGCTGATCGCGTACGGGATCCGCCGGATGCCCGGGGAACTGGCCCTGCCCGCGTTCTACACGCTGCCCACCCTCGCCGTGGCCATGCGGACGCGCGGCGGTCCGGAAGCCGGCTACGCCGGGTTCACCACCTCGGCGGTCACCCTGATCTGCTCGGTGTTCGCCATGCTCACCCCGGTGCTGATGCCCCGGCTCAGCCGGCTCTTCCACAGCGAGGGCGAACACCGGGGGGAACGGCGGCTGCTCGCCCTGCTGCCGTGGCTGGCCGCCGTGGTCGCCGCGCTGCCGACCGGGGTGATCGTGCTGTTCGCCCCGGCGATGGTGCACGGCTTCCTCGGCGACGGGTTCACCGCCGCGGTGCCGGTGCTGCGGCTCGGTGTGCTCGCCGCGATCCCGCTCGCCATGTTCTACACCGCCCGGCCGGTGCTGGACGTGCTGTCCGAGGCCAAGGTGATGAGCCGGCTGCTGGTCGCCTGCCTGCTCGTGGAGGTCGTGGTGGCCGTCGCCGGACGAGGGTTGTTCATCGCGCCGTACGCGGCGATCATCGGGCTGCTGTCGGCGGCGACCGCGCTGGGGCTCATCGCGACGTGGCTCTCCACGAGAGCCCTGCGGCGGCCACCGTCATGACCGCCCCGGACACACCGCGGCCCGGCCTGGTCGTGGTGATCGCCTTCGTGGTGACCCTGGCCGGCCGTTTCACGCTGACCCGGGCCGGTCTGGACATCCCGGTCGCCAACGACGTACGCGTACCCCTGTTCCTGATCCTGTTGTTGTGTCTTGTTCTGGAGGCGCACCAGGTCGGCCGGCGCCCGGCGAAGGGCGGGTCGGCGCTGCTCGGCATCCTGTTGCTGTTCGGCTATCAGGGGCTGTCGGTGCTGTGGGTGCCGCCGGGTTCGGTGACCGGGCCGGCGCTCGGCGACCTGTGCGCGGTCACCGTGCTGCTGGTGATCTACTTCAATCTGGCCGCCTGGGACCGCGACCGGGTCACCGAGATGACCTTGAAGTTGTTCTACGTGGCGGCCTGGATCTACTTCGTGGCCGCCGCGGCCGGGCTGGGCCGCCACGAGGCCGGGCGGTGGGCGGCGCTCGGCGGCGGCCCGAACGTGTTCGTCCGCATCATGATCATGGGCGTCTTCACGTCGTTCTACCTGTACCTGCGCAGCGGCGAGAGGCTGATGTGGCTCGCGTCGATCCCGGTGTTCCTGTTCGGGGCGATCGCCTCCGGATCCCGGGGCGGCCTGCTCTCGTTCGCCATCACCGTCGCCGTCGCCCTGCTGGCGATCCGGCCCCGGATCGACATCCACCGGATCGCCAGGCCGCTCGCCCTGCTCGCCGTGGTGGCCGTGATCCTGGTGATCACGGCCGGGCCGTCGATCGCCGACTTCGTGCAGAAGCGATTCCTCGAGTCGACCGTCGGCGAGGGCTACACCTCCGACCGCGACGTGCTGGCCCAGACCGCGCTGCGGATCTTCTGGCAGCGGCCGCTCCTCGGCGCCGGCCTGAACGGCTTCCACACCATCGCCGACCTCGGCTTCGGCGAACGGTACGTGCACAACCTGCCGCTGTCGATCGCGGCCGAGGGCGGGTTCGTCGGGCTGGCGCTGCTGGTGCTGGCCTGGCTCGGCCTGTGGCAGGCGTACACCGCGGTGCCGGTGCGCGAACGCAGCCTGGAATCCCGGATCGCCGCCTACTGCGGCATCTTCATGGGCGCCACCAGCCTGTTCTCCGGCGACTACTACGACGCGCGGCTGATGTGGATCTTCCTGCTCCTGGCGGTGGTCCGTCCCGTGCGGGCGCCGGCCTCGCTGGCGCGGTAGACGGCCCGGTTCAGCACCCGCTCGAAGTCCTCGAACAGCAGGTCACGGTCGAAACGGTCGCGGGCCAGGGCGTACGCCGCCGTCCGCGCGGCCGTGCGCGCGGACTCGTCGCCCAGGAAGGCGGCGACCGCGGTGGCCGCCGCCCCGGGGTCACCGGCCGGCAGCACCAGCCCGGCGCCGCTCTCGGTGAGCAGGTCGGCGATCCAGCCACCGTGGTTGACCGCCACCGGACGGCCCGCCGCGAACGCGTCGAACACCTTGTTCGGCGAGTTGTTCCCCAGTTCGGGGATGTCGACGAACATCGACGTCGCCAGGTCGCACGCGCCGAAGAACGCCACCACCCGTTCCTTGCTGACCGGCCCCAGCAGGAACAGGTTGCGGTCCAGCACACCCAGCCCGGCGGCCAGATCCCGGATGTCGTCGCGCATCCGGCCATCGCCGATGATCGCGACCCGTACGTCGGGGGCCGTTTCGGCCAGGCACGCCGCCATCCGTACCAGGTAGTCGACGCCGTTGGCCGGGCCGAGCGTGCCGGCGTAGAGGACCAGCGGCCGGTCCCCCAGCCACGGCGTCTCCGCGCGCAGGGCGGTCCCGGCCCGGTCCGCCCCGGCGAACAGGCCGATGTCGGAGCTGTTCGGCACGACGGTGACCCCGACCCGGGGGAACCGGCGCTGAATGCTGGCGGCCATGCCCGGCGACAGCGCGATGACGTGGGCCGCCCGGCGGTAGGCCCACGCCTCCAGCCGCTCGGCGGCCCAGCGGCTGACCGGCGACCGGAGCGCGCCCATCGCGATCGGCAGTTCCGGCCACACGTCGCGGACCTCCAGCACCATCGGCACCCGGCGGCGCAGGGCCGCCCACGCGCCGGGGATCGCCACCGTGAGCGGCGTGCTGGTCGCCAGGACCAGATCGTGGCGCAGCCGGGCCGCCTCGACCGCCGACCGGGCGACGAAGTCGAGGAACGCCCGGATCCGGCGGCGGTACGACATCGCGTTGCTGTACGGCACCGGCAGCCAGTGCACGACGATGCCGGCCTCCCAGGTGACCCGGACCCGGTCGCCGTCCGGATCACCGGTGATCATGTGCACCTCGTGGCCGCGCTCGACCAGGCGCCGGGCGAACTCGTACGACCGGGTGCCGCCGGACATGCCCGGCGTCTTGAAGTACTGGTGGATGTAGGTGATCCGCACGATGTCATCTCCGCTATCTGGCCGGCACGCCCTTGACGATCTGCCCGGCGCCGACGTTCCCGGCCACGCAGGCGCTCGCGCCCACCGTCGCGCCGTCGCCCACCGACCGGCCCTGGAGCACCACGGCGCCCGTGCCGATCAGCACCTCCCGCCCGATGTCGCAGTCGCCGGACACCGCCGCGAGGGGATTCACCTGCACGTGGTCGGCCAGCACCGAGTCGTGGCCCACCGTCGCGTTCTGGCTGAGGTGCGTGTGCCGGCCCAGGGTCACGTTCGTGGTGATCCGGGCCCCGGCGAACAGCACCGCCCCGTCGGCCACCTGGTTGTCCGGCCCCCGCGTGGCCGCCGGGTGCACGAGGGTGGCCGCGGGCCGGCCGAACGGTTCCAGCCGGGCGGCGACCGCGGCCCGGGCCCGCGGGTCGCCGATGCCGATGACGAAGTACGCGTCCAGGTCCGCCAGCAGCTCGTTCGCGCCGAGCCAGGCGGTGCCGAGCCGGTCCAGGCGGCGCAGGTTCGGCTCGGCCGGGTCGTCGTCGAGGAAGCCCGTCACCTTCCACGCGTCGCCGGCGTCGTTGATGGCCGCGATGATGCCGAAGAGCTCCCGGCCGTGGCCGCCGCACCCGACGATGACGACCGGCTCAGGCATCGCCGTCGGCTTCCGCGCCGGCCCGCGCCGAACCGGTGAACAGCGGCATCGTCGCCTCCCCCGGCGCCGAGACGCCCTCCCGGCGCAGCAGGGTCAGCACGGTCCGCAGGCAGATCCGGGCGTTCAGCGCCAGGGAACGGTGGTCGACGTACCAGACGTCGAGCGCCAGCCGCTCGTCCCAGTCCACCAGGTTCCGGCCGCTCACCTGGGCGAGCCCGGTGACCCCCGGCCGGACCAGATGGCGCCGTGCCTGCTCCGGGCTGTACAGGTCGAGGTACCGCATGAGCAGCGGCCGGGGTCCCACCAGGCTCATGTCGCCGCGCAGCACGTTCCACAGCGTCGGCAGCTCGTCCAGGCTGGTGGCACGCAGCGCCCGGCCCAGGCCGGTGAGCCGGTCGGCGTCGGTGACCAGGCCGCGCCGCTCGTCCACGTCCCGCATGCTGCGGAACTTGATCAGGGTGAACGGGCGGCCGTGCAGACCCGGGCGCTGCTGACGGAACAGCACCGGGCGCCCCAGATCGACCGCGACCGCCGCGGCGACACCGGCCATCACCGGCGCGGTCACCACCAGCGCGGCCGCGGACACGCCGATGTCGATGGCTCGCTGCACCACATCCGTCATCCGGGAACTCATCGCCGTCCGTCCAGAAACTCGGTGATCTCGTCGAGGACCCGGCGTACCTGGTCGTCGCCGATCGCGGAACCGCCGGGCAGGACCAGGCCGTCGGCGAACAGGCGCTCGGCGGCGCCGGTCAGGAAGGCGCGGGCCCGCCCGTACGCGGGCTGGCAGTGCATGGGTTTGAAGACCGGCCGCGTCTCCACCTTGCGCGCCGCCAGGTGTACGGCCAGGTCGCGGCTGCGCCAGCCGGTCCGGTCCGGGTCGACGACGACGGCGGTGAGCCAGCGGTTGGCGGCCGGGTCGTCGCCGCCC
Source organism: Actinoplanes flavus (assembly GCF_017592555.1). Lineage (GTDB taxonomy): Bacteria > Actinomycetota > Actinomycetes > Mycobacteriales > Micromonosporaceae > Actinoplanes > Actinoplanes flavus. The sequence continues at coordinate 107,418 of NZ_JAGFNS010000024.1, read as the reverse complement.
AGCAGGCGCACCCCGTCGAGGTGCGCGAAGAGCTTGGCGTACCCGTCGTGCAGCGCCCGGCGGCGTTCGATCATCTCGTCCAGGCGGCACAGCTGAGCCCGGCCCAGCGCGGCCAGCAGGTTGCTGAGCCGGTAGTTGTAGCCGACGTCGCCGTGCTCGTAGTGCTCCCCCGGCAGCCGCGCCTGACCGGCCAGGTAGCGGGCCCGGTCGGCCAGCCCCTGGTCGGCGGTGACCAGCATGCCGCCACCGGACGTGGTAATGATCTTGTTGCCGTTGAACGAGAACGCCGCCGCCCGGCCGAACGAACCGGCCGGTCGCCCGGCGTGCGCGGCGCCGAGCGCCTCGGTGGCGTCCTCGACGACGGGTACGCCGTACCGGTCGCACAGTGACAGGATCTGCCCGTAGTCGGCGCACGCTCCGTACAGGTCGACCGTCATCACCGCCCGCACCCGTGCCCCCTCGGCGTCCAGGTCGGCGAGCACGCAGGACAGCAGGTCGGCATCGAGGTTGCCGGTGGCCGCGTCACAGTCGGCGAAGACCGGGGTGGCGCCGGTGTGCGCGACGGCGTTCGCGGTGGCCACGAAGGTCAGCGTGGGCACGACGACGACGTCACCGGGACCGGCGCCGACGCCCATCAGGGCCAGGTGCAGGGCGGCCGTCCCGGAGTTCACCGCGACCGCGTGCGGCACCCCGGCCCGCTCGGCGATCTCCCGCTCGAACTGGTCCAGATCCGGGCCTACCGGTGCGATCCAGCCAGAACGCAGGGCGGCCAGAACGTACTCCTGCTCCAGGTCGCCGACATCCGGTCCGGACAGCAGAACGGCGCGATCCTCGGCATGCATCCCCCACCACCCATCGTGACCGGCACCAGGGGGAATGTGCGGCTCGACCGTCTCGCCAGCCATGCTATCCGCGCGAACGGCTGGCATCCGGCCAATCGGCGGACCACGAAGATCCACTTGCGATATCACTGACGGTGATGACGACTCCAGGGCGAGCGGTTCCTCCCGGCCGCCATGACTGATCAACCGCCACCGGGTGGGGGCCGGCCGCCGACGATGCTCGACGCGGTGCTGCCGGTCGTCGTCCTCGTCGTCCTGCTCGCGACCAGCATCATCCTGTTCGGCGCGGGCGCGATGGACGGGCCGTTGCAGGTGGCCCTGCTGCTGAGCGCGGCGTTCGCCGCCCTGATGGCGCTGAAGAACGGCTTCTCGATGGCGTCCGTGGCCGACGCGGCGATCGGTGGCGTCACCACCGCCATGGGACCGATCTTCATGCTGCTCGCGATCGGCGCGCTGATCGGCACCTGGAACATGGCCGGCACCATCCCCAGTGTCGTGGACGTCGGCATCAGCCTGATGAGCCCGGCCTGGTTCTACCTCACCACCGCTGTCGTGTGCGCCGCCGTCGGCCTGGTCACCGGCAGTTCGTGGACCACGGCCGGCACCCTCGGCGTCGCGTTCGTGGCGATGTCGAAGGTGATGGGGCTGCCGGTCGAGGTGACCGCCGGCGCGGTGATCTGCGGGGCGTACTTCGGCGACAAGATGACCCCGCTGTCCGAGACGACGATCCTGGTGCCGAAACTCGTCGGGCGCGGCCTGACGGTCGGCCGGCACATCCGCAACGTGTTCTGGACATCGGGCCCGGCGCTGGCGATCAGCCTGATCATCTTCTTCGTGATGGGCGCGAACGCGCGGCCCGAGGGACAGATCGACACCGAGGCCGCTCAGCAGGCGCTCGGCGGCGTCTTCCACCTCTCCGTGCTCAACCTGCTGCCCATGCTGCTGTTGCTGGTCTTCACCGTGAAGCAGATCCCGCCGTTTCTCGCGCTGATGGGATCGGCGCTGTTCGCCGGCGTCCTCGCGACCGTCACCCAGCACTCCGCGGTGACCGCGTTCGTCGGCGAGCCCGGCCTCGGCCCCGTCGCCACCGGCACGAAGGCCGTCTTCTCGGCGATGGCGAGCGGATTCGTCTGCCGGTCCGGGCAGCCGGTCATCGACGAGCTGTTCACCCGCGGCGGCATGGTGAGCATGCTGACCACGGTCTGGCTGATTCTCGGCGCCCTCTCCTTCGCGGCGGTCATGGAATACGCCGGCTTCCTGCGCCGGCTCATCACACCGGTCGTCACGCGGGCGAAACGGCGCGGCACGCTGATCCTGGCCGTCAACGGCACCGGGATCGGGCTCAACGTGGTGGCCGGTGACGTGTACGTCGCCGACGTCCTGCCGAGCCGCATGTTCCGCGACGAGTTCGCCCGGCGGGGCCTGGCGCCGCAGACCCTGGCGCGCGCGGTGGAGGACGCCGGCACGGTCACGGCGGTGCTGGTGCCGTGGAACACCAGTGGGGCGTACACCGCCGGGGTGCTCGGGGTGGCCACCGGCGACTACCTGCCCTACTGCTTCTTCAACATCCTCAGCCCGGTCCTCGACGTGCTCTACGGGTTCATCGGCTTCAAGGTGCCCACCGCGGCGGAGGCGGGCGCTGATCCGAATAGCGCGTCCACATAGCCCTCCACCATTATTTCGACCCTTGTCCGGGGATCAATTACCATTCAGTAAATGGGAACAATTGCATCATAAGCGACACCACCCTCCCCCCTGACCAGCCTAAACAGCCACCCCTCGAATGGCACACGGGAATCGTTGCCGACCGTCCGGACCGGACCTACCTTCGCCTGAAGACCCCCTCCGAAAAGGCGAATCCCGCGAAAGGCCCGGTCCCCCCCATGCGTCATTTCCGCCTCCGCGCCGCCGTCCTGGCCGGCGCCCTGCTGCTGAGCCCGGCACTGCCGGCCACACCAGCCCACGCCACGCCGCCGACCCTGGCGAGCCGGATGTCCGCGGTCCAGGCCGCGAAGACGATCAACTACTACCCGTCGAACGCCGGATGGACGTTCATGTGGACCACCTTCGACCCGGCGCGCATCGACAGCGATCTCGTCAGGGCCGCCGCGCTCGGCGCGACGAACGTCCGCGCCATCGTCTTCCCGCAGACCTTCGGATATCCCACCCCGGCTCCCGCGTACGCCCAGAAGCTCAGCCAGTTCATCGGCATCGCCCAGGCGCGCGGCCTGACCGTCAAACTCACCCTGTTCGACTGGTGGTCCGGCTACTCCGACACGGCCGGCAGCATCACCTGGGCGCAGACTCTGCTGGCGCCGTACGCCGACGACCCACGGGTCATCGCCGTCGAGGTGAAGAACGAATTCCCGCCAGGCGACGCCGCCGCGGTCGCCTGGGTACGCCAGGTCATCCCGGCGATCCGCGGCACCGCCCCGGCCATGCCACTCACCCTGTCCGTCGACGGCGGCACCGGCGCCCCCGGCCTGGCCAGTATCAAGTCGCAGCTGGCCACCACACCGCTGGACTACTACGACTACCACTTCTACGGCGCCTCGGAACGGGCCCTGGCCGAGATCCGCCGAGCCCAGACCGCCGTCGCCCCCGACCCGGTCGTCATCGGCGAGACCGGCGCCAGCACCCACTCCGGCACCGACGGCGAACAGGCCGCCTACCTGGCCCGGGTCTTCCGCGCGGCCGGCGAGGCGGGCGTCGGCTCGGTGGCGCCGTGGACGCTCAACGACTTCGCCCCTGGCGCGATCCCACCGAACTCGGCAGTGTCCGCCATGCCCGCCCAGTACAAATTCGGCCTCTACCGCACCGACACCACCCCGAAGATCAGCGCCTCGGTCACCGGCACCGCGTGGACCACCGGCGCCACCCCCACCAGCATCCTCAACCTGGGCTTCGAAGCCGCCGCGATCGACTCCCCGTGGCGCAACTACCAGCCCACGGCCGGCACCGCCGTGATCACCACCGAGTCGCCGCGCACCGGCGCCAGGTCGGCCCGGTTCTCCGCGACCACCCGCAACGGCAGCAACCTGCCCTCCCTCCTGACCTCGCCGATCACCCCGGTCCAGGGCGGCCGTCCCTGGCACGCCGAGGCGTACGCTCGCGGCGTCTCCGCCACCGGGATCACCGAGATCGCGCTGAGCTGGTTCGACATCAACGGCACATGGATCAGCCAGAACACCTCCAACCGGCTGCCCGTCGGCAACACCGGCTGGACCAGACTGTCCGTGGACGCCGTCGCCCCGGCCTCGGCCACCAGCGTCCAGCTGCACCTGAAATCCGGCGACAACACCGGAACCGTCTACTACGACGACGTCGCCATCTCCTGACCGGTGGGCGCTCCTTCTCCGAAGCAGAGAACCTTCCTCATTGGTACGCGCAACGGCAGTCCTGCCCTATTCGGATAGTCCGGCCTGTTCGGCACAGGCTGGCTGCCGGGTCCAGCCTGTGCCGCCCCCGCCGGGCGTAGATCGGTGGGCCACCCCGGCGTGTGCCCCCGGTCGCCCCGCGCGGGTGGTTACGGTGGCGCGTTCCCGGCACGCGGTAGCCCACTGCCAACCGTTACGCCGATCACGGGAGATGGATGGCCGCCGTGACCCGCTCCCGGCACGCGGTAGCCCACTGCCAGCCATTGCGCCGATCACGGGAGATGGATGGCCGCGGTGACCCGCTCCCGGCACGCGGTAGCCCACTGCCAACCGTTACGCCGATCACGGGAGATGGATGGCCGCGGTGACCCGCTCCCGGCACGCGGTTGCCCGCTTCCGGCCGTTGCGCCGGTCGCGGTGGGGTGGGTCGGACCCGGCGGCGAGGCCGCGCCGCCCGGACGGACGGTCCAGACGGAACAGGCGACCGTCCGCCGTATCGGCGATCGGCGATCGGCGATCGGCGGGAGCTAACCGCCGAGAACGACCATTTCGGTGCGGCCGCTGGCAGTGCCGTTCTCCTGTACCAGCATCAGGTCGGGGCGGTGGTCGCCGTTCCACTCGGTGATCAGCAGCTCGAGGTGGTGGGTGATGCCCGGAGCCGTGTCGGCCTTGACCAGCGTGCGCTGGAGGCCGGCCGCCCCGTCGAGCACGCGCAGCCGGGTCTTGCCGTCGGCCTTGCCGGACGTCTCGATGATCACCAGGTCGGGCCGCCGGTCGTTGTTGAAGTCGGTCACGGCCACTCGGTGGTCGGGGTTCGCGGGCTCCGGGGTGACGATCTTCGGGGCCAGGTGCCGCTGGAAGTTCGCCGCCCCGTCGAGAACCTCGACCTCCATCCGGTTGCCGGCGGTGCCGGAGGTCTGGGTGACGACGAGATCCGGGTGGGCGTCACCGTTCCAGTCAGTCACGGCGAACCGGTAGCGCTCGTCGGTGGCGGGCAGCGGCGTACCGGAATGGAGCAGTTGCTGCCGGAAGGCCGACGCCCCGTCGAGGACGGTGACCTCGGTGTTGCCGCTCGAGGTGAAGAAACGCTGCACCACGACGAGATCCGGCCGTTTGTCGCCGTTGACGTCGGCGATCGCGTAGGCCTGCCGGTTGTCGGTCGCGTCGAGCGTGGTCGCCCTGGTCAGCAGCAGGGCCGCGAAGTTGGCGGCGCCGTCCATGATGCGGATCTCGGTCTTGCCGCTGGCCGTTTCGGTGCCCTCGACGACGAACAGGTCAGGCCGGTTGTCGCCGTTCCAGTCGGCCAGCGCGAGTTCGTGCCGCCCGGCGAGAGCGCCCAGCTGGGTGCCCGCCGCGGCGAGCGCCTTCTGGTACGGGCCGGACGGCGCGGTCGGCTGCGGTGTGGCCGCCGGACCCGGCTCGGTCCACAATCGCGCGACGATGAGCTGCGCGTCGTGGGCCTCCGGTGCGTACGCCAGCGGCAGCGCCGAGCCCTGCACACGCTGGCAGATCGCTCCGATGTCGCCGGTCATCCAGCTGCCGCCCGGGTGTTTGCGCAGCATGGCGTTGAGGAACGCGTTGGTGGCGTAGATCGGGTCCACCACCTGCGCGGGCTTGCCCCACCCTTGCGAGGGCCGCTGCTGGAACAGCCCGAGACTGTCGTGGTCGTAGGCGACGGCGTGGTTGTTCAGCGTGCTCTCGGCGATCGCGGTGGTGACAGCGATGACGGCGGCGCGCTGGCCCAGCCCTCGGGACTGGACGGTGGCGACGATCACGCGGGCGCAGGCGATCCGGACGCCGGTCACCGCGGACCCGAGCCGGCGGCCGTTCATCAGTGGTTTCAGCTGGGTGGCGATCGCGTCGTCGGCCGCCGTGGCCGCACCCGGCCCGCACGGGGCCAGCGCGGGGTAACCGGGGGCGGCCCACGCCGGCGCCGCCGGGGACAGCACCGCCGCGGCGATCGTCGCCGCGGACAGCGCCCGGCGCAGTCGGCGTCGTTGTCGTGAAACCGCCATGTCGTACCGATCCCCCCGCTGTTCCGCCCTGTGCCAGGCCAATGTGTCACATGACGTCACTCACCCGAAAGGGTGTAATTTCCCCCGCGGGCCATGTGCCGGGCCGGCCCTGGTCCGAGCCGCGCTGCCATCGGCCCAGGCGGCCGGACTGGTCGACGGCCGGATCACCGTCGACGGCGTGCTTCTCGCCCACCGCATGATCTACGGCGTGGTCCCGACGGCGCCCGGGACCGCCGCCGTCGGACCGGCCGTGCGGCGAGCGTTGCGCCTGCTCGCCCCACGGCTCGGTCCGTCGTGGCCGGCCTCTCAGCCGGCGATCGGCTGGCCGAACCAGCGGGCCAACTGCTTGTCCAGATCCCGTTGGTCATCGCCGATCCAGACGACGTGCCCGTCCGGGCGCAGCAGGACACCGGGCACGTCCAGGGCCGCGGTGGGATCCGCGAGATGATCGACCCGGCCCGTCCAGCCGCCGGCGGTCAGGCGCTCGGTGCGGTCCAGCAGCAGGCCACGGCCGCGGTGCAGCAGACCGTAGAGCCGACCCTGCTTCACCTCGACGTCGGGCATGCGCCGGCCGAGCAGATCGGGGCCCGCACCGACGTCGTACCGGATGTCGATCCCGGCGATCCTCCCGATCAGAAACCGATTCACCTCGTCGAGATCCATCAATTCGGAAAACAGTTTCCGTACGGCCTGAGCACCCGGTTCGGAGGACAGCAACGCCGTCTGGGCGCGAGTGTTGTCCAGCACGCCGGCGGCGACCGGGCGACGTTCGGCCTGGTAGGTGTCGAGCAGTGCGCCCGGCGCCCAGCCACGAATCTGCGCGGCCAGTTTCCAGCCCAGGTTGAACGCGTCCTGCACACCCAGATTGAGACCCTGGCCGCCGATCGGCGGATGAATGTGGGCCGCGTCGCCGGCCAGCAGCACCCGCCCCACCCGGTAGCTCTCGGCCAGCCGGGTGGCATCGCCGAAACGGGACATCCAGCGTGGGGAATGCACCCCGAAATCGGTTCCCGCGACGATTCTCAACTGCCGCCGGAAATCGTCGAGGGTGGGTGGCTCGGCACGATCGGTGACACCTTCGACCGGGATCACGACGCCGTAGACGCCATTGCCGGCCGGCCGGAGGCTGAAACGCCGTTCGGTCACGCTGATCTCGGCCACCCGGGCGGCGATCTCCTCCGGCGGGGCGGTCACCCTCATCTCGCCCATCAGCGTCTCGTTGCGTGCGGCCTCGCCGGGGAAGCCGACACCGAGCAGTTTTCGCACCGTGCTGCGGCCGCCGTCGCACCCGACGAGATAGCGGGCACGCACCCTCGCCCCGTCGGCCAGTTCGACGGTCACGCCCTCGTCGTCCTGCTCGAATCCGGTCACCGCGCAGCCGCGCCGGACCTGCGCGCCCGACGCGATCGCGTGTTCCTCCAGCAGGCGGACGATCACCGGATGGGGAATGCCGAGCAGGTAGGCGTACCCGGAATCGAGGTTCTGGGGTTGTGGTTTGTCGATCGCGGCGAAGAAGCCGGCGGCCGGGCGCCGGCGCCCGTGTTCGAGAATGCGGTCGAGCAGGCCGCGCATCGCCAGCAGTTCGAGACTGCGGATGTGCAGACCGACGATACGGACGAACGAGGCGGGCTCGGTCTCCTTCTCCAGGACGAGAACCCGCACGTCGTGCAGTCGCAGTTCGGCGGCGAGCATCGCGCCGGCCGGCCCGCAACCGGCGATGATCACATCGAATTCCAGCATGGTGGTGCCTTTCCGGAGTGCCTTCGCGGCGCTCCCGGCGACACCTACGTCAATCGCCCGACCGTGACGGCAGGGGGAGCACCCACAGCGATACAGCGTTCATGGGTCTCACCTCCTCGGGCGGTGTCACGGGCAGCAGCAAGTTACCCGCCCGAACGTCATCTCGTCCAATCCTTTCCCGTCATCCAGCGTCGCCGGGCTGAGCCGGGCACGGACTCATCGACTGATCCGCTCCTGTCCGCCAGGTAGTGGTGACGAGGGTGAGGAGGTCGGGCGGGTGATCACTGGTCTGCTTCTGGGCGCTGCCGGGTTCGAGGTGCTGGTCGGTGGCGAGCCGGTGGGTGGTCACCGGAAACTGGACGCCGCCGACGTGGAGCTGCTCCAGGGCGTGGCCGGCCGGTATGTGGAGGCGATACGCGCCCGCGCGGACGACGCGGTGTTCGTGGGGCTGGGCCGGGAGTTGTTCGGGTGGCTCGACGGCGGTGGCGAGATGGTGAGCGCGCGGTGGGAACGCGCCACCGCGCCGATGGTGTTCGAGGTGCGGGCGCCGCAGTCGCCGTCGGCGGCCGTGTGGGCGGTGCTGCGGGCGCCGTGGGAGGTGCTGGCCGACCAGAACGGATTCCTGGCCGCGGACGGGCTGCGCCGCTTCGAGGTGGTCCGCCGGCTGGGGACCCCGACTGCCGCGCCGCCGCTGGACGACCTCCGGCTCGGGCTGATGTTCATGGCGTCGGCGCCGCGCGGCCAGCACGAACTCGACTTCGAAGCGGAGGAGTCCGCCATCCTGACCGCGGTCGGCGACACCCGGATGGACCTGGTCGTGGAGGACACCGGCGACCCGGAGCAGCTCGGGCCGCGGTGGGCCGATCTCGGTGGCCTGCCGGTGCTGCACCTGTCCTGCCACGGGGTGAACAACTGGCGGACGTCACCCGATGGGCCCCGGGTGCCGGTGCTGATGATGGAGGACGAGGTCGGCGATGGGCGGGCGGTCACCGCGGCCGAGCTGATCCGGCGGCTGTCGCCGATGCCACGCCTGATGGTCGTCTCGGCCTGTCTGACGGCTACGGCAGCCGACGCGGACGGCCATCCGCCCGGCGGGCCGGATCATCGCTCCCCCGGCACTCCGGATGACGGCGGAGCGGCTCCGGGCGAGGTGGCGCATTCGCTGTCCACCGGGCTGGTGCGCGCCGGGGTGCCCGCGGTGATCGGCTGGGACGGTTCGGTCACCGACGGCGCCGCGACCGTGTTCGCCCAGCACCTCTACGAGCAGCTCGGGCTACGGCAGGAGCTGGCGGCCGCGGTGGGCGACGCGCGCCGCGAGCTCATGGCGTGCGAGCACCCGCGGCTGCGGGCGGACTGGCATCTGGCCCGGATCTGGCTGGGGCCATCGGGTGGCGGCCCGCTGGTGGCCGGGACACGGAAGCGGCAGCTGATGCCGGCGCTGCACGGCACCAAGACCTTTCTGGACCTCAAGCGGCGTCACGTTCCGGTGGCCACGGCGGAGATGTTCGTCGGCCGGCGTCGCGAGATGCGCCGGGCGCTGCGGGTGCTGCGCGGCGGTGACCGGGCCGGGGTGTTGCTGCACGGACAGGGCCGGCTGGGCAAGTCCAGCCTCGCGGCGCGGCTGGCGGACCGGTTCACCGACCACGCGGTGGCGGTGGTGTTCGGTGACTACACGGCGATGGGCGTGCTGGACGCGATCGCGACCGCGGTGGAGGACAACCCGGCGGCCCGGTCGCTGATCGAGAAGCGGCGAGCGGAGGTTCGCGATCAGCCGGAAGCGCTGCGGTGGGTGCTGGTCGACCTGCTCTCCGGCCCGTGCGCCCAGACCGGTGAGGACCTCCAGCGCCCCCTGCTGCTGATCATCGACGACCTGGAGCGGATCCTCGAATCCCGCCCGGACGCCCCCCATCAGGTGGCCGCCGGGTACGCGCCGGTGCTGACGGCCGTGCTGCATGCCTTCGACCCGGGCCGAAGTGACAGCCGGGTGGTGCTGACCAGCCGTTTCGTGTTCACGCTGGACGGGCTGCACCAGCGGTTGGAGCCCGTGCAACTGGCGCCGCTGTCGGAGGTGGCGCAGCAGAAGCTGGCGGTGCGCCAGCGGGCCGTCCCTCCGGAGCAGGTGCGGGAGTCGCGCGCCGGGCTGGCGGCGCGGGCGGTGGCGGTCAGCCGGGGCAACCCGGGCCTCCAGGACCTGATCGCGTTGCGGCTGGTCTACAGCCCGCAGGTCGACCCGGCCCGCGCCGAACTGGCGGTCACCGAGATCGAGTCCTACCTCGACCGTGGCGACCTGCCCGCGGACACCGAGGTGCGCGCGTTCGTGGAGAACCTGGCACTGGACGCGTTGATCGAACAGGCCGGCCCCGCCCACATCGCCCTGCTGCGGGCGCTGACCCTGTTCGAGCTACCGATGCCGGCACCGGTCGTCGACCGTCTCCAGACCCGCACCGCCGGCTCGGTAGGACGATTGCGCGACCTCGGGCTGGTGGACACCTTCCCCGACGCCCACCTCCAGGGAGAGACGGCCACCGCGGTCAACGCGCTCGCGGCCGGCCGGCTCACCCCGCTGACCGCGACCGAACGCACCGAGATCGCGACCGAGGTCGTACCGGTTCTGCTGGCCGCGTGGGGCGGCCCCGAGGGCCAACCCCATTGGGGCCCGGACCTGGACGTGCAGCTGACCCGGCTGGCGTTGCTGGCCGATGACCCGGCGACGATCGCCCTGTGCGCCGCGTACGCGGTACAGGCGCTGCTCGCGGGGCCGGCGGCGAAAGCCCTGGCACTGGGGCAACAGGCCATCGGCGTACTCGAACGGCATTCCCTCCCGGTGCCGCTGCTGCTGCTTCGCCGGGCCGCGGAGGCGGCACAGACCAGCGGCGACGGGGACACCGCGGCCGCCTTCTTCGACCGGGCGACCACGGAGGCCTCCCGGGCCGGAACGGCGGCCGATCCACTGGATCAGGCCCGGATCAAGGCCGAACACGCCTACTTCCTGACCACCCGTGGTGAGCTGGAGCGCGCCGAACAATTGCTCTACCAGGCCCGGGACATGTTCACCGTCGGAGGTTCCGAACGTGAGGTGGCGCTGGTCTGGGGCAGGATCGCCGACCTTCGGTACCGACGTGGGGACTACGACGAAGCACTCCGCATCTACCAGGAGGTCGAACTACCCGTCTACGAGCGCATCGGCGACGCCCGCTCCGCCGCCTCCACCTGGGGGAACATCGCCAACATCGTCCTCCGGCGAGGCGACTACGACGAAGCGCTCCGCATCCGGAAGGACGTCGCGCTCCCCGTCTACGAACGACTCGGCGACACCCGGTTCATCGCCCTCACCTGGGGAACCATCGCCGACATCCGCTACGACCAAGGCGAGTACGACGAGGCGCTGCGCATCCGCGAAGAAGTCGAACTACCCGTCTACGAACGACTCGGCGACACCCACGCCATCGCCCTCACCTGGGGAACCATCGCCGACATCCGCTACCGTCGCGGCGACTACGAGGAATCGCTGCGCATCCGCCACGAGATCGAACTGCCCGCCTACGAACGCATCGGCGACACCCGCTCCACCGCCATCACCTGGGGCAAGATCGCCGACATCCGCTTCCAGCGCGGCGACTACGACGAGGCGCTGCGCATCCGCCGGGAGAAGCAGCTGCCCGTCTACGAACGCATCGGCGACACCCACTCCGCCGCCGTCACCTGGGGCAAGATCACCGACATCCTGCAACAGCGGGGCGACTACGACGAGGCGCTCCGCATCCACCACGAGATCGAACTGCCGGCCTACGAACGGCTCGGCGACATCCGTGAGACGGCGATCACCTGGGGCAAGATCGCCGACATCCGCTATGACCGCGGCGACTACGACGAGGCACTCCGCATCCGCCGGGAGGTCGAGCTGCCCGTCTATGAGCGCATCGGTGACACTCGCTCCATCGCGATCACCTGGGGGCAGGTCGCCGACATCCTGCGGCAGCGTGGTGACCACGACGAGGCACTCCGCATCCGCCAGGAGAAGGTCCTGCCGGCCGCGGAGCGCCTGAACGACCTGGACGGCATCGCCAATGTCAACTGGGGTATCGCGGAGATCTACCTCGACCGCCAGGAATTCGAGGCCGCGGCACCGTATCTGATCAAGGCGTACCAGATCCTCGACCATCTCCAGCGGCCCGATGGTCTCGCCCTGGTCGGAAACGTCCTCGGTCAGCTCCTGATCGCCTACGGCGAGCGGGACACGGCCCGGACAGTGCTGGAGAAGAGCCTCGCCGCAGCCCGCAAGATCGGAAACACCTCGCTCGTCGACCATGTCCGCGGCCTGCTGGACCGCATCGGTGCCGGGGCGGAGGCCGACCCCGGCGCTTGAGGAGTGCGGAAGGGCGCTTCCCCGCGGGTTGACTGATGGTCGTAAAATCCGGGCGGTGAGAGGACTGGGCATGCGCAGACGGGATCTGATCGCCCTGGCGGCCGGTGCGGTTTCGCTGGCCGCGGCCTTCGTGCTCATCAACACCCCACTGCCGGCCGACCGCCCCACCGACACCGGGACCGTCGGCGGGTTCCTGATCGTGACCGAGCCCGGCACGCCGGAGGGCGGCACCCTCTGGGACTGTCCGGAGGAATACTTCTGACCTGCTAGGTTCCTGCTCGTGAACGCGGACGACGATCTGGGAAACGCCCTGCGCGAGTGGAGTGACCGGCTGACCCGGCTGGGTGCGCCGGTCGCCGCCTGGATGCGGCCCGGCCGGCCGGACGAGGAGATCACCGCCGTGCTCGGCGCGGATGTGCCCGCGGCCGTCCGAACCTGGTTCTCGTGGTGTGACGGCGTCGACGACGCGCCCGACCAGACGATCGGCGACTGCTGGGTGATCCCGGGCTACTGGCCGGTCACCCTCGACGAGACCACAGCCGATTCGTTCGTCGAGCTGCCCTACGCCCACGGGGTGCCGCTGCTGCGTGACGGCGGCATCGACCTGTACGTGGCCGCCTGGAACACGCCGGGCGAGGAGCCGGTGGTCGTGTCGTTGCTGGTGCCGGGCCACCCGGTCGTCGAGTTCCACTCCATCGCCGAACTGGTGGCCGTCACCAACGCCTGCTTCGCGAGGGGCGTCTACGCCGTCGACGACGGCCTGCTCGACCTGGTCGACGCCGCCGCCTACGACGCCCTCTACGAGGAGATCACCGGCCTCCCGGCGACGTGAGGAGCAGCGCTTTGACGGCGCGGCGCTCGTCCATCGCCCGGTAGGCCTCGGCCGCCTCGTCCAGCGGCAGCGACAGGTCGAACACCTTGCCCGGGTCGATCTCGCGCTTGAGGATCAGGTCGATCAGCTCGGGCAGGAAGCGGCGCACCGGAGCGGGGCCGCCGTGCAGGTGCACGCCGGAGAGGAACAGTTCCATGCCGGGCAGCGTGACACCGTGGGCGACGCCGACGTAGCCGACGTGCCCGCCGGGCCGCGTGGCGCGGATCGCCTGCAGCATCGACTCCTGGGTACCGACCGCCTCGATCGTGGAGTGGGCGCCGTACCCGTCGGTCAAGTCTTTGATCTTGGAAACGCCCTGGTCGCCGCGCTCGGTGACGATGTCGGTGGCGCCGAACTCGAACGCCAGCCTCTGCCGGTCGGGGTGCCGGCTCATCGCGATGATCCGCTGCGCGCCGAGCTGTTTGGCGGCCAGGACGCCGAGCAGGCCGACCGCGCCGTCGCCGACGACCGCGACCGTCTTGCCGGGGCCGGCCTCGGCGGCGACCGCGCCGAACCAGCCGGTGCCGAGCACGTCGGAGGCGGCCAGCAGGGACGGGATCAGGTCGGCGTCCGGCTGTCCGGGCGTGGCGACCAGGGTGCCGTCGGCCCACGGCACGCGCAGGAACTCGGCCTGCGCGCCGCCGGACCCGTCGGCGACCGGCTGGAGGTTCGGGCAGCGGGACTGGTAGCCGGCCCGGCAGATCTCGCACGTGTTGTCGCTGGTGAAGAACGATCCGACGACGAACTGGCCGGGTTGGATGTCGCGGACCTCGGCGCCGACCTCCTCGACGACGCCGACGTACTCGTGGCCCATCGGCCGCGGCTCGCCGACCTGGTCGATCCCCCGGTACGGCCACAGGTCGGAGCCGCAGACGCACGCCGCCACGACCCGGATGACCGCGTCGGTCGGGCGGGCGACGGCCGGCCGGTCGCGCTGCTCCACGCGGACGTCACCGGGGGCGTACATGACTACCTGGCGCATGGCGGTCCCTCCTCAGGACGGTGCTCTCACCACCATGTAACCGCCCGGCGCCGGGTGGCAGGGAGTCACTGACGAGACAGGTACCGGCAGGGCACCCTACGACCCGGGGGCGACCAGGCCCATCTCGTACGCGATGATCACCAGATGGACCCGGTCGCGGGCGTCCAGCTTGGTGAAGAGCCGGGCCACGTGGGCTTTCGCGGTGGCCGGGCTGATGTGCAGGTCTCCGGCGATCTCGGCGTTCGACCGGCCGCGGCCGACCAGGGTGAGCACCTCACGCTCCCGCTCGGTGATCGTGTCGTCGGCGCGTGCCCGGACCGGCGGCGGGGCGGGTACGGGCGCTCCGGCGGCGAAGTGCTCGATGAGGCGGCGGGTGACGCTGGGGGCGATCAGCGCGTCCCCGGCGGCGACCACACGGATGGCGCCGAGGATGTCGTCGAGGGCCATGTCCTTGACGAGGAATCCGCTGGCGCCGGCGCGCAGGGCGGCGTAGACGTACTCGTCGTCGTCGAACGTGGTGAGCATGAGCACCCGGGCCGGGCCGTCGCCGGCCGTGATGTGCCGGGTGGCCTCGATCCCGTCCATGACCGGCATCCGGATGTCCATGACGACGACGTCGGGTTCCTGCTCGCGGACCAAGCGCACGGCCTCCGCCCCGGTGGCGGCCTCGGCGACGACCCGCAAATCCTCGGTGTCGTCGATGAGCACCCGCAGCCCACTGCGGATCAGTGGCTGGTCGTCGGCGAGCACCACGCGGACGGTCATCGGGTGGTCTCCTCCGGGAGGGGGATGGTCGCGGCGATCCGGAAGCCGCCGCCGGGCCGGGGGCCGGAGGCGAACTCGCCGCCCAGGAGGCCGACGCGTTCCCGCATGCCGGTGAGGCCGTTCCCGGCACCGGCGACGACGGTGGCGGTGGCGCCGCCGGGGCCGTCGTCGGTGACCTCGATGGTGAGCGCGCGGTCGTCCTGCTGGACGCCGACGTCGCAGTGGCCGGTGCCGGCGTGCCGGATCACGTTGGTCACCGCCTCCTGGATGATGCGGAACGCGGACAGGTCGATGTCGGGCGGCAGCGGCGCCGGCTCGCCGTGGCGGCGCAGCCGGACCTCCACGCCCGCCTGGGCGCTGCGGGTGACCAGGTCGTCGAGGTCGGCCAGGCCGGGAGCGGGGTCGCGCGGCGCCGGTCCGGAACCGCCGTCGCTGCGGCGCAGGCCGACCAGCATCCGGCGCAGCGCGGCGGCGGTCTCCCGGCTGGTGTCCTCGATGTTGGCCAGGGCGTCGCGGGCCTCGGCGGGCCGGGTGTCGATGACCCGGCGGCCCATGCCGGCCTGTACGGCGATGACGGCGATGCTGTGGGCGACCATGTCGTGCAGCTCGCGGGCGATCCGCAGTCGTTCCGCCTCGACGGCCTGGGCCTCCGCCTGTTCCCGCTGGACGGCGGCGTGCCGGCGGCGCTGCCGGATCGAGTCGCCGAGCACCCAGGCGGTGATGACGCCCAGGAGGATCACGGTGAGCACCGTCGCCACGTCGCCGACCTGGCCGGCGGTCACGGCCAGGGTCCCCTCCACCACCGCGGTCAGGGCCGCCACCGGCAACGACACGCGCCGTGGCCGGTTGGCCGCCACGTTTCCGGCCATGCCGTCGGCCATGATGATCAGGACGATGACGAGGACGCTGACGAGGGTCCCGTTCTGGAGGGTGAACAGCACGGCTGTTCCGCCGGCGAGCAGGACCAGGAGACCGGGCAGCGGCGATCGGCGGGCCAGTCCCAGGGGCAGCAGCAGCGCCAGGAGGACCAGGGGCAGCTGCAGCAGGCTCCCGCTGCCGCCCGGCAGAGTGATCGTGGCGAACAGGGCGAACGGGAACAGGAGCGCGCCGCTCCAGGCCAGCACGCCACCCGTCCGATGCGGTGGGGTAGGCATGGGGCCGACTGTATCGACGTGAAGATCACCGGCGCATCGGCTCACGGGCTTACGCCCACGGGCTCATCCCGTTGCCGTCCACGGGCCGATGTGGCGGCGCCGGCCGCCCGGCACCGTGATCGGCATGATTCTGATCAATCGGTTGCGGACGGCGCTGGCGGTCGCCGCGGTCATCGTGGCGCCGTCCGTGGGTACCGTGCTGGCCGCGCCGCCCGCGCCGGCCCCGGCGGCCGCCGCCGCACGGCCGGCGACGGTCCGCGACCTGTTCGCGGTCATGCCGGCGCGGCAGCGGCGGGAGCTGGCCGCCGGGCGTCCCGGGGCGGTCGGCAATCTGGACGGGGCGCCGGTCACGCTGCGCTACGAGGCGAACCGGCGGTCCATGCTGGCCGCCGGGATCGACCGCCCGGACGGTGACTTCCTGCTGTTCGACCCGCGTGGGCGGGGCCGGGTCGCCCAGGTGTTCGGTGATCTGTCGACGGCGCGGCGGATCGCGGTGCTGGTGCCCGGCATGACCAATCGGCTGGCGAACTTCTGGCGGGGTGTGGGCGGACGGTCGTACCGGTCACCGGCCGTGCAGGCCGCCGAGCTCCAGCGGGCCGGGGCGGGATCCGGCGGGTTCGCGGTGATCGCGTGGTTGGGCTACGACACGCCGCAGGGGTTCGACGAGGCCGGCCGGGCCGATCTGGCGCGAGCCGGGGCGGCGGAGCTGGAGCGGTTCGTGGCCGGTCTGGTCGCGGTCCGCCCGCGGGCGACGATCGCGCTGCTCGGGCACAGTTACGGGTCGGCGGTGATCGGGCAGGCCGCGCCCCGGCTCCCGGCGCAGGTGACCGACATCGCGGTGTTCGGCAGCGCCGGCATGGGCGTCGACGACGTGGCCGGTCTGGGCACGGGCGCCCGGGTCTGGGCCGGGCAGAGCGACCAGGACTGGGTGCGGTGGGTTCCGGCGGTGCGGCTGTTCGGGCTGGGTCTCGGGGCCAAGCCGGCCGGGCCGGGGTTCGGCGCCCGGGTCTTCGCCACCGCGGACGTCCACGATCACGACCACTACCTGTCGCCGGGCACCGATTCGCTGGCGGCACTGGCCCGGATCGCCGGTGATCTGCCATGACCCGATCGAGAACCGCAGACCCCGAGACCCGCGATCGTACGATCGACGCGCTCCGGGCCGTGGCGATCGTGGGCGTGGTCGTCGGCCATTGGCTGGTGTCCGCGGTGGTGAGCGATCCCGCGCGGCCCGCGGCATGGCACGGGGCGAGCCCGCTGGCGGAGTTCCCCGCCCTGATCCCGGCGACGTGGGTGTTGCAGACCCTCGGCCCGTTCTTCTTCGCCGGCGGATTCGCTGTCGCACGGCGAGGCTCCGGAACGCGCCGGCCCACCGCCCGGTTCACCCGGTTCGCCCGGCTGGCCGGCCCGGTCGGGCTGCTGGCCGCCGTGTGGCTGCCCGCCTGGCTGCTGCTGAGGGTCACCGGCGCGCCGGACAGCACCCTGCACGTGGTGCGCTCGCTGCTCGTACATCCGCTCTGGTTCTTGATCGTCTATCTGGTCCTGACGGTGAGCGCTCCGCTGCTGCGGGCCGCGGTCGGCCGATTCCGGCTGTGGCCGCTGGCCCCGGCGATCGCGCTGGTGGCGGCCTGTGACGTGGCCCGTCACCTCGAGGTGGCGGCCTGGCTGCATCCGGCGGCCACGGTGGCGGGCTGGGCGGTGCCGTATCTGCTGGGTATCGCGCTGGCCGAGGGGCTCCTGTCCCGCCGGGCCGGCCGGATCCTGGCGGTCACGGGTATTGCCGCCGGCGCTGGGCTGGTGCTGCTGGCCGGATATCCGGCCAGCGCGGTCGGCGTGCCCGGTGACGGCTGGTCGAATCTCGATCCGCCGTCGCTGTTCGCGCTGGCCCTGGCCGCCGCGCAGATCGGCGTGTTCCTGCTGGTCCGGGACCGGCTGGCCGGATGGCTGCGGCGACCGGCTCTCGGAACGCCGGTCGCCGTGCTCAACCGGTCGGCGATGACCGTCTACTGCTGGCACCAGAGCGCCCTGCTGCTGGTCACCTTCGGCGGGCTGCTGGCCGGCCCGCTGCCCGGCCTGTCCGACCCGCCGGCCGGGATGTGGCCGCTGCACCGCCTGCTCTGGCTGCCGGTCTTCGCCGTGACCCTGGTGCTGCTCTGCGCGGCGTTCCACCGCGCGGAGCGGGTCAGGACTTCGCGGCGGCCGCCACGCTGAGCGCCTCGGCGGCGTGCTGGTTCATGTCCAGCTCGCTGTGGATGACGTCGAGAATCCGGCGGTCGGTGCCGATCACGAAGGTCATCCGCTTGGTGCTCAGCGGGCCGAGGTTCAGCTTGCGCTTCACGCCGTACGCCGTGATGGTCGCCGAATCGGGATCGGACAACAGCGGGTAGTCGAAGGTGTGGGTGTCCGCGAAGAGCTTCTGCTTCTCGACGGTGTCCCGGCTGATGCCGACCCGCTGCACGCCGGCCGCGCGGAACTCGGCCGCCAGGTCCCGGAAGTGGCAGGCCTCCGCGGTGCAGCCCTTGGTCATGGCCGCGGGGTAGAAGAAGAGGACGACGGGCCCGTCCGCCAGCAGGTCGGTCAGCCGCCGGGGCATGCCGTTCTGGTCGGGAAGCTCGAAGTCGGGTGCGATGTCGCCTTTGCCGATGCTCACCCGACGCAGTCTACGGACACGAACGTATGTCACATTCATTTCACCGGCCGACGCGAGGATGTCAAATCAGAAACGGCACGATGGCCGCCCGGTAGGTGACACGAACGGGCCACTGACCGGCTGGACAGTGAGATCCATGGATGAACTCTTTCGGACCTCGCGCCGACTCGCCCCCACCAGCATCGACTCGCTCAGCCACCGGGAGGTACAGATCCTGACCCTGGTGGCGGAGGGTAAGACCAACAAGCAGATCGGCGCACACCTCTACCTCAGTGCGGCGACCATCCACAGCCACCTGAAGAACGTCTTCCGCAAACTGGACGCCAACGACCGGGCCCACGCGGTGGCCAAGGCCTTCCGCGCCGGTGTCCTGCAATGACCGAGGTGCCCGGGGACGAGGAGCCCCGGGCACGCCTCGCGTCAGCATGACGGCGACCGGCCTCGCGTCTCTGCTCTTGTCGCTCGCCACCGGCAGAACCCTCCTGGTCGAGGCACTGCCCGGGCCCTGGCGGCCCGCCCAGCACGGGCCTCCACCCCCGGACCGACGGCCGGAGCACTGGCCCGCGGTCCGGTAGCCTCCGGGCCGGGAAGCGCCGGCCGACGACGGGGAGTGAGATGTTCGCGGGTCTGGACCAGATCGACTGGGCGTCCATGACGCACGCCTACGGGCCGGCGACCGCGATGCCGAAGGCGATCCGAGGGCTGATCTCGCCGAAGAAGGGGCAGCGGACGTGGGCCATGGAGTACCTGGAAGGCGCGGTGCATCACCAGTTCGACGTGTACGAGTGCACGGTCGCGGCGATCCCCTTCCTCATCGAGGCGGCGGCCGCGCCCGAGGCGCGGGGGCGCCACGACGTTCTGCGGCTGCTGGCGAGCATCGGCAGCGCGGAGACCGACGACGTGGGGGAACTCGCCGACAGCGACGGGCGCCTGAGGCGTAGCGCGCGGCAGGCGGTGGCCGCCGGTTTCGACACCTTCACGGCGCTGTTGGCCGATCCCCAGCCGAGGGTGCGGCACGCGGCGCCGGAGGCGTTGCTGGTCTGCCAGGACCGAGCGGGCGACGTCGCGGATCTGTTGCGCGACCGGATGTCGGTGGAGCCGGACACCGGGGTTCAGACGGCGCTGGTCGAGGCGGTGGGCGTCATCACCCGCCGGGCGGTCTCGGGCCACCAGGACGGGGTGGACGCCGCCTCGCTGCATGCCTGGCTGCGGGCGGTGCACACCGGCCCGGCGCCGGTCGAGGTGCGGATCGTGGCGCTGCGGGAGCTGCTGCGCCTGGATGACGGTGACCGGCCCGATCTGGTGCCCACTCTGCTCGGCCTGCTCGACGAGGCCGACGGCTTCGACCTGGGCGCCCTGTGCACGGCACTCGGCGACCGGGTGACCGAGCGCAATCAGCTGCTCAGCACCATTGTCCGCGACGGTCCCGCGGACCGCCGCAACAGCGCCGTGTGGGACACCCGCCGGGCCATGCGACAGTGGCGCGGCGACTACCGGGAGCTGCTCGCCGCGTTCGCCGCGCTGCTGACGGAATCGGGGGAGGACCATCTGCTCGCGGTCGGTCTGCTGACCGACCAGGCCTGGCCGCTGACCGCGCCGGTGGCCGACGACATCGCCGCCGGCATCGCGCGTTCGCTGGCCGCCGGCGCCCCGGTCTACCGCGGCGGATCGGCACACCCTCCGCATCCTCAGGGCGGGAACGTGTGGCCCCTGGCACTGACCCTGATACGCCTCGGCGACCCGCGCGGGCTACCGCTGATCCAGCGGGCCTATGAGGGCGACGTCCTGCCGGACCACACCGGCCCACTGTTGAGGCCGTACGGCGCCGACGCCGCCGGGCTCGTGCCGGCGATCCGGCGGTGGCTGCAGCGGTTGACCGCCGACGGCGACCACCAGCCGGCCCTGCACCTGCTCCGGGGCCTGACCCACATCGGTCCCGCCGCCGCCGACGCACTACCCGAGATCGTCGCGCTGCTGCCGTACCAGGACCAATGGGCCCTGCCGCTGAAAGCCCTCGCCGCGCTCGGACCGGCCGCCGCGAGCGAGGCACCACTGATCCGCGCGAGCCTGGCGGATCCGCGACCGGAGGTCGTCGCGGCGGCGGCGAGGGCGTTGGCCGCCGTGGAGGCGGACGGCACGGAAGACACGCTGCGGCCCCTGCTGACCCACGACGATCCCGAGGTCTGCCTGGGCGCGGCGGACGCCTTGCGCGCCACCGGCGCCACCGACGTGCTGGCCGGCTACGAACACGCGTTGCGCACGAACCGCTACGTGCGTCATCACGCGCTGGAAAGCATCGGCACGTTGGGCGCGGCGGCCGCACCGATCGCGGCCCAGGTGACGGCCCTGCTCACCGACGCCGGCAGCCAACAAGTGGCAGCCGCCGCCACCCTGTGGCGCATCACCGGCGACCTCGACACCACCCTGCCGATCCTCAGCGCGGCCTGGCAGCGCACGCGGGGGGCGCACATCGGCATCGCCACGTGCTGGGCCGAGATGGGTCCCGCGGCGGCCTCGGTCGAACCGCTGCTGCGCGCCGAACTGGCCACCGCGACCCGGGCGACCCACTGGGTCTCGCGCGACGACGCCATCGAGGAGGACGAGGAGTTCCTGCGGGTGTGCACGCGCGCCCTGACCTCGATCACCTGACGGCGTGATCCTCGCTTCCCGCTTCGAAGAAGCGGCTGCATCGTGCCCGGCCCGGGGAGGGCCGGGCACGGTCATCAGGGTCCGCTGGGGGTGAGGACCACCTCGGCGGAGCCGGTCTGGCCGTCGCCGTCGGTGTACTCGGCGACGAAGACCGCCACCAGGCCCTCCGCCCCGGCGTGCCCGGGGTCGATGAACGTGGTGATCGAGCCACTGCACCCGGACGTCGTCGACAGCGGGTGGCCGTGCTCGTCGTGGCCGAGGATGTAGGACACCTGCACGTCGGCGCAGTTCACCGGCTGGTCGTCGACCACGTTCACCTGGAAGGTGACGGTGTCGCCGAAGGTGAACTCCTGGTCCTCGGTCGGTGTCACGAACGACACGGCCGGCGCCACCGGGCCGACGTGCAGCAGGAACTCCGCGGAGGCGGACCGTCCGGTGGAGTCGGTGACCTTGAGCGTGGCGCGGTAGTCACCGTTCTCGGTGTACGTGTGGGACGCGTCGGCCTGGCGCGAGTCCACGTCGCCGTCGGCGTCGAAGTCCCACGCGTACCGGAGGGCGTCGCCGTCCGGGTCGACGGTGCCCGCGCTGGTGAAGTTCACCGTGAACGGCGCCGACCCGACCGTGGGTGATCCGCTGGCCTTCACGATCGGCGTCTTGTTCTTGGGCGCGTAGTCGATCCGGGCGAGCTGCGCCTCCGGGTTCTCGGCGAAGTAGCCGTCGCCGTACTCCAGGACGTAGAGCGCGCCGTCGGGCCCGAACTCCAGGTCCATCGGGTTGTCGAAGACGATCGACGGCAGCACCGCCTCGATGGCCGCGACCTGGTTGCGGCGGTCCAGCGTGAACGCCTTCACGTAGTCGCGGGTCCACTCGTAGAACAGCGGCTTCCCGGCGAAGTCGGCCGGCCACCGGAACGGCGAGGTGTTGCGCCGGTCGTACTGGTAGGCGGGCCCGCCCATCGGCCCGATGCCGCCGGTGCCCAGCTCGGGGAACTGCGTGCTGGCCGTGTACGTGAAGACGACCTCCGCCTTCTCCACCGGCGGCAGGTCCCGCAGCCCGGTGTTGTTGGGCGACGCGTTGACCGGCCGGGCGCAGTCGAACGGCGCCCCGGAGGTGCTGGTGGCGAAGTCGTAGTCGACGTACGGCATGTCGGGCGCCACACAGTACGGCCATCCGTAGTTGGCGGGTTTGTCGATCGCCATCCAGCGCCCGTGCCCGGCCGGTCCGCGCGCCGGGTCGGCGTTGCGCGCGTCCGGCGAATAGTCGGCCAGGTAGACGACGCCGGTGCGCTCGTCCACGTCGAAGCGGAACGGGTTGCGCAGGCCCATGGCGTAGATCTCGGGACGGGTCTTCGGAGTGCCCGGTTTGAACAGGTTGCCGCGCGGGATCGTGTAGGTCCCGTTCGGCTTGACGGTGATGCGCAGGAGTTTGCCGCGCAGGTCGTTGGTGTTGCCGGAGCTGCGCTGGGCGTCGAACGCGGGGTTGCGGCCGGCCCGCTCGTCGATCGGGGTGTAGCCGCTGGACGCGAACGGGTTGGTGTCGTCGCCGGTGGAGAGGTAGAGGTTGCCGTGCCGGTCGAAGTCGATCTTCCCGCCGACGTGGCAGCAGATGCCCCGGTCCACCGGGACCTGGAGGATCTTCTGTTCGCTGCCCAGGTCCAGGGTGTTGCCGCGCAGCTTGAACCGGGACAGTTGCAGGTGCCCCCGGAACGGGGCGAAGTCGGCGGCGGTGCCGTTCTCCGGGGCGTTGCCCTCGTTGACGTTCGGCGTGGCCGGGTCGTCGACCGGTGTGTTCAGCACCGGTGAGTAGTAGACGTACACCCAGTGGTTGTGGCGGAAGTCGGGGTCGACGGCGATCCCCTGCACGCCCTCCTCGTCGTGCAGGTAGACCGGGATGGTCGCGGCGAGCACGTTGCGGCCGGTCCGCGGCTCGTGGATGCGCACCTCACCGCGGCGGGCGGTGTGCAGCACCCGCTTGTCGGGCAGGACGGCCAGCGCCATCGGTTCGCCCGGGTAGTCGTTGAGGGTGACCTTCTGGAAGTCGGTGTCCGGCGGGGCGGCCTGGGCCGGGTTGCCGAAGCCGGTGACCAGGGTGGTGGCGAGCAGGGCCGCGGCGGCGCCGGTGACGAGCCGTCGCATGTCAGTACCTCAGCCCGGTGAGGTACTGGTAGCCGACGCGCGCCGTGTCGAGCGCCTGCTCCGGGGTGCGCGGTGGGCTGCCGGCGTCGTCGCGTTCCACGATGTACTCGATGAGGCCGGCCTCGTGGGCGCGGCGGAACACCCGCTCGAAGTCGATCAGGCCGTCGCCGGGGTCGGCGAAGCCGCTGCTCACGTTCATGTCCTTGACGTGCACCTGCTTGATCCGGCGGCGGTTGCGCTCGATCAGGTCGACCGGGTCGGCGGCGCCGCGCCAGGCCCAGTAGATGTCGACCTCCAGGTGCACCAGGCGGGGGTCGGTCTCGCCGGTGAGGATGTCGAAGCCGGTGATCTCGGTGCCGGTCTGGCGCAGGAACTCGTTGTGGTGGTTGTGGTAGCCGAAGCTGAGCCCGGCCCGGCGGGCCAGTTCGCCGGCGGAGTTGAGGTCGGCGGCGAAGGCCCGGTAGACGGCGGCGTCGCGGATCGGCCCGGTGGGCCCGGTGCCGAAGTACGGGTGGACGATGAACTTGTTGCCGACCACGGCGGCGTCGTCCAGGGTCCGTTTCCAGGTCTCGGCGTTCCACGGTTGCGGGATGCCGGCGTGGCCGGAGGTGGCGCGCAGTCCGGCGTTGTCGAGGGCGGCCCGGAACTGGGCGGCGGTGCGGCCGACGAATCCGGCGTGCTCGACGCGGGTGTAGCCGATCTCGGCGAGTTCGGCGAAGCTGCCCTCGAGGTCGATGGCGAGCTGGTTGCGCAGCGTGTAGAGCTGCACGCTGATCTGGTCGCGCGGCACCCGGTGCGCGGAGCCGCCACCGGCCGCGGCGGGCGACCCGATGGCGGTGGCGGCGGCACCCGCGGCCGCCGCGCCCAGCAGGTTGCGGCGACTCAGGGCGGACGGACGGGATGGTGACTCGTGCATGGTGATGCCTCCGGTTACGGCAGTGAACACGGATGGCCTGCGGGGAGCGCCCGCAGACGGCAACTTTCGTGCAGAGCGGTTTCCGTACCGCACGTTACCGCGTATTCACAGTCGTCTCTAGAGAAACATCCGCATGAATCAATGAAACTTTCGCTCGCCCGGACGAAAGGGCACGGCGGTCCAGGCCGGGCGCGCACGGGCGCCCGGCCGGGGCTCTGACCAGGCCGAAAGGGGCTACTGCTGGGAGGAGAAGGCCGCGTCGAACGCCGCCGACGGCGCGTCGAACGCCAGCCCGCGCACGAACTGGAGAGCCTCCGGGGCGCCGACGAGCCGGTCCATGCCGGCGTCCTCCCACTCGATCGAGATCGGGCCGTCGTAACCGATCGCGTTCAACGCCCGGAAGCAGTCCTCCCAGGGCACGTCACCGTGACCGGTGGAGACGAAGTCCCAACCGCGCCGCATGTCCGCCCACGGCAGGTGGGAGCTGAGCCGCCCACGCCGGCCGTCGCCGGTGCGCACCTTCGCGTCCTTGCAGTCCACGTGGTAGATGCGGTCGGCGAAGTCGAAGATGAAGTTGACCGGGTCCAGCTCCTGCCAGACGAAGTGCGACGGGTCCCAGTTGAGGCCGAACGCGGGCCGGTGCCCGATCGCCTCCAGGGTGCGCTTGGTGGTCCAGTAGTCGTAGGCGATCTCGCTGGGATGCACCTCGTGCGCGAACCGGACGCCCACCTCGTCGAAGACGTCGAGGATCGGGTTCCAGCGGTCCGCGAAGTCGGCGTAGCCACGCTCGATCATCGACGGCGGCACCGGCGGGAACATGGCCAGCGTGTGCCAGATCGACGACCCGGTGAAACCCACGACGGTACGCACACCGAGCTTGGCGGCCGCACGGGCGGTGTCCTTCATCTCCTCGGCGGCCCGCCGGCGCACCCCCTCGGGTTCGCCGTCGCCCCAGATCCGGGCCGGGAGGATGTCCCGGTGCCGTTCGTCGATCGGGTGGTCGCAGACCGCCTGGCCGACCAGATGGTTGGAGATCGCGAAGACCTTGAGGTTGTGCTTGGCCAGGGTCTCGCGTTTGCGGTCGAGGTAGCCGTCGTCGGCGAGCGCCTTGTCGACCTCGAAGTGGTCGCCCCAGCAGGCGATCTCCAGGCCGTCGTAACCCCAGCCGGAGGCCAGCCGGCACACCTCGTCGAACGGCAGGTCGGCCCACTGACCGGTGAACAGGGTGATCGGTCGTGCCATGCTCTCACTTCCTCGCAGCAGTGTCTCGAAAGGGATTCGATGCCCGGCGCGAGGAGCCGGAGTGGGGCGAGCGGTCAGGACGGGGTGCGGCGGGTATGCCGGGGTGGGTTGCGCCTCCCGTCCCGGACACCGCTGTGTCCACGGTCGCCGCAACCCACCCTAGTAGCGGTGGTACGTCTAGGGAAGACGCCACTGCTGGTTCGCGCCGGTGTGACAGTCCCAGAGGTGGATCTGCTGGCCGTCGGCGGAGCTGTTCTGCGACACGTCCAGGCACCGGCCCGACTGCGGGTTGCGCACCGTGCCGCCGGACTGCGCGGCCCAGTTCTGGGCGCCGGAGCCGTTGCACGTCCAGAGCTGGACCCGGGTGCCGTTGGCGGTGCCGCCACCGGACACGTCCAGGCACTTGTTCGACTGCGGGTTACGCCAGACCTGGCCGCTGACCTGCCAGGTCTGGGCGCCGCTGCCGTTGCACGTCCACAGCTGGACCTTGGTGCCGTCGGCGGAGCCGCCGTTGCTCACGTCCAGGCACTTGCCGGCCAGTCCGACGACCGGCCCGGTGCCACCGACGGGGCCGCCCAGCTCCTTGATCCGGATGTTGCGGAACGACGCCTCGTCGCCGTCACCGTGGTTCTGGATGCCGATGTGGCCGGCCAGCGACCGTACCGGATCGGTGTTGGTGTAGTCGTTGATCTTGACGCCGTTGAGGAAGACCTGCAGGCGCTCGCCCTCGACCCGGATCTCGTAGGTGTTCCACTCCCCCGGCGGGTTGAGCGCCGCGTCCCGGGCCGCGATGTCGGCGGCCTTGAAGGTGTAGACCGAACCGGTGGTGCGGTCGGCCGCGTCGGTGGCGTCGATCTGGATCTCGTAGCCGTTGTTCACCGCCGACCACGGGTCGCTCGACGGCGGGAACCCGAGGAAGACGCCGGTGTTGTCGTCCCCGGCCAGCCGCCAGTCGAGCTTGAGCGAGTAGCTGGTGAACTGCTTGGCCGAGTACCAGTACAGGCCCATCCCGCCGGTGGATGTCAGGGTGGCGTCGGCGCTGGTGAAGGCGCCGGGACCGGCCTGCGACCAGCCGCTGGTGGAGCCGTTGTAGAGCGGGGTGTAGCCGGTTTCCGGGCGGCAGTCGGCGTGGGTTCGTCTGGCGGTGTAGCGGATGCCGCCGAGCAGGTGCGCCCGAAACGCCGGCTCGCTGTACGCCGACGCGGTGTGCCCGCCGCCGGTGTAGAACGACCGGCCCGCGTCGAGGGTCTTGCACCAGGCGTGCGGGTGGTCGGCGCCCATCGTGCCGCCCGAGTAGGAGCTCTCGTCGAGGGTGGCCAGCACGTGGGCGGTGCTGCGGGCGTTGGTGCGGTAGTCGTACCACTCGTCGGTGCGTGTCCAGGACTGCGGCAGGTGGGCGGTGGCCGCGTGCGCCCGGTCCTCGACCTTGACGGTCGCCGGCTGGACCGCCGGGTGGGAGGCGAACCAGGCGCCGGCGAGCTGGCCGTAGAACGGCCAGTCGTACTCGGTGTCGGCGGCCGCGTGGACGCCGGTGAAACCACCACCGCCCCGGATGTACGCCTCGAAGGCGCTCTGCTGGTTCGCGTCGAGGACGTCGCCGGTGGTGTTGAGGAAGACGACCGTCTCGAAGCGGGCCAGGTTGGTGGCGGTGAACGCGGTCGCGTCCTCGGTGGCGGTCACGGTGAAGTTGTTCGCCGCGCCCAGGTCGCGGATCGCCTGGACGCCGGCGGCGATGGAGTCGTGCCGGAATCCGGCGGTCTTGGAGAACACGAGGACGTCGTAGGCGGGATCGGCGGCGACGGCGGGCGCCGCCACGGCGGTGCACGCCACGGTGGTCAGCGCGGCGACGATGGCTCGGGCAAGCATCGGTTCTCTCCTCACTGAGGCAGGTTCCACAGTTGGTTGGCGGCGCCCAGGCAGTCCCAGATGTGGATCTGCTGGCCGTCGTTCGGCTTGACCTCGGAGACGTCCAGGCATCGGCCGGAGGCCGGGTTCCGGACCGTCCTGTCGGCCGGCGCGGTCCAGTTCTGGGCGGCGGTGCCGTTGCAGGTCCACAGCTGGACCTTGGTGCCGTTGGCGGTGCCGCCGCCGGCCACGTCGAGGCACTTGCCCGACTGCGGGTTGCGCCACACCTGGCCGTCGACCGTCCAGACCTGCGCGGCGGAGCCGTTGCAGGTCCACAGTTGGATCTTGGTGCCGTCGGCGGTGCCACCGCCGTTGACGTCCAGGCACTTGCCGGCGAGGCCGGTGACCGGGCCGGTAGGGGCCTTGACGAGGGTGAACGCGTCGACGTCGAAGAGGGCGCCCGTGCCGCCGCTGAACGTCAGGTACAGGGTGGTGGTGCCGGCCGGCGGGGTGGTGAGGGCGCCGCTGACGTCGGTGAAGACGTTCCAGCCGCCGGTCACCGGCACGGCGGCCGAGCCGAGCACGGTTCCGGTCGCCGAACCGGCCCGCACCTGGATCGTGCCGCCCACCCCGGCCGACGAGACCCGGGCGCTGAAGCGGGACACGTTGCCGAGCTGGTACGGCTGGAACGCGATCCAGTCGCCGTTGTGGATGTCCCCGACGGTCTTGCCGCCCTCGGCCTCCGGCTTGTTCATCGGGGCCACCCCGGCGGAGGTCTTGTAGTGCTCGGCCTGCCGGTGCGCGGGTTGCAGGGTGTGCTGGGCGTGCGTGGTCAGGCCGCCGGCGTCGGTGTACTCGGCGTCGAACACGGCGAAGATGTTCGCCGCGGTGTCGTGCTCGCCGTCGACCGGGATGGTGAGCGTGCCGGTGCAGCCGGTCTTCGAGGTGATCTGGTGGCCGTGCTGGTCGTGGCCGAGCACATAGGTCATCTTGACCTTGGCGCAGTCGATCGTGGCGTCCTCCGGGTCGGTGACGGTCACCGCGTAGGCGACGGTGTCGCCGAAGGAGAACACCCGCCCGTCACCGGGCGCGCCGATGCGTACCGTGGGGGCGGTGTTGCCGACGCCGACCTGCACGTTGTCGCTGCCGGTGGCGCCCTGCGGGTCGGTGACGGTGAGTTTCACGTCGTAGGCGCCGTTGGCCGTGAACGTGTGCGACGGGTTGGCCGCCGTGGAGCTGCCGCCGTCGCCGAAGTCCCACCGGTAGGTCAGCGCCCCGCCCTCCGGGTCGGTGGAGCCGGCCGAGGAGAACTGCACGGTCAGCGGCGCCTGGCCGGAGGTCTGGTTGGCGTTCGCCACCGCGGTCGGGGCCCGGTTGCCGCCACCGACGTAGTCGTACCGGTACAGCGCCGAGTTCTCGTCGCCGTTGAAGTAGCCGGTGCCGTAGTCGAGCACGTAGAGCGCGCCGTCCGGCCCGAACGCGAGGTCCATCACCTGCTTGCCGTTCCAGGTGAACGACGAGATCTCGCCGACCGAACCGTCGGCGCCGACGTGGATCGGCTTGATCCAGCCGCGGCCGAACTCGGCGGCGAAGAAGTGCCCGTCCAGGGACTGCGGGAACTTCGTGGTGGACGGGTTGGCCGCGTTGTACCGGTAGACCGGGCCGCCCATCGGCGATTCCGAGCCGCCACCGAACTCCGGTGGGGTGCCGGCGTCCCCGCCGTACCGGATCCAGGAGGTCTTGGCCGCCGGCAGC
Organism: Actinoplanes flavus; assembly: GCF_017592555.1. GTDB lineage: Bacteria > Actinomycetota > Actinomycetes > Mycobacteriales > Micromonosporaceae > Actinoplanes > Actinoplanes flavus. The sequence goes on along the minus strand of NZ_JAGFNS010000024.1, from coordinate 78,114 downwards.
GTGCCGAGGCCGGTGTTGCGGGGCGAGTTGTTGACCGGCCCGGCCGCGCAGCCGAACTTGGCGCCGACGGCGCCGGTGGCGAAGTCGACGTCGGCGTACGTCTCGGCGGCGGTGTTGGTGCCGGTGCAGTACGGCCAGCCGTAGTTGCCGGGCGCGGTGATCCGGTTGAACTCGACCTGGCCGCTCGGGCCGCGCGTGGACGACGATCCCGCGTCCGGCCCGTAGTCGCCGACGTAGACCACGCCGGTGGCCTTGTCGACGGTCATCCGGAACGGGTTGCGGAACCCCATCGCGTAGATCTCCGGGCGGGTGCCGGCCGTGCCGGGGGCGAACATGTTCCCGGCCGGCGAGCTGTACGTACCGTCGGCGTTGACCTTGATCCGCAGGATCTTGCCGCGCAGGTCGTTGGTGTTGCCCGCGCTGCGCTGGGCGTCGAAGGCCGGATTGCGGTTGGCCCGCTCGTCGATCGGCGTGTAACCGTCGGACTGGAACGGGTTGCTGTCGTCGCCGGTGGACAGGTAGAGGTTGCCGGCCGCGTCGAAGTCGATGTCGCCGCCGACGTGGCAGCAGATGCCGCGGGTGGCCGGCACGTCGAGGACGGTGCGCTCGGCGCTGAGCTTCCAGTCGGCGGTGAGGGTGAAGCGGGAGAGACGGTTCACGCCGTTGAAGGCGGAGAAGTCGCTGCCGGTGTCCGGCGCGTCGCCGGCCGGGGTGCTCAGCGGCGGGGCGTAGTAGAGGTAGATGAACCGGTTGGTGGCGAAGCCGGGGTCGACGCCCACGCCCTGCAACCCCTCCTCGTCGTGGGTGTAGACCGCGAGGGTGCCGACGACGGCGGTGTTGCCGGCGGCGTCGGTGCGGCGCAGCGTGCCGTTGCGGGCGGTGTGCAGCACGGAGCGGTCCGGCAGCACGGCGAGGCTCATCGGCTCGCCGACCTCGGGCTCCCCCTTGGCGAGGGTGACCTGCTGGAAGTCGGCTGGGTCGACCGGGTGCGCCTGGGCTGGGGCCGGGCCGGTCGCGAGGATCAGCGCGGCGACGGAGCCGGCGGTCCACCATCGGCGGCGGGACGAAACGGGCATGGTGCGGCCATCCCTTCGGAGCTTGGGGAACGTGAGGAATGGGTGGTCGCGCCGCCGACGTCACCTGCCCGAAACAGTAAAGAAGCCATCGACTTTTGTCACTACGTACACAACTTTTCAACGCTGACGGTGAACTGTCTCGTGTGCCAGCGCCGTCAGCCGGTCCGCGACCTCCGGCGGCACCCCCGAACCGGCCAGCGCCGCCAGGGCGGACTCCACCCTCAGCTTGATCAGCCGTTCGACGCCGTCCAGCGCGCCGGTGTCGACGATGATCCGGCGCAGCTCGGCCGCACCGGCCTCGTCCAGATCCGGGCTGCCCAGCAGCGCCCGGATCCGGGCCGCCTGCCGGTGGCCGGCCGCCTCGCGGGCCAGCCCCATCAGCACCGTGCGCTTGCCCTCACGCAGGTCGTCCAGCACCGGCTTGCCGGTCACCGCCGGATCGCCGAACACCCCGAGCACGTCGTCCCGCAACTGGAAGGCGTCGCCGAGCGGATCACCGAACGCGGCGAACGTCTCCAGCAGGCCGTTCCCGGCGCCGGCCAGGGCCGCGCCGATCTGCAACGGCCGGGTCACCGTGTAGCGGGCCGCCTTGAGCCGGATCACGGTCAGGGCGCTGGCCGTCGAGCCGTCGCCGACCCCGGAGACCAGGTCGAGGTACTGGCCCGCGATCACCTCGGTGCGCATGGCGCCGAAGACCGCGTACCCCCGGCTCACCTGCTCGTCGCTCAGCCCGCAGCTCTGGAACATCTGATCCGCCCAGACCGCGCACAGGTCACCGCAGAGCAGCGCGGAGTTGCGCCCGTAGCTCGCGGCGTCGCCGCGCCACGACGACCGGCTGTGCAGATCGGCGAAGAGCGCGTGCACCGACGGCTCGCCACGGCGCCGCTCGCTGCCGTCCATGATGTCGTCGTGGATCAGCGCGAAGGCGTGGAAGATCTCCAGCGCGGCGGCCGCGGTGACGATGCCCGGATCGTCGTCGCCGCCGGCGCCGCACCAGCCCCAGTAGCAGAACATCGGCCGCAGCCGCTTACCGCCGGACAGCAGGAACCGTTGCAGTGTGCTGAACAGCCCCCGTGGCGCTCCCTCGGGCCACTGCGGGCCCTGCGCGGCGAGGAAGTCGGCGAGCCGGGCGTCGAAACGGGCCCGCAGTGTCACGGTCCCCTCCCCTACCGCTCGGCCAGACGCAACAGCAGGCTCTTCACCTCGGTGGCGGCGATCCGGCCGACCGCCCCGGCCGGGTCCGAGCAGAGCAGGACCGGGGCGTCCTCGGCGCGGTCCGGCAGGCGCCCGTGCGAGCCGCGGACCGCCCGCGCGCCGGCGTCCAGGCCGACCACCCGCATCAGGTACCGCATGCCGAGCTTCTTGCGGGCCAGCGCGACGGCCGCCCGGCGCTTCGCGGACGCCGGCCCGGCGGGATCGAGGAACAGCTCGGCCGGGTCGTAGCCGGGCTTGCGGTGGATGTCCACCAGCCGGGCGAAGTCCGGGGCGCGGGCGTCGTCGAGCCAGTAGTAGTAGGTGAACCACGCGTCCGGTTCGGCGACCAGCACCAGCTCACCGGAGCGTTCGTGGCCCAGGCCGTCGCGCACCTCGGCGACGCCCGGCAGATCGTCGAGCAGCGCCGCCACCACCGGCACGTCCGCCGGGTCCCGCACGTACACGTGGGCGATCTGGTGGTCGGCGACGGCGAACGCCCGGGACGTCCACGGGTCCAGGTACTCCATGCCGGCCTGCGTGTGGACCCGCAACAGGCCCTTCTCGCGCAGCCGCCGGTTCACGTCGACCGGCCGGCGCACCGGGGTGATGCCGTACTCCGACAGCGCCACGATCGTCGCCCCGCGGGCCCGCGCGGCGTCCAGCAGCGGGCCGAGCACCTCGTCCAGCTCGGCCGCCGCGGCCGCCGCACGCGGGTCGTCCGGGCCGTACCGTTGCAGGTCGTAGTCCAGATGTGGGACGTACACCAACGTCAGATCGGGGTCGTGGGCGGCCATCACGTGCTCGGCGGCCCGGCAGATCCACTTCGACGAGGCGATACCGGCGCCCGGCCCCCAATAGCTGAACAGCGGGAAGGTGTCCAGCTCGTCGTGCAACTCCGGCGGGTCGGTGTAGCAGTCCGGTTCCTTGCGCCCGTCCGCGTAGTAGATCGGTCTCGGGGTGATGGTCCAGTTGACGTCCGCGCCCATGGCGTACCACCAGCAGATGTTGGCGACCGTGTAGCCGGGGAACCGCTTCCGGGCGGCCTGCCACACCTTCTCCCCGCCGACCAGGGCGTGGTGCTGGCGCCACAGCAGCACCTCGCCCAGATCCCGGAAGTACCAGCCGTTGCCGACGATCCCGTGCCCGGCCGGGGTCTCCCCCGTCAGCAGGCTGGCCTGCACGCTGCACGTGACGGCCGGGAGCACCGGGTCGAGCCGGTTGACGGCGCCGATCGCCCGCAGCCGGGGCATGTGTTCCAGCAGGCGCGGGGTCAGCCCGACCACGTCGAGGACCACGAGTTTCGTCATGCGCGCGCTCCGGTCAGCTGGTCGCGGGTCCAGGCGAGCTCACCGGCGATGCCGTCGGCCAGTTCCGCGGGTGAGGTGGGCCGCTGCCCGGCCGGCAGGACGTCCCAGGTGTAGGTCTCCACGTCGAAGTGGTCGCAGTCCACGACGGCCAGCGCGTCCCGCAGCAGCGGTGTGGTGGCGGTCAGCGGTGGCGCCGGTGGCGCGTGCAGCGGCACGTGGAAATGGATGCGCCACGGGCCGGGCGGGTTCTCGGCGAGGGCGAGGTCGAGGTCGTCGCAGGCGTGCCCGGCGGCGGTCCGGGTCTGGTGCAGGAACCGGGGTTCGGCGTACCGCTGGAGCACCGGCCGGGCCGCGACCGGGTCGGCGACCTCCAGCGCGGCCGACACCTGCACCTTGACGATCGGGATCCCGGCCGCGGCCAGCCGGTCCACCGCGGCTTTCGGCTCCTCCCAGGCGCACGCCAGGTGGGCCAGGTCGAGGCAGACGCCGAGCCGGTCGGTGTCCGTGCCGGCCAGCATGTCGACGGCCTGCGCGCTGGTCTCGGCGACGCAGCCGGGCTCCGGTTCGAACGCCACCCGGACCACCCGGCCGGTCTGCCAGGCGATCTCGGACAGTCCCTCGGCGAGCCGGTCCAGCATCCGCCGGGCGGCGTCGCGCCGCTCGGCCGGCCACGGCTCCCGCCAGGCCAGCGGCAGCGTCGACACCGAACCCCGGTCGGCGTCGGCGGGCAGCAGATCGACCAGGATCCGGGCCAGGTTCAGGGTGTGGTCCAGCCGTTCCGGGGTGGTCCAGTCGGGCCGGTAGACGGCGTGTTTGACGACCGGCGCCTGGAACGCCTCGTACGGGAACCCGTTGAGGGTGACCACCTCCAGACCGCGCACGTCGAGTTCCCGGCGCAGCCCACGGCGCGCCTCGCCGTCCTCGGCGAGCACGGCCGCCACCGGCGCGGCCAGCCACAGGCCGAGCCCCAGCACGTCGGCGCCGAGCCGCTCCCGCACCGCGACGGCGTAGGTGTCGAGCTGGCCGATGATGCCGGACAGGTCCTCGGCCGGGTGCACGTTGGTGCAGTAGCTGAGATGGACCGGCCGGCCGTCCGGACGGTGGACCCGCATCAGCTGCCCCCTCGCAGGATCGAGCTGCCCTCGAACAGCGGACCGGTGTCGCCGGTGTCGCTCAGGTCGAGGCGCCCGGACAGGCTGTAGAACGCCACCGGGTTGCGCCACAGCACCCGGTCCACGTCGTCGTCGCTGAATCCGGCCGCCAGCATCGCCTCGCCGGTGCGCCGGGTCAGCAGCGGGTCCGAGCGGCCCCAGTCGGCGGCCGAGTTCACCAGCATCCGGTCCAGGCCGTGCGAGCGCAGGATCTCCACCATCCGCGGTGGCGACATCTTCGTGTCCGGATAGATCGAGAAGCCCATCCAGCAGCCGGTGTCCCGCACGTCGCCGACGGTCACCTCGTTGAGGTGGTCGACGAGCACCCGGCCGGGTGGGATACCGCTCTCCCGCACCACGTCGAGGGTTCGTTTCACGCCCTGCGCCTTGTCCCGGTGCGGGGTGTGCACGAGTGCCGGGAGCTCGTACTCGACGGCCAGCGCCAGCTGCACGGCGAACGCCTCGTCCTCCTCCGGTGTCATCGCGTCGTACCCGATCTCGCCGACCGCCACCACCGAGTCCTTGTCGAGGTAGCGCGGGATCAGGTCGAGCACCGGCCGGCAGCGGGGGTCGTTGGCCTCCTTCGGGTTCAGGGCGATGGTGGCGTGGTGGCGGATGCCGAACTGGGCGGCCCGGAACGGCTCCCATCCGACGAGGGAGTCGAAGTAGTCGGCGAACGAGCCGGGGTTGGTGCGTGGCTGGCCCAGCCAGAAGGCCGGTTCGACGACGGCGCGGACCCCGGCCTCGGCCATGCGCTCGTAGTCGTCGGTGGTGCGTGAGGTCATGTGGATATGCGGGTCGAAGATTCGCACGGGACCTCCCAGGGGATGGGATCAGGGGATGCGGTCGAGCAGGCGGTGCGCGTCCGCCGGCAGCTCACGCCCGGCCGCCGCACGCTCCGCGTGCAGAGCGGAGATCATCGCGGCCAGCTCACGGTCGGCACGTTGGTCCAGGTGGTCGACGTTCTTCAGGGGTACGCCGAGGAAGACGCATTTCAGGACGGCGTGCCGCCACGCGTGCTGATCGAGATGCCGGGCGTACGGGCCGAGCGCGGCCGTGATCAGGCGGGTGTCGTTGGTCCGTAACGCGTCGTGCAGCAGCGGCACCGCCTCCCCGCCGAGCGGCAGCTCCGGCAGCGCCTCCAGGACAGCCAGTTTCTCGGCCGCGTCGCCGTGCCGGTAGAGGTCGTCGACCCAGTGCGGCACCGTCTCCGGTGGCAGCGCGCGCAGCAACCGGGCCCGCGCGCCCTCCCCGGGACGGCATCGGCGGCCCGCCTGCGCGAACAGGCGCACGATCGACGGCGGATCCGCGCGGACCCTCGCGACGGCGTCGGCGAGCCAGGAGTTCCGCGCGGCCCGCAGGAACTCCAGGGACCGGGCCGCCACCGTCGGTGCGGCGTGCGAGTGCCGGGGCAGCTCCACGGCGACCAGACCGGCGTACCCGGCGGCGGACAGCGCCGCCAGCACCGGCGGGAAATCGATCTCCCCGTGGCCGAATTCGAGGTGCTCGTGGACGTCGCGCCGCATGTCGTCGATCTGGACGTTGACCAGGTGTTCGGCCACCGCCGTGACGCAGTCGGGCACCGGGATCGGCTCCAGGCAGCGGCAGTGCCCGATGTCCAGGGTGATGCCGAATTCGGCCGGGGCGCCGAGGTCGGCGTGCAGCCGCCGCCAGCCGGCGATGTCCGGCACGAGCATCCCCGGCTCCGGCTCGAAGCCGAGGGTCACGCCGCGCCGCCGCGCCACCTCCACGATCTGCGCGCAGCCGTCGACGAGCCGGTCCCAGGCGGTGGACTCGCCGACCGTGGCGGGACGCACCCCGGCCCAGAACGACACCGCCTCGGCGCCGAGGTCCGCGCCGATGTCGACGGCCCGAGCCAGGAACTCCAGCCGCGGCTCGCGGTCGTCGTCGAGCAGGGTCGGCGCGTGCTTGCGCCACGGATCGAGCAGGTACCGGGCGCCGGTCTCGATCACCACCGACAGGCCGAGCGACGACAGCCGCGCCGACAGCGCGGCGACCCGGCGGGCCAGACCGTCCGCGAACGGATCGAGGTGGTCGTGGTCGAGGGTGAGCGCCACCCCCTCGTACCCCAGGTCGGCGATCACCGCGAGCGCGTCGTCGAGCCGGTGGTTGGCGAACCCGTTGGTGCCGTAACCGAACCGCAGGCCGCTCATGTCGGGCTCACCTTCCGTGCCAGCGGGCCGGCCAGCAGCGCGGCGCCGGCCACCGCCACGCCCGCCGCGGGACGGCCGGCCCGGGCGGTCAGGGCGCCCTGCAACGCCGGGAACGCGGTGATCCCGGCCGTCACCGCCCCCTGCAACGTCGCCGCGTCCGGGCTGGCCAGGGCGCGTTGCTGGGCGGCGCCGAAACGGGCCGCGTACCAGGCCGAGAGCAACCCGGAGACGGTCGCCGTCCGGGAGGCGGCGGCGCCCGCGACGACCGCGGTGCCGGCCAGGGTGGAGGCGGGCAGCGTGACGGTCGCGCCGGTCGTCTCACGGCGGGACAACAGCGTGATCAGGTACGTGTGCGCGGCGACCGTGGCGGCCGCCGGAAGCGCCGCCCGCCGCCGCCCCGAAGCGGCGCCGAGCAGCACGTCGAGCCCGCGGCAGGCGGCCATCACCGCCGGTCCGGCGGCGGTCTGCTTGGCCACCAGGTCGTACGCCCAGACCGCACCGGCCAGCGGAACCGCGACCGTGGCGGCCCGCCGGCCCCCGGCGAGCGCGGCGATCGCGACTCCCGCGCCGGTCAGCGCCGCGGCGACACCCAGGGCGGCACCGGGCCGGACCCGGCCGGACGGGATGGGCCGGGCCGGCCGCTCGACCGCGTCGATCTCCCGGTCCGCCCAGTCGTTCGCGGCCATGCCCGCCCAGTAGAGGCAGACGGACGCCCCGGCCAGCGCCAGGGTCCGCGGGCGCAGGGTGCCGGCCGCGGCCGCTCCGGCGATCACGTCACCGGGCACCGACAGGGCGGCGGGCGCGCGTACCAGCTCGGCCAGATCCCGCCAGCCGGTCACGGCAGTGCTTCCTCGGGCATGCCCTCCCGGCCCTCGCCCGCGGCCGGCTGATCATCTCGCGCCGGCTGCCGCTCGGTGCCGTCGGTCTCGCCGGGTGCCCGGTCGAGGCCGGCGACGAACGCGGTGAGCATCCGGAACTGGTCGGCCAGGCCGTGCGGGACGTCGCCCGGTGGGTCCTTGAAGAAGAACGCCAGCTCGGTGAGGGCCCCGGAGCGCCCGGCGGCGTGTGCGGCGCCGGTCAGCCGGGCCAGGTCCAGCACGAGCGGGGCGGCCAGGGCCGAGTCGCAGCCGTGCCAGGTGAACTCCAGGCGCATCCGGGTGCCGAGGAAACCGGCGAAGGTGACCAGGTCCCAGGCGGTCTTGAAGTTGCCGATGTCCTCGACGTACTCGATCCGGACCGTGCCCTGAGGCTGCTCGCCCAGCGTCTCCCGCAGGACCCGCTGCTTGCTCGCGCTCTTGGCGTCGTTGGCGGCCGGGTCGGCGAGGTTGGCCCCGTCGCCGCCGCCGAGCAGGTTGATGCCGGACCAGGTGAGCACGTCCAGGTTGCGCTGGGCGAACATCGGCGCCAGCACCGACTTGAGCAGGGTCTCCCCGGTCTTGCCGTCGCGGCCGGCGTACGGCAGCCCCTGCCCCCGGGCCAGTTCGTCGAGGGCGGGCAGCCGCGCGCCGGTGGACGGGGTGAAGTCGACGTACGAGCAGCCGGCCCGCAGTGCCGCGTAGGCGAACAGCGCGCTCGGCGGCAACGCCGGCCGTCCCGCGGCGAGGGCGGCCTCCAGCAGGCCCAGTTCGGCGTGCGCCGGATCCGGCTCGGCGACCGGCTCGGTGGAGGCGACGTTCACCACCACGACCCGGTCCAGCCGGTGGCGTTCCCGGAACTCCGCCAGGTCGGCGATGATGAGGCCGGCCGTCGCCGCCTGGGTCCGGCCGGCCGGCAGCGGGCGGATGCGGGCGTCCACCGCGGCCAGGTCGGCCTGCACGGCGGCGACCAGGCGCGCCGGGACGACCCCGGCGTCGGCCAGGGCCTCGGCCCGCTTGGTCAGCGGCACGGTGGACGGATCGTGACCGCCGAAGACGAGATCACCGAAACCGGGAAGGGCGGCGCTGCTCAGGCCCGGCAGCTCGGTGACGCACCCGGTCGGCGCGGCCAGACCGGCGCGCATGGCCAGTGCTCCGACAATGCTGGTGACCGCGACGCTGCCGCGACCGCCGACCAGCCAGACACCCAGGGACATGACTCCTCCGAATTCGTTGGCGGGCGGGCAGGCGGAACCGGTGCGGCGTTCCGGCTCCGCCTGCCGTTCAAGGGGTCACCCGGCGCGGCGCGGGAATCCCGTCCGTGCCGCGCCGGATGGCGGTCGCCTCTCCCGCCACCCGTCCGGACACGGGGCGCACCGTGTCCGGACCCTCGCGGGTGGTGGAAGAGCCCGGTCATTGCGCAGGGGTCAGGCGGCCACCTCCGCGAGGATCGGCTCGACGTCCGTCCAGCCGGAGCCGCTGCCGGCCGAGCGGAGGACGGCGTCCAGCACCAGCTGGACCTGGAGGGCGTCGGTGAACGACGGCGCCGGGTCGGCGCCGGTGGCGATCGCCTCGATCAGGTCGCGGGCCTGGTGGGTGAAGGAGTGCTCGTATCCGATCCCGTGGCCGGGCGGCCACCACGCGGACAGGTACGGGTGATCCGGTTCGGTCACCAGGATCGTGGTGAAGCCCTGCTCGGTGGACGGTTCGGCGGCGTCGTAGAACTCCAGCTCGTTCATCCGCTCGAAGTCGAACGCGATCGACCCCAGCGATCCGTTGATCTCCACGCGCAGCCCGTTCTTGCGGCCGGTCGCGAACCGGGTGGCCTCGTAGGTGGCGATCGCGCCCCCGTCGAGCCGGGCCAGGAACAGCGCGGCGTCGTCGACGGTCACCAGCCCGGTAGCGACCGTGCCGTTGCCGTCCCCGGCCGCCGCGCTGAGCCCGCTGGAGGCCTGCGGCAGCGGCCGTTCCTTGACGAACGTCTCGGTCAGCGCGGTCACCCCGGTGATGCGCTGACCGGTGACGAACTGGGTGAGGTCGATGATGTGCGCCCCGATGTCCCCGAGCGCACCGGAGCCCGCCTTGTCCTTCTGCAACCGCCAGACCAGCGGGAACTGGGGATCGGTGATCCAGTCCTGGAGGTAGGCGGCGCGGATGTGCCGGATGTCGCCGATCCGCCCGTCGGCCACCATCCGCCGCATCAGCGCGACCGCGGGCACCCGCCGGTAGTTGAATCCGCACATCGACCGGACGCCGGCCGCCGCGCCCCGTTCCGCGGCGGCGGCCATCTGCCGGGCCTCGTCGATCGTGTTGGCCAGCGGCTTCTCGCAGAGGACGTGTTTACCGGCGGCGAGGGCCGCGATCGCGATCTCGGCGTGGCTGTCCCCGGGCGTACAGATGTCGATCAGGTCGATGTCGTCGCGGGACACCAGTGACCGCCAGTCGGTGGTGTGCTGCTCCCAGCCGAGCCGGGCCGCCGCCGCGGCGACGTTCGCCTCGTCACGGCCGCAGACCGCCGTCATCCGGGCGTGCAGGGGCAGGTCGAACACGCGGTTCACGGTGCGCCACGCCTGTGAGTGCGCGGCGCCCATGAACGCGTAGCCGACCATGCCGACCCGCAGTTGCGATTGCGTGGACAAGATGGGTCTCCCCCCGTACGCGGTCAGAACCCGAGCTTCGCGTAGGCGCTCGCGTTCCCCTTCGTGATGGTCTCCGAGGCCAGCACGATGTCCTTGGGCACCTGGAGTTCCACCAGGTCGGACATGCCCTTGTTCTGGCCGATCAACCGGGCCAGCGAGATGGCCGACGAGGCCATCGACGGGCTGTAGGTGACCGTCGCCTTGAGCACCGTGTTGTCGGCCTGGATCGTCTCGATCGCCTGCTTGGAGCCGGCGCCGCCGACCATGATGAACTCGCTGCGGCCGGCCTGGTTGATCGCGGCCAGCACGCCGACGCCCTGGTCGTCGTCGTGGTTCCAGAGCGCGTCCATCTTCGGCAGCGCCTGCAGCAGCTGCGCCGCCTCCTGCTGGCCGGAGTCGACGGTGAACCGGGCCGCACGACGGTTGGCCACCTTGAACCCGGCCGCCGCCAGCGTGTCGCTGAAGCCCTTGGACCGTTCCTGGGTCAGCTCCAGCTCGTCCATGCCGGCGATCTCGCCGATGACCGGAGCGGTGACGCCCTTCACCTTCATCTGGGTGATGATGTAGTCGGCCGCGGCCACACCCATGCCGTAGTTGTCGCCCTTGATCTGCGTCCGGTAGGCGCGGGCGTCGGGGAAGGCGCGGTCCAGGTTGACCACCGGGATGCCGGCGGCCATCGCCTCGAGACCGAACGAGTTGAGCTCCTTGCCGTCGTGCGGCAGCAGCACGATGACGGTGGGTTTCTGGCCGATCAGCGTGGACAGCGCCGCACGCTGGGCGGCGGCGTCCGCGCCCGCCTCCACCGACTTGAACTCGACGTCCGAGTAGGCCTGGGCCTGCGCCTTGGCGTTGTTGGTGATGGCCGCGATCCACCCGTGGTCGGCCGCGGGGGCGGAGAAGCCGATGACGACCTTCTGACCCGGCGCCGCGTTGCCCTGTGCGTCACCGGTGTCCTTGGTCTGCGCCGTGGTCGGCGCCGCTTCGTTGCTGGTGCACGCGGTGAGAAGGGCTCCCGCACCCACCGCGGCGCCGCCGAAGAGCAGCCTGCGCCGCGACAGGTCGGAGTTCGTCTTTTCCATGGCCATCTCCTATGTCTCGTCTCGAAGGACGGGGGTGTGAAGGGTGTGCGAGACCCGGCGGCCGTCCGACGGACGGTCACCTCGCGGAAGAAGCGGAATTCAGCTGGTGGTGGTGGCCCGGTTCCGGGCGATGAACTGCGTGACGGACTTGAAGCGGAACTGCTGGACCAGGACCGCGGCGACGATGATGCCGCCCTTCACCATGTTCTGGGCCTCGGTGGAGAGACCGTTGATGGCGAACAGATTGGTGATCGTCGCGAAGATGAGCACACCCAGGATGGAACCGACGATCGTGCCCCGTCCCCCGCTGAGCAGCGTGCCCCCGATGATCGCGGCGGCGATGGCGTCCAGCTCGTACAGGTTGCCCATGGCCGCCTGCGCGGACGTCGCCTGCGACGTCAGCATGATCGCGGCGATGCCGCAGCACAGGCCGGACAGCCCGTAGAGCAGCATGGTGTGCCGTTTGACGTCGATGCCGGCCAGGCGCGCGGCCTCCGCGTTGCCGCCGACCGCCACCGTGCGCCGGCCGAACGTGGTGCGGTTCAGCAGCACCCAGCCGGCCACCGCGACGACGGCGAGGATGTAGACCAGCAGCGGGACGCCCAGGACCCGGTCGCTGGCGAGACTGTTGATGAAGGCGTTCGAGGAGATCTGCGTCTGCTTGCCGGAGATCGCCGCGGCCAGGCCGCGGGCCGACACCAGCATCGCCAGGGTGGCGATGAAGGGCACCAGACGCCCGTACGAGATGAGCACCCCGTTGATCAGGCCGACGGACACGCCCACCACGATCGCCGTGAAGATCATGCCGATGGTGCCGTACGACTGGGTGGCCAGCGTCGTGCACCACACCCCGGCCAGGGCCACGATCGCCCCGACCGAGAGGTCGATCCCGCCGCCGATGATGACGAACGTCATCCCGACCGTGACCACGCCGACGACCGACGCCAGCTGCAGGATGGACACCATGTTGTTCCACACCCAGGTGGAGTCGCTGTAGAGCTCCGGCTGGGTGACGGCGCCGATGACGATCAGCGCGACGAGCACACCGACCAGAACCAGGTTGCGGACCACCGACTCGCTGGACTCCCCGGCCCACGACCGCTTCTGCGCGGCTCCGCCCGGTGGTTCCGTGGCGGCGCCGGGCACCGCCAGACCGGTGCCTTCACTGAGCGTCACGCTGGCGTCCCTTCCATCAACGACCCCGCCATCACGAGGTCGAGCACCGTGTCTTCGTCGAGTTCGTGAGAGGGCGCCTGGCGTACCACCCGGCCCTCGCGCATCACCAGCACGCGGTCGGACAGACCGAGCACCTCGGGCACCTCGCTGGAGACCAGCAGCACGCCCACCCCTTCCGAGGCGAGCCGGCGGATCACCCGGTAGAGCTCGGCCCGCGCGCCGACGTCGACGCCGCGGGTCGGCTCGTCGAGCAGCAACAGGCGGGTGTCGCCGAGCAGCCAGCGCCCGACCACGACCTTCTGCTGGTTGCCGCCGGACAACGTGCCCACCGGCCGGCGTACGTCACGCGGGCGAAGGTCCAGCGACGCGGCGATCCGGTCGGTCTCGGCCCGTTCGCGCCCGGCGTCGGTGAAGCCGAGCCGGGCCAGGCCGCTGAACGTCGCCAGCGTCATGTTGCGGTAGATCGGCTCGCCGAGCAGCAGCGCCTGGCTCTTGCGCTCCTCGGGGGCCATGCCCATACCGGCTCGAACGGCCGATCCGACGTTCCCGGGCCGCAGCTTGCGCCCACCGAGCGTGACGGTGCCGGTGTCGGCCCGGCGCGCGCCGTAGACGGTTTCGAGCAGTTCGGAACGGCCGGATCCGACCAGTCCGGCGATGCCGACGATCTCCCCGGCGGCGACGGTGAGCGAGACGTCGCGGAACTCGCCGGCCCGGCTCAGGCCGTCGACCCGCAACAGCTCCTCGCCCCGTGGCGGCTCCTGCGGGCGGGGCGGGAACACGTACTCGATGGTCCGGCCGGTCATCCGGCTGACCAGCTCGCTGGTCGGGGTGTCCTTCGCCGACAGGTTCGCGGCCGTGGTCCGGCCGTCCTTGAGAACGGTGACCCGGTCGCCGATCTCCCGGATCTCCTCCAGCCGGTGCGAGATGTAGATGACGGCGATGCCCTGGGCGGTGAGGCTGCGGATGATCCGGAAGAGGTTCTCCACCTCGTCGTGGGCGAGCACCGCGCTGGGCTCGTCCATGATCAGCAGCTTGGCCTCCTGGGACAGTGCCCGCGCCATGCTGACCACCTGCTTCCCGGCGGCCTGCAACGCGTGGACCATCCGGCGGGCCGGGATCTCCTCGTGGCCGAGCGACCCGAGGATCCGCCGGGTCCGGTCGGCCATCGCGCCCCGCCGGATGAACCCCAGCCGGCGCGGCTCGTGGCCGAGGAACACGTTCTCCGCCACCGACAGGTCGTCGACCAGGTCGAGTTCCTGGTAGATGGTGGCGATGCCGGCCTTCATGGCGGCCTGCGGGTTGGCGAACGCGGCCGGCTGGCCGAGCCATTCGACCGTGCCGGCGTCCGGCCGGTGCACCCCGGACAGCACCTTGATCAGGGTGGACTTGCCGGCGCCGTTCTGCCCGAGCAGGCAGTGCACCTCACCGGCCCGCACCTCCAGCTGCACCCCGTCGAGGGCTCGCACGCCGGGGAACGTCTTGACCAGATCGGTCAGCCGCAGCACCACGTCCGGCTCGCTCATGCCGTCACCTCCGCTTCGCTCCGGCGCCGCCATGAGTTCACAACTGAGCCCGATGATTCGCTCGCAAGCTCGCTCATGACGCCTGCTCGAAGGCGACGTCGCTGGCCAGGACGGCCGCTCCGGTGACCCCGGCCCGGGAGCCGAGCTCGGAGAGCACGATCGGGAGGTTGCCGGTGGCCAGGGGCAGTGACCGGCGGTAGACGGCGCTGCGGATCTCCGCGAGCAGGATGTGACCCAGCTGGGCGAGCCCTCCCCCGATCACGATCATGGACGGGTTCGCGAAACTGACCAGGGAGGCGAGCACCGAGCCGAGCCGGTGCCCGCCCTCGCGGATCAGCTTGATGCAGGCGACGTCCCCCTCGGTGGCGCCCTCGGCGACGTCGCGGGCGGTGAGCACGCCGCGGGCCGCCAGCCGGTCGGCGAGCGCGGGCGACCCGGCGCGGGCCGCGACCATCGCGTCGCGGGCCAGCGCGGTGCCGCTGAACAGGGCTTCGAGGCAGCCGACGTTGCCGCACGAGCACATCGGACCGTGCGGGTCGACCTGGATGTGGCCGATGTCGCCGGCACAGCCGTCGGTGCCGCGGTAGACGTCGTCGTTGAGGTAGATGCCGCAGCCGATGCCGGTGCCGATCTTCACGAACAGGAAGTCCTGCACGCTGTGCGCCACACCGCCGTGCTGCTCACCGACGGCCATGATGTTCACGTCGTTGTCGACCACCGCGGGGCAGCCGTGCTCGCGGGTGAGCAGCTCCCGGACGCCGAACCGGTCCCAGCCCGGCATGATCGGCGGCGAGACCGGCACCCCGTCACGGAAGCTGACCGGCCCCGGCACCCCGATCCCGATCGCGTCGAGCCGGTCGTAGGCGCCCTCCACCCGCGCCTTGGCCAGCAGTTCGTTGACGCGGTGCAGGATCACCTTGGGGCCCGACCGGATGTCGGCCTCTTCGGTGTAGTTGGCCACCGGTTCCAGGCGGCCGTTGGTCACCTCGACGTCGATCGAGCTGGCGCCCAGGTCGACCGCGGCGAACCGCAGCCTCGGGTGCAACTCGACGAGCGTCGAGCGGCGGCCGCCCCGGGAGGCGGCCATCCCGGCCTCGACGAGATAGCCCGCGGCGACCAGGCGTTCCACTTCGGCCAGCAGCCGCGGGCGGGGCAGTTGCAGGCGATCGGCCAGCTCGGCCCGCGAGATGGCGCCCTCGTTCCGCAGCAGGCGTAGCAGCCGCAGGTAGGGAGGATCGATCGTCATACGCACGTTGGCTCCACATCCGCACGCCACAGCGTGCCGCGCTCGCCGATGTCACATCGATGCCTTGCCGATGTGTTACATGCGCCACAGTAGAAGTGAATGTTCTAGCTGTCCATAGCTTCCAGCTGATCCACCTCAAACTTTCGACAGATCCTGCAAAAGCTCCGGCGATACTCCTCTCAAGCAAGATCCTTCAGACCGAAACCCCAACCACCCAGGGGTACGCCCGGCGGCAGCCCCGGCCACTGCGCGGGCAGGAGCGGGCACTCCACCGATCGGTGGCAGAAGTCCGGCAGCAGGTCACGTACGTCCAGGTCCAGGCCGCCGTCGAGGACTCCCAGGTCGTCCGGGACGCCGATGATCAGCGGCCGGCCACGGTGATCGCGATGCGGGTGCGGACGGTGCGGACGGTGCCGACTCGGCCGGCCGGCGGTGGACGTGACGGAGGGCTTGTTCGCAGGCTTCACCGCGGGCGCGGGCTTGACGACGGGCTTGGCCGCGGGCTCGTGAGCGGGAACCACGGCCGGCTTCACCGCGGGCCGCACCGTGGCGGGCCGGGGGCGGACCGGCTCAGCGGTCACCGGCGCCGGACGGCTCGGGCCGGGCTTCACGACGGCCGGGCGGGCGACCGCGGGCACGGGGGAACTCGTGACCGGTGACAACTGGGCGACGGACGGCGTGGAATAGCCGGTAGGCCCCGACGGCCGGGTCGCCGGAGGGGTGGGCGAGCTGGCGGGCCACGACGGCGGGGTCACGGTGGGCGTGGCGGGACCGGCGGGCGCCGCCGCCTGCGTGACGGTGAGCGTGGGCGAGACCGTGGGCGCCGCCTGCGTGACGGTCGGCGTCACCGAGATGGTGGGCGCCACCGCCTGCGTGACGGTCGGCGTGGGGGAACTCGCCGGCGGCGCCGTCTGCGTGACGGTGGGCACGGGCTTGACCGGGTTGCCCCGCGAATCGAGGATACGCAGCACGAACGCGTCGGCATCGGGTGTCGGGCTCGGGACGGGGGCGGGGACGGGACCGCCACTGCGAGCGATGGGCGGTGGCAGCAGCGTCGTGATGACCGCGACCCCGGCGACGGTGACGATCCGGCGCATCCGGGTGACCTCCTCGGGCTGGTGGAACCAAACCACCCGAGGCTAGCCGCATATCCGACAAAACGGTCATTCCTCGCATAAGTCCACCCCCTGTGGGTGTCCGCCGTAACACCCGCCCCGCACTCGCCGCTGATGACGGTCAGGGTGGTGACACCGAGGGAGCCGGGGAGGTCTTCGCCGCGCGGGTGTGCTCGACGGCGGCGATCGTGGCCGCGTCCACGGTTCCGGTGGGCTCGACCCCCAGGTTCTTCTGGAACGCCTGGAGCGCCTCGGTCAGCTCGTCGGTCCACGTGCCGTCGACCGGCCCGGACCAGAACCCGGCCAGCTTCAAGGTCTGCTGAACGGCCGCGGTGGACGCGATCGCCGCCTCGGCGGCCGCACCGCCCTTGGCCCGCAGATCCTCCTGCAACGCCGCGTCGGTGGCCTTGTCGACGGTTCCGGTCCCGGTCAGGCCGTGCGCCTTCTGCACGGCCCGCACCGCGTCGACCGTGGCCGGACCGTAGACGCCGTCCACCTCGGCCCGGTAGTAGCCGGCCGTGGACAGCGACTTCTGCACCGCCAGGGTGTAGTCGCGGGCCCGGCCCCGCTGGTCCTCGGTCACGCAGCCGGCCTCGCCCAGCAGGTCCAGCCACGACATCTCCAGCGCGACGGCCGCCGCGTTGAACCGCTCCGACGCCTGCCGCATCGGCGTCTGGTCGCCGATGCCCGCCTGCGCCGCGGTGAAGTCGGCGTCGGCCTGTTTCACCCGGCTGACCGTGGTGTCGGCGACGGACGCCCGTGGTTCGGGCGTCGGCGACGGCGACGGCGACGGGGCGGGCGGCAGCGACGCCCCGGTGCGGGCGGACGTCACGGCCGCGGCCGCCTCGGCCAGATCCTTCTCGGCGTCCGCGACCGCCTGCCGGGCGGCGGCGAGCTTCTCGACCGAGGTGACCACCTCCGACCGGGGTTCGGCCAGGTCGGCGCCGGCCCCCTTCACGTCGCCGACGGTCGGCGCGGTGCCGGTGATCAGGTCGCCGTACCGGTCCAGGGCGGTCACGTAGGAGGAGCTGGTCCGGCAGAAGGCGTCGACCTGGCCGGCCAGTTCGGCCTGTGCCCCGGCGAGCGCCTCCTGCGCGTCGGCGAGCTGCCGTTCGGCGATCCGGACCCGGGCGTCGCCGTCGCCGTTGCCGCATCCGGTTACCGCGAGAATCCCGGTGAGAAGCAGGATCGGTACGCGGGCCCGCATGTCAGCGGCGGTCGTTGCGCTTGCGAAGAATCACCACGACGCCCGCGACCACCAGCAGCAGGGGCAGCACCAGGCCCCACATCAACATTCCGTTCATGCGCCGATCGTCGCAGTCCGGGCGCCGCCTCCGGATCATCCCGGCGGGATGAGGAGGCGGAACGACACGATCAGCGGTTTCCCCGCCGGGGGTGATGCGCCGGGAATAGTCTGCCGGTATCCGGCGAGACGGGGGGCGGAGGGCTGCCACATGAGGCCTCTGGGACCGGCGTCCGAGGCACCGGCCGGGCCGCGTTCGCCGCACCTCATGGTGGCCTTCGTGACGGTCACCGTGCTCGCCGTCGGCTCCGCGCTGTCACCGCCGCACATGCTCCTGTTCGGCATGGTGGCCATCGGAACCGCGTTCGCCGGCGCCTCGGCGCGCCCGCGCGGCGTGCTGGCCGTCGGCTGTTACGCGTTCGTCGCGGCGTTCGCCGTCTCCACCTGGCAGGGGATGCTCGGCACCCCCGACCAGATCCTGCGGCTGCTGCTGGTCGCCGGGATCATCCCGATCAGCTGGGCGATCGCCCTCCACCTGCGGCTGCTGCTGCGGGCGACCGCGGAGGCGGCCGGCGAACGAGGCATGCTGGCCGCGATCGTGGAGCAGTCCACCGACGCGATCATCGCGCTGGGCCTGGACGGCACGGTGCTGAAGTGGAACGCCGGCGCGGAAGGCCTGTACGGCTACCGGGCCGCGGAGATGATCGGCGAGAGCTTCACCCGCGTGCTGCCGGCGGAGCGGCTGCCGGTCTACGAGCGATGGCTGGCCGAACTGAACGCCGGAAAGCACGTGATCCTCGACGAGGCGCCGCGGATTCGCAGCGACGGCACGGCGTTCCTGGTGTCGGTCGCGGCGGCGCCGATCCGCGACGAATCGGGCCGGGTGATCGCCGCGGCGACCACCGAACGCGACATCACCGCCAAGAAACGGCGCGAGGCCGAGGAGCGGCAGGCCCTGGAGCGGAGCGCCCGGGCGGCGCGGATGGAGAGCCTCGGGCAGCTGGCCGGCGGGGTGGCCCACGACTTCAACAACCTGCTCGCCATCATCCTCAACTACGCCGACTTCCTCACCGACGAGGTCACCGCCGACGGCCGCCGGGATCTCGACCGCATCCGCGACGCCGCCGACCGGGCCCGGTCCCTGACCGGCCAGCTGCTGCTGTTCGCCAGACAGGAACCCACCCAGGTCGAGAACGTCGACCTCAACGAGGTCGTCAGCAGCTCCAGCGAGCTGCTCAGCCGCAGCATCGGCACGAACATCGAGCTCGTCTGCCGCACCCACGACCAACCCCTTCCGGTACGCGCGAACCGCGGCCGCCTCGACCAGATCCTGCTCAATCTCGTCATCAACGCCCGCGACGCGATGCCCGACGGCGGCATGGTCGTCGTCGGGACCGGCCCGACGCCCGACGGCGGCACCCGGCTGACGGTCGCCGACACCGGCTGCGGGATGACCGCCGAGGTCCGCGACCGGCTCTTCGAACCGTTCTTCACCACCAAACCCGCCGACCGGGGCACCGGACTGGGCCTGGCCACCGTCTACGGCATCGTCGAGGACGCCGGCGGCCACATCGGCGTCGAGTCGTCGCCGGGCGCGGGCACCACCTTCACCGTCGAGCTTCCGCGGGCCGACGGCCCGGCGCCCGGTGCGGCGGGGACGTCGGCGGCGGGTCCGTCGCAGGGTCACGGTGAGCACGTGGTCGTTCTCGAGGACGAGGATTTCGTACGCGACGCGGTGCTTCGGATTCTGCGGGAGAACGGTTTCCGGACCACCGCCCTGAACGAACACGATCCGGCCGCCACCGTCCTGGACGACGCCGACCTGCTCATCGCCGACATCGCGTTGCGCCACAGGTCCGGACCGGAGGTCGCCGCCGGGCTGCGCCGCCACCACCCCGGCCTGCGGGTGCTGTTCATGTCCGGCTACAGCGAACGGGACCTGCGCGACCGCTACCAGCTCGACGACTCGGTACGGATCGTGCCGAAGCCCTTCACCGCCGCCGAGCTGCTCGCCGCGGTCGGCGACACCCTGGCGCCCACCGCCGCGGACAGCGGCCGGGGACGCCCGGGCTAGAGGCTCGCGGCCGGTAGCCCGCTCCGAGCGGGCACGAGTGCCGTCAGCCGGCGCAGATCGGGGCGATCGCGCCGTGCAGGGCCTTCTCGTGCAGCGGGTCGAGCCGGTGGCGGCGGTCCGCCTCGCCCTCCGCGACGAGCAGCAGGTCGCGGCAGCGCCGGGTGGCGGCCCGCAGGTCCGCGGTGGCGGCGAGCCGGTCGATGAACGCGGCCGTGATCCGGTCCAGGCGCGGGCGCACGTCGGCGGCCAGATCGGGCCGGTCGGCGGGGGCCCGCTCGGGGTGCCGGGTCCACCGGTCGAACAGCCCGCGCTGCACCGTCTTGCTCATCTCGATCTGAGCCCGGAAGAAGACGACCGTCTCGGCGGGGCCCAGTCCGGCCTCGGCGGCCATCGCGGCGGCCCGGTCGAGCACCTGCTGTTCGCGGACCGGATCGTCGATCGGCTGATCCGTGCCGAACTTGGCGGCGGCGACCCGGTCGGCCAGCAGCAGGCGCTCGGCCGAGAGGTCGACCAGCGCGTTCAGATCACCCGACGGCGGCAGCGCGGTCGTCATCGTCGCGGCCAGCCCGGCGACCAGCAGGTACATCACGTCGAGATCTTATTCGGAGGGCCGGGACCGAATTCCTCACCGATCACCATTCCTAATCCGATCGGGTGACCAATTGTCTTCACGTTTGCGGATGCCTAATACGGTTTTCCCGTCCCATCCGGAATGACATTCAAGAGGAATCCGCATGAGATCTCTCCCGGGGATCAGGTATCAGGCCGCCGCTGTCGCCGCGCTCATGGTCTGCATCGCCACCGTCAGTGGGGGCTGCGCCCAGCGAGTCGCCGTCCAGGCCCTGGCCCGGGGCGTTCCCGCGGCCGCGGCTTTCTTCGATCTGGGGCTGGACGCCGACGCCGACGTCGGCGCGGTCACGGCCCTCATGGGCGGCACGAGAAATGGCGATCAGCCTGGCCTGTACGGCGGTTCCCGCAACAGGAAACGCTGCGCCAAGAAGAAGCTCGCCCAATTCCTCGAGGATCCGGCCAACCGCAAGAAGGCCCGGGCGTGGGCCGACGTTCAGGGCATCGAGGTCGACCGGATCGACGATTTCGTCGAGGACCTCACGCCGGTGCTGCTGCGCAACGACACCCTGGTGAAGAACTACGACTACCGCAACGGCCGGGCGGACGGCTTCGACGCCCTGCTGGAGGCGGGAATCGCGGTCCTGGTCGACAGATTCGGCAGACCGGTGGTGAAGTGCAATTGCGGCAACCCGCTGGGCACCTTCGAACACGACCCGGACGACATCACGGTCTCGTTCACCGGCCGGAACAAGAAGTGGAAGACACACCGCCCGGAGAAGGTCGTCAAGGTCGAGCCGGCGGCCGGGAGGCGGGCGGTCAGCGCGTACGAGCTGGTCGACGTCGACAATGCGGACGCCGGGCTGGAACGGCGCGCCGGAACGGACGGCGACCAGGATTCGCCGCTGCCGGACGACCCCGGCGGCGAGGATGCCGCCGGCCCGGCCCCCACGGTGACGGACATGCCGACCGAGAGCCCGGACCCGGTCGAGGAGACCAGCGGCCCACCTGTCGAGACCTCGGCTGTAGAGCCGACCACCACGACCGAACCCACCGGTGAGCCGGCGGGCGGATCCCCCGCCCCGACCAGCTGACCGCCGAACCGGCCGGGCCGTCAGGTGGCTCTGGCCACGGCGCCGGCGATGACCACCTCGAGACAGTCATGGAACAGGTCGTCGACGGTGCGGCCGGGCTCGAAGTAGTCGGTGACGGCCGCGATCACGGTCGGGTGCTGCCGCGTGAACGTCTCCATGTCGAAGCCTTCGAGCGCCTCCGCGTCCGGGCGGGGGGCCTGCTCCTCGAGGACGTGGCCGACGGTGAAGCGCTCGACGGTCAGGACGATCACCCGGGCCCGCCGCAGCGGCACGCCGCGGTCCACGAGGGTGCTCATGGCCAGTTCGGAGATCGCGGTCATGGTGCGGGAGAGCTGGGCGGTGGAGATCACCCGGGCACCGTCCGGATGGGCGAGCATCGCCCGGCGCAACCGCCCGGCCAGGTCGCTCAACCAGTCCCGCCAGTGCTGCTCCGGCGCGGGCGGTGACCGGTCGGCGAACTCCTGGTCGAGGATCGCGTCGGCGATCGCGGTGACCAGGGCCGCCTTGTTGGGCACGTGCCAGTAGAGCGTCGGCGACCGCACGCCCAGCCGCGCGGCGAGTTTGCGTGTCGTCACACCGTCGAGCCCGTCGGCGTCCAGCAGCGCGACGGCCTCCGCGACGATCCTCTGTCGGTCCAGCGCCAATGCGGTACCTCCCGACCGCACTCTATCAGTGCTAGAGTCGCTCTATCACCGATAGAGAGGACGATGGCGATGACGACCAGAGGCTCGCTGGCCGACCTGCTGCACCGGGCGACACATCGCGTTCCCGGCGTTCCGGCGCATGCCGAGCGGCGGCCCGGCGCCACCCCGCGCCTTTCGCTGAACCACCGGTGGAACCATTCGCCCGCCCGCCCGCCGCGCTTCCTGCCAGGTTGGCAGCACCGGATCGCGACGCTCTTCACTCGGGAGTCGTGACGCCGCCGCCGCGCTGTCAGGTCCAGTCGTGGCGGGCCGCGTGCCACCCGAGTTGCATGCGGGTCTGGACGCCGGCCAGGTCCATCAGGTGCCGTAGGCGCCGTTGCAGGGTGCGCAGCGAGAGGTCGAGCTGGGCGGCGACGGCCTGATCGGTGAGCCCGGCGAGCAGCAGCGCCAGGATGGTCCGGTCCAGCGCCGTGACGACGTCCGCGGCCGGCTCGCCGAGGCCCGCCAGATCCAGCGGGTGAGCGTGGCTCCACACCGTCTCGAAGAGCGCGTCCATGGCGGTGAGCAGCCCGGACCGGTGCAGCAGGACGGCGCCCGGCTCCTCACCGACGGCGACCGTCAGCGGCACCAGGGCCAGCTCGTCGTCGGCGAGCATCAGCTTGATCGGCAGCGACTCGGTCACCCGGACCTGGACGCCCTGCCGCAGCGACTCCATCGTCTCGGCGACCATGCCGGGCGAGGAGAGCGCCGGCTGGTCGATGACCACCCGGTAGCGCACCCCCTGGGCCACCATCTGCGACTCGACCGGGTTGGCGCCCGGCGGCACGGCCACGAACGGCGTGGTGACGAAGGTGCGGACCTGCCGCCGGGCGGCGTGCTGCACCTGCGCGAACCGGTGCCGGATCGCCTCGACCCCGGTGACCACCTCGATCAACTCGCTGATGGTGCGGCCGGCCATCGCCTTGCGGTGCTCCTCGGCGAGGGTGACCAGGGCCAGTTCGGCGTTGCGCAGCTCGGCCCGCCGTTCACTGATCATGGCGCCCAGCGCCACCGCCGGGGGCGCCGCCGCGAACGCGCCGTCCGGTGTGGACTTGATCAGGCCGCACGCGGTCAGCTGGAACAGCGCGTCCTCGATCACGGCGACCGGCAGTCGCAGGGCGACGGTGAGCTCGGCCAGGCCGGCCTGGGCGCGACCGGCGAGGACACTGTAGACCGACTCGTGGTCGGGGCTCAGGCCCAGAGCGGCGAGCATCGGTGGCCGTCTCCTCTCCACCCGGGGGCGCGGAGAGTCCACCCGGAGGTGCGGAGAGGATATGCCGGGCCCCGGGACGTCGCCGTCCCAGGGCCCCGCGAGTGGGATCATCGGAACCCGTACGCCCGGATGATCTCCTGGTTGATGCCGAACCCGGCGTCGGTGGCGCCGGTGGCGCGCACCGAGAGGAAGCCGCCGGGCCGCCTCGGCAGTTTCAGCGTGCTGCTCCACCAGCCGCCGTCCTTGCGCAGCGTCGCCTTCTGCCAGGTGGCGCCGTCGTCGTAGGACACCTCCAGCGTGACCGAGGTGACGGTGCCGGTGTCCGGGCCGCCGCCGGCCTGCGGGATCGGCTTCACCCGGATTCTCTGGGTGCTGCCGGCCGGGACGTCACCGTGCGGGTCGGTGTCGAGGCGGTACTCCATCTGGAGCAGTGCCATCGGCTCGAAACGGTCCGAGTCGTTGGAGCTGGAGACGAAGTCCCACTCGGTGTGGGTGCGGGTGGACAGCCGCCACTCCTCCGCCGGCCGGGAGGCGTCCAGCACCAGGCGGTACGGCAGGGTCCCGGACGGCACCTGCTTCCACTGCAACGACGACGACAGCTTGTTCTCGTGCAGCAGTGTGCCGCCCTGGTAGAGCTTGAGGTTGGTGGGCACCGAACCCCACTCCAGGTTGCCGCCGTGTTCGAGGGTGTCCCCGGACGGCGTCCAGGCCTGCACGTTGATCGTCATGTTGTCCTGGTAGCGGCTGTTCTGCACGGCGAACGTGCGGCTGAACGCGGGCCGGATCGCCGGGGCGAACCAGTTCAGGCGGGTGGCGCCCGCGGCGTACGCGTGGCGGTTGGTCGAGACCGTCCAGGTGCCCTGCGCGTGTGCCTCGGCCCATTCCTGGCCGGGGGTGACCCATTCGGTACGGGTGGACGGGTGCCACTCCCGCTCCGGGAAACCGAGCCCCGGAACGAACGTCACGTCGTACCGGCCGCCGCTGCCCTCCACCGGCTCGGTCGGGTTGTGGTAGCGCGCGTCGATCCGGGCCAGGTCGGTGGCGCGCGGGTGGTAAGTGAGCGGCCGGTTCGGCACCTTTCCGGGGTAGGTGCGGGTCAGGTCGTAGAGGTAGGACGCGTACGGCACCTGGTTGGTGGCGATGTGCCGCCGGCCCGACCTCGCCAGGTCGACGAGGCGTGCCCCGGCGTCGCGGTGCACGGTGGCGACCGGGATCGGCGAGTCACCCACCACCTCGTTGAGGATGCCCACGCCGTCGTTGACGACCAGCAGCAGTTCCGCTCCGGCGGCGACCGCGGCGGCGGCCCGGTCGACGGCGCTGATCGCGTCGCTGCGGGTCACCACGACCGCCTTGCCCTTGGCGTCCGGGTACTCGCCGGGGGTGCCGGTGCCCGCGTAGACCAGCGGCAGGATGTCGCGGCCGGCGTCGAGGGTGCTGCCCGGCTGGACCGTGACGTCCAGCGGCGGCAGGCCGAGCGCGCTCACGGTCAGCAGCGGCTCACCCTTGCGCCACCGGTGGACCATCGTGAACGTCACGTCCTCGACCTGCTCGGTCGGCGAGACGTAGACGTCGTCGTACCGGGTCGGGATCAGGAAGGCGTCCCGGAAGCTGTCGCCACCGGGGTAGGTGACCGTGTAGTCGACCTTGCGCTGCCGGTTCTCGGTGCGCTGCGGCGTGGTGGTGTCGAGCAGGCGGGCCTTGCTGGCGTCCAGCACGACCGTGGCGGACTCGCCGTCGAGCACGGTCTCCGGGTCGACCAGGACGACGTAACCGAGGGAGTCGGCCCGCTCACCCCGCCCCTCGAGGAAGGACTCGACCGTGTAGGTGCCGGGCGGCATCCGCAGCGTCTGCTCACCGGCGACGGTGAGGAAGTACGGGTAGTACTCGCCCTCCTGCTTGATCACGACGGACGAGGTGGCGGGTCTGCCGTCCCGGCCGACGAGTTTGACGGTCAGGTCGTACCGCTCGTCCTCTTTGATCAGACCCAGCGAGGTACGGGTGACGACGGCGCCCGTGGCGTCGGTGCCGACCAGGTAGCCGGTGTAGCGGCCGGTGCCGGGCTTGGTCGGGTCACCGCTGACCGGAACCGTGGCGGTGCCGCCGGCGGGCACCGCCACCGAGCCGGCGCCGAGCTCGAACGGGCCGGTGGCGGCCAGGTTCAGGGTGACGTCGGTGGTGCCCGTGTTGGTGAAGGTGACCGGCTTGGTGACCGGCGCGTCGCTCGGCTCGTGCGGCCAGTCGAAGTTGCCGAGGAACACCGAGCCGGTCGCGCGTACCTCGTCGCGGACGGCGGCGGCCACGTCGACCCGGCCGGTGCCGACCTCGTACGGCGTGTAGCCGGGCAGCCCCTTGGCGCTGCTCATCAGCGCCTCCTTGAGCTGCGGGCCGGTCCAGCCGGGGTGCCGCTGGGCCAGGATCGCGGCCGCCCCGGAGACGTGCGGGGTGGCCATCGAGGTGCCGCTGATGCTGCGGTAGAGGCCGCTTCCGCTGGTCATCTGCTGCGAGCGGGCGGCGTTGATGTTCACGCCCGGCGCGGTGATGTCCGGTTTGAGGGCGCCGCTGCGGACCAGCGGGCCGGTGCTGGAGAAGCTCGCCAGCCGGTCCTGCTTGTCGACGGCGCCGACGGTGAGCGCGCTGGCCGCCGAACTCGGGGTGCCGATGCTCTCCGGCCCACTGTTGCCGGAGGCGATCACGAACAGGGTGCCGTACTTCGCGGACAGGGTGTCGACCGCGACCGCCATCGGGTCGGTGCCGTCGGACAGCGTCGGGTCGCTGAGGCTCATGCTGACGACGTCGGCGCCCGACTCGGCGGCCCACTGCATGCCGGCGAGCACCCAGGAGTCGAGTCCGGAGCCGCTGTTGTCGAGCACCTTGCCGACGATCAGGTCGGCACCGGGCGCGACACCCCTGTCGACACCGCCGGAGGCGGCGCCGGTGCCGACGATCGTCGAGGCGACGTGGGTGCCGTGCCCGTTGACGTCGGAGGTGTCCTGCTCCGGCACGAAGCTGACCTTCTCGTCGATCTGGCCGGCGAGGTCGGGGTGGGTGGCGTCGATGCCGGTGTCGAGGACCGCCACCGTCACGCCGGCGCCGTCGTAGCCGGCCGCCCACGCCTCGGGCGCGCCGATCTGCGGGACGCTGTCCTTGAGGGTGGCGGTGACCTTCCCGTCCAGCCAGAGCTTGCCCGGCTTCTCGCCCAGGGCGGTCCAGAACGGGCGGGTCTGCTTCTTGTCCACGGTGAGCGCGGCGGCGCCGACCGCCCGCAGGTCGCGGACCAGTTTCGCGCCGCGCGGGACGGCCGGTGCGACCGAGCGGGCCGCCCCCGCCGGGGCGGTGCTGATCACCGGCACGACGGTGGTCTTCGCGTCGTCGTACCCCATCGCGAGCAGATCGGTGACGTTGAACAGGCGGCGGTCCAGCCGGTCGGCGCTGAGCAGCGGCAGCACCTCGTCGGGCAGGACGAACAGGTCGTCACCGCTGCGCTGGAGCCGGACGCCGCCGGGGGCGCCGTCGGGCCGGTCGACGTCGACGGTCCCGGCGCCGCCGTCGGAGCCGCGCACGGTGACCACGTCACCGGTGATCAGGGTGATCGTGTGGGTGGTTTCGGTGGTGGTCTTCGTCGGTGTTCGGGGGGCGGCCGCGGTCGCGGGTTCCTGCACCGCGGCGACGCCGCCGCTGAGCAGACCGGCCGCGGCGACGGCGGCCAGCAGCCGGCGCCGCATCAAGGGGGAAGACATGCAAGGAGTTCTATCGGTACGGTCGACGCCGGTGAATACCTGACGGTGGCGGAGTCACGCCAAGGCACGACTCCGCCACCGCGGCCCCCGAACCACCGGTCAGAGGCGGATCAGGCCGGCGATCAGTTCCGGGAGACCGGGCGAGCAGTAGACGTGCCCCATGCCCGGTACGACGTGCAGCTCGGCGTGCGGAATCGCGGCCGCCAGCGCCTCACCGTGGGCAAGCGGGACGACCGGATCCCGGTCGCCGTGCACGATCGTGGTCGGCGCGGTGATCGTGGACAGCGGCGTGCGCAGGTCCGGGCCGGCCATCCGGGCGATCAGCCCGTGGTGGGCGGCCGCCGACGGGTCGACGGCCCGGGCCCAGCAGCGCTCCAGCATCGCCCGGCACGCCGGCTCGTCGAAGGGGCGGACGTCGCCGTTCATCACCCGGAACAGGGCCACGTCGGCGTCCACCCCGGGCGGGTCCCCGGCCGTGTCGGCGAGGTGTTCGAGGAAGCGGTCGGCCGGTGGCGGCAGGTCGCCGGGGCGGGCGCCCATCGGGCTGGTGGACAGCAGGGTCAGCGACCGCACCCGGTCCGGCGCGTGCACGCCCAGCCACTGCGCGATCATGCCGCCCATCGACGCTCCGGCGATGTGGGCGGACGGCAGCCGGTAGGCGTCCAGGACGGCCAGCGCGTCGGCGGCCAGGTCGGACAGCCCGTACGGATGCCGGTCGACGTCGACGACACTGGAGAGCCCGGTGTCGCGATGGTCGTACCGGATCACCTGCACCCCGCGGTCGACGAGCCGGTCGACCAGCGTGTCCGGACAGCTGTAGCCCTGCGCCGACGACCCCATGATCAGCAGGACGGCGGGCCGGCCGGGGTCCCCGGTCCGTTCCGTCCACAGTCGCAGCGGCCCGGCGGTCACCATCGTCTCGGTCATGGCCGGTGACCGTAGGCGATCAGCCGATCGTCCGCCGCCGATTTCCCGGCGACGGCCGATCGCGGTCCCGCCACCCACTCACCCGGCCGGGGCGCGCAGCCAGTCGTAGATCTGCCGGAAGATCTCGGGGCCGGGCACGTGGCCGCCGGTGTACCGGTGTGCCCGCGCTCCGGGGATGCTCTCGAGCAGCCACCGCGCGTGCGGACCGCCTCCGGAGCCGCCGAACACGGCGAACCGTTCCCAGCCCTGCGCGTCGGCGAGCGGCCGCGTCGGGGGCCGGGAGCCGCCGGAAGGTCGCGTGGCGGGTCACGGGGCGGGGTGCGTGCGGTCGCGGGCTGCGCGGAGCGTACGAAAAGAGTGTTTTGGCGGTTAAGTGAAGGCACCCAGGGTGAGCGGCCCGCCGGGTTGAGGGGTATCGACAGGGGCCGTGGACCCGGGATGGTGCGGGATAGTGTTTTCGCTGCTCCCGGTAGGGGCCGTGGATCGGAACGGGGCCGGGACGGTCGAACGATCGCACCCCGGTCTGGCCATCAGGCACAACGCTGTTTGTGGGATTCCTACAAACTAAGGTGCCCGACATGCATGATCCGGCTTATGGCTCGACGGGACAGTAGCCGAGAAGGTTGAGGCGAAGGAATCTGACGGGGCTGCAGGGAGGCTCGGCAAGTGTTCAGGCGTGTCGCGATCATCAACCGTGGAGAGGCCGCGATGCGCCTCATCCACGCCGTACGGGATCTGTCCGCGGAGACCGGGACCCGGATCGAGACGGTCGCCCTCTACACCGATGAGGATCGGACCGCGACGTTCGTGCGCGCGGCCGACGTCACCTACTCGCTGGGCCCGGCGGCCGCCCGCCCGTACCTCAATCACGCTCTTCTCGAAGAGGCGCTGAGGGCGACCGGTGCGGACGCGGCCTGGGTGGGCTGGGGTTTCGTCGCGGAGGATCCGGCGTTCGCGGAGCTGTGCGACCGGATCGGGGTGACGTTCGTCGGGCCGAGCGCGGAGGCGATGCGCAAGCTCGGTGACAAGATCGGCTCGAAGCTGATCGCCGAGGAGGTCGGCGTTCCGGTCGCCCCGTGGAGCCGCGGCGAGGTCGCGACCCTGGAGGACGCGCTGCGCGCCGGGGACGAGATCGGCTACCCGCTCATGCTGAAGGCGACCGCCGGCGGCGGCGGCCGCGGCATCCGCCGGGTCGACTCGGGCGCGGACCTGACCGACGCCTACGAGCGCACCAGCCAGGAGGCGCTGCGGGCGTTCGGCTCCGGCGTCGTGTTCCTGGAGCGGCTGGTCACCGGCGCCCGGCACGTCGAGGTGCAGGTCATCGCGGACGGTCAGGGCACCGCGTGGGCGCTGGGCGTCCGCGACTGCTCGGTCCAGCGGCGCAACCAGAAGATCATCGAGGAGTCGTCCTCGGTCGTGATGGCGCCGGAGCAGGCCGCCGAGCTGAAGGCGTCCGCGGTCCGGCTGGCGCTGGCCGTGGGGTACAAGGGCGCGGGCACGGTCGAGTTCCTGTTCCACCCGGGCGAGAAGCTGTTCGCCTTCCTCGAGGTGAACACCCGCCTCCAGGTCGAGCACCCGATCACCGAGATCACCACCGGCACCGACCTGGTCAAACTCCAGCTGCACGTGGCGTCCGGCGGCCGGCTGACCGGTCCGCAGCCGCCCGAGCAGGGACACGCCGTCGAGGCGCGGCTCAACGCCGAGGACCCGGACCGCGACTTCGCGCCGTCGCCGGGCCGCATCGCCCGCCTCGAACTGCCGGCCGGCCCGGGCATCCGGGTGGACACCGGGGTCAGCGAGGGCGACAGCATTCCGGCGGCGTTCGACTCGATGATCGCCAAGATCATCGCGTACGGGCGGGACCGCGACGAGGCGCTCGGCCGCCTGCGCCGGGCGATGGCCGAGACCACCGTCATCATCGAGGGCGGGTCCACCAACAAGAGCTTCGTGCTGGACCTGCTCGACCAGCCCGAGGTGATCGACGGCTCGGCCGACACCGGCTGGATCGACCGGGTCCGCGCGCAGGGCCGGCTGGTCAGCCACCGGCACTCGGCGATCGCGCTGGCCGCCGCCGGCATCGAGGCGTACCAGGACGAGGAGGACGTCTCCCGGCAGCGGCTGCTCACCACCGCCCACGGCGGCCGTCCGCAGGTGCAGCACGACAGCGGCCGTCCCCTGGACCTGAAGCTGCGCGGCGTCGGCTACCGGGTGCAGGTGTCCCGGCTGGGCGCCAAGCGGTTCCGGGTGGGCATCTCGGCGGGCGGCGACTTCGCGTACGCCGACGTGGTCAGCGACCGCTTCGACGCGCACAGCGGGCAGATGCTGGTCAACGGCCACCGGTTCCGGCTGGTCACGGCCACGCACGGCCCGATCCACACGATCGAGGTGGACGGCGTCACGCACCGGGTCAGCCGGGACGAGGGCGGCGTGGTCCGCTCACCCGCCCCCGCCCTGGTGGTGGCCACGCCGCTGGCGGTCGGTGACGAGGTGGAGGCGGGCGCGCCGATCCTCGTGCTGGAGAGCATGAAGATGGAGAACGTGCTGCGGGCTCCCTTCAAGGCACGGGTACGCGAGTGCCCGGTGGCCGTGGGCAGCCAGGTCGAGACCGGCGCGCCGCTGATGCGCCTGGAGCCCCTGGACGACGGCGCCGCCGAGGAGGCCACCGACGCGGGCGCCGCCGTCGAGATCGAACTGCCCGCCGCGACCGGCTACTCGGTGGACCGTGGGCTGGAGGATCTGCGGGCGCTGCTGCTCGGCTACGACGTCGAGGCGGCCGCGGTCAAGGAATACCTCGCGGCGCGCGCCGACCTCAGCCACCGGCCGCTCACCGGGGAGATCGAGCTGCTCACCATCGCGGCCGATCTGCTGGAACTCAGCCGCAACAAGCCGGGCGAGGACTGGAACCCGGAGCCGGGTGACGCGGTGCACAGCCCCCGGGAGTACTTCCACACCTACCTGCAGAGCCTGGACGCCGAGCGGGCCGGGGTCAGCCAGGGCTTCCAGGACCGGCTCACCCGGGTGCTGGCGCACTACGGGGTGGACGGTCTGGAGCGTACGCCGGCCCTGGAGGACGCGGTCTTCCGGATCTTCCTGGCTCTCCAGCGGTCCGCGGCGAGCGTCGGGATCGTGACCGAGATCCTGCGCCGGTGGATCGCCGGGAACCCGCCGCAGGAGCCGCTGTTCGAGCGGTCCGGCATCGCGCTGGAGCACCTGATCGAGGCGACGCAGGTGCGCTTCCCGTCGGTGTCCGACCTGGCCCGGGGCATCGTGTTCCGGTGGTACGCG
This sequence comes from Actinoplanes flavus, assembly GCF_017592555.1. Lineage (GTDB taxonomy): Bacteria > Actinomycetota > Actinomycetes > Mycobacteriales > Micromonosporaceae > Actinoplanes > Actinoplanes flavus. Next base: position 46,757 of record NZ_JAGFNS010000024.1, on the reverse strand, counting down.
CAGCCGCTGCTCCGCCGTACCCGGGCCGAGGTCTACGCCGCGGTCCGTGCCGATCTGCGGCACCTGGACCACCACCCGGACGCCCCGGACCGGGCGGCGCGGATCCAGAGCATGGTGGCCTGTTCGGAACCGCTGGTCCGGCTGCTGGGGCAGCGGATCGGGCGGCCGGGGCGGGATCACGTTCCGCTGCTCGAGGTGTTGACGCGCCGCTACTACGACAACCGTGGACTGTCGTCCTTCGAGACGCGGTCGGTGGGGGACATCCGTTTCGTCACGACCGCGCACACCGCCGACCGGGTGACCCGGGTGGCCGCCACCGCCGTCGACATCGCCGACCTGCCGGATTCGCTCGCGGCGCTCGGGCCCATCGACGCCGACGTCGCCGACATCTACGTCGCCTGGGACTCGCAGCCCTCCGCCGAGGAGATGGCGCACCACCTCGGCTCGCTGTTCGCCGCACTGCCGGTCGCCGGGGTCCGGCGGGTCACCACCACGGTGGCCGGGACCAGCGGCGCCGTCATGCACCACCACTTCACCTTCCGTCGCGACGACTCCGGCGACTTCGTGGAGGACCGGCTCATCCGGGGCCTGCACCCGCAGATCGCCCTCCGGCTCCAGCTCGAACGGCTGCGCGAGTTCGATCTGACCAGGCTCCCGTCCACCGACGAGGAGATGTACCTGTTCAAGGCGGTCGCCAAGAGCAACCCGGCCGACGAGCGCCTGATCGCCATGTACCAGGTCCGCGACCTCACCGCGCTGCGCGAGACCGACGGCCGCCTGGTCGCGCTGCCCGCGCTGGAGCAGGGCGTCACGCTCACCCTGGACGCGATCCGCACCATTCAGGCGCAGCGTCCGCAGAACAAGCGGTTCGACACCAACCGGATCATGATGTACGTCTGGCCGGTCACCGAACTCTCGCTCGACGAGCTGAACGCGCTGGTCCAGCGGATCCTGCCGACGGCCAGCGGCGCGGGCCTGGAGGAGGTGCAGTTCATCGCCCGGCAGCGGCGCTCCAGCGGGGAACTCACCGAGGTGTCGGTGCGGATCACCCTGGAACCCGGCAACGGGGCGCAGCTGCACGTGGGCGAGCCGTCCACCGAGCCGGTGCAGCCGCTCGACGACTACCGGCAGAAGGTGCTGCGGGCGGCGCGGCGCGGGGCGGTGTACCCGTACGAGCTGACCGGACTGCTGGGCAGCTTCACCGAGTACGACCTGAACGCCGACGGCGCGCTCGAACCGGTCGACCGGCCGAAGGGCAGGAACACGGCCGCGATCGTCGCCGGTGTGGTGACCACGCCGACCGAGCGCTACCCCGAGGGCGTCACCCGCGTGGTGCTGCTCGGCGACCCGACCAAGTCGCTCGGCGCGCTGTCCGAGCCGGAATGTGCCCGGGTCATCGCCGCCCTCGACCTCGCCGAGACGATGCGGGTGCCGCTGGAGTGGTTCGCCCTGTCCGCCGGCGCCCGGATCTCGATGACCTCCGGCACCGAGAACATGGACTGGGTGGCGGCCGCGCTCAAGCGGATCGTCACGTTCACCCAGGCCGGCGGTGAGATCAACATCGTGGTGGCGGGCATCAACGTGGGCGCCCAGCCGTACTGGAACGCCGAGGCCACGATGCTCATGCACACCAAGGGCATCCTGGTGATGACGCCGGACTCGGCCATGGTGCTCACCGGCAAGCAGTCGCTGGACTTCTCCGGCGGCGTGTCGGCCGAGGACAACTTCGGCATCGGCGGCTACGACCGGGTGATGGGCCCCAACGGCCAGGCGCAGTACTGGGCGCCCAGCCTGCCGGCCGCCCGCGACGTGCTGATGGCCCACTACGACCACACGTACGTCGCGCCCGGCGAGACCGGTCCGCGCCCGGCGACCACGTCCGACCCGATCACCCGGGACGTCTCCGGCTTCCCGCACACGGTCGCCGGCAGCGACTTCACGACGGTCGGGCAGATCTTCTCGGCGGCCCACAACCCGGACCGCAAGAAGGCCTTCGACATCCGTACGGTCATGCGCGCCGTGTCCGACCAGGATCACCCGGTGCTGGAGCGCTGGGCGGGCATGGCCGACGCGGACACGTCGGTGGTGCAGGACGCGCACATCGGCGGCCGCCCGGTCTGCCTGATCGGCATCGAGTCGAAGTCGGTGGCCCGGCGTGGGTTCCCGCCCACCGACGGCCCGGACACGTACACCGCGGGCACCCTGTTCCCGCGGTCGTCGAAGAAGACCGCCCGGGCGATCAACGCCGCCTCCGGCAACCGCCCCCTGGTCGTCCTCGCGAACCTGTCCGGTTTCGACGGCTCCCCCGAGTCGATGCGCAACCTTCAGCTCGAGTACGGCGCCGAGATCGGCCGGGCCATCGTCAACTTCGAGGGCCCGATCGTCTTCACGGTCGTCTCCCGCTACCACGGCGGCGCGTTCGTGGTCTTCTCGAAGGCCCTGAACCCGAACATGACGGTGCTCGCCCTGGAGGGCTCGTTCGCCTCGGTGCTGGGTGGCGCCCCGGCCGCGGCGGTGGTCTTCTCCGGCGAGGTCAACAACCGCACCGCCAACGACCCGCGGGTCAGCTCCCTGCAGGCCCAGGTCGCCGCGGCGGGCGGCGCCGAGCGGTCCGCGCTGAACGCCCGCCTGGCCGAGGTCCAGCAGTCGGTGCGGGCCGAGAAGCTGGGTGAGGTGGCCGCCGAGTTCGACCGTGTCCACAGCATCCAGCGGGCGGTCGAGGTCGGTTCGGTCGACGCCATCGTGAGCACCGCCGAGCTGCGCCCGCGCATCATCGAGGCCATCGAGCACGGCCTCAAGGGCTGATCCCCCGCGACTCCGGCGTGGCGGTCCGCCACGCCGGAGTCAGTTCTGCAGGTAGCGGATCACGGCCAGGACCCGGCGGTGGTCGGTGTCCGACGGCGGCAGGTCGAACTTGTTGAAGATGTTCGTCACGTGCTTCTCCACCGCCCGTTCGGTGACCCGGATCGCGGCCGCGATCGCCGTGTTGGTGCGGCCCTGCGCCATCAGCGCCAGCACCTCCCGCTCGCGTGGGGTGAGTTCGGCGAGCAGGTCCCGGTGCCGGGTACGGCCGAACAGCTGGGTGACCACGTCCGGGTCGAGCGCCGTCCCGCCGGCCGCCACCCGGTGCAGCGCGTCCACGAAGTCGTCGAGCTTCGCGACCCGCTCCTTCAGCAGGTAGCCGACCCCGTCCGAGCCGCCGGCCAGCAGTTCCGCCACGAACGCCGTCTCCACGTACTGGGAGAAGATCAGCACCCCGGTGCCGGGCCATTCACGACGGAGCCGGACGGCGGCGCGCAGGCCCTCGTCGGTGTGGCTCGGCGGCATCCGGATGTCCACGATCGCCACGTCGGGCGGCCGCGCGGCGACCGCTTCGAACAGCGCCGGAACCTCCTCGACCGTGGCGAGCACCTCGTGCCCCCGAACGGTCAGCAGCTGAGCGAGGCCCTCCCGGAGGATCGCGGAGTCCTCGGCGATCACGATGCGCATGTGTTACGGCCTCTCCACCGGTGCCGGGCAGGGGATCTCGACGGTGACGGTGGTCGGCCCGCCGGCCGGACTGTCCAGCGACAGCCGTCCGTCGACGACCCGGATCCGCTCGGACAATCCGGCGAGCCCGCCGCCGGCCCGCAGGAAGGCGCCGCCGCGCCCGTCGTCGTGGACCCGCAGCCGCAGCACGTCCCCCCGAAGATCGACTCGAATCGTAACGGCGGCCGCTCCACTGTGCCGTCCCGCGTTGGTGAGCAGCTCGCACACCGTGAAGTAGGCGATGCTCTCCAGCGCCGGCGGTGGCCGCCGGGGCAGACCGGCCTCGACCGCCACCGGCACCGGACTGCCGGCCGCGACCGTGGCCAGGGCGGCTTCCAAGCCGTTGTCCAGCACCGGCGGATGGATCCCGCGGACCAGATCGCGCAGCTCGGACACCGCCGTGGCGAGCGTGTCCTGCGCGGTGTCGACCGCCTCGACGACACTCTCCGGCGGCGCGTCGGCGGCGATCAGCTCCCGCACCATCGCCAGGTGCATCCCCACCCCGATCAGCCGGGCCTGGGCCCCGTCGTGCAGGTCCCGCTCGATGCGGCGCAGGGTGACGTCGGCGTCCTTCACCGCACGGTCGCGGGACTCCCGCAGGTCGCTCATCCGCTGGCCGGCCCGGCTCGGCCCGAGCAGCCCCCGGATCAGCAGCCGCTCACCGAACAGGACCAGCCGCACCATCCACGGCGCGAGCAGGATGATGACCAGCCCGAGGACCCAGGTGACCGGCACCCACCCCTGGAAGTCGTGCTCTTGCAGGGGATAGAAGGTCAACGTGGCGAATCCGTACACATAGAAGCCGGCGCCGGCCAGCAGCGACAGCGGCGCCACCACCACCTTGGCCAGCGGGTAGGCCAGCGCCTTCCAGCCCGCCGGATCACTGAGCACGGCCCGCCGCCACCCGAACGCGCCGGGCCCGGCCGGTGACCGGACCGGCGCCGGCACCTGCTCGCCGATCAGGCGCGCGGCCAGCCCGCGCCGCCGGGCACCCAGGCCCGCCGCGGCCCGCAGCACCCCGGCCAGCAGCCACGGCCCCAGCGGAGTGATCGAGAGGATGACCCCGAACACGGTCGCATACACCAGCAGGACGGCGCTGACCACGTCGATCGGCAGCACCAGCAACAGGTAGCCCAGCTCTCGCCACGACTGCGGCTCGAGAACGGCGGTCACTTTCCTTCTCATCGCCAGCCAGCATTCCCGCCGCGCGCAACCCGGCGCCAGGGGGTTGTCCACCGACCGGACCGGCGGTTAGCCGCACCATCGGGCGCGAGCCCGCCCGACTGTGCCGAAACCCGGCTCCGACCAGGCTCGACGTCATGCTTCGCCGTCTGGTCACCCCTCGCCGAACCGTACTGGCGGCCACCCTCACCGGGCTGGCCCTCGCCGGTGGATCCGTGCTCGGCCCGGCCCGCCCCGCGCCGCCGCCCGCCCCGGCCGGGCTCGCCGCCTGGCTCGCCGACCCGCTCGCACCGCCCGACCCGGTCACCGCCACCCCGGCCCGGATGGCCGCCTACTTCGCGGCCCTCGCACCGGCCGACGCCACCGCGCTCGCCCACCGGCACCCGCGGATCACCGGCAACCTCGACGGGGCGCCGCCGGCGCTGCGCTACGCGGCGAACCGGCAGCGGCATCCGCAGGCGGCCACCCGGCAGATCCTCGGGTTCGACGACCGCGCCGACGGGCGCATGATCGAGGTGCTGGGCGATCTGGACACCGCCGACCGCGTCGTGATCCTGGTGCCGGGAGTGGACACCGACCTGGCCGGGTTCGACACCGGGCTCGGTGGCGTTCAGCGGCGGGCGCCCGCGTGGCAGGCCCGCCGGCTCGACGAGCGGATCCGGGACGGTCACCCCGGCGCGCGGGTCGCCGTGGTGGCGTGGCTGGGATACGACCCGCCCGAGGGCGGCGGCCGGGACATCGTCCGGGAGGACCGCGCGGCCGCCGGGGCGCTGGCCCTCCAGCGGTTCGTCGACGGCCTGGTGCTCGCCGACGCCGACCGGTCCATCGTGGTGGCCGGGCACAGCTACGGCTCCATCGTGGCCGGTCTCGCCGCGCCCGGCCTGCCCGCGCAGGTGACCGACATCGTCGCCCTGGGCAGCCCCGGCATGGGCGTCGCCGACCGATCCGGCCTGCGCACCGGCGCCCGGGTGTGGGCGTGCGCCTCCCCGGGCGACTGGATCCGCCGCGTCCCCGGTGTACGGATCCTCGGCCTGGGCCACGGCACGCTGCCCTCCGACCCGGAGTTCGGCGCCCTGCCGCTGCCCTGCGACGACGTGGACGGCCACGACGGCTACTTCGAACCGCACACCACCTCCCTGCGGGCGCTCGCCGACCTGGCCGCCGCCCTCCCGGACGGTGACCCGCGATGATCCTCGACGCGTTCGCCCTCCTCGCCCGGTGGGGCCGGGCCCGCTCCTCCTTCGGCGTCCCCACCCCACCCGCCGCGCCGGTGGCGGACCGGGCCCCGGCGTCCCGTCCACCCCGCGACCCGCCGGAGACCGCCGACGGGGACGGGACGGCTCCTACCAGGTGCCGTCGTCGCTGACCCGGGGCGGCAGCGTGCCGGTGATCAGCGTGGTGAGCGCGGCGCCCATGTCCGCGCCCAGATACCACTCGCCGCCGTGATCCAGGGAGAACACCCGGCCCCGCTCGTCGATGGCCAGGACGGCCTCACCGTCGCCCTCCACCCCGAGCGGGAACAGCGACACCCCGAGAACCTGTGCGAACGCCTCCAGCGTCTCGACGGTCTCGGCCGCCATGCACGGGTCCAGGGCGAACATCCGCCGCCGCAGCGCCACCCCGGCGCCGTCCTGCGTGACGTACAGGCCGGCGAACTCGGCGAGCGCCCGGGACGCCGCCGGGAAGATCCGATGGCTCACGCCGTACCCCGGCGGGTTGTCGATCCGGCGTTCCGCCGACCAGCCCGCTCCGCGCAGCACCGCGGCCACCTCGTCGCCGAAGCCCCACGACGACGCCGGGCCGGAACCGGCGCTCGGGCCCGGCCCGGGGATGATCCGTGGCAGGAGGCCCTCCTGTCCGTCCGCGGCGGCGTCCGGGCTCAGGCCGAGATAGTCGAGGAACAGCAGGACCGGCAGCCCGGACCGCAGCCGGCTGCCGCTGAGCGGATCGTCCTTCTCCCGGATCCGGTAGGTCTCCAATCGCGCGCCGCACACGAGGTCCCGCAGGTCGGGGAGGGCCATCAGCGGCTGTCCGGCGGCACGTCGCGCGTTCTCCTCGGCGCGGAACAGTTCGGAGAAGACCACGGCCTCCGAACTCCGCTCGGCCCCGCGCTCGCGATAGTGGGCGGGCATCGTGCCGAAGAACGTCTCCACCGCCGGGTGCAGCGGCTGATCGGTGTCGGACCGCAGGCTGAGCGCCACCCGGCCGCGGCCGGCGATGGTGAGCCGGCTCATCGTCGCCGGGTACCGTCGCGGGCCGGCCGGCGCCGGTGCGGGCTGGAAGTCACGCATGTACCACGCGGCGAGGTTGGCGGGCGGCAGCGTGCCGCCGATCACCAGCTGCCCGGTGTCCCGGTCGAGGATCATGCTGGGTGGCCCGTGCCCGGTGTGCGTCCGCGCGGAGATCACCCAGCCGCGGGCGAACTCGTACAGCACCGGTTCGGCTCCCGGGCAGACGTCCTCGACCCACGTGCGCGCCAGGTCTTCCGCATCCGTCCTGGTGATCGCCATGCCGCCCACTCTGCTACGCCTCCGCAAACTCATGCATGTCGATACCGCAAACGGGCGGGGAACTCAACCCGTCACCGCACCTGCTCGAAGCGGAACTCGCGGATGAAACAGTCCCTCGGCTGGCCGACCGCGAACATCACACAGTCCACCACCGACCGAGCGGTGAGGGCGCTCCCGGCGACGCGCGGGCCCTCCTGCACGAAGTCGGGCGGAAACAGCGAGATCACCCGGATCCCCTCCGGCCGCAGCCGGTGCGACAGGATCTCGGCGAACCCGGCCTGCGCGTGCTTGGCCGCGTAGAACGCCGGATGCGCGGCCGACCGGTGATTCCCCGGCTCCCCGCAGCCGGAGATCATGGTGACGATGTCCGGCCGGTCCGATCGGCGCAGCAGCGGCAGCAGGTGCTGCGTCAGAAGCACGGTCCCGGTCGCCCCGCCCGCGATGATCTGCTCGACCTCGTCGTCGGAGATCTCCCCCTCCCGGTACTGGGCCGCGTTGTTGACCAGTACGTCGACCCGGTCGGTGCGTGCCCGTACCGCCTCCGCGAACTCCCGCACCGAGGCCGGGTCCGCGAGGTCGCACCGGAACGCCTCGGCCCGGATCGGCTCCGCGGCCCGCCGCGCCGCGCCGAGGTCACGGGCGGAGAGGAACACCCGGGCGCCGCGCGCCGCGAAGGCCGAGGCGATCAGGAGCCCGGTGTCGCGCCCCGCGCCGGTGACCACCACGCGTACATCATCAAGATCCATGCGCCCACCCCATCACCTCAACCGGGGTTGAGGTCAAGCGGGAACATCCTCCTGCGACATTGGCGTCTAGCCTGATCGGATGGTCCGCCGCGCGCCCCGCCAGTCGGAGGCCCGGATGAGCGAGCCGTCCCCGCTGCGCGCCTGGCCGGACGTCCCGACGAGGGTTCTGCTGTGCCGCGACGACCGCCTGTTCCCGCCCGCCTACCTGCGCCGGGTCTGCGCCGAACGCCTCGGCATCACCCCCGACGAGATCGACGGTGGCCACACTCCGGCGCTGAGCCGTCCCGCCCGTCTGGCGGAATTCCTCGATGCCTGTGCGGCGTCCGGCCGGTAGTTTCGGGATTCATGGAGAACGGCTACCTCATACTGCCCCGCCTGCTGTCCGGTGAGGAGCTGGCGGCCGCCGGCCAGCACGCCGATGATCTGCTGAAGGGCGTCGGCTGGAGCGACAACGACTTCGACGGCCGCCGGACCAGGCGGGTGTACGAGCTGCTCAGCCGGGTCGGAGCGTTCGAGCCGCTGCTCACCCACCCGAGGGTCCGGGCCCTGGTGACCGAGGGGCTGGGTGAGGTCCACCAGTTCGGGATGCTGTTCCTGTCGGCGGTCGACCCCGGCCAGGGCGCCCAGGCACCGCACTTCGACGCCGGTGTCTACCCGCTTCCCCGCGACGTGGAGGCCGAGGTCAACGTGATCTGGGCGCTCGACGACTTCACCGCCGAGAACGGCGCCACGCTGATCGCGCCGGGCAGCCATCTCTGGCCGGCCGACCGCCGTCCCCGCGAGGACGAGCTGGTCCCGGTGGTGATGCCGGCGGGCAGCGCGGTCGTCTACAGCGGCCGCCTCTGGCACGCGGCCGGCCACAACCGTAGTGAGGCGACCCGGCGTGCCCTGATCTGCGAGCACGTCCTGCCGTGGCTGCGTCCCGCCGACAACCACACCCTCACGACCGGGGTCGAGGGACTACGGTCGTTGTCCCCGGAGCTGCGCCGCCTGGCCGGTGTGGCGCCGGCCAGCCCGTACCACGGCCTCGTCGGCGGCCGGGACCCGGAGGAATGGCTGCAACGATCCCGGGTGGCCCGGTCTCGGCCGGGCCACCCGGATCAGCGTCTCAGCACCAGGTCAGGGTCGAGTTGACCCGGGTGACGTTGGTGACGACGTTGTTGGAGCCGGTGCACGGGCTCCACCGGATGCTGGTGTTGGTGACCGTCAGGTTCTTGAAGGTGATGTTGGCCGACGGCGCGAACTCGGTCCGCGACGAGATCCGGACCTCCCCGCCGCCGGTGATCGTCCCGGAGACGCCGGCGATCGTCACGTTGTAGCAGTTCTCGACGAGCACCGAGTTGTTGCCGGTGTTGGCGATGTCGACCCGGTCGATGACCGCCCCGCCGCTCTCCGAGACGCAGAAGACGCCGCGCCCGCCGCCTCGGGCCTTGACCGTCCCGACGCGGATGTTGGTGGGGTAGGAGCTGCCGACCCGCCCGTTGCGGTTGGCCATCCGGAAGGCGGCGTAGCCCGTCCCGGTGCCGGCGTTCTCGGCGTCGACGGTGCCGACCGTGGCGTTGATCGTCTGGTTCAGGAGGAGCCCCGACTCGCCGACGCCGCGGGCCGTGACGGTGCCGATCGTGATCCCGTCCACGCCGTAGGTCTCCACCGCGTGCGAGCTGGCGCCGGAGACGTACACGGATCCGATCTTGATGTTCTTGGCCATGACCGCGGTGTTGCCGTAGTTGTCGATGCGCACGCCGAGGCCGCGGGACAGGCGCATGTCGATGACGCCGAGGGTGAGGTTGTTGACGCTGCGGGCGAAGATCCCGTAGAGCGGCGCCCCGGTGACGTTGAGGTGGGCGACCTCGACGTCGGTGGTGCCGCGGGTGTAGATCGGGGCGTAGTCGCCGCTGCCGCTGCCGGTCACGTTGATCGTGCCGCACACGTCGATGAGCGTGTAGCTGGGCAGCGAGATCCGGGATCCGGCGCTGATCGAGCCGGATCCGCGGACGAGGACGTTCTGTTTCGAGGTCCGGCTGGGCAGGGCGCTGACCGCGGCCTGGACGGCGGCCCGCATGTCGGTGCCGGTGTAGACGGTGGAGCTGCCCAGTTTGGCGGTCCAGGTGCTGCCGCTGAGGGTGGCGGTGGCCTGGTAGGTGAGGGCGCCGCAGTCGGCCGCGGTGGCCGATCCGGCGGTGAGGGCGACGGCGCCGGCGGACAGGAGTAGGGCGGACAGGAGAACGGGGATGCGCATCGGGTGCTCCTCGTTGGGGGTCGAGACGAGCGATCGATCCGCTGAATGTTAACGATAACTTGGAACCTGTCAAGGTCTCCCGTGTGTTTCACGCAAGCGCTTACGCAAAGACAACCACCTATGGAAGGGTGGCGTTGACGTGCGGATGATCCCCATGCGAAGCTGCCAAACTATCGATGCTCATCAATTGCAGTTCAGGCTGCCTATGAAACGTTTTAGCGGGAGGAACCATGTCGGTCGGCAGGCGCGCGCTCCTGCGCGGCGGGATAGCCGGACTCGCCCTGGCCGGGCTCGGCGGATGCGGCGACGACGGGAGCGGCGGTAAGACGACGTTGCGGTTCGCCTGGTGGGGCAGCGAGGAGCGGGCCAAGCTCACCCAGCAGGTCGTCGACCTGTACGTGAGCAGGCACCCGGACGTCGAGATCAAGACCACGTACGCCGCCTACGACCCGTACTTCCAGAAGCTGGCCACCGAGATGAGCGGCGGCAACGCCCCGGACATCCTCCAGATGGGCGACCGCTACCTGCGGGAGTACGCCGACCGCAACACCCTGCTCGACCTGACCCCGCACCTGGGCAGCAAGATCCAGACCGCGGATCTGGAGCAGAAGCTGTTCCCGGCCGGCAACCTCGGCGCCCAGACGTTCGGCCTGCCGATGGGCCAGACCACCCACGTGCTCCAGTACGACGCCGAGCGCTGGCGGGAGGCCGGGGCGAAGCTGCCCGCCGACGGCTGGACCTGGACCGACCTGAAGGACGCCGCCGCCCGGGTGTCCGCGACGTTCGGCCCGAAGGTGAGCGGCCTGAGCGACCCGTTCGGCATCGAGGACTGGTTCGGCGACTGGCTGCGCCAGCAGGGGAAGGACCTCTACACCGCGGACGGCAAGCTCGGCTACACCGAGGCCGAGATCGTCGCCTGGTGGAGGCTGGGCGAGGAGTTCCGCGCCGCCAAGGCCCTGACCCCGCCGGAGGTCACCGCCAACACCACGCTCACCCCGTTCCCGCGCAAGGAGTCGACCGCCGAGTTCTGCCCGGACAGCACGGTCGGCATGACCTCCTGGGACACCTACGGCAGCGAGTTCGCCCTCTCCCACTTCCCGACCGCGGGCAACGGCATCGGCCAGTTCACCCAGCCGCCGATGATGCTCAGCGTCGCGAAACGCACCAGGAACCAGGACGCCGCGCTCGCGTTCGTCGACTTCTTCCTCAACGACCCGGAGGCCGGCGCCATCCTCGGCATGGCCCGCGGCCTGCCCGCCAACCTCAAGATCCGCGAGACGCTGGCGTCCACGCTGACCGACGAGTGGAAGGCCGTCGCCGCCTACGAGGCGAAGGTGTCGCCGCAGCTGCTGCCCGCTCCCCCGCCGCCGCCGAAGGGCGCCGGTGTGGTGAAGACCCAGTTCCAGCGGATCTACGACGACGTCATGCACGGCAAGGCCGAGCCGGAGGAGGCCGCCCCGCGCCTGATGAGCGAGATCCAGCAGGCCCTGGGCGCATGACCACCGTGCTGGAGCGGCCACGTGCCAAGACCGAGACCAGATCAAAACCCCTGCGACGGTACGGGGAAAGGCCGTCGATCGCCTACCTGTTCCTCTCGCCGTGGGTCGTCGGGGCGGTGTTCCTGACCGCCGGCCCGATGGTGTGGCTGCTCTACCTGTCGTTCACCGAGTACGACCTGTTCACCGCCCCTCGCTGGGTGGGCATGGACAACTACGTCCGCATGCTCACGGTCGACCCGCACTTCTGGAACGCGGTCGGGGCCACCACGAAGTTCGTGGTCATCTCGGTGCCGGCCCAGCTGATCGCCGCCCTCGGCGTCGCCATGCTGATCAACCGCAGGAGCCGGGCGCAGGGCTTCTACCGGTCGGCGTTCTACGCCCCGTCGCTGCTCGGCGCGAGCGTGAGCGTGGCCCTGGTCTGGCGGGTGATCTTCCACGACTGGATCGGCCACCCGGACCGGGCCCTGCTCGCGCTGGTCCTGCTCGCGGTGTGGCAGTTCGGCGCCCCGATGGTGATCTTCCTGGCCGGGTTGCAGCAGATCCCGCAGGAGTACTACGACGCCGCCGCGGTCGACGGCGCCGGCCCCTGGCGGACCTTCCTCCGGATCACCGTGCCGATGCTGTCGCCGGTCATCTTCTTCAACCTGGTGCTCGACACGATCCGCGCCTTCCAGGTGTTCACCGGCGCCTACGTGGTCAGCAACGGCACCGGCGGCCCCAGCGACGCGACCCTGTTCTACACGCTCTACCTCTACGAGAAGGGATTCGTGGAGTTCAAGATGGGCTACGCCTCGGCCATGTCCTGGTTCCTGCTTCTGGTCATCGCCCTGATCACGGCGCTGCTCTTCCGTACCGCCAAGGGTTGGGTCTTCTACAGCGGGGAGGAGTCGTGAGCCGGCGGCTGTGGCACCCGGCCGTGATCCTGCTGCTGATCCCGCTGCTGTACCCGATCGTCTGGCTGGCGTTCGCGTCGTTCAAGTCGGGTTCCGAGATCGTGCAGAGCCTGGCGCTGCTGCCCGAGGAGTGGATCCTGGACAACTACCGGGCGCTCGGCGACGACCTGGCCGGGGTTTCCGCGGGGCGGTTCTTCGTCAACTCGACGATCGTGGCGGCGAGCTGCGCGATCGCCAACGTCGCCAGCTGCTCGCTCGCCGCCTACGCCTTCGCCCGGCTGCGGTTCCGGCTGCGCGCGCCGCTGTTCGCCTTCACCCTCGCCACGATCATGCTGCCGGTGCACATCGTGACGATCCCGCAGTACTCGCTGTTCCAGCGGCTCGGGATGGTCGACACGTTCTGGCCGTTGATCCTGCCGAAACTGCTGGCCACCGACGCGTTCTTCATCTTCCTGATGGTCCAGTTCATGCGGACGATCCCGCGCGAGCTGGACGAGGCGGCCCGGCTCGACGGCTGCGGCTCCATCCGGATCTTCGGGTCGGTGGTGCTGCCGCTGGTCCGGCCGGCCCTGGTCACCACGGCGATCTTCACGTTCATCTGGACCTGGAACGACTTCTTCACCCAGCTGATCTACCTGTCCTCGCCGGAGAAGCTCACTCTTCCCCTGGCCCTGCGGCTGTTCATCGACACCACCGACCACAACGCGTTCGGGCCGATGCTGGCGCTGTCGGCGCTGGCCATCGTGCCGATCCTGCTGTTCTTCGCCGCGTTCCAGCGGCTGTTGGTCGAAGGTTTCGCCACCTCGGGCCTCAAAGGCTGATCCCCCACCTAAGGAGCCGGTGCAGCATGCCCGACATCTCCCGACGTACGTTCGTGCGCGGTCTCGCCGCCGCCCCGCTGGTCTCCTCCGTCCCCTTCTCCGCGCCACCACTGCGGGTCGAGACGGCGGTGGCCCCGGCGCCGGAGACCGTCGCCCTGAATTGGCTGGAGGGCACGCCCGGCACCAACGTCGGCAGCACCTGGGGCGTGCCGTGGCCGAAGGGCGCGGTCCCCGCCGACTCGCCGTTCTCGCTGGCCGCCGCCGACGGGGCCGCTGTCCCGGTGCAGAGCTGGCCGATCGGCTACTGGCCGGACGGGTCGCTGAAGTGGAGCGCGCACGCGCTTCCCGCCGATGCTCCGCTGTCGGATTCCTATGTGCTGAATCGGACAGCTGGTGTGACCGGCTCGTCCTCGGTGAGTGTCGCGGAGAACCGGGACACGGTAACCGTGGACACCGGCGTCATCCACGTCGTGCTGGGACGGCGGGGCTCGGCGCTGATCCGGTCGATCACCCGTGGCGGCACCGAGATCGCGCGGAATCTCGAACTCATCAGTCTGCGGCAGACCAGCATCGAGGACGACGACGAGCGGCGCGCCTCCCGCGAGAAGCTGACCAGCTCGATCAGCAGGGTGACGGTCGAGCAGCGCGGGCCGGTCCGGGCTGTGGTCCGGATCGAGGGCGACCACCGGCGGCGCGGGAGGTCGTGGCTGCCATTCATCGTGCGCCTCTACCTCTACGCCGGGGCCGAGCACGTGCGGGTGGTGCACACGTTCCTGTTCGACAGCGAGGGGCAGAAGGAGTTCATCGCCGGGCTCGGCGTGCGGGTCGGGGTGCCGATGCGCGACCAGCCCTACGACCGGCACATCCGGCTGTCCGGCGACGGCGACGGGCTACTGCGGGAGGCGGTCAAAGGCATCACCGGCCTTCGCCGGGACCCCGGAGCCACGGTACGCGCGGCGCAGATCGCCGGTGAGAAGTTGCCCGACCCGGCGACCTGGGACCAGCGGGTCACCAGCCGGCTCCAGTACATCCCGGCGTGGGGCGACTACACGCTCAGCCAGCTCAGCTGCTCCGGCTACACCATTCAGAAACGGACCAGGACCGGGTACGGGTGGGTCGGCGTCGATGCCGGGCAGCGGTCCCGTGGGTTCGGGTATGTCGGCGGGGTCAGCGGTGGGCTCGGGTTCGGGATGCGGGACTTCTGGCAGAAATACCCGGCGCAGCTCGACATCCGGGGCGCCGACACCGACCAGGCCACCGCGACGATCTGGATGTGGTCGCCGGAGGCGGGGCCGATGGACACCCGGTTCTACCACGACGGGATGGGCCAGGACACGTACCCGGAGCAGCTCGAAGGCCTCAACATCACCTATGAGGACTACGAGCCCGGGTTCGGGACTCCCTATGGCGTCGCCCGTACCACGGAATTGATGTTCTTCGCCCTGGCCGCGACCCCGCCGGCCGAACGTCTCGCCGCGCTGGCCCGCACCGTCGTCACCCCGCCGCAGATCGTCGCGCCGCCCGCGCACCTGGCCGCGTCCGGCGCGTTCGGCGGCCTGTTCAGCCCGGTCGACCGGTCCACACCGGCCCGCGCCGAGGTCGAGGACCGGCTCGACTTCCTCTTCGACTACTACCGCGACCAGACCGAACAACGCCACTGGTACGGATTCTGGAACTACGGCGACGTCATGCACACCCCCGACGTGGACCGGCACGTGTGGCGCTACGACGTCGGCGGGTACGCGTGGGACAACTCGGAACTGTCCCCCGACCTGTGGCTGTGGTTCGCCTACCTGCGGTCCGGGCGGGCCGACATCTTCCGCTTCGCCGAGGCGATGACCCGGCACACCGGCGAGGTCGACGTCTACCACCTGGGAAGATGGGCCGGGCTCGGGACGCGGCACGGCGTGCAGCACTGGGCGGACAGCGCCAAGCAGCAGCGCATCAGCACCGCGATCTACCGGCGGATCTTCTACTTCCTCACCGCCGACGAGCGGGTCGGCGACCTCATGCACGAGCTGGTCGACTCCGACCGGACGTTCCTGGCCCTCGACCCGCTGCGCAAGATCCGCACGGAGCCGTACACGCCGGACCCGCACGCCCTGTCGATCGGCCTCGGCACCGACTGGAGCGGCCTGGCCGCCGCCTGGCTCACCGAATGGGAACGCCACGGCCCGAAGGCGGCCGTCGCCGAGAAGAAGCTGCTGGCCACCATGCGGACCATCGGCCGGATGCCGAACGGTTTCGTCACCGGCAGCGGTCTCTACGACATCGACACCGGCGAGTTCGCCGTCGCCGGGAAGACGGTCAGCGTGTCGCATCTGAGCGCCATGTTCGGCCAGGTGGAGATCTGCGCCGAACTGATCGGGCTGGTGGACCTGCCGGAGTTCGAGAAGGCGTGGTTGCAGTACTGCCGCCTCTACAACGCGACCCGTGCCGAACAGACCGCCGAATGCGGCGCCCACTTCGGCACACTGATCCTCAAGCAGGGCCACTCCCGCCTGACCGCCTACGCGGCGGCCCGCCTCGGCGACGCCACCCTGGCCGCCCGGGCGTGGACCGAGTTCACCGCAACCGACGGCTACACCGGCGCCTCCCCGTGGCAGACCACCCATTTGACCGGCCCGGCCGTCCTCAACACGGTCGACGAGGCGCCCTGGGTCGACACCAACACCACCGCCCTGTACGGCCTCGCCGCCATCCAGAACCTGGCCCTCGCCGGCTCCGCCCTCCCGTAACGATCAGCCCTCGACCGCACGGCCGGCGCTCGCTCGATCCCGCGCGGCCGGCGCTCGCTCAATCCCGCGCGGCCGGCGCTCGCTCGATCCCGCGCGGCCGGCGCTCGCTCAGCCCCGCGCCGTCGGCGTGAAGACGTCGGCGGCGCGGGCCAGCAGCTCGTGGGTGGCGGGCCCGGCCTCCCCCGCCACGGTCATCGAGACGGCCAGCTGCCGGGCGGGTTCGTCCTGGTGGAAGACCCACGTCCGGAAACCGTGGAAGCCGCCTTCCTTGCCCCACACCACGGCGCCGTTCGGCAGCGTGTAGCGGTTGACGCCGAGGCCCCCGTCGACGCCGGGGACGTCGGTCGCCACGGTCGACCGCATCTCGCGTCGTTCGGCCGCGCCGAGCAGGTCGCCGGCCATCAACGCGGCCAGGAACCGGTTGAGGTCGGCGGCCGTGGACACCATGCCGCCGGCCGCGCCGGCCTGCGACGGGCTGCACTCGGTGATGTCGACCGGCACGCCGTCCACGTCCAGGTAGGCGTGCGCGTGCGGCTCCGGCAACCGCGTCCCGTGGTCGTCGGCCCGGGTCCGGCGCAGGTCCAGCGGTCCCAGGATCCGCTGCTCGACCTCCTCACGGTACGAGCGGCCGGTCACCCTCTCGATCAGCATGCCGAGCAGCACGTATCCGGTGTTGTTGTAGGCGCGGGAGGCGCCGGGCGCGAAGTCCGGCTCCCGGCGCAGCGCCGCTCG
Source organism: Actinoplanes flavus (assembly GCF_017592555.1). GTDB lineage: Bacteria > Actinomycetota > Actinomycetes > Mycobacteriales > Micromonosporaceae > Actinoplanes > Actinoplanes flavus. The sequence continues at coordinate 29,869 of NZ_JAGFNS010000024.1, read as the reverse complement.
ACCGGCCGGTCGGTGCCCAGCTCGGCGACCCCGCTGCTCAGCCGCCAGGTGACGCCATCGTCCCGAAGCTCCGCCAGGACGCCGACCGCGCCCTCGTCCACCAGTTCGCCGAGCAACGAACGCAGTCCATCCACTCCCGCCACCGGTCCTTCTTACCTTCTGCCGCAAAGATCCAGCTTGCTCCCGGGGCTGCCTCACCGGGCGGAGACGTACGACCAAGTGATGGGGTGCGCGTCGGTCTGATGGCGGACGGCGTGGCCGGTGATGCCCGGGATGCTCGAGGGCGGAACAGGTCGCCGAGAGGGGTTCTGCATGAGTGCGAAAAGGCCGGGCGAGCGCAAGTGGGCACCGTGGTGGGTCTATGTGGTCGTCATCGTGGGGGCCAACTACGGGAAGCAGTACTACGCGGAGGACATTCCGGTGGCGGTCAACGCGGCCATCACGATCGTGCTGGTCACCACGCTGTTTCTGGGCATCACCGCGGTGTACCGGGGTCTGCGCCGCCCGGATTGACCACCGATCTGCGCCCGGCGGGCGCGGCACAGGCGGGAGTGGGCAGCGAGGTCGCGGGGCACGGCGGAACTGTCCTGATGGGACGGGACCGGGTCGCGCGTACCGGGCATGGTCGGGGTCCTCTGGACGTCGCCGGGAAATGCCGGAGCGGAGGATGATCATGGTCCGGGCGGCCCGGTCAGCCTCGGGCTCGAACGAGCCACCGGGCGAGCGGGCGATGAGCGCCGAGATTCAGCTGGTCAGCGCCGGTGATGGCCTGGCGGTCATCGGGCCGGCGCCGGACGTCGAACGTTCTCTGCTGTCGGAGAGGCTGGGGCGAAAGGGCTCGACACCGCTCTCAGCATGGCCGGCTCGGTGACGGGCATGCTCTCCAGCGGGATCGCCGGCCGGTTCCGCCGGATGCGCGGGGACGACGGGCAGCGCTCCAGCGAGTCCTGAGCCGGTATCCCGGTTCAGCCCGGCGGCGTGGCCGCCGGGCTGAACACGCGGGGCGTACCGGATCAGGCTTCTCTGAGCGGGCGCCAGGCACCCAGAGTGATCAGTGCCATGGTCGCGGCGGCGATCCAGAACGGTGTGGTGATCGACCAGACGCCGGCGAGGAGGCCGCCGAGCAGCGAGCCGAGGGCCGCCCCGCCGGTCTGAATCAGGAAGTAGACGCTGGACACGCGCCCACGGAGCGGATCGGGGACCGCCCGTTGGCCGACCGTCGAGGTGATCACACCCCACACCATGGTGTGGATGCTGAATACCACCAGGATGGCCGCCGCCACCCACGGTGAGGTGGTCACGGCCAGTGTCAGGTGGACGATCACCTCGATGATCAGCCCGGCCCGCAGCACTGCGGCGTTGCCGAAGCGGTCGCTCAGCCGGGCGGCCACGCCCGCACCGAACAGGCCGCCCACCGCGAAGGCGGTGAGCAGCACGCCGTAGCCGACCTCGCCGAGGCCGAGCCGGTCCCGGCAGTAGAGGACGAAGACGGCGAACGCCGCGCAGTACGCGATGTTGCCGATCCCCATGCTCACCGCCAGGGTCCGCAGCAGGCGGTGGTTCCACAGCCAGCGGACACCGGCGCCGATCTCGCGCCGCAGTGAGGTGCGTTCGTGCAGCTCGGACGGTGGGACCGGGCGGATTCCGGCGATCAGCGCGGCCGCGGCCCCGAAGGTCAGCGCGTCCAGCCCGAACGGCGCGGCCGCGGAGATGACGAAAAGCCAGGCGCCCAGCGGTTTCGCGACGAACTGGTTGACGCTGAACGTCGCGCCGAGCCGCGCGTTGGCGCTGGGCAGGCGCTCGGACGCGACGATCGCCGGCAGCATGGCGCCCACCGCCGTGTCGGCCAGTGTCTCGCCGACGCCGAGCAGGAACATCACCAGGTAGATCACCGCGACGGTGACCGTTCCGGTGGCGATGGTGGTGGTCAGCACGCCCAGCGCGAGGGCGCGCAGCAGGTTGACCACCACGGCCAGGTTGCGGCGGTCGAGGCGGTCCACCCAGGCGCCGCTGATCAGGGCGATGCCCAGCCACGGCAGTTGCTGGGCGAAGACGGCGCCGGCGATCAGCGACGGGTTGTCACTGATCGAGGCGACCAGCAGCGGGCCGGCGGCCATGGTGACGCCGTCGCCGATGTTCGAGATCGCGGACGCGGTCCAGAGACGGTTGAAGTCCGCGCCGATGGGCGCGGAGAGAAGGGCACGCAAAATAGCTCCTCAAGCCAGGAAGAAGAAAAGTGGCGAGGAGCCGGCCGGGCAGCGTGTTACGCGGCCTGCTCCTCGGGCGAGAGAGCGACCGTGACCATGGTGAGAGGCATTTCCCGTTCCCTTCCGCCGGTGACTGCAACAGATCCGGCGCCCGGAAGTGTATTAGAGGTATGAGGGATACGGGGTTCGAGGCCTTCGTGCGGGAGAGCGCCGCCGGGCTGCTGCGGCTCGGCAACGCGCTGACGCTTGACTCGGCCGCCGCCGAGGATCTCGCCCAGGAGACCCTCATCCGCGTGGGCACGTCCTGGTCGCGGGTGCGCAGGGACGGAAACCCTGTGGGGTACGCGCAACGCGCCATGATCAACCTGTTTCTGAACGAGCGGAGGCGACGCCGGGCGATCCCCGTCGCCACGGTGCCCGACACAGCGCGGGAGGACGGGGCGCTCGCCTCGGTCGAGTCGTCCGCGGCGATCCGGCAGATCCTGGCCGGCCTGCCACCGCCGCAACGGGCCGCGATCGCGCTGCGCTATCTGTGCGACCTGCCGGACGAGGAGATCGCCGCGGTGCTGGGGTGTGCCACGGGCACGGTGCGGTCGCATCTGTCCCGCGGTTTGTCGACGTTGCGCGGCCGGATGACGCAGGGGTGAGCGAGATGCTGTCCAAGTCCGATTTCGATCTGCCGGTGCCGGCCGGGTTCGCCGAGCGGGTGGGGCGCGGGGTCCGCCGGCGCCGCCGTCTGCGGGCTCTCGCCGTGGTGGGCTGCGTGCTGCTCGGCCTGGCCGGAATCTCGGTGGCCGCCTGGCCGGAGCCACGGCGGGCGCCGGTGGTGTCCACCGCCCCCGCCGTGGGCGAGGTGGCCGGGTTCCGGATCGGCTACGCACCTCCCGGGCTGCGCCTCGATCCACAGGTCAGCAGTTCGGTGCACGCGGTGACGGAGAACCTGCTGGTCAACGACGGCTCCGAACCGGGACCGGGCCGGGCGAGCGCCGTGGTCACGATGCGAATCTTCGTCCAGGCGAACGGCGGGAACTCCCTGTTCATCACGGTTCTCCAGCCGTTGCGGACGGCGCCGGGGGCCGACCGGGCGACGATCACGCGATGGCTGTCCGCCTGGTCCACCGCCGGGATGGAGCAGATCGGCGAGTTCGCGGTGCCGGCCGGGACGGCGCGGCTGATGCGGGGGCAGACCACGGACGGGCCGAAACACCAGGTGCTGATCACCACGGCGGACGGCACGGTGATCGACGTGAGCGGCACCGCCGAACTGTCGGCGGCCACGTTGACAGCGGTCGCCACCGGGCTCAGCCGCGGCTGAGCGGCACCGCCACGACGGGGAGCAGGACGGCCCAGACGGTCTTGCCGGTGGGGGTGCGGTCGGCGCCCCAGCGGGTGGCGGCGGCCTGGACCAGCTGGAGGCCGCGGCCGCGTTCGTCGAGAGGGGCGCCCCGGCGGACGCGGGCCATCGTCCGGAGGCGGGGCAGGCGCGGGTCGCCGTCGCGGACCGCGAGGTGCAGGCCGTCGCCGTGGCGGGTGACCGTGACGACGAGGTCGGTGGCGGCGTGTTCGACGGCGTTGAGGACCAGTTCGGACATCACCCGCCGGGCCGGATGCAGCAGGCCGGGCAGTCGCCAGCGCAGGCACGCGTCGGCGACCAGGGTGCGGGCCAGGCTCGCGGCGTCCGGATCCGGCGCCAACGCCGCCGTGAGCTGCGGCGGCTCCCCCGGTGTTCCGCTGGGAATCTGCGTCATGGGGGAACGGTAAGGCGTCCGGCGGGCGGGAGGATTAGTGGAATCAATCGCGGATTCCGGCCCGGCCGGCGAGCCCTCGCAGACGGCTGTCGCGGCCGAACCGGGGCCGCGACAGCAGGACGCGCAGGGCGTCGCGGGCCCCGGCGGACACGGCCACCTGCTGCGGCGCGATCGCCTCGGCGCGGTAGAGGGCGCCGGCCGCGTCGTCCTCCAGCCCGCGGCCCTGGAGCAGCGCCCGGGAGAGATCGATGAGGTACGAGGCGCGGCGGTGCGCCGAGGACACCGCCTCGGGACGGAAACCGGGCGGCGCGACCCGGGCGGCCCGGCCCTCCCCCAGCGCCACCAGGACGGCGAGACGCCACATCGCCACGTTGGCCGGGCCGAAGTTGAACCGGTCGCGCCGTTCTCCGGTGTGCGCGGCGACCGCGGCGGCCTCCTCGATGTGGGCCCACGCCACCGCGGAACGTCCGGCCCGGGCGGCCAGTTCGGCGCTGATCAGGTGGTGCATGCCGTAGGCGCCGGCGGCCGCGGGATCGGCGCCGACGTACGGGGAGAGCCGGTCGATGCCATCGGCGGCGACCCGGCCGGCGCCCGGGGTGGCGGAAACCGCCCGGATGCGGGCGTAGCTGGCCAGGCCCAGGTACTCCGGCTCGCCGAGTTCCTCCGCGGCGCGCATGCCCACTCCGGCGACGGCCAGGGTGAGATCCGGAAGCCCGAGTTGGGCGCCGGTGCAGACGGTGCTGTGACAGACCTCCACGGTGCGGCGCCGATGCAGCCGCTCGGCCGGGCCGGTGACGGTACGCGACCGGGCCGCGAGGACGGTCAGCATCTCGGCCAGCGCGGGCACCAGCAGGTCGTACCGGCAGGCCTCGAAGTACCGGTCCAGCAGCGCGGTGTCGACGTCGCCGTCGTCGTCACCGTCCGCGACGTCCGGGACCGCCATGGCGATGACGCCCCCGCGCAGCCGCTCGATCGCCTCGGCGCTCACCGGGAAGCCGCGACGGTCCTCGCCGGGGTGACCGGTCAGCTCACCGACCGAGATCTGCAGGGCCCGGGCCAGCGCCTCGCGGGTGGCCCGGCGTTCCAGGGGCGCCAGTCCGCCCTCGATCTGGGCGACGTAGCCCTGACTGAAACCGGCCAGCTCGGCCAGCACCCGCTGGGTGAGGCCGCGGCGCAGGCGCCAGCGGCGCAGCCTGGCCCCGGCATGGTCACTGGTCACGGCATCCCCGATCGACCGGCGGCACCCTGGCCGGCCGCCCCTGAGTAGACGGCCCCCGGGCCGCGGCCGGGCGGACAGCGCGTGCGCCGTCAGCGCCTGAGCAGGTCGCGCAGCAGCGCGGCGAGGGCGGGGACGGCCGGATGGGTCGGTGGTTCGCGCCAGGCGAGATGCAGTTCGATTCCGCGGGCGCCGGTCAGCGGAAGGTAGGTGACCGCCGGATGCGGATGCATGGCCGCGGTCGCGGTGCTGGTGACCCCGGCGGTGCCGCCGGCCGAGATGGCGGCCAGCCAGTCGTCGGTGTTGGCCACCTCGATCGTGGTGGCCGGGGCCGCGCCCGGTGGCCACAGGTCGAGGCTGGTGGTACCGGTGACCGTGTTGATCGCGAGGGCGCAGCCGGCCAGGTCGGAGAGCGTCAGTCCGGGGCGGCGGGCCAGCTCGCTGTCGGCCGGAACGGCGGCCACCCGTTGCTCGGTGGCCAGCAGTTCGGTGTGGATGCCGGGCGTCTCGCCGGGATCGCGCAGGACCGCGGCGTCGGTGCGGCCCCGGGCCAGCCCGGCGGTACGGTCGTCGACCCGCAACAACCGCAGGGGGATGTGTGGATACGTCTCCTGCCACACCCGCAGCAGGGTGGTGGTGTGCTCGCCGAGAGCCGACCAGGCATGGCCGAGCCGGAGCGGCCACGTTCCGGCGCGCGCCGGGTCGAGGGCCTCGTCGACGGCGGCGACCGCCGCGGCCGCCCGCGCCCGGAAGGCCTCCCCGGCCGGGGTGAGCTCCAGGTGATGGGTGGAGCGGTCGACGAGCCCGACGCCGAGGTGCTCCTCCAACTGGCGCAGGGTGCGGGACAGCGCCGGCTGGGTGAGGTGCAGCCGGGCCGCGGCGCGGGTGATGCTGCCCTCGGCGGCGATCGCCAGGAAGGCGCGGAGATGCCGTAACTCGGCGGTCATAACGGGGAAGCATAACCACTGCTGGATCCGTATTTCCGGACCGCCGACCGGGCGCATAGCGTCAGCGCCATGAGGGCAGGGGTGGGCCTCGTGCTGGGCGGGGCGATGTCGGTGCAGTTCGGGTCGGCGGTCGCCGCGCTGCTGTTTCCCCGGGCCGGGGCGGCCGGGGTGGTCACGTTGCGGTTGCTGATCGCGGCCGTGCTGCTGCTGGTGGTGTGCCGTCCCCGCCTGCGCGGGCACAGCCGGGGCGACTGGGCGGTGGCCGCCGGGTTCGGGATCGCGCTGGCCGGCATGAACACGCTGTTCTACCAGGCGATCGACCGGATTCCGCTGGGCCCGGCCGTGACCCTCGAGGTGCTCGGCCCGCTCACGCTGTCGGTGGTCGCCGCCCGGCGCCGGGCGAGCTGGCTGTGGGCGGGTCTGGCGCTGGCCGGGGTGGCTCTGCTCGGCTACCGGGGCTTCGACCGGCTCGACCCGGCCGGGGCGGCGTTCGCGCTGGGTGCGGGCGTGATGTGGGCCGGGTACATCGTGTTCAGCGCCCGCGCCGGGCAGCGTTTCCCGAAAGCCGACGGGCTGGCCCTGGCGATGGGCGCGGCGGCGCTGCTCAGCCTGCCGCTGGGCGCCCGGCCGCACCTGGTCGAGCCGGTCACCCTGGGCCTGGGCGCGGTGGTGGCGCTGATGTCGTCGGTCCTGCCGTACACGCTGGAGCTCCGCGCCCTGCGCCGGCTGCCGACCTCGACCTTCGCGGTGCTGATGAGCCTCGGGCCGGCGCTGGCCGTGCTGGCCGGCTGGACCGTGCTCGGGCAGCGCCTGTCCGCCCTCGAACTGGTCGCCGTGGCCCTGGTGATCGCCGCGAGCGCCGGCGCGGTCCGTACTTCCCGGTCCACTGCCGGGCCCGTCGTCTCGCCGGAGACCCGCCCCGCCCTCCTGCCCGACTGAGTTCAGGCAGCTTCGCGCCGCTCTCCCACCCGGCGGCTGCCCCTGCTCCGGCGCGTGTTGCTCGGCTACTTCCCGCCGGAGGGAGCGGTGCTCGGGGCATCCGCCACGGACGGTTCGTGGACGGCGTACCGGATCCGGTCGGGAGTTGATCTTTTGGGCGAACGGCGGCTAACCGGGCGGGTGGCGGTTTCCGTCATACCCGAGGGGCAGAATGTCAGCGTGACGCCATCAGCTGGGGATCTGCTCGCCGCCGTCGTCGCCCGCGCCGTCGCGGACTTCGCCGGCCGTAACGCGTTCGTGCGTGGCGGGAGCGCGGTCCACGCCGTCGCCACCGTTCGCTGGCTCGGCGAGCTGGAGGTGCCGGCCCCGCTCTGCCACGTCGGGGTCAGCGGGGGCGAGCTGGCCGCGCTGCGGCCCACCACGGCCGCCGTGACCTGCCGCCGCTGCCTGCGGAAACAGGGCGCCGACGAGCTGGCGGCCTTCCCACAGACCGAGCAGCTCACCCTCTTCCCCAGCCGGCCGGAGATTCGTGGCGCCCGGCCCGCCTGAACCCGGAGTCGGGTGTCTTACACATGGACGCGCGGCGATTCCTCTGTGGAGGACGCTGAGCGGCGGGAGGCGAAGCCATGCGAAAGCTACTGATCAGCGTCCTGGTGGGGCTCGTGGGAGCCGGGGCCGGCGCGCCCGCGGCGGCACGGACCACGGAGCCGGACATCGATGTGGTCGCCTCCTGGAACGGGCTGGCGCTCGACGCGGTCCGGGCCGCGCGGGCGACGGACGCCGATGCGGCGCGACTGTACGCGCTGGTGAACGTGGCGATGTTCGACGCGGTCAACGGGATCGGCGGCCGCCGGGAGCCGGCACTGGTCGGCGGGCACGGTCCCCGGCACGCGAACCGGCAGGCGGCGGCCGCCGCGGCGGCGCACGCGGTGCTGGTCCGGACGGATCCGGCACGGACGGCGGCCTACGACGGCGAACTCGCCGGCGACCTGGCGAGTCTGCGCCACGGGGTGGACGACGGGGCGGCCTGGGGACGGCATGTCGGCGAGGCGGTCGTGGCGGCCCGTGCCGACGACGGGTCGGCGCCGGTGGAGTCGCAGGCGGCCGGGTCCGGGCCGGGTGTGTTCCGGGCGGCGTGGGCGGGCGTGCAGTACCGCGCCGTGCGGCCGTTCGCGGTGGCGAATCCCGGGCGGTACCAACCAGGCCCGCCACCGGCGCTGGACAGCACGGCCTACGCGGCCGCGTTCGCCGAGGTCGCGGTGGTCGGTGACGGCCGGATTCCGGCGCCCGAGTCGCTGGCGACCTACCAGTTCTGGTCGCTGCCGGCGGGCACGAGCCAACCCCCGGGCGAGTGGCTGCGCATCGCGTCGACGGTCGCGGCCGAGCGGCGTCTCGGCCTCTCCGACGAGGTCCGCCTGGGCGCGCTGATCTCGATGGCGCTGGCGGACACGACGGTGGTGACCGTGGGGACGAAGTACACGTACCGGCATTGGCGGCCGACCACCGCGATCCACGAGTCGGCGACCGCCCCGGATCCGGCCTGGGTGTCGCGGGCCGGCAGTGTCGGCGGCTCCCCGGAGTACGTGTCGGGCCACAGCTCGTACAGCGGGGCGGGCGCCACGGTGCTGGCCGGCTTCTTCCACACCGACCGGATCGCGTTCACCCACGCCACCGATTCGGCGCCGGGCGGGGCCGCTCGTTCGTACCCTGGTTTCTCGGCGGCGGCCACCGAGGCGGGACGATCGCGGGTCCTCGGCGGCCTGCACTTCGATTTCAGCAACCGGGCCGGGCTGGAGATCGGCCGGGCGGTGGCCCGGGAGGTGCTGGCCACCAGCCTTCGGCCACGATGACCGGCCTCACTGCATGGCGGTCGCCGCCGGGTGGTCGAAGGATGCGGGACAGCGAAAGGCGTACAGGTCGTAGCCTCGGCCGAAGGCCACGCCGACGAAGTCGGGGGACGCGTTCGGATCCTCCTCGACCGGGCGCCAACTGCAGTGACGGCCGTTCCAGTCGGCCGAGGCCGCGGTGAAGGTCAAGGTCATCGCGGACCCGCAGACGGAGCAGTTCATCGGGTACGGGTCGGTCAGCGACCAGTTCGCGAATCCGCCGACCTTCCAGCCCGGCGCCAGTGACAGCGCGCTCTGGTAGCCGAGGAGGTCGTCGTCCTCCTCCAGTTCCTCGTCGCGGGCGTCGAGCCGGTCCCGCAGGTCCTCGGGGAGCAGGTCGGCGTACTGGTACTCGCGCACCTGTTCCGGGTGCACCACGCAGGGAACCGGCAGGTACATGTCGCTGATCACCGCCGGTTCCGGGGGCGTGCGGAGGACCGGCCCGACCGCGGTGCTGTCCCGCCACACGAAGAACACCTTGGGGTTGTAGTCGGCGTCCTCGTGGTCGACCGGGCACCACAGCACCTGGAGCAGGTCGGTGCCGTCCGGCCCGGCGTAGTCGGGGATGTCCTTCCGATACAGCTGGGCGACCGGGATCAGCGGGATCGGCTCCTCGAGCAGGTCGTCCAGTTCGAGGCCGTCGGCGGCGGCGACCTCGGCGCGTTCCGGCGCGGTCAGGAACTCCCCGCCGGGTAGCGCCGGCCGGGCCTGGGCGTGGGCGAGGATCTCCCGCTTACGGCGTTCGATGGCCGGCGTGGTCAGGTTGGACGGCCCGTGGGCGCCCGCGTCGTCGCAGACCGGCCACGGCTCGTCGGCGGGCCACAGCAGCGGGCCTCCGACCGAGCTGTCGGCGACCGTCGGACGGCCCGGACGCGGGTGCAGGCGGGTCGAGGTCGTCGAGTGTTCCCGCAGCTCAGGGAAGAGCTGGGTGATGTCGAGGGGACGTGGCGGCGTGGTGGGGGACATAGCCGGTGATCTTAGTTCGATGGACGGGCCACCTGGTGTACGGTACCGTTTCGTACAGCTACGAACGAGGAGGGTGCGGACATGGCGGGAATCGCGGTGGTCACCGGGGCGGCCGGCGGCATCGGCTATCACACGGCACTCGAGCTGGCACGGCGCGGAACGGGCGTGCTGATCGCCTCCCGCGACCGGCGGCGGGGCGAGGCGGCGGCCGAGCGGATGCGTGGCGAGACGGCCGGGCACAGCCCGGAAATAGCCTGGCGGGAACTCGATCTTGGCGATCTGGCATCGGTCCGGCGTTTCAGCGAGCGGTTCCATGACGCGTACGATCGTCTCGATCTGTTGATCAACAACGCCGGCGTGATGGCCCTGCCCCGCTCGGTGACCACCGACGGTTTCGAGCGTCAGCTCGGGGTCAACCACCTCGGGCACTTCGCCTTGACCGGCCTGCTGCTGCCCGCCCTGCTGGCCACCGAGGGATCCCGGGTGGTGACCGTGACCAGCGGCCTGCACCGGCGTGGCCGGATGGCGTTCGACGACCTGATGAGCGAACACCGCTACGGGAAGTTCCGCGCCTACTGTCAGTCCAAGCTGGCCAACGTGCTGTTCGCGCTGGAGCTGGGCCGCCGGACCCCGCTGACCAGCGTGCTCGCCCACCCGGGAGTGGCGCACACCGATCTCGCCCGTACCGGGAATCGGTTTCGGTCCCTGCTGATCGCCGCGGCCCGGGTGGGGGCGCAGTCGGCCGAGGATGGCGCGCTTCCGTCGCTGCACGCCGCGCTCGCCACGGATGTGCGCGGCGGCGAGCTCTACGGCCCGGACGGTCCCGGCGAGCGTCGCGGGAAACCGGCCCGGCTGGAGGTCGCGGCGCGGGGCCGTGACGAGGAGACCGCACGCCGTCTGTGGACGATCTCCGAGGAGCTGACCGGCGTGCGGTACGGTACGTTCGTCCAGCAGTGATCCGTCTTGGAGGGCGGTTTGCCCCAGTCCCCCGCCGCCCAGCACCGCCTGGACCCGGCGCGTGAGCAGGCCATCCTCGACGCGATCCGGGAGCTGCTGACCGAGGTCGGCTACGACCGGATGTCCATCGACGAGGTGGCCCGCCGGGCCCGCGCCAGCAAGGCCACCATCTACCGCCGCTGGGCCGGCAAACCCGGCATGGTCACCGCCGCCCTGCACGGGATGATGCGGGAGCACCCGGCGCTGCCGGACACCGGGACACTGCGCGGCGACCTGATCGCGGGCTTGACCATGTTCTGCCGGGTGTACGAGCGCAAGCACCCGTACGTGCTGGCCCTGCTGTCGGCGATCCGCGCCGACCCGTCGCTGGGCCGGCTGCTGCACGAGCACGTCCTGGCGACCGGCACGGCCGAGGCGGAGATCGTCCTGGACCGTGCCGTCCGCCGCGGCGACCTGCCGGCCGCTCCGGACACCGCGGCGGTCGTCGAGGTGTGCAAGGCGATGCTCTGGCACCGGCTGCTGCTCACCGGCCTGCCGCTGGACGACGCCTGGGTGGTCCACCTGGTCGACGACGTCGTCCGCCCGCTGCTGGGTGCACCGTGGTGAGCGCCACCCGCGTAGGGTGGCGCCCGTGACTCTTGTGATCGACGAGGACAGCCGCAACGGCGGACAGTTCGTCTGCCAGTGCTGTGACAGCACCGCCGACCGGACGTGGGCGTTCGTCCACGACGAGAACGACGCGGTGGCCGTCTATTTCGCCAGCTGCTACCACCACAACGGGGTGCACGAGGCGTGGATCGACGCGATCCTCGGCACCTGGGGTGAGGGCCGCACCGACGACCACATCACGTTCGGCTGCCGGGTCGGCCCGGTCCAGGGCCAGACCACGCCGGCCGCGACGCTGGTCGACGGGGGCTCGGCCGCGCCCGACGACCCGATGTTCGGACGGAAGCTGAACCGCGCGGACGGGCTCGCGCACCCGCGGATCGCCGAGTTCTGGAAGATCGTCGACACCATCCTGGAGAAGGACGACCTGGTACGGGGCCACGTCTACGGCGCGTGAGGCGTACCGTGTCGAAGTGACCGACTTCAATCAGGTTCTGCGCGGACGGCGGATGGTCCGCAACTACCGGCCCGATCCGGTGCCGGACGAGGTGATCGAGCGGGTCGTCAAGGTGGTGCACCGGGCGCCCAGCGCCGGTTTCAGCCAGGGGCACCGGATCGTCGTCGTCTCGGATCCGAAGAAGCGGGCCGAACTGGCCGCCGTCGCCGAGCCCTGGTATCTGGAGCACGGCTTCCACCCGTGGATCTCGCAGGCGCCGGTGCAGCTGGTCATCGGCATCCGGGAGGCGTCGTACCACGAGCGGTACACCGAGGCCGACAAACTGGAGGACGCCGAGGAGATCCCGTGGCCGGTGCCGTTCTGGTGGTTCGACTCCGGCGCGCTGTTCGCGCTGCTCCAGCTGTCCGCCGCGAACGAGGGCCTGGCCAGCGGCTTCTACAGTCCGGCGTTCCCGGCGGAGCTGGCCGCCCTCGCCGCGGTGGCCGGGCTGCCCGACGACGTGGCCCTGGCCGGGGTGCTGACGGTCGGCTACCCGGCCGACGATCCGGGCGTGCCGACCGCCAAACTGGCCAAGCGCCGCAAGCCCATCGACGAGCTGGTCACCTGGCTGCGCTGAGGCCGTGATGAAATAGCCGGCGTGAACGACGACGTCATCATTCCCGCTCGTCAGGACGAGCATGTCCGCCAGATCGGGCGGGAGCTGATCGAGCGGGGCTTCCGCGACGGGACGTCCCTGTTCACCCCGGACCGGGCGGTGTGGCGCCTGGAGACCGCCCGGGAGTTGCGGCGCTGCTACAACGAGCGGCCCGACCTCGGTTCCGACCCGTTCATGGTCAAGCTGTCGAGGCAGCTGGAGGACGCGTCCGATGACGCGAAACAGCTGGTCGCCGAGTTGCTGACACTCCAAGGGCTGCCGCTGTCGAACCTGACCGGCGGCACGCTCCAGCGGCGCGTGACCACGGTGCTCGGCTGGATGAATCGGCCGGGCGCCGTGCCCGCACACGTGCGGCCGGCCTTCTCCCAGGGCACCTGGAACGGCGGCACCGGCGCGCACACCATGCTGTGGCGCTGGCTGGCCGACGCGGTCGACGTGCTGTGCGGCTGGTTCGAGCGGCCGGAGCCGGAGCGACAGGAGGCCCTGTCCGGGGCGTGGTCCTGGCAGGCTGCCGTCGACCACTACCCGATCATGCCGTCGCTGCGGGCGTCGCTGCTCTACCTCGCCTTCCCGGACCACTTCCTGCCGATCCTGAACACCGCCCACCGCAAGGCCATCCGGAACGCCTTCGCCAAGCCGGGCACCCCCACCGGCGGCGACCTGGACCGGGAGCTCTTCGACATCACCGTGCGCCTGCAACGGGAGTCCGGGCAGCCCGTCGACTACTACCGGCCCCCGTTCGCCGCGCAGTGGCGCAACATCACCCGGCCGCCCGGTGAGCGCCGGGCCTGGCTGGTCCGGCCGCGCCCAGGCGGGGCGGAGCTGGCCGCGCGGTGGCGGGAACACTCGTTCGTCTCGCTGGCCGCCACGCACCTCGGCGAAATACCGGCGGGAGCCTCGGTTCCGGACGTCCGGGCCGCCGTCGAGGCCGGCTACCAGCACCTCGACTACGCCCGGCAGGTGGCCCTGGTCAGCGAGTTCCACGCGGTCCTGTCCCGGATGGACAGCGACGACATCGTCGTCACCCTGGTGGACGATCAGCTGTATCTCGGTGTCATCGACGGCGAGGCCGAGTACGACGACGCCCGGTTGCGCCGCCCGGTCGGCTGGCTCACCACGCCACCCACCCCGATCGGGTCGCTGCCGGCGCCGCTCCCCGCCGAGCTGGACAAACCTGGCACGGTCGTCGACCTGACCGGCTCCCTGGACGCGCTGTCCGCCCTGATGGACTCCAGCGAGCCGGTCGACGAACCGCAGCCGATGTCCACCCGCCCCGCCCTCGACGGCCTGCGCCCGGTGACCGCCGGCCTGGCGGACGAGCTGTTCCTCGACCGGTTCTGGCTACAGGAACTGGTCGACCTGCTGTGGGACCGGCGGCAGGTCATCCTGCACGGGCCGCCCGGCACCGGCAAGACCTTCCTGGCCCGGGCCGTCGCCAACCACATCGCCGAACGGGATGCCGTCCGGCTCGTGCAGTTCCACCCGTCGTACTCGTACGAGGACTTCTTCGAGGGTTTCCGCCCCGCCGAGGGCGCGGCCGGGTCGGTGGCCTTCGCCAAGACTCCCGGCCCGCTGCGGGCGATCGCCGCCGAGGCGCGGGACAATCCCGGCCGCCCCTACGTGCTGATCATCGACGAGATCAACCGCGGCAACCTCGCGAAGATCTTCGGCGAGCTGTACTTCCTGCTGGAGTACCGGGACGAGGCGGTCCTTCTCCAGTACTCGCCGTCCGAGGCGTTCAACCTGCCGCCGAACGTGTTCATCATCGGCACCATGAACACCGCGGACCGGTCGATCGCGCTGGTCGACGCGGCGATCCGGCGACGGTTCGCGTTCCTCGAACTGCATCCGGGCGAACCGCCGGTGTCCGGCCTGCTGCCCGCCTGGCTGAAACGGCACGGCGTCGACGGCGACCAGCGTGCGCTGCTGCTGGAGGCGCTCAACGACGCGATCGGTGAAGAGGACCGCGACTTCCAGATCGGGCCGTCGTACCTGATGCGCACGGGGCTCGGCGACGGCGCCGCGCTGGAACGGATGTGGCGGCACGACCTGCTGCCGCTGCTGGAGGAGCACTACTACGGCCGGCTGTCGCGACAGCAGGTGCACGACCGGTTCGGGCTCGACGCCGTCCGCGCCGGGCTGCCGTGAACCGCGTCGACCTGGGCGAACTCGACAAGGCCGGGGCCCGTTGCCGGCTCTCCGACGATCAGGCCGCCGCGCTCGACGCGACCGGCCTGGTGAAGCCGCGGCCGGAGGGCGGTGGGTGGTGGCGCCTGTGGCCGAACGGATGCGCGGGCGCCGTACGCATCGACGGTCTCGATGTCGAAGTGCATCCCAAGGTGGGCATCGCGCGGCTGCTCTTCCTACTCGGATATGCCGGCGACCCCGGGTTCCGGCCGGAGGACGCCGGCGCGGAGGCCCAGCCCGAGCTGTGGCCGGCGCTGGCCGAATCGCTGGCCAGGCAGGCGGAGCGGGCGCTGGCGGCCGGGGTTCTCCAGGGGTATGTCGCGGTCGACGAGGCGCTGCCGCTGGTTCGTGGCCGGATCCGGTTCGCCGATCAGATCTCGCACCGGGCCGGTCTTCCGTTGCCGGTCGAAGTCCGTTACGACGAGTATTCGCCGGACATCGCCGAGAACCGGATCCTGCGGACGGCGCTGCGCCGGATGCTGGCGGTGCCGCGCCTGCCCGCCTCGGCGCGGTCCCGGCTCGGCCATCTCGACGCGCGCCTCGACGGCGTGCGGGTGCTGCCGCACGGCGCGATCCCGCCGGACTGGCGGCCGTCCCGCCTGAACGCCCGCTATCTGCCCGCGCTGCGGCTGGCCGCCCTGGTGCTGCGGCATCACAGCGCCGAGCCGGGCCCGGGCGGCCAGAGCATGGCGGCGTTCGTGGTGGACATGGCGCGGGTGTTCGAGGACTTCCTGACCACGGCGTTGCGCGAGGCTCTGGCCGGCCGTCCGGGACACACCGCCGGGCAGTACCACGCCCACCTCGACACATCACGCAAGATCCTGATCAAGCCGGACGTGGTGCATCTGGCCGGCGGGCGGCCGGTCGCGGTGTTCGACGCCAAGTACAAGCTGTCCTATCCGAACGAGGACGCCTACCAGATGCTGGCCTACTGCACGGCGCTCGGCCTGAACCGTGGCTGGCTGGTCTACGCCCAGGGCGCCGCCTCCGGCCCGCTGCCGGTCCGGAACACCGGGATCGAGATCATCCGCCATCCGCTTGATCTGACCGCCCCGCCTGGCGAGTTGCTGGCCCAAATCCGCATTCTCGCCAACCAGGCGCTTCCCACCTGACCTGCCCCGCCCGGCCAGTTGCCGGCCCAGACCCGCACTCTCGCCAACCAAACGCTTCCCACCTGACCTGCCCCGCCCGGCCAGTTGCCGGCCCAGACCCGCACTCTCGCCAACCAAACGCTCCCCGCCTGACCACCCCGCCCGGCCAGTTGCCGGCCCAGACCCGCACTCTCGCCAACCAAGCGCTTCCCACCTGACCTGCCCCGCCCGGCCAGTTGCCGGCCCAGACCCGCACTCTCGCCAACCAAGCGCTTCCCACCTGACCTGCCCCGCCCGGCCAGTTGCCGGCCCAGACCCGCACTCTCGCCAACCAGGCGGTTTCGCCGGATAGACAACCACGGGGGTACGCCGTCCGTGCGCCCTACCTCCGCGGTGGTACGCCAGGTCCCAACTCCGGCCTGACGCTCCGTGACTCTCCCTTACCTACGCTCCCCGTATCGGTTCGTGGAAGGGGAACGTGATGGATGTTCAAGAGGTGCTGGCCGCCGGTGTCTACACGATGAGCAGCGGCCGGATCATAGCCAGTCTGGCCGCCGTCGCCGGGCTCGCCGGCGTGATCGCCGGCGCCCGTGCCCTGGCCCGCCGGACCCGCGGTCCCGCCCTGTTCTCGCTGGGCGCGGCTCTGGTCGCGCTGGTGGGCGGCGGGTTCGTGGCGGCCACGTCGGACAGCGGCATCGGCACCGGCAACGGGCGCGGCGGAGCCTATGTGGCGATCGTGCTCGGCGTGGCGAGCCTCGCGGTCGGCGGGCTGGCGCTGGCCCGCTCGCGGCACGTCCGCGTGTAGACGCTCAGTCACGGTCCGTGGCGACGAGCCAGCCCGGCACGATCAGACCCGATTCGTAGGCCAGAATCACCAGCTGAGCCCGGTCCCGGACACCCGTCTTGGTCATGATCCGGCTGACGTGGGTCTTCGCGGTGGCCGGGCTGAGCACCAGGTGGGCGGCGATCTCGTCGTTCGACAGGCCGGCCGCCACCAGGGCCATCACCTCGCGTTCCCGGTCGGTCAGCGCGCTCAGCCGGGGACCCGGGTCCGGATGGGCGACGCGGGCCGTGAACTCGGCGATCAGACGGCGGGTGATGGCCGGCGCGATCAGGGCATCCCCGCGGGCGACGACCCGGACGGCGTGGATCAGCTCGGCCGGTTCGGTGTCCTTCACCAGGAAACCGCTCGCTCCGGCGCGCAGCGCTCCGTAGACGTACTCGTCCAGGTCGAACGTGGTCAGCATGATCACCCGGGCGCCGGTGATCTGCCGGGTGGCGGCCAGCCCGTCCAGCAGCGGCATCCGGATGTCCATGAGCACCACGTCCGGCCGCAGCTCCCGCGCCAGCCGGACGGCCTCGGCCCCGTCACCGGCCTCGCCGACGACCTCCAGCCCGTCCTCGCCCTCGAGGATCGACCGGAATCCGGCCCGCACCAGTGTCTGGTCATCCGCCAGCAGAATTTTGATCATGACGGCATCCGGTCGGGGCTCAGCGGAAGACGCGCGCTGACCCGGAACCCGCCATCCGGCCCCGGCCCAGCAGTCAGCGAACCGCCGAGCGCCCGCGCCCGCTCCCGCATCCCCAGAATCCCGTTTCCCCTGGTCGCAGCTTTGCCAGGCTCGCTGTCGGCCGCGACGGCGCTGCTCGGGAGGACGCTCTTCGGGAGGACGCCAATAGGACCGGCGCTACTAGGACCGGCGTTGCTGGAGGCAGCGTTGCTGGAGGCGGCGCCACTCGCTACGACGCCACTTGAGACGGCGCTACCCGGAACGGAACCAGAGACGACCCCACCGGGAACGACACCATCCGAGACAACGCTGGCGGGGATGGCGTCCGGCGTTCCCCTGCCGCCATCGTCGATCTCGATCAGGACGTCGGAACCGTCCGGCCGGATCCGGACGACCGCCTCCGAAACGGCCGCATGCCGGGCCACGTTGGTGATCGCCTCCTGGACGATCCGGTAGGCGGCGAGATCCACCTCGGGTGGCAATGGCCGGTTCTCGGTGATGTCGACGTGGATCGCCAGCCCGGAAGCGGCCGCCGCGGTAACCAGATCCGCCAGACCGTTGAGGCCGGGTGGCGGGCTCAACGGCGCCTCACCCTCCTGCCGGAGGGCGTTCAGCGCGGCACGCAACTCACGCAGCGTCTCCCGGCTGGCCTCCTTGATCGTGGTCAGCGCCTGCTCGGATCGCACCGGATCGGGCCGGTGCAGGGCGGCGCCGGCCTGCACGTTGATCAGCGAAAGGTGGTGGCCGAGGATGTCGTGCAACTCCCGGGCGATCCGCAACCGGTCCTCGGTGGCCCGGCGCCGCGCCTCCGCGTCGGCCCGCTCCCCCGCCGCCCGGGTGCGGGCCTCCACCTCGGCGAGATAGGCGCGCCGGTTGCGGGTCACCCCGACGATGACCGCGACCAGCCATCCGGCGTGCAGGAAGGTGGCCCCGTTCCCGGACACCCCGGTCCGGGTGAGGCTGTCCGCGATCGCGAAGGTCAGCACCGACGCGACGCCCAGCCCGACGGCGACCGCGACATGCCCCTCGTCGACCACGGTGTAAAGCGCCACGACGAAGACGACCATGATCGGGCCGGGCTGCTGGAGCAGGAATCCGTAGGCCGCGACCGCGGCCAGAACGACGGCCCCCACCGCGATCGGGAAACGACGTCGGAGGATCAGAAGACCCGACGAGATCAGTACGGCGAGAAGCGCCCCGAACTCAGCGAAAGTGTCGATGCCGCCCGACTGCACGACGAACCCCGCGACACCGATGAAGGCGACCACCGGCACCAGGACGGCGTCGGTCCTCCGGCCCCACGACCGCCATCCAGCCATGTCCTGAGCGTAGCCCAGCCCCCTCCCCGGCCATCGCTCTGAGCCCGGCGGGCGCGGCACAGGCCGGAGTGGGCAGCGAGATCGCGCCGCGGGGCGGAACTGTCCCGATTGCGGCGGGACGGGGTCGGGCGTACCGGAAGAGATCCGGAAGCGAGACGGCGAAGAGACCGGCGCCGATCGTCGAGGCGAATGTGATGACGACGGTGTCCCTCGTGCCGGGGTGCCGGGCATCGGGTTCCTCCTGCATCGAGTGGATTCGGCCGTCCGGGGTGGAAATTCGGATGACACCCCGGCGGGCAGCGGCGAGCATCGGCGGGCCCGGACCGCTGGAGGGGGATCACTTGTTCTCGTCGTACCGCCGCCTTTTCGCCACGCCGGGCGCGGCCGCCTTCACCCTCGCCGCCCTTCCGGCCCGGATGGCGATCTCGATGTTCGGGGTCAGCGTCGTGATCATGGTGGCGTCGCTGCGGGACTCGTACGCCCTGGCCGGCTCGGTCTCGGCCGTCGGCCTGGCGGCGACCGCCCTGCTCGCGCCGTGGATCGCCCGGCGGGTGGACCGGTACGGCCAGTCCCGCGTGGCGGTGCCGGCCGCCCTGTTCTCCGCCGCCGGCGCGGTGGCTCTGGTGATCTGCGCGGGCGCCGGCGTTCCGGCGTGGACCCTGTTCGCCGCCAACATGGTGGCGGCCGCGACCCCCAACCTCGGCGCGATGGTCCGGGCCAGATGGGCGTCCCTGCACCGGAACCGGCCAGATCTGCTGCACACCGCGAACGCGCTGGAGCAGACGATCGACGAGCTGTGCTTCATGACCGGCCCGGTGATCGCCGCCTTCCTGTGCACGGCGGTGGCCCCGCAGGCCGGCCTCACCGTGACGATCGTGCTGTTCGTGTCCGGTTCGCTGGCGCTGGCCGCGCAGCGCCGCACCGAGCCGACGGTGCACGGCGTGCGGGAGCGCGGCCGGTCGCCGCTGCGGGAGCGGGGCATGCTGGAGATCGTGGTGACGTTCCTGTTCACCGGCACTGTTTTCGGCAGTGTCGAGGTGGTCACCGTGGCGTACGCGGAATCGCTCGGCCATCCGTCGTCGGCCGGGGTGATTCTGGGACTGTTCGCCGGCGGGTCGGCGGTGGCCGGATTGGCGTTCGGGACGCTGCGGATGCGCGGCGCGGTGGCGGCCCGATTCCTGATGTGTGTCGCGGCGATGGCCGTGCTGATCCAGCCGGTGCTGCTCGCCGGGAATCTGTGGGCGCTGGCCGCGGTGCTGTTCGTCGCCGGGCTGGCCACCGCCCCCACGATGATCACGAGCATGACCCTGGTGCACGAGCTGGTGCCGTCGGCGCGGATCAACGAGGGCATGACCCTGACCGTGACCGGCCTGCTGATCGGTGTCTCGGCGGGCGCGTCGATCGGCGGCTGGGCGGTGGAGGCGGCGGGCGCGCGCGCCGGATATGTCACCCCGGCGGTCGCGGCCGGCCTGGCGCTCCTCGCCGCGCTGATCGGTTTCGGACCGGCGGTCCGCAGGTCGAGGCGCGCGGCGGCCGTCGGCGGAGCCCGGGACGAAGCGGAGGCCGCGGCCGGACACGGCGCTGCCGAACAGCGCTGACGAGGTCAGCCGCCAAGGGCGACCCGCGTCCGCGCCAGCGCCGTCGCCAGCTCCGGCCGGGCACGATGGAGAAGATCCAGTTCGGTACGCAGCCGCAGCGCCTGAGCCCAGAGCAGCCCTCGCCCGTTGTCGAGGAATCCGGTCGCCCGGCCGGGGTCACGACCGGCCACAGCGGCGGCGGCCGCGTCCCGCGCGAGCCCGGATTCCTCCTGTTCCAGCAGATGCTGCTGGTCGCCGCGGGCCAGTCCGGGCCACGCCAGCAGCCCGAGCAGCTCGACACCCAGGGCATAGACCTCCACGGCCGCCGCCGGTCCGTCACCCTCCGTGAGACACGAGGCCCATCCGCGTACGCTGCGCAGCCGTGCCCAGGTGGCCCCGGCCGGATCGGAGGCCGCCGCCGTCCACGCTTCCCGTGCCGCCGCCCGGTCCCCGTCCGCGTTCCGCCGGTGGAGGCCGACCGCCAGGTTGCACAGCGCCTGCGTCCGTTCCGGGTGCCCGTCCGGCAGCATGGCGACGGCCCGCCGCCCGGCCGCGATCGCCGTGTCCAGATCGCCCGGGTCGCCGCTGGCCCGGTGCCGGGCCATCAGCGCCAGCCCCAGCCCGAGGTGGCTGCCGACCTGCTCGCCGAGCCGGGCCGCGGCGTCGAAAGCGGTCACCGCCGCGTCGATGTCCTTTCGCATCCCGCTGTGTTCGAAGCACCGCATGAGTACGAGGCCGAGGGTGGTGAGCGTGCCCTCCCGGCGCGCCGAACCGGGTGGGAGGCTGCGCAGGACCTCCCGCAGGTCGTGCACCACCGCGTCGAGCCGGGCGAGATCCAGGTGGTCACCGGCTTCCAGCCGCAGACGCCACAGGATCGCCGTCTCCACGAGATAGGCGGCCCGATGCTCGCTGTCCGCGCCGGGATCGCGCAGCACGTCGACGGCGGCGGACAGATCGGACCGGACTCCCCGGCGCTGGTAGCGCAGCCGCAGCGCGGTGGCCAGGTTGAGGGTGGTGAGGGCCCGGTCCTCGTCGGTCAGCCCGTCGGCGTGGCGCAGCCGGCCGGCGAGCGTCTCGACGAGCCGGTCCAGTTCCGCCGGGTCCCCGCTCTCCTCGAACCGGTCGTGCCGCAGCCGGCCGCTGGTCTCCGAACAGGACGCGCAGTCGCGGTGCCCCGGGTCGGCGATCGCGTGTGCGGCGGCGGCCAGAGCCTCGTCCCGGTCCGCCGCGGTGTGGGTGCGTTCATAGCGGTACGAGAGCATGTTGGCCAGATTGTGCCGTAGCGCGGGCAACTGGTCGGTGCCGTCGCCGAGTTCCACGGCACGGCGGGCGGCGGCGACCGCCTCGTCCAGGACCGCCGGGTCGCCGCCGGCCTCGAACAGGCTGTACAGGGCGCCCGCGAGGTTGGTGTGCCGGCCCGCGGCGTTCGGATCGCCGGGGTCCGGTTCGGCCACCAGGCTCCGGGTGACGTCGACGAGTTCCGCCAAGTCCGCGGGTTCGCCGGTCATCTGGTGCCGGGTGTGCAGGATGACGCTGAGCATGTGCGGATCGTCCGCGGTGCGGGCCAGTTCGGCGGCGGGTTCGAGGACGGCCAGGTCACCCAGCGCCTGGGCTCGGATGTGCAGGTCGAGGGCGGTCCGGGCCCGTCGTTCGGACTCGGCGGCGGGATCGGGCAGGGGCGGCAGCATCCGGCCGGTGGACGGCGGGCTGGTGTATCCGCCGGGGCGCTGCGTCTGGATGGTCCGGACGTGGCCGAAGAGGATGCGGGTGTGGGCAGGATCGTCGTCGTCGAGCATCTGCGCCGCCTGCCGTCCGGCGTCGACGGCCGCGACCAGGTCAGCGCCCGAGCCGGTGTGCTCGTAGCGGGTGCCGAGCGCGGCGCCGTACATGGCGAACGCGACGTACCGCATCCGGTTGTCCGCCGGCATCCGGTCGACGGCCCGCCGCCCGGTGTCCACGGCCGCGTCCAGGTCGGCGGGATTCCCGGTGTGCCCGAACCGCATCCGCAGGGCGATGCCGAGGTTGGTCAGGTCGCCGGGCTCGTCCGAACCGTCCAGCAGCTCGATCGCGGCCGCCAGCGCGTCGGTGTCCCCGGTCCGGTCGGCCCGTTCCAGCAGTGCCACGGCATCGGTCGCCGAGGGGGCCGGCGGCTCCGGCGGCTCCTCGTCGACCGACCGCCGGATGGCCGGTTCGAGCGGTTGCGACGGATCATGGCCGTGCAGTTCCCGCATGGCCGCTCGCAGGCTCACACCGAACCGGCTCTCGTCCGGGTTGCCCTCGGGCACCACCGCGACCGCCGCGGTCAACGTCTCGACGGACCGCCGCAGGTCAGCCAGGTCTCCGCGGTGGGCGAACCGGCGATGCAGCGCGACACCGAGGGTGTGCAGGAGCTCCGCCCGGCCGGGGTGGTCGTCGTCGGCGAGCGCCTGGGTGGCGGACTCGACGGCGGATTCCAGGTCCACCACGGATCCGCTGTCGTCGTACCGTCGCAGCAGGGCGTGCGCCGCGGCGGTGAGCCGCTGGAGCCGCTCGTCGCCGGCCGCCCTGGTCTCGGCACGTATCTGGCGGTCGAGGTGCAGGGCGATCTGCGCGTACGAGAGGTCGCCGGTCAGGTGATGCGCGGTTCGGCAGACCTCCAGAAGCCGCCGTGTCCAGTGTGGCTGTCGCGGATCGGCCAGCGACGTGGTGTTGCGCAGCTCGAGCAGCAGCGCGCCCGCCTGGCGTACCGCCTCGACGTCCTTCTCCTCGATGCCCTGGCGCAGCAGGTCTTCGGCCCAGCGCTCGCCGTGCTCCGGATCGTCGGTCACCGGTTCATCGTCGCAGCCCCATCGGCGGGTGAGGCGGACCGGAGATGCGCGTGGGGCGGGAATCCTCGTCCAACCGGCGCTTCGGAGTTCCGGAACCGTGATCGGCCGCTTCGCCATGGCGGTTGTCGACAATTCGATTTACAGTGCGGAAACATCCCACTTATCGATGTGGATCTTTACAGAGACGCACTCGGGGGGTATTCGTGGGCCACGCGCTGCTGGAAATGCGGTCGATCACCAAGGAGTTCCCGGGCGTCACGGCGCTGTCGGACGTCAGTCTGGTGGTGCGGCCGGGCGAGATCCACGCGATCTGCGGTGAGAACGGCGCCGGGAAATCGACCTTGATGAAGGTGCTCAGCGGCGTTCACCCGTACGGCAGCTATCAGGGAACGATCTTCTATCAGGGTGCGGAATGCCGGTTCGCCGACATCCGGGCCAGCGAGAACGCCGGGATCGTGATCATCCATCAGGAACTCGCGCTGGTTCCCGGAATGTCGATCACCGAGAACCTCTTCCTCGGCAACGAACCCCGTAAATGGGGGCGTATCGACTGGCGGGAGGCCAATCACCGGGCGCTGGAACTGATGCGCCTGGTCGGGCTGAACGAGGATCCGGACACCCTGGTCCGGGACATCGGCGTGGGTAAACAGCAGCTCGTCGAGATCGCGAAGGCGTTCGCCAAGGACGTACGATTGTTGATCCTGGACGAGCCGACGGCAGCACTAAACGAGACCGATTCCCGGCACCTGCTCGACCTGCTGCGCGGTTTCAAGCAGCGCGGCATCACCTCGATCATGATTTCCCACAAGCTCAACGAGGTGGAGGCGATCGCTGACGCGATCACCATTCTCCGGGACGGGCGCGCCATCGAGACGATCACGGTGGCGGACTCCGGCGCCGACGAGGACCGCATCGTGCGGGGAATGGTCGGCCGTGACCTGGAGAGCCGATTCCCGGAGCACGTGCCGACCATCGGTGAGGTGTTCTTCGAGGTGCGGGACTGGACCGTCCGGCATCCCGTCTCCGCCGAGCGGCTGGTCTGCAAGGGCAGCTCCTTCACGGTGCGGCGCGGCGAGATCGTCGGGTTCGCGGGGCTGATGGGCGCCGGGCGCACCGAGCTGGCGATGAGCGTTTTCGGGCGCTCGTACGGCGTACATCTCGGTGGCCGGATCGTTAAGGACGGCCGGGAGATAGAGATCAGAAGCGTGGCCGACGCGATCCGGAATGGTTTGGCCTATGTCAGCGAGGATCGCAAGGCGATCGGGCTGAATCTGCTCGACGACGTGAAGACGTCGGTGGTCGCCGCGAAACTGTCGAAGATCACCCGGCGGGGTGTACTGGACGAGGTGGCCCAATATCACAAGGCCGAGCATTACCGCCGCACCCTGCGGATCAAGACGCCGTCGGTGGACGAGGGCGTCACCCGGTTGTCCGGCGGCAATCAGCAGAAGGTCGTCCTGGCGAAATGGATGTTCACCGATCCGGATCTGCTGATCCTCGACGAACCCACGCGGGGCATCGACGTGGGCGCGAAATACGAGATCTACGGCATCATCCAGCGGCTCGCCGACGAGGGAAAGGGTGTCATCGTCATCTCCTCGGAACTGCCCGAGCTGATCGGGCTCTGCGACCGCATCTACACCGTGTTCGAAGGCACGATCACCGGCGAGATGGACCGGCGTGACGCCGACCCGGAACTGCTCATGAAGCAGATGACCTCCACCAAGAGGATGCGCACCACATGAGCGAGCTTGCGAGCGAATCATTCAGTTCAGTCATGAACTCATGGCGGCGCCGAAGCGAAGCGGAGGTGACGGCATGAGCCGACGCGGAGACCTGCAGAAGAACCTCTTCGGGGGTACGACCTCCAACGCCCGCCAATTCGGCATGATCTTCACCTTGATCGCGATCATCGCCTTCTTCCAGATCATGACCGACGGGCTGACATTGACATCGGGCAACATGATCGCGCTGACCCAGCAGTACGCGTACATCTCGATCCTGTCGATCGGCATGCTCATGGTGATCGTCGCCGGGCACATCGATCTGTCGGTGGGATCGGTGGCCGCGTTCACCGGAATCGTGGTCGCGAAGGCGATCAGCGAACACGGACTGCCCTGGCCCGCCGGCATCGTGCTCGGCCTGCTCGTCGGCGCGCTGATCGGCGCCTGGCAGGGATTCTGGGTGGCCTGGATCGGGGTGCCGGCGTTCATCGTCACGCTCGCCGGGATGCTGCTGTTCCGTGGCGGGAACCAGTACATCGGCAACGCCGACACGGTTCCGGTGCCGGAGGGATTCCGGACGATCGGCGCCGGTTATCTGCCCGAGGTCGGCCCGGACACCGGCTACAACAACCTGACCCTGCTGCTCGGGCTGGCGCTGTGCGCGGCCGTGGTGTGGCGGGAATGGCACGCCCGGCGGGTCCGGCAGCGGATGGAGGGCGCCGAACCGGCCCCGTTGTGGGTCTCCGCCGTGCGGCTGGCCGTCATGGTCGGCGTGATCCTGTTCGCCACCTTCCGTTTCGCCGGCGGCCGGGTCGGCACCAGTTTCCCGGTCTCCGGCATCATCCTGGCGGTCCTGGTGATCGCCTACTCCTTCTACACCCGCAACACGGCGGGCGGCCGGCACATCTACGCCGTCGGCGGCAACGCGCGGGCCGCGGAGCTGTCCGGTGTGCAGCTGCGCCGGGTGAACTTCCTGGTCATGACGAACATGGGGATCCTCGCGGCGCTCGCCGGGATGATCTTCGTGGCCCGGTCGGCGGCATCCGGGCCGCAGGACGGGCTGAACTGGGAGCTCGACGCCATCGCGGCCGTCTTCATCGGCGGGGCCGCGGTCTCCGGCGGTCTCGGCACGGTCAGCGGCTCGATCGTCGGCGGCCTGGTCATGGCGGTGCTCAACAACGGGCTCCAGCTCATCGGCACCGGCGCCGACATGGTCCAGATCATCAAGGGGCTGTTCCTGCTCGGTGCGGTCGCGCTCGATGTCTACAACAAGAAGCAGGGGCGGTTCTCGGTCATCGGATCGTTGATGCGCCCGTTCCGCCGCGAGCCGCCGCGGACCCTCGCGCGGGACACCTCGACTCGTGAAACCGAATTTCTGCCAGGAAGGTGATCGCTTCATGCGTACCTCTCTCACAAAGGTTTTGGCGGTTGGATTTGTCGCGGCCCTGGTGGCGAGCGGCTGTGGATCGGAACGCAGGGAATCGGGCTCGACGGCGCCCGAGAAGGGGTTCGCGGCGGACGCGCTGATCGGCGTGGCGCTGCCCTCGAAGACGTCGGAGAACTGGGTGCTCGCCGGTGACCTGTTCACCAACGGGCTGAAAGACGCGGGCTTCCAGTCCGACGTGCAGTACGCGGGCGCGTCCACCACGGTCGCCGACCAGCAGGCGCAGATCACCGCCATGATCACCAAGGGCGCCAAGGTGATCGTGATCGGGGCGACCGACGCCGCGCAGCTGTCCACACAGGTGGCCCAGGCGAAACAGTCGGGCGCCGTGGTCGTCGCCTACGACCGGCTGATCACCAACACGCCGGACGTGGACTACTACATCGCGTTCGACAACTTCAAGGTCGGGCAATTGCAGGGACAGGCGCTGCTGGACGGGATGAAATCGCGGAAGGCCACCGGGCCGTGGACCGTCGAACTGTTCTCCGGATCGCCGGACGACAACAATTCCGGGGTGTTCTTCAACGGGGCGATGGACGTGC
Source organism: Actinoplanes flavus (assembly GCF_017592555.1). Taxonomy (GTDB): domain Bacteria; phylum Actinomycetota; class Actinomycetes; order Mycobacteriales; family Micromonosporaceae; genus Actinoplanes; species Actinoplanes flavus. The sequence goes on along the minus strand of NZ_JAGFNS010000024.1, from coordinate 3,083 downwards.
TCAAACCGCTGATCGACCGGGGTGAGGTGGTGGTCGGTTCCGGTCAGACCGACGTGAAGCAGACCGCGACGCAGGGGTGGAAGGCGGAGAACGCGCAGAGCCGGATGGACTCGCTGCTCAACTCCACCTACGCGGGCGACAAGACGCTCGACGGGGTGCTGTCGCCGAACGACACGCTCGCCCGGGCGATCATCACGTCGATCAAGGGGGCCGGGAAACCGATCCCGATCGTGACCGGACAGGACTCCGAGGTCGAGTCGGTCAAGTCAATCATGGCGGGTGAACAGTACTCGACGATCAACAAGGACACTCGCAAGCTTGTCGCGGAGACCGTCAACATGGTCAAGACGTTGCAGGCCGGGAATCAGCCGACGGTCAACGACACCAAGTCGTACGACAACGGGGTCAAGGTGGTTCCGGCCTACCTGCTGCCGCCGATCATCGTGACCAAGGCCAACGCGGCCGAGGCGTACGCCGACGATCCGAAGTTGTCGCCGCTCACCAAGTAGCCCTTCAGCCGGCCGCCAGAGCTGTTTCCGGCCCTTCGAAACAGCTCTAGCGGCCAGCCGGTGCTCACGGCAGTGGGACGGTCCCGGGGGTCGGGTTCCAGCTCTGCAGGGCCACCACCGTGCCGGCCCGGCCGTGGCGGATCAGGTCCAGAACCGCGGTCACCGCCTCGTCCTGTGTCGTGAACGGCTGGTCGGTGGTCAGGCACATGATCCGTACGCCGTCGCGGTCCCCGGCCCGGTCGGCGGTGAATCGGACCAGGGCGGGAGTGTCGGCGGAGGCCGACGGGACCACGTTGAGGATCGCGCCGCCGCCCCGGATCCGCATGGACTCCCTGGTCAGGTCGGTCAGGTGCATCTCGGCGGTCCGGCCCGGCACCGGGCTGGGCCAGCCGCCGGCGCCCGCGTTGACCAGAACCACCGGGCCGCCCCACTCGTCGGCCACCGCCACGATCCGCTCCAGGTGACCGGGTTGGCGGACATCCGGGCGTACGGCCTGGGCGGGCACACCGTAGCCGCGGGCCTGGGCGGCACAGGCGGCGGCGCTGTCGGCGTCCAGGTCGGCGGCGAGGATCCCGTACCCGGCGCCGGCCAGGCCCAACACGATGGCCCGGCCCAGGCCGGCACCGGCCCCCGTGACGATGGCGATGCCGGTCTGCTCCCGCGGGAGGGGCTCCGCCACGATCGGCTCGGTGTGATCGAGGTCGGCGACCACGCCCTGGGCGATCACCGGCTGGCCGTAGACGACCGGCTGCACCACGGGAGCGACCGCTACGGGCTGGACCACCGGACCGACCGACGCGGCCGCCACCGGCTGGACCAACGGACCGACCGACGCGGCCGCCACCGGCTGGACCAACGGGCCAACCGGCGCGGCCGCCACCGGCTGGACCGGGGTGGGCTGCGCGACCGGGGACCGTCCCTGGCGTGCTGCGGCCGTGGTGCGTGCGGGCGGCGGGCTGGCGGCCGCGCTGGCGCGAACGGGTTGAGGTGCGGCAACGGGCGCCGGTTGCGGGGAGACCACCGAGACCGGGCGGGCGGCGGCGCGGGCCGGCCGCGGCCGGTCGCCGGGCGTGGCACGGCCCTGGGCGTAGACGCCCGGACCGGCGGGCTGGCGCGGGGCGGGGGCCGCGCTGCGGGCGGCTGCCTCCTCGCGAGCCCGCTGGGCGGCCTTCTCCCGCTCCCGGGCCCGCTTCTCCTGGTCCCGGACCGCCTTCTTGCGGGCGCCGGCCTCCTTGCGGTCGCGCAGCGCCTGGCGAAGACGGTCACCCAGGCCGGGTTTCGCCGGGCCGGACGCCCGCGGAGCGCTCCGGCCGGTCGCCTGCGGGGCGCTCCTCGCCGGGGCGGCGCCGCCGGAGGCGCCTCCCTTGCCACGCCGGCGCAAGGCCACCACGGCGACCAGCACGATCAGCAGGAGCAGCAGCAGCCCGGGCCGGTCGAGCAGGTAGTTCAGCAGTCGCCCGAGCAGGCGCAGGGCAGCCAGGAACAGGTTGCCGAGGAAGGTGAAGAACGCGCCGACGGCGCCGTCGGGCAGCGGGCCGAACACCCGCATGGCGGCGGCGATCAGCGCGGCGAGTGCGGTCACGGCGGTGAGCGCGATGTCGAGGACGGCCCGGCGCGCCTCGATGCGGTCGCCGGCGGCGCTCTGCACGGTCGCCGCCAGGGACATGCCGGCCGCGAAGACCATCGGCAGCACCCAGGTCAGGTACATCGGGGCGATCAGCGTCAACTGCCCTGCCGCGAGGATCAGCAGGCCCACCTCGACGGCGAGGAACAGTCCGAAGCCGAGGATCAGGCCGACCGGGTACAGGTGCCAGGACCGGCGTACCCAGCCCAGCAGGCGACCGAGCCGGGTCGGCGGCTCGGCGCCGTCGCGCCGCATCCGCACGGCGCCGATCAGCGCGACGAACTGGAGGATGCCGAAGATGCCGAGGAAGACGCCGGTGAACGAGCCGTCCAGGATCACCGGCCGGTCGCGCCAGGCGAGCATCTGCAGGCCCATCGTGAACAGGACCGCCATGACGTAGACCGCTGTCGAGAAGCCGAGGGCGTACCAGAATCCGGCCACCGTCGTGCCGCGGCCGGGGATCTGCGCGGTGGCCCGGTCGATCGCGGCGGTGGTGCCCGGTTCGAAGGCCCAGCGCATGCCCAGCAGGTAGGCGACGACGAAGACCCCGAGTGGGAACTGTGGCGGCAGTCCGTCGAGTGCCCAGAATCCGGCCAGGTGTAAAAGCACGACGACACCGGCCATCACGGCCAGCGATCCCCGGTTCCCCTTGTCCGCCATGTCGGCTTCCCTTCGCCCGATCACCACTCGACTGGCGAACGGGATTCGCGGCCGGCGGCCGCACGGATTGCCGTACGTCACTGAACTGACACACATCGCGCCTGCGCTGCGGCAACCGGACGGTGACCGACGTACACCGGCCCGGCAATCACCCCGGTACGCACCGGGCCGAAGTCAACGGTGAGCCCGGAACACACTTCCCCGGAAGGACCGATCTTGCCTAAGCTTCTCCGCCGCATCGCCGTGACCGCCCTCATCGCCCCGGTCGCCGCCGGCACCGTCATGATCGC
>NZ_JAGFNS010000023.1:19187-164147 GCF_017592555.1 Actinoplanes flavus | reverse complement strand
ACAACTGGTGGAGATGGTGCCTGCAGGCGTGGACCATGCAGTCGCCTTCCTCGTCGACGCGAAGACGCTGACTCACCCTGACCGCCCGATCCTGGTGGTCAACCTCTACGACTACGTGGAAGGCCTGGAGGACCAGGGCAAGGGGCCTCAGCGCGGTGCCACGTTCCGAGTCGTGCCGTCAGAGATGTGGTCGGTTCAGAACAACCTCACGATCTCGAACATGGACTGGGAGGAGTTCGCCGAGAACGTAGACGGCGACGGCATCTTCCGCGGCTTCGAGTAACACGCATTCTGGTGCGTTCATCTGCCGCAGTCCGCGCGTTCCAGGTCAGTGCAGGTGGTCGCAGTAAGGCGAGCAGCGACGGCCGAGGCGATGGCCGAGATCTCGCAGAAGGCTCCCCAGCCGCTCGACCTTGTCCGCAGTCGGCGGAGTAATCGGGGCACCAGCAGCGATGTGCTCTCCGACCTCATACAAAGTCGCGTAAAGGTCCTCGGCGGTCGCTCGGTCGAGCTCCAGCGTGATGTCGTCCGGCACTCGACGGAAGTTACTCTCTTGCCGCCGTCCGGACGCTACGGAGCGTTACCGCGGTGCGGCGCAGCCGACATCCGACCGTGCCGGTGAGTGAGCACCCACCCTTGGTTGAATGAGGCCATGGAACTGAGCGGCACCGAACCGTCCCCAGATCGTTCCCAGCTCACGGTCGACGATGATGTCTTCGACATCGTGTATGACCCGACACAGCCAGGTGCCTATCACTACACCCGGCTCACCGGCCCTGCGCCAGGCTATGGGTTCACCAGCCGGCGGTCCGATCACGCCAGGAGCACGACCGCCGAGCACGTGAAGCAAATCCGGTCATTCCTCGACATGGTGGACCCCGTGACCGGTTACATCGAGGACGACTCAGGTGATTAGGGCGAGGACCCCCTCGACCGGTGACTCCACCAGTACACCAAACGGCCGAGTCCCCTCGCCGGCCCCATCCGCTCATGCCGAAGTGCGGATGGCCCAGTTCCGACACCGAAGATGCGATGATCGCTGAAGCGAGGCGAACCGGTAGCCACCCCAGATTCATCCCCGTCGAAGATGGTCAGGAATCGTCCTGGCCGTCGCTCCCGGGCGGCCAGATTGCGAGATCGCCGCCAGGCATGCTGACGATCAGCAGCCCTTCATCGGAGCGGACCTGCCAGGCCTCGTACATCTGGTCGTACGGCACAACGACGTAGGCGTCTTCGAAGGCAACCTTCAACGCGCCACGTGGATCGACAACCGCAGCCGTGGCCGGGGTGTTCAGCAACCGTATGAGCTGTTCGGCCACGTCGAGACTGATGGGGTCGCCGTGCCGATCGGAGCCGTCAGCAAGGACGACTCGCAGCGACCCTTCGATCGTGAACTCATGAAAAGCATCGTCGTCAAACTCCAGACGCACACCTCCACCCATGCGGAAGGCGAGCAGCCGGTGCCCTGCAACAGCCTGTAGCAACCGGTTGCTCAGATCGACGTCTTCAAGCGTTGGAGGCACGAGCTGATCATGCCTTCTGCGGCTGATTAAGGGCTGTGAAGTGTTGCATCTCCGAGGCAAACCGTATCCGGATCTGCCGCCGATCGTGCGCTGACCGCCGGCCCAGCGGTCACTCGGCGTGACGTCCGGCGAGTCGCTGCTCTTGCTCGCTCATAGCCGATGAGTGAGTGCGCAGAGCCGCTGGCATTCCCAGCCCCGCTGACACCTATTTGCCTTCCGGGAGCGACGGCGTCGGCGCGACGACGGCGTACGCAGAGGGCACGTCGGACTGGTCTCCTAGCAGGTAGACACCGATCGGCTCCGCCGGTAGGTGGTCGCCAATGCCGTTGACCGTCAGCGTTCCGTCGCAGGGAATCTCGAAGGCGACCAGCGCATCAGCAGGAGCGCCAGGCTTGGCGCTACGCACCTCGACTGAAAGCGTCTTCCCAGGTGTCGTCGAGGTGCAGGCGGCATGGACCCAATACTCCTGTCCGGCACGTGCGCTGACGCCCAGGGTGGTCGCGCCCGCAGGATGGCCGTCCTTGCTGGAGAGCACTCTTCGGGACAGCTCACCAGCAACGGCGGGGGGCGGCTTCAGGCGCCCTGGTGGTATGCCGGTCGCCGTACCGGCCGAAGGAACCGAAGACAGTGCGTTCTCACTGGGAGGCGACGCGGCCGGCTCCGGCTCAGGTGCCGGGCCGTTCGTACATCCTGCGACGGTGACGGTCGCTAGTACGGCGAGAACCATGGCCGCGTGTTGCGATCTTGGCATAACGCATAATTTCACGTGGTAGCGAGTCGGCAGACGAGAACGCTGATCTGCCGCAGAGAACGCGCGCTGGGTCGCGTCGCTGCCCGTGCCCAGCGCGGTGGCTGGCACGCACCGTAGTCACCCTTGGTGACGCAGCGACCTCGTCCGCAGCAGCGTCGGGGTAGAGCGGGAGGTTAAACGACAAGCTGAGGAACGCGATGGTGTCGTCGTCCTCCTACGCCGTGTGGTGCCGGTAGTCCTCGTGGCCGTCCACGAAGGCGCAGACGAAGCACGGTCCTTCGTGAACACGCCGGCCGTACTGTTCGAAATCGAACGCAACTCTCATACCGGAACGGTAGGTCGCTTGCATGCCCGTACCCGAGTTCGTCGTCGCCCTGCGCGCCAAGATCGGTCATGACCCGTTGCCGCTGAGCGGCGTCATCGCGGTCGTTCTCGACGAGCGGGACCGGGTGCTGCTGGTCCGCCGCTCCGACACCGGGGAGTGGGCTCTGACGACGGGCTGTCTGGAACCGGGCGAGCAGCCGGCCGACGGCGCCCGGCGCGAGGTCCACGAGGAGACCGGTGTCGTGGTGGAGGTCGAGCGGCTGCTGTCGGTCGAGGCGCTGGAGCTGTCCACCGCCCCCAACGGCGACCAGGTTCACTGGCTCGCCCTCGGGTTCCGGTGCCGGCTGGTCTCCGGCGCGGCCCGGGTCAACGACGACGAGTCCGTCGAGGTCGGCTGGTTCGCCGCGGACTCGATGCCGCCGCTGCCCGCCCACCAGGCGCGCTGCCTGGCGCTCGCCCTGGCCGGTGACGGCGACCCGTGGTTCGCCGGTGCCCGGTGACCTACTCGCCGGCCCAGGCCAGGCCGTGGTCGGCGAGGGCCTCGGACAGCAGGCGGATCGCTTTCGGCCCGACGCCGTGCATCGCCAGCAGCTCGGCCGGCCGGTGGGTGGCGACTTGGGCGAGGGTGGTGATGCCGGCGGCCAGCAGGGCGCTGTTGGCGGGCCGCCCGATCGGCGGCAGGTCGCCGATCCTCGCCGGCGTGTCGCGGGTGCTCACCCGGACACGATAGCCGGGGGCTCATGCCGCCCGGCCCATCCAGCGAGCGGCGACGTTGCGGGTGGTGAGGCCGAGCCGGGTGGCGGGGACGAGCATGCCGGCGGCCAGCCCGACGCGCCGCTGCTTGGGCATGACCAGCTTCCGGTGCTCGGTCTCGTAGCCCTGTAGCGCCTTCTCCACCTGCCCGGGACTGCCGGCGAGGGCTTGCGCCAGCGTGTACGCCGCGGTCATGGCCAGGGTCGACCCGTCGCCGAGCAGGGACACGCAGGAGGCCGCGTCTCCGAGCAGGGTGACCCGCCCGGTGCTCCAGGCGGGCAGGCTGACCCGGCTGACCGAGTCGAGGAACAGCTCGTCGCTGCCCATCGCGGTCGCCAGCAGCTCCGGCACCCGCCAGCCGGCGCCCGTATAGGCCGCCGCCAGCCCTTCCCGGCTGATCCGCTCACTGCGGAAGATGAACGCGGCCACCGCCGACCCGCGCGCCGGATGGATCGACACCAGCCGCCCGGGTGTGTTGAACAGCAGCACCTCATCCGGATCCTGCGCGGGCTCACCGAGCGGAACGGTCGCCACCCCGAGCCCCACCGGCCGCACGAACCGTGACTCCGGCCCGAAACCCAGCCGTCGCACGGTCGAATGCAGCCCGTCGGCGCCGACGACCAGGTCGAACCGTTGCGGCGCGGCCGTCTCGAAGGTCACCTCCACCCCGCCCGGCTCCTGGCGCATCGCGGTGATGGTGTCGTCGAGGATCAGCTCGGCGTCGTCGCTCACCGAGTCGGCGAGGATCGTCGCGAGATCGCTCCGGGGGATCTCGACCTCGCCGCCTCTGCTGGGCATGGCGATCCGGGCGATCGACCGCCCACGCGGATCGAAGACCCGCATCGCGCTCGCGTGGGTGGCGGCCGCCCGCAGCCGGGGCAGGATGCCCATCCGTTCGGCGACCGCCACCGCCGGCCCGCGCACGTCGACCGGGTTGCCGCCGGAGCGCAGCCCGGCGGCCCGCTCCACGAGAGTCACCTGCCAGCCGTGCCGGACCAGCCAGAACGCCAGAGTCGGGCCGGCCACCCCGGCCCCCGAGATGAGTGCCTTCATGCCCACGACGTTAGCCGCATCGAGTGCGAATCTGCAATGGATGCAGATTTGCGATGGGTGCATAATGGCGGCATGGCGTCTCTTCGTGATCGCAAACGCGCCCGCACCCGGCAGGCCCTGGTCGAGGTGGCGGCCGATCTGTTCGAGCGGCAGGGCTATGACGAGACGACGGTCGCGCAGATCGCGGCCGGAGCGGAGATCGGCACCCGCACGTTCTTCAGCTACTTCCCGGGCAAGGAGCACCTGGTCTTCCCGGAGACCGATCGTCGGGTGCACGCCGCCCTCGAGGCGATCGACCAGCGCGGCCCGAAGGACGGCCCGGCCGAGGTGCTGCTGCGGGCGCTGCGCCGGGTCGGCGACGACAGCGACGACCTGAGCGAACGCCTGGCGGCGCTGCGGCTGCGGCTGATCCGCGAAGTGCCGGCCGTGCAAGGGCTGTCACTGCGGATCCAGCTGGACGCGCAACGACAGATCGCCACGCATCTGGCGGCGGCCTTCCCGGAGCGGCTCGACGAGGTGCGGGCGGCCGCGCTGACCGGGGCGTTCGTGGGCGCGGTGACCGGCGCCCTGCAGGTGCTGCTGGAGCGTGAGGAGAGCCGCGACGATCCGGCCGCCGTGCAGCGGGCGCTTCAGGAGGCGGTCGACGCGGCGCTCGCCCCGTGGTTCAGCGGGGCTGGATCTGACCGGTCAGATCACTGACCCGGCCCAGGTGATCGAAGGTGACCCGGACCGTCGAGTTGTCCGGGTGCCGGCCCACCACGCCGCCGGGGGTGTCGTCGACCCGCCAGCCCTGCTGCTGGAGGAAGGACACCACGACCGTCCGATGGTCGACGGCGAAGGCCTGCAGCACCTGCCCGAGGACGGTGAAGGTGCGCTCGGGCGGGACGGCCCCGCGTACCCGGGAGGGAAGGTTCTCCAGGTGGAAGAAGATCGCGCCGCCCTGGTAGGCGCCACGGTAGTAGGACCGCCCGGTCAGCCCGGAGGCGACCAGCGCGATCCGGTGGCCGTCGGTGCGGTCCAGGCGCAGCGCCGGCTCGGTGAACTCGCGGACGTTGTGGATGCGCCCGTGCTCGCGCAGCCATCCGGCGAGTTCCAGCAGGTGCGGGGAGACGCCGGCGCTCTGATTGGCCCAGGCCCACAACCAGGTGCCGTCCGTGTGACTCTCCGTGCCCAGCAGCTGGATGGGGTAGCGGAGGTCGTTGCCGAACGTCACCATGCCCGCGTTCAAATCGAGCTGCCAGCCGCGTTCGCCGAGCAGGTCGGCGAGCGCGAGCTGCCGGGCCATGCCGGTGGCGACGTGCTGGGCGAACAGGTCATCGAACGAGGACACGGACCGGCCTTTCGATCAAGGGAGCCGGTGCAGTGTGACATGCGGGTGCGCCGGTACCGACCGCCTGGGTCGGCACCGGCGCGCCGAATCTCTAGACAGCCGGGAACGGGGCCCGGTCCTGAGCGCAGCGGGTGCCCTTCGGCGGGAGGTCGCCGTCGAGCAGATAACGGGTATACCAGCTGGTGACACACGCGCTGTAGTTGCTGGTGTGGCCGAAGCCGTCGAGCGTCAGCAACCGTGCGTTACCGAGCTGACGGGTCATCCGGACCGCGAAGTCGAGCCGGGTCGCCGGGTCGTAGGTCGGGTTCACGACCAGGATCGTCTCCGCGGTGCGGCGGTTCCACGGTCCGTCGTACGCCTCGGTGATCGTCGGCCAGGTGGCGCAACCGACCTCGCTGAAGGCCTCCGCCCGCCCGAACGTCGGATGGGCCTTCTCGAAGGCCGCCGCGAACCCGGGATAGAGTGCCGGGTTCCGCGGCAGCGGCGCGTCCGCGCAGTTCACCGCGAAGCCCGCGTCGTTGCCCGTGTAGCTGTAGGCGTCGGGGAGCCAGCCCCGGGCCGGCGGCGCGGTCGGCAGGTCGCCGCCGGTGGCCCGCAGCGCGGCGGGGTCGCCGAAGACGAGACCGTAGACCCACTGGAGGTCCTCCGCGGCCGACGGGAAGTTCGCCATGTTGTAGAGGGTCTGCCCGATGAACCCGGTCAGGTCGTCGAGGGTGATCGTCCCCAGGTCCGGGATCTCCACCGGCCCTTCCCGCAGCCGGTCGCGCAGCCGGTCGAACTTGGCCCGCGCGTCACCGGAGAACGCGCACGCGGCCCCGGCCCTGTCGCACTCGGTGAGGAACCCGTCCAGGGCGATCTCGAAGCCGCCGGCCCTCTCGAACTTGTTCGCCAGCCGGTGGTTGGTGCGCTGATCGGGGTCGACGTTGCCGTCCAGGATGAGCGCCCGCACCTTCGCCGGGAACAGGTTGGCGTAGGTCGCGCCGATCAGCGTCCCGTAGGAGTAGCCGATGTAGGTGAGCCGGTCGTCCCCGGCGCCCCGGCGCAGCAGGTCGAGGTCCTTCGCCACGTTCAGCGTGCTCATGTGCGTCAGCAGCGGCCCGATGGTGCCGGCGCAGGCCGCGGTGTACTCCCGGTTGGCCGCCAGCGTGCTCGCGATCTGCTGCCGGGTGATCGGCACGCCGGTCATCCGCGCGTACAGCGCCTCGGCCTCGGCGTCGGTCGCGAAACACTGGATCGGGTCACTCGCCCCGATGCCGCGCGGATCGAATCCGACCAGGTCGAACCGGGCGAGCACCTCCGGCGACGCGATCCGGGCCGCGTTGCGCACCATGCCACGCCCCGCGCCGCCGGGCCCGCCGGGATTGACGAAGATGGTTCCGATCCGGTTCGCCGGGTCCCCGGCCGGGCGCCGTGACAGCGCGATCGTGGTGGTCGCCCCGCGCGGCTTGTCGTGATCCAGCGGCACCTCGTAGGTGGCGCATTCGAACCCGGCCAGCAGCGGTTCGGTGCACGCCGACCAGGAGAACGGTGGCGCCGCGCCGCCCGCGGACGCCGCTTGCGGCGCGACGGCGACGGCGGAGACGAGAGCGAGCGCGGCGGTGACACGCACGGCGAGTCGTCGCACGAGAGGTCCTTCCGACGAGGAGACAGGACCCCCGCACTCTCTCATGCATGCAAATCAATCACTGTCAGGGAAAAACCCTATTTCGTACGCCTACGTGAGCCGCCGTGGGGTGACGCGGCCGCTCCATCCGACCGCGGCGGGTCACAGGCGCAGCCGGCGTGATGACGCGGGCACGCCCTCAAGTGTGTTCGAGTGAGTTCCGGCCGGAATATTCGCATGATCGACTTGACGGGCGCGTACTATAAGAGGCCGTGTCAAACCATAGTAATAGCGGCGATACGCCCGAACTGACCCTGCTCACCACCCTCTGCGGCGGCGGCAGCTGCCCGACCGTCTACCGCACGGACCGGGGCACCCTGATCGTCCAGGGATACACGGTTTCCGCCGACAGCGTGGACCTCGACCTGCCCGACGGCGAGCAACTCGTCGAGATCCCGGCGGAACTGCTCGCTGCCGCAGTGCGGGCGGACAACTAGGTTCGGACCGAACGCGCGGAGCGACGCGGGTCACCACACTTGAGCGGCTCGCCCGACTCCCTGGGCCAGACCCACTACGCCCCGTATGCTGCTCAACCCGTGACCATCGCTGAACTGACCACGCTGGACGCCGAGTGCGCCGCCTTCGTGCACGCGTTGCGTGCCCTTCCCGACCACGCGTGGGAGCGGCCCACCCGCTGCGAGCCGTGGACCGTCCGCGACGTCGTCGGCCATGTCGTCACCGTGCTCGGCCGGGTGCCGGTGATGGTCGCCGCCGCCGCGCCGGCCAGCGCCGAGGTGAGCGCGACCGGCTACTACCGCGCCGACGACCGGTTCGGCGCCGAGGCCAACACCGAACGGGTCCGCGTCGCCCAGGCCGTCACCGGCGACCTCGCCACCCGCCTCGCCGACATCGCCGCCGAGGTGCGCGACGTCTGTTCCGGTGAACCGGACGACCGGCTGGTGCGAACCCGCCACGGCGACGCGATGCTGCTCGGCGACTTCCTGCTCACCCGCATCGTGGAGGCCGCCGTCCACGGACTCGACGTGGCCGACGCCGCCGGAGTGCCGCCGTGGCTCACCGAGACGGCGGGGGAGCGGGTGCTCGGCCTGCTGTTCGGCCCGGCCTGGCGCGAGTCGGTCGCCGCCCTCGGCGGGGACCCGCTCACGGTGATCCGTACGGCCACCGGCCGCGCCCCGGTCACCCCCACCGACCAACAGAGTCTCGAAGCGGCCGGCCTACGCCCGTTGACCCTGGGCTGACCGAACCGTCTCAGCTCGTTGGCCAAGCGCTCACGCCCGGCCGGGCTGTGCGCTCAGACGTGCAGGTCGAGGCGGTGCAGGGCGAGCATCACGAAGCCGCGCAAGGCGCGGCTCCAGCCGGTCACCTCACCGACCGGGTCGCGGTGGGCGGTCTCGATCAGCACGGTCAGGGCCGCGGGGGAGAGGGCTTCGCCTTTCCGGTACGCCGTGGCGACCGCCGCCGTGACCGACACGATCCCGGAGCCGGTGCCGGCGAGCCGGTCGAGCAGCCCGTCGATCCGGGGATCCTCGAGGCGGACGTGCGCGAGGGCCAGGTTGGCGCTGGCCCGCGGCTGCTCCCGCCCGGCGTCGACGGCCAGCCACGCCTGGACGGTCGCGGCGTCCACCGGGAACCACGCCGCCAGGGCCGCCGCCCGCGCCGCCACGGTGTCGTCCGGGTCGCCGATCCAGGAGACGACGACGTCCTGGAAGGCGGCCGCCCGGTGGTAGCAGTCGTCCTCCCAGCGGGCGGCCAGCAGGTTCATCAGCTCGAACTCCTCGTCGGAGAAGTCGTCCGCGTCCTGCTCCTGGTGGAAGCGCCGGGCCAGATCGGCCGTGTCCACCCCGTCGAGCCGCCCGGCCGCCGTGAGTTCGGTGGCCGCCGGGTCGAACGGCAGCCGGTCGTCGCGCCGGTCGCCGATCGTGATGCCGGTGAGCAACCGCAGCAGCTCGCCCCGGCCGGGTGTCGCCGGGTCGTCGATCAACGCGACGAGGAACGGCACGACCGCCTGGCTGGCCTGGAACCGGGTGCCCTGATGCAGGACGGTGGCGTGCAGCCCATCGAGGGCGTCACCCCGTACGTCCGGATCGGGGTGACGCAGCGCCCGCAGCATGTCCGGCACGTCGTCGGCGGCCCCGTACGCGTGGTGGAGCCGGTCCCACCCGACGTCGTCGAGCCCGTCCATCAGGGCCGCAGGCTCTTGGACATGTTGTACGACGTGTCCCGGAAGCCCATCTGCTCGTACAGGGCGTGGGCGCCCGGGTTGTGGGCGAAGACGTGCAGCCCGATCGACACCACGCCGAACTCCCGGCACCGGGCCTCGGCCGCCCGCATCAGCTCCCGGCCGTAGCCCTTGCGGCGGACCGCCTCGTGGATGAAGAAGTCGAAGATGAACGCGTGCGGCCCGTCGGCCTCGTTGCGGATGCGCATCCACAGCACACCGGCCTCGAGGTCGCCGTCCCATGCGGTCCACAGGTGATGGCCGGGTGTCGCCAGCCCGTCCGGCAGCAGGGTGGTGGTGCTCTGCTCGGCCTGGTCCAGCGCGTCCTCCGGCGTGAGGCCGGTGCCTTCCAGGTCGGCGGCGTAGGAGCGGATCGTCTCCTCCCGGTAGGACCGGAACTGCTCGTGGGTCATCGGCTCCAGCCGCAGCGCTCCCATAGCCGGCACTCTATCGAGGGCTTCCAACCTATCCTCCTAGGATGAAATAGAGGATGCGTGGCGCGGCACTTGTCACGATCATGGTCACGTGTGGCGACTGCCGTTCTTCGAAGCGCTGTCCGACGCCCGCCGCGTGCTGATCGCGGGCGCCGGCGGCGGGTTCGACGTCTACGCCGGACTGCCGCTGGCCCTGTCCCTGCTCGGCGCCGGCCGGACGGTCCACTTCGGCAGCCTCTCGATCGTGAACCTGCACGCCCTCGACAAGACCGTCTGGCGGGAACCCGGGGTCGCGTCGATCACCGCCGACACCGTCGGCCCGGAGGACTACTTCCCGGAGCGGACCCTGGCCCGCTGGCTGGCCCGGCACCACCTGCCGGCCACCGTCCACGCCTTCCCGCGCACCGGGGTACGCCCCCTGCGCGCCGCCTACCGCCGGCTGGCGAAACGGCTCGACCTGGACGCGATCATCCTGGTCGACGGCGGCACCGACATCCTGATGCGCGGCGACGAGGCCGCCCTGGGCACCCCGGTCGAGGACGCGACGAGCCTGGCCGCGGTGGCCGGCACCCCGGTGCCGACCAGGCTGGTGGCGTCCATCGGGTTCGGCGTCGACGCCTACCACGGCATCAACCACGTGCAGGTGCTGGAGAACCTCGCCGCCCTCGACCGCGACGGCCACTACCTGGGCGCGTTCACGGTGCCGTCGCACGGCCGGGAGGCGGCCCTCTACCGCGACGCCGTCGAACACGCCCGCGCCGGCACACCCGGCCGGTCCAGCATCGTCAACGGCCAGATCGCCGCGGCCCTGACCGGCGCGTGCGGGGACGTGCCGCTGGACGGCCGCACCGCCGGGACGCCGCTGTTCGTGAACCCGCTGATGGCCATGTACTTCACCGTCGACCTGCCCGGCCTGGCGGCCCGCTCGCTCTACCTGGACCGGATCCGCGGCACCGACGACATGCTCCAGGTCAGCCACCTCATCGAACGCTTCCGCGACGAGATCGACCCGCGCCCCCGGGTCCCGTTCCCGCACTGAAAACGGCGGCCGGGAACGGCTAGAACACTCGGGATGCCATCGGGAAGACGTAGAACGGGTGAACTCGACGGCGTCCGGCCCGTCGCGGCATGGCGGGGTGGATTCCTGGTGCGTACGCTCTCCTCACCAGCCGACACGACATCGTTGCTGTGTGTAGGGGGTCGCGGTGTTGGATTCGGGCCTGCGTCTCAACTTGTTCGGCATGCCGACGGTCGTCGCGCGGGACGAACCCGTCACCCTCTCGCCGAGCGCCACCATGGTCTTCGCCTACCTGGCCCTCGCTCCGAGCGGCGGGCGGCCCCGGTCGGTCGCCGCGGCCCAGCTGTTCGCGGACTGCTCCACCGGCACCGCCCGGCGCCGCCTCAACACCGCGCTCTGGCGACTCCGGTCGGAGATCCGGTCGAACGTCGGTGTCGAGGTCATCGCCAACGTGGGCGGCCCGTGCGTCGGCCTGGACGCCGCGGCGGGCGTCACTGTCGACGCGTCCGTCTTCCAGGAGCTGGTAGCACCGGTGTTGCAGCGCGACGAGGTCACGGTGACCGAGGCGGACGCCGCTCAGCTCGAGACGGCCGCCTCGATGTACCGTGGCGAACTGCTCGAAGCCTGCCACGACGAGTGGGTGCTGGCGCACCGCAACCGGATCGAGAATCTCTATCTCAGCACGCTCGACTGCCTCGTGCGGCACCACGGTGAACGCGGCGACGTGGCGGCGGTGACCCGGTACGGCGAACTGGCCCTGGGGCTGGAGCCGCTGCGCGAGGACGTGCACCGCCACCTGATGACCGCGTACGCCGACGCCGGCCGTGACGACCTGGTGGAGCGGCAGTTCGAGCGCTGCCGCATGGTGTTGCTCGAGGAACTCGGCGCCGATCCGATGCCCGAGACCGTCGCGCTGTACGCGCGGCTGGCCCGCCACGACCGGAGCCGGTCGGCGAGCGTCGCGGCGCTCACGGCCGAACTGGAGCGGGCCCGCCGGGAGGTCGGGCGGCTGACCGAGACCATCGACCGTGCCCTCGACCGGCTTCGGCGGATGTCCTGACCGTGATCCCGCGGTGATCGCACCGCGGGATCACGGTGACCCTCCGGTGACTGGTCCTTGACAGCCTGGCTGTCGAGAGAAGGGTCACGGTCCTGGTGGCGACTGCGTGGAAGTACCGATTCCTCGTCGACGTATGGGCGGAGCCTCGCGAGATCGAGGGGCTGCCGACCGTCATCCGCGCCCGGGTCGTGGACATGGCCACCGACGAGGAGCACTACGTGGGATCGTTCGCCGAGATCGCGCAGATCATCGCGGCGCGCCTCGACGCGGAGGGCATCCGTCCGGCGCGCTGGGAGCGATCGTGATCCTCGAGGTGAGCGAGGCGCTGCGGGACGTCATCCACCAGGCGACGCCGGATCTCGGCTCCTGGGTGGTGCATCACTCGCTGTCGCAGGCGGACAAGGCGGCCCTTCCCGATGCCAAGGGGATTCTGGCTCTGCTCGCCGTCGAGGAGCACGCCCATCTGCGCAACCGTCCACTCGTCGAGGGCGTGGCCGGCCTGGTGCGGGCGCCTCTGTCGCTCAAGCTGCACTACCTGGTCACCTTCACCGGGGAGCACGACGAGGCACAGAGCCGCCTCGGCCGGGTGGTCCAGGCGTTCCACACCACGCCGATCCTGCGCCCGCCCGGCCTGCCGCCGGCACTGGCGGATCAGGTGGACAGCGTCGTGATCCGGCTTGCCGGGCCGGGGCACGACGAGCGCAACCAGATCTGGGGCGCCGTCGGGCGACCCGGCCGGCTGTCGGTGTTCTACGAGGTCGACGTGGCGCCGATCCCGGTGCTGGAGCGTGAGGGCGCCGGCCGGGTCCGCGAGCACCGCATCGACTACGTGGAGGTGCCGTGATGCTCGGGTCCGTCACCACCCGGCTGCGGCACCACGTACGGCTGGTGCACGCCTCGACCGGCCGGGCCGTCACCGGCCTGACCGCCCGGCTGCAACCGGTGCCGCACGGATGGGGCGTGCGGACCCTGCCGGACGCTGTCGTGGTGTTCGCCCGTGCCGACGCGGCCGAACCGGCGCAACACCCGCAGCTCGCGGTCACCGTGACCGGCCCGCAGCGCGACCTGCTGGAGTTCGCGCCGGTGCCGGGCCGTCCGCCGCGCACGGTGCTGGTCGACCTCACCGCGGCGGTGATCGAGGTGCCGCTGCAACCGGTGCCGATGACCCTGACCGTCGTGCTCACTACGGCCGCCACCGGCGCGCCGCGTACCGGGCGCACCGTCACCTGCCGGGCCGGCTCCGGGCCGGCACCGAGGCCGGAGGTCCCCTTGGCCGAGGAGGAGCCCGGCGTGTACCGGTCGGCCGCGGTGCCGTGGCCGGCCGTCTTCACCCCGATGGACCTGCTGGTCGACGGCAGCCCGCTGCGGACCCTGTCCATGGATCTGACCAGAACCGCCACCCGTGTACGCCTGATCGACACGACCTGAATGCAGAGCCGAGGAGGGCACTGTGACCTACCAGTCTCCGGGGGTCTACGTAGAGGAGGTCTCGTCGGGACCGCAGCCGATCGCCGCCGCGCCGACGAGCGTCGTGGCGGTACTCGGCACCACCCGCAAAGGACCGGTCCTCACGCCGACCCGCGTCACCGGATGGGCGGACTTCGTCCGTACGTTCGGTACCGCCTCGGCGCGCGGCTACCTGGCCGAGTCGGTCTTCGGCTTCTTCGAGAACGGTGGCCCGGCCGCCTGGGTGGTCCGGGTGGACCCCTCCTCGGAGGCGTCCTGGACGGCGTTCGACGTCTCCGGCACGCAGAGTTTCGCCATCACCGCCAGTTCGCCGGGCGCCTGGGGCAACACGCTCACCGTCAAGGTGCGCCCGGACGTCGAGGGGGCGTCGGGCGCGTTCTACCGGGCGTCCACCACCGGGCCGGCGGTCTCGGTGACCAACTCCGGCGAACACGTGCTCCAGGTGGCCTCCACCGCCGGGCTGCGGCCCGGTGACACGCTGGCCCTCGTCCCGGTACCGGCGTCGGGCGCGGCCGCCGCGCCGGTGACCGCGACGGTGGTGTCGCTGACCCCGAACGCGATCACGCTGAGTTCCACCGGCGCCGCCGCGATGACCACCGGCTCGGTGGTGGCCGGCGCCGCGGCCTCCGGTGCGCCGTCGGTGTACCTCGCCACCGGCAAGGGCTTCCGGGTGGGCGACGTCGTCGTGGCCGTGCACCCGAACGGCGCCCGGTCGGCGGCCCGGGTCACCGACGTGGCCCCCGCCGGCAGCGCCGTGCGGCTGGCCCTCGACGCCTCCCTCGGCAGCGTGCCGGGCGCCGCCTTCGTCCTGCGGCGGGCGAACTTCCCGGCCACCGCGATCGTGGGCGGCCAGCCCACCGGCTCGCCGCCCAGCACGTCGGTCCCGCTGTCGGCGCTCGCGTTCGAGCGCCCGCTGACCGCGCCGGTCATGGCGGACCTGTCCGCGTCCGCGCCGCAGAGCGCCGCCGCCCGCATCACCACGAGCGACGACCGGGCCGCGGTCTGGACCACCAACCGTTTCGACGTCGTCGGCTCGGCGCCGCCGCCCAGCGGCCGGGTGACGGTCAACGCGCCGGTGTTCGCGGTGCTGCTCGCCGACAGCGGGCTGAGCATCACCAACCTGACCGTCGCGGACGCCGCCAACGGATACGGCTTCCTGCCCGTGGGCGCGCAAGTCACCTACACGGGCGCCGGCGCCACCGCTGTCGTGGCCACTCGTACCTCGACCCTGGCCGGGTTCACGCTCGCGCCGTCGCCGAACCCGGCGCACACGTACACCGACGCGGCCTTCACCCTCCAGGCGGACGCGGACGAGGGCCTGGCCGTGCGCTGCGCGGTGGCGCCGCGGGTCGGCGACCGGCTGGCGATCGGCGCCGCGTTCGCCGAGATCACCGACATGGCAGAGGTCGGCGGTGACACGTACGTGCTGCGCTTTCCGGCCTCGACCGCGGTCAGCGACAACACCCAGCGGCGTTTCGGGCTGTACGCCGTGGAGAGCGCCTCGGTGGTCGCCGAGCGGTTCGCGGTCACGGTGTCGGAGAAGGACGCCGTGCTGGAGAGCTTCACCGGCCTGTCACTGAGCGAGCACCACCCGCGGTACTACGCCAAGGACGACGTCGTCAACGGCGTCTCCGCGCTGATCCGGGTCGCGCCCCGGGCCGCCGGCGCACCGGCCGTGTCGCTCGCGGCCGCCCCGTTCTACGTCGCCCCCGACAAGTTCGGCGCGGACAAGCCGGCCACCAACGACGACTTCCGGTTCGGGATCACGTGTCTCGAGGAGGTGCCGGAGCCGGCCATGGTGATCTGCCCGGACCTGGTGACGGTCGGCGACCCGCTGCTTCGCGCGGACCTGGTGGGCCAGATCGTCGCGCACTGTGAGGAGTTCCGCCGGTTCGCCATCGTCGACGCGCCGGACGAGGACGACGAGGCGCTGCTGGCATGGCGCAACACGACGGTCGCGTCGACCCACGCCGCCGTGTACGCCCCGCACCTCAAGATCGTCACGATCGACCCGGACGCGGGCGACCGGTTCACGACGGTGCCGCCGTCCGGCTTCGTCGCGGGGGTGTTCGCCCGCACCGATCGGCTCCGCGGCGTGCACAAGGCGCCCGGCAACGAGGCGGTCACCGGCATCGTCGGGCTGTCGCGAAGCTACACCCAGCGGCGGCAGGACCGGCTCAACCCGGGCGGGGTGAACCTCATCCGGGCGTTTCCCGGCCGCGGCACCCGGCTCTGGGGCGCCCGCAACGCGACCGACGACACCCGGTGGCGGTACGTCAACGTCCGGAGGCTGTTCAACATGATCGAGAACTCGGTGGACCGGGCGACACAGTGGGTGGTCTTCGAGCCGAACACCGCGGCTACCTGGATCCGGATCAAGGTGTCGGTGGAGAACTTCCTCGACCAGCAGTGGCGGGCCGGCGCGCTGGCGGGCACCAGACCCGAGCAGGCGTACCGGGTGCGGGTCGGCCTCGGCGAGACGATGACCGAAGCCGACATCGACCTGGGTCTGATCATCACCGAGGTGGCGATCGCGCCCGCCAAGCCCGCCGAGTTCGTCGTGTTCCGCTTCAGCCACAAGCGGCTGTCCGAGTGATCCGCGAAGGAGCCTGATCGATGTATCCGCTGTCCACACTGCATTTCGTCGTCGACTGGGGCGACCAGGAGCGGGGAACGACGAGCTTCTCCGAGGTGAGCGGCCTGACTCTCGAGGCCGAGGTCATCGAGTACCGCGGTGGTGCGGACCTGCAGTTCTCCACGCACAAGCAGCCCGGCCTGCGCAAGTTCTCGAATGTCACGCTCAAGCGCGGCATCGCCCCGGCCGAGGCCGGCAACGGGTTGTTCCGGTGGTACAACTCGATCACGGTCGGCGCGGTGGAGCGCCGGGACGTGAGCATCAGCCTGCTCAACGAGGTGAGCGAGCCGGTGATGACCTGGAAGATCAAGGCGGCCTGGCCGGTCAAACTGGAGGGCCCCGGCCTCAAGTCGACCGGCACCGACGTCGCCATCGAGAGCCTCGAGTTCGCCTGCGAGGGCATCGAGATCGAGACCAGGTGACATGGTGCTGCCGTTCGCGTCGCCCACCGTCGAGCCGTACATCACGGCGCACTTCGTGCTGGCCATCGACGGCCTGGCCGCGGCGAACTTCTCCAAATGCACCGGGCTGGCCGGCGAGGTCGGCGTCGAGGAGTACCAGGAGGGCGGCGAGAACCGGTTCGCGCACCGGTTCCCCAGCCGGGCGTCGTTTCCCAACCTGGTGCTCAGCCAGGGCGCCGGCCCGCTGCAGGAGCTGTGGAGCTGGTTCTACGAGTTCCACGTCACCGGCGTGGTGGTTCCGAGGGACGGCACCGTGGTGCTGATGAGCACGGTGGACGGCGCCCTGGCTCCGGTGCGGGTCTGGGCGTTCACCCGGGGCTGGCCGGCCAAGCTCACCGGACCGGACCTCGACGCGCAGTCGTCCGCGGTGGCGATCGAGTCCATCGAGATCGCCCACCACGGGCTCCTCCTCAAGCGGGTGATCTGACATGGCGGTCACGATCGGCGAGATCGTCACCGAGACGGTGGTGGCGGTGCCCGCCACGGCGCCGCCCGCACCGGGGGAGCCCACGGGCGACGCCGACCTCGAGGTGATCGTCCGGCGGGCCACCGAGCGCGTACTGGAGATCCTGCGCCGGGAGTGGGACCGATGAACCTGACCGAGCTGCAGCTCACCAAGCTGACGTTGGACGCGTACGCGGACATCGACTTCGAGCGCCCGGCCGGCATCCGCTGGCAGGCCCAGCTCAACCCGACCGAGCTGGCCTTCTCCCGCAAGAACATCTACCAGGCCACCCAGTCGGCGGGCACGTCGGCGCCGCAGCAGTCGTTCAGCGGCGGCGAGCCGGACCAGATCCAGCTCGACCTGCTGCTCGACGGCACCGGCGTGGTCGGCGAGCCGGGCGGCATCGGGCGCAGCCTGGACGCGCTGCTCGAACTCACCAGATTCCAGGGCGACACCCACCAGCCGTACTACGTGCACGCGTACTGGGGGCGGTTCAGCTTCCGCGGCATCCTCACCCAGGCCGACGTGACCTACAAGCTCTTCGACCGTACGGGTGAGCCGCTGCGGGCGACGGTCAAGCTCTCCCTCAAGGAGGCGCTGTCGCCGCAGGAGGTGGCCGCCGAGGACCGCCCCAGCTCGCCCGACCTGTACCAGACCTGGCTGGTCAGCGACGGCGAGCGGCTCGACGCGATCGCCGCCCAGGTGTACGGCGACTCCGCGTTCTGGCGGCCGCTCGCCGCGGCCAACCGGCTGACCAACCCGCGCGGCCTGGTCACCGGGCAGCTGCTCATCCTTCCGCCGTTGGCGGCGCGGCGATGACCGGGGCACAGCGCGACCGGCCGGCCTTCGAGGTCCGGGTCGCCGGCAGCCCGCTCGAGCCACTGGCCGCCGCCGACGTGGTCGAGATCGACGTGCACGAGGAGGTCGGCCGGCACGGCCGGCTCACCCTGCTCGTGCAGAACTGGGACGCCGACCGGCGGGCGGTCCGGCACAGCGACGACGGCCCGTTCCAGCCCGGCGCGGCGGTCGCGGTCTCGCTCGGCTACCACGCCGAGCTGACCACCGTCTTCGACGGCGTGATCGCGTCGCTCACCACCCACTTCCCGCGCGGCGGCCGGCCGCTGCTGCGGGTCGAGGGTCGCGCCCGGTCCATCCTGCTCGACCATCCGCCCCGGTCGCGCCAGCTCGCCGACGTCAGCGACGCGGACGTCGCCGCGGCCATCGCCGCCGACTACGGCCTGGACACCGACGCCGCCGGCGGGCTGACCCGGCCGTTCGTGGTGAGCGACCGGATCAGCGACTGGGAGCTGCTCAAACGCCGCGCGGCCGAGCTGGGCTGGGTGACCTACGTACGCGCCGGGACGCTGGTGCTGCGCCCGCCGTCCGCCGCGCAACAGCCGATCGAGCTGGACTACACCCGCTCGATCGTCGAGCTGCACCTCACCCAGGACCTCACCCGCGCCATCGACAGCGCGGTCGGCGTGGCGTGGGACGTCGACACGCTGGAGGCGACCGAGGCCGAGCAGGGTGCCGGGGCGGCGGAGATGGACCTCGGCGACCGCGCCGCCCACGACGCCGCGGTCGCCGACAGCGGCTGGCCGCTGCGCACCGTACGGATCGAGTCGCCGGCCGTGGCCGCCGCCGACGCGGCCGATTCCCGGGCGGTGGCCGCGCACCGGATCGCCGCGCTGGCCCACTACTTCGGCACCGGGGTGGTGCAGGGCGACCCGGCGCTGCGCTGCGACGGCTGGGTCTCCATCGCCGGCATCGGCCGGCGCATGTCCGGCCCGCACTACGTGACCGCGGCCCGGCACCGCCTCTCGGCCGACGGGTACCACACCGAGTTCCAGGTCGGATCACCGCCGGCCCTGGCACCGCCGCCGGCCGTCACCGGGCACGGCCTGGTCGTCGGGGTGGTCGAGGCGATCGACGATCCCGACGCGCTCTGCCGGGTACGGGTCCGCCTGCCCTGGCGCGCGGACGGCGGCGACGGCGTATGGGCCCGGTTGTCCACCCTCGACGCCGGCGACGGGTACGGCACCGTCGTGGTGCCGGACGTCGGCCAGGAGGTGCTGATCGGCTTCGTCGACGACAACACCGCCACCCCCGTCGTGCTCGGCTCGCTCTACAACGGCACGCAGCAACCCCCGATCACGGTCGACGCGCGGACCAACGCCGTACGGCTGCTGATGACCCCGGGCGGGCACATGCTGCGCTTCGACGACGGCGACCACGCGACGGTGACCCTCGCCTCGGGCACCGGGAACACCGTCGTGCTCAACGACAAGGACGCCGAGCTGGTGCTGACCCACGGCGACTCGGGCAACGCCATCCGGCTGTCCGCCGACGGCATCGAGCTCACCGCGGCCAAGGGCGACATCACGCTCACGTCCTCGGCCGGCACCGTCAAGCTCGACGCGCTCAAGCTCGAGGGCAAGACCTCCGGGCCGTCCAGAATCGAGAGTTCCGCGACCTTCGACCTCCAGGCGAGCGGGTCCCTGGTGCTCAAGGGATCGCTCGTCACCATCAATTAGGAGGCGCAATGCCGGCAGCCGCCCGGGTGGGGGACACCACCGTGCACGGCGGGATCGTCGTCGGGCCCGGCGTCGCCACCGTGCTCATCGCCGGGATGCCGGCCGCGGTGGCGGGGGACATGCACACGTGCGCCATCCCACCGCCGCCGCACCTGCCCGTGTCACCGTTCGTGGCCGGCTCCGCCACGGTGCTGATCCAGGGCCGGCCCGCGCTGCGCGCCGGCGACTCGTGCGGCTGCGGCGCCTCGGTCGCGGTCGGCAGCCCCACGGTGGTGATCGGATGACCGCCGGCGACTACCCGCAGGTCGGCCGGGGCTGGGCGTTCCCGCCGCGGTGGGCCCCCGACCCGGACGGCGCCGTGACGGTCGTGCTGAACGACGGCGCCGAGCACGTCGAGGAGGCGATGGTGATCCTGCTGCGCACCCTGCTCGGCAGCCGGGCGATGCGCCCGGGCCTCGGCGCCGGCGTCGACCGGCACGTGTTCGAGCCCAGCACCGCCGACGCCTGCCACCGGCTGGCCGACGACGTACGCCGGGCGCTGGTGCTCGGCGAGCCGAGGGTCATCGTGGACGCGGTCGTCGCGGTGCCGGCCGGTGACGCCGACGACCGGGTCGACGTCACCATCGACTACCGGATCGACCGGCACCGCCGCCCGAACAGCCTGGTGATTCCGTTCTACCTGGCGGGTGCGGCATGATCCGAACCCCCGGGCAGGTCGTCGCGGCTCTTGCCGTGGCGGCCCGGTTCGCCGCGCGGGACCAGGACACCTGGTACGACGCCCTCTTCGAGGCCGGCCCCGACGGCGCCGACATGCTGTCCGCACCGCGGCAGCCGGACCGCGCCCTGCTGCGCGCCCTGGCCGCCGAGTACGCCCAGCTCGACGCGCACGCCGCGACGCTGCCGGACCGCCTGCACAGGGAGTGGCTGGCGGCGATCCTGCGGATCCGGCGTCTGCCGGCGCTGCCCGACCGGGTGGTCGCGCACGTCACCGTCGACCCCAAGCTGGTGCCCGCCGTGGTGCCCCGCGGCACCCTGCTGCGCGGCGGCAAGGACGCGTTCGGCAAGGAACGGCGGTACGCGACCGTCGACCCGCTGACCGCCCACGGCGCGAGCCTCGCCGGGGTGCGCTCGCTCGCCCCCGGCGGCCCCGCGACCGGCCTGCCCGGTGTCGCGGCATCCGCCCCGCCGTTCCCGCTGGCCGTGCCGCAAGGGCCGGACGCGCCGCACGTGCTGCGGATCTCCTCGCCGGCTCTGGCGTTCGCCGGCGGCACCCTCACCACCCGGCTCTCCTTCGCCGGCGCCACCGGCGTGAGCGGGCTGACCGGCGCGGTCTGGCGCTACTCGCGGACGGACGGCACCACCAGCCCGACCACCGGCGCGGCGGTCGCCGGTGACACCGTCTCCGTCACGCTGACCGGCGGCTGCGGGGCCCTGGACGACGGCACGCCGTGGATCGAGTGCGTCATCCCGCCGATGCTGGCGGTCCCGGAGGAGTTCGGGTTCACCGCGGTCACGGTGGAGGTCACCGGCCGCAGCGCATACGTGCCGCAGGCCGCCTTCTACAACGACGGCGCCGTCGACCTCACCAAGGAATTCCAGCCGTTCGGTGCGGTCGCCAAGCGGGGCGACGCGTTCTACCTGCGCTCCGACGAGGCGTTCGGCAAGGCGCTGGCGGGCCTGACCATCGCCGTCACCATGCAGGCCGGCGACGGGCTGCTGGCCTCGTCCGCGGGCGGCAGCGGCATCCCGGCGTCGACCGCGACCTACCTGACGAGCCAGATCTCCTCGGCCAAGCTGAAACTCGGTGGCGCCTACTCGACCATCCGTGACGAGCTCGAACGGATCGGCGCCGTGCTCGCCGAGCCGGGCGCCCCGTCGGTCCGCTGGCAGCGGCGGGTCGACGGGCACTGGTCCGGCTTCGGGCCCGGCATGGACCGGTTCGGCTCGGTCACCGCGACCGTCGGCGGCGAGGTCGGCTCGGAGCGGTTCACCGTCGGCGGGCAGCCGGGCCACTTCGTCCGCGCCTTCCTCCACCAGGGCGACTTCGGCTGGACCGCGTACCAGGCCGGCGTCGCCGACTTCGCCACCAAGGCGATCGCCGGTGGCCCGGTGAAACCGGTGATGCCGACGCCGCCGGTACCGCCGATCGCGTCCGCCATCACGATCAGCTACACCACGTCCCCGCTGCCGGCCACCCGGGTCGAGTCGACCAGCGGCTGGCGGCACGCGGTGCAGGCCGGCAGCGGCACGTTCCGGCCGTTCCGGCGGGCGGTGTCGGACCGGGGCGCACCGGGCATGGTGGCGATCGGCCTCGACCTGTCCGACCCGGCGCTGGGTTCCAGCGTCTCGCTGCACCTCGACGTCGACTCGGCCGCGCCGTGTGGCGCCACCGAACCGGTCGACGCCCGCTGGGAGTGGTGGGACGGCACCTCCTGGTCCGAGCTGGCCGTGGCGGACGGGTCGCGCCAGCTGCGCGAGGCCGGCCTGCTACGGTTCGTCGCGCCGCTGGGCTGGCCGGCCGGCTGCGCCGACGTGGGTGCCGCCACCGGCCGATGGATCCGCCTGGTCACGTCGGCGCCGGACCGCCTCGGCGACCTGCGCGGCGTCGTCGTCGACGCGGTGCTGGCCGAGTTCGTCTCCGGCACGGCCGACCCGGCCCTCGACCCGACCTCCGCCACGGCGCTGCCGCCCGGCGCCATCAAGGGCACGCTCACCCCGGTCCGGGGCGTCAAGAAGGTAACCAACCTCGCCTCGGTACGCGGCCGCGGCCCCGAGTCCAATCCGGCGTACCGGGCGCGCGCGTCGGCCCGGGCCCGGCACCGCGACCGGTCCCTGACCCCGTGGGACTACGAGCAGTTGGTGGCGCTGACCTTCCCCGAGGTCGCGGCGGTGCGCTGCCTGCCGCACACCAACCAGGCCGGCGACCGCGAACCCGGCCGGGTCGGCCTGGTGGTCGTGCCCGACCGTCCCGACGACCCGGCGCCGCGTCCCTCGGTCAGCCTCGTCGAGCGCATCGTCGAGGCGGCCGGCCCGACCCGGCCGATGGGCGCCCGGGTCGCGGTCCTCTGCCCGCTGTACGCCCCCGCCACGGTGGTCGCCACCGTGCTGCTGCGCCGGGGCGTCGCCGCCCTGGCCGGCAAGGAGGCGATCGCCGCCGCGCTCGAAGCCGTCCTGCACCCGTCCGGCGGCGCGGCGGCCCGTTGGGGCCGCTCGCTGTACGCCTCGGCCCTCGTGGCGTTCCTCGAACGGCAACCCGACCTCGACGTGGTGACCTCGTTCGAGCTGCGCGACGTGGGCGGGACGCCGGTCGAGGTCATCGAGGTCGACGCCTGCCGCGGCCTGTACTGCTCGTCCGCCTCGCACCGCCTCACCTGTGTGGAGCAGCTATGACCATCCCACCGGCGGCGCCGCTCACGGCGTTCGTGCCGGAGCCGCCGGACGCCGACTGGGAGACGATCCGGGCCCGGGTCATGGCCCACCTCGGCGCCGAGACGCCCCCGTCCTGGACCGACCACAACCCGGTCGACCCCGGCGTCACGCTCGCCGAGGCGGCCGCGTTCGGGCTGGCCGACCTGCACTACCGGGTGGCGGAGCGGCGCATGGAGGCCTGGCCGCTGGAGGCCCGCTGCTTCGCATCCGACACCGACCGGCACTGGCACGGCACGATCCCGGCCGGCTCGCTCACCGCGATCGCCGGTGCGTTCGCGGCGGCCGCGCCGGGCTCGGCGAGCACGCTGGAGTCGCTGGTCCGGGCCGAAGCCTCGCAGGCGGACGCGGTGGCGCTGCTGTCCAAGCCGCCGTGGGCCGGCGTGTTCACCGCGCCGCAGCGGCCGGTCGTGGTCACGCTGCTGCGGGGACGGCTGGTCCGGCAGATCGCCCAGGAACAAGCGCACCTCGTCGCCGCGGCCGTCGCCGCCGAGCGCGCTGCTGGGGACGCCGTCGCGGCCCGGGACGCGCGGGCCGCCGCGACGCTGCGCTTCACGCTGCCGCTGTGGCCCGAGGAGATCGCCGCGGTGGTGCGGCGCGAGCGCCGGCGGCTGTCGCGCGAGACGCTGGTCGCCCGGCTCGACGAGGTACGTGCGGCCACGGCGACGACCGCACCGGCCATCCGCGCCGCGCTCACCGCCGCCGACCTCGACGCCACCGAGGCCGACCTGGCGATGGCGGCGGCCGAGCAGCCGCCGGGCATGCTGCCCGAACATCTCGAGGACGCCGCGGGCCGGTCGCTGATCTGGCCGCCGCATCCGATTCAGGCGCTGACCAGCGAGCCGGTGACGGCCGACGACTACGCCCGGCGGGCCCGTGCGCATCCCGGCGTCGGCCGGGCCTGGGCGGTGCCGGGCCGCCTGCCGGGCGTCGCCTGGAACGGGCTGCCCACCGGCACCACGCCGCAGATAGCCGCCGACCCGGACGCGCCGGCTGTGACGCTGGTCGTCGAGCGGATCACGGGCACCGGCGACCCGGACGGTTTCCTGCGTGCCGTGCTCACCGCGGCGATCGGCCCGGAGGCGGTCGCGCCGTTCCCGGACTGGCGCGAGGACGTCGACGACCTCGCGCCGCGCCGGGTCATCGGTGACGAGGTGGGTGCGAGCCTGCTCGCCCCCGTGCCGATCCTGGTGCAGGCCACCCTGGTCGGCCCGGTCGGCATCGACCGGGCCGCGGTGGTCGCCGACGTACGGGGCCGGATCGCCGCGCTGTTCGCCCGCGGCGAGCCGGAGCCCGGCCCGCCGGCCGCCGAGCCGGTCGTGGACGGCCCCTGGCCGCGCCGCGACCAGCCGGCCGGCGGCTGGAGCCCCGGCGAACCGATCCGGTTCACCGAGGTGGTCGACGCGATGGCCGGCGGCCCGGGCGTGTGGGGAGTGGAGCGGCTGGCCATGAAGGTCCAGGGGGACCCGTCGTTCCTGCCGCAGTCCGCCGGCAGTCTGCCGATCCCACCCAACGCCGTCCCGGTACTCGCGAAGGCCGACTGCCTGACCGTACGGCTCGCGCTGACCGGGAGGTGTGGCGATGCGTAGCCCGGACTACACGCGGCTCGCGGCGCAGCTGCCCGCCGTGTACCAGGAGGACGCGGCGTCGTTCGCGCAGGTGGACGCCTATCTGGGGCTGGCCGACGAGCTCAACCACGCGATCGTCGAACGGTTGGAGGACCTGCCGCTGACGTTCGGGCCGGACGCCGTGCTCCGCTGGCCGGCCGGCCTGCCGTACGACGCCGGCGCCGATGCGCTGCTGGCCGCGTACCTCGACACCTACGACCAGGTGGCGGCGTGGGCGAGCTTCACGTTTCCGGCCAGCTGGGGCCGGGATGAGGCCGGCCTGACCCGGCGCCGCGAGTTCCTGGCCCGGTCCGCCCGGTTGTGGCGGCGTCGGGGCACGCCGCGCGGCTTCCTCAGCTGGTTCACGCTCTACTTCGGGGTGTCCACGCCCGGGCTGCCCTACCTGCTGGAGCACTACAAGGCCCCGGGCGCCGGGATCACCGCCCGACCGTACACGGCGACGCTGTTCGTGCCCGGCAGCACCGATTTCGCGTCGTGGGGCCGGCGCGAGGAGGCCGTCGACTTCGTCAACCGGTACGCGCCGGCGCACGTGGACATCCGGGTCTGCTTCATCGACCCGGATCTGTTCGCGAGCGTGGTGTTCGCCACCCCGCCGACTTTGCCGGACAACCCGACCGGACCGCAGGTCACCGCGTACGCGGCGGCCGTCGCGGGCTTCCAGAGGGAGCTCAACGGGCTGCTCTGCTCCGTGAAGTCCACCGTCAGCCACGCCAACGGCATCCACATCTACGAGTGCATCGACGAGGGCCGCCCGATCGACCGGCTCGATGTCGGCCTCCTGCCCACCGACACGCCGGGAGAGTAGGCATGTCCGACAACCAGTACCCCGTCTTCGCGAGCGGCCAGACCCTGACCGCGGCCGACCTGAACCTGCTGCGGGCGCACGAACACCACCGGGACCGGCTCGTCGGACGTACGGTCGGCTTCGGCGTCAACGTCGGCCTCGGCGGTGTCGTCTCGGGATCGGCGCTGACGATCCAGCCCGGTCTCGCGATCGACCAGACCGGTGAGCCGCTGCCGATGCCGGCGGCCGGGTCCGTCCCGCTGCCCCCGGCGGCCATGACGCCCTCGTACGACTTCATCTCGACCGCCCCGGGCGGCTTCAGCGTCGTGCTGGAGGCCAGCGACACCGTCGAGCCGGTCCCCGACTGCGGTGAGGCGGGCTGCGCCGATCACGCCGAGCTGCACATCCGGGGCGTCGTCCTGCGTACCGTCGCCGGGCGGGTGTCCGGCACCCGGATGGACTTCCCGGCCGACCCGCTGCTCAGCGTGCAACCCCTCGCGCTCAACCTGGACTCGACGCCGGTCAACTCGTACAACACCCTGCGCGATGCGATCGCGACCCGGCTTACCAACGGCGCCAGCCCGCTGGTCGCCACCGCGCTCATCGCCAGGTTGCAGGCCACCTCCATCGCCTCCGCCGACCTGGCGGGCGCCAAGGGCTACAAGGCCGGCTGGCTCAACATGGTGCTCTTCGCGACGCTCGACCTGCTGCGGGTCGAGGCCCTGCTGCGGCTCTCCGGCGACCGCACCACCAGCCCCGGCGTCGTCCTCGGCTGGCTGAGCCAGGTCGGCGGCGACTGGGTGTTCGACTGCCGGTACCGGCACGCCTGGGAGCCGCCGCGCGGGCTGACCGAGGCGTTCCTGGGCGGCACCTGTACCGACCCCGCCGGCCGGTACCGCTCGGAACTCGAGGCCCTGCTGGCCGGGTACGCGCCGCCGGAGCCGCCGCCCTCCGGCGGTGGCACGCTGCCGCCGGTGAGGTTCTGTCCCGAGGGCTCGATCCTCATCGGCGGGAAATGCATACACGTCTACATGCCGCCGCGGGAGATCCCCGACCGCTGGCGCAACGTGTTCATCGACGACCCGCTGGCACCGGTCTGGAATCCGCCGGACACCCACTGGGACACACCCTGGGTCGTGTACGACACCGAGGGGTGGAACCATTTCGCCGACGGCGTCATCGGTGTCAGCGGGTACGTGGGCTATCCGGGCGACGCGGTCAAGGGTCTGCTCGTCACCGAGATCGAGAGCAGGCGCGGGGTCGCCGACATCAAGATCATCAACACCGGTGAGGAGGGCCGGATCGCCGGCTACCTGCCGGCGGGTGGCTTCAGCCCCTCGGACACGCTCGTGCTCACCGTGAACTCCGCCGGGACGGTGGTGGCCACCGGGCGGGTGGCGGCGGTACGCAACACCCGCGACGTCGGATCCGCGCTGCCCGCGGCCCTCGGCGCCGTCGCCGAGGCGAAGGCGGCCGCGAACGAGCTGCGCGCCATCGGCAACACCGTGGAGACCCGCTTCGCCACCCTGCAGACCGGCCTCGACGGCCTCGGGACCAACCTCGGCCAACTGCGTACGGACTTCAACGCGTACAAGGGCGGCGCCTTCGATCAGGGCGGCTTCGGCGCCCGGATCGGCACCGTCGAATCGAAGTACGACGAGTTCAGCGGGCACGGTGAGCGCATCGCCACGATGGAGTCCCGGCTCGGCGAGGTGGCCGGCCACGGCGAGCGGATAGCCGGCGTCGAATCCACGGTCAAGGAGGTGTCCAAGCACGGCGAGCGGATCTCCGGGGTCGAGTCGAAGGTCAACGAGGTCTCCAAGCACGCGGAGCGCATCGCCAGCGTGGAGGCCAAGGTGCAGCTCCTGGAGAAGATCCAGGTCGGCGGGAAGTCCATCGCCGGCGTCAGCGCCACCGTCGGCAAGGGCATCGCC
Source organism: Actinoplanes flavus (assembly GCF_017592555.1). Classification (GTDB taxonomy): domain Bacteria; phylum Actinomycetota; class Actinomycetes; order Mycobacteriales; family Micromonosporaceae; genus Actinoplanes; species Actinoplanes flavus. Next base: position 136,745 of record NZ_JAGFNS010000023.1, on the reverse strand, counting down.
GATTTCACCGAGGCCACCATCGTCGCCATGCGGCAGCTCAGCGCCACCAACAGGGACCTGCGTGAGCGTACGGCCGCGGCCGAGCGCTCGCAGGCCCGGCTCTCGGCCGCGATCGCCACCGACAACCCGCAGGTCATCAGCGCCGCGACGCTCGAACTGCTGGGCACGGTGAGCGAGATGGTCAAGGTCTCCGGGGCCGGCGCCGAATTCGGCGAACGGCTCGACGCGCAGTTGCGGCAGCTGTCCGGGCTGCTGGGATGACCGACGTCGCCGTCGGCATCCTGCGGATCCGCGGCCCGCACGCGGGCCGGCTGGCGCGAGTGGCGGCCCGGATGCTCCCCGCCGCGCTGGACCGCGCCCTGGCCGATGTGGGCGACGTCGTCCTCGACCGGGTCGAGGTGCGGCTCACGGCCGACGTCGACGGTTGCGACGACGAGACGCTGGCGGTGCTGTGGGCCGACGCCATCCGGGCCCGCGTGCTGGCCGCGTGCGGCGGCCGGATCCGCCGCCCGGTCACGCCGGCCACACCGGTCACCGGCGACGCGCCGCTGCCGGGAACCGGGGCGCCGGCGGTGCTCGCCGCGGCCCGAGTCTGGCTCGCCACCGCCGCTGCCGGTGGGGCCGGCGGTCACCGCGAGCCCGCTGCGCTGCCGCGGGTCCTGCTGACCTTGGCCGACGCCGCGTCCGCGCGGGCCGTCGCGGCCCTGGCCGATCCACCGGAATGGGCGAAGCTGATGACCGGGCTGGGTCGCGCTCTCGGCGTGCCGCCCGACCCGGACCGGCCCCCAGCTGCCGGCGGCGGCCAGCCGGCAGGCGGCGGCCATCCACCGGCGCCCACGCCGGCGGCGCCCCTTGACGCCGAGCCCACCTCTGCTCCCACGCCCGGTGACCGGCCCCGGCGCGAGGGCGAGGTGCTCGCCGCCCTCGCCGGCCTGGCCGGTCTCGTCGCCCCGCACGCCACCGTGGTCGACCTGGCCACCGTGACCCGGGCGGCCGGCGTCGTGCTGCTCTACCCGTGGCTTGCCGAGCACTGCCGGCGCGCCGAGGAGCTGCACCCCGACCTGGACCCGCTCGACGTCCGCGAGGCGGCGCTCGCGGCCGTCGTCGACCCGGACGATCCCACCCTCGCCGACGACCCGCTGGTACGACTGCTCGCCGGCCGGCCCGCCCCGATCTCCGCCGGTCCGCGCCGGCGGCACCCACTGCCCCACGCTCCCGAGGTGGCGCGGTCCGCGCTCGGCGTGCTCACCTCGTTCACCGCGCTGATCCCCGGCTTCGAGCGCTCCACCCCGGCGTTCATCCGCGGCGCCTGGATCGCCCGGCGCGGCCTGGTCGACACCGACCGCGACCCGGTGTCGCTGCTCGCCGCCACCCACCCGCTCGACGTGGTGTTCCCGCGCCTGCCCTATCCGGTCGGGCTGCTGCGGCTGCCCTGGTCGCGGCCGCTGTCGGTGAGGTTCCGGCCGTGACGGCGGCGCCCCGGCCGGTCCGCGAGTTGCGCGCCGCCCTGGAGATGCTCGAAGCGCTGGTCCGGGTACGCATCGAGGAACGAGGGGACGCCGTGGCCACCCGCCCGCTCGGCATCGAGGACGCGGGCGAGGGGCTGCCCGACCGGTCCCGCTTCGACGGGGCCGGGCCGCTCGCCGAGATCGCCACGACCGCCGACCTCACCGCCGCCGAGACCGTCGTGCTGCTGGCCGCCGTCGCGCCGTACGTCGACGAGCGGTTCACCGCACTCTACGGCGCGCTGACCGACCGGCCCGGGGTGACGGCGCTGACCGGCGAGGTGGCGCGGACGATCGCGGCCCGGTCGTTCCGCGGCCGGCTCGACGCGACCGTGATGCTCTCCGCGCACGGCAAGCTGCGCGCCACCGGCATGCTCACCCTCGATCCGCCCGACGACCTGTCCGGCACCCTGCGGCCGAATCCGGCGCTGGTCACCTGGCTTCTGGGCCTGCCGCCGCAGGAACCGGCCGCCTCGGCCGACTTCCCGGCCCGCCGGTTGCAGACCGTGCACACGCTGTCCGGCGTGGTGCTCCCGGCGGCGGCCCGGACCCGGATCGACGAGCTGCAGTCACGGATCCGGCACCACGGCACCGTGGTCGACGAGTGGGGCTTCGGGGCGCACCACGACAACGCGGCCGGGCTGATCGCGCTGCTGCACGGTCCGCCCGGCACCGGCAAGACGATGACCGCGGCGGTGCTGGCGGCGTCGGTCGGGCTGCCCGCGTACCTGATCGATCTGTCCGCCCTGGTCTCCAAGTACATCGGGGAGACCGAGAAGGCGCTCGCCAAGGTCTTCGACCGGGCCGCGCGGGAGCGGTGCATCCTGGTGTTCGACGAGGCCGACGCGATCTTCGGCGTACGCACCGAGGTCGGTGACGCCCACGACCGCTACGCCAACCAGGAGGTCTCGTATCTGCTGTCCCGGGTGGAGCAGCACACCGGGATCGTGGTCCTGACCACCAACCTGATCGCCAACATCGACACGGCCTTCCTGCGCCGCATCCACGTGGTGGTCGAGTTCCCCGAGCCCGGACCGGGTGAACGGCAACGGCTCTGGGCCGCCGTGGCCCCGTCCGCTCTGCCGATGGACAGCGGCGCCGACCTGGCCGAACTGGCGCAGCGCTATCCGTTGACCGGCGCCCAGATTCGCGACGCCACCCTGGACGCCGCCTACCTCGCCGCCGCCGACGGCCGGGTCGTCACCCAGGAGCACCTGCTGACCGGGATCCGCCGGCAGTACGAGAAGGCCGGCCGGACGGTGCCCCGGTGACCGCCGCCGTCCGGGCCGGTCCGGAGCCGGCGCCGGCCACCCGCAGCGCCGCCGACGCGCAACGATTGCTGACCAGCGTGCCGCGCCCATCGGCGCGGGCGACGGTGGTGGATCTCGCCGATGTCACCGCCGGTGGCCTGCGGGCGGTCCAGGGCGAGTGGGGCCTGACCGGCGGCCAGGTCGTGCTCAGCGGCCGGGTACCGTTCGCGGACCTCACCGGCCGGGCCGGCTTCCGCCAGGACGGCTCGCTGGACGGCACCGTCGAGATGCGCGCCCGGGTGCGGTTGCTCGGCCTCGACCTCGGCACGGTCAGCTGGCGGGTCGAGGGCTGGAGCCCCCGGGCCGCGCTCACCGGGCCGGCGATCACCCTGCGCGGCACGGCCGTCGCGATGGACCTGCGGTCCCTGCCCGGCGACGTCACGTGGATTCCGCGCGAGGGGACGCACGCGCGGCGGGACGGCCCGCGTGTCGACATCCACCTGCCGGCCGGTGCGGTTCCCGACGGTGAGCCGCTCAGCCCGCGCCTCGCCGAGGTCTACCGGGGACTGCTGAACGTGGACACGTCGCGGCTGCGCGTGCACGCGGGAGTCCCACTGGCCGGCGCCCCGGCGTTCGTGACGGACGACGACCTGTTCTTCGCACCGGGCATCTACGGCGTCGACAGCCCGGACACCCTCCGCGTGCTCGACGCCGCGGTCCGGGCGGCCCTCGCCGGTCTCGTGGGCGCGGTGACGGGCGAGCCCGTCGTGCCGCGACCGCCTGCGCCGTCCCCGGCCTCGGCGCCGGCTTCCGGGGCGCCGGCACCGAGCCTGCCGGAGCCCGCACCTCAGCCCGCGGCCGAGCCGGTTCCCGCCCCGGCCGCGCAGGAGCCGGCGGAGGAACCAGCCGCGCCGGCTCCGGAGACGATCACGCCGGCTCCGGACGTGGCCCTCGCCGCCGCGGAGGCTCCCGCCAGGACGCACCCACCGGTCGAGCTGATCATGCCGGAGCCGCCGAGCGACCTGACCCCCGCCGCCGCGGCGCGCGGTGGCGGCGTCCGGACCGGTGCCGGCGGTGCCGCCCGCTCGGCCGGCGACCTGCCGTCAGCCGACGCCGACGTCACCGACTCGCGCGGCGCCGTCACCGAGCCGGCCGCCGAGACCGCCGCGCGGGCTCACCAGGAACTCGCCGCCGAACTGGGGGAGCGCCCGGCGCCCAGCCCGGAGATCGTCGCACTGGTCGACCGCATCCGCACCGCGATCCGCGAGAACCGCCCCGAGGACGAGGACGAGCTGCTCAAGACCGATCCCACGCGTGCGGCGCAGGACGCCGGCGCCACCGTCACCGGCTCGGTCCAGGGCGAGGTCGACCAGGTCAGCGGCGCGTACGACGCGATGGCCACGCCACCGGCCGGCGCCCCGGCACTGACCCCGGCCCCGATCGCGCAGCCGGCCGCGACATCGACCGGCATGGGCGTGGACGCGGCCTCGGCCGCGCCCGACCCGATCCCGCCGGAGAACACCTCGCTCGACGCCGATGTCGCCGCCGCCGACCAGCGGATCACCGACTCCGGCATCGACACCCCGGTGACCCGGGAGATCCCGGACGGGCCGTTCGCGCAGGCCAGAGACGCGCGGACCGGGCTCGGCGAGGTGGCGCAGCGCACACCGCAGCAGATTCAGGCCGAGCAGCAGCAGGCCATCGACTCGGCGCAGGCCGACATGGCGCAGCTCCAGCTCCAGGCCGTCGCCGCGATGCGGGCCGCCCGGTCCGGCACCGTCACCGCGGTCCACGCCGGGCAGACCGGGATGGTCGGCACCGAGGAACAGACCCGCGAGTCGGTGTCGCGGCACGCCCAGCAGATCTTCGACGACGCCCAGCGGCAGGTCGACCAGCTGCTCGAGCCGCTCAGCCGGACGGCCATCGCGCGCTGGGAGGCCGGGCTGGCCCGGCTCTCGCAAGACTTCCACGACTCGCTCGACCGGGTCGGACGCTGGATCAGCGAGCGTCACGAGGGCGTGATCGGCACGATCGTCGCGGTCGGTGACTACGTGGCCGGCCTGCCCGAGTGGGTGACCGACGAGTACAACCGGGCCGAGCGGGCCTTCGGCGACGGTGTCGGCGAGTTGCTCCTCGACATCTCCAGCGACGTCAACGGCGTCCTCGCCGCGGCCCAGGCACTGATCCGGCATGCCCGTACCGAGATCGACACGGCGTTCCAGCAGATGGAGGCCGAGTTCCCGGAGTGGGCGGCGCAGGAGCGCGCCCGGTTCGGCGGGATGCTCGACGGCCTGAGCCGGCGGGTCACCGACGCGCAGACGAGCTTCGTCAAGGACGTGTCCCAGCGGGCGATCACCGCGGTCAACGAGGTGCACGCCGAGGCACAGGCGCGGCGGGACGAGGCCGGCGGGCTGATCGGCCAGGTGATCGCGGCGATCGAGGAGTTCATCGACGACCCGGTCCGCGCGATCATCAACGGCCTGCTGCGGCTGGTCGGCATCCCACCGGCCGCCTTCTGGGCGCTGATCGCCCGGATCGAGCAGGTCGTCTCCGACATCGCGGACGACCCGGAGAACTTCATCAACAACCTGGTGGCCGGCGTCAGGCAGGGCTTCCAGCAGTTCTTCGACAACTTCGGCACGCACGTGCTGCACGGCTTCTGGGACTGGCTGTTCTCGGGCCTCCAGACGCGGATCCCGATGCCCCGCGACTTCTCCGCCGGCTCGCTGTTCACCTTCGCTCTCCAGCTGATGGGCATCACCTGGGCCCGGGTACGCGAGATCCTGATCCGGCACATCGGCCCGACCGCCGTCGAGGTCATCGAGGCGGCCTGGCAGCTCATCTCGGTGCTGATCGAGAAGGGCCCACAGGGTCTGGTCGAGCTGATCAAGGAGCAGCTCACCCCGGAGAACATCGTCGACACGATCCTCGAGGCGGCCGTCGAGTACCTCGTCGAGACCCTCATCCAGCAGGTCGTCGTCCGGGTCGTCGGCATGCTCAACCCGGTCGGCGCCGTCGCCCAGGCGATCGACCTGATCTACCAGGTGTGCGCCTGGATATTCCGCAACGCCGCGCGCGTCTTCCGGTTCGTCGAGGCGGTCGTGACCGGGATGGCCGACGTCGTCGCCGGCAACATCGGCGGGCTCGCCCGGGCGGTCGAACGCGCCCTCGCCTCGCTGATCCCACCGGTCATCGACTTCCTCGCCGGCCTGCTGCACCTGGGCGGGCTGCCCGGCGAGGTGGCCGACGTGATCACCCGCCTGCAAACCGTGGTCTACCGGGTGCTGGACCGCGTCATCGGCTTCCTCGCCGAACGCGGCCGGGCCCTGCTACGCCGCCTCGGCATCGGCGGGGAGGAGGGCGACGGCCACAACGACGACGACGAACTCGGCACCACCGTACGGTTCAGCGCCGCGCACGAGAGCCACCGCACCTGGATCGACCGGGCCGGCAACGACGCCACCCTGATGGTCGCCTCGGCGCCGACCGCGATCCGCGACAAGATCGGCGAATGGCGGGGCAAGCTGTCCGGCATGGAGAGCGCCGAGGACCGTACCGCCGCCGAGGCCGAACTCGACGAGCTGGACGCGATGCTCACCTCGCTGGACGCCGACGCCGACGCGCTCGCCGCCGCGTTCGAGCAGGCCGGCCGCAACCCCACCGACGCCACCGAGCCGCCGGACGACAACTCCCTGGAAGGGCGGCAGCGGTCGCTGGCCGGCCTGCTGCGCGCGGTCTTCGAGCTGTTCGAGGAGCGCGACCCGGCCGTGTACCTGCGCGACATCGCGGCCAACATCCAGGGGCACGGCGCGTCGTACGCGACCACCGTCAAGGACCAGTGGGAGTCCACGGTGACCCGGCCGATGCTGGTGCCGGACGGCACCACGTCGCTGTGGTCGCGGGCCCTGCTCGACGAGGCGAGCGGCGCCTCCTACCTCGGCCGGTCCAGCACCCACCAGCAACTGCTGCCCTGGTTCCTGGTCGGCAGTCAGTCGAACCCGCGCAGCGCCGCGTCGGGCACGTTCAGGAACCACGCGTTCGAGACCGACTCGCCGGACCCGGCGCACACCGTACGCAGCGAGTTCATCCGGGCGCTCGGCGACGACGCGGTCACCCGCATGAAACGGCACGGCCTCGACGTGGTGAAGCCGGACGAGAACGCGGCTCTGCGCGAGCAGATCCAGACGATGAGCTTCATCACCGCCGGCGGCCGGTGGGGTGCGTTCTCGGGCATCCCCGGCGACGCCGTGAACCCCCTGATCAAGAGCGCGATCACGGTCGCCGGGGGCATCGGGACGTTCCTGCGCCAGATGGTCTCGCCCGGCACCTCCGGTGGCGTCACCTGGTCGCAGTTCCTGGCCGTCTGGAACGCGAGCGCGGCCACCAAGAACTACGTGAAGGGCCTGTTCCGCAACGTCGAACCGGCCCATCACGAGTGGATCACGACCGGTTTCATCCCGCGCGTGATCGAGACGGCGATCAACGCCGCGTCCACCGGCGACATCCGCAACGGGCTGCGCTGGATCACCGCGCAGAACACCCTGCGCTCACCCACCCGGTACGTGCTGCACCCCCCGATCATCAGCCGGAGCCGGGCCGCGCGCGGTACCCGGAGCGAGGACAGTACGGTCACCTCGGTGCGGATGTCAGGCCACATCGGCGCGTTCCGCCGACTGGATGACCCGAGCGAGATGACCGGTACGATCGGCACCGAGGCGTTCCACGACTGGCTGCGCGCGGAGTTCACCGCGCACAACGGCCTCGGCCCGTTGGGCTACATCCGGCACCTGCAGTCCCAGCTTCCCGGCCGGGTCTGGGACGGCCGCATCGAGGCGATCCCGGCGTCCGCGCTCGATCTGCCGGTCGGGATGCTGTTCCGGCTGGAGAGCGGCGAGGACCGGGAGCTGACCGTCGGCCGGCTCGCGCTTCAACAACGGATGAACTGGCTGCGCATCCAGGAGAACTTCGCGGAGGCGTACGCCGCGACTGAGAGTGACGGTGCCGGATGACGGACATCGAGCGGGCGGTCGCCGAGCTGGTCGCGATCGGGATGCTGGACGCGGGCACACCCCCGGGCGAGGTACGCGATCTGGTCGTGTCGCACGCCCGGTCTCTCGACGGCCTCGCGGCGTACACGGGCCTGAAGACCTTGTCGCTGATCGGTTGCGCGGCCGGTGACTACCGTCCGCTGTCCGGCCTGACCGCGTTGCGGGTGCTGACCGTGGAGAACTCCGATCTCGCGGACGTGACCTGGGCGTACGGCATGGGGTTGCGGGTGGTGGTGCTCCGCCGCGACCGCTTGCGCGATCCGCGCCCCATACTCGGCCTGCCGGAGCTGCAGAGCCTGGACCTGACCGGCAACCCGCTCGACGCCGAGGCCTTGGCCGCCGCGGCGGCGCTCCGGCCCGGCCGGCTGGTCACCCTGGACGACGAGGAGACCGCCGCCCTCAACCGCGCGCTGGCCGGCACCGGCGTGGTCGCCTACCGCACCGGCGGAGAGCTGTGGGCCTGCGCGACCGGCCTGGCCCTGACCGAACACCCGGAGGCGGGGCACACTCCGACCACGGCCGAAGAGTTGCGGGCGGTGGCGGCGGGCACGCTCGCGCCGCGCGACCTGCTCGGTCTGGGGAGCGCGTGATGGCCGGGCACGGCCCCGGCGTGAGCTGGCTCGCGGCTCGCACCGGCAGGAACCCGGAGCAGCTGGCCGGTTCACCGGCCGCGGTGGCGGACGCCCTGCGCGAGGCCCTCGCGCTCGCCGCCCGCTCGGCGTCACCCGACCCCGAGGTGCGGGCGCGGGCCAGAGCCGAGGCCGGCGCGTTGCAGGAGCAGTTCGCCGCGGCACCACCCGAGGAGGCGTTCGCGGCAACGATCGCCGTCGCGCTGCGCGACGCCGCGGACCGGCTGCGGCGGACGGCGCGCTCCGCGCGTACCCCTCAAGGAAGACCGGAAGCGTAAGCGGCGCGACTGAGCCGGACCAGGTCGTCGAGGCCGGCCGGTGGGTCGTCGCGCCACCAGGCGAGCCAGACGTCGATGCGGGGCGCCTGGCGCAGGGTGCGGTAGGCGACGCCGGGGCGCGGGTTCTGGTTGGCGGTGGCCTCGGAGGTGACGCCGACGGCCTGGCCGGCGGCGATCAGCGTGAGCCACTCGTCGACGCCGTGTGTGGTGCGGATCGTCGCCGGTGGCGGGCCGGGATGCCACAGGCCGAGGGTGGTGGTTCCGGTGCGGGCGTCGATGGCGACCGGATAGCGGGCCAGGTCGCGCAGGTGCAGGGTGCGGCGCCGGGCGAGCGGGTTGTCGGTGGCGACCGCGGCGCAGCGGGTCTCGGCGCCGATCAGGGCGGTCGCGAAACGCGGGTCGTCGAGGGGGCGGCGGATCACCGCGATGTCGGCGGTGCCGTCGCTCAGGCCCGCGCTGGGCGTGTTGGTGTGCACGAAGACCAGGGGAGTGCCGGGATGGCCGGTGGCCCACGCGCGTTGCAGGCGGCGGGTGTGTTTGCCCAGAGCAGCCCATGCGTATCCGATACGCAGTTCGGTGCGCCGGCTCTCGGCGAGACGCCGCAGGTGGGTGATCTCGTCGAGGATGCGGCGGGCGCCGGCCAGGACCTGGGTTCCGGTCGCGGTCAGCGCGACCCGGCGGGTGGTTCTTTCCAGCACGGGTACGCCGAGCGCCTCCTCCAGGGAGGCGATGGCCCGTGACACCGCGGCCTGGGACACGCCGAGTTCGGTGCCGGCGTCGGTGAAGGTGCCGGTGTCGGCGACCGCGACGAGCGCCCGCAGGTGACGCAGGTGCAGATCCATGCGCCCAGCGTATAGATCTGCCGGGAAGCGTATTTCCCGGCGCGGCCCGGTGTTACCGAGACTGCGGGGTATGACGACGACGGCGGGCGGGCTGGCGATCATGACGGGCAGCGCGGCCAGCAACCAGATCGGCGCGGCGGTGGGCGCGCACGCGTTCGCCGCGATCGGCCCGGCCGGGGTGGTGGCGGTACGGCAGTTCGTGGCGGCGGCCGTCCTGCTGCCGGTGGCGCGCCCGGATCCGCGCCGGTTCACGTGGGCGCAGTGGTGGCCGACGCTGCTGCTCGGGCTGGTGTTCGCGACCATGAACCTGGCGCTGTACACGGCCGTCGACCGGATCGGCCTGGGCCTGGCCGTGACGCTGGAGTTCCTCGGGCCGCTGGCGGTGGCGCTGGCCGGCTCCCGCAGCCGGTTCGACCTGCTGTGCGCGGCCGGCGCCGGCATCGGGGTGTACGTGCTGGTGCTGCCGTCCGGGAGCAGCGACTGGCCGGGCATCGGCTGCGGGGTGCTGGCGGCGTGCTGCTGGGCGTCGTACATCCTGCTCAACCGGCTGCTCGGGACCCGGCTGCCGGGGTTGCAGGCGCCGGCCGCGGCCACCAGCGTGTCGGCGCTGATGTATCTGCCGGTCGTGGTCGTGCTGGTCGGGCAGGGACGGTTGACCGGTACGGCGTCGCTGTTCGCGGTCGGCGCCGGGGTGCTGAGTTCGGTGGTGCCGTATGCCGCCGACCTGATCGCGTTGCGCCGCGTCCCGGCGCGGTACTTCGGCGTGGTGATGAGCGTGCACCCGGTGTTCGCGGCGCTGGCCGGGCTGGTCCTTCTCGGACAGGTGCTGGCCGTGCACGAGTGGATCGGCATCGCCGTCGTGGTGGCGGTGAACGTGCTCGCCGTTCGGCAGAATGCCGGGCATGGAACTGCTGCGGCACAGCACGGCGAACGAGGTCACCGGCGGCGTCTGGCGGCTGGCGGACGGGCGGATCCGCAAGGTGGTGACGCCACGGCGGGACGGGGCGGCCGCGCATCTGGCGGCCAGTGACGAGCCGGGGCACTTCAACTACTGGCGTCGTGAGCCGCTGGCGTACGGGACGGGGCTGGCCGGCACGGCGTTCGCGTCCGCCGGGATCGCCGCGCCCGAACTGTACGACATCGTGGAGAACGCCGACGGCAGCATCGACATGATCATGGAGGACGTTCCGGGTTCGGCCGGGATCCGGTGGAGTGCGGGTGAGCTGGGCGAGTTCGCGTACCGTCTCGGGGTCGCGCAGGCCGGATGGGCGGCAAGGCCGCCGGCGATCGACTGGCTGGCGCGCGACTGGCTGCGTGATTACACCCTCGCCCAGCCGGTCGCCGACGACCTGGACTGGGATCATCCGGCGGCGCTGGCCGCCTGGCCGCCCGCGCTGCGCGCCGGGCTGCGGCGGTCGTGGCAGCGGCGGCACGAGCTGCTCGAGGCCGCGGACGCGCTGCCGCGCACCCTCTGCCATCACGATGTGTGGCCGATGAATCTGATCGGTTCCGGTCCGCGGATGGTGCTTTTCGATTGGGCGTACGCGGGATGCGGCGCCGTGGGGGAGGATGCGGCGAACCTGGCGCTGGACACGTTCTGGGACGGTTTCGTGGACGTGTCGCGGCTGCCGGCGGTTCTCGAGGCGGTGCTGGACGGCTACGCGCGGGGAGTGTCCGGCGTGCTGTCGCCGCAGCAGGCGCGGCGGGCGGTGATGGTCACCGGGGCGGCCAAGTATTTCTGGCTGGCGCCCCGCATGCTGACGTCGGCGTGGTCGCAGCCGCGCGGCCGGGGCTACGACACCCGCGACTGGGAGTCGATGTTCGCCGGCCGCGCCCCGATGTTCGAGGTCGTCGTCGACTGGGCGGACGCGGTCTGACCCGGTCAGAGGTGGCTGCTCGACGGGTGGCTGGTCCAGTATTCGACGGCCCTCGCCCCGTACTCCTGCGCGGCCCGTTCCCACCGGCGCCACGGCAGGTTCTGCTCATCGGCGTGGCGGGCGTCCGACGGTGTGCCGACGACGCTGCCGTCGCGGGTGTGGAAGTGCGGCATCGGGTACGCCCAGGAGGGCCCCCGCTCATCGGCCGTGCAGTGGTCGTGGATGGTCTCCAGGTCCCGGACGGCGCCGCGGAAACCGGTGCCCGGTCCGGTGGGACGGCCGCGGATCCAGCCCAGGCCGCGTGGCGCCTCGACCTGCTGCCAGGACGTCTGGGGCAGCTCATTCATGGCGTGCCGTTGGGGCGGGTCGTCCGGCGGCGGCCACGAGGTGGGAGCGTCGGTGGGAACGAGCGTGGGATCCCAGTGGACGAGGGCCCTGCCGGAGCAGACGGCCACCGTGGAGGTGCCGGCCGGGTGGACCAGCAGGAGCAACGGGTCACCGGTGAGCACGTGCCAGGTGACGTCTCCGGCGATGGATAGGCGGTGCAGGTCGCAGGCCGTCAGCTGCTCCTCCGGCGGCAGCGACCGGGCACGGTCGAGGTCGTGCCGGAGGCGCCGCGGTGGGCGCACGTGTCCCTGTGGAACGCTGCTCGTCCCGGCCCGGCCCGGGGCGAGGCTGATGCCCCAGGTCTCCCGCTCCGGAGTTCGGTAGACCAGCCAGGGGCCGGTCCGGCGGCGCCCGAGTCCGTCTTCCGTCCGGACGACGGCGTCGATCCGGGTCCACACCCGTGGGACGAAGAATCGCATCCCCTCGGCGGTGTCGGCGAGGAGCCATGTGGACTCTTGCCCGTCACCGCCCGGGCGCAGCACGGCGATGTCGCCCGGTGGTGCGGAGATCCAGTCCACGCGCTGTCGCATGTCGGTCTCGCCAGGAGCCATGGCTTGCCTCCACGTGCCCTGCGGTGCGGCCACTGATGGTCGCAGCATAGTGCGGCCCTTGAAGAGCATCGGAACGGAAAGTAGCGCTTAAGGTGATCTTGGGTGGCGATGCGGGCCCGGCGCGAGGACGACGAGCGGTTGCGTGAGCCGGTCGAGGGGGCGGCCCTGGATTCTGGCGGCCAACTCGGGGCCGACCGGGTCGAGCACGCGGGCGGGCCGCGGGCGCACGATCGGTGGAAGGTCGTCGCCGGCGTGCTGTGCATGCTCGGCGTGGGCCTGTTCGACGGCGTCGGGGTACGCCTGGGTTTTCTCGTGCGCGGCCAAGGCTCGGTAGATGCTGGCGACGCTCGGGGTGCGACCTTTGCGTTTGCCGGTCGGGATGATCAGGTCGGGTTGGATCTGTTCGACGGTCTCGCCGGCGGCGCGGCGGCGTAGGACGGTGTGCAGCATGTCGTCGGTGATGACCGGGGGCCGGCCGCCGTGTTTGCCGTGGCGGGCGGCGGCGTCGCGGCCGAGGCGTTTCATCTCTTTGACGGTGAGGATGACCCGGCAGTGCGCGGCGTGGGCCTTGATCTGTCGGGCCAGGGTGAGCGCCGCTTCGAACTGCGGCCGGACCCGCATCCGGGTGGAGATCTTCTCGGCGAAGATCTTGTCGCGGGGGATGCCGTGTGCGGCGAACGCGTCAGCTGTGACGGGAGTTCCTGGGTCAGGGTGCTGCACCGGGCGTATCCGATCCGGATGTCCGCCGCCGGGGTGTCGGCGGGCAGTGGCGTCGGCGGCGGGGTGCCGGGCCGCCAGGGCTGGCCTGCGGCGCGGTCGGCCGGTGCTTGGATGCGTGGTGATTTCGTAGTTGCGGTGTGCCGGGGCGGGTCCGCGGCCGTGGCCGTGGTCCCGCCCCGGGTCTGGGCTGTCTGGGCCGGATTGTTCAGAGGCGGTTCCAGAGTGTGAGGGAGTTCGGTGGTTCCCATCCTTGCTGCGCGGTGTGTGCTTGCTGGCATTCGTAGGTGATGCCGTCGTAGCTGACTTTGTCGCCGACCTCGTACTCGGTCCCGGCTGCCCAGGCTGGCGGCAGCGGCACCGCGGCCACGGTGATCGGGATCTCGGGTGTGGATGCGGATCCGAGCGGGTTGACGGCGCTCAGTTGGATGGTGTGCTCGCCGTCGGGCAGGTTCAGCGTCCATTCCCGGTCGGCCGGTGCCGGGCCGGGTGTGACCTCGTCGCCGTCGACCGTGAGGCGGTAGGAGGCGACGGCGTCCGCGTCGGGCTGCAGCCAGCCCAGGCGCACGTCGTTGCTGTCCACGGTCTGCCCGCTGCCGGGAGTGATCATGGCGGGGGCCTGCGGGTTGGCGTAGACCTGCATCTCCCACAGGGAGTACCCGTAGCCGGTGCCGCGGGCGGTGCCGTACATGCGTACGTAGCGGCCGCGGCCGTTGAGGTCGGCGATGTCGTCGATTTTGCCGTCACCGGTGGTGGTGCTGTGGATGTCGGTCCAGGTGCTGCCGTCGTCGGAGGTCTGCAGCTGGTAGGCCTTGGCGTAGGCGGTCTCCCAGTTCAGGATGACCCGGCCGATGGAGACGGTCTTGCCGAGGTCGATCTGGATCCAGGTGGGGTCGGTCTTCAGTGAGGCCCATCGGGTGGCGGCGTTGCCGTCGACCGCCTTCGCGCCGGCGTAGCTGTCCGAATGGATGGAGGAGACGGTGACCGGCTGGTTCAGGGCGCGGTTGGTGCCGGCCTTCGGGTCCTGCACGGTGTCGAACCACACCTTGATCTTGGTGGCGGAGCTCTTGTTGCCGGCCTTGTCGTGGGCCACGACGGAGGCGTAGTGCTCCCCGCTGGGCAGGTCGTTCGGCATCATCACCGAGTTCGCGTCGGCAGGAATGTCGTTTTTGGCCGTTTTGCCGTCGATGTAGACCTCGTAGTGGTCCAGGCCGGAGCCGGCCTCGGGCGGGGTCTGCCATTTCACCTCGTACTCGGGGCCGGTGAACAGCGGTTTGTTGCCGTACACCGGGTAGGTGATCTGCACGTCGCCGGGCGGTGACATGTCGTAGGTGCGCTCGAGGGTCGCCTCGGTGCTGGCGTTACCGGCCGGGTCGACCGCCTGCACGGCGATCGTCACCGGTCCTTCGGTGCCGCTGCTGACCGGCAGGGTCATCGTGCCGGTCGAGGTCTGGTCACCGGTGGTGATGACCCCGACCTGGGCGCCGTCGCCGGTGCGGGCCGTCGCCCGGTATTCGATCACGTCGTCGTCCTGCGCGCTCGGCGCCGGGGTCCAGGTCACCTGGAACGACTTGGTGATCCAGGTCCCGGTCGAACCCGGCACGGTCACGTCGGTCGGCGGGGCCGGTGCCTGCGCGTCCGGGCTGGGGTCGGCCTGGTAGCCGCTGTCGAGCCGGGCCTCGTCACTGGCGTTCCCGGCCGCGTCCAAGGCCTGCACCCTGATCGTCATCGGGCCGGTCGGCCACCACCCCTGCGCGGTCGGCAGTGTGACCGAGGCCGAGCTCTCGTCGGCGGGGGCGCTGGCCACCCACTGCGGGCCGGTCTCGCTGCGCACGGTCACCCGGTAGCCGACCACCTCGTCGTCCTGCGCCGACTCGGCCGGGGTCCACGCCACCGTGAACGTCGGGGTGTCCGTTCTGCCGGTGCTCGACCCGGGAATGGCCACGTCGGCCGGCGCGGCCGGAGCCTGGGTGTCGGCCGTGGCGTCCGCGACGATCACGTTGGCGGTGGTGCCGTCGGCGGAAGCGAGATGCACGGTCAGACCCGTGTCGGGCACGGTGTACGTGTTGCCGGTCAGCAGTGCCGGCTGTACCGCCCACTGGTTCTTCGCCCAGCCGGGGGTCATGTCCAGTTGCACGGCCGTCGTGGCGTCCTTCCGGTTGATCCGGAGTCCGCCCCACCAGTACGGGTCCGAGTGCGATTCCACCGGTGCGGGGGTGTACTCGACGAAGTAGTCCTTGCCGGTCGCCGCACGCAACCGGAGACCGCGCACACCGGAGTCCTCGTGGATCGCCTTGACCGCGTACGTGCCCGGGCCGGTGACCAGGGGTGTGTCGGCGTCGGTGAACGCGCCGAGGATCGTGGCGTGTGCGGCGTTCAGCGGCTCGAACCCGGAAGCCATGACCTGGGTCGAGTTGCCATACGTGCTCTGCGAGCACCCGGGCGTGCACGGTTCGGTGTCCGCGTGGCCGAGTCCGAAGTTGTGCCCAAGCTCATGCGCGATCGGCTGCGGAGGCAACGTCATGGTTCCCATAGCGATCTCGTTCTTGCTCAGCGCCATCCCGTTCCACCAGCAGCCCATGTCCTCGCTCGGGGCATAGATCCAGTGGTCGGTCGGATCGGTCGGACCCCGGCCGAGCGCGGTCTTCACGACATTGGCGTAGTTGCCCGCGTGGCAGGGCGTCGGCTTCGCGGTGACGACCGTGTCCAGCAGCGTGACGGTCCCGGGCGTGATCATCCCGCGGCTCAGGCCGGCCCATCTGTTCAGCGCCTCGGTAGTGTTGGCCTTGAACACCGCTTCGTTCTCGACCGGGCCCGCGCCTTCCCAAGTGAACGGGATCAGAGTGACGTTGTGCACCACGGCGCCGTGCGTCCCGATCGACGGCCCCGGCTTCGCCACCACCACGAACTCGGTGATCGCGCCAGGATCATCTTCCAAAACCCTGACAGCCTGCTCGGGCGTTGAGGCACCCGGCACCGTGACCTTGATCTTCGTCTCGGGTGGCAGGGCAGCGATCTCGTCGTCGTCCACTACGACGGTGAGAAAGCCGAGCTGCAGAGCCGTCTGCGTCTGGGACTTCGGCGTACCGGTGGTGTCATCGATGATGATCCGAACGACCGTCGCCGGGATCATCGGTGTTTGCGCCGCGTGTGCCGGCGACACCGCGACCCCGGTGTACCCGACGGCCAGGACGACCGCCAGCACGGCGGCTGACAACAGCCGCCATCGCACGCTGCTGACCATACGAAAGCCCACTTTCGGTGACAGGCGCAGCCCAGCACCAGGCGAGGCAGCCGCGCACAGGGAAGAAGAGGCGGGCGCGGCCCCGCAGGACTCTCTGCACCGCAGAGGGCCGCGCCGCAACAATGTGTGGCGCCGAGAAGATCACCGTGCACCCACCGGCAAACGCTAACCGGCACCCCAAGATCAGCTAGCAGAACCTACAAAATGCGCCACACACCCGGACCCTCGTCAGAATCGACCGAGGAACCTCCGGATGTGGCGTGGCGGGCAAGGGCAGATCCCTCCGGCCCCGCACCGGCCCCGCGTTGCGCTGGCCGACTACTCGTCGCCGGCGTCAGTACACCCGTCCGGGCCACATCCAAGATCACCCCAGCGCTACTTTCCGTTCCGATGCTCCTCAAGGGCCAGTGCCGGTGAACCGGCGCCCAGGTCCCCGTGGGTGCGGCGCGAGCCGGTCGAGGCTGGACGGCAGGACCGGTTTACCGACCGCGTCGAGAATGGCGTCGACACCGCTGATGCCGGGGAAGCCCTAGCCGTCGGCTCATCGCGCCGACAAGCCCAGGAGACAGGCGTCAGCCTATCTTCCTAGGACGCGCTAGAGGGAGTGCGGCAAGCCGCACCATCGTCAGCCGGCTGCGCCGACGAGAAGATGACGACCCAGCGTCTCGCGTGGGAAGCCGCGATTAGCCGCCTAGAAAATCTGGTCTCTGGAGACTAGACATTCTCGGTGGGGCTGACTAATGTAAGCGTCGTTGACGACGGAGATCGGATAAAGACGCTGACGTAACAGGCCGAGCGTCGAAGCAGGGCCCGGAAGGTCTCGTGGCTCGCTCGGTTACCGCGGTGGGACCACATCACCGCATGCAACACGGCACGTGCACGACAAGACCTTGACGTAATTCCAGGTCAGGGCAACCGCAGGCGGGGGCCGGTGCAGGCTAGGGCTCCGCTTGATGCAGCAAGGGATCCGCCGCACATGTGCGGGGCCATGAAGTCGCGTGGGGCTCCGACATCGACGGATAGCACGTAGGTATGGAAAGTAGAGGAAAGGGAGGGTTTGACGCCGTTGGATCGCCCGCCGTCAGGACGTAGTTGCCGTTCTGAGGTGGACACCGTTGTCACTTTGAATGTGAGGTGGTCTCCGGTCACGCTTATGCGATCCTCGCACCGCCTGCTGATAGCGGCAGGGTGCGGAAACGAAAACCCGACGAACCTGTCGGTAGATGGTGTATTCAACCCGTAACCCTGGGCCCCGGCGCAGCACGCGCCGGGGCCCTCGTTCATGAAGAAGGAATGTATGGCCCAATCCGATGACATGCTCAACGACGACGACTACCCCGCCTACACCATGGGCCGCGCCGCCGAGATCGTGGGCGCCTCGCAGGACTTCCTGCGCCGCCTCGACGAGGCGAAACTGATCATCCCGTTCCGGTCCGCCGGCGGGCACCGCCGCTACTCCCGCTACCAGTTGCGCTTGGCAGCCCGAGCCCGGGAGATGGTCGACCACGGCACCGCCCTGGAAGCCGCCTGCCGGATCATCATCCTCGAAGACCAGCTGGAAGAAGCCCTTCAGCATAACCGCGAGCACCAGTGCCGCCAGCAGAGCGGCGCCGCCTGACCCCAACGCCGCACGGTCCTTCTCCACCACGAGAAGGACCGTCTGCCGCGCCCGGAACAACGTGCGGATGCCGCGCGGGCAAGGGCCCGCACAGGGAGGCCGAGCATGTTGTCCGTTCTGTGCTAGGCTCCCCGGTGTTGCAGTTTTGATTTCCGTAGACGTTTTCAGCGCCTGATGGGTTATCTGAAACCCCTCTCCAGGCGCTTTTCGTTTGTCGTGTCGGTTCGACGCGGGCGATCAACGCGGCGGCGTAGGAGTCCGCATTCCGTGGTCTCCACCAGCCTGCGAAGGAGTAGACATGACTACAGGCACCGTGAAGTGGTTCAACAGCGACAAGGGCTTCGGCTTCATCGCCCAGGACGGCGGCGGCCCCGACGTCTTCGCCCACTTCTCCGCCATCGCATCGAGCGGCTTCCGTAGCCTCGAGGAGAACCAGCGGGTGGAGTTCGACATCACCCAGGGCCAGAAGGGCCCGCAGGCGGAGAACATCCGCCCGCTCTGATCGCATTCACCCGAACGGCGACCCGACTGGTTCAGCGGGCCGCCGTTCGGCGTTTCGGTGAGCGATAGCCCGAGCGTCGACCTCACCATCGAGTGAGTCGTTGCGGCTCTGCGGGTCGGCGTCAAGCCTTCTGACGTCTGGTCTTGCGGCTGGGCAAGGCCGCGAAGGTGCCAAGAACCATGCCGGGGCGGCTCTTCAACCCGCCTGCGAGGGTGGAGCCACATTCGACGGAGGGATGTGGCGATGGAGTGGACCTCGGCGCTGGGGCGGTACGCGGGGCGGCTTCACCGGGCCACCGGGGCGGAGCACCATGTGGCCTCCCCCCGGCGGTGGATCTCGGCCGGGACACGCCGTGGGCGTCCCGGCTGAGCCAGGTGCTGCGGACACCGCAGAAGGGCCATCGGATGTTCATCGCCCGGTCGGAACACGCCGGTGAGATCATCGTGCACGTGGCGTCCGGTGTCCCCGCCGAGGACCCCGACCGGTACCACGACCAGGCGGCTGGCGGGGACGAGCTTCAGGTGGTGTCGGTGGCCGCGGCGCCCGGCGTTGATCCCGCCCGGGTGCTGGCCGCGGCGCCCGGCGTTGATCCCGCCCGGGTGCTGGCCGCGGCGTACGAGATCGCTCCTGCCTGTGTCTCGGACCGGCGGCCGAAAAGCCAGGTCTCGTTATACAAATTGCCGCTCGGTGAGACGCCGTTGTGGACCATCCGGGAGACCGAGGTAAACGGCGCCACCGAGCGCTACTCCGCGGTGCTGCCTTGCTGGTCGGCGAACTCCACGCACGACCTGTCCGTGACGGGACCGGGTTTCTCCGCCGCGGCGGAGGTCCTCGCGGGCCTGCTCGGTGTCGACGACCTCGCACATCAGGCGCGGCAGACGGCGGTGGCCCGGTACGGGCAGTACGGTTTCGAGGCCGCCGCGCTGACCACCATGGCGTCCTACAAGGCCGGCGGACTTGGCCCGTTGCTCGCGCGTGAGGCCGAGCTGCGCTTCGCCCATCCGTACGCCGTGGCGGCCGTAGCCTCACAAACGTCCGAAATCAACGGTGCGGCCAAGCCCGGACCGTGGCACGGGGTGCCGGTCTTCTCCGCCTGGGTAAGCGAACCGGACGACCTGTTCGAACGGTGACCGATTGCGGCTCGGTCAGTACACACGCTTGGCGCAGGCAAACACGGGCGTGGTTCGGTGGCAAGAAGCTCGCCTGGGACCTGATCGAGTGACAACGGGCGAACGTCACTGACACGGACAGACGGCCAGGCCGTGGTACGCCGTCAACCGACTGGCTGCGCTCGCGAGTTTCGGGCTCTGGCGTGGATGGGGACAAGACCAGTTGCATCCTAGGATGCCTTAGGAATAGTGCGGCAAGCCGCACCTGATCCAAAACACAAAGGACGGCTTCGCCGACAACCCGAGGGATCGGTTAGGGTGGGCGTCGTGACTGCCGGGTCGGCCTTGGGCCATTACCGAGTGGGGCACCCGGCTGACGCGTGAGCGCCGGGCGGCCGCCACGGTCGCCTGTTGCCGCCCGTGCTCCGCCGCTGTGTCGTGTACCTACGGTTCCTGCAGGTCACGACTCTTGAAAGCGGATAATGCCGAACGATTTCAACACTGCGATCATCGATGAGTTTCGGAGCAACAACGGCCGCGTCGGCGGCATGTTCGAGGGCGCCCGCCTGATTCTGCTGACCACGACCGGGGCTCGCAGCGGGCGCCGGCACACCGTACCGCTGGGGTATCTGCCCGACGGTGAGCGGATCCTGGTCATCGGGTCGGCGGGCGGATCGCCCCGTCACCCGGCGTGGGTGCACAATCTGCTGGCCGATCCGGTCGTCACCGTCGAGGACGGGGCGTTCTCCTACCGGGCGACCGCGACGGTGCTGTCCGGTGCGGAGCGGGACGAGGTGTTCGCTCGTGCGGTCGAGCAGGAGCGGGGCTGGGCCGACTATGAGCGGCAGTCGGGGCGCAAGCTGCCGGTGGTGGCGCTGGCGGCGATTCCGGGGCCGCCGGGGTTCAACGCGTCGTCGCCGGGTGAGGCGTTGCGGGTGGTGCATGACGCGTTTCGCCGGGAGCTGGCGGTGATCCGGGCGGAGGTGGCGGGTTCGGGTGCGGTGCTGGGTGCTCAGTTGCGGGTGAACTGTCTGACGCTGTGTGCGAATCTGCACGGTCATCACGTGCGTGAGGACGAGGGGTTGTTTCCGGGGCTGGAGCAGGCGTCGCCGGAGTTGGGGCCGGCGATCGCGCGGTTGCGGGACGAGCATGAGGTGGTGGCCGGGCTGTTGGAGCGGTTGCGGTCGGCGCTGGCGGATCCGGGGTTGTCGCGGGAGGCGCTGGTCGTGGTGGTGGATGCGCTGACGTTGGATCTGGAGAAGCATCTGGATCATGAGGAGCAGGTGCTGATTCCGGTGCTCGACGGGGTTTGACGCGTGTGAACGCCACCGGCGTGACCGCCGGTGGCGTTCAGCGCCTATCTGCGGACGAGGGCGTAGTGGAGCAGGCCTTCCTCGGTGACCAATCCGGGGAAGAGATTCGCTGGTTCGCCGGTCCAGCTCACCGGGGTTTCGATCTGTTCTCCGGACGGTTCGGTGCAGGGCGAGTCCACGGTGACGATTTCTTTCCGGTCCTGGGCCACCGTGAGTCGTCCGAGGTCGGGTTTGCCGGTGCATTTGGTCAGGAGCAGGTATTCGCCGGCTGGGACGGATGGTGGGGTGTGCTCCCCACTGGTGTCCACGAGTGATCGTGTGATTGCTTCGAAGACGACGTGGCGGCCGGCCAGGTTCAGCCGGCGGTTGAGGTCGAAGGTGTCGGCGGGTTTGCGGTCGCCGTTGAGCGGCTCGCCGTTCTTGCTGGTGACCTGGTAGGCGAATCCGGCCTGCCGGTCGGTGAATTTTGGGGCTCCGTCTATCCGGAAGCGGTGGAGGGCGGCTCCTTCGACCATGGTGAAGGGGATGCTCACCGGTTCGGGCTGGGCGGAGCACGGTACTTGCAGTTCGGTGATTCGTTTCCAGTTCACCTTGCGGTTCTTCTGGGAGTGGACGGTCAGCGTGAATTCCCCGGTTCCGGCGCAGGCGGCGCGGAGCACCAGGTCGCCGGGGTAGTTGCCGTGGTCGAGGTGGTAGTTGTTGACGACCTGTTCGGCGACGTCGATGGCGGGGGTTGCGTGGTGTGATTCGTTGAGTGCCTGCCGGGCGATGTCTGCCTGCTGGAAGGCGGGGGTCGGAGTCGGTTCGGGGGAGGGTGTCGTGGTGGTGGCGGGCGGAGCGGGGGACCGGTTGCCGGTCGTCGCGGTGATTCCGGCGGCGATGACGAGGACGGCGGCTGCTGCGGAGAGTACGGCGCGGCCGGTGCGGCGGCGTCGTATGGTCTGGCGTACCGCTGCTGTTCCGGGTGGGCGGACGGTGGGCAGGGTGTCGGCTCGTAGTTCCGCGAATTGTGCCTCGAGATGGTCGGTGGTCATGACGCACCTCCGTGCGAGTTCGAGGTGGTGAGCTGGGCGGACAGTGCGGCGCGGCCGCGGTGCAGGTGGGAGCGGACGGTCGATTCGGTGACGCGTTCGCGGATGGCGATTTCGGTGGTGGGCAGGTCGGCGAGGTAGTGCAGGACGACGGCGCGGCGTTGGGCCGGTGGGAGGGTGGCGAGGGCGGCGATCAGGGCGACTCGTTCCGGGGTGGGTCCGTCGGTGACGGGTTCGGCGGTCGGTTGCCGGCGGAGGAAGCGCAGTGCGGTTCGGGCTCGTCGCCATCTGCTGACCGCGAGGTTCCAGGCGACTCGTCGGATCCAGGCGACCGGGTCGTCGTACTCGGAGATGTTTTTCCATCGGGTGTATGCCCGGCAGAAGGCTTCCTGGACGACGTCTTGTGCTTCCTGTCGGTCGCCGAAGTAGGCGAACAGTTGCACGGTGAGGTCGGCGAAGTGGGCGGCGTAGACCTCGTCGAATGATGGTGGGTCGTGGTGCACGGGGTCTGGCGTTTCCGATCGGGGCTCGACGGTGTTGATCATGGCGACTACACGTGCGTGCCCGGCGGAACGTTGCAGAGCGGCCCCGGATCATAGGATGGCGTGGGTCACGCGGGTCCAGGTCTGGGCGGCGTGATGACAGCCACTGCCTGGTTTCAGAGCGGCGGGTACGCCTTCTGGACCGTCCCGGTGCGCGGATGCTGTCGTATTCACGTCGACGTCTACAGGTTCGGGGG
Organism: Actinoplanes flavus; assembly: GCF_017592555.1. Classification (GTDB taxonomy): domain Bacteria; phylum Actinomycetota; class Actinomycetes; order Mycobacteriales; family Micromonosporaceae; genus Actinoplanes; species Actinoplanes flavus. The sequence continues at coordinate 114,105 of NZ_JAGFNS010000023.1, read as the reverse complement.
ATACCGTCACGCGGTGTTGCACATCAGGCGGTTCAGGTATGTCGGTCCGGCCGAGATCCGCGATGAGGCTGTCACGGTGGCGGCGTTCGCGGTTCGTTCTGCGACCCTGCTGGCTGACTGGCTCGCTGGGCTCGAAAGGTCTGACCTTGGTGAGCCGCTCACGTTCGTGGTGACGCTTGATGGTGATCTCCACCTGGCTCCGCGCCGCAGCGAACATGTTGCGCTCGCCGCCGGCCGCGACGTACTCGCCGCGGGTGAGATGATGTTCGTCCGGGATGCGTCTGGGTGGCGTGTACTCCAGGTGACCAACCAATCCACCGGTTATTGCCCGGATCCCGATTGTTGGCCCGCCGTGCGGGAATCGCTCGACCGGCTCGGCATAGCGCATCCCGGTGATTTCACCGACAAGGTCGTCTTCCGTCGCTGCCCATCCTGCAGGGAGCGCAATGTCGTGCGTGACGGCGACTTCACCTGCGCTCTGTGCGACAGCGAGTTGCCGGCCCGGTGGAACTTCACATCGGTCTAGCTCGGTATTCGGCCGCCGTATCGAGAGGGTGCTTTGTGAGACTGGCGAAGACGGCCGAGTTCAGGCTGCCGGACAAGGTGGGCGGTCCGATACGGGCAGGGTCGTGTCTGGTATCCGGTGTCGGAGCGTTCTACGCCGTCGTGTGGTGGGGCGGCGGTGCCCGGTACGCGTTGGTGTCGATCGCCGATCAGGTGGTTCAGACGGTGCTGCTCGACGAGTTGGGTGACCCGTTCGACGCCTATGACGCCCCGGCGCCGGTGTTGCTCGACGACGGCGCATTCGGCGTGATCGCCGATGCCGGCACGCTGCGGGTGTACGGAACCGATCTGCGGTCGTGGCGTGAGTTGCCGATCGCCGGCGACGATGTACTGCGTCGCTTCGCTGAACACGGGCAGCGGCCGCGGGTGCTCGGCCACGCGAGCCGAGGAGCACTCGCGGGCGAGCATGTGGTCGTGCTCGATGAGCCGATCGCGGTCGGCAACCCGCGATACCTGGCGTTCCTGCGCATCGGCGAGACGAGCGCGTCATGGACGCGGGTCGGGACTCTCGGCCCGGACGGGTTTCCGGTCGACCGATTCGGCGACGACGAACTGAACAGGAGCTCCGACGTGTCGGTCGACGGCTGCATTATCGGTGATGCGGTCGGCCACAGTGGCAGCGTGCTGGTCTGCGTTGAAGGCTCGGACGCCTCGAGTGTGCGCAAGTACGGGGCCGACTTCTTCACCGTCGCCCGTGTCACGCCGGACGGGACGGTGACCGAGCCGCTCTATCAACAATCGGGATGGAAGCGCCTGCCGGGTAAGCACGCCATCAACGGCAAGGTCACCTCCTCGGGGCGCTTCGTGCTGCTCACACCGGTGTTCGCGACCGGTGAAGGGAAAGGCGGACAGCGCCTGTTCGATCTCGGGACAGGCGAAGTCCTCGAACCCGTCCTGCCTCGCGGTGCCGCCAAGATGCGGATCGTCGACCACGCTGGAACAACGTTCTGGCTCAGCGACGGCGCGCAGCGAATCCTGTGCGCCGAAGCCGAGGGCCTTCACCGATAGTCGGTGTCATGCGTTGTCCGTTTCCGTGGGTCGAAGGGTTCGGCGGCTGATGCCGGATGCGTAGTTGGTCCAGTCACCGGCGCTGGCGCGTTGCCCAGCCGTAAGCGGGGGTCGGTGACGAACGAGCAGAACGCCGCCATCGCCGAGGCGTAGCTGCGGATCGTGGAGCGACGCAGCTGGCGCACCGAACGCAGGTCGCCGAGCCACTCGTCGACGAGCTGCGGCCGTCACGCCCTGGCAGCGCGTCAGTGTGCGTGCCGATCCCCAAGTTTCGTGTCCTTTGCCATCGAGGTATGTCCCTCGTGCCAGCGAGCTTTGTCCCGGTGAGGGCTTCTGCCGTCGAAGTTTGTCCGCCATCTCGTCACCTCCCAGGGGTGCTCGTAGTTTCCAGCGAAAACCACCGTTAGGGATTTGGTGATCCGTTAGTCGCCTGGTGAGGGCCGGTGAGCAGCTGGTTGTACTGGTCGACCGCCAGGGGCCGGGCCGGGGTTCGGCGGCAGCTGAGCGAGGACGTTGTCGAGCCCGCCGCGGTCGCGCTTGGCGGCCTGCAGCTCGGACATCGCGGTGTAGAGGGTGCTGCGGGAGATACCGAGCAGCTTGGCAAGGATGGATGCTCGGGTTTCTGCGGGGCTGACCACGGTGGTGTGGACTCGGGGCCTTCTGTCCGATGCGACGCCGGCCGCCGGCGGGTGGGGCAGCGTGGCCTGCGGCCGGACGGCCGCAGGCCACGCTTTCGATTTCTGGGATCAGGCTGTCGCTGTGTGGACGGGGCCTGGGAGGTAGCGCGTTTCGTCTTGCCTGGCCGCTGGGGTCAGGTGACGGGTTGCCACAGTGCTGCGGTGGTCGCTGGTGCCCAGTCGATCTGTGCGGTGTGTGCTTGCAGGCAGCGGTAGGTGGTGCCGTTGTAGGTGACGAGGTCTCCGACCTCGTACCGGGTTCCGACCGTCCAGGGCGCAGGGGTGCCAGGCGCAGCGCCGACGGTGAAGGTGACCTGGGATGCCGTGGCGGAGCTGCGGTTGCCGGCCTTGTCGTAGGCCCGGATGCCCAGGGTGTGCTCACCGACGGAGGGCATGGCCAGGCTCGTGGACGTCAATGGGGCGGGTTCGGTCTTCACTGCCGTACCGTCGAGGACGAGTTCGTAGTGGTCGAGGCCGGAGCCGGTGTCGGTGGCGGCGTTCCACGTCACCTGGATACTGGCTCCGGTCACGGTGCTGCCGTTGGCCGGGCTGGTGATCTGCACGGTGCTGGGCGCGGTGGTGTCGGCACCGGTGGCGGTGTTGAAGTAGGTCCGCGACGATGCGGCGGAGCTGCGGTTGCCGGCCTTGTCGTAGGCGCGGATCTCGGCGTAATGCTGACCGTCGGTTGTCGGGGTGTTCAGTGTCAGGGTGTTCGTGCCGGCGGGCACGTTGTTGTTCACCTCGACGCTGTCGATGAGGACCTGGTAGTGGTCGAGGCCGGAGCCGGTCTCGGTGGGTATGTCCCAGGCCAGTTCATAGGTGGCCGTGGTGACGGTGCTCCCGCTGGCCGGGCTGGTGATGTGCACGGTGGTCGGCGCCGTGGTGTCGGGCGCGCTGGCGACGGTGAAGGTGATCTGTGCTGCCGCCGCCGAACTGGCGTTGCCGGACTTGTCGAAGGCCTGGACGGCGAGGGTGTGGTTACCGGTCCCCGCCGGGGTCGTCACCGTGGTGGTGTTCGTGCCCGCGGGCACGTCGGTGATCCAGACGGTTCCGTCGATCAGTATCCGGTAGTGGTCCAGGCCGGAGCCGGTTTCGGTCGGGGTGTCCCAGGCGGCCTGGAAGGTCGTGCCGGTCACGGTGCTGCCATCGGCCGGTTGGGTGATGCGCACGTTGGTCGGCGCGGTGATGTCGCGGGCGACGTTGAACCAGATCTTGGGACCCCAGGCACCGTAGTTGCCGGCCTTGTCGACGGCCCTCATGTTGACGTAGTTGCCTCCGCCTTCCGGTGGGAGCGGCAGGGTCACGGAGTTCGTGCCGCCAGCAACGTTGTCGGCCACGACCTGGTAGTTGAGCCCGACCTGGTAGTGGTCCAGCCCGGAGCCGGTCTCGGCCGGGGTGTCCCAGGTGATCTGCAAGGCGGTGGTTTGCACGGTGGCTTCCATGACCGGCTGGGTGACGTTCACAGCGGCGGGCGCTTTGGTGTCGTAGGCGGCCGTTGCGGTGGCCTCGGTGCTGGCGTTACCGGCCGCGTCGATCGCCTGCACGGTGATCGTCACCGGTCCTTCGACGCCCGAGCCGATCGGCAGGTACACCGGCGCTGAGGTGTTGTCGGCGGCGGCGCCGCTCACCGCTTGGACACCGGAGTCGGTCGTGGCTGCCACCCGGTATTCGAGCACCTTGTCGTCGACTGCGGTCGCCGCCGGGGTCCATCCGACGGTGAACGAGCTGCCCACCCAGTCACCGCCCGAGTCGGGCAGGGTCACGTCGGTCGGTGCGGCCGGTGCCTGCATGTCCGGCGGGTTGGGATCGGCTTTGTAGCCGCTGTCGAGCCGGGCCCCGGTGCTGGCGTTACCGGCGGCGTCGAGAGCCTGCACGGTGATCGTCATCGCCCCGGTCGGCCACCAGTTCTGCGCGGTCGGCAGGGTGACCTCGGCGGAGGTCTTGTCGGCGGGGGCACTGACCACCCACTGCGACCCGGTGGCGCTGCGCACGGTCACCCGGTATCCGACCACCGTGTCGGCTTCCGCGGACGCGGCGGGGGTCCAGCCCACGGTGAAGGTCGGCGTGTCCGTTCTGCCGTTGCTCGACCCGGGAATGGTCACGTCGCCGGGTGCGGCCGGTGCCTGCGTGTCGGCCGTGGCGTCGGTGACCACGACGCCGGCGGTGGTGGCGTCGGCGGAGGCGAGTCGCACCGTGTAGCCGGTGCCGGGTACCCGCCAGGTGTTGCCGGCCGTCAGGGTCGGCTGCATCGCGTCGTCGTTCTTGGCCCAGCCGGGAGTCACGTCCAGCAGCAGGGACTGGCTGCCCCACATGCGGTCGGCCTGCAGTCCGCCGACCCAGCCGGGACGGGCGGTGGGCGCCGATATCGTGGTGGGCCGGTATTCGACGTAGATGTCGGTGCCGGTTGCCGGGCGGAATCGCAGGGCGCGTACGCCGGAATCCTGGTCGATCGAGGTTAGCTGGTAGGTGCCGGGGCCGGTGATCAGTGGTGTGTCGGTGTCGGTGAACCAGCCCAGCTTCGTGGAGTAGTCGGAGGTCAACGGCTCGGCGATGCTCCAGGTTCCGGTGGGCTGCAGATAGTTCTGAGCCCCCCACTTCGAGCTGTCACAGGCAGGACCGCACCACTCCGCGGCCGCATGGGAAAGTCCGAGGTTGTGTCCGAACTCGTGCTTGGTCACGTGCACGCCGGCGTAGCCCTCGTCCGCGGTGGCGATCTCATTACCTGGCGCCCACGCGACCCCGGCCCAGCCGCATCCGAGGTTCTGGCTCGGCACGTACATCCAGTGGTCGGTGTTGCCGGACGGGCCATGGCCGAGCGTCGTCTTCACGACGCTCGCGTAGCTGCCCAGGTTGCAAGGCTGCGGCTTGGCGGTGACGACGGTGTCCAGCATCGTCACGGTGCCAGGGGTGATCATCCCCCGGCTGATGGCGGCCCACTGGTTGAGGCCCGCTTGGACGTCCGCCTTGATACTTTCCGGGGTGCGGGTGAACGCGGTGGCGCCCTCCCACGTGAACGGGATCACGGTGATGTCGTGGACCACCGGGCCGTGCGTGCCGACCGACGGGCCAGGCATGGCCACGATTTCGACCGCGGTGATCGCGCCCGGATCCTTCTGGAGGATCTTGGCGGCCTCCTCGGGAGTCGAGGCACCCGGAACCGTGATCTTGATGCGGGTTCCGGACGGAAGCTCCGCCAAGGTGAGGTTGTTCACCCGAACCGTGAGAAGGCCGAGCTCGACAACGGTCTCCGTCCGCGACGTGTGATCGGTCTCATCGATGACCACCTGACGGACGGTGGCCGCGACCGGTGACGTCTCCTGCGCGTACGCCGGCGGCGCCGTGACCGTGGTGAACCCGGCGGCCAGCAGGACCGCCCACACAGCGGCCATGACCAGCCGCCATCGACAACTCTGCAACATCGTGAAGCACCCATTTTTCGCGAGTCAGGCCACAGCCCAACTCGGACCACGTCCAGCGGGCCGCGCAACCACATGAAATATGGCGCCGCCTCCGAGGTCTCGGCCCAGGAGAGCTGCACGCCGAAAAGAATCTGTGGTGCCTGGCATCTATCGCCGTGCACTCAACAAGACACGCTAGCGACCCGCGACGATCACCTGGCAAAAACCTGAAACAAGGAACGGACCGGCCGCGCCTGCGGTACAGAGGCAATCCCGGACACGACGGTTCCGCCACGCATATTCACACGCATACCGATCTATCGACGGCCGGGCAGTGAGTCGCACGGACGCCCTGCAGGGCCGCGACCTGCCCGTTCGGCCTGCGGACCGGTGGGGCGCGCGTCAGCCGCGTCGGGCCCGTCGCAGCGCCCACTGATCGTGGACCAGCTTGTGGTGCTCGCGGCGGCGTTGCGCCATCGCCCCAGCCGGCTCCGGCGTCTCAGTGACCGCCTCCGGCTGGTGCACGGCCTGCACGGCGGCGGGTTCCTGCAGGCAGGCCTTGTGCCGGGCGACGCAGCGTTCCACCGCAGTGGCCAGGTTCGCCCACAGATGGAACCGGTCAGCGACCTGCACAGCGTCGGGTGCACTGGCGCGGGCGGCTTCGGCGTAGGCGCTGGCCCGGTCTCGGCAGATCACCTGCGGTGTCGCGTGCGCGGCGAGCCAGCCGGCCAGCGGTGCGGCATCGCGGCCGACGAGCAAGTCGATGACCTGCCCGGTCTCGCAGTCGATCAGCACGGTGCCGTAGTGGTGGCCTCGTCTGATCGCGAAGTCGTCGACCCCCAGCACCGCCACGGGACGCTGCGGCGGGTCCGGCAGGGCTCGTACCAGCCGGAGCAGGCTGCTGCGGCTGGTAAGCACGCCCAGCACGGCGGCAAGACGTGTTCCGGCCCGGCCGGCAAGGGCCAGGCCGATCGCGGTCAGCATCTGCCGCAGCCCGTCGGTGCTGCGCAACCGCCGCCGGGTCAACCCGTCGACCTGCTCGACGAACGTCCGGACCACGCAGGAGGTGTTTGCGCAGATGAAGCGGCGGACCCGCAGCAGAATCCGGGCCGGCTGCCCGGCGACTGGGGTGTCCGTCAACTGGCGCAGGTAGCGGCCGTGCACCCGCCCTGTCGCAGTGCCGCAGGTCGGACAAACCGCCGTGCGGTCGCGGACGCTGGCCCACAGCTGCAAGCCGGCGTTCGACCGTTCCACCTTCTCGATGCGGAGGCCGTCAAGATGGGGCAGGACCTGCTGGATCGATGCATCGCACAGTGACCCAACGATTCATCAGCAAGCTTCGATCACACTTCGCGAGACAGAACCCCGTTCTGGCGGACGTAATCAGCTCCGCCGCCTTCGTCGCCGAATTGGGTCGCCCGCCGATGCGGGTTCTGCATTCGATGAAACCCGCCCTGGTGGAGGTAGAGGGACAGGCATTCAGCTCAGGCGGTCGTGTTCGTCGATGGTTCACACCGTTGTTGCGGTGTTCTCGCCCGGGGTGGGGGGTGAGGGTGACCGGGGGCGCAAAGCCCGGATGGTGCGTCGCGGGCGTGCGTGGGCAGCGTGGTCGCGTGGTGCTGCGGGAGGTGTGGTTCGGCGGGGGCGGGGTGGTGCGTACCGGAAAGGGTTCAGAGGGTGAGGTGCATGTGGGTGCTGTGGGGGTCGGGCTGGTAGTCGGCGAAGGGTGGGCAGGTGTGGAAGCCGAAGCGCTGGTAGAGGGCGCGGGCGGGGGCGAAGTAGTCGGCGGTGCCGGTTTCCAGGTAGAGGTCGGTGTAGTGGCGGTGGCGGGCTTGGGTGATGAGGTGGTGCAGGAGGGTGGTGGCGACGCCGCGGCGTTGGGCGGTGGTGGCGGTGCGCATGGATTTGATTTCGGCGGTGGTGGGGTCGAGGTGTTTGAGGGCGGCGCAGCCGACGAGTTGGTGGTCGTCGTGGGCGGTCCAGAGGGTGATGTCGGGTTGGCGCAGGCCGTTGAGGTCGAGGGCGTGTTTGCTGTCGGGTGGGCTGATGGCGCGCATGTCGTCGACGTGTTGTTGCAGGAGGGCGGCGATGTCGGGGCCGGTGAGGTCGTCGATGGTGATGCGCAGGGTCATGGTGCGGATTGTGGCAGGTGCAGGTGCCAGCCGTCGGGGTGGCGGGTGAGGCGGGTGACGGCGAGTGGGGCGACGTCGAGGCGGCGGATGGCGGTGGCGGGCAGGTCGAGGGCGGCGGTCAGGAGGGCGCGGACGACGAGGTGATGGGCGACGGCGGTGAGGGAGGGTTGTCGCTGGTGGTGGAGCCAGGTGGTGGCGCGGGCGAGGAGTTGGGTGTGGGATTCGCCGCCGTGGGGTGCCGCGTCGGGGTCGGTGAGCCAGGTGTGCAGGTCGGTGGGGTTGATCTGGTCGAGGGTGTGGCCGGTCCAGGTGCCGTGGTCGGGGTCGGCGAGTGCCGGGTCGATGGTGGGGGTGGCGCCGAGGAGTGTCGCGGTTTCGCGGGCGGCGTGGGAGGGGGCGGTGAGCCAGGGGCCGCGGGTGGGGATGCGCAGGGTGCGGGCGGTGTTGCGGCCGGCTTCGTCGAGGTGGTCGTCGCCGCCGAACACGGCCCGGCGCAGGGCGCGGGTGTGTCCGGCGGCGATGAGCCGTAGCCCGGTCACGGAACAGTGGCGGGGGTTTCGGTGCGGTGGGTGAGGCGGGCGAGCAGGCCTGCGAATCCGAGTCCGAGGGCGGTCCAGAGGATGGTCTGGGTGCCGAGTGAGGAGATGCGGAAGTCCCACAGCAGGGTGGCGGGGAAGTCGTCGGGCACCTCGTGGAAGGTGGGCAGGAGGGTGTAGGCGATGGTGACGACTACCAGGAAGGCGGCCGCGGCGGCGGTGGCGCGGGCCCAGGGGTGGGTTTGGGTGCGGGCGGCGAGGGCGGCGGCCCAGACGGCGACCAGGCCGAGGGCGACCGCGGCGAGGTAGGCGGCGGTGCGCTGGTCGATGGTGGCGGGGTCGCCGACGGCCGGTGGGTTGGGTGGGTATTTGAGGTAGGGCACCAGGACGATGCCGGTGAGGGCCGCTGCGGCGAGGCTGAGGGCGGCGGTGGTGTCGCTGCCGGTGTGCAGGCGGCGGCGCAGGACGGTGTAGGCGGTGGCGAGGATGCCGCCGAGTGCCACGCCGTAGAGGCCGGTGGCCAGGAACAGGCCGGGCCCGGACTGGACGTCGCGGGAGACGATCGCGTCGCCGGCGGGTGCGCCGGCTTCTTCGATGGCGATGGCCGCGTTGATGTGCGGTTCGCCGGCGAGGTGGGCGAACGTTCCGGCGAGCAGTCCGGCGACGAGTCCGGCGAGTAGGCCCCTGAGCAGCAGTTGCGGGTAGCTGGGGGTCAGTGGCACGGAACACCGAGCAGGTGGCGGCCGTCGTGCATGAGTTCGTGCAGGTACGTGCCGGATTGGGAGAGGGCGCCCTGGTCGAAGGCGACGAGGTAGGCCAGCAGCAGCATGATGCCGGTGACGCCGGCGGCGGTGGCCAGCAGGCGGGTGGAGATGGTGGGGGTGGTGAGCGCTTGTGCCTTGGGCATGGCGGGATCAACCTCCTACGGGATGACGCGTCCCGATCGATGGGGCCTGCGGCGCGTGAGCGTCCTGACTCACCGGCCCCGGGGGGCTGGTTCACAGTGGCGCGACCGCACCGGATTTTCACCGGATTTCCCTCAGCGCACCGCAGATTGGGTTTTCAACCTATCGGCCGGGGTGGGCTCGGCACAACCGGCGGCCGGTAGCATCCACGCCGGTCTACGGGGTCGGGGGTGTGTGTGGTGGTGCGGTGGCTGGTGGCGGTGGTGGCCGGGCTGGTGGCGGTGGTGGCGGTGCCGGTTCCGCAGCGGGCGTGGGCGGCGCCGTGCCTGGGTGCGAAGCCGGTGGTGTCGGCGGTGCCGGCGGAGTTGAAGGCGTACGCGCCGGCGCGGTTGGCGGGGTTGGCGACCGGGGCCGGGGTGCGGGTGGCGGTGGTGGATTCCGGGGTCGACGTACGGCATCCGCAGCTCAGGGGTCATGTGGCGGCGGGCCGGGATTTTCTGCGTAACGAGTTCGCGGGCCGGCGCGACTGTGTGGGGCACGGCACCGGGGTGGCGGGGATCATCGCGGCGGGCGCGGATGCGGGTAGTGGGGTGCAGGGTTTGGCGCCGGGGGCGACGATCGTGCCGGTGCGGGTCAGTGAGCAGCAGGACATCGACGAGACGGCCGCGACGAGTTCGGGTGGGAGTGCGCAGACGTTCGCGGAGGGAATCCGGTGGGCGGCGGGTCCGGGCCGCGCCCAGGTGATCAACATTTCGCTGGTGATGCCGCAGGAGAGCACGGCGGTGCGGTTGGCGATCGCGGATGCGGTGGCGGCCGGGGTGATCGTGGTGGCGGCGGCCGGTAACGACGGCCCGGAGGCGGGGGTGGTGTATCCGGCGGCGTTTCCGGGGGTGATCGGGGTCGGCGCGGTCGGCGCGGACGGGTTGCGGGCGTCGTATTCGCAGGTCGGTGCGCATGTGGATGTGGTGGCGTTCGGGGATCGGGTGACGGTGGCGTCGCCGGTGGCCGGTCATCAGGTGGTGCAGGGGACGAGTTTCGCGGCGCCGTTCGTGACGGCGACGGTGGCGCTGCTGAAGCAGCGTTTTCCGCGGGAGAGTGCGGAGCAGATAACCCGGCGGTTGTTGCGGTCGGTGGATCCGGCGCCGGGTGGTGCGCGCAGTGACGAGTACGGGTACGGGCTGCTGAATCCGTATCGGGCGTTGACGGAGGAGGCGGGTCCGGTGGTGGCCGCGGCGCCGGTGTCGCATGCGGCGCCGCGGCGGGTGTCGGATGCGTCGGAGTGGGTGCGGGCGGGCTGGTTCGCGGCTGGTGGCGCCGGGTTGGCGGTGCTGGCGGGTGTGGTCGCGGTGGTGGTGGGCCGGGGTCGGCGTCGCGGTTGGCGGGCCGGTCATGATCGAATGCCGGGATGATGTGGGACGCGGTCACCGAGGCGTTGGGCGGGCTGTATCCGGAGGTGCAGCCGTGGCATGTGACGTATCCGGTGGAGGGTTGCCGGTTGCGGGCGGCGTCGGCGTATCCGGCGGCCGGGCATTGGCATCTGGTCTCCTACGGGCTGGGTGAGCGCTGGGGTTTCGAGTTGACGTTGCGGGTGGCCCGCGGTGCGCAGGAGGTGCAGCCGCCACAGTGGCCGTTCGTGTTGCTGGATCGGGTGGCGGCGTATGTGGCGTCGCTGGACGGTCCGGTGGAGGACGGTCAGTGGATCAACTGGGGTGGTCCGGTGACGGGTTTTCCGCACACCGACGGCCCGGACACCGGGTTGACGGTGCTGATTCTGGCCGAGGATCCGCAGTTGGGTGGCCGGTTCCTGCAGTTGGTGGGGGTGACGGCGGACGAGGCTGACGGGCGGGTGGAGGTCGCCGAGGATCCGTTGATGGTCACCGACCCGGGCCGGGCGTGAGGCGTTCACCCGTCCGGGTGGCGCCGGGTGCTGGCTGCGGGCGGCCGGGGTTTCTAGGCTGGGTGGATGTCTACCGAGATCAGTGATCTGCTGGGGCGTGCCGTGCCGGTGGTTTCGGCCCTGGTGGCGGGGGTGCGTGACGAGCAGCTCGGGCATGCCACGCCGTGTGCCGAGTTCAAGGTTCGTGACCTGCTGAATCATCTGTTTCAGGTGGTCCGTAACTTTCAGCTGGTGGCGGCGCGGGCGGAGGTCGACTGGAGTGTCACTCCGGACAGTGTGACCGGCCGGTGGCGTGACGATTTCGCGGTCGAGGCCGGCGCGATGGTGGCGGCGTGGTCGGATCCGCGGGTGCTGGACGGGGTGTCGCCGGGCATGGGTCTGCCGCAGCGGACGCTCGGTTTGATGATGGTGGTGGACCTGGTGGTGCACGGCTGGGATCTGGCGCATGCCACGGGGCAGCCCTACGAGGTGGATCCGGCGTTGTTGCCGCCGACGGCGGAGTTCCTGGATTCGATGGGGGAGATGGGCCGGCAGATGGGTGCGTTCGGGCCGGCGGTGAGCGTCGGTGCGGAGGCGGACCGGTTCGGGCAGTTGCTGGCGTTGACCGGCCGTGACCCGTCGTGGCGGGCCGGTTAGCCGGTTCCCACCCTGAGCGGTCCGGGTCACGGCCGTCCGTTTTCCTTCGGGTACGGGTACGCGCGCCGGGTGTGCGCGGGTCGGGCAGAATGCCGGTCATGCGTCGTATCGTCGTCGGTCTCTGTCTGCTTGCCGTGGTCGCCGGTTGCGCCCGGCCGGGGGCCGGTCCCGGGCAGGAGCCGTCGGCCACGCCCGCGCAGTGGAGCACTCATGCGGCGACGGTGACCGGGGTGAGCGCGGGCCCCGGTGACCGGACGGTGACGGTGCGGGTGGCGGCGCTGGCCGGGCCGGACGGGTGTTCCCGAAACGTGCGGGTGGCCGACACGCAGGAGGAGAACGGAACGGTCTTCGTGTCCGTGACCGAGGAGTCGAGGCTGTCGTCGGTGCACGGCGCGTGTCCCGGCAGCACCCCGGTGACGGTGACGGTGACGTCGGCGGCCCCGTTCGCCGGCCGGATCGTGACGGTCAACCAGCAGCCGTGGAGCCTGCGCGGCGGCGTGTACACGCGTTGCGATGCCGAGCTCGGCTGCAACCCGCCGGCCGATCACTGCGACGCGACGTGGACGCGGGCGGCGGTGCGCGGCCTGGACGTGTCGCGTCATTCCGCGGGCACCGTCGAGTCGTGTGACAGCCGTTGGCTGGTCATGACCGTTCCGGACGATCCGGCCGCGTGCGGCGCCGAGGTACGGCCGGGCTGCGAGGTGAACACCGCGGTCCGCCGCTACTTCCTGCGGCAGACCGGGTCGGGCTGGTCGCTGGTGGCGCGTACGGAGGCGGCGGGCTGTGCCGCGATCCGCAAGGCCGACGCGTCGTTTCCGCGGGCGCGGTGCGCGGATCTGCCGGCGCCGGGGCGTTTCGTGACGTCGGCGCCGCCGCTGCCGTCGGACGCCCGGCCCGGCGGCTGACACCGCCGGGCCGGGCAGCCGGCCTTACCGTCGTTTCCGGAAGAACGTGCGGATGTCGTCGACCAGCGGGCCGGGTGTTTCCATGGCGAGGAAGTGCCCGCCGGTGCCGAGTTCGGTCCAGTGCACGATGTGGTGGTCGCGTTCGGCCCACGGCCGGATCGTGGTGTCCTGTGCGGACACCAGGACTCCGGTGGGCACGGTCCCGGGCCGGTGGGCGGTCGCGCTGGTGGCGGAGAACTCCTCGAAGTAGATCTGGGCGGCGGAGGCGGCGGTGCCGGTCAGCCAGTAGATCGACACGCCGGTGAGGATGCGGTCGAGGTCGATGCTGTCCTCCGGCAGCCCGTCGACCGGATCGGTGTGCTCCTTGAAGATCTCCATGAGCCAGGCGAGCTGGCCGGCGGGGGAGTCGGTCAGGGCGTACCCGACGGTTTGCGGCCGTTTGCTGTTGCACCGCAGATAGGCGTCGTTGTAGTCGAGCATGCGCTGCCAGCGTTGCCGGTCGGCGCCGGTGAGGGCGTCGATCTCCCCGTCGGCTCCGGACGGGACGGTGACCAGCGCGGTGAGGTGGACGCCGCTGACGTGGTGCGGGTCCTGCTCACCGACTTTCGGGGCGATCCACGCGCCCCAGTCGTAGCCGTGTACGCCGTAGCGGTCGTAGCCGAGCCGGGCCATCAGGGTCGCGAGGATGCCGGCGATGCGGTCCGCGTTCATGCCGGGCCCGGCCAGGGGGGTGGAGAACCCGAATCCCGGTAGTGACGGGATGACCAGGTGGAAGGCGTCGGCGGGGTCGCCGCCGTGGCCGCGGGGATCGGACAGCGGCCCGATGACGTCGAGGAAGTCGGCGACCGTGCCGGGCCAGCCGTGCAGCAGCAGCAGGGGTGTGGCGTGCGGCTCGGGGGAGGGCACGTGCAGCAGGTGCACGTTCTGGTCGTCGATGGTGGTCAGGTGCTGGGGGTGGCGGTTGAGGGCCGCCTCGTGGGTGCGCCAGTCGTAGCCGGTGCGCCAGTGGTCGGCGACCTGCCGCAGGTAGCCGGCGGGAACGCCGCGGCTCCAGCCGACGCCGGGCAGATCCTGCGGCCAGCGGGTGGCGGCCAGCCGGCTGTTCAGGTCGTCGAGCTGCGACGGGGGGATGTCGATACGGAACGGGCGCAGGCCCGGTCGGCTGTCGGTCATGCCGGTCACGCTAGGGACCGGTCAGGTCACTTCCCGGCCTCAATCGCCGGTGGTGGTCAGCGGGTGAGCCGGTGGGCGATGTCGTGGACGGCGGCGGTGATCTGTTCGTCGGTGGCGCCGAGCCCCTGTGCGGCGAACACGGTGGTGTTGATGCTGAGCAGCGCGACCCGGATCCGCAGGGCCTCTTCGGTGGTGGCGTCCGGGCCGGTGACGATGTCGAACAGGGTGCGCAGCCGTTCGAACATGTTCTCCTTGCCGGGATGCAGATCTCGGACGACGTGCTGGTTGGCCAGGGCGAACTGCATGGTCTGGCGGCCGTGTTCCAGGCTCAGGCGCAGCATGCGGTCGATGACCTCGGTGCGCAGGTCCGGGCCGGGGGGCTGTTTCGTGGCCCAGGCGACCAGGTCGTCGAGGGCCGCGAGGTGTTCGCCGAACAGGGACCGGACGATGTCTTCCTTGCTGTGGAAGTGGTAGTAGAGGGCGGCTTTGGTGACGCCGAGGCGTTCGGCGATCTCGCGTAGTGAGGTGGCCTCGTAGCCGCGCTGGGTGAACAGTTCCAGCGCCACCCGCCGGATGTCGGCCTTGGTGTCACTCTGCCGTCTCGACACGCCTGCTCCCTGTGCCCGTTTGGGTTCGCCGGCCGTACCTGCCGGGTTGTTCTCAGCATAGTTGCTAACTTGCCGACCGGTAAGCTACAACTTACCGGTCGGCAAGTAAATGCGGGTGATCGCCCGTACGCCCATCAGATCGCCGCACCACACCGCGATCGTCGAAGGAGAAGGCAAGCACGTGACGTCCATTCCAGCGGACACCGCACCGACGGCACCACCGAGGTTCAGCCACCGCGAGATCCTGGCGACCACGGCCGGGCTGGCCATCGCGATGCTGCTCGCCATGCTCGACAACATGATCGTGGCGCCCGCCCTGCCCACGATCCTCGGCGACCTCGGCGGCCTCAACCACCTGGCCTGGGTGACCACCGGCTACATCCTCGCGTCGACCGTGGCCACCCCGATCTGGGGCAAACTCGGTGACCTGCTCGGGCGCCGCATCACCTTCATCTCGTCCATCGCGATCTTCCTGGCCGGCTCCGTGCTGTGCGGCATGTCGCAGAACATGGCCGAACTCGTCGGCTTCCGCGCCCTGCAGGGCCTCGGCGCCGGCGGCCTCATGGTCGGCGTCATGGCCGTGCTCGCCGAGATCGTGCCGCCCCGCGAACGCGGCAAGTACCAGGGCGTGATGATGGCGGTCATGCCGGCCGCCATGATCGGTGGCCCGCTGGTCGGCGGCTTCATCACCGACCACCTCGACTGGCGCTGGGCCTTCTACGTCAACCTGCCGCTCGGCGTGATCGCCCTGACCGTCTCCTGGTTCACCCTGGCCAAGCTGCCCCGCGGCACCGGCAAGGCACGCATCGACTGGACCGGCTCGGCGCTGCTCACCACGTGGATCACCGCGCTGGTGCTGATCACGAGCTGGGGCGGCACCGAGTACGACTGGATCTCCCCGCAGATCCTGGGCCTGGCCGCGCTGACCGTGGCGGCGTTCCTCGCGTTCGTGGTCGTCGAGCGCCGCGCCGCCGAGCCGATCATGCCGCTGACGGTGTTCCGCGACCGCAACTTCACCCTCGCCGGCACGCTCAGCTTCATCGTCGGTTTCGCGATGTTCGGCGGCATCACCTTCCTGCCGCAGTACCAGCAGTTCGTCCAGGGATCCTCGGCCACCAACAGCGGCCTGCTGCTGATGCCGATGATGATCGCCTCGATGGTGACCTCGCTGGCCGGCGGGCAGCTGATCAGCAAGACCGGCCGCTACCGGGCCCTGCCGATCGCCGGCACCGTCCTCATGGCCGCCGGGCTCGCCCTGTTCGCCACCATGGGCACCGACACCTCCAAGACGGCCACCGCCCTCTACATGGTCGTGCTCGGCCTCGGCATGGGCTGCCTCATGCAGACCACCATGCTCATCGCCCAGAACAGCGCCCCGCTGCGTGACATCGGCGCGGCCACCGGAGCGGCCACCTTCCTGCGCAACATGGGCGGCTCCCTGGGCGTGTCCATCCTCGGCTCCATCTACGCGCACACCCTGACCGCGTCCATCACCTCCAACGCCGGCCCGGCCGCGGCCGGCGACGCGGCGAGCTCGACGGCGCGGATGACGCCGGAGCTGCTGCGCAGCCTGCCCGAGGCCGCCCGGCACCTGTTTCAGCAGGGCGTCACCGACGGCGTCGGCGCCGTCTTCACCTGGGCCGCGATCGTGGCCGCCGCCGGGCTCCTGGCCGCGCTGGCCATCCGGCACGTCCCGCTGCGTGGCTTCACCGCCGCCAAGGACCAGCCGCAGGACGCCGGCGACACGGCCACCGAGGCGAAGGCCACGGCCACGGTCTGACGGCCGCCGCTGACCCACCACACCGGTAGCCCCGGACCGGTCCACCGCGACCGGCCCGGGGCTACCGGTGTAGCGTGCGGCGGCGTGGAGCGCAGTTTCGGGGAGCTGCTGCGGGCGCTGCGGGAGGCGGTGCGCCGCGGCCACGACATCACCGCCATCGAGGACGACCTCGACCATCTCGCCGAGTTCGAGCCGGAGGCCAGCCGGGTGCAGGCGCTCGCCTACACCGGTGACGAGAGCGGGCGGTTGTGGGGGCTCGGGAAGATCGGCGACCCGCGGGATCTGGAGGTGTTCGTCGCGGCGCTCGATGATCCGGCATTGCGGATGACGGCGTTCGAAGGGCTCGGCCAGCAGCCGGACCGGGTACGGGTGGATGCGGTGGTCCGGCCCTACCTGCACGACGGCGACCCGCGGACCCGGGCGCGGGCGGTGGGCCTGGTGTCGTGGTGCCGGCAGCCGGGGGCACTACAGGCGCTCACACCGTTGGCCGGGGACGAGAACGCGGGCGTGCGGCGGTCGCTCGGCATCTGTCTGGAACGCCTCGGTGCAGAGGCGGAACCGCTGCTGCTGGTGCTGATGGAGGATCCGGATCCGGGTGTGCGCGCCAGCGCGTCGCTGGGGATGCGGCGGCTGCGGGCCGGCCGTGGCCGGGGGCCTGCTCAGCCGGACACCCGGCAGTAGAGGTCGTCAGGTGGTGGGGGAGCGGACGAGAGCGCCGATCTCCAGGGCGGTCCAGACGGCGTTGTCGGGGCCGGTCGTGAGGCCGTGGGGTTCGCTGTCGGGCAGGGGCAGGTCGTGGCCTTCGACGCGGCCGTCCACGGTGATCGTGGTGAGGCGGTTGCCGGCCCATTCGGTGCACCAGAGGCGGCCGTCGGGGCCGGTGGTGATGGCGTGCGGGCGGCCGGCGCGGTCGGGCAGCGGGAATTCGGTGATCGTGCCGTCGGTGGTGATCCGGCCGATCTGGCCGGCGAGGATCTCGGTGAACCAGAGGGCGCCGTCGGGTCCGGGGGTGATGCCGACCGGGCCGGCCTGCGCGGTGGGCAGATCGAAATCGGTCACCTGGCCGGTGGTGGTGATGCGGCTGACGGTGTTGGCCTGGTTGCGGGTGTACCAGAGGGCGCCGTCGGGGCCGGTGGTGATCGCTGACGGGAATCCGCCGGCCGCCGGGAATTCGGTGATGTCGCCCGTGGTGGTGATGCGGGCGATCCGGCCGGCGGTGGACTGGGTGAACCAGAGGGCGCCGTCCGGGCCGGTGGTGATGCCGTACGGGCCGGACTCCGGGGTGGGCGGGCTGAACAGGGCGAGGTCGCCGGTGGTGGTGAGCCGGCCGATGTGGTGCGAGCGGCTGGTGAACCAGAGGGCGCCGTCCGGGCCGGCCGCGATGATCATCGGGCCGGAGGCGGGTGCGGTGTCGTAGGTCTGTGGTCGTCCGCCGGGTTTCAGCCGGGCCACCTGATCGCTGTGGACGAGGGTGAACCACAGGGCGCGGTCGGGGCCGGTGGTGATCGCATACGGACCGGGTGAGGTGGTGACCATATCCATACCTCTAACGCTACACATGTTGCGTTAGAGTGGGAAGGGTGAACCGACCGACCCGCCGCCCCGGCGGCCGCAGCGCCGACGTCCGCCGCCGGGTCCTGGACGCGGTCGTCGCCCAGCTCGTCGACCACGGCTACGACGCGTTGAGCATCGACACGGTCGCCGCCGGCTGCGGCGTGCACCGCACCACCGTCTACCGACGCTGGCGTGACGTCGGCGGGCTGCTCGCCGACGTGCTGGCCGAGGCGGCCGCCGACGACTGGCGGCCGCCGGACACCGGCACCCTCGACGGCGATCTGGCCGCGCTGAACCGGGAGGTGTTCGCCGCGCTCACCGGCGATCCACCGATCACCACGGCGCTGATCGCGGCGTCGTTCCGGTCCACGCGGGCCGCCGAGGCGCTGCGGGCGTTCTGGGCGGACCGCTACGACCGGTGTGCGGTGATCGTGGCGCGGGCGGCCGGCCGGTCCGAGATCCCGGCCGGCACCGACGCCCGGCGGCTGCTGGTCGCCGCGACCGCCCCGCTCTATCACGAGCTGGTGCTGCTGCGAGCCGGCCCGGACGCGGGCCTGGCCGACCGGACGGCCGCCGACACGGCCGTCGCGGCGCGGGCCGGCGCGTTCGCCGCGACGGTAGTGTCGCCGGATGAGCATCACGGGGATGATCGCCGATGAACGCCGCAGCCTGGCCGACCTCACCGACACGCTGACCGCCGGGCAGCTGCGCACGCCGAGCCTGTGTTCGGCGTGGACGGTCAAGGAGGTGGTCGGGCATCTGGTCGCCGTGGTCGCCACCGGCAACGGCGCCGCGCTGACCATGCTGGTGCGCAGCGGGTTCAACGTACACAAGGCGAACGCGCGGCTGGCCGCGGCGACCGCCACCCGCCCGGCCCGGGAATTGGCGGCGATCCTGCGCGCGCACGCGGAGAACCCGTTCCGGCCGCCGATCGTCGGCTACCCGGGGGCGCTCACCGACCTGCAGATCCATCAGCAGGACATCCGGCGGCCGCTGGGCCTGACCGGTGAATTACGGCCGGAGCGGCTGCGGATCTCCCTCGATTTCCTGGTCGGTGGGCGGGCGGTCGGGTTCACGCCCCGGCGGCGCCCGGCGGGGCTGCGGTTCGAGTGCACCGACCTGGTCTGGGCGTGGGGTGACGGGCCGGTCGTGCGCGGCCCCGGTGAGGCGGTGATGCTGGCGCTGGCCGGCCGGCGCTCGGCACTTGCGGACCTGGACGGTCCGGGTGTGGCCGTGCTGGAGCGCCGCCTGCCGTAGGGGCGGCTTCGACCACGTTCTATTTCGTCACGTGGTCGACATCTTGCCGAAAACCTTTTCGTAAGGCAGCGTGTGCCGCAGGCGCATCCCATCACGGGGGCGGATGGGCCGGGATCGCCCATGGGCTCCGCACGCTCACGAAACAGCGAACACCTGTGGGCGGGAACCCCGCTCATGCATCGAAGTCTGTCGATTGCAGAGGTGTTCTCATGCGTTTCAACCGTCGTACCGTACTGATCGCCTCGGCGGCCGGCGCCGCCGGCGCGATCCTGCCCGCTGGCACCGCCCGCGCCGCCCGGCCGGACATCGGCGTCTCGGCCTACGGCTTCCCCCTCACCGCCGTCCGCCTCGGCGCCGGCCCGTTCACCGACAACACCGCCCGCACCCACACCTACCTGCGGTTCCTCAACGCCGACCGGCTCCTGCACATGTTCCGGCTCACCGCCGGGCTCAGCTCGAGCGCCACCCCGTGCGGCGGCTGGGAGT
This sequence comes from Actinoplanes flavus, assembly GCF_017592555.1. Classification (GTDB taxonomy): domain Bacteria; phylum Actinomycetota; class Actinomycetes; order Mycobacteriales; family Micromonosporaceae; genus Actinoplanes; species Actinoplanes flavus. Next base: position 94,589 of record NZ_JAGFNS010000023.1, on the reverse strand, counting down.
CACCGTCGACCGAACTGCGCGGCCACTCCACCGGCCACGTGCTCACCGCCCTCGCCCAGGCCTACGCCGGCACCGGCGACACCACCCTGCAGGCCAAAGGCGACTACCTCGTCGCCCAGCTGGCGCTCTGCCAGCGGCCCAACGGCTACCTGTCGGCGTACCCGGAATCGTTCATCGACCGGGTCGAGACCGGCCAGCAGGTGTGGGCGCCCTACTACACCCTCCACAAGATCGTGCAAGGGCTGCTCGACTGGCACCAGCTCACCGGCAGCGCCCAGGCCCTGACCGTCCTGCAGCGCAAAGCCGCCTGGATCCAGGCCCGCAACAGCCGGCTCACCCTCGCCCAACGGCAGCAGATGCTGCGCGTCGAATTCGGCGGCATCGGCGAGACACTGTTCAACCTGTACCAGCTCAGCGGCGAGGCGGCCCACCTGACGACCGCCCAGTACTTCGACCACGCCCAGATCCTCGACCCGCTCGCCGCCGGCGTGGACGCGCTCGCCGGATTCCACGCCAACACCCAGATCCCCAAGGCGATCGCCGCTATCCGCGCCTACCACGCCACCGGCGACAGCCGCTACCGCGACATCGCCGTCAACTTCTGGAACTTCGTGGTACGCCAGCACTCGTACGCCATCGGCGGCAACTCCAACGGCGAGTACTTCCAGGCCCCGAACCGCATCGCCGCCGAACTGTCCGACTTGACCTGCGAATGCTGCAACACCTACAACATGCTGAAACTGACCCGGCAGCTGTTCTTCACCGACCCCGGCCGGGCCGCCGAACTCATGGACTTCTACGAGAAGGCGCTCTACAACCATCTGCTCGGCGCGCAGAACCCGAACTCGGCGCACGGCCACCACTGCTACTACGTGCCGCTGCGCGCCGGCGGGATCAAGACGTACAGCAACGACTACGACAACTTCACCTGCTGTCACGGCACCGGCATGGAGACCAATACCAAGTTCACCGACAGCATCTACTTCGTCAACAACACGATCCTGTACGTCAACCTGTTCATCTCGTCGACGTTGACGTGGCCCGGCCGTGGCATCACCGTCCAGCAGGACACCACCTACCCGGAGAGCCCCACCACCCGGCTCACCGTCACCGGCTCCGGCACGATCGACCTGCGCATCCGCATCCCCTCCTGGACCAGCGGCGCCCAGGTCCGGGTCAACGGCGTGCTCACCGGCACCCCCACCCCCGGCACCTACCTGTCGATCAACCGCACCTGGGCCGGCGGCGATGTCGTCGACGTCACGTGCCCGATGACCCTGACCCTGGAACCCACCCCCGACAACCCGTCGGTCCGCGCGGTCAGACACGGGCCGATCGTGCTCGCCGGACAGTTCGGCACCAGCAACCTCACCGCCCTGCCCACCCTGTCCGGCACCCCGCAGCCGACCGGAACACCCCTGGAGTACACGGCCGGATCCGTGCTGCTGCGACCGTTCTACAAGACCCACGGCCAGCGCTACTCCGTCTACTGGAACGTCACCGGCAGCACCCCGCGCGAAGCCCGCTACCCGTTCGACGAGGCCTCCGGCACGACGGTGGCCGACGCCACCGGCAACGGCTGGACCGGAACCCTGCTCGGCGGCGTCACCCGCACCACCGGGCGCAGCGGCAACGCCGTACTGCTCGGCGGCACCGGCGGGCACGTCAGCCTGCCCGCCGGCATCGTCGCCGGCGTCACCGCCTACACCATCGCCACCTGGGTCCGCATCGACACGGCCGCCACCTGGACCCGGATCTTCGACTTCGGCACCGGCACCGGCGCCTACCTGTTCCTCACCCCGCGCAGCAGCGCCGGAACCGCCCGGTACGCCATCACCAGCAGCGGCTCCGGCGGCGAACAGCGCATCAACGCGCCCGCCGCCCTGCCCACCGGCACGTGGACCCACGTCGCCGTCACCCACACCGGCAACCTCGGCATCCTCTACGTCAACGGCACCGAAGTGGCCCGCAACAGCGCGCTGACGGTACGGCCGTCCGCGCTGCCGTCCACCACCCAGAACTGGATCGGCCGCTCCCAGTACGCGAGCGATCCGTACCTGACCGCCGCCGTCGACAGCTTCCGGATCCACAGCCGGGCGCTGACCGCGGCCGAGATCGCCCAACTGCACGCCACCGGCCAGTGAACCGCCGCCCGGCCCCCTACCTCCCCGCTCCCCGTTGCAAGGCTCGTCCAGAAAGGCAGAGTCCGATGTCCAGAAGAAGATGGCCGGCGGCAGGATGTGCGCTGGTCACCGCCGTCGCGGCGATAGCCGTAGCCACCCCGGCACAGGCCGCCAACCCGATCATCACCAGCATCTACACCGCCGACCCGGCGCCCCTGGTCGTCGGCGACACCATGTACATCTACGCCGGCCGCGACGAGGCACCCACCGGCGCCACCAACTTCCAGATGCGCGAATGGCACGTGCTGTCGTCGACCGACGCGGCCACCTGGACCCACCACGGCGCGAAGGCCACCATCGCCACCTTCGGCTGGGCCGGCGCCGACGCGTGGGCCAGCGAAGTGGAACCCCGCAACGGCAAGTACTACTGGTACACGTCGGTCAACGGCAACGGCGCCGGCTGGATGAACATCGGCGTGGCCGTCGGCGACAGCCCGCTCGGGCCGTTCACCGACGCCAAAGGCGGGCCGCTGATCAGCGACAGCACCGCCAACTCCTCCGGCCTCAACATCGACCCGACCGTGTTCGTCGACGACGACGGGCAGGCCTACATGTACTGGGGCGGCTACTGGGCGCCGCGCGCCGTCCGGCTGGCCAGCAACATGATCGACACGGTGGGGTCGGTGGTCACCCCGACCGGGCTGACCAACTACTGGGAAGCGCCGTGGATGTTCAAACGTAACGGCCTCTACTACATGATGTACGCCGCCAACGACACCAACGGCTGCGTCACCAACTCCAACTACGCCTGCCAGCGGTACGCGACCGCGACCAACCCGATGGGCCCGTGGACACACCGCGGCATCGTCCTCGGGCAGGTGTCGTCGACCACCAACCACGCCGGGATCGTCGAGTTCAACGGGCAGTGGTACATCGTCTACCACAACGCCAACGCGCCCGGCGGCGGCAACTTCCGCAGGTCGGTGGCGGTCGACCGGCTGTACTTCAACGCTGACGGCACGATCCAGCAGGTCGTGCAGACGACCAGCGGGCCGCCGCCCAACCCCGGCGGCGGGGGAGGCAGCGGCACCAACCTCGGGCCGTCGGCGACCGCGTCCACGTCGTACGTGTCGGCGTGGGAGAACCTGTCGGCGATCAACAACGGCGGAACGCCGGCCAACTCGCAGGACCGGTCGAATCTGGCCTACGGCAACTGGCCGCAACAGGGCACCCAGTGGATCGAATACCAGTGGCCGGCCGCCAAGTCGATCAACAAGAGTTCGGTGTACTGGTTCGACGACAACCAGGGCATCGACCTGCCCGCATCCTGTCAACTGCAGTACTGGAACGGCAGTCAATATGTAGCCGTCACCGGCCAGTCGACATGTGGCGCCGCCGGCAATGTGGAGAACGTCGTCACGTTCAATCCGGTCAACACGACACGGTTGCGGCTGCAGATCACGTCACGGAGCGGCTACTCGACCGGCGTGCTCGAGTGGAAGGCGTTCCAGTCATGAGCGGCCCCTTCATGAGACGACCTGACCGGGCCGGCTCCGCCCCGGCCGGAGCGCGGCCGTCGCTGTGGCAACGGTCGACGCGACGACGCGACGTCACCGGGACGCGTCCCCTCGGGCGGCGCCACACCACCACGCCCGGCGGGAGCGGGGCGCGTGCGGTCGTGCGCAAGCTCCGCGCGTACACCTCGATTCTGGTTCTGATCGTGGCGTCGCTGGCGGTGAGCCCGCAGCCGGCGCACGCGGCGCAACCCATCGGATTGCCCACCTTCGGCAACGCCGGCTCGATCCCGGCGCCGCCGGTCGGCTACTCCACCGGCGACACCATGCGCGCCATCTACGACGCCGAGGCCGCCGGCACCGACTTCTGGATGGACCGGCTGCTGGCCCGCACCGGCAACGACCCGGCCGGCACCTGGCTGATGAGCCGCGGCCGCGCCGCGTTCATGTACACGCACAACCCGGCGGTGATCGGTTTCGGCGGCAACGCCGCCTACTGGGACAACATCTCCAGCCAGAACGCCTACGCCATCACCGCGTCGACCGGCACGTTCACCGAACAGGTCGCCCAACGCCGGCAGACACCCAGCCACTGGCGCAGCGTGCACACCAACGGCAGCCTGCGCCTGGAGGTCACCAAGTTCATCACGCACAACAACGTGCTGATCACCAACGTCGCCGTCGTCAACACCGGCAGCGGGTCGTCGACATTGACGCTGACCGCCACCTCGCCGTACGCGACCACCGTCAGCGGCAGCGAACTCACCGGCACCCGCGCGGTCAAGAACAACCTGACCACCCTGTACCCGCGGTTCTCCGGTGACGGGTTCACCCCCTCCGGCGGCAACCTCACCCGGTCGATCACGGTCGGCGCCGGGCAGACCGTCACCGCCAAGGTGCAACTCGGCCTGGTCGCCACCGAGATCCCCGCGTCCCGGACCGAATACGACGCCTACCGGGCCCGCAGCGCCGCCGACGCGTTCGCCACCCACGTCCGCGACTACAACCGGTGGTGGGCCGACAACGTGCCCTACATCGACGTCCCGGACGCCGCGATCAAGAAGAACATCTACTACCGGTGGTGGCTGATGCGGTTCAACCACCTCGACGCCGACATCCCCGGCCAGGACTTCCAGTTCCCACAGTCGATCGAGGGCGTCACCGGCTACAACAACGCGATCGCCCTCACCCAGCCGATGCACATCGACGACCTGAAATACCTGCGGAGCCCGGAATACTCCTACGGCCCCTACCTGGCGGTCGGCCAGTACTCGGCCAACGGCCGGTTCGTGGACAACCCCGGCGACCCGGAGAACTGGTCCAACTCGTACACCCAGTACATCGCCGAGGCCGCCTGGCGCGCCTACCAGATCCACGGCGGCCAGCCGGCCATGCTGACCAACTTCGCCCGCTACGCCGAAGGCGACGCGAAAGGCCAGCTCGCCACCTACGACACCAACAACAACGGCGTCATCGAGTACGACTGGGGCGCGATGACCGGCAACGACGCCGACGCCGTCAGTTTCCACTGGCGCGCCGGCAACCTGGACCGGGCCGAGACCGCCTACGTGTGGAGCGCCGCCAACGCCGCCCGCGACGCCTACACCCTGCTCGGCAACACGGCCAAGGCCACCGAGATGCAGACGCTCGCCGACCGGATCCGCAACGGTGTCGTCAACACGTTGTGGAATCCATCTCGTCAACTCCTGGAACACAAGCACGTGTCGACGAATACACATGTGCCGTGGAAGGAAATCAACAACTACTACCCGTACACGGTCGGGTTGATGCCGAACACGGCCCAGTACCGGGAGGCGCTGCGCCTGTTCGCCGACGCCGCCCAGTACCCGATCTTCCCGTTCTACACCGCCAACCAGGTCGACAAGGCCGCCGCCGCGGCCGCCGGCAACCCGGGCAGCAACAACTTCTCCACCATCAACTCCACCGTGCAGTTCCGGCTCTACTCGCAGGTGCTGCGCAACTACCCGAACACGTGGATGACCAGCGAGGACTACAAGAAGCTGCTCTACTGGAACGCCTGGGCGCAGTACGTCGGCGGCGACACCAACTGGCCGGACGCCAACGAGTTCTGGGCCGACTGGAACGGCAGCTCCATCACCTACCGGTCGTGGATCCACCACAACATCCTCGGCAGCAGCAACTGGACGATCATCGAAGACGTCGCCGGGCTCCGGCCGCGTAACGACAACCAGATCGCACTGTCGCCGATCAACATCGGCTGGAGCCACTTCGCGGTCAACAACCTGCGCTACCGCAACGCCAACCTGTCGATCGTCTGGGACGACCCGTCCGACGGCGTGACCCGCTACAACGGGGTTCCGCAGGGCTACTCCATCTACCTCGACGGCACCCGCGTCGCCACACTGAACCAGCTGGCGCCGTTCACCTACAACCCGGCCACCGGCGCGGTCACCACCACCGGCACGGTCGCGTTCAGCACCGCGTTCCCGGCCCTGCAAGCACCGCAGAACGTGGTGCAGAACAGCAGCCGGATGGTCGACGTCTTCGCCAAGGCCGGTGTCGACCTGACCTCCACCCGCCCGAATCTGGCCAGCGGCGCGACCGTGGCCGCCTCCTACACCACCTCCGGCACGTCGGCCGGCGCCGCCGTCGACGGCCTGCCCACCAACTCACCGCTGTGGGGCAGCTACGGCAGCACCAACGCCACCGACACCTACGACCTCACCTTCAGCAGTGAGCGCACCGTCAGCGAGGCCTGGATCCACTTCCGCAACGACCGGGCCGGCAACCGCTACCGGCCACCGACCGCCTACAACGTCCAGTACTGGAACGGCAGCGCCTGGGTGAACACCAGCTCCCAGGCCAAAACCCCGGCCGCACCGCAGGCCAACCTGAACAAGGTCACCTTCACCCCGGTCAACACCACCAGGCTGCGCCTGCAATTCACCCAACCCACCGGTACGCCGAAAACCGGCCTCACCGAAGTGAAGGTGTACGGGCAGGGCACCGTGCCGCCACCGAACCCCAACCTGGCGGCCTCGGCCACACCCAGCGCCTCCTACACCTCGGCGTGGGAGAGCGTCGCCGCCATCAACGACGGCGCCGAACCACCGTCGTCGAACGACACCGTCAACCCGCGCTGGGGAACCTGGCCCAACCAGGGCCAGCAGTGGGCCGAACTCACCTGGCCGACCGCACAGAACCTGCGATCGGCGCAGGTGTACTTCTTCGACGACAACCAGGGCATCGACCTGCCCGCCTCGTGGAAACTGCAGTACTACGACGGCAGCGCCTACGTCGACGTGCCGTCCGCCAGCGGCTACCCGATCGCCGCGAACCAGTACAACACCGTCACCTTCGGTCCGGTCAGCACCACCCGCCTGCGGGTGGCCCTGACCAGCGGCGCCGCCTCCGTCGGCCTGCTGGAGGTGAAAGCCTTCGCTCCCTGACGGGTCGTGCCGCCCGGGGCCGGTTCGGCTCCGGGCGGCACCTGCCCGGCTCCGGGCGGCCGGCGGACTCGGCGCCGGCTCCGGGCGACCCCGGCTACCCGACCGCCGTCGCCTCCAGCTCCACCAGCTGGCCGGGCAGCGCCAGACGCGTCACCTGCACCATCGTCGTGGCCGGCGCCACCCCGGCCGCCGCAAGCCGGGACGCCAGCACCCCGTAATGCGGGAACAACTCGTCAACATTGACGGTGTACACGTTGAGCCGTACGACATTCGTCAACGACATGGACGCCGCCGTCAACACGGCCTCGACGTTGTCCAGACACATCGCCAACTGCGCGGCCATGTCACCGTCATGCTGCGGCTTGCCGTCGGCGTCCATCGCCGTCTGACCCGAGCAATACAACGTCCGGGTCTGCCCGGACACCAGCTCACCCTGATGGAAACCCAACGCCACCGACCACGGCCACGGATTGACGGCCACTCGCTGCACTGCCACCTCAAGCTCCATTCCATTTCGTACGGGCAACGGCGAGCCTGCCCGCCAATCACGACACCTCCTGTCAGGTATTCCGGTACGGTTCGCGGATGCGCGCCGACCGGCTGGTCTCCCTCGTCCTGCTGCTGCGCCAGCGCGGCCGCCTGACCGCCGACACCCTGGCCCGCGAACTGGAGGTGTCCACCCGGACCGTGCTGCGCGACATCGAAGCCCTGTCCGCCGCCGGCGTCCCGGTCTACACCGAACGTGGCCGCCACGGCGGATTCGCGCTGCTGCCCGGCTTCCGCACCCCACTCACCGGCCTCAACCACGACGAAGCCCTCGCCCTGCTCACCGCCGGCACCGGGCTCGGCCTCGGCCCGGCCCTCGCCTCCGCGATGCGCAAAGTCGTCGACGCCCTCCCGGACAACCACCAGGCGCTGGCCGCCGACGCCACGCAGCGGTTGCTCGTCGAACCGGAAACCGACCTGCTGTCGCGCCGGCCCGTCACCGAACAGATCCCCGGCACCACCATGACCGAGGTACGCCGTGCCGTGCTCGCCGGGCGCCGGCTGCGCATCCACTACGCCGCCACCGGACAGCCCCCGGCGTGGCGCACCGTCGACCCGATCGGCCTGGTCACCGTCCGCGACCGTGGCTACCTGCTGGCCACCCGCAACGGCGCCGACCGCACCTACCGGCTGTCACGTGTTCTCGCCGCCGAGGAACTACCCGAACCGGCACAGCGCGACGACCGGGTCGACCTCGACCGGGCCTGGCGGGAACGGTCCGCCCGGTTCCTGTCCGACGACCACATCGCCGTACAGGTCCTGGTCGATCCGAATCGCCGCGACGACCTGCTGGCCACCGCGGTCGCCGTCCGCGCCGAAACCCCCGGCCCCGACGGCCGGCTCCGCCTCGAAGTCACCTACCAGGACCTACGTCACGCCGTGTGGGCACTGTGGCAACTCGGCACCGCCGCCGAAGCCCTCACCCCGCCGTCACTGCGCGCCGCCCTGCACGAACGGGCCACCGCGCTCGCCGTCCGCTACCAGGACGGCAACCCGCCGTGAGCTCTTCGCTGTGACACCACCCGGAAGGGAACGGGAACTCGTGAACGACTCTCTGCGCCGGACCGCGGCTGCGTTGTGACATCCGTGAGAAATTCTCTGCGCCGGGACCCGTCGCCGTCGATCATGAGCGGATGACGCGCGCCGAGAGCTACCTGCTGGCCGGATACGTGGCCGGCTTCCCCTGGGCGCCGCCGCCCGGACCGTACGGGATCGCCGCCCTCCCGCCTACCGTCGCCACCGTCAGCGAATGCCTCACCGACTTCCTCCCGTCCGGCCAAGACTTAGAACCGTGGCAGCAGCAGCTGTTCGAGCCGTGGCACCGGTCCCTGCGACAGGCGGCCGATGCCGCCCGGCGAGCACCCGCGGGCCAGCCCACCGTTCACGTGCTGAGCGTGAGCCTGACAGCGGCGACAGCCACCAGACTGACGGCCATGGTGCAGGACTGGATCGGTGACCCTCCGCGTCCCATCCTGGTGAACCTCGCACAGCCCACGGCCGCCGCACCCGGCACGATCCAGGGATTCGAGGTCCTCGGCTTCGAGGCCGGCAAGTTCCACAGCTGGCTCTGCTACCGGCTGGACACTCCGGCGCTCAGGGAACTCGGCATCCGGCCGGGAAACGCCGGCCTGCTGGCCACTGCCGACGAAGCACAACGCATCGCGGACATGGCCAACAACGACGGCGGCACCCCCGAAGAGATCACCTGGTTTCCGGTACGCATCACCGAACACGACATCCACAGCGCCGGCACCGTTGTCCCTGGGCAGTAATGCACGGCTCCCGGCACGTCCGGATGGTCAGCGCCCCGAGCCGGCGGGTCACCTTCCGTGACGCGCGGTCAGCGACAGATCAATAAGTAGGCGCCCGCCACATCTTCAACAGACTGTTGAAAAGCTTTCGTTGAGCTGTCATGCTTCACCGCATGTCCCACTTCTTCGCCCGGCCCGATTCCGCGACGCAACGCGCTGAGCGCGCCTATCAAGCTCTGACGCACCTCGTCGACCGGCACGCCGACAGTTCCGCCCGCCGATCACGACAGACTCACCCCTCCATGGCGGCTCCGCATGAAGTGGTCCGGCTCGTGGCCGGGCTGGCCGGCGGCTCGATCGTCCTTGAGCCGAACGAGCCAGACATCGACGAAAACGACCTTGTCGCGGCGCTGACCCTTCTACCCAGCGTTCGCGCCGACCTCGATTCGACCGAGCTGCATCTGCTCAAGATCGCCCGGAGCAAGGGGATGACCTGGCAGGACATAGCTTTCAGCTTGGGACTCAACACACCCCAGGCGGCCAAGCAAAGGTACGAGCGCTTGGAGACGCGATCCGACGTCATGACACATACCGACAGCTGATTCCCCTCAGCGGGGACCTGCTCGACGTCGTGGCCTGAACCCGTGCTCGGCGGTCAGCGGTCGTCGCCGCTGCCGCCGAGCACGCCACGGGTCTGGCGGCTGGCGAGTTTGGCCAGGTTGGCGGCGCCGATGTCGTTCAGGGAGAGATCCAGGTAGTCGGCGAGCACCGCCACATACCAGAGGACGTCACCGAGTTCCTTGGCGATATCGGCGCGGTCGATACGTGTCTCGTCACTGTCGAGGTCGCGTACCCATTTCTTGAACTTCTCGGCGACCTCGCCGGACTCACCGACCAGCCCGAGCACCAGATGCAGAAGCTCGTTCTTCTTGTCACGCGGGGCGGCGGTACGCAGTGCGCCGCGCTGATACTCGTCCAGGTTCACGGCGCACCAGTATGCCCAGCTTCCGGACCAGGGCTCTGACCAGGGCCCCGGTCACCGCGGATCGCCGAAGTGGCCGGTGAGCGCGGCGCGCAGCGTGTCCGCGTCACCGGCCGACCAGGCGACGAAGCAGTCCGGCCGTACGAGCAACGCGGTCGCGGCCGTGCCCTCCAGCGGGCCGGTGACCACATCGACGCGGTCGCGCCATCCGGCGGTGGCCTCGGCGTAGGCGCCGGTAGAGTCGAGCAGCAGCGGACGGGCGGTACGGGTCAGTTCGGCCAGGCGCACCGGACCGTCCGCGCCGTGCACGACCACATCGGGTGCGCAGCGGCCGGCCAGCGGATCGGCGGGATCGGCCGGATACGCCACGTCCGCGCCGGACATCAGCGCCGCGATGTGCCCGGTCACCTCCGGCTTGCGCAGCAGTTCGGCGAACAGGCCCCGCAGCCCGGTGATGTCGTCACCGGGGCTGATCAGCGCCGACTGGGCCTGTGTGGACATGACGACCCGCTCGGCGACCGGGCGGCGCTCCGTCTCGTACGTGTCGAGCAGCCCCGGCGGCGCCCAGCCGTGCACCGTGGCGGCGAGCTTCCACCCCAGGTTGGCGGCATCCTGCAAGCCCAGGTTGAGGCCGGGGCCGCCGATCGCCGGGTGCACGTGCGCGGCGTCGCCGACCAGCAGCACCCGGCCGGCGCGGTAGCGGGCGGCGATGCGCGTGTTCCCGCCGGTCAGCCGCCGCAGCAGTCCGGGGCCGTCACTCGCGTCGAACGCGATGCCCGCGCCGAGCACCCGGGCGACGCTGTCGCGCAGTTCCGCCAGGCTCATCGGCGTCTCGTCGCCCGGCAGCGTGTCCGGCCACTCCGTCGTGCTCAGGATCGCCGGGCGGCCGGGGAACGGCGCCCAGGCGATCAGGCCACGCGGGGTACGGGTGTGCATGAACGGCGGCACCACCCCGTACCCGGGAACGAGCAACCCGCCGGTGGCCGGATCCAGGGCGGACGCGGGCACGGTCACGGTGGCGGTCCGGGAGACCGACCGGTCGTTGGTGACACCCGGGAAGTCGATGCCGGCGAGACGGCGCACCACACTGCGGCCACCGTCGGCGCCGACGACGAAACGGGAGGTGAGCCGCGTACCGTCGGCGAGGACGACCTCGACCGCGTCCGGGCACTGCCGAAGGTCGGCGACCTCGTGGCCGCGGCGCACGTCGACGCCGAGTTCGGCGGCCCGGGCCGCGAGCCCGGCCTCCAGCTGGGCCTGCGGCACACCGAGCACGTAGTGCGGATTCTCGTCGAGCATCGTGAGATCCAGCGGGAACGCGCCGAACGTGAACGCCGGCTGCGGCCGCGGTGGACCGGTGTCGCCGCTGAGCCGCGTGTAGAGGCCGCGGCGGTCGAGCAGCCGCACGACCTGCCCGACCAGGCCGTTGGCGCGGGGTTCGCCGGTGGGCGCGGGGTGGCGTTCGAGGACGACCGGGTGGACGCCGGCGAGCGCCAGTTCGCAGGCGAGCATGAGGCCGTTGGGGCCGGCTCCGGCGATGAGGACGTCAAGCATGATGTGATCCCTTCGGGGCGTGCGTCATCGCCGCGGCGGGCACGGCCCGCCACGGGAGTGGGACGGTGGCGGTTAGCGGGCCGGCGCCGGGAGACCCGCGGCGACCTGGGCGAACGCGTCGGTGATGAGGCGGTCGATCGGGGCCGGGTCGGCGCTGTCCAGGAAGTGCTGCATGGCGACGCCGACGGCCGCGCTGGCGGCGGCCGCGACGAGCCGCGGATACATGTCGGTGGCGAGGTCGGTGCCGGTACGGTCGGCGACAGCGGCCGCCAGCTCGGCCTCGGCCCGTGCGGTGGCGCGCAGCCGCTCACCCTGCAGCGCGGGCTCGGCGAGCATGGCGCGGACGCCGGCCGTCCATTGCGCGTGTGCGGGCGACGGCATCGCCTCGACCTCGGGGCCGCGGGTGAACTGCTCCAGCGCGGCGGCGGTCAGCGCCTCCCACAGCGGCTCGGCGGCGGGGCGCTCGCGCAGCGCGGCGGCGGTGCGCAGGCTGCGGTCGAGGTGACGGGAGGCGATCGCCTCGGCCTTGCTGGAGAAGTAGTTGTTGAAGGTGCGCGGGGAGACCCCGGCCGCTTCGGCGATGTCCTCCACGCGGACGTTGTCGTAGCCGCGCTCGGCGGTGAGGTGGATCGCGGCCCAGCCGAGGGCGGCCCGCGTCTCGGCTTTCTTGCGCTCGCGTAGTCCCGTCATGTCACCACCGTATCAATACTTGCGCGCCACGCAAAGATGCGTGGCACGCAAGATTCATGCGGTGGTGGCCACCGTGACGATGTCGCGGTTCTCCAGGACGTGGCGCGAGTAGCCGTGGCGGGCCAGGTGCAGCGCGACGTCACCCATCTGTTTCGTGCTGGTCATGAGCACCGGCGTCAGGCGCAGCAGGCGGACGAGGTTGATCATGGTGAAGGTGCGGGCCGCGGCGTTTCGGCGGGCTTGATACCGACCGAACTGTCCCGAAACCCGCTCACGTCCGCGTGTCTCTCACTCCCTTCTTCCGGTACGCGTGAGCCCGCCCCGCCATGCTGCGGCCGTCCCGTCCGCGCCGCGCGTGCCGACGGGATGGTCCCGCCTGTGCCGCGCCCGCCGGGCGTAGATCGGTGGGCCATCCAGATCGAGCCACGGTGCCGCTTCCCCGAACGCCTGCAGCCGTCCGATCTAGACTCTTGGCTCCAGCACGTAGGGCGAAGCCAGCGGGGGCGGCCACGATGACCGAAGACCGGCTCGAACAGGCCAGGAAAGCGTACGAGCAAGCCGTGTACGGCGGTGACGCCGGCGCGCTGACCGAGAGCGAACGCGCGTTGGACGCGGTCGAGGCGGATACGGCTCTCGCGCGGGCGAAGATCCTGCATGCGCGATTTCAGAGCGCTACCGCCGGCAACGGCGATGCGCCGGCCGAGGATCCCGCCGAGCTGCCGTTGTTCGAGCGAGCGCTCGAGTTGTACAAGGCTCTGAGCGACGCACGCGGCGAAGCCGAGGCGCTGTTCTGGATCGGCTGTGTCCACCAGTTCATCCGGCGTGACAACGACACCGCGATTCCCTACTTGGAACGCTCCTGCCGGCTCGCCGCGGAGACCGGGGACAAGCACACCCGATCCGAGGCTCTGCGGCACCTGGGCATCGCGGCCCATGCCGCCGGGCGGCTGGACGAGGCTCGCGAGCGGCTGGAAGAGTCGTCTCGGCTGCGCCGCGAAACCGGGTCACTGGCGGGTGTGGCCTCCAACATGGTCGGGCTGGCCTACATCGCGGCGGCGCAAGACCGCCGAGCGGCCGCGCTCTCGATACTCGACGAGGCGCACACCATCGCCCGCGCCCACGGTGCTCACGCCGTCATGCGGCACCTCGAGCAAGCCAGAAGCAGAATCTGATCAACGGCAGCGGGCGGCGACCGCGCCGCCTACGACGGAAATCCGGTCAGGCCATGCAGAAGAGGGGCCGTTCCACGATCCAGAGACGAGGCAGCACCTCGAACCCGGCCTGGTTCGGTGGCAGGACGTCCACGATCGCACGGCCCGACGGGCTGAGCGGCGGCAGGTGGGTGAGGCGACGCCGTCGCCGGCCTGCCCGGGCACCGATCTGAGCCCGGCGGGCGCGGCACCGGCCGGACCACCCCGCCGGCACGCGCGGCGCCGACGGGACGGCCGCAGCATGGCGGGGCGAGCTCACGCGTACCGGAAAAAGGCAGTGAGAGACACGCGGACCTGTCCCGGCCGGTCGCCGTTACAGCTCGGCGGCGGTACGGACGAGGGCGGCGACCGCCAGGGATCGGCTGTGCGGGGGCCAGGCCAGAACGGTGGTGACGGTGGGCGAATCGGTCAGCGGGATGGCGGCGTGCGCACTCCACAACGCCGACCGGGCAGAGGCACAGTTCACGCCGACCGCCTGGCCCAGGGCGATCAACTGGGCCAGCTGCAACTGGTCGTGGATCTCCGGACCCGGGCCCGGTTCGTAGGTGGCGTCGTGGCGGGGCCACCGCGCGACCGGCAGATCCGGAATGTCGTTGATCTCGGCCGTGGTCAGTGACGTGCGTGCGGCGAGCGGATGCCCGGCGGGCAGGATGGCGATCAGCTGCTCGGTCAGCAGATCCTCGGTGTCGAACCCGGCGAGGTCGTCGAACGGGCGATGCATGAGCGCCACGTCGGCACGGCCGTCGCGCAACATCCGCGCCTGCTCGCCCATGCCGCACAACAGCACCTCGATCTCGGCCGGATCCGGCCCGGCCGCGTTGGCGTCGAGAAGCTCGCGCAACAGTTCATGATTCGTGCCCGCCTTGGTCACCAATGTCAGGCTCCTCGGGGAGGACGCGGCACGCCGGGCGCGCCGGGCCGCGGCAGCCGCGCCGTCGAGGACGCTACGAGCCTCGCCGAGCAGCACCCGACCCGCGCCGGTGAGGGTGACGCCGCGACGGTCACGATCGAACAGGGTGACGCCGAGTCGCCGCTCGAGCTGCTGGATCGCCCGGGACAGGGGCGGCTGAGCGATACCGAGACGCTCGGCTGCCCGGCTGAAATGCAGCTCCTCGGCCACGGTGACGAAATACCTGAGTTCGCGGGTCTCCAACAGGGGCACCGGCCCACGATACGGGCGGTGATACCGGCCGGGTATGACAGCACACCCGATCAGTGTTGGGACACCGATCGCCGACAGACCACGATCAACCTCATGAGCGACACCAAGACCGTGCTGGTGACCGGCGCGAACAAGGGAATCGGGTACGAGATCGCGGCCGGGCTCGGCGCGAAGGGCTACCGCGTGGCGGTGGGCGCCCGCGACAACACCCGGGGCGAGGCGGCCGTCGCAACCCTGCGCGCCGCCGGGATCGACGCGTTCGCCGTCCCGCTGGACGTCACCAGCGACCGCAGCGTCACCGAAGCCGCGGACCTGATCGGCCGCCACGTCGAACGACTGGACGCGCTCGTCAACAACGCCGGCGTCCCCGGCGAGATGGGACCCGGATGGCTGCAGGATCCCACCACACTCGACCTCGGCAACGTCCGCACCATCGTGGAGACCAACGTCTACGGCGTGATCCGGGTGACCAACGCGATGCTGCCATCGCTGCGCCGCGCACCGTCGCCACGCATCGTCAACGTCTCCAGCAGCGTCGGATCGGTGACCTTGCAGGCGGACCCGGCCATCGAGATCGGCCCGGTCATGGCGGCCTACGCGCCGACGAAGTCGTACCTCAACGCCGTCACGGTCCAGTACGCGCGACAGTTCACCGGCACGAACATCCTCATCAACGCCGCCTGCCCCGGCCTGGTCGCCACCGACTTCACCGGCCTGCACGGGCGGCCACCCCGAGACGGCGCGGCCATCGCGATTCACCTCGCCACACTGCCCGACGGCGGCCCGACCGGATCGTTCTTCAACGACGCCGGCGCCATCCCCTGGTGACGGATCCGGCTAAGGTCCGACTGTGGACCGACCCGACGTCTCTGCGGCCGTGATGCGATTCCTGGCGACGCTGGACCCCGGCGACGTCGTTCACGGCACGGTGGCACGAATCGAGAACTTCGGCGTCTTCGTCAACCTCGACGATGGTCCCGAACCTGAGATCGGGTACGTGCCACCACCCGAGGTGTCCTGGAAATGGATCTCCTCCGCCCGTGACGTCGTGGCCGAGGGCCAGCGGGTCGCCGGCCGAATCCTGGCGGTCGACACCGACTTCAGGGGACAGGCGGTGCTGTCGCTGTGCGCTCTCCAGCCGAACCCTTGGACGGTGTGGGCAACCCGAGTCGGCAGCCTGGTGACCGGCCGCGTCGACAGAAACGTCGTGGCGCTCGGTGTGTTCGTCGAGCTTGACGAGGGGATCGCCGGGCTCCTGCCCCGCGACGAGGTGGCGGTGGCCGGCGAGCAAGCGCGGCTTCTTCCGGGGCGGGAACTGACTGTTCGGATCGCGGAAGTGGAAGTCCCTCGGCGACGCATCCGTCTGTCCCTACCAACCTGAGCCGCTTGCAGGGGCGGAGCGCCGCTCCCGGTCGCTGATCGTTCGAGAAGTCGCCCACTCAGTGTCAGGTCTCGCTGGTCATGGCCGGAGAATGTGCTGCTGATCTGCGGTTGGTCACTTCGGATGAGAACGTCTAACTGGGTGTGTTCTATTCAAGTGGTGGTGCGCACGGTTGATAACGAGTGCGGCGAGCCGCACTCAACACCAATAAGGTCGGCTTCGCCGACCCTCTCCAAAGAAGACCCGATCGGCCAGAGGTCTGGTGCGGATCTGTTGCCATTTGGTTCCAGGTACCGGCTCAACCCGAGGGGCAGCAGTCCTTGGTCATCGTTCGCGAGGCGGTATCTGTGCCGGTCGTCAGGTCACAGCACTGGACCGGCGGAGAAGCGGTCGTGGGTGCCGATGCGAAGCTCATCCGGCGAAGCGGGCCAATCTAAAGCTGTCCGCCCCAGCGCCGAGCCTCTGCGACACGACCCGGATCTACGACCGCCACGGGGCTCAGGAGGGAGAGGTGACAGCGGCCGGCGGGCCATAGCGGTGTCGTCCAGTCAAAACAGGTGCCCGACCGGGCAGAAACTGAGGCTAGCGAGAGTCCGGGTGTCCCGCCATGAACTTTGACAACGTGCCGATGGCGGTATCCGTGCGGTGGCCGACGATCGGGCGCCCTGATGTCGGCGCCTGGCGGCCCTTTTGTGGATGATGCCTTGGTTCACGGTTCGTCGGGTTGGTCTGTCGAGGGGACGGTTCCGGCGAGTACGGTGGCGTTCGGTAGTGATGTGTATCCATGTTGGTGCGGTCAGTCCTCGGGGTGTGTCCGGTGGGGGAGATCGACAAGATCATTGGCAGGCGCATCGAGAAAGGCCGGAGGCGCAGGGGCCTGCTGCAGCATGAACTCGGTGCCGCAGTCGGCCGGTCCGAGTCGTGGGTGAGCCAGGTCGAGCGGGGCGTCATCGCGTTGGATAGCGTGTCGATGGCGGAGCGGATAGCCGCGACGCTCGGACTGCCTGTCGGTCAGATCCTGGCGTTCGACGTGCGTTACCGCGCGGCGGCTCCAGCGGTGCCGCCAGCTCGCCCGCGCTCGTCGCCGGCACACCCGCTGTCTCCCGATCGGCCCGGTGATGAGGCAAGCTCGGATGCTGTGCTTCGTCGCTCCTTCACTCTCGGCTCGCTGGCCGGGTTGACCGCCGCCATCGCGGGCCTGTCGCCCGATGCCCGCGCGCAGGTCAATCGGCCTTCCGGTGGCATCGTGGACCGAGTAACGGTGAGCGAGTTGCGGGCCATCGGTGCCAGCTACCGCCGCTCCTACAAGTCGTTCCCGGCGTCCAGCCTCGTCCCGGTGGCGCGGGACCAGGTTCAGTTGGTGCTTTCGCTGCGGCCGAGGGATCAGCCGGCCGAGGTGCGATATTCGTTGCTGGCGCACATGGCGGAGATGGCCGCGCTGGCCAGCGCGCTGCTGTCGCTGGATCTGGGTGACCCGGGGCAGGCCGACGCCTATATGGATCTCGGCTATCAGATCGCGAAGGAGATCGGTAGCCCGGAGCTGGCCGCGTTGATCATGGCGGGACGGGCGTTCCGTGCATCCTTCAGCGGCGATCTTGATGGCGGGCTGGACTATGCGCTCGCTGCCGTGGATGCCGCCGAGCGTGGGGCGTCGCGGCGGATGTGGGCGTGGACGAATGCGGTCGCTTCCGAGATGTACTCCGGGATGGGGGACGTTCAGGGAGTTCGCGCCTGCCTGGAGCAGGCCCGCATCCTGTTGACCGGGCCGATGGACGACGAGCGGTGGGGTGGCATCGCCTGGTTCGACCTGTCCAAGGCTGATGCCTACGAGGGCAGCAATCTGGTCCGCCTCGGCCGACATACCGAAGCCCTGCCTGCTCTGGACAAGGCGATCGAGAGCCTGTCGCCGGAGATGCTGCGGCACCGTTGCACCGCGCACATCTCCCGTGCGGAGGCGCATGCCGGGGCCGGCAACATCGAGGCGGCGTGCGACGACGGTCACGCCGCCTTGGCTCTGGTCGCCCAGGTTCAGCACCGGGAGACGCTTCGCCGCGTTACCGCCTTGCACCGGGACGTGCGGATTCATCAGACCGCGGGGACGCGGAGCCTCGGCGAGCATCTGATCGATACTCGAGCTCTGCTCAAGACGACGGGGAGTGTTGTATGAGCCGCCGTGCGGGCCTGATCCTCGACTTCGGTGGGGTGCTGACCACGAGTGTGGCCGCGTGCGCGGCCGGTTTCGACCGGCGGGCCGGTCTGCCTGACGGCACGTTCCTGTCCGTGATCGCCAAGGACCCGGAGGGTGTCGCGCTGTACGCCGATCTGGAACGTGGGGCGATCACCCAGGTCGAGTGGAACGAACGAACGGCTGCCCTGCTCGGTATCGACGGCACCAACCTGCTCGGTAGGGTTCTGGAGGACCTGCACCCGGAGCCGACGGTCATCGCGGCCGCTCAGGCCGCCCGCGCTGCCGGGATCAGGGTGGGGATCTTCTCCAACAGTCTCGGCACCGCACCGTACGACGTCTATGCCGGCTACGACCTGGACCGGCTCTACGATGCCGTGCTGATCTCCGAGCACTACAACATGCGCAAGCCCGATCCAGCGATCTACACCATCATCCTTGATCTCATGCGGCTGCCCGGGGAGGCGTGCGTGTTCGTCGACGACACCGCCCGCAACCTGGTACCCGCCGAAGGACTCGGGATCGTCACGATCCTCGCAACGGATCCGGCGGACACGATCGCGCAGATGGAGGCCCAGTTCGGCATCCCACTGCGGGCACGGGCGTAGCAGCGACCCGCAGCCGGGTTGTGGGCCCACAATCGGGCTGCGGATGCGGGCGTTGTGAAGACGGCACTGTGTTCTCCAAGGCCGCCGGCGGATGCGACAGGGACTTCCCCGATCCGCCGGCGACCGTCCAGCCGCACCGGCACCCGACAGGATGCCCTTTTCGGAACGGAGATCAAGGTGACCACCACCGTCACACCCAAAACGATCACGGTCGAACTGCCCGAGGCGTCCGACCCGCGCTGGAACCGCCTGCCCGGCATCACCGTGGACGGCAAACGCATCACCATCGACCCGACCGACTACTTCTTCCGCTTCGAGAACAGCACCTGGCTCGTGATCGACTGGGAGACCGTGAAATCCGAGCTGCTGCACGTCGTCGAGACGCCGGCCGCCGCGGTCGAGCAGATCGCACTGGACTTCGTGACGACCCATGGCCGCGCGACCCGTGACGCCGGCGAGGTCCTCGCGATCGCCTTCCAGGTGTACTCCTACCTGTTCCGGGAGGAGCATCTGGCCACCCTGGGCCTGCCGGACGTCACCGCCGAGCACCTGCGGATGCTGCGCGAAGCCGCGACCTTCATGGCCCTCAACAAGGTCGAACTGGACGGGCACATCTCCAACGTCGGCCCGTGCTGGTTCTTCCCGTCGGCCACCGGCGTCGTGTTCGACCTCTCCGAGACCGAAGGCCAGATGCTCGACGAGGTCTACCACGGCGGCTGGTTCAACGAGTACCGCCGCATCGAGGCCATCAAGGCCCACACCGCGCTCGGCGGACGCCTCGTCCACGGCTGCCAGTCCGCTCCCAACCAGTCCGGCGGCGTCGTCGCCGCCTACGGCACGTCGATGGCGAACTTCGCCGTCGAACTCGCCGGGATGAAGGACGAGTGGATTCAGCGGGTCGAGTCACACCGGGTGACCGCCGTCTGACCCCTTCGTTGTCCTACCGGTTCGGGACGGCGGTGCCGTCCCGGACCACCCCAGCCGTCCGCCCCACGCCGTACGGAGTCTGCCCGTGGACACCCAGCTCATCACCGCCCTGCTCACCGACATCTGCACCGGCACCGACCTGCCCGAACCGCGCCGCGACCCGATCCGGGTGTGGTCACTGTCAGGCGTGGAACGGCTCACCTTCCCCGACAACACCACCGCCATCTACAAGTTCGCTTCCCCACCGTTCACCACCGAGGACCAGGTGCTGCACGCGGCCGCCGCTGCCGGGATCCCGGTGCCTGCCGTCATCGGTGCCATCGTGCGGGACGACCTCCTGGGCATGGTCATCGAAGACCTCGGCGAGCCCGTCCGGGACGCGACCGAGCAGGACGGCATCATCGCCGCCATCGCCCTGCACCAGGCCACCCCCGCTGTCGATCTGCCCGAACTCGACGCCGAGGCCCTCACCGTTCTGCCGGTCCTGGCCCGCGAGCACCTGAACCGGCTCCGCGACAAGGGCCGGTGGACAGTTGGCACCGACGACATCGCCGCCATGCTGGAGGCCCTCGCCACCGGGGCCGCAAAACGGGCCGAAGGCGCCACCATCGCACCGTGGGGCTGGGTGCACTCGGAGTTCCACCCCACCAGCCTGCACATCAGCGCCGACGGCTGGTGCCTGCTCGACTTCGCCCGCGCGTTCACCGGTCCCGGCCTGCTCGACCTCGTCTCCTGGCACGGCACCGTCGACGACGCCGATCCCGGCCGGGTCCGCCGCTTCATCGAGGCGTATGTCGCCGCCGGCGGCCATCCGGATGCCCTGAACGAGCGCGGTGGTCTCACCCCGCAAGCCTGGGCGCTGGGATGGCACCGGGTCTGGGCTGTCGAATGGTTCATGGAGCAAGCGCTGCGCTGGATCAACGACCCCTCCCAGGACGGGGTCTACATCGACGTCGTCCGCCGTCACCTGCGGACGGCCGTGCACCTGCTCGAACCGTGACCGCGACATTCTGGGACGCTCATGCCGCCGCCCGGCTCACCCAAGGTCCGGTGATCCCGCTGGACCCGCCGCCGAGAATGGAATGGACCCAGCGGCCCGGCATCGGTCCCGGAACGGAGATCATCGGCGAGGACCTCACCGGCCGCCGCATCGTGGAACTCGGCTGCGGTGCCGGCCACAACACCGCCCACCTCACCGCAGCCGGCGCCGCCGTCGTCGGCGTGGACCGCTCAGCCGGGCAGATCCGCCGAGCCGTCGCCCACTACGGGCACACCGGAGCCCAGTTCCGGCACGCTGATGCACTGCCGTACCTCACACGCGCCTCGCAGGGCCTCGATGTGATCTTCTCGGTCTTCGGCGCGATCGGCACTAGCGAACCAACCCGGCTACTTTCCGCGTGCGCTCGCAGCCTCACCCACCACGGGATCCTGGCGTTCTGCCTGCCGCACCCGCAGCGGACCGGCGCCATCCCGGCCTACCCGCGCACCCGTGACACCGCGACCCTCCAGGACGGCCGTACCCACCTCATCGAGCACTGGGACATGGCACCGGTCGCATGGACCAGCGCCCTGAACCAGGCCGGACTGACGGTTTCCGGTGTTTACCACCTCCATGCCCCTGCCGATGCCCGATGGCCCACCACCCTGCTGATTACGGCACGCAAACTCTGACCAATGTTGGGAGAAGGCGTGATGCACCAGATTCCCTACCTGCTGCTGGACATTGACGGTGTCCTCATCCCGTTCCCCGCCGAAGACAAGTCCACCCCCTCCACACACCGGCACCATCAGGTCCGTATGACCGGCTACCCCGAACCGATCTGGGTCTGGCTCAACCCCGACCACGGCCCGCTGATCACCGACGTCATCAACACCGGCCTGGTCCGGCCGGCATGGTGCACGAGTTGGCGCATCGACGCCCCGCGCCAGATCGGACCGCTGCTCGGACTGCCGGCCTTTGAACACATCGAACTGCCCCGCCTGCCTATCACCACCAGCCACCCCGACGGCTATCTGTGGAAACGCGACCACGTCGCAGGCTGGCTCGGTGGCGCCCCCGTCGTGTGGATCGACGACGACTTCACCCCGCTCGACCATCAGTGGGCCGCTGAACGCACCGCGGGCACGGCGGCAACTCTGCTGGTCGAACCCGATCCGCACACCGGCCTTCGCCCGGAGCACATGCACACCGCCCTGAACTGGGCACGTAACCTCGCCAGCGTCAGAGCAGCGGCTTGAAGAAGGCACACTGCACCCAGCGGGCCTCCGGCGCTCAACTGGACCGTCGACTCGACCGGTCTCGCGAGTGGCCACTCCGACACGGCATACCGGTCACCCGAGAAAGATCCACACGATGGTTTGCGCCTTGAACTGGGTGGCGATGCCTGCCTAGCCGCGCCGCCACCGCCGCCTGAGCGGTCCTCCGAGCCGCTCGGCGGCCGCGGTCGTCGCACCAGGACGCCTGCTGCTAGACTTCAGCGCGGCAGCATGGACTGCCCTTCTCCGAGTCTACGTCCCCACGCGACGAAGACGCCGAGGACAACGGTGGCCGATCCAGAGCGCAATACCTGTCGGATAGAGATCTCTCTCGTGGCACAGGGCTGGCAGGCGTGGGTTGCACAGTCCGGAGCAGAGTTGAGATGACCTCCGATCACCACACCTACCATCGCGAGCTCCAAAAGGATGCGCGCGCATGGGCGGCTTTCACCGGGACGAACTACACCGCCGCACTACGGCAGATGCAGTCCCCGCTGGCTCAAGGTCTCCTCGGGGAACGGGTCAGCGCCCGACACCTGATCGCCACCCTCGAAGATCACCCGCTGGTCGGCGCGCGCGGGGGTGAGCCCCGGCTTGACGAGAACGGGTTCCTCTCCGCGGTGGCGCCGTGGCGTCTCCGCGGAGAGAACGCCTTTATCGAACTGGCTCTCGTCACCGACATGCTGCGGATGTTCACGCCGCTCCCGGACACGGTGGCACCCGAAGTGGGTAGCTACTCCTTGAAGCACACCGTGGAGGAGTTTCTCAGCCCGTACTGCTCCTACGTGTCCAACGGCCGCCTGATCTGGGCGGCGGCAGCGCTGGGACTTTCGATCATCGACCCCGACGGCGAGGGGCCGAACCTGCTGATCGGGGTGCCGGAACGCGAGCACGACTATGTGCGCCGGATGACCGGCCGGGGGTGGAACCGGCCGAGGGCCTACCACCACCGCCCCGCCGGATACTCCTACCTGCAGGAAGCGCTAGCACGGGCGGCAGCGGACGAGTACCTCACCGACGGCTGGGAACGGCCGGTTCCGGTGGCCGTGGCAGCGCCGTTCCACGACTGGCTGATCGGGCAGGTCGGCCGTGACGACGTCATCGGCGATCTCGCGGGCGACTACGCCGCGGGAGTGCGCGACAGTGACCACCGCGTCGCCCGTACCCCGGACGAGCTTCTGGCGATCTTTCACGAGATCTCACACTCGTCCGAGGCCTACGACGCCGTGGTGACCGCGATCGCGGAGTGGATCAGGACGGAACCGTCGGCGGCACCCGTTCGTACCGAGCGGATCAGCGGCGGCCGGAACGGCCGAGGCGAGTACCGGTGCCCCTGCGGCTACGGAAGCATCATCGAAGAGCACGACGTGTGGATCACCTGCGACCAGTGCCGGACGGAGTGGCGCTTTGTCGGCGGCAGGTCCGTACGGGACTGGCGTCTAGTGCCCGCGTCGGTCTGACAGGCTCGCCCGGAGCGGCCGTCACACCCACAGGTCGAGCAGGCCCCCATCGGGTCGGGGAGGCATACCGATGCGTGGTGTTGCGTGTCGTGGTGGTGTACGTCGGTGTCCAGAAGGAAGGCGTGACTGCCGCCGTCCCGGCAGACCTGGGTGGAGCCAACAAGGTCGGGGCCGTCGGAGGGCGCCGGGGCGTACCGGCTCATCGGTACGCCCCGGCCTTGAAACGGTCCCAGCCGATCCGCAGATAGAGATCTTCCCTGGGCGGACAGTTGCCTGCAGCGCCGGAAGTCGCTGGCTGACGTAAGCGACGTCGGCGTTCACCGGCTGCTACACGTTGGGTACATCTTCCGTCGTCACACGATCACGATATCGGTGGTTTGCCCAGAACTCCCGCTGGTGCAGCCGGCTCATGGTGGGGGCTCCGGCAGTCGGGGATGATGCGTCGCGAGTTGAGGATCGCCGAACCACCGAACCGACGACGCGGCTCGAAAGCTGGCTCGCATGTCGACGACACGATCCTGTGCCGCGACTGCATGCTGAAGGTCCTTACCGGTGACCTGGAGCTTGCCTTGCCGTGGCCGAGCTGCTTGTGCGGGGCGTGTTCAGCGCTGCCTGCCGGTGGAAGGCGCCGCTGCCGCGGTAGATGGTGCCGGATGCGCGACGTCGCCGACGAGCTGGTCGAGGCGTGCTTCCTCGTATGTTCCGTCCGCGTCGGGCAGCCACTCCTCAGCGGTTGGCAGGGCGAGCATTTCGGTGAGGAACTGTCGGCCGGCGGTGTCGCGGTCGGCAGTGACCAGCAGACGGGTTCCGGCGGCGGCGAGGGCGTGCAGCAGCGTCCACGCGGCGACGGACGGGCGCCCGTAGATGCAGATGAGCGGCTGGCTGTTCGAGCCGTACCGGGCGGCTGCTGTTTCGACGATCGCGGGGTTCTCGCAGACTCGGACGGCCTGGTCGGGTGACAGCGGTCGAACAGGGCCACGCAGTGAGCGGGCGGTCAGCCACACCGGTTCGCCGCAGTCGGCAGCAGCGGTTGCGATGACCGCGGCCGGGGAGGGCCCGTCCAGGGGCAGGTTCAGGACCAGGACGGTGGACGACACTTCGTCGCAGGCGACGCCGTGGCCTGCCCATACCGTCCGCCATTGCCCCGCGGTCAACGCCTGATCGGCTGCAGCGCTGCCGTTCGTGGGGTCGGCGGCGGCGGCGAGGAGGCGGGCGGCGGCACGGCCGAGATCCGCGTCGCGGTCGAGGGCGTGCGGGTCGCCGAACAGCTGGTTTGCGAGTTCGGGCAGTGGCCGGCCGGCGGCGGGAAGGGTCTGCCACAGCCGGGCCAAAGCTGCGGCGCGGCCGGGGATCGGCAGGCCTGCTTTGTCGAGCCAGCGGCGGTCACGTGCCAGGCGGACAGCGTGGGTGGGAACACCGGCGTCGGTTAGCTGCCGGTAGGCGTCGTCCACGGCGGTGCGGGCAGCTTCGGCAGCCACGGCTTTCTCTGCGGGGCGGTCCCGGAGCGGCCCGCCGATGGCGACGAGGAGGTCTGCGAGACTGGTTCCGGCCTGCTTCAGTTTCGTGTCGAGGGCTCCGAGGCGGACGTGGTCACCGGTGGTGTCCCAGGCCATGCCGAGGAGTTTGGCGACCTGATGCCGTTGGATGGTGTCCAGGTCGACGCGGACGGTGACGCGGGGTCCGGTTCGGCCGTTCTCGTACAGCAGCCGGGCGGCGGCGAGGACTTTCGCCGGGCCGGGAAGTTTCGCCCACGTGTCGAGGGTGGTGTTCACTGCTGCTCCTCGCCGGCGTTGCTGGTTTCGCTGTCGCTGGGGCTGACGGTGGAGAACAGGTCCGGGCCGTCGTAGTCACCGAATGTTGGTTTCGGTGCCTGCATGACTTTCGCGGCGACGTCGGCGACGGGCACGATCTGCAGCGTCTGCCCGGCCCATAATGTCAGGGCCAGGTCGACGCCGGGCAGCGGCTCCGGTGCGCGGGCGACGTGCCAAATCGCGGCGGCGGGAACGTGCGCGGACGCGACCAGCGTTGCCGGGCCGGCGACGAGCAGGTCGAGGTCGAAGTCGACGAGCATGCGCATCATCGTGGCCTGGTTCTTCAGGTCGACACCCACGAACGCTTCGTCGAGCCACAACGGCCGTGGTGAGGCCGCCGATTCGGAGTACAGGGTGACAAGGGTGGCCAGCAGCGGCTGCAGCAGCGTGACGGCTTTACCGCCACCGGAGTCGACGGTGTGTTCCTGCTTGGTCAGCGGCAGCCACCGGGTCGGGTCCCCGGAGTCCTTCGCGACCCGGAACTCGCAGACGACGTCGAACCAGGTGCGGTAGTCCAGCAGCATCGCGACGCGTTTGACCCACTCGTCCTCGCCGGGTTCCGCGTCGGTGGCGGGCAGGTCGTGGGCCTGCTGCAGGCGGTCGGCGAGGAACAGCCGGATCTGCTCCTGGGCGCTGTCGGAGGCAATCACGCCGTCCTCGATCGCTTTGAGGATCTTGAACCCCGCGGTGTTCCCGGCGGCGGGATGCCGGCGCAGCCGCAGGGTCATCTTGTCCGCGCCGGTCGGATGGCGTCCCAGGACGGTGTTGACCTGGTTCAGCAGGTCGATGACAGCGCGGAGCCGGTCGGAGAGATGGTCGATGAACGTCGACGACAGCAGCTCGGTGTACATCGCGTTGAGTTTCGTATCGTGGCTGGCGGTCAGCTCGGCGACGAGGTCGTCGAGGTGACCGATCGCGGCGGCGGGGCTGAGCTGCTGCCCGGACGCGTCGACGGTCATGACGACCTGAGGCAATGGCCGGACGTCGTCGGCTTCGATCACCGACACGGACCGGCCACCGGACGCTTCGAGTACCGCCTGCAGCTGGGTCACCGGTGTGCCGACAACCTTCGACAGCAGCGTACTGACTTTCTGCTCCTTGTCGCCGCTGCTGGCCGGCCACCCGGCGGGTTTCAGCGACTGAGCGGTGCGGGCCTGCTCGAGCGCGGCAGTCAGGTCACGGGTCTCGCCGGTGGGCAGGTTCCGGGCTTCGGTGAGACCGGCGTCGACGGGAATCCACCACTGCTCGGCGGCGGTGACTCTGCGGTTGCGGGCTTTGGTCTGATCTGCCTCGGCCTGCTGCGCGTCTTTCTCCGCCGCCGCGGCGGCACGTGACAGGCGTTTACCTTCCTCGTTGCTGTTCGTGATCGACTTGTTCAGGTCGCCGACTTCGGTGGTGAGTTTCTGCTCCCGTTCGAAGATTTCCTTGTCCGACAGGTCGATCGACTTGTCGGCCTCGTCCGCCGCGGCGACGGCAAGGGCTGCTTCGGCAGCAAGAGTCCGGGCGTTTTCTTGGGCGTCGGTGAGGCGGCCGGTGGCCTGTTCCGCCGCCGTGATCGACGCGGCGGCGGCTGCTTCACCCGCGGTGCGCTCCGCGAGCGCGAGCCGAAGTCCCGAGACGGCGGTCGCTGCTTCGTCGACGGCGGC
This sequence comes from Actinoplanes flavus, assembly GCF_017592555.1. GTDB lineage: Bacteria > Actinomycetota > Actinomycetes > Mycobacteriales > Micromonosporaceae > Actinoplanes > Actinoplanes flavus. Next base: position 67,351 of record NZ_JAGFNS010000023.1, on the reverse strand, counting down.
GGCGGTCTTCTCCACCTGCGCCGGCTGTGACGGCAGGTGATGTTCGGTGGCGAACCGGATCACTTCCCGGTTTGCGTCGTCGACGGCGGTCCGCAGCTGGCGGGCAGCAGCTGCGGATGCGACGTGTCGCTGCTGGGCCTTGTCACGTTCGGTGTTCGCCGTGGTGAGAGCGGAACCGGCAGCGGCGGTGTCCGCGTCGGACGGGGCCTGCCGGGCCGCATCACGCAGCCCGGCGATGAGCGCGGTGGTTTCGGTGACAGTGTGGTCGAAGGTTTCCGCGGTGTGCCGTTCGGCGGCGGCGGCGGCGCGCAGGTCGGCGATGTCACGGGCCCGGCGCGCGGCTCGGGCGGCCGTGCCGATCAGTTCCGCGCCGTGCGGCGCCCGCCCGGCCCGGCCGTGAACGACCGGGGTCCGGAAACCACCGTCCGCTGCGACGGAGAACCCTGCGGTGTGCTCGCCGCTGGTGGTGTACCCGATCCCGGTGAGGATTCGGACGACGGCGTCGTTCAGCGTGCCGGCGTCCGCTGCCGGCTGCAGAACATCGGTGAGCGTGGCACCAGCGGCGGCCGCTGGGAGGATCGCGACGAGGTCGTCGCCGTCACGGCCGGGCTGCCACATCCCGTCGGCGGTGACCCACGCGTCAAGGATCCCGGCGGCGAACAGGGCCGCTTCGACGTGGTCCAGGACGTGGTTGTCGAGGCCGTCGACCGGGTCGAGGAGCCGCCACAGCGGTGCGCCGTCACCGGTCTGCTGCGGCCGGTCACGGCGCGACCAGCCGACCGGTGCGGGAGCGGACGGGTCGGTGTCCTTCTCCCGCTGGTCCGCGGCGTCGTCGGCGGCTTTCGCTCGGACCCGGGCGGCCGCGGCTTCGGTGCGGGCGTGCGACAGTTGGTCGGTCAGCGGCGCAACGGCGGGATCGAGCCAGTCAGCGGTGATCAGACCGGACAGGACCTGCCGGGGTCGGGCGGAGTTCGCCTCGCGGGTGACGTCCTGCAGCCACCGTTCCCGGGCAGCGATCGGTGGCGCATCCGCGCCGAGGGTGTCGGCCCACTGCTCGACACCGTCGGACAGGGACTGCAGCGCATCGGTCAGGTCTTCAAGCGCTTGGGTGGCGGCATCACGGCGGGTGTTGTACTCCGCCTCGCGTTCCACCGCGACCGACTCCGCGGCCTGCCATTTACTGTCCGCGGTGCTCGCGGCGCCCAGCAGTCCTCGTAGGGTCACGATCCGGCGGCGGCGGTCGGCGACGGCTGCGTCAAGCCGGTCAACGTCGCCGTCGCGGGCCCAGCCCGCCGCGGCGTCACCGAGACCCGCAGCGGCGGCGAGGGTGACGGTGTGGTCGACGGACGCGGTCACCGCGTCACGGACACCACCAAGAAGGCGCTCCGCGTCGCTCATGCTGGCCTGCGCACGGTTGTGATCGGCTTGCGCATCGGACAACGCCCGGGCGGCGTCGGCGGCGTGGCGGGTGGCGGTGTCCGCAGCGGCGCGTTTGCTGCGGGCGTTCGCTGCCCGGTTTGTGGCGTCACGGTACGCCGCTGATTGCAGCAGCTCGTTGTGCTGGCCCTGCGCGTGATCCCGGGCGGTGATCAGGGTCGTGGTCCGCTCGGATTCGGCATTCAGATCCTTGCGGGCCTGATCCAGGACAGCATTCGCGGCCGTGACGGTGTCGTCCGCGCCGGCGCAGGCACCCTCGGCATCAAGGAGCCGGTCGGCGTACAGCCGGATCGTCGCATCCGCCCACGGCCGCCACGACCGGCTCACGTAGCCGGTGATCGCGGTGCGGGCGTTGTCGGCCTGGTCGCGGTCCTCACCGAGCTGCTCGACCTGCTGCCAGCTGCCGGCAAGTTCAGCGACCTCGTCACGATCCAGCGCCGGCAGCGCCGCCCGGATCTGTCCAGTGAAGAAGTCCGCGTCCAGGACTTTGCCGAGGTTCGGGGTCCGCAGCGACCGCAGCATCGTCAGGACGGTCTTGTACCGCTCCGGGTCGTCGATACCGAACAGCTGCTGCGCGATGTACGCGGCGTACACCTTTCCGCTCTTGTGTTCAATGACCCCGTCAACACCGGTGAGATGTTTCGGTTCGTGGACCGACTGCCCGGCGATCAGGTCCAGGCCGTCACGGACCCGTTCGGGGCCGTGGCAGGTCAGCCACGCCGTCGTCAGGTCCTGCACACTGCGTTTCGCCTGCGCGTACAACAGGAGAGTGAAGTACTCGACGGTGTCGTCGGGGCGCCGCCGGCCGAACTCAACCCAGATCCAGCCCCGGTTCGTCGACGATGTCGTGTCCCGCCGGTCTTTCGGCCCACCGGTCGGCTCGACGTAGTACCGGAACTTCTTACCGGACTCACCGAACGTGTCGATCAGATGCGCGCGGATCTCGCCCTGCAGCATGATCAGCGTCGTCAACGTCATCAGCGTCGACTTACCCGACTGGTTCTGCCCGGTCAGCTGCGCCCAGCCGTCCGCCCACCAGTACTCCGCGACGTCGAACTCCCACATGTTCACGACCCCGGCCCGCAGCGGCGCCCACCGCTCGCGGCCCGGGACAGGCAGCGTCCCGGATGACACTGCGTCACGCCACTGCGCGAGGAGCTCGTCGGTCATGTCCGGGCCCGGCTGCGCCGGATGGAAAGCAGACATCAGGTGAGGTCCCCCGCAGTGTTGTACGTGACGCCGGGATCGCGGTACCGGCCGGCGACCGGCGACAGGATCCAGCCGCCGTCCGCCGTGACGGTCAGCAGCCCGAGCCCGGTCAGTTTCGTTTCCGCGTCCGCGCGGACCGTTCCCGGCACGGACTTCTGTGTCTTGTTCATGTAGTCGCCGCGTTCTCGCAGCAGATAGTCGGCCAGGTTATCCACCTGCGTGCTGGTCAGGACGACGGTGCCGTCCGGCTGCCGGGTCCCTTCCCGGCCGGCGTCGTCGGCCAGCAGCAACGCGACCCAGTCCGCGGCTTTCGCGCGTGGCCAGTCGATCACCGTCGGCGGGATCCGGCCGTCGTCGTCTGGCAGGATCAGCACCAGCCCTTCCGTGCGGGCCTCGACCGTGCCTCCGGTCATCAGGGCGAGGTCCTGTGCGCGCAGGCCACGCTGGCGGCGTAAAAGGTCCGCGCCACCGTCGTCAAGGTCGGCGTACAGCACCGCCGGGGTTTCCAGCAGCGCCCGCAGCTGCCGCATCGTGCGGGATGCGGCGATCATCTCCGGGTCCGCGGGTTCCGGGTTCAGCGCCAGAGCGACCGTGTCCGGGCTGGTCATCAGCAGCAGCGCGTCCTTGTCGACCTCGTATCCGGCGCCGGGTCCGTCGCCGCCTTCGATCCAGTCGTCGAGAAGCCGGTCGTCGCTGGTCCGCCGCCGCAGGACACCCAGGGTGTCGAGGTACTCCGCTGCCGCGCGGAGCATTCGCCGCTGGCTACGGTCGTCTGGGTCGTACCCGGTGACCTGCACACCCGGCGTCGCCGAGAGATCACGGACCATGTCCGACAGCCGCTGCAAGGTGATGGTGCCGTTCACGTCCTCACAACAGGCAGCAAGGCAGCAGATCAACGCCAGCAGCCGCCGGCCCGGCGCGTGCTGCGGCCGTGGCGGTAACGCGACCGTGCCGGCGACCGGCACCCGGATCAGGCGAACCGCACGGCCGAGACGCTGAACCCGGTACCCGGACCGGCGCGCATGGTCGGTGACCCGCTGCATGTTGCCCAGCACCTTGCGGTACAGCGACGTGTCCGTTGCCGCGGTCACCAGCGGCTGTGCGAGCAGGCCGACGAAGGCACGCTGCGACTCCGACGCCGCGCTCATGCGGGCACCCCGGCGACGCTGATGTGCAGCCGCACCTCCGGGTGCACGAGACGACCCGACGACACTTTCACGACCGCGGACCCGGCGTTCGGGATCGGTTCGCTGCGGATGTGCCATCTGCCGTCGCCGGTAACGACCTCCCGAACACCGGCGGCATTCGGGCGGGCGGTGGACACGGTCGACAGCAGCATCAGCAGCATCTCCAGCTCAGGGTCGGTGACCTCGGTCCATTGCGACAGCAGCAGTCCAGACCGGGCGACAACCGCTGCCTCGGTGCGGGCGGTCTCCTGCTGCTGTTGCCGGTTACGTTCCCGGGCGGCTTTGCGGTTGTCGCGGTGGTCCGGGATTCGTGACGCCGTGCCTGTTGTTGCTTTCGGTCCGTGTTTGCGAAGCCGTGCCTCAACCTGGACCGGGTCGGCGTCCCAGAAACTCGACGCGGACGGGTTACCCGCCGGGGCCTTGGTCGTGCCGGGCAGGTGTACCGCCGAGTACAAACCGGTCGCGGTGCACCACAGCTGCCACGCCGTGGCGTCGTCGTCGGATGCTTCCAGCCGGCCGGCCAGCGCCAGCAGTTCCGCACGGCGGGACACGTGACCACCGACTGCGGCCAGGGTCCGCTGACCACGCAGTAGCGGCTGGATCGTGTTCCGCATCTGCCGCCGCAGTTTGCGGGCCTGGCACTGCGGGCCGTCGAACCACGCCCGCAGCGTGTCCAACGTCCGCCGGTACGAACCGCCGAGCTCGGTGATCGCCGTGTCGTCGGCGCTGGCTCCGAGGTTGTGCACGGCGATGCGCCGCCACACGCTGTCCGCCAGCCCGGTCAGTGTTGCGACCTGCCTGGTGATTGACTCGGAATGCGTGTCGACGCCGGCGCCCCACATGTCGACGTAACGGCTCAGGGTCTCCTGCACCACGGCGATCTTCTCCGACGTCGGCGTACCTGCCAGAGCCCCGGCCAGGCGGGCCTGCCAGCCGGCTGCGGCACGTGCCATCGCCTGGTGGGTGTTCTCGATGATTGCCCACGCGGACGCGGCCGCAGCCGGATCCGTCGTGACCGACTCGGCCAGCACGGCCAGGTTCGCGGTCAGCACCCCCGGCGCGAGCGTTGCCGCAGCGCCGGCGGCGAGGTCGTCCCCGAGGCCGGTCACCGCCCGGTGCAACTGCGCCGCGGTCTCTGTCAGCTGATACCGGTCCAGGTCGCGGACGAAGTCCGCGTCACGTAACGCCCGATCCTGGAAACGATGGATGACGTTCCACCGTTCGAGGCTCGTCATCCGGTCTTTGAGGTCGAACCCCGCCTCGTCGACGAGGTTCGGATCTACACCACGGTCAGTCAGGTGAGCACGCAGCAGGTCGGGCATGTCAGCAGCTGCCACGCCGGTCAGCGTGTGCTGCTGCTGATCCAGCAGCACCGACACGATGACCTGATACTGCGCGGCGAACTTCCCGGTCAGATACGACGCCTCGATCAGGCCGCCGGGCAACCCGGCGAGCTGCCACAGGTCGGGGCCTGACCCCTCGCGTTCCTCGTCAGGCTGTTCTGACCGCACCTGCCGCCCCCTTGCGTTCGCCTGTTTCTGTGCTCCGGCCGCAGCAGGCAGACCACCCGGACCGGCAAACAGGTTGACGCCGGGATCGTCGGTCAGGCGGCGGAGCGCCCCGAAGCATAAACGGCTGGTACGACAGTTCCGGCCAAGGTGAGCCAGGCCACGACCGGCAACCGTCCGAAACCGTATAACCTATGGTTTTTGCGTATATCCCCTGTTCGTAGGCTGTTTTAGTGCGAGGCCGGCGAGTGGAAGTGCCATCGAATCGCTGCACAGTCCGTCACCGTGACGCACTAAGGCATCAGGACGAAAAGCCCGCTCCGCGCCCGTCACCTCCCACACGGTGCGCAGCGAAATACTCACCGGCGTCCGCGCTTACGTCCGAGCGACCTGCGCCTCGACAACAGCCGAACCCCCTCGCCGCACCGCACCTGGGCTGGTCCGGGCGAGTTCGCTGACCCGGCCGGTCACGTCGGCGTCGTCGACCGGCCGCAGACAGGGGAGTGAGGCGCCGGCGGAGGGAGCAGGCTGCGCGCTCTGTGGGTGCGGGCGAACACGGACACCGGCCATGATCGTCTGACCGCAGTGCGGGTAGCCGCTGCCCGGTTCGCGACGCACGGGGGTGCCCGCAGACGGTGACGCCGAAGGGTGAGGTGATGATCCAGCCCTTGAGGAGGCTGGCGAGGGCTCCGGTGACCGCATCGGTGAACAGCCACGGTTCGTGACGTTCGGATCTCGGTGGAGGCCTTGCGGCCGGCCTGCAGTGACGATCCGCGGCAGCAACAGCGCGGGTAGCCGTTGCAGCCAGACGACAACGGCGGCGCGGAAACGGCCACTGGATCATCAGCGACTCGCCTCTACGTCGGGGTAGCACGGTAGGCGGTCGACCAGCGCTGGTACATCGGGCCCCGCGGTCCGATCTCGAAGCCGATCCCGGCATTGGCGAGGAAGACTCGCGACTTCTCGGATCGTTCCGCCGGAAGGCTGGCATAGATGAGGCGGCCCAGCAGTCCTTCCGTGGCGGGTTCCTCGGTCGATTTCAGGTTGTCCAGCTCGGTGGTGCTCGGCGCGACGCGGTCGACACGAGCCGTCCGCCGGAATATGCGCACCGCCAAAATCCCAGGAGGATCGTTCTGACAGAAGCCGCAGACGCAGGCCGCGCGCTCAGTCCAGTGGGAGCCACGACGCGTCTCCACTGCACTGAGCAGAGTGTCAAGGGAGCGGACCGTCTAGCAACGACAGCTGCCCATCGTCTCGCCGCCAATGCGGGATGGGATCGCCGGGTACACCCGGTGGCCGGCGTCCCGTAGTAGCGCGTCCTCGATCCTTCCTGGTGGGTCCGAACTGGTGTCAATGGTGTCGGCGGCTTCTGAGAACCCAGCACCCCCAGTACGAATACCGGGTTACTCATGACCATCCACGCTACGGCGGCTCCGGCCCCGGAACGCCGCAATCCCTCTTCGCTCCGCGATGACTCTCCGATTGACACCTTGGCGGCGGCGGAAGCGGCCGTTCAGGTGGGCTTGCTATGTCGCGCGGGCCCATGAGACCGGGACTCCGTGGACCATCCTGCGCCGGCATTACTGGATTATCAATACCGATAATCCAGTAATGCGACCGATTGGACTCATAGGATAATCACCCTTATCCTATGGACAGTCCTCCTGCGACCGATCGGACGAGCCATGACCGCCACACCCGCAAACCCGGCCCCGGACAACCCCGCCGGGCTGCCCGTGCCTACCCCGGCCGCCGCCGGCGGGGGACTGGCCGCTCGAGTCACCCGGATCGCGTCGCTCGTGGCCGGCATGCCCGCGCTGCCAGCCGACGACGGCAGCCGATACAGCCCCCGCCGACTCACCGTCGCCTGGCTCTTGGAAGCCGAATCCGTGCACACCGAGAAAGCCCACGGCCGCGACCTGGACACCTACCTGCACTGGTGTGAGCGGGAACGCCTCGACCCGCTCACCGCCCGCCCCACCGACCTCGGCCAGTTCAAAGCCTGGCGGGAGCAGTCCAGCAGCACCGGCAAACCGGCCGCGCCCACCACTGTCGCCCGCGCGCTATCGTCCATCTCGAGCTGGTACGCCCACCTGGTCACCAACACCGACGGCGCCGTCACCCGCAACCCGGCCGCCACCGTCAAACGGCCCCCGGTCAACCGGCACACCTCCACCACCGCCGGACTCACCCTCGACGAGGTCGACGCACTACTCGCCGCCGCAGCAGCCCAAGTCACCACCCGCGCCGCAGCCGCCAAGCGCACTGCTACCGGCCGCGCCCACCACCTCGCCGCCCTCCGCGACCAGGCCCTGCTACGGCTACTCGCCGACCTCGGCCTGCGCATCAGCGAAGCCCTCGACCGCAACCTCGACGACCTCAGCCACAACGCCGGACACCGCACCCTGCGCTTCGTCGGCAAAGGCGGCCTCGCCCGGGAACGACCCCTGCCCCCGCACACCCTGCAGGCCCTCGACGACTACCTCAACGCCCGCGCCACTGCCGCCGGCACCAACACAGCCCGACTCACCGGGCCGCTGTTCGCGACCAGCGGCCGCACCGGCGACGGGCGCCTCGCCGAACCCAACGTCTTCCTGACCATCCGCCGCCTGGCCCGCGTGGCTGGCATCGGCGCCGCCGACCGGCTCTCCCCACACTCACTACGACACGCCTTCGCCACCGGCGCCCGCGAAGCCGGCGTCGCCCTCGAAGACGTCCAAGACGCCATGGGACACGCCGACCCCCGCACCACCCGCCGCTACGACCGCGACCGGCACAACCTCGACCGCGACCCCGCCTTCCTGCTCGGCGCCCGCCGCGCCAGCCGCCGCAACTGACTCCCCTTCCGGGTGCCCCCTACCTTTGGAGTGACCGACAAGGCGGCCCTGTACCCGCAGTGGGACGCTGGCCTCGCGCCCACGACCGGGAGCAACAGACAACCGCCGCATCACCAGGTCAGGAGCGCGGTGGCAGGGAAACGATCTCGTAGCCGCATGGATGGCGGGCCGCCTCGCACGCGTACATGACGGCTATTCGGTCAGCAGAGCGGTCCAGGGGTACAACACTGGCAGAGACCGGTAATCAAGTGATCTGTATTCACTCTTTCGCTGACCTGCATCGTCACGTGACGTGACCACCAGGGTGATTTTGGTACGGCATTAGCGGGGATTCGTGCGTGCTGGCGTCTATTCGCGAAGGTCGACGATCAGGCGGGACACCAAAGGGCGAAGCGCGGCTGATCGTGAGCGACGCCAGGCGGAGATGCTCGGGTTGAAGGTGTCCGGGACCGTCGCGGCGTGGGTGCACCACATCCCGGCCAGCCCCACGACGAAGCGTGATGCCTCGGGCGGCGAGGCCTGCAACAGTTGGTATGCACGGTCGGTTGCCGTTTGCTGGCCAAGAGCGTGTCCGGTGCCGACGATGTCCGCCGCGAGTTGTGCGAGGTCGATTCATGAGGCGTCCGGCTACGGCAGGTGCGAAACACCGATCACGGGACCAGTTCCTTGAGGTAATACACCAAGGTCCACGTCCAGTCCGGCTGGCTCTCACGGCCGACTTCGCGATATCCCAGGCCCTGATAGAACGCCATGGCCTCCGGTTGATTGGTCGCGGTGTCCAGGAACGCCGACCGCAGGCTCGCACGGACTGCGCGCCGCTCCAACTCAGTCATGAGGGCCCGGCCAATCCCGCGACGTCGTGTCGCCGGATGCACTCGAACCCGCAGAATGTCGGCACGAGCATCCGGGCCTGGCCGAAAGCCGCCCATGCCCACGACATGACCATCCAACGCCGCCACGAGGAAGTCGCCGCCGAGTGCGACAAAGCTCGCCTCGATATCACCAAGATCAGGAAAGCCGGCTGGCGGCACGGCCGCCGGCTGCAAAGGAACAGGCACCGACGGATCCGCAGTCTCGCCGATGTTCGGCAGCGCGTTCAACGCCCACAGCATCGGCACGTCCGCGGCGAGAAACCTTCTCACTGCAAGCACGCTGGCAGCCTTGCACCCAGAGCGGCAGCACCGCCAACAGATATCCACGCGTCCGGAGCGCGACCCCGCACCCCGGTTTGCCTCAGCTTCACTGGCAGATTCGACGACCAAACCCTGCCACCGAGGTTGAGGCATCCCAGCTCAGGGGCCCGATCATGCCTCAACGAATTCGGCAGCCGACACCACCCGGCTGATTGCTGATGGAACCGAACGCCGCTTGCCTGCCGGGGCCGCGCCGAATCGCGCGACAAGATCTTGAGCGACGGCCCCACTGTGCTCGTGCTGGGGCCAGAACTCAACATGCATGACTATCTGCAGCAGATGGAGCTGCTCGCTGTCGACGTGGTTGCTGCGGCGCAGGACGAGGGCCGGCAAACGTATGGCGACGACTCGGCGGGCGCCACCCCGCTGCAACGCTCGGTCAACGAACTCGTGCGCGTCCTTCGGCACCATCACTTCGAGGGCGGCGGCTGCGTCGAACCGAACCGGCCGGTGCTCCACCTTGGCGGCGCTGCGTTGTTCGCTCCGGTGAAACGGAGGGCCGACAGGACGGGTCTGCTGGACAACTGGGCACCGGGCCGGGATCTTCATCCCGTCCAGCCGCGACGTGGTCAGATCCGCGCCGTTGTCCGGGGACGGGTCGGGCCGATCATCCTGTCGCCCAGTCACGCCAGTACGAGAGGGCTGGGCGGATGTTGAGCCTCACCTCGGCGGGTGGGCCGACCAGCAGGAACGGCGTCGGCGCCGGGTGATCGGATCCTATGGCTGGGGGCGTTCGCGTGCTGCGGCCAGCCATTGCCGGCGGGTGATCGCGTATTCGACCTCGCCCTGTTCGCTGCCGGGGAGCGGGTCGTCGAAGTCCAGGTGGAACGTGCGTACTTGACATCCTCTCCGCCCTAAAGGACGGCGATTCCCTCCACGCTGCGCGTGGACCGCGCGGCGTCCGGGTGGGTTACCGCTTCGCCGCGCAGTGCCGGGACGAATCCCGGTCTTACCTGCGCTCCACGGTCGTTTGAGTTGTCCGCCTGCCCGGCGGCCAACACGTTCTTGGCGGCGTTGACGTCCCGGTCGTGGTGACTACCGCACGGGCAGTCCCACGCTCGAACATTCAGTGCCATCTTGTCGTTGATCCGGCCGCACGCCGAGCACATCCGGGTGGATGGGAAGAACCGGTCCACCCGGGCGAACGTGCGCCCGTACCGGGCGGCCTTGTACTCCAACATGCCGGTGAAACCAGCCCATCCCGCGTCGTGCACGGATTTCGCGAGCCGGGTCCGGCCGAGACCGGTCACGCACAGGTCCTCGACATACACCGCTTGGTTGTCACGGATGATCGCCGTGGACAGCTTGTGCTGCCAATCGCGCCGGGTATCGGCCACCCGGGCGTGCGCCCGGGCGACCTTGACGACGGCCTTCTTGCGGTTGGCCGAGCCTTTCTGCTTGCGGGAGAGGGCCTGTTGCAGCCGTTTGAGCTTGCGGGCGGCGCGGCGCAGGAATTTCGGTGCGGCCACCTTCGTGCCGTCCGAGAGGACCGCGAAGTGCGTCAGTCCCAGGTCGATGCCGGCCTCGGACTCGACCGGCGGCAGCGTCTCGCCGGTGGAAGTCTGCACCACGAACGAGGCGAAGTACCGTCCGGCGGCGTCCCGGATGATCGCCACCGACGACGGCTCGGACGGCAGGGTACGCGACCAGCGCACCGCGAGGTCGCCGATCTTCGGCAGCCGCAGGCGGCCGTTGTCCAGCACTTTGAACCGGGAGTTCCTGGTGAACCGAATCGCCTGCCGGTTGTCCTTGCGGGACCGGAACCGGGGCGGGGCCACTGTGCGGCCCTTGCGCTTGCCGGAGATCGAGTTGAAGAAGTTGCGGTACGCGGTGTTCAGGTCCGCAAGGGCCTGCTGCAACACCACCGCCGACACCTCACCCAGCCACGCCCGCTCCGGCGTCAGCTTCGCCTCGGTGATCAGCCGGCGCGACAGCTCTGCGTCGCAGATGTACTTCTCGCCCGCCGCGCGGGTCTGCCGGCGCAGCCTGAGCCCGTCGTTGAATACCACCCGCGCGCACCCGAACGCCCTGGCCAGCTCAATCTGTTGGCTGGGCGTCGGGTAAACGCGGAACTGGTACCGGAGCTGCACATTCCACATTGTACCGTCATGATTTGTGGCTGAACCTCAAGGCATTTGTTCGCGATGCATGCCCATTGGTTTTCGTGACAAAGTTCCGGCGCCAGGTATTCGCCGACCGGCACCTGACCCGAATGGAGGCGATCATGCCAGACGTATGCGCCGACTTCGTGGCCGACCTGGCCGAGTTCAACGGCGACAACAACCACGTCCACCTGCTCGTCCACTTCCCGCCCAAGATGACTGTGGCCCGCCTCGTCAACAGCCTGAAAGGCGTCTCCTCCCGTCACCTGCGACAGCAGTTCCCCGACCTGGTGGACCACTACCACCGGGCCAACAAGCTCTGGTCCGGCTCGTACTTCGCCGGATCCGCCGGCGGCGCACCGCTCAGCGTCATCAAGTAGTACATCGAGCAGCAGAACCGGCCAGATCAAGGCACTGCTCGGGCCTGGCGGCCCTCCCAGCGCGGGCCTTCACCCCCGGCCTGAAGGCCGGAGCACTGGCCCGCAATCCGGTAGCTCAGCCCCACCGCGGCCATGGTGGCCCGTGAGGGCTGGTTCACGGTCATGGTCTCGGCGAAGATCCGATGCAGGCCCAGGTCGTCGAAGCCGTGCCGGATCAGTTCGCGGGCGCCCTCGCTGGCCAGGCCCTGGCGCCAGTATCGGGGCAGCAGCCGGTAGCCGAGTTCGGCCTGGCCCTCGACCGGGCCCTGGTCGGCGCGCTCGGGCGGCTCCAGGATCCACCATCCGGCGAACGAGCCGTCGACGAGCCCGGCCCAGAAGCCGAGGCCAGGCACCCGGGTCGCGGCGGCCAGTCGCTGCCGGTGGAGCCGCTCCACCCGGTCTCGTGAGCGTGGCCGGTCCAGGTAGCGCATGACCTGTGGATCCGCGTCGAGTTCGATCTCGCCTTCCAGGTGGTCGTCGCTCAAGGGCACGAGCTGGATCCGTGGGGTCTGCAGGGTCGCCTGGGTCACGACCGGCATACTGCCCGGCCGCGCGCACCGCCTCAACCGGTTTCGGCGGCGGCGCGGAGTTGGGTGCGGGTGCGCATCAGGATCCGGCCGAGCATGTTCTTTCCGGTGCCGGTCCGTCCTCTGCCCCAGTAGTGGTCGGTGCCGGTGTCCTCGACGATCGTCTCGTCGCCAGTGTCGAGCAGAACGGCACGGATGTCGGCGTGGGCCTGGAATTTGGCCATGACGGCCCGGCGCATCACGTCGTCTTTGACTCGTTCCCAGTCGCGGCGCAGCGGCCGGTTCCGGTCCCGGCCCAGTTCGGCGGCGCGCAGCGGGTCGGGCGCCCGGCGGACGGTGTCGGCGTGGCGGGTGCCGGCGTACTTCTGTGCCTGGAAGTAGTGTTCGGCGGTGGGCCACCGGCGGCCGTCGAGGTCGAACGCGTGGGCGGAGAAGTTGGAGAAGCAGCCGTACGGGACGTCGTCGGCGCCGTAGAAGTAGATCGTCACCTGGAACCTCGAGCAGTGGTCGTGAGCCCCGCACGGTGTCACGGACCTCGGCGAACGGGCAACCGGATTGCCGGGGTCCGCGATCAGCGCAGGCCGGCGCGGTGGAGGATCTCCCGGATCACGGCGCCTTTGGCGTGGACGTACGCGGATGCCGAGTTCGGGTGCCGGGCGGCGGCCTCGAACTTGTGGGCGGCGTACAGGTCGCGGTCGGCGGGGTGGGTGCGCAGCCAGTCGCGGAAAATCAGGTGGCGGAGGTGTTCGTCGCAGTCGGGGCCGAAGACGTGCAGGTTGACGTCGTGGTTCGCGGTCCACAGGCAGCGGTGTTCGTACCAGTGTGGTTCGCGGGTGCGCAACCGGTAGCCGGCGGCGGTCAGGTCGGAGACGTAGGTGTCCTCGTCGGCGGGGTCGGCGACGATCAGGTCGATGTCGATGCGGTTCTTGGCGGGCAGCCCGGGTACGGCGGTGGAGCCGACGTGGTCGAGGGCCAGAACCCGGGTGCCGAGTGCCGCCCGGACGCGGGCCTGTTCACGGGTGAAGCGGGCCGGCCAGCTCGGGTCGTACGCGTGGATGGTGATGGGTTTGACCGGAATGTCGCCGGTGCGGGGGCCGACCGTGCGGTGGGCGAGTTCGGCGGGGGTGAGGCGCACGGACGGCGGTGGCATCGGTGGTGTGCGGCGTGGCCGGGCGGTGCGCAGCCATTGGTGGACCTGGGTGAGGTCGTCGTCGGTGAGGCCGGTGAACGGGTCGACCCGGTGCAGCAGGGCGGGGCCGGGGTGGTGGTCGGCGACGAAATCCCGGTCGGTGTCGGTGAGTTCGTCGTCGAGCCACACGAACGGGCGGCCACCGGCCCACTGGGTGAGTGTCGCGGTCTTCCAGTGCAGGCCGTTGCCGGACACGCGGTCGTCGTCGGGGAACGCGACGACCGGCAGCGCGGGCAGGCCGATTCGTGGTGCGACCAGGTCGTTCGCGGTTTCCATCCAGGTGGTGGCCCAGACCAGGGTGGCGTCGAGGGCGAGCAGGCGGCGCCCGTCGGCCGGGTCGAGGCGGTGGAGCCAGTCCCCGGCCGGGGTGTCGGCGGAGCCGGGTCGCGGCCGGAACGGGATCAGCGGGCCGTCGACATCGAGAAAGATCAGCGGGCGGTCCGTCACCTGCGGCACCCTATCCGGTAAAGGTGTGATCGAGTGCTTTTCCGGGCATCGGCCCGGTGACATGGAGGGCGGTCATGCGTCACCGGCGGCCCTGAACGAGAATGAGCCTGCACAAACGGTTGCCGATTCGGGAGGACTTTCCTTGAGCGCTGGACTCGCGGCCCTGTTGGATGATGTGGCGGTCCTGGCTCGTGCGGCCGCCGCGTCGATCGACGACGTGGGGCTCGCCGCCGCGAAGGCCGGCACGAAAGCCGCCGGTGTGGTGATCGACGATACGGCCGTCACCCCGCAGTACGTGCGTGGGCTGGCCGCGGAACGTGAGATCCCGATCGTCAAGCGGATCGCTCTGGGTTCGCTGCGCAACAAGTTCCTGATCATCCTGCCGGTGATCCTGGTGCTGAGCCAGTTCCTGCCGGGGCTGCTGACGCCGCTGTTGATGATCGGTGGCGCCTACCTGTGTTACGAGGGCGCCGAGAAGATCTGGGAGCGGGTCGCCCACCATGACGAGCACGCCGAGGAGGAGGCCCGTCCGGACGAGAAGACGCTGATCTCCGGCGCCATCCGTACCGATCTGATCCTGTCGGCGGAGATCATGGTGATCTCGCTGAACGAGGTGGCCGACGAGACGTTCTGGAACCGGCTGATCATCCTGTCGGTCGTCGCGGTGATCATGACGGTGCTCGTGTACGGCGTGGTCGGTCTGATCGTGAAGATGGACGACCTGGGCCTGAAACTGGCCGAGCGGCCCGGCAAGGGGACCGCCGCATTCGGCCGTGGCCTGGTCAAGGCGATGCCGAAGGTGCTGACCGCACTGACCGTCATCGGCACCGCGGCGATGCTGTGGGTCGGCGGTCACATCCTGCTGGTCGGCACCCACGATCTGGGCTTCGACCCGCTGTATCAGTTCGTGCACGACATGGAGCATGCCGCGCACGAGGCGACGGGTGCTCTCGGCGGTGTGGTCGGCTGGCTGGTCAACACTCTCGCGAGCGCGGTCATCGGCCTGATCGTGGGCGCGCTGATCGTGCTGTTCATGAGCTTGACGTTCCACCGCAAGTCGCACGGCGCCACCGAGGGCGAACACGAGCCCGCGTCGACCGCCGTTCCTGCCGCGACCGCGGAAGCCGCGAGCGAGCAGCCCGCGGCCCCGGCCCCGGTTCCTGCGGAAACCAAGGCCGAGGCTGACGCCGAGACCGCACCGACCGCGCCGAGCGTGGCCGAGGTCGAGACCACGACCGAGGACGAGACCGGTACGGGCGGCAAGCAGCCATAAGCACGAGAAACGGCCCGGGAGGCCCTCGATGAGGGTGGCGTCCCGGGCCGTTTCGCGTCTGCTCAGTCGAGTGGTTGAACGGCGACGTCATGGCCGCCGTAAGCCTCCGGCACCGTCGTGACGATCGCCGCGCTCAGCATCTTCGCCTCGTAGAGCACCTGCGCGGTCATCAGAGGGCCGATGAGTGGAGCCTGCACCGGGTGGTTCCGCAGGCGGGGCCCCGCAATGCGGCCTACTTCGATGGCGACGGGCGCGGACAGGTCGAGAATCCGCAGGGCCGGCACACTCAGCACCCTCTCCCAGTGCTGGGATGGCGCATCGATCGCGGCTTGAGCTTCGGCGATCGCCAGGGTCGGCACGACGACGACCGGGCTGCCGGCGTTCGCGTCGTCGATCAGTCGCATCAGGGTCGAATGGCCGGAGAAGAGTTCTACCAGAGCGGATGCGTCGAGGATGCGCGGGGTCCGCAAGCCGGTCACGCCGCGCGGCGCTGGCGGCGGGCGATGACGGCTCTCACCTGTGCGTCGGCACGGTCCATGGCTTCCTGGTAGGCCCGTTCCTCCTCCTCGGTGAACGGCCTGGGCTCGGGAAGGCCGAGCATCTCGGCGAGGATCTGGCTGGGACGCCGTGGGGGCTCGTCGTCGGGCATGGCAGAAGCCTATCGAGACCCGCGCTGACGGCACATGCCCCGAATTCACCCTTGCGGGTGAGGCGACAGGTGGCGACCGAAGAAGGCGACCTGCGCGTCGAGTTCATGGTCCGGCAGTGGACCGGAATGGCCGCCGGGATGCGCGTGCAGGGACTTCTCGGGCGTACCGAGGGCGTCGAACAGGGTGAGGGAGTTGTCGCGGGGGATCCGTTCGTCGTCCCAGGCGATCACGAACCGGACCGGGACGCTGATCCGGGCGGCCGTGGCGGCGTTGGCGGAGCCGCCACCCAAGCCGAGGACGGCGGCGCGGACCCGGGGTTCGGCGGCCACGAACGGGACACCCAGGCCGCAGCCCAGCGACACGCCCCAGTACCCGGCCCGGTCGGCGCCGAGATGGTCGAGCACGGCCCGCCATTCGCCGACGGTCTGCCGGGACACCTCGTCTTGGAAGGCGGCGATCGCGACGGCCAGGTTCTCGCCGGCGTCGACGCGGGCCCGCATCGCGCCGGCCTTGCGGTCCAGGCCGGGGTCGTACGGGCGGTCGCCGTGGTTGGGGACGTCGGCCGAGACGACGGCGAAACCGGCGGCGGTGAACCGCTCGGCGTACCGGAGGATCTCGGGGGCGGTCTTGTGTTCGCCGCCGCCGTGACCGATGAAGATCAGCGGGCGGTCGGTGGCGCCGGGGGACCAGAGGACGGCGGGCACACCGCCGACGGTGAAGGAACGCATGTGGATTCGATGCCTTTCGGGATGCCGGTCACGGGCGCTCCCTCAGGCGATGCCGGGCAGGGAGCCCCGATCTGTCCTTGCGTTGATCGGTCTCACCTCCTCGGGTCGCCCGCGAAACTATCACGCGAGCGCGGCGCCGCCGTCCTCGACCACGTGCAGCAGGCTGGTAGCGGCTGGCGTGCGTCAATATCATCTGCGGGATGAGGGGCGACAGCGCGTGGGAGATGCTGACCGGGCTGATGGACGCGGCGGTCACGGACATCGCGCGGATCGCCGCCGACGGGCGGCATTTCGACCGGCGCCGGATCGTCGAGCTCGCCGACGTCTGGGACGGCGCCACGTCGAAGGTGTTCGGGGTGGCCGGGGTGCGGCCCCGCTGGCTGCGGAACCGGTCCGCCGGTAAGGCGCTGCGGTGGATGGCCGGTGCGGGCGACGCCCGGCGGGCGTGGATGATCGGGCACGGCGGCGAACCGATGCGGTCGCTGCTCGACGGGATCGGCCCGGACCCGCTGTATCACCGTGACTACGCGGGCCGGGTGGTGCCGTCGCGGCTGCCGCTGGCCGCCGCCGGGCTCGACGCCGACTACGACCTGGACGCGGCGGTGGTGCGCGGTTTCGTCCTGGAGCGGCGCGGGCGCGAGCTGGGCGGTCACCTCACTCTGTCGGCCCCGAGACGGTACGCCGACGGCGCCGCCGCGTTCACCATTCATGTCGACGGGATCCATGCGGCGCGTCTGACCAGCACCGACCGTGGCGGGCTGGGGATCTCGGAGGGCGCCGAGGTACGGGTCGGGAAGGCCGGGCTGGTGCGGGCCACCGCGGCGACGGTCGACCTGGACGACCGGATGTGGCATCGGTCGCGGTCCGGGCGGATCGCGGACACGCTGGTCCCGCCCGGGGATCCCCGGGTCCGGCGGGCGCCGCTGGTGCCGCCGGTGGGTGATGCGGCGTGGGCGGCGGCCCGGTGTTTCCACGAGGTGATGCTGCGGATCCGGCAGGTGCGGCATGCCGAGGGTGTCGGCCGGATTCCGCTGGCCGGGCTGTGTGCGGCGGTGTCCGGGGCCGGGTCCCGGGTGCGGGCCGCCGCCGATCTGCCCCGGGGCCGGCGGGAGCAGGCCTATCGGGAGATGGCCGGGCAGTGGCGGATTCCCGGCGGTGACGGCGGGAACGCCACCGGCCTGCCGGGTGACGCGTGGCTGACGCTGGCGGGTTACCGCGACGGTGAGGTCGTCACCAACTTCGCCCGGCCGCAGGACGGCGGCTGGCGGGTCGGCGCGGCGGCGTGGACCGAGCCGGGCCGGTTCACCGTCTCCTGGGCGGGCGAGCGCCTGATCATCGGTTGAGCCGCGGCGGCAGACGGGTGCGCCGGCGCCGGCGCCGGCCTGCCCGGGCACCGATCTGAGCCCGGCGGGCGCGGCACCGGCGCGACCACCCGGCCGGCGCGCGCGGCACGGGCGGGACGGCCCCGATGCGGCGGGGCGGGGTCACGCGTACGGTCAGCGGCGGCTGTTGGCGGGCAGTTGGCCGAAGCCGGGCAGGACGCGCTGGGTGACCGCGCGGGTGGCGGCGAGTTGTGCGGCGGAGCGGCGGCGGCGTTCGGCGAGGACGGCCACCAGGAACAGCCAGGGGGCGGTGCCGGGCGGCGGGTCGGGGGAGACCTTGGCCTTGACCTCGGCGAACAGGCTCTGGCCGAGGATCGCGCGGTGCGGTTCGGCGAACTGGTGGGAGCGGGCGGCGAACTGGCGGACCGCTTCGGCGAGGGAGTCGTCGACGGCGGACAGGTCGGCGGTGTAGGCCCATGCGCTCAGGCCGGCGGGCATGCCGGGGACGATGTTCCACGGGACGGGTCGGCGTTCGTGGACGACCAGGGTGCCGGCGGCGAGGTCGCCGAGGCGGCGGCCACGCCGGGAGGCGATCATCGTGCTGATGCTGCCGGCCCAGGTGACGTAGGGGATGAGCAGGCCGGGCCATTCGATGGACAGGCCGATCAACGCGCGGGTGAAGGCGTGCCGGGCGCGGATCGGGCCGCCGTCCTCGCGGATGACGCGCAGGCCCATGACGGCCTTGCCGAGGCTGCGGCCGTTGCTGACGGTCTCGGCGAAGGTCGGGTAGCCGACCGCGACGATCGCGATGACGATCCACCGGCCGGTCTCCGGAAGCAGCGTGTCCTCCGGCAGCAACTCGCTCACGATCAGCCAGAACGTCATCAGGATGCCGACCAGCATGGCCTGCACGATGATGTCGAACGTCAGGGCGATGGCGCGGGATCCGAGCCGGGCGGGCCGCACGTCGATCTCGACGGCTTCGGCGGTGGTGAGCACCCGCACAGTCAACACGATCGACGTTTAAGGTGCGAGGGTGGATCTGGATGCGTACGTGGCCGAGCACGGCGGTGAGTGGCGCCGGCTCGAGGTGCTGGTCACCCAGCGGAGGCTGAACCCGGCCGAAGCCGACGAACTGGTGCTTCTGTATCAGCGGGCGGCCACCCATTTGTCGATCGTGCGCAGCCGTACGCCGGACGCCGTGGTGCTGGCCGACCTGTCCCGTCTGGTGCTGGCCGGCCGGGCCGCGATCAGCCGGCGGCAGCGGTTGTCGTGGCGGCCGGTCGCCGACTTCGTGACGACACGGTTCCCGGCGGCGCTGTACCGCACCCGGTGGTGGTGGATCGCCGTGACGGTGATCATGATGACGGCCGGGTGGGGGCTGATCAGCTACGTGTCGCAGCGCCCCGATCTGATCGCCACCTACTTCGGGCAGCGGCCGGACGAGGCGGCGCTGGTCGACAACTTCGTCACCTACTACAGCGAGTACCGGGCGGAGACGTTCTTCTCCGCGGTGTGGGTCAACAACGCCATGCTGACCGCCCAGTGCCTGGCGTCGGGGGTGCTGATTCTGCCGGTGTTCTACCTGCTGGCCAGCAACCTGATCGCGATCGGCATGATGGGTGCCGCCATGGTGGAGGCCGGCGCCGGCGACATCTACCTGACCTACATCGCCCCGCACGGGTTTCTGGAGCTGACCAGCGTGTTCATCGGCGCGGCGGTGGGTTTGCGGATCGGCTGGTCGTGGATCGCGCCGGGGCCGCTGCTGAGCCGCCGCCAGTCGCTGGTGCACTGGGCGAAAGAGGGCATGATCGTCGCGGTGGGGCTGGTCGGGGTGCTGCTGGTCGCCGGGCTGCTGGAGGCGTACGTGACCCCGTCGCCGCTGCCGCCGATGGTGCGCGTCGGCATCGGCGGCGGGCTGTGGGGGCTGTTCCTGGCGTACGCGCTGGTCCGGGGCCGGGCGGCCGACCTGCGGGGTCAGAGCCGCCCGGACGCCTTGAGCAGCAGGTAGACGTCGGCGACGCGGGCGGCGAAGTCGCCCGCGTCGGCGTCGACCACGGTCGCGCCGGAGTGGGCGAGCACGTCGCGGACCCGGTCGCGTTCGGCGAGCACCCGGTGCGCGGCCGCGGCCTGGTGCACGTCGGTGGCGTTCGCGTCGGCGGGCAGTTCGGCGAGCCGGGTGACGATCGGGTCGCGGACGCCCGCCACGATCACCTTGTGGCGGGCGGCGAGCTTGGGCAGGATCGGCAGCAGCCCGGCGATCATCGGCGCGGTGTCCAGCGCCGTGAAGATCACCAGCAGGGCGCGTTTGCGGTCGCGGCGCAGCATCTCCTGGCCGAGCAGGGTGAAGTCGGTCTCGGCGAGTTCCGGGTGCAGCGACGCCATGCCGTTGATGAGCCGGCCGAGTTTGGAGCGGTGGCCGCCGCCCTCGACGCGGGCCCGGACCGCGGCGTCCAGGGCGAGCAGGTCGACCCGGTCGTCGGCGCGGGTGGCCAGCACGCTCAGCAGCAGGGCGGCGTCGATGCAGGCGTCCAGGCGGGGCGCGTCGCCGATGCGCACGGCGCTGGTACGCCCGGTGTCCAGCACGCAGAACACCCGCCGGTCGCGTTCCGGCCGCCAGGTGCGCACCACCACGTCGTGGGCGCGGGCGCTGGCCCGCCAGT
This sequence comes from Actinoplanes flavus, assembly GCF_017592555.1. GTDB lineage: Bacteria > Actinomycetota > Actinomycetes > Mycobacteriales > Micromonosporaceae > Actinoplanes > Actinoplanes flavus. The sequence goes on along the minus strand of NZ_JAGFNS010000023.1, from coordinate 46,660 downwards.
CGATCGACCGGACGTCGTCGCCGATCACGTACTCGCGCAGGTTGTCGAACTCGGTGCCGTGGCCGCGGCCGCGGGTGACCGCCGAGCCGTCGACCACGCGCAGCCGGGCCAGTCTCTCCGGCAGGATCCGCCGGGACGGGAAGCGCGGCAGCACCCGCAGGGTCCACGGTGGCGTCAGTTTGTCGTGCCAGGTCTGGCGGCGCTGCCGGTAGGCGAGCCCGAGCGGTCCCGCCGAGCGCAGCGTGACCCGGACCGCGGGCCGGTCGCCGTGCCGGGTCGGGGTCAGGACGGTGGCCACCGTCTTCGCCGATCCGGGCGTGAGGGTGAGCTTGTGGTAGAGCGGGGCGGCCCCGGCCGACGGCACCCAGCTGTCGCGCAGCCGCAGCCGGACGGTACGGCCGCTCGCGTTGGCGACGGTCAGTGTGACCGTGGCGGAGCCGCCCAGCCACACGGTCCGTTCCCCGGCGCGTTCCAGAGCGATCCCGGTCAGCGGCCCGGCCACGGCCGCGTCGAGCAGCGCCAGCAGCAGCGCGAACCCGAACACCGCGCCGAGGGCGAGCCACGGCTGCGGCAGCAGGATCGGCGCGGGCAGGCCGAGGGCGAGCAGCAGCGCGAAGCGCCTGGTGACCATCAGCGGGGCGCCGGGACCGCGGCCAGGACGGTGGCGAGCACACCCTCGACGGTGGCGCCGTCGAGTTCGGCGTCGGCGCGCAGCCGGACCCGGTGCCGCAGGGTCGGTACGGCGAACGCCTTCACGTCGTCGGGCACGACGTAGTCGCGGCCGTTGAGCCAGGCGTTGGCCTTCGACACCGCGAGCAGGGCGGTCGCGCCGCGCGGGGAGGCGCCGAGTTCCAGGGCCGGGGCGGTACGGGTGGCCCGGCACAGGTCGACGATGTAGGCGAGCACCGGGTCGGCGACGGCGACGCGCTGGACGGCGTACCGGCCGGAGATCAGGTCGGCGGGTCCGGCGACCGGCTGCAACCCGACCGATTTCAGGTCCCGCGGGTCGAAGCCGTGGTGGTGGGCGCGCAGGATGTTGAGTTCCTCGTCGCGTTGCGGCAGCGGCACCGACAGTTTCAGCAGGAACCGGTCGAGCTGGGCCTCGGGCAGCGGGTAGGTGCCCTCGTACTCGATCGGGTTCTGGGTGGCGGCGACCAGGAACGGCTGCGGCAGCGGCCGCGGGTTGCCGTCGATGGTGACCTGCCGTTCCTCCATCGCCTCCAGCAGGGCGGCCTGGGTTTTCGGCGGCGTCCGGTTGATCTCGTCGGCGAGCAGCAGGTTGGTGAAGACCGGCCCGGCCCGGAAGTTGAACGCGGCGCTGTGCGCGTCGTAGATCAGTGAGCCGGTGACGTCGCCGGGCATCAGGTCGGGGGTGAACTGGACCCGCTTGGTGTCCAGGTCCAGGGCGGTCGACAGGGCCCGGATCAGCAGTGTCTTCGCGACACCCGGTACGCCTTCGAGCAGTACGTGGCCGCCGCACAGCAGCGCCACCAGGACCCCGTTGACCACCGCGTCCTGGCCGACGACGGCTTTGCCGACCTCGGCGCGCAGCCGGCTGAGCGCCTCGCGCGCGTGCGGGGAATCGGTTGTCACGAGGGGTCTCCTTCGTCGGTGTGGGTTCCGGTCACGTCGCGGACCAGGCCTTGCAGCAGGGTGGCGGCCTCGACCAGGTCGCTGTTGGACTCCGGCGGGTCGCGGTCGAGGATGTCGCGGACGTAGCGGACCGGCAGGCCGGCGGCGTGGGCGATCTGTTCGGTGCCGGCGTCCGGCGGCAGGTTCAGGTGGGTGGTGAGCCGGCGGCGGGCGGCGTCGCGCAGCACCAGCATCGACTCGTCGCGGGCGCGGGCGACCGCGTAGAGGCGGGCGTGGCCGAGCATCGTCTCGTTGGCCGGGACCTGGGAGGGCAGCGGTTCGGTGACCGGGGCGCCGAGGCGGCGGGCGGCCGCGATCGCGAGGGCGATCAGGATGAGCACGAGCAGCAGCAGGGTGGCCCAGAACGTGGACGGCAGGGAGTTGAGGAACGGGTCGTCGCGCAGCGGGCTGCCGCCTCCGGCGTTGCTCTCGCCGTCGCCTTCCCCGTCGCCTTCGCCTTCTGCTTCGCCCTGACCGTCGCCCCCGCCCGGCACGCCGTAGCCGCCGTCACCGTCGCCGTCGCCGTAGTAGTCCTCGTCGTAGTACTCGTCGGTGGCGTTCGGGTCCGGCGTGTATGCGAAAGTCGGCTGGGTGGGCGGCGGTGTCGTCGGGGTGACGTCCGGCTCGTGCACGTCCAGCCACACCACCCGGGTGTCGCGCGACAGCAGCCCGACGGCGAGCGAGGCGTTGCCGTGTTCGGCGATCCGGTCGTCGCGGAACGGGTCCGGGGATCCGGCCACGGTCACGAACAGGCCGTTGTGGCTGAACGACACCAGCCCGCCCGCGTAGCAGGTGGTGCCGGCGTCGGCGCGGTATGCGGTGCGCAGGACGGCGGCCGGGCCGGCGGCGGTGGCGACCGGGTCGGCGCAGCCCGGGTCGGTGACGGTGCTGGTCCAGTGGCTGCCCTCGACCGCGACCGGCCAGTCGATGCGGCGCAGCGACAGTTCGGACGGGGCGACCGCGACGATGTTCGTGCCGCGCGGCAGTCTGCGCAGCTGTGGCAGGTCGGCCAGGTCGGGGGTGGAGAGGAACAGGGTGGCCCGGCCGGCCTTGGTGACGGCGGTGACGGCCTGTTCGGTGCTGGTGGCGCGCTCGACGGTGACGCCTTCGGCGACCAGGCGTTCGGCCAGGGTGCCGCCGCTGATCTCCTGGACGTGCACCGGGGTCAGGTACTCGGGGTCGTCGGGGTCGGGTTGTTCGACGGCGTGCACGATCAGGGTGCCGGTGACCGCGGCGGTCAGCAGCCCGAACGGGATGGCGACCCGCATCCAGCGTTTCATCGGTCGGCTCCCGGTCCGGGTCGCAGGGCGGCGCGTACTTCGGCGGTCATCTCCCGCATCTTGTCGTCCTCGCCGCGGCCGGCCGGGCGCCGGCCGTACCAGATCTCGGAGAACAGGCCGGTGGCGCCGGTCAGCGAGGGGCTGATCTGCGGGCGGCCGGTGCTCGCGGCGGTGGTCAGTTCGGCGGCGGTGGTGCCGGGTTCGGGGTCGATCACGCCGGCGCGGGTGAGGTCGGCGACGGTGTCGCGCAGGCGTTCGCGGATGGCTTCGGCGTAGCGGCCCTCGGCGGCCAGTCGGTCAGCTTTCGACTGCCGTACCAGAGCCGGGGTTTTTGGCTCTTTGCGCTTTTTATCCACTTTCTGGCGGCGGGGAGCTGCTTCCTTCTTCTTCTTCCCGTGTTTCGCCTTCTTCGTGCGGCGCCAGAGCTTCCAGCGCGGCTTTTTCCCGGTGAACCGGGGGAGCCGGCGCGGCACCCACGCCGGATACCAGTACCAGCCCGCCGCGACCAGCCCGGTTACCGCGAGCAGGATCATCAGCATCAGACCGGGCGGGATCACCGCGAAGACCCGGCCGAGGAACTCGTCGTATCCTCTCATCGCTTGGCCACCACCAGCGCCGCCGTCCCGTCCTCGCCGCGGCTGCGGGCCCGGCCCACCGCGATGTCCAGCCCTTCGGTACGGATCCGCGTCTCCGCCACCAGCACCGCGTCCAGGCAGGCCAGCGCCGCGTAGGCGAGGGTGTTGGCGAACGCCCACGCGGCCGGCACCGCCCACACCATCCACGTCTGCGAACCCGGGATGGTGCCGAGCATCTCGGCGGCCGCCGTCCAGCCGGTGCCCAACGCGAACCGGATCGCCAGCCACACGCCGTAGCCGAGCAGCCGCAACCCGCCGGCGCGCATGCCGGCCCGGGTCGACAGGGCCGCCGACCGGCCGACGGCGGTCATCGGGTTGCGGGCCCGTTCGAACGTGAGCACGGCCGGGGCCAGCCCGAACAGCACCCAGATCAGGATCAGCCCGAGGAAGCCGCCGAACGCGGCCGCGTACGCCACACCGCCGAGCACCAGCGCGAGCGGGATGGCCGACAGCGGACGGTAGCGGCGCCAGATCTCGGCGTGCGACGCTTTCCGGCCGAGCAGTGCCGGGCCGGCGGCGGCGCCCGCGTACGCGCCGAGCAGCGCGATCACGAACGCCTCCATCGCGAAACCGGCGGAGATCATCATCCACCAGGGCAGCGACGGGTCGTCCGGCCAGTAGACCGGCGGGTCCAGATCCAGCATCGCCCGCCAGACGAACAGCACCGCCTGCTCGACGATCGCCAGAGGTGCGGCCACGGCGAGCAGCGGCAGTGCCCGCTGCCGTAGCAACGCCACCGCGGCGTCCAGGGTCTCGCCCCCGGTCATCGCCCGCATGGGAACGATTGCCGTCTCCCCGTTCGCCCGCATGGCGGGCATCCTAGGTGAACCGCGACCTCACCCGTACGGGTGGTCTGGCAAGGTTTCGATCATGCGACTCTCGATCTGGCCCAGCGCCGCCCAGCCGTACGCCGGCATCCTGGAGGTGGCCCGGCACGCGGCCGACACCGGCTGGGACGGCGTCTACATCGCCGACCACTTCATGCCGAACCTGCCGGTCGACCAGCGGCCCGACACGCCGATGCTGGAGGCCGGTTCACTGGCCGCCGCCCTGGGCGCGGCGATCCCGCGGGTGCGCATCGGCACGCTCGTCTACGGCAACACCTACCGGCATCCGGCGGTGCTGGCGAACATGGCCGCCACCGTCGACCACATCACCGGCGGCCGGTTCGTCTTCGGCGTCGGCGCCGGCTGGCAGGTCAACGAACACCACCAGTACGGCATCGACCTGCCTCCGGTGAAGCGGCTGCTGGACCGGTTCGTCGAGGCGCTGCAGGTGTGGCACGGCCTGCTGCGTACCCCGACCACCGATTTCACCGGCGAGTACTACCAGCTCACCGGCGCGGTCTGCGAACCCAAACCGGTCCAGGACCCGCTGCCCATCCTGATCGGCGCCAAAGGCGAGAAGCGCATGCTCAAGGTCGTCGCCGAATACGCCGACCTGTGGAACACGTGGGGCCTGCCGGAGACGATCGCCCACAAGTCGCGGGTCCTCGACTCCCACTGCGCCACCGTCGGCCGCGATCCGCGCGCGATCGGCCGGACCGCGCAGGCGCTGGTCGTCGTGGACGGCCCGCTGCCGCAGAACCTGCCGGTCCCGGTCTACGGCGGCTCCGCCTCCGAGATCGCCCGCACCGTCGAGGCCTACCGGGCGATCGGCCTCGACGAGCTGATCATCCCGGACGGCCTGCTCGGCACGGGCGCCGAGCGGCTCAAGGCCCTCGACACCATCCAGGCCGTCGTGCGTTCCTGACCCCATTTTTGGTACGGGCTACCCGAACCCGCCGTGGCAGACCCGCGCGATCGTCTGCCACGGCGCGCCCGTGCCGCGCCCGCCGGGCTTCGACCGGTCGGCTGGGCTCAGGGAAAAGTCGTTTGCGGCGCGGCCCGCCCGCCGGGGAGGCTGCCCACCATGCTGACCGAACAGGCGGAGATCCGGCGTGTCTTCCGGGCGGTCGTGGACGCCGGCGGTGATGTCGTCGACGTGGCCCTGGCCGCGCAGGCCCACGGGTGGGGACGGCACAGCACGTACACCGCGAAGGCGTTCCTGGACGAGTTCGGGGTCTCGATCAAGCAGGCGCTGGACTTCGCCGGCTGGATCGAGGGTCCCGGCGCCACCGAGGAGTCCTGCCGCATGCTGCGCGAGCGCGTCCCCACCCCGCTGAGTTGATCAACCCGGCCGGCCGGGCGCGATGGTGCGGGCAGAGCGCGTAGCCCGTACCGGGAAGGGTTTGTTTAGATCGGCGGGTGACGATCAGAAGCCGGGTGCGGCGGGCCTATCGGGCCGGTGCCCGCCTGGATCTGGCCGGCCGGACCGTGGATGCGGCGTTTCTGGCCGGGCTGCTGCGCGAGCCCGGCCGCCTGGATCTGGCCGGGGCGCGGATCACCGGCGCCCTGGATCTGACCGGCGCGCGGGTCGAGGCGCCGATCTGGTTGCGGCGGTGCGTGTTCGAGCAGGTGTTGTGCCTGGATCACGCCGAGTTGCTGTCGGTGAACCTGGACGAGTGCGTGCTGCCCGGGATCGCGGCCGACGGGCTGCGGGTGGCGGGTGACGTCGCGGCCCGGGATATGACCGTCGGTGGCGACGTCTGGATGCTGCCGGCCCGCATCGACGGGACCGTGGACCTGGACCGCAGTGTCGTGCAAGGGTCGATTCATCTGCAACGGGCCGAGGTCGGCGGCGGTGTGATCATCCGCGACGCAACGATCGCGCGGGGTCTGCGGCTGGCCGGTTCCCGGGTCGGCGGCAACGTGGACCTGACCCGGTCGGCGTGCGGCCCGGCGGCCGACACCGGGGCGGCCGTCAACGCCGGCGGAATGTCGGTCGGGGGCGGGTTCTTCAGCCACGATCTGGTCGCCGACGGCGAGGTCAACCTGATCGGCGCCCGGGTGGCCGGCAGCATCACGTTGCAGCGGGCGTTGCTGCGCGGCCGCGACGGCCGGCACGCGCTGCTGCTGATCGAGACGCAGGCGCGGATGCTGACGTTGCGGCCGGCGCCGGAGTCGACCGGGACGATCAGTCTGCGTGACGCCCGGGTGGGGCGGCTGGTCGACGATCCGGTGAACTGGCCGGCGGGCTGCCGCATCGAGCTGGACGGGCTCACCTACGACCGGCTGACCCGCCGTTCCGAGGATGTGCACGGGTGGACGACCGGGCAGCGTCTGGACTGGATGGCGCGGTTCACGACGGGGGCGGCGCTGGGCCCGTACGACCAGTTGGCGGCGGCGTTGCGGCGCGACGGCCGGGAGCAGGAGGCCCGGCAGGTGCTGGTGGTGCGTGAGCGGCTGCGGCACCGGGCCAAGGGCCGGCTGGGCGCGCTGTGGGGTGCGGTGCAGAACGTGACGATCGGGTTCGGTTACCGGCCGGGCCGGGCGCTGGCGTGGCTGCTGGCGGTGGTGGCGGTGAGCACCGGCTGGTTCGCCTGGTCGGGGCCGTTGCGGGCGGTGAAGCCGGACGAGTCGCCGACCTGGGATCCGTTGCTGTACAGCGTGGATGTGCTGGTGCCGCTGGTGGATCTGGGTCATGACAAGGCGTGGGATCCGGTGGGCGCGGACAAGGCGGTGACGCTGGCGGTGATGGCGGCCGGCTGGATCCTGGCGACCACCGTGGTCGCCGGTGCGGGCCGGGCGCTGGGCCGCGGCGGCCGGTAGCGAGGTCAGCGCGAGGACGCCCAGGCGGCGATGGCGGCCCGGTTGGTCAGGCCGAGTTTCGCGCCGATGTTGCGGATGTGGGTGTCGACGGTTCGGGCGCTGATCCGTAGCCGGGCCCCGATCCGGGCGCTGGTGAGCCCTTCGGCGACCAGGCCGGCGATCTCCTGTTCGCGGGTGGTGAGGCCGCCGCCGGGTGGGGCGGACGCGCGGCGGGAGATGGGTTCGCCGAGGGCGATGCGCAGGGCGTGGTCGTGGCCCTGAACGCCCGCGGCGTGCTCGGCGGCGGCGGTGTCGGCGCCGAGGACGGTCTCGATGCGGGCGTGGGCCTGGGCGCGGGCGTCGTCGAGTGGCCGGATGCCGGTCAGGTCGACGCCGAGCTGCCGGTGCCGGGCGTGGGCGGCGCCGAGCAGCCAGGCCGCCCGCCCGGCCTGTTCGGTGTCGTCGCAGCGGGCCGCGAGGATCCAGGCGGCGAGTTCGATGCTCCACGCCTGGCCCCACCGGTCGTCGACGCGGCGCTGGATGCCGAGGCAGGCGGTCATCAGTGCGGTGGCGGTGTCGTGGTCGCCGGCGCGGTGGGCGGCCAGGGCGCCGGCCCACAGTGCCCAGCTGTGCGCGACCGGGGCGCCTGCCGTCTCGGCCCGGTGCAGGCAGGCGGTGGCCAGGGCGCGCGCGTCCGGGGCGCCGGTGAAGGCGGCGCTGATCGCGGCGGTCAGGGGGCCGGTGTGCGGGTCGTCGCGCAGCACGGCCCAGGCGGTGGCCGGGTCGAGGTCGTCGAGCCGGCCGGACACGAACGGGGCCCGGGTGCGCAGCAGATCGCGGGCCAGGGTGTCGGCGTCGTCGTGGGCGCCGGTGGCGTGACTGTGGTCGATGGCGGCGAGGATGTCGGGCAGTTCGTCGCGGACGGTCGCCAGCACGTGCGCCTCCTGGGGCCCGAACCAGCCGTCGGCGGCCTCGGCCAGCCACGCGCGGTAGTGGTCGCGGTGCCGGTCGCGGGCCGCGGTGGCCTGGTCGCCGAGTTGTTCGAGGCCGTAGGCGCGCAGGGTGCGCAGCATGGTGAACCGGGCCGGGTGGGTGTCGGTGGCCGCGGTCAGCACCGACTTGTCGACCAGCCCGTCGAGGTCCGCGGCCGCGGCGGCCGCGGTGAACGGGGCGGCGAACACCGCGCAGTCGGCCCACCGTCGCTGTTCGGCCGGTGTGCATTGCCGGTAGCTGAGCTCGACGGCGGCCCGCAGGCCGGGCAGCAGGGTGAACCGGTCGGTGGCGCGTTCGGTCAGTTCGGTCAGGGACATGGTGCGGGCGCGGGCGGCGGCGAGTTTGATCGCCAGCGGCAGTCCGTCGAGTTCGGTGCAGAGCCGTTCGACGGCCGGCTGGTCGGTCAGGGCGGTCGCGGCGACGCCGCCGGCTTCGGCGAGGTCGAGGAACAACCGGACCGCGTCCGGCGAAACCAGCGGGGGTACGGGCAGCGCGTACTCGCCGTCGATGCCGAGCCGCTGCCGTGCGGTGGCCAGGATCCGCAGCCCGGGTGCGGCGCGCAGCAGGGCGGTGGTGACCTCGGCGGCGCCGTCGAGTGCGTCGCAGGAGTCCAGAATAAGGACGGTGGGCAGCCCGGCGAGGTGGGCGAAGATCGCGTCGGGGTGGGCGGTGTCGTGGTCGGGGATGCCGAGCGCGGCCGCGAGATGTGCCCACGGTGGTGTGCCGGTGGCGAGGTCGGCGTAGCGGACCCGGCCGAGGCGGACGGCGGCGCGCTGGGCCAGCCGGCTCTTGCCGACGCCGGCGGGACCGGTCAGAGTGAGCAGCCGGGTTCGGCGCAGCCGCTCGGTCACCGCGGCGAGCAGGTCGTCGCGGCCGACGAACGGGCTCAGATCGAGCGGCAGGTCGCCGTTGTGCTCCCCGAACATCGGCGCACCATACCGGCTACTACGTAGACGTGGTGCACCCCCTAGGTGATTGACCAGATGCGACAGTCATCATGATCAAGCAGTATGGCGTCTGCTCGCCGCGGTCGGTGCCGCCGGTCGCCCCCTCCAGTTCCATGGGCCGTCCGGTACCGGCCGCGGCGCCGTTCCCCCGTCAAACGCCGGAGGAGGGGGCCTGAGCCCCCTCTTCCGTCGCGGTGCGCCGGTGTCAGAACCGGAACTGTGCCACCAGCGTGCGCAGTTCCCCGGTGACCTGCCCGAGTTCCTGTACCGCCTGGTCGGACTGGTTGACCAGGTCGGTGGTGTTGCGGGCGACCGAGGCCACGTTGCCGATGTTGGCGGCGATCTGGCTGGAGCCGCCGGCCGCCTCGTTGACGCTGCGGTTGATCTCGTTGGTGGTGGCGGTCTGCTCCTCCACCGCGGACGCGATCGTGGTCTGGTACTCGTTGATCTGCTCGATCACCTCGGCGACCTCGCTGATCGCGCTGACCGCGCCGGCGGTGCCGGCCTGGATGGCCTCGACCCGGCGGGCGATGTCCTCGGTGGCCCGGGCGGTCTCCTGGGCCAGGTCCTTGACCTCGCCGGCGACGACCGCGAAGCCCTTGCCCTGCTCACCGGCCCGGGCCGCCTCGATGGTGGCGTTGAGGGCCAGCAGGTTGGTCTGCTCGGCGATGCTGGTGATCGTCTTGACGACGTCGCCGATCTCCCGGCTGGAGGCGCCCAGCCGCGACACCGAGGCGGTGGTGGCCTGGACCGCGGTGACGGCGCGGGAGGCGACCGTGGCGGCCTCGTTGGCGCTGGTGGCGATCTCCCGGATGGAGGCGCCCATCTCCTCGGAGCCGGCGGCCACGGTGTGCACGCTGCGGGACACCTCGTCGGCGGAGGCGGCGACGATGTCGGCCTGCATCGACGATTCGCGGGCGCCGTCGGCGAGCTGCGCGGACAGCCGGCCCATGCGCTCGTTGGTGGTGTTCAGGGTGTCGGTGCCGTGGGCGAGGCTGCGCAGGGCGCCGCCGATGGACTCCAGGGCGGTGTTCATCGAGCGGCTCATCTGGCCGACCTCGTCGGCGGACCGGTTGTCGAGGCGTTTGGTGAGGTCGCCGTCGGCGACCGCGGCGAGCACGTCGGCGGCCTGGCCGAGCGGGCGGGTGATGCTGCGGGTGACCCACCAGGCGATCGCGGCGGCGACGCCGATGGCGGCGGCCAGGAGCAGGATCATCAGCGTCCGGAAGTCGTCGCCGATGTTGCGGGCGGTGGCGGTCTCCTGCTGGTTCATCGACTCTTCGAGGTCGATGAAGGTGTTGATGACGCGCAGCCATTCGGTGAAGGCCGGTTTGGCCTCCTTGTTGAGCAGGGCGACGGCGTCGGCCGTGCGGCCGGCCTCGCGCAGCGTGGTGACCTCCTCGACCAGGGGGTTGGTCTGGGCCTGGACCTCGTTGATGCCGTCGAGGGCGTCCTTCTCGGCGGGGCTGACCATCGATTCGTCGGCGAAGATGTCGTTCATCTTCGTCTCGGACTCGGCGTATTTGGCGGCGAGCTTCTCGATCAGGGCCTTTTCGCTGGCCACGTCGCCGGAGCTGGTGGCGTGAACGAGGTCGCGCAGCGCGATGGCACGATCGTGCACGCTGCCTCGGAAGTTGATGGCGTACCGCTGTTTGACGGCGTTCTGGTCGTTGATGACAGTGAGCTTGTCGTTGATCTTGTTGACCTGTACGACACCGGTCACCACCAGCGCGACCATGGTGAAGACGACGATGGAGAATCCCACTCCGAGTCGCCTTCCGATGGTCAAGTTCTTCATGCACCCTCCATCGGCATTTACCGGTCGGACTTTAAGCTCTATGGTTCATTAGTGGAGTAACGAACCGAAGGGGCTGGGATGTTCGACGACCGCAGCCCGATCTATCGGCAGATCGCCGACCGGATCAAGGACGATGTGCTGCGCGGGGTGCTCACCGACGACCAGCAGGTGATGTCCACCAACCAGTACGCGGCCTACTACCGCATCAACCCGGCCACCGCCGCGAAGGCCTTCCAGCAGCTCGTCGACGAGGGCGTCATCTATAAGCGGCGCGGCGTCGGCATGTTCGTCAGCGCCGGCGCCCAGCGGCGGCTGCGGGACCGGCGGCGGGAGCGCTTCTTCGGCGAGGTGCTCGAGCCGATGATCGCCGAGGCCCGCACGCTGGGCATTCCGGTCGCCGACATCGTGGCCCGCATCCACCAGCTCACCTCCCCGGGAGACGGCCGATGATCACCACCACCGACCTGTGCGTCCGCTACGGCGAGACCACCGCCCTGGACGCGCTCGACCTGGACCTCACCCCCGGGCGCATCTACGGCCTGCTGGGCCGCAACGGCGCCGGCAAGACCACCCTGCTGGCCACCCTCGCCGGGTTCCGCAAGCCCAGCGCCGGCCGGGTGCTGCTGGACGGCGAGCCGGTCTTCGAGAATCCGCGCGCCACCTCCCGGATCTGCCTGATCCGCGAGGACGGCGGCCTCGGCGACGGCATCGACCGGCTCGGCGACATCCTCGACATGGCCCGGGCACTGCGCAAAACCCATGATCAGGGGTACGCTGCCGCGCTGCTCGACCGCTTCGGCCTGTCACGCCGGCAGACGCTCGGCAGCCTGTCGCGTGGGCAGCGGTCGGCCTTCGGCATCGTCGTCGGCCTGGCCTCACGCGCCCCGCTGACCATGTTCGACGAGGCCCACCTGGGCATGGACGCGCCCGGCCGGCGGATCTTCGCCGACGAGCTGCTGGCCGACTACGTGGCCCATCCGCGGACGTTCCTGCTGTCCACCCATCTGATCGAGGAGCAGAGCCCGCTGTTCGAGCAGGTGCTGATCCTGCACCGGGGCCGGCTGCTGTTGCGTGAGGACGTCGACGACCTGCGTACCCGTGGGGTGGCGGTGACCGGCCCGGCGGCGCTGGTCGACGATTTCGTCACCGGCCTGACCGTGCTCGGCGAGCGCAGTCTGGGCCCGACCAAGGAGGTCACCGTCTACGGCGCGCTGGCCGAACCGGACCGGGAGGCGGCCCGCCTGCACGGTCTGCAACTGGGCCCGGTGGCCGTGCAGGACCTGTTCATCCATCTGACCGGAGGTGTCTAGAGTGAACCGCTGGCCGATCCTGCGGTATCTGCTGTCCAGCCACACCGTCGTGCTGGTGGGCTTCCTGCTCGCCGTCTACCTGCTGGTGGCCGTGATCGTGGCGGTGGCCGCGTTGTTCACCGAGGTCACCGTGTCGGCGGTGGACATCACCGGCCAGGTGCTGCCGTGGCTGGCGGCCGGTTACGGCTACAGTGCGGCCGCTCTGCTGTCGACGGTGCTCACCCACGGCCGCACCCGCCGGGAGTTCCTGGTGCAGCACCCGGTCTTCCAGCTGGTGACGGTGGGTCTGCTGGCCGTGCTGGTCACCGGCGCGTACGCGGTGGAGGCGGTGGTCTACCGCGCGGCCGGCTGGACCCGCACGTTGCAGGATCAGCGGGTGTTCGAGGCCGGCGACCACCCGATGATCCTGCTGGCGTACGCGAGCATGCTGGCGGTGTGGATGATGACCGGCGCGCTGGTCGGTGGCGCCTTCTACCGCGACGAGGGCGGCGGCCTGCTGGCGCTGGTGCCGGCCGCGGCGCTGCTGAGTGTCAGCGGGGGAGCCAACGGTTTCGTCAGTCTGCCGTTCACCCGCTGGGGGCTGACCAGCGCGCCGGAGATCGCCGTGGTCACGGTGGTGGCGGTGGCGGCCGGGTGGGCGCTGCTGTGGGCGGTGCTGCGGGACGTGCCGGTGCGTACCCGGGTGGCGGCGTGACCCGGCGGCTGCTGGTGACCGGCGCCACCGGTTCGCTGGGCCGGCGGGTGATGGCGCGGGCGGCGACGGCCGGGTTCGAGGCGGTCGGCGCGTCGCTGACGGCGTCGCCGGTGCGCCTGGACATCCGGGATCTCGCCGACGTGCGGCGGGTGGTGGCGCGGGTGCGCCCCGGCGCGATCGTGCACACCGCGGCCGGCCGGGACCGCGGCGACTGGCCGGCCACCGCCGACGGCGCCGCCCATGTGGCGCTGGCCGCGGCCGGGATCCGGCTGGTGCACGTCTCCAGTGACGCGATCTTCTCCGGCCGGCTGGGGGAGTACGACGAGGACGCGGTGCCCGATCCGGTGTACGCGTACGGGGCGGCCAAGGCGGCGGCCGAGACGGCGGTGCGGGCCATCGACCCGGGGGCGGCGATCGTGCGTACCTCGCTCATCCTGGGTGACGGGCGGGGCGCCCACGAGGTCCTGACCCACGATCTGATCGCGGGCCGGGTGGCGGGCGCGCTGTTCACCGACGAGATCCGTAAGCCGGTGCACGTCGACGATCTGGCCGATGCGCTGCTGGAGCTGGCGGCCGGCGACTACCCCGGGGTGCTCAACGTGGCCGGCGCCGATGCGATCAGCCGCTACGACCTGGGGGTGCTGGTGGCGCGGCGCGACGGCCTGGATCCGGCCGCGATCCCGGCGGCGCGGATCGCCGAGCTGGGCCTGCGGCGGCCCGCCGACCTGCGGCTGGTCACCGGGCGCGCGCAGAAGCTGTTGAGGGTGCGGTTGCGCGGGGCCCGGGAATTCGTTCGAGCGCCGGGCCGGTGAGGCCGATACTGGCGCGATGAGCACCAGCCGCACGATCCGCGTCACCGTTCGCGGATCCTTCGACAACCTGTCCGACGCCCAGCGAGCCGAGCTGATCGCCGCCGGTGACCGGCACGCCGACATCCTCGCCGTGGAGTACACCGAGCAGGGTCATCTCACCTACGACCTGGCCGCGCGGCCGTTCTTCTGCTTCCGGTTCGCTGAGCGGGTCGACGACGAGCGGGAGATCCCGAAGGTGACGGCGCGGGCCGAGGCCAAGGCGGCGGCGTGGATGACCGAACGCGGGTACGGCTTCAAGCGGATCACCTCGCAGACCGTCGACATGTCGGAGATCCCGCTTGGTAAACGCGGCCGCCAGCGTCAACTTTGAGTTGACGCTCTCCATGCCGTCAACCTAAGGTTGACGGCATGGAGACAGTGCGTCTTGACGACCTGATCAATGCGATCACCACCAACCACCCGGACGGCCCCCTCGACCGTCTCGCCGGCGCCGTCGTGCTCGGCGACTACCTCGGCGAGCTGTCCGACCACCTGATCGGCCACTTCGTCGACCAGGCCCGCCGCTCCGGCGCCTCCTGGACCGAGATCGGCCGCAGCCTCGGCGTCAGCAAACAGGCCGCACAGAAACGGTTCGTGCCACCCAAGGACGGCCCCGACCCGTCCGCCGGCTTCCACCGCTACACCGATCCCGCCCGCGCCGCGGTGGTCGCCTCGATGGCCCACGCCGCCCGGCTGCGCCACCCGGAGATCAGCCCCGGGCATCTCGTGCTCGGGGTGCTCGACCAGCCGGACTCCCTCGCCGTACAGGCCGTCACCGCTCAGGGCCGCAGCCTCGACGAGGTCCGTTCCGCGGTCGTCGCCGTCCTGCCGGCCGGCGAAGCCGAACCGCGGCCGCTGATCCCGTTCGACATCCGCGCCCGCAAGGCCCTGGAACTCACCTTCCGCGAGGCGCTGCGGCTGGGCCACGACCGCGTCGGCACCGGCCACCTGCTGCTCGCCCTGCTCGAGGAGCAGGAACCCGAGGGCGGCCCCCTCGACCTGTTCAAGGCCGCCGTCGAGCAGGTCGTGATCGCCGGCCCCGAGGAGCCCTCGGGAGCGGCCGCCGACCGCTGACAGCGGCACGATCCCCGACTTGAGAAGAAAAAGCCGGTGCACCCGAGCGGCAACCGAAAGCGCCCGCGGGCTGCACCCGTAGCAACGAAAAGTTCCTCCTGTCAGCCAGTCAGCCGACACAGGGGGAACCGAAATGACCGCCACCGCCCAGCCGAAGTCCGTCACCCGCGACCAGGAGCAGCTCATCCGCGACAACATGGCGCTGGTCGGTCACATGGTCCGCGAGATGCTGTTCAAGGTGCCGCCGCACGTGCACCGCGACGATCTCGCCTCAGCCGGCTACGCCGCGCTGGTCACCGCCGCCCAGGCGTACGACGCCGAGCGCGGCATCCCGTTCGGCCGGTTCGCGGCGGTCCGGGTCCGCGGCGCCCTGCTCGACGAACTGCGCAGCATGGACTGGGCCAGCCGGTCGGTCCGGGCCCGGGCCCGCCGCGCCGACGTGGCCCGCGAGGAACTGACCCGCCAGCTGGGCCGCACCCCGACGCCGGAGGAACTGGCCGAGCTGCTCGGTGTCGCGGTCGGCGAACTGGCCGGCGTCGACGACGACGTGCAGCGCGCCGCCGTGCTGTCACTGCAGGGCTTCACCGCCGGCGCCGACGACATGGTCACCGAGACCTCGATGAACCCGGAGGAACTGCTGCTGCACCGGGAGCGGCTGGGCTACCTGCACGACGCGGTCGCGGTCCTGCCGGAGCGGCTGCGGCGCGTGGTGGAGGCGACGTTCCTGCAGGAACGGCCGCTGGCGGAGGTCGCCGCCGGCCTGGGCGTGACCGAGTCGCGGGTGTCGCAGCTGCGCACCGAGGCGCTGGCGCTGCTGCGCGACGGCCTGACCCGGCACATGGAGCAGAAGGACGCCCCGGCCGGCAAGGACGGCTGCGCGGCCCGGCGCCGGGCCGGCTACGTCGCGCAGATCGCCGCGCGCAGCACGATGAGCACCCGGCTGTCGGCCACCGACGTCCACGGGCAGCGCCTGGCCGCCGCCGCGTGAGCCGGATCCACCCGCCGGGGCCGCCGCACTGATCAGGTGCGGACGGCCCCGGCGGCGCTTCAGGCCGCCGGGCGCAGCCAGACGTCTTCGAGACCGTCCTCCGGGTCCCACTGCTCACCGATCTTGCGGAAGCCGAATCCGGCGATCACCGCCCGGGAGCCGACGTTGTCCGGCCGGATGCTGGCCCGGACCGCGGTGACCCGCGGGTCCTCGTCGGCGCGGGCCAGCAGCGCGGCGAGCATGGCTTTCGCGTACCCGCGCCGCCGGTGGGCCGGGTCGACCGAGTACGCGACCTCGACCACCCCGTCGGCGTCGGGTGGCCCGTGGAACCCGCCGTGCCCGACGACGATGCCCTCGGGTTCGGCGACGGCGGCGCGGGCGATCCACTCGGCGGCCTCCGGATCACGGGCGATGTCGTCGAGACGGACCTCCCAGAGCCAGCTCTCCTCGACGAGGTACTGGCTCAGCGGGTGACCGGCCGCCGCGCTGGCGGCGTCGAGGTCTCCGGCCACCAGTGCGGTCAGCACGGTGGGGGAGAGGGTGAGGAAGCGGATGGACGACATGGCCGCATGATCACACACGGTGGTGACCGTCGGCACCATTCGGTTGTGCACAACTAAGTTGGGCACTACTGTTCACGGCATGCGTGAGAGCACCGCCCTGGACCAGATGATCTGCTTCCAGCTCTACGCGGCCAGCCGCGCCATGACCGCCCTCTACCGACCCCACCTCGACCCGCACGGCCTCACCTACCCCCAATACCTCGTCCTGCGCGTGCTCTGGCACGACGGCCCCACCACGGTGCGTGACCTCGGCCGCACCCTGCGCCTGGACAGCGGCACCCTCTCGCCACTACTCAAACGCCTCGAAACCCAGGGCCACATCCGCCGCGAACGCGGCACCCACGACGAACGCACCGTCGTCATCCACCCCACCGCCACCGGCCTCGCCCTCCAGCAAGCCGTCGGCGACCTCACCCAGCAACTCGTCTGCGCCACCGGGCTCACCCTCGACGAGCTCACCCAACTGCACCACCTGCTCAGCCGCGCCCGCGGCCGGGCCACCCCTTGAGAAAGGCCACCCATGACCGCCCTCTACACCGCCTCCGCCACCGCGACCGGTGACGGCCGCAGCGGCCACGTCCGCTCCAGCGACGGCGTCCTCGACCTCGACCTCGCCGTCCCGAAGGAGCTCGGCGGCCCCGGCGGCCAGCTCACCAACCCCGAGCAGCTCTTCGCCGCCGGCTACGCCGCCTGCTTCCACAGCGCCCTCAAACGCGTCGCCGCCAACCAGAAGATCACCCTCACCGACACCGCCATCACCGTCGACGTCGGCATCGGCCCCCTGCCCACCGGCGGCTTCGGCCTCACCGCCGCCATCGAAGCCGAACTCCCCGGCCTCGACGAGACCACCGCCAAGAGCCTGCTCGACGCCGCCCACCAGCTCTGCCCCTACTCCAACGCCACCCGCGGCAACGTCGACGTCCAGATCACCCTGGCCTGACCACCCCGCAAAACGGGGCCGCGCATCCGCGCGGCCCCGTTTTTTCTCCCCGAAAACCCGGCCCGATGTCGTATCCGGCCCAGCCCGTTCGTGTAGACCACGAAAGAGCCCCGCACACGACGAGGAGCCACACCATGCGCCAATACCTGCTCGCCATGTACCAGCCCGTCGGCGACCCGCCCCCACCCGAAGCCCTCGAACCGGTCATGAAAGAACTCGCCGACCTCAACGACGAGATGAAAGCCACCGGCGCCTGGCTCTACACCACCGCCCTGCACCCCACCGCCACCGCCACCGTCGTCCGCGACAACAACGGCGAACCCCTGCTCACCGACGGCCCCTACGCCGAAGGCAAGGAACACCTCGGCGGCTTCACCGCCATCAACGCCCCCGACCTCGACGCCGCCCTCGCCTGGGCCGCCCGCATGGCCCGCATCACCGGCCTGCCCATCGAGGTCCGCCCCATCGCCTTCACCGGCTGAACCCCGGCGGACACGGCCATGACCGACACCCTCGAAACCATCTTCCACACCGAGTACGGCCGGGCCGTGTCCGTCCTCATCCGCACCTTCGGCGACATCGACCTCGCCGAAGACGCCGTCCAAGACGCCTTCACCACCGCCCTGCACACCTGGCCCCGCACCGGCATCCCACCCCGCCCCGCCGGCTGGATCATCACCACCGCCCGCCACCACGCCATCGACCGGCTCCGCCGCGACGCCACCCGCCACCACAAACACGCCCAGGCCCACCAACGGTGGCCCACCGAACCCACAGACGACACCGCCGTACCCGACGACCGGCTCCGGCTCATCTTCACCTGCTGCCACCCGGCCCTCGCCCCGGCCGCCCGCATCGCCCTCACCCTGCGACTGCTCGGCGGCCTCACCACACCCGAGATCGCCCGCGCCTTCCTCGTCCCGGAAACCACCATGGCCCAGCGCCTCACCCGCGCCAAAGCCAAAATCCGCGACGCCGGCATCCCCTACCGCGTCCCCGAAGACGCCGACCTGCCCGCGCGCCTGCCCGCCGTACTCCTCACCCTGTACTTGATCTTCAACGAGGAACGCACCGCGACCGAAGCGATCCGCCTGACCCGCATCCTCGCCGACCTCATGCCCGACGAACCCGAAGCCACCGGCCTGCTCGCCCTCATGCTGCTCACCGAAACCCGCCGCCCCGCCCGCACCACCGAAACCGGCGACCTCATCCTGCTGGCCGACCAGGACCGCACCCGCTGGAATCCCGCCATGATCGACGAAGGGCTCCGGCTCGTCCGCACCTGCCTACGCCGCGACCGGCCCGGCCCCTACCAACTCCAGGCAGCCATCAACGCCGTCCACACCGGCACCCCCACCGACTGGCCACAGATCCTCGCCCTCTACGACCACCTGCACACCCTCACCCCCACACCGGTCGTCGCCCTCCACCGCGCCATCGCCGTCGCCGAAGTCCACGGACCCCGCGCCGGCCTCGACGCCCTCCCCGCCCTCGACCGCTACCACGTCTACCACGCCACCCGCGCCCACCTGCTACGACAACTCGGCCACCACACCGAAGCCGCCACCGCCTACCAGCGCGCCGCCGCACTCACCACCGACCCCGCCCAACACCGCTACCTCACCAGACAGGCCACCGACCTGACTCACCACCGACCCGACCGCCACCCCTGACCAGGCAGGCCACCGACCTGGCTCGCCGCCGACCCGACCGCCACCCCTGACCAGGCAGGCCACTGGCCTCACTCACCACCTGATCCGGCAGGCCGGCGACCTCCGCCGCGGCGCCGATGCGATTGACTGGCCCGCATGCCCTCGCTCATCGCCCCCACCACCCGGATGCACGCCGCCTTCCTCGACTGCCGCCACGACTGGGGACCCGGCCTACACGAAGACGGCTTCGGCATCACCGCCACCGACGACGTCGACACCCCCGGCGGCTTCACCACCTGGATCCACCGCATCACCCACCAGCCGGACAGCACCCCACGCTGGATCGTCGAAGACGGCCACCTCCTCGGCGCCATCACCCTGCAACACCGCCACAACCCCAAAACCGGACACATCGGGTACGGCGTACGCCCCGCCGCCCGCGGCCGCGGACTCGCCACCTGGGCCCTCGCCGAAACCCTCACCCTCGCCAAGAACCTCGGCCTCGACCGCGTCCTGCTGCTCTGCCTCACCGCCAACACCGCCTCAGCCCGCACCATCGAACGCAACGGCGGCACCCTCACCACCGACGACGGCCACCTCCGCCACTACTGGATCCCCCTCCCGTAGCCGTCGACCCCGTCCGGATCAAGTCGACAACTTGACTTGTTATGTTGAGGCGAGTTAGCTCGCCACGGCCAATCGTCAAGGGCATCGATGAAGAAAGATCCTGGATCCGTCGAGCACCGCACGGCATCCGGCGCCCAGGCAGGGCCGGCCACTCGTGGGCGTCAGGGGGCGGTCGATTGCGCCGAGTGATTACCACTATGGGCGAACTACAGTCATCACGGCTCGTGAGGATGCGTCGCGGGCCGGAGGGGATTCGAACCCCTGGTGGGGCATGGCACGCCAGTGGCCCCACGCGTCGCTGAACCGCCGTGCGTACCGGCTGTCAACTCATCGACGCTGCAATAGCCCGGCTCTGCCACCGGCCCGCCGCAGTATCGCGGAGACCACCCCGCCCGGCACCCGGATTACTTCGAGGCCGCGGGCGTTATCGGCGGCACGAGAGCTTCTCGGAGGCAGGTAGGCACGCCCCGCAGTAGCGATGGTGTCGACGAAGATGGCAGTGTTGACCATCTTGCGGCTGGGCTCAGGGCGATGCCGCTCAGATTGGTAGGGGCCTTCATGCGTGACGGCATCGACTGGACGGCAGTCGGATCCGGTGACCGCTTCGAGAAGATCGTAAGCGTGCTTCTGAGCAGCATAAATCCCGAGTCCGAAAGGATTGACGGAGCGGGCGGAGACGGCGGCCGCGACCACCAGTTCCGCGACGCCGAAGGGCTTCACGTCTGGCAGTCAAAATTCTTTCCGCGACGTCTGAATGAGGCGAGAGGGCGTAAGGATCAGATCACCAAAAGCTTGGCAGCGGCTGCCTCCCTGAATCCCGTCAGTTGGACGCTTGTGACTCCCATGATGGCCAATCCCACTGAACGTTCCTGGTTCGAAGGCCTTCAGGGCGACTACCCCTTTCCACTGACGTGGAAGGGAGGTGACTGGTTGGACTCGCAACTAGCCGAGCGACCGGCCATCGTCCGGCACTTCATGGGTGCCAATGATGAATACGTAGCATTGCTTCGTGAACTCCGCCAGGAGCAGGACGCCCTCGTCGACGGGCTGCCCGCAGCCCTCCCGCGGATCGAGAATCTTGCCGCAAAGATCAACGACTCCAACCCGTTCTACCGCGTCGACTTCACTGTCCGAGGCGGAGTGATCGTCGAGACGGCCCTCGTTCCAAAATACGTTGGTGCCGATAGGGACAGCCCTCGTACATTCGGTTTCTCGTTTGCCACCGGCGCTGCCGATACCGGTCTCATCGAAAGGTTTCAGTTGGCGATGGACTGGGGGGATCGAATCGAGTTGCCGAGCGAGGCAGTAGGCAAGGTCGTTATGACGGGACCGCCGGGGTTTGGTGGAGAGTGGGAAAATGCTCATCTCGTCTTCGGACCGGCTAATCCTGAGCCGCTAGACATCGGGGTGCGTCTTCTGATCCAGAACCCAGCGGGCCGACAGGTTGCCGCGCTTCCGGCGCGCCTGGTCAGTCGCGTCTCCGGTCAACGGGGTCTCACTTTGCGCGGTAGGGACTTGACCGGAGTCATCGAGGTCCGGGTGCGGCTGATCCCTGAATTGTCAGAGTTCACGTTGAGCCTGTCTACCTCGTGGAGTAAATCTCTGTTGCCTACCATCGCCTTGCCCGTTCTCCGCTTTCTGCGGCACGCATCGCCACCCAACACCCTCACCCTCGAAGTCGGCGAAACCAGGATTAAGGCTGGGCCCGTTGACCTACCCGAAGGCGTTGCAGTTTCAGAGGAACAGTTGCGGATCGTTGCAGACCTTGACCGCCTTCAGGTCGTGACGGGAAATGCATTCCCGATGCCGTTTACTTGGAACGTGGAGGACCTTGTTCAGGTCGACTGTGGGGTGAGGCTCCTTGACGGCGAAGCTATCAGTATCGGACGTGGGCCAATCACCTTCACTTCGAGAGACAACAGTTTGGAAAAGGCGATTTTGGCCGGATCGGGGTCTTCCTTGTCCGTCGGGTCTGAGTCGGGCTACATCATCGAAGTGTTTGGTCACCAACTCGACCTGGGTCCGTGCATCGTCACAGTTCCCGGCCCTCGCGCAACTTCGAGGCCGTCGGCCGAGGGCGAGTTCGAAACCATTGTTGTGCCTGGAGAAGGAAAACAACTGGAGTTAAGGCTAGGCCTGGTCGGCGCAGGAAGTGGCGACGAAGATAGCGATTAGCATCGCGAGTTGTCTGCCCGGAAAGTCGGCCATTTACTAATGCTGGCTGCGGCCGGGCTTGGACTGACGTCCTAGCCACGCCGAGGAGAAGCGGCCGGTGCAGTTCGAACTCCCCGAGAGTATTAGTGGGTCTCCATATGGCTGTCTGACTGCGTTAGTCAATTCAAGCCATAATTGTGTACCGGGATTCGTGTCGCTCCGTTCGTGCCTAAGCGATATTCCCTAATTTGCCGTCATCGGCAAGAGAGCACTTCGGTACACCGCCGTTGGCTACAGTTGGTGATCAAGTCAGGACAGTACAAAGGTGCCTTCGATTTCGTGTCGGTTGGCGGGGACCACGGCGTCGACCGCGAATTGGGGTTGCCCAGCCCGGTCGAAGACCGTGACGAGGAGCGTCAGCACGGCGTCCTGTTCGGTGATTTTGAGCAGTTGAGCTTCCTCGGCGGTTGGGAGTCGCGCCGAGATGCGTTCGGTGGCGTGGTCGAAGTCGACGTCCTTGCGGTCGGCCAGGTGCCGCAGCACGCCATCGGGCAGGGCGACCTTCCGGCCGATGTCGGTGCCCGCTGAAAGCTCGACCGGGACGTAGATTGCGCTCAGCTCGACCGGGCCGACCTCGGCGGTCACGAGGCGGCGCCGCAGGATGACCGGGGTATCCGAATCCAGGTCGAGGGCCGCCGCCGCGCGGTTTGGTGCCATGACCGCGCCGACCCGGAGCAGGGTCACCTCGGCGTCTTCGCCCTGGTCGAGAAGTTTAAGTGCCCGGTCGGGGGGCATTTGCGCGGCGGGGGTTGGCCGGCCTTTGACGAAGCGGCCCTTGCCCTGCTGCGATTCGATCCAGCCGTCCTGCTGGAGGATGCCGAGGGCGCGGACGATCGTGGGGCGCGAGGTGTCGAACTCGGCCATCAGTTGTGTCTCGCTGGGGATGTTGGCGCCGGGCGCGTAGGTGCCGTCCTCGATGCGCTGCTGTACAGCGTTGACGACTACCGCGTACTTCGGCGGTGGCACGTTGATGGCCATCCGGTTCTCCGCCTGCTCGATGAGACAACAACTTGACTTGTCAACACCTTAAAGCAAAGACGGCGCGGGCGGAACTACGCCGAGAGACCGCCATCCGACGCTCGCCGGTCACGGCGCGCCCAGGAGATGAACCGCTCGTGGAAGTTCCGCAGCTCAGGCTGTCCCTGTGCCAGCGCGTCGTCGATCGCGTCCCACATCTGCGACGTGAGATAGATCAGCAGCACAGAAGGGAACGCGCGGTACTCGTCGAGCAGCGTCGCGCGGGCCGAAGCACACGGCCACGGTTCGGGACAGACTCGGCAGTCCCACGAGGGCCGCACCGGCACATGCTCGGCGGTCTCTGTCGTCGGCGTCGCCATGTCACACGTCCAAGACGGGGTGGAATCCGGCCGTGGTCAGGATCCGACAGACGGCCCGGTCGCCGCGATCGAAGGTGCCCAGATGCCTACCGGCGGCCGGCGGCCGTGCCGGGGCGTACGCGTTCCACTGGTCACCGTCGTGCTGGAGCCAGCCGACTAGGGCACCGTGATACATGACCATGTGACCGCCGAAGGTCGATCGGACCAGCGTGACCAACTCGGGAAACGCTGCTTTGACCACCCCGGCCCGGCCGGCCGCCTTGTTGCTCGTCTGCATCACCACTGAACCCCCAAGGTTTAGGCCCGCGCCCGGTCCACTGACCGGGGCCGCGCTGACAGGGCGCGGGAGTGTGGGGATTTCTCAGGATGCCCGCGACCGGGTGGGAGAACAGTCCGGGCAAGCACGCCGCACGAGCCGGACAACGAACTCGTACGTCCGCGCCGCTCGGCGTCGTGAAGCCAGCCGCCAGCCCCGCCCTTCGCAGGACTGACACACCCCCGAGGAATTCGCCATGTCCTGATCGTGGTCGCCGACCGCGGCTCAACCCATCACACGCGGTAGTCCATAAGGGAGTAACTTCTATCCGGCAACCGGATACCAGGCCGCAGGCCGCTATCCGGAATGCGGATATGCCGGGAGCGACCTGGGGAGGCCCGCCCGTGAGCACACGCACAGCACCGACGTTCTCCGTACCCGAGCACCTTTGGGAGACGGACGCGATGCTCGACGCCCTGGCGGCCCGCGACGTCGCCCAGGTCTTCCGGCTGATCCAGCGTGAGACCCGGGTCAGCCAAACCCATCTCGGTGTCGCCATCGGCCTCAGCCAGGCCCAGGTCAGCGAGATCCTCGGCGGCAGCCGCAGAGTCAGCAGCATCGACGTACTGACCCGCATCTCCACCGGCCTGTGCATGCCGACCGACGCCCGCGTGGTGTTGCTGCTCGGCGACCGCAGTCACGGCATCGGCGCGGCCACGACCCCATCCAGTGACGTGATAGCCGCCCCGAACGTCCAGGCCGTCGCGGAGGAAGCCCTCGTCGAGCGGTTCGCCGACGTGGAGGCGGTCTACCCCAGCCGGTCAGAGTTCACGTCGAAGATGCCACCGCACGCGCTGTTCGACTGCGCCACCGACATCCGGGCGGTCGGCCTCTCACTCAACTTGATCTGCCAGCAGTACGCCGACAGCCACCTCGCCCAGCTCGTCCAGGACGGCGCCCGCCTCCGCCTGCTCTTCCTCGACCCGGCCGGGGCTGCCATCCGCCACCGCGAGATCGAAGAAGACATGACCGCGGGCACCCTCGGTGCCCTCACCAGTCTCAACCTGCAAGGCGTCCTCCGCGTACGAGACAGGCTCCCCGCCGACATCCGGGACCGGATCGAGGTTGCTACCTACGACCAGACGATCCGTGTCAACATCACCTTGATCAATGACTCGCTCTGCATCGCTCAGCACTACCTACCGCACGCGCGAGGCGTCGAGTCCCCCACGATGGTGATCAAGAAGCGATGGCCGGCCGCCGGGCTGTACCACGTGTTCGAGCGCACCTTCGACGAACTTTGGAGCGGTGGCCAGCCCCGATGACCGACTACGCCGACCTACTTCCCATCGCCCACCAGGCCGTCGACCTTGCCCAGCGCATCATGCGCACCATGCAGCCGGGCGTCCTCACCGCCAAGGGCGACCGCGACATGGCCTCCGAAGTCGACTACGCCATCGAAGAACAAGTTCGCGCTTTCCTGGCGGAGCAGACCCCGGAGATCGGCTTCCTCGGCGAGGAGAACGGCACGAGCGGGACCACGGACGGCTTGATGTGGGCGCTCGACCCGGTCGACGGGACCGTCAACTTCGTGCACGGATCTCCGCTGTGTGCGATATCGCTGGGCCTGATCACCGAGAACCGGTCGGTCCTCGGCGTGATCGACCTGCCGTTCCTTGCCGCTCGATATTCGGCCGCAGAGGGCGCCGGTGCTCATGCGAACGGCGAACACATTGGCGCCAGCAGAACGGGACAGGTTGGTGACGCCGTCGTTGCCCTCGGCGACTACGCGGTGGGTATGGGCGCGGAGGAGAAGAACCGATTTCGGTTCGCTCTTACCCAACGACTCGGCGCCGAAGTACAGCGCATCCGCATGCATGGCTCAGCCGCAATCGACCTGGCATGGCTTGCTTCCGGGCATGTCGACGCCGTGGTCATGCTCGGCAACAAGCCGTGGGACACCGCGGCCGGGGTCATCATCGCCCGGGAAGCCGGGGCGGTGGTCTTAGATCAGGACGGATCACCGCACACCTTCGAATCGAAGGCAACCATCGCAGCGAACGCCAGCCTGATCAGCACCATCCTCACCCTCGTCGCTGAGGGATAACAGCCACCGGTCGGGCCGAGGCGGACGGGCTAGGCCGTGAGCGCCTCACACAGCGCGGTTGCTTCCACGGTGATGTGCGGCTGTGTTAGCCAGCCTCGGATAAGCAAATTGGTCGCATAGCTGACCTCAACGCCCAAATGGTCGGCGAAACTTTCGATTTGATACTGATGGTCGAGATACTGACAAGCTTCCAGCGCGGATCTCACGGTATCAGTCGAGCGATCGATGTCAGACGCGATAATGGCTGGATTCCCGGCAGCGAAGTCCAGGATTTCTCGTTCTGGATCGTACTTGCCGGGAAGTTTGAAGATAGTCTTACCGTCGCATTCTTTGTGTTGGTCGGCGTCAAGTACTGCAAGGCATCTAATTCGAGTGGTGTTGCTAAGTGCTTTGGTTGCCGCGACGGCCTTACTGCATCCGCCAGCGGGGACAATCTCGGTTCCTGAGTAGTCCTTATTCGCCCAACTCAAAATCACGCTCAGTACCGTCGCGGCGAAAGAGTCCTCTACCAGAATTATCCGCTTCAGCGCGCTTTGGATTCCCGCGGCGTTACGAATTTGCGTTAAAGATTCAGGTTGGATGATGCGTACTCTTCCGTCGCCTGCTTCTCGGATGCACATACGGATGTTCTCGATAGGAAATCTGGCCAGCACCTCCGGCGAGTGCGTTGCCACAACCAACTGGAGGTCCAGTTCTAGAGATCTTCTAGCAATCTCATCAATGAACGGGCGATGCCCCTTCGTGGCAAGGAAGGACTCCGGCTCATCTACTGCCAGCAGGCATCCTGGCTCGAGTTGGGCGATCTCCCAGATTGCTTGATGAACCCAAGTCTCACCTAAGCTCATAGCTGTGCTTGTGACATGCCTGCCGTTCTCGTCCGCAACTACGTACGGAGCGAACCAGGCATCCCGATCCCCGTTTTGATCAAGGATCTCATCAAGGACCACGGTGCGCACTGTTGCCGAAGAATAGTTTCGGCCGAGAATGTTTCGGATCGCTGAAAGCTCTTTGGGCGAGTACTTTCGCTCCTCCTCGAATCTATCCGGATCAAGTTGTTGGAAGTACCAGTTAAAGTCGCTAGCAAGTTCAGTTGCGCAGACACGCTCGGTCCAGCGGTCTGCGGCGAACGTGTCACGCCAAATTTCCAATCGTTCATCTGTTCTATCTGACAAATCGACGAGGCGGGTAAGACGTTCCGTTCCACGCCGCACCGTTACATTCACCTTGCCCGTGGCCCACTCGACGCCCCGATCGCCATGCGTCTCGTTGCCGACGAATGGTGGCACTCGTGTTGAGTTGCCGAAGACCGCCTCTAGTAGAGAGATGAGTAAGCTCTTGCCGCCGCCATGACTGCCGGCTAGAACGGTCGCCCTATCCAATAGGATGGTTTGGTCGGCGAAGGCCTCCGACTCTGATATGTCGAGTCGCTCGACAAACAAGGAACTTGCGGTAGCGAAAAGGCGGTTCCACACTCGTACACGAGGATCAGACACGTGACTCGTCACGGCCTGAGCCTAAGCGCGGGAGCGGCCTGTGTCATTGGGCAGCGGCGGCAAAGACTTCCCGTGCGGGGTTGGTCCAGGCACTCATGCAGTCGGGTCATCGCTGCGAAGTGGTACGGCAGGGCTACAGCAACCGGTCGGACTCCCATTGGGCTCACACGACCAATGGGACCTTTGAGCAGCGCTGCGAGCCACATTCGCCCCCGTGGTACTAACCCTCGTTTGCGGTATATCACTCGACTAGGACAGCTGCGTGCTCTCCTTGGACCTGTCCGCGGGTACACGGGTCTGCCGAATTGATCTCTTCTAGATCAAGGCGCCGCGCGAGCGCGGCGCGGGCCGGACGCGCTCGGGCTGCTGGCGGGGGGGGGGCGGGGGGGGGGGGGGGGGGGGGGGGGGGGGGGGGGGGGGGGGGGGGGGGAGGGGGGGGGGGGGGGGGGGGGG
>NZ_JAGFNS010000023.1:0-19177 GCF_017592555.1 Actinoplanes flavus | reverse complement strand
ACCCGGTGTGGCCCCTTTGTCCCTCAGCTCCCTCCGGGGGCGGGGGGGGGGGGGCGCGGGCCGGACGCGCTCGGGCTGCTGGCGGGCATCGCCCGGCGCGCCGGGCGATGCTCTGCTGCGGTGGCTGATCCGAAGGGTACCTCCGGCGGGAGCGCTCGGGCTTCTGGGATGGCTGGCGACGACGGATGGTGCAGGCCATGGGTGACAGGCGATGACGAGTTGCACCCGTAGCATGGCCAGGACACCGATAAGATCCAGCGATGCTGGTGCGGTGCGTCAAGATTATTGATGCGTATGGGGACGGGGTCGACGCCTATCCGGGCATGACGGTCGGCAAGAGCTATCCCGTTCTGGAGATCTCGTTCTGGTCCGACGCCTGCTATGTACGGGTTGTGGATGACAACGGGAGCGACACGATCTGGAGCCCGGACATGTTCGAGACCGCGGACGGGACTATCCCTCGATGCTGGGAAGCGGCCCTGGACGCCGACCTGTCACTGCGGCTCGCTCCGAAGGCGTGGCTGCGTAAGGGCTACTGGACGGACAACTTCTCACAAGAGCCGGCCGCTCTCGCTGAGTATGAGGAAGGCCGGGCCGCCGTGCTTGCGGAGTTGGCTGAGTAGCCGAGGTGCCACGTCGCCTGCCGAACCTACTGGTCGCTGCTGTACAGCAGTGAAGTACAGCAGCGCCAGCAGCCGGACCGGGGTGGACCGGACCTGATCAAGCCGTCTGACCTCGTACGACTCTTGATCCACCCGTATTGCGGGTAATCCATAGGTTCAGGGTTCCGAGCGCTGTTGCCGCGCAGCAACTGATCCGGTTGTTTCGGCATGACGGGCCTGACGACTAGGTTGGCTCCCGAATCCCATGCATGTGGAGGTCGCTGCTACATGACAAACAACAAAAACGGTCTCGATCCGGGCAGCGACTCAAACGACCTGACCGTCTGGTTTGAGATCCTCGACCCCATCAGGGCCCGAACCTACGACGATGCACGGGTACGGGACGACTACGGCAACATCTACTTCGTGGGCACCGGGAAGTCCCGTGCCCACGCAGGACGAATGGGCACACGTCCCGACTGCATCCCAGAGGGTGTCCGAGCGTACTGGGCGCATGATCTCTGGAACGGGCCGGTGCATCCGCCCCGGTGCGCGGTCTGCCTAGTGAAGCATCCCGTAACCCAAGTGATCGAGTAGTCCGCAATCAGTCCGCACGAGGTCCGCAAAGACAGCGAAACGCTGTCAGGCCATGGCAAGCGTTTTCGCAGCTCAGCGGATATCTGTGCCGGTAGATCAAGTTGCCTTTTCGATCTCGTGACCGCACACAGCGCCGGTCCGGTACGCAGCGTGCGAGGCGTACAGCTGAACACTCGAAACACGCTCGGTCGCCCCGACGGCGTGATCGTGGTCGGCGGCGGATGGCTGAACCGCGCCGACGAGGGCTCCTGGGCACAGGCCCAAGCCGGCGCACTACCCGAACGGCTGGCCGACGTGGCCGGTTCCACCCGATGGATGGCATCGGTCTGCACCGGCGCCATGCTGCTCGCCGCGGCGGGCCTGCTCACCGGACGCAACGCCACCACGAACCGCAACGCCTACGACGAACTGCGCGCCTACCACGTCGACGTGATCGAGGAACGGGTCGTCGACGACGGTGATCGCGTCACCGCGGGCGCCTTGAGCGCCGGTCTGGACCTGGGCCTCTGGCTGACCGAACGCGAACTCGGACCCGAACGCGCCACCGCCGTAGCCGCCGCCATCGACTTCTCCCCGCGATCGCCCGTGTGGAAGACCCCGGACCGGGCCGGCACGCCACCGGCGCGGTGATCGGGCGGACAACCGTCCTACCACGAGAATCAGACCGGCGGGACCGGCGGCACACGCCGGTGCGACGGCCGGCCGGGCCTGCCCGGCCACCGATCTCAGCCCGGCGGGCGCGGCACAGGATGGCGTGCCGGTCAGCTCGCGCGGCTCGGCGCGACGGTCCGGAAAAGGCGGGACCGCGTCACGCGTACGAGAAGAAGAAGCGCAAGCGAAACACCGACCGCGCCCGGCGGCGGGGGAGACCGGCGTGAGCCGTGCGCCGGTCAGTCGTCCTCGTCGTCGCCGTCCTCGTCATCGTCGTCGTCCTGGTCGCCGCCGGGACAACCCGTCAACGTCAGCAACGTCGCCGCACCGCCGGCCACCAACAGCACCCGCCCGAACAGAGACCGCCGGGTGAACCTCGCCTCATCCATGGCCGGATTCTGTCACACCAACTCGCCCAACACCCGATTCGTCCGGTTCGCTGCCACCGCCGCACGCTGCTGCTCCGCCGTCACCTCGATGTACGACTGCGATGTCGCCAACGACGCATGCCCCAGCAACCGCATGATCTCCGACGCGTTCGCCCCGTCCTCGGCCAACCGCGTCGCGAACGTGTGCCGCAACGCATGCAACTGCGCACCCCGCGGCACCCGGTCACTCACACCCGCCCGCCGGTAACACGACCGCACCAGATACTGCAGACCACCCCGCCGCAACGGCTCACCACGCCGATCCACCAGCAGGGGAGCGGTCGCACCCACCCGCCCGAACCGCACCCGACGGCTGTCCAGATAACGCCCCACCGCCGAACTCAAGCCATCCTCGATCGGCACCGTCCGCGGCCGCCCGCCCTTGCCGGCCACCTCCACCCGCCGCTCACCATCACGCCCGGTCACCGACCCGACCCGCAAGGCCAGCATCTCCGACAGCCGCAGACCGGCGCACAACGCCAGGGCCAGCACCACCACATCACGCTCCGGCCACGGATCCCGCTGCGTCTCGTCCACCTTGCTCACCGCACGTAACAACCGCTCCGGCGTGTCCTCACCCCGCAACGGCTTCGGCACCAGCACCGACTGCCGTGGCTTGTCCACCGCCGACATCGGATTTCCCGCCACCACCTGCTCGGTGACCAGAAACGTGAAGAACGCATTCCACGACGACCAGGCCCGCGACACCGACGCGGGGGCGCGGGAGGCCGCGAACCGCGCGAACGCGCCCCGCAACACGCGAGGGGAGAGGTCACCCACGGTGAGCGGGGCGGGTTCGGCCAGCTGCAACACCAGATGCAGATCCCGACGGTACGCCGCGAGCGTGTGCACCGAGGGTTTCCGGGTGGCGCGGGCGGCCAGAAACTCGTCGATCAACTCGGGAACTGACTCATGCTGCATAAGGCATATTATGCAGCAAATATCCTCTTTGGCCACAGCAGTCCCAAGCGAGGAGAGACCCGTCAGGCGCCACCATTGATCGCGCCGGTCTTGAGCCCACCCTCGGTGATGTTCCACTTCTTCAACAACTCGTCATACGTGCCGTCCTGGAACAACCCGAACAACACCGACTGAATCGCGGTACGCAAACCGGAACGCTCCTTGGCGATCGCCATCCCGTACGGCGCCGCCTCGATCTGCTCGCCGACCACCTTCAACCGCGGATTCTTCTCCGCCGCCACCACCGCGATCGGATAGTCGTGCAGATAGGCGTCCGCCTTGCCGGCCACCACCGCCTCCTCACTGTTCGGCACCACCACCAGGCGCATCCGCCGGCCCGCCGGACAGTGCTCGGCCTGGCTGCCCGCCAGCTCCTCGTAGATCGACTCGGCCTGCACCGCCACCCGGTGCCCACACAGGTCCGCCAGCGTCTTCACCGCCGCCAGATCGGCCCGCACCACGATCGACGACCCCACATTGAGGTAATCGATGAAATCGACCTCCTCCTGCCGCTTGGCGGTATCGGTCATCGACGCCATCGCCATGTCGGCGTCACCGCTAATCACCCGCGGGCGCAGGTCCTCCCAGGACGTCTGCACGTACTCCAGCCGCAGCCCGAGCCGATCGGCCACCGCCCCCGCCAGGTCGACGTCGAAGCCCTTCTGCTCGCCGCCCTCCACGTACTCCATCGGCTCGAACATCAGGTCGGACGCGACCGTCAGCTTGCCCGCCGCACGGATGTCCTCCGGAACCAGCGCCCGCGCCGCAGCGAGCGGATCCTCGGCCTCCGGTACGGCGGTCGCGCCGCACCCGGCCAACGCGAGGACGACGGCGAGGCCGGTCAGGCTGGCAAGCTTGCGCATGGGCGACTCCCCGGTTGAGCGGAAACACGCCGGAAACTCCGGTCGGCTCTCTCTATCGCCTGGCCGGACCGTGACCTGAGTCTCCCGGGACCCTCAAGACGCCCACGCCCACGCCGATGTGCCCAACGTCGGTTCGTCTCGGAGGGCACGTACATGCGTTTGAAACTGCGCCACCAGGTCCTGGCCTTGGCCATTGCCGGTTTTGTGCTCGTGCTCGCCGCCGGCGGCATCGGGTACCTCGGCATGTCGCAGCTCACCGACGCCAACACCGCCGTCCGGGACGCCGCCGCGGCGCAGCGGGCCGCCCAGCGGGCCGACTCCGCGCGTACCGCGTTCCGGGCCGACGTGATGGCCGCGCTGATCACCAACAGCAGCACCGAACGCCAGGAGGTGCTGGACCGGCTGGGCGTCCACGTGGCGCAGATCCGCGACGGGCTCGGCGGGGTTCGGCAGAACCTGCCGGAGGTGGCCGGCCAGGTCGACGCGATGGACTCCACCGTCGACGCTTTCGTGGCTCAGGGGCAGCGGCTGGTGACGCTGGCCAGCCGCACCTACTCCGACCCGCGCCGGACCGCGGCGGCGGCCGCCCGGCCCGCCTTCGAGAAGACCTACCAGCAGTTCGACCAGGCGCTGCCGGAGCTGGAGGCGACCATCACGAAGCACGCGGACGAGGCGACCGACTCGGCGAACGCGACGGCGGGCCGGGCGAAGGCTCTGGCCCTCGGTACGGCGCTGGTGGCGGCGCTGGCTCTGGGTGGTGCGGCGGTGCTGGTGGTGCGGCGGATCTCGCGGCGTATCGACGCGGCGGTGCGGGCGGCGCGGGCGCTGGCGGCCAAGGATCTGACCGCGGAGGTGACCATCGACGGGAGCGACGAGCTGGCGGAGTTGTCGCGCAGTCTCGATGCGGTGGTGGAGACGATGCGGGGTGCGGTCAGTGAGATCACCGACAATGCGAGCGCGTTGTCGGCGGCGTCGACCGAGTTGACCGCGACCAGTGAGCAGTTGTCCGAGGGTGCGCAGGCGGCGTCGGCGCAGGCGCAGGTGGCGTCGGGCAATGTGGCGGAGGTCAGTGGGAGTGTGAGTTCGGTGTCCGAGGCTGCTGAGGGGTTGCAGTCGGTGATCAGTGACATCTCGGATGCGGTGTGTGAGGCGACGACGGTGGCGCGGGAGGCGGTGTCGCTGGCGGCGGAGACGAGTCAGACGATGACGCGGTTGCAGGAGTCGAGTGCGGATGTCGCGGCGGTGCTGAATGTGATCAATGCGATTGCGGGTCAGACGAATCTGCTGGCGTTGAACGCGACGATCGAGGCAGCGCGTGCCGGTGAGCAGGGCAAAGGTTTCGCGGTGGTGGCCGGTGAGGTGAAGGAGCTGTCGCGGGAGACGTCCGATGCCACGGAGGACATCGATGCGAAGGTGATGGCGATGCGGGCTGACACCGAGAGTGCGATCGAGGCGATTTCGCGGATCACGGAGGTGATCGGCCGGATCGATGAGCTGCAGGTGTCGATCAACCGGGCGGTGGAGGCGCAGACGGCGTCGACGGCGGCGATCAGTGGCAGTGTGGCGGTGGCGCGGCGGTCGTCGGGTGACATCTCGCGGTCGATGTCGGATGTGGCGGCGGCGACGGATACGACGCATGCGGGTGCGTCGAACACGGCGGCGGCGGCGAATGAGTTGTCGCGGTTGGCGGAGCGGTTGTATTCGCTGACGACGGAGTTCAAGCGGTAGGTGGGGGTGGGTTCTGGGCGGCCCCTTCCAGGCTTGGTTGACATAATATTGATTATCGACCTGGAAAATTCGGCCCGGGACAGCGCACCGGCTAAGCGATGATCTTGCGGGGAGCCGCATCCGGCGGTCGTACCGTTTCATCGAAGGCATGGATCCTGCCGTGCCGCCGCGTGCCGCTGCCCGTGGGCCGGCTACTCCCCTCGCGGATGCCCGCCCGGCGTCGCAGCTGGAGGACGGCGACCGAAGACAGCACGAGCGCACCGCCGGCGAGCTGTACCGGAGTCAGGGACTCCCCGAGGACGAGCGCCGCCAGTGCCGAGGTGACGACGGGTTCGAAGGTGGACAGGATGGCGGCGGTCGACGGGCCGGTGCGCTGGAGTCCGGCGAAGAAGGTCAGCATCGCCACGACGGTGGAGATCACGGCGATGCAGGCCAGCCAGAACCATCCCGCTGCCCCGAAGTCGAGGTCGACGCCGCCGGTGAGCAGGGCGCGGGCGGCGAGGGTGCCGGCCGCGCCGGTCATCACCAGTGCGGAGAGCGTCAGGGGTGCCAGCCGGTGTACGACGGTGTCGGCCACGAGGATGTACGCGGTGTAGGTGACCGCGGAGGCGAGTGCTAGCAGCGCGCCGGCCGGGTGGAAGCTCACGCCACCGGCGCCGAGCAGGACCAGCAGTGTTCCGGTCGAGGCGGCTGTCAGGGCGGCTACGCGGGTGGGAGTGAGCCGATCGCGGCCGAGCAGGACGGCCGCGACGGTGACCATGGCCGGGTAGGTGTAGAGGATCAGGGCCAGCAGGGATGCGTCCATCAGCTGGAGTGCGGAGAAGAACAGGCTCGCCTGGGTGGCGTACCCGATGGCGCCGAGTCCGACGGCGATGGCCAGGACCCGGGTGCGTGTCATCGCCGGGTGGCCGGGCGGCGGACCGGATGTGGGTCGGCGTAGTCCCGGTCGTGCCAGCAGGACGGCCCCGAGTGCGGCGGCGGCCAGGGTGAAACGTACGAGCAGCAGGGAGCCGGGTGAGACTCCGGCGTCGTAGGCGAGTTTGCCGAAGATGGCCATCGCGCCGAAGCATGCTGCGGAAACGAGACACAGTGCTGCACCCATGCACTCAGGATCAGGTCACCGATGCGTCGGGTCCAGCGATGATTTCCGGTGTTCAATCGTTAGGATTTCCGAATGGTCGAGTGGGATCTGCGGCGGTTGCGGTTCCTGCGTGAGCTGGAGGAGCGTGGCACTCTGGCGGCGGTCGCCGCGGCTTTGGGATACAGCCCGTCCACGGTCTCCCAGCAGCTCGCTCTGTTGGAGAAGGACGTCGGCGTCCGGTTGCTGGACAAGGCGGGCCGCGGTGTGCGCTTCACCGATGCCGGGCGTCTGCTCGCTCAGCATGCCCGGGTGTTGCTGTCGGCGGCGGAGGCGGCGGAGGCGGACCTTGCGGCTCTCAGTGGTGACATTCGTGGCACGGTGCGGGCCGGGGGGCTGCAGTCGGCGGCGCGCCGTCTGTTGATTCCGGCGGTGGCTCGTATGAAGGCGGACCATCCCCCGGTCCGGGTGGAGATCTTCGAGTTGGAGCTCGAGCAGTCCCTGCCGGGTTTACGGCTCGGGACGGTCGATCTTGTCATCGGCGACGAGTACGACAGTCATCCCCGGCCTCGCCCCGCGGGTCTGCGGTTCACCGTCCTGCTCGAGGAGCCGCTCAAGGTCGTGCTTCCGGCCGGGCATCCGCTTGCCCGGTCCGGTGGACCGGTGGCGGTCGCCGACCTGCGGTCCGAGGTTTGGGCCGCTTCCGCCGAAGGTACCGGGCACCACGCCATGGTCGTGGGCACCTGCCGTGCTCTGGGTGGCTACGAGCCCGACCTTCGTCACCGCTCCAACGACGCCGATGTGCAGCTCGAACTTGTTCGCGCCGCCACCGCTGTCGCTCTGATGCCCGCGCTGACCCTGCCGGGCGATGACCGGGCGTTGGCGGTCCGGGACATCGCCGAAGCCACTCTCATGAGGCGCTTGGTGTCCGCCACCCGGGACACGCCGCCGGCTCCCGCGCTCACCGCTTTCCTGGCAGCCGTGACGGAGCAGGCCCACCAGGTCCGGCTCGGCGTGCAGGGACTCCCCTAGATCGTCCGGCTGGCCGTCAGGGCTGCCTCGAACAGGCGTCCTACTCCCCTGCCGGGCGTGCCGGGGAACCTCGGTACGGCAGTTCGCCGGGCAGCCGAGTGAGGGACGCCGTAGTTGCGGCAGGCTCTCCACTTGTTCCCGTCCTGCTGGCCGCAGACCAGGCATCGAGCACCCGGCTCACCACGATGGGCAGTGGTTCGGCCGGGTGTTTCCGGGGATCGGGGCGGTAGGCGGACTCCCCCTTGCCGGTGTCACAGGATGCGGGCGGGGCGGTGCTGGATCAGGTCGTCGGTGAGTTCGGTGACGTGGGTGGTGGCTCCGACGGCGCGTAGGGCTCGGGTGACGGCGGTGCGCTGCCGTGTGGTGAGGGTGGGTTCGCCGCAGGTGGGAAGGGCCATGAGCAGGTGGGCCGGGTCGGTGGACAGGGCGTGCCAGGGCAGACCGCGGTGGGCGTACGAAAGGTGGGTGGTGAGGCTTCTGGTGGCCGGCTCGTCGAGGTGCCAGTCGATGCCGTGGTCGTCGGGGAGGTTGCGGACGGTGAGGTGGAGGGTGCCGGCGGCGAGGGGGATGGTGAAGGTGGGCCAGTGGTCGGGGTCTTCGAAGTGGTCGCAGTAGGCGTCGGGGTCGACGTCGAAGGCCTGTGCGGCGGTGTGGGCGAGGCCGACTTCGAGCAGGTAGGCGGGCCAGAAGAGGGGGTTGCGGGGGTCGATGGCCACCGGTGCAGGTTAGCGGTGGGCGGCACCCATTTGTGATCATGAGTGGGTGAGTCAGTTTTTCAAGGTCGATGATCTGACGTTGTGGAATCCGTCGAATCGGGTGGCGCAGTTGTTCTACCGGTCGTGTGCGGCGGTGGCGCCGGTCGTCGGGTTGCCGACGGGTGTGGTGGACAACTGCCGGGACGAGTACGAGGTCGATCGGGACGTGTTCGTGCCGTTCGTGGATGCGCTGGTGCGGGAGTACCGGGCGTCGAGTCATGCGGTGCTGCGGGCGCTGTTGGAGGGTTTCCTGCCGGCGGCGATGGTGCTGGTGCAGCGGGCGGGTGGTGAGTTGCCGTCGTTGTCGGGGCAGGTCGGTGTCAGCCGGCGCGATGTTTCGGTGGGTGCCGGCGGGATCGCGCCGTCCGGTGACGGTGAGCGCCTCAGCCGGCTGGCGCGGGAGGTGGCCGGGGCGATGCCGGTGTGACGACGGTGGTGGTGATCGGCGATGTGGGTGGGTGTTCGGCCGAGTTGGCGCGGGTGTTGGAGCCGCTGGTCGGGGTGCCGGACACGGTGGTGATCCAGGTGGGTGATCTGGTGGATCGTGGGCCGGACACGCCGGGGGTGCTGCGGATGGTCGGGCAGCGGCTGGTGGAGGGTGCGCCGCGGCGGATTCAGCTGCTGGGCAATCATGAGGCGCCGTACGTCGGTGGTGAGCCGTTCTGGCCACAGCCGCTGTCGGAGCCGGACGCGCGGCTGTTGGAGACGTGGTGGTTGACGGAGCGGTTGCGGGTGGCGGCGGCTGTCCGTACCGGTGGGGGTGAGGATTTTCTGGTCACGCATGCCGGGTTGTCGCCGGCGGTGTGGCGGGATCTGGGTGAGCCGGTGACGGCGGCCACGGCGGCGGAGTTGCTGAACACGCGGCCGGAGCCGTTGTTGTGGGGGTATGGCGGGCCGTTGTGGGTGGAGCCGCCGGAGCTGTACGGGGGCTGGCTGGCCGGGTGGATGCCGTTTTCGCAGATCCACGGTCATTCGGCGATCGTCAGTTACGAGCATGAGAGCTGGATGTGTGAGGAGCGGATCCGGCAGCGGTCGACGGTGGACTGGGTGGCGCGGCGCACGCAGACCCGGGTGGGTGGTGGCCGGTTCATCGCGGTCGACCCGAAACACGGCCGCACCGGGGCGGTGCGATGGTCGCCACTGGTGATCGAGAATGCGGAGTTGCTCGTGTGAGGATGCTCGGATGGGCAAGGAATACGAACGGATTTCGGGTCGGTTGCGGGAGTTCATCGAACAGCAGCCGGTGTTCTTCACGGCGACGGCGCCGCTGTCGGGTGACGGGAAGGTGAATCTGTCACCGAAGGGGTTGCGGGGCTCGTTCGCGGTTCTTGACGAGTTGACGGTGGCGTACCTGGATTTCGCCGGCAGTAACGCGGAGACGATCGCGCATCTGCGGGAGAACGGCCGGATCACGTTGATGTGGTGTGCGTTCGCCGGGCCGCCGAACATCGTGCGGGTGCACGGGCGTGGTGAGCCGGTGTTCCGGGATGATCCGCGGTGGCCGGATCTGATGGCCCACTTCCCCACTGTCGACGTGTCGCAGCACGGGTTGCGGGCGATCATCGTGGTGCGGGCGGAGCTGGTCCGGGACACGTGCGGGTATGCGGTGCCGTTCATGACCTACGACGAGGACCGGGATCTGCACGCGAAGCGGTTCGCCCGGGAGGACGACGCGTCGTTGTCGGCCTATTTCGAGAAGAAGGAGTATGTGGCGGTGAGCATGGACGGGCTGCCGGGGCTGCCGCTGCCCCTGCCGCCGTCGTCCTAGAGTTCCCGTTCCCGCTGCCACCACCAGTGGGCGCGGTCTTCGCCGCCGGTGAGGACCTGCGGTGTGGTGCGGCGGTAGAAGTCGTCGTCGAGGGGTTCGAGCAGGCGTTCGAGTTCGCGTCGTGGTCCCGCCGGTAGCCGGCGTGTCACGTCGAGGAGGGTGTCGCGGGCGGATTCGGGTTCGAGGCCGGGGCTGATGACGGCGTCGCCGTCGAGCCACCGGCCGGGCCGGTCGAGCAGCTCGCGCCACATGGCGAGGGCTTTGGCGGTGGCGCCGGGCCGGAGGTGGGTGTCTTCGACGTGCCGGATGGCGGCGTTGGCGCGCCGGGAGAGGCCGTCGATGTCGGGGCGCGGGCGCTTAGGCGGCATGGCCCTTTCGGTTGTCGTTCATGAACGCCGATCCTGCCACAATCGCCGGATGTTGTGGAACGCGGCGGCTTTCGATCTGGTCGGTGGTCCCGGTGACGGCACTGATGTGGGGCCGCTGCCGGCGGCGGTGCGGGAGTGGTTCCGCTACGGCGGTGACGAGCGGATGGCGGCGGTCTGCCGGGACAATGTGATCATCCGGGCGGGTGGTCTGCGGGTTGGCGAGAAGACGCTGGTGCTGGAGTCCGATGGTCAGGGCTGCGGTGACTGGACGATCGATGCGGGCGCGGGCCGGGACGATCCCCCGGTGTCGTTCGGCGGGTCCCGCTATGCGGATCATTTCTCGGAGTACGTGTACGCGCGCCTGTGGGAGACGTTGTTGTGGCGTGAGCGCGACACGGTGACGGAATTCGACCACGCTCTGCCGGGCGGGGCGATCGCTGAGCTGGGTGGCTGGTTGCGGCCGCTGCCGACGACGTACGGGTGGGCGCTGAACCAGGGGTGTGACGCCACGTACCGGTTCGACGGTGACGCGCGGGTCGCGGTGGCGGTGTCCGGCGGCGCCGTGGTGTGGAGTGTGGTCGCGGCCGGATCGCCGCGGGTGCGTGAGCATTTCGGCCGGATGGTCGGCGCGCTGTGACGGTTCTGGAGCGGGCGGTGCGCGGCTGCGTACCGGGGTTGCCGGATCTGCCGCCGGAGGCGGTGACGTTGCTGGTGGAGGTGGGTGCGCCGGCGCGGTTGGGTGCGCATCTGCGGGTGGTGTACGCGGTGGCGTGTGAGCTGACGGCCTGGCTGGCGGCGGCGCATCCGGCGCTGGTGTTCGACCGGGCGGCGGTGGTGTTCGGGGCGGCCACCCACGATGTCGGCAAGGTGCTGCATCCGCGGGAGTTGTCGGTGCCGGGGTCGCTGCACGAGCCGGCCGGTGAACGGCTGCTGGTGCAGCGGGGGGTGCCGCCGCGGTTGGCGAGATTCGCCGGTACCCACGGGTCCTGGCACGATTCTCGGGCCGGTGTGGAGGACCATCTGGTCAGCCTGGCCGACAAGATCTGGAAGGGGAAACGGGTCGAGGACCTGGAGCGGCTGCTGGTCGAGCGG
Organism: Actinoplanes flavus; assembly: GCF_017592555.1. Lineage (GTDB taxonomy): Bacteria > Actinomycetota > Actinomycetes > Mycobacteriales > Micromonosporaceae > Actinoplanes > Actinoplanes flavus. The sequence goes on along the minus strand of NZ_JAGFNS010000023.1, from coordinate 7,255 downwards.
ATCGCGGACGTGTCGGGAATCGCGGTGTGGGAGGCGTTCGTGTCGCTCGACGACCGTCTGCAGGAGCTGGCGGCCGGCGCCGACGATCGGCTCGCGTTTCAGAATGCGTTTCCGGTCTGAGTGGTGGATCTTGGAGGATGGCCGGATGCGAATAGCGGTGATCTCCGACGTGCATGGGAATCTGCCGGCGCTGGAGGCGGTGCTGGCGGCGATCGAGGACGACGACGTCGATCTGACGGTCAACCTGGGTGATCTGCTGTCCGGCTATGTGGATCCGGTGGGCACCGCGGACCGGCTGATCGAGCTGAATCTGCCCACGGTGGCCGGCAATCATGAGCGGCAGTTGCTGACGTTCGGGCCGGAGCGGATCGGGATGGCCGACCGGGTCACCAGACAGCTGCTCGGCGAGCGGCATTGGGCGTGGTTGCGGTCGCTGCCGCCGACGCGGTCGCCGATTCCGGGGGTGCTGGCGTTTCACGGTACGCCCGACGACGACCTGCAGTATCTGATGCACACGGTCGAGGCGGCCGGGGCGCGGGAGGCGACCGTCGGTGAGGTGCTGCAGCGGCTCGGGGACGTGTCCGGGTATTCGCTGCTGCTGTGCGGGCACACGCACCTGACCGGGTCGATGCGGCTGCCGGGTGGGGCGCTGCTGGTGAATCCGGGCAGTGTGGGCTGGCCGGCGTATGCCGATGACGAGCCGTTCGCGCACCGGATGGAGGCGGGGTCGCCGCACGCCCGGTATGCGGTGGTCGACGACGTGTCGGGGCGGTGGGAGGTGTCGTTCGCGGCGGTGGAGTATCCGTGGGAGCGGGCGGCCGTGGCGGCGGAGGGTTTCGGGCGCCCGGATGTGGCGGCGGCGATGCGTACGGGGCGGGTGGCGTGATGGCGGTGCGGTGGATGACCGGGTTCCTGGACGCGCCGGACCGGGCGGCGGTGCCGTTCTGGCAGGCGGTGACCGGTTACGGTCTGTCGGATTGGCGGGAGGACGGCACGTTCGCGACGATGCTGCCCGCTGCCGGGGACGCGTTTCTGCGGGTGCAGGTGGTCGGGGACGGTCCGGCCCGGGTGCATCTGGATCTGCACGTCGACGATCTGCCGGCCACGTCGTACCAGGCGACCGCCCTCGGTGCGCGGCTGGTCGAGATCGCGGAGGGGCTGACGGTGCTGCGCTCCCCCGCCGGAATCCTGTTCTGTCTCGTGGAGTGGGCCGGGGAGACGGTGCGGCCGGGTCCGGTGCGGTGGCCGGGCGGGCAGCACAGTCTGGTGGATCAGGTGTGCCTGGATCTGCCGGAGGCGGTGCATGACCGGGAGGTGGAATTCTGGGCCGCGCTGACCGGCTGGGAGCGTGGTTTCTCCGATCTGCCGGAGTTCTCCTGTCTGGTGCGGCCGGGCGCGATGCCGTTGCGGTTGCTGATGCAGCGCACCGGCGGCGAGACGGCCGGCATGCATCTGGATGTGGCCTGTGACGACGTGGATGCCGAGGTGGCGCGGCATGCCGGGCTGGGTGCGCGGGTGGTGCGGCGGGTGCCGGGTGACTGGACGACGCTGGTGGATCCGGCCGGCCGGGAGTACTGCGTGACCGGCCGGTCCCCGTTCCCAGCATGATCACTTCGGTGTGGTGCGCTGTTGTTGTCGGTGGGTGCTGGTAGAAAGAAGCCGCTCTCATACAGGCGTACGAAGGTGGTTGGGTGATGACGGCGGCAGGTGTGGAGACCGGTGGGCTGAGCGCGGAGCAACTGGAGCAGTTCCGGGAGGCGCTGGCGGCCGGGCGTAAGCCGCGGGTGCAGTTCACCGAGGCGGCGGGGCAGATCTCCGGTCAGATCGGGCAGGTCGTGGCGCTGGAGGATCCGGCGGTCTCCGACGAGTGGGTGGTGGTCCGGTTCGGGCGTGACGAGTTGCCCTTCTCCCCCACCGATCTGCGGTTGGCGCCCAAGGGGGTGCCGGCGAAGAAGGCCGCCGCGGCGCCGGAGCCACCGGCCGAGCCGGTGCTGTCCGGGCCGGAGTTCCTGATCGACAAGCCGCTGCCGCCGAAACCGCCGGTCCAGCGTAAGAGTGAGGATGCTGTTGAGGTGAAGGAGAGCAACGAGGTGGCGGCGCCACGTAAGGCGGCGCGCCCGGCGAAGGCCAAGCCGTCGCCGGGTCTGACGGTGACGCTGGCCTACGGTGAGGGCGAGTGGACGGTGGCCGCCAACCAGGGCGCCAAGGCGCTGGCCCGGCCCTATGTGATCAAGCCGGCCGAGGCGCTGAAGATGGTGTCGCTGATCGACGTGCCCGGGGTGCAGGAGGCGGTCGAGCAGATCCTGGCCGCCGAGCGGGCCGAGGCGCAGCAGCAGGCCGAGCGGTTGCGGGCCGAGCTGGCCGAGGTGGAGGCCCGGCTGGCGGAGTTGGGCGAGGTCGGCTGACACCGGCCAGGGCCGCGGTCCGGGTTTGACCGGCCGCGGCCCGGCCGGGGTGTCAGTGGAAGTACTTGAGGCCGGCGACGCCGCAGATCACCAGCAGCAGGCAGACGATGCGGGGCAGGCTGGCCGGCTCGGACAGGGCGATCATGCCGACCAGGGCGGTGCCGACCGCGCCGATGCCGACCCATACGGCGTAGCCGGTGCCGACCGGAATGGTCCGCAGCGCGTAGCCGAGCCCGAGCATGCTGAGGGTGACGGCGACACCGAAGACGGCGGTGGGCAGCGGGCGGGTGAAGCCGGCGCTGCGGTCCAGGGCGATCGCCCAGACGGTTTCGAGCAGTCCGGAGACGATCAGAACGAGCCAGGCCATGACGAACTCACCTCACGGCGGTCGTCTTGTCAGAACCGGGTACGACGCGCACTCGTCCGGGGCGGCCGCGTGCCGCGTCCGCCACTGTCGAGCCTAGCCACCCACGGGTGCGGGACGGGTGCCACACCCGCGGGTGGTGGCCGAACTCACCGGCAGGTGATCCGCGGGTTCTCGGTGGCCAGTTCACCGACCGGGTTGTGCTGGTAGAGCCACACGTGCAGGTCGTAGTGCACCGGCATGGGCGCGATTCCGGGCGGCAGCTCGTGACCGGCCATCGGGCCGTCGAACCGGTGGCCGAACAGGGTGGGCCGGTCGCCGCTGGTCTTCAGGCTGCCGTCGGCGTCGGCCTTGAAGTATTCGAGTCCGGCGAGCACCGGGGTGCCGTTGCGGTCGGGCACGTAGAGCAGGATCTCCGGCAGCACCGGGTCGATCGCCGTGTCGGCCGCGTGACCCGGGTGCGTCCAGTGGTGGCCCATGCCGGGCACGCAGTCGTCGGTCGACAGGTAACCGGCGGCCTTCGCCCGGCGCGGGTCCCGGAACCGGCGGGTCGCGTCGAGCAGGACTTTGCGCTGCGCCGCGGTCAACTGCGGGGCGGCGCCGTCGTCGGGGAGGGCGGCGGCCGGGACCGGGCCGGTGAGCACACAGGTCAGGGCCACGGTGGCGCCCAGGCAGGCACGCAGAAGCCGCGAGATCGTCATGGGTCGAGGATCGGGCACCGGCCGGCCACCTGTCCCCTGTTTCGGGGCGCTCCACCCGTGTGGTTTCCGGGACGCTCTGCGCGTACCCGACAGGGAAGCCGGATAGAGGACGATCCCGGGGCCGTGCAATCATTCTCGCTTCATGGAGACCTCACCTGTCTGGCGTGCGCCGCGGCTGTGGCGGCTGCTGCTCGCCCTGTCGCGGATCGTGGCGTTCCCGCTGATCCGGCTGCAGGTGTCCGGTGGCCTGCCGGCATCGTTGCAGGGTGGCCCGGTCATCCTGGTGGCCAACCACGTCAGCCCGTTCGACCCGGTGGTGATGATGGCGGCGTGCCACAAGGTGGGGATCGTGCCGCGGTTCATGGCCACCGGTGGCGTGTTCCGGGCGCCGGTGGTCGGCACCGTCATGCGGCATTGCGGGCACATCCGCGTCGACCGCAACACCGCCCACGTCGCCGACGCGCTGCCCGCCGCGGCGAAGGCGCTGGCCGAGAACTCGGCGGTGCTGATCTATCCGGAAGGGCGCATCGGGCTGGATCCGTGGATGTGGCCGGAACGCGGCAAGACCGGCGCGGCGCGGATGGCGGCCATCTCCGGGGCGCCGGTGCTGCCGGTGGCGCAGTGGGGCACGCACGCGGCGATCCCCTACGAGGCGCCGAAACGGCTCGGCCGGGCCCTGGTCACAGCGGTGCTGCGGCGCCCGGTCGTCCAGGTGCGCTTCGCTGACCGGCCGGTCGACCTGTCGGCGGCCGAGACCGGAACGCCGGGGGCGCAGGCCATGCACGCCACCCGGCTGATCATGGACGCTATCGACGAAACCCTGACGCCACTGCGCCGCGACGAGATGCGGACGCCGAAGGTGGTCGACACGTCCCGTCCGCACGACCCGGCCCGGATCCGGCCACGTCCGCCCTGACCAGCACCTTCTCGAACGCCAGCTGGTTGTAGGCGTTGTCGCTGTAGCCGCCGATGTCGTCGTAGCCGGCCGACCGGTACAGCGCCAGCGCCTCGGTCAGCAGCGGATGGGTGCCCAGCCGCACCGTGGCGATGCCCCGGTTCGCGGCGTCCACTTCCAGGCGGCCCAGCAGTTTTCGGCCGATGCCGAGCCCGCGCGCCTCCGGCGCCACCCACAGGTGACGGATCTCGGCGACGCCCGGACCGAGGCGCAGCCACAGGCCGCAACCGACCGGACGGCCCTGCTCGGTGGCCAGCAGCTGGGTGCCGGTCACCTCGTCGGGGCAAGTCAGCACGCCGGCGTCGAAGCCCTCCGGGAAGGTGGCGTCGAGTTCGGCGGCGTACCGGGACAGGCAGTCGCGGGCCGCCGGCAGGTCCGGCGGCACCGCCGCGACCACGACGGCGGCCGCCCGCAGCACCCGCCGGATCTCGTCCTGCGCGGCCAGCAGCCGGCGCCGCTGCCGGCCGGTCAGTTCGCCGAGCAGCGCGGCGATCCCGGCTTCGGCGCGCTGGTTCAGCTCGTCGCGCTGGCGAAGACCCGCGTCGGTCAGCTCGGCGGTCCGGTCACCCAGCACCACCAGCCCCTGTACGGCCAGCGCGGCCAACTGCCGCCGCACCTGGTCGCGGTTCTGGCCGAGGCGGGCGCACAGGTCACGCAGATCGCAGCGGACCCCGACCGCGAACAGCAGCCGGGCCAGCCCGATCGGCCAGTCGCGGCCCAGGAAACGGTCGGCGAGCGCACTGAAACGCTGGGTGTAGTAGCGGTTGAAGTCGCGGACCCGCTCGATCTGCTCGCCCTCCATCAGCAGATGCTAGATCGCCGACCCGGGCCGGTCCGACAGATCGGCGACGGAGTCCCGCCGACGCCGTCGTCACCCCGGCAACGTCCCGGCGCACCCCTGTGGGGGTAGGGCGAGATCCCTCCTCGGGGCGCTCTGCCGCAGCGGTCCGGGTTCCTACGGTTACCGGCATGAGTCGATACAGGAACCTTCTCGCCGCAGCCGCCGTGCTCGCCGCCGCGCTGATCCCGGCGGCGGTGCCGGCGTCCGCCTCACCCCCGGGCGGGGACGATCTCGCCGCCCTGCGCGAGTTGCGCGACCGCCAGGACCGGGCGTGGGCCGCCGGCGACGGCCCGGCGTATGCGGCCGTTTACACCAGCGACGGCGACGTGGTCACGTTCAGCGGCGACCACCTCGCCGGGCGGGCCGCGATCGCGTCCGGCATGCAGCACTACTTCACCACCTATCTGAAAGGCACCCGGCTGGCGCAACAGGACGAGCGGATCCGCTTCGTCGAGCCCGACGTGGCCGTCATCGTGCGGACCGGGTGCGTGCTCTGGCCGGGCCAGTCCGCCTGCACCGCCGAAGCGCTGTCGATCAACACGAACGTCGCGGTCAAACGGCACGGCAGGTGGCTGTACACGTCGTTTCAGAACACCCGGATCCGGCCGATCGAGGGGTGACCGGGTCAGCTGCGGCGCAGCACCACGGCGTGGACCACCTCGACGCTGTCCGCCGCGATCAGGCAGGAGACCAGGCCCGGCCCGGTCTGCGCCTCGATGTCGAAGGCGACGACCACCGCGGCCTCGTCACCGGCGCAGCGCCGCACCTGGTCCAGTTCCCGGGCGGTCGGCTCCCGGAACACCGGATCCTGGAACCGGGCCGGGCACACCAGATAGGTGACGTCGATGAAGACCAGCTCGAGACCGTGGTGATAGGTCAGGTCGTAGCCGGCGGCCAGCCGCAGCCGGCAGCCGTCGAAACGCAGCAGCTCCCAGTCCCACCAGGAGCCCTCGGGCAGCTCGACGATCATCGCCGGGCCGGGGTGATCGTGAACTCGCCGGGTGGCGGCAGTTCGGTGCGGCGGTCGTCGCCGGTCCCGGCGTATTCGATGCCGCCGAGCACCTCACCGTGCCGCGGGTCGGTGACCGTGTAGAGCAACAGGGTGTCGTGGCCACCGTGGACCACCGCGTCGACGCGCACGATCATGCCGCGGCCCGCCCGGAAGTCGATCGACGGGCAGCCGCATCCGCAGCCACCGGTCACCTGGACGCCGGCGGCCTGGCGGCGCAACGCGGCGGCGCCGTCGAAGTCGGTGGCCAGCAGGGCGTCGAGGACGGCGCGTTCCCGTTCGGTCAGGGGGCGCGCGTCCATGGCCGGGATCCTCCCACAGGGCCGGGCTCTGGCAGCATGGCGGCCGTGACTTCGTTCGAGGATGTGGCGGCGACCTTCTGGGATTCCGGCGACACCGATCTGACGCAGCCGCCGCTGACCGACGAGATGATCACCGCCGCCGAGGCCGAGCTGGGGGTGCGGCTGCCGGCCGCGCTGATCCGGCTGCTGCGGCAGCGTAACGGCGGCAGCGTCGCCGACGGCTGGGACGCGTGCCCGGCCGCGCCGAACTCGTGGGCGGCCGACCACGTGCCGTTCGATCACCTGCACGGCATCGCCCCGCCCGGCCGCGAGCTGTCGATGGCGTTGCAGGACACCGGGTATCTCGTCCGCGAGTGGGGGCTGCCGTCGCCGGTGGTTCTGCTCAGCGGCGACGGGCACACCTGGGTGGCGCTGGACTACCGCGACTGCGGCCCGGACGGCGACCCGCCGGTGGTGTTTCTCGACGCCGACCGCGGCCGGCAGCTGCCGGTGGCGCCCGACTTCCGGACGTTCGTCGAGAGGCTCACGCCGGCGGCCGGTTTTCCGGACGAGTCAACTACCCGCCCATGAATGGGCGGGCTTGCGGATCTCTTCCCCGCTGGCTGCGAGGTCAGGCCACGTATGGCGGATTGACTGCCGCCCAGCCCTCGACGCCGCGCGAGGCGATGTTGAGGGCCG
>NZ_JAGFNS010000022.1:14982-170277 GCF_017592555.1 Actinoplanes flavus | reverse complement strand
TCGGCCAGCATGATCACCCTGGCGATGATCGACAACCTCGCCAAACGCCTCACCGCCGAAACCACCCCAACCTGGCGAGACGACTAAACCCTCATAACTCACAAACTACGTGAATCAGACGTCCTCTGAGACACCCTCCAACGCCAGCCCCAAAGATCCACGCTCGCTGTTGGGCTGGGTGGCGGTGCCGTTGGCGGCCACCCGTCGGCTGGCTCCGAGCGCTGCTCCGAGGGTCGTGAGGCACCCATCAGCGCCGGTCGCAAAGATCCACGCTCGCCCCTGCGCTGCGCCGGGCCGGGCCGGGCCGGGTGGGTTGGTGATGGAGCTGGCGGCCATGTGTTGGCTGGCTTCGAGGCCGTTCCGGGGGTCGTGTGGCACCTTTCAGCGCCGGTCGCAAAGATCCACGCTTGCCCCTGGGCCGCGCCGGGCCGGGCCGGGCCGGGTTGGGCCGGGCCGGATTGGGTGGGGTGGTGGTGGAGTTGGCGGCCATGTGTTGGCTGGCTTCGAGGGCTGTTCCGGGGGTCGTGTGGCACCTTTCAGCGCCGGTCGCAAAGATCCACGCTTGCCCCTGGGCTGCGCCGGGCCGGGTTGGGTGGGGTGGTGGTGCAGCTGGCGGCCACGCGTCGGCTGGCTCCGGGAGCTGTTTCGAGGCCCGTGAGGCACCTTTCAGCGCCGGTCGTGAAGATCCGCGCTTGCCCCTGCGCTGCGCCGGGCCGGGCCGGGTTGGGTGGGTTGGTGGTGGAGTTGGCGCCCATGCGTCGGCTGGCTTCGAGGGCCGTTTCGAGGGTCGTGTGGCACCTTTCAGCGCCAGTCGCAAAGATCCACGCTCGCCCCTGGGCTGCGCCGGGCCGGGCCGGGCCGGGCCGGGCCGGGTTGGGTGGCGGTGCAGTTGGCGGCCACGCTGAGCAGGACGGCGGTGTGACGGGCACCCCCGCAAAACGCCGCCGGTGTCGAGGCAGCTGATTTGCCGACGCCAGCGGGGTGTGCTGGCGGCGGGAAATCACCTGCCTCGACACCGGTTACAAGGCGTTTTGCCGCGGAGCGAAGCGGAGCAATCAAACACAGCACAGTTCCCGGGTGGCCTGGGCGAAGGGGAAGGTCGGCCACCCGGGAACGCGCGTCAGGGGCGGGGGTTGCCGTAGTAGGCGCCCGGGCCGTGTTTGCGTTTGAAGTGGCGTTCCTGGAGGTGTGGCGGGGTGGAGGCGGCCGGGTTGAGGGCGAGTGTCTTGATGGCCATTTCGGCGACCGCTTCGAGGATGATGCCGTGTTCGACTGATTTTTTCGGGGTGGCGCCCCACGTGAACGGGCCGTGGTTGGCGACCAGTGCGGCGGGCATGCCGGCGGCGGCTTCGTCGTCGCCGATGCGTTCGACGATGACGCGGCCGGTGTTGAGTTCGTAGTCGGTGGCGCATTCGGCGGGGGTGAGGCCGCGGGTGACGGGGACGGGGCCGTCGAAGGTGTCGGCGTGTGTGGTGCCGAGGACCGGGATGTCCCGGTTGGCTTGGGCGAACGCGACGGCGTTCGTCGAGTGGGTGTGGGTGACGCCGCCGATCGAGGGCCATGCGAGGTAGAAGGCGCGGTGGCTTTCACTGTCGACGGAGGGGCGCAGGTCGCCTTCGATGACTTTGCCGGTTTCCAGGTCGACGGGGACCATGTCGTCCTCGGTGAGGTCGGAGTACGCCACGCCGGACGGCTTGATCAGGTAGTAGCCGCCCTCGCGGTCGATGCCGCTGACGTTGCCCCAGGTCAGCTGGGCGAGCCCGGCTGCCGGGATCATCTGGTTGGCCAGCAGCACGGCCCGGCGCAGGTCCGGTGAACCGTATGTCACGTCGTCGTCTCCTCGACCGCCATTGTTAGCGCTAACGATAGAGATCTTCGGCGTGCCTGCACAAGTCCGAAACGCGGGGGATGTTAGCGATCAACTCCGGCCCGGCGGGCTGGTCGTTCCAGGTGACGGGGGACGTTCCCGGCCGGTGGCCGTGGCTGCGGGACCCGGGTGGAGGCGGAGGGCATCGACGGCGCGCGCCAGGTGAACCGGACCCCGTCGAGCTCGATGGTCTCGCCGGCCGCGCAGAGCCCGGACATGCGATCGCCCTGGCTGTCGCCGCGGCCGTAGACGATCATCAGCCGGGTCTCCGCCGTGGGGCTGCCGGCCGTGGTGTGCACGGCCCAGACCTCGCCGTAGCCGCGCAGGCCGGTGCCGCCCGCGGTCAGCAGCGAGGCGCGGCCACGCAGCGGCACGACGAGCTCGTGCCCGCTGATGTCACGGATGTGCAGGGTGCCGGAGAGCCGGGGCACCTTGCGCCGGAACCATCCGCCCGCCCCGGAGGCCACTGTTCACCGTCCGTTCTCGTCGTTGAGCACTCCTCGGACTGTAGTGGCCGGTGGCCAGGACGCAACCGTCCGTCACCCGGCCGGGGCCGCGGCGCTGGTCCGGGCGACGAGGCGGGGCGCGACCACCACGCCGTCGGGTGGGGTGTCGCCGTCGGGCAGGTCCAGGTGGCGCAGCAGCAGGGCGAGTGCGCGCCGGCCGAGTTCGGCGAAATCCTGGTGGACGGTGGTGAGCGGGGGCAGGAAATATCCGGAGTCAGGCATGTCGTCGAAACCGACCACACTCACCTCCTCGGGTACCCGGCGACCGGATTCGTGCATGGCGCGCAGCACGCCCAGGGCGATCCGGTCGTTGGCGCAGAACACCGCGGTCACCGCCGGGTCGGCGGCCAGGCGGCGGCCCTGCTCGTAGCCGGCGGCGGCGTCCCACCAGCCGGCGGTCACCGGCGGTACGACGGCGCCGGCCGCGTACAGGGTCTCGCGCCAGCCGTCCACCCGGGCCTGTGCCTCCGGCCAGTCGAGCGGTCCGGCGACATGGTGGACGGTGGCGTGCCCGAGGTCGAGCAGGTGCCGGGTGGCGAGGCGGGCGCCGGCGCTGTTGTCGACCCGTACGGTCGGGAAGCCGGCCTGCCCGTCCCCGCCCACCGCGACGCACGCCATCCCGGCCGGGGCGTGGGTGAGCGCCGTGGTGACGGCCGGCTTGGGGGCGATGGCGATGATCCCGTCGACGCCGTGCTGGACGAGGCGGTCGACGGCTTCGAGTACGGGCCGGTGCGACAGGTCCCGTACGGTGGCGACGCTGACCAGGTACCCGGCGGCGCGGGCGGCGCTCTCGATGCCGTACAGCATGGACTCCGGCCCGAACAGGGTGGTCTCGAAGCCGACGATGCCGAGGGTGTGCGACTCCCGGGTGGCGAGGGTCCGCGCGGCCAGGTTCCTCCGGTAGTTGAGCGATCGCATCGCGGCCAGGACGCGTTCCCGGGTCTCGGCCCGGACGTTGGGATGCTCGTTGATGACCCGCGAGACGGTCTGATGCGAGACACCGGCCAGTTTGGCCACGTCGCGCATGACGCTCCCGCGCTCCTTGGAGGTTCGCCGGGAGACGGGTACGGGCAGGTCAGCGGTGGCTTCGGGAGCTCCCGGCGCCGGCTCAGGTGTCGCCATTGGATGATTCCTAGCAGCTTGTGCCCGATCACCGGCGGTGACGTGGGCGTTCTTGCAACCTTTACGAAACAGCGATCGGGATCTCTTGACGAGCGCGATGAGAACGGTAACACTCTCGAAACGCAAGCTGTGACGGCGATCGCAACACACCGCGATCTTCGCGGCCTGGAGCGGGGACGCTTCTGCCGCTACTTATTTGTGAACGGTAACAGTTTCGGGAGGTTATGGTGCGCAGGAACTACGCGGCCGCGGTCCTCGGTGGTCTTCTGCTGGTCTCCTCGCTCGCCGGTTGCGGCGGCGGGGACAGCGGCTCCGAGGATGGCGGCGACGACAAGCTGGTTCTCGGTTTCTCCCAGGTGGGTGCCGAGAGCGGCTGGCGTACCGCGAACACGAAGTCGATCCAGGAGTCGGCCGCGGCCGCCGGGATCGAGCTCAAGTTCTCCGACGCGCAGGGTAAGCAGGAGAACCAGATCTCCGCCATCCGCTCGTTCATCACCCAGAAGGTCGACGTCATCGCCTTCTCGCCGGTGGTCGTCTCCGGCTGGGACGCGGTGCTCAAGGAGGCCAAGGACGCCGGCATCCCGGTCATCCTGACCGACCGCGCGGTCGACTCGCAGGACACCTCGCTGTACGCGTCCTTCATCGGCTCGGACTTCGTCGAGGAGGGCAAGAAGGCCGGTGAGTGGCTGGCCAAGGAGTACGAGGGCAAGAGCGAGCCGGTCAACATCGTCGAGCTGCAGGGCACCACGGGCTCGGCGCCGGCCCTGGACCGGCAGAAGGGCTTCGCCGACGTGATCGCGGGGAACCCCAACCTCAAGATCGTCAAGTCGCAGACCGGTGACTTCAAGCGCGCCGACGGCAAGACGGTCATGGAGACCTTCCTGCAGTCCACTCCGGACATCGACGTGCTCTACGCTCACAACGACGACATGGGCCTGGGCGCCATCGAGGCGATCGAGGCCGCCGGCAAGAAGCCCGGCACCGACATCAAGATCATCACGGTGGACGCGGTCAAGGACGGCATGACCGCCCTGGCCGACGGCAAGATCAACTTCATCGTCGAGTGCAGCCCGCTCCTCGGCCCGCAGCTGATGGAGCTGGCCAAGAAGGTCGACGCCGGCGAGACGGTGGAGAAGCGGGTCCTCACCAAGGAGACCACCTTCACCCAGGAGCAGGCCAAGACCGAGCTCCCCAACCGCCAGTACTGATTGATCTGCTCGTGGGTCGCCCCGGCCGGCACCGGCCGGGGCGCCTGCGGCGCTCGAAACGGAGCATCCCATGGGCGAGCAGTCCCCGGTCCTCGAGATGACCGGGATCAGAAAAGTCTTCCCCGGCGTCGTCGCCCTCGACGGCGTCGATTTCCGCATGTTCCCGGGTGAGGTTCACGCTCTCATGGGCGAGAACGGGGCCGGCAAGTCAACCCTCATCAAGACACTCACCGGCGTCTACGAGATCGACGGCGGCGAGATCAGGCTCGGCGGCGTCCCGGTGCGGATCTCCGGGCCGTTGCAGGCCCAGCAGGCCGGTGTGAGCACGGTCTACCAGGAGGTCAATCTCTGCACCAACCTCTCGGTGGCGGAGAACATCTTCATCGGTCGTGAGCCGCGCCGGTTCGGCAAGATCCAATGGGGCAGGATGCGGCGCCGTGCCGCGGAGCTGCTCGCCCGGCTCGACCTCGACCTCGACGTGTCGGCGCCGCTCAGCTCGTACTCGCTGGCGATCCAGCAGATGGTGGCGATCGCGCGCGCGGTCGACGTCGAGGCGCGGGTGCTGATCCTCGACGAGCCGACCTCCAGCCTGGACGCCTCCGAGGTGGAACAGCTGTTCCGGGTGATGCGCCAGCTCAAGGAGAGCGGCGTGGCGATCCTGTTCGTCTCGCACTTCCTGGACCAGATCTACGAGGTCTCGGACCGGCTCACCGTGCTGCGCAACGGTCAGCTGATCGGTGAGCACCGGGTCGAGGAGCTGTCCCAGGTGCAGCTCGTCGAGAAGATGATCGGCAAGGAGCTCGCGGCGCTGGAGGACGTGGAGGACAAGGCGCAGCGCAACCGGGAGCGGGCGGCCGAGGCCACGCCGGTCGTGGAGGCCCGGGGGCTGGGCCGGACCGGCGCGATCGCCCCGTACGACCTGACCATCCACGAGGGTGAGGTGGTCGGGCTGGCCGGTCTGCTCGGGTCGGGGCGTACCGAGCTGGCCCGCCTGCTGTTCGGCGCGGACAAGGCCGACCACGGTGAGCTGACGGTCTCCGGCAAGCCGGTCAACCTGCGCAACCCGCAGGTCGCGATGAAGAAGGGGATCGCCTTCTCCTCGGAGAACCGGCGGACCGAGGGCATCATCGGCGACCTCACCGTCCGGGAGAACATCATCCTGGCCTTGCAGGCGGCCCGCGGCTGGACCCGGCCGATCCCGCGCAAGAAGCAGGACGAGATCGTCGACAAGTACATCAAGGCCCTCCAGATCCGGCCCGCCGATCCGGAGCGCCCGGTGCGCAACCTCAGCGGCGGCAACCAGCAGAAGGTGCTGCTCGCCCGGTGGCTGATCACCGAGCCCAAGCTCCTGATCATCGACGAGCCGACCCGTGGCATCGACGTCGGCGCCAAGGCGGAGATCCAGCGGCTGGTGGCCGAACTGTCCGACGGCGGCATGGCGGTGCTGTTCGTCAGCGCCGAGCTGGAGGAGGTCCTCCGGCTCAGCCACAAGATCGGCGTGCTGCGTGACCGCCGCCTGATCGAGGAGCTGGAGAACACCGCCGGCGTGGACGCCGACCGCATCATGCAGACCATCGCCAGCGGAGCAACCTCATGATCAGCATCTTCAAGAACCGGCTGTTCTGGCCAGCGGCGATCCTGGTGGTGCTGCTGGTCATCAACATGTTCACCTCGAGGCAGTTCGTCACGGTGCAGGACGGGCACCTGTTCGGCACCCTCATCGACATCCTGCGCAACAGCGCGCCGCTGATCCTGGTCGGCCTCGGCATGACACTGGTCATCTCGACCGGCGGCATCGACCTCTCGGTCGGTTCGGTGATGGCGATCTCCGCGGCCGTGGCCTGTCTGCTGATCCAGGACCTCGACGACCAGAACAGCGTCGGGCCGGTGCTGCTGATCATCGGTATCGCGATCGTGGTGTCGATGCTCATGGGCCTGTGGAACGGCGCCCTGGTGGCGATCATCGGCATTCAGCCCATCATCGCGACGCTCATCCTGATGGTGGCCGGCCGCGGCATCGCCCAGCTGATCACCGACGGTCAGATCATCAACGTGCAGTCCGGCCCGTACGCGACGATCGCCTCGGGTTTCTTCGCCGCCCTGCCGGTGGCCCTGCTCATCGCGGTGGCGGCCACCGCCCTGATCCTGCTGCTGACCCGGCGCACCGCGCTCGGCCTGCTGCTGGAGTCGGTCGGCGGCAGCCCCACGGCGAGCCGGCTGGCCGGTATCGGCGCCCGCCGGCTGACGATCATGGTGTACGTGGTGGCGGGCGGTCTCGCCGGCCTCGCCGGCCTGATCTACAGCGCCAACATCAAGAGCGCGGACAGCATCTCGGCCGGCAACCTCATCGAGCTCGACGCCATCCTGGCCGTGGTGATCGGCGGCACCGCCCTGGTCGGTGGCCGGTTCTCGATCATCGGCACCGTGCTGGGCGCCGTCCTGATCCAGACGCTGGCCGTCACGGTGGTCGCGATCGGCATCCCGTCCGAGGCGAACCTGCTGTTCAAGGCGGTCGTGGTGGTGGCGCTCTGTCTGTTCCAGTCGCCGACCCTCCGGGAGAAGGTCTTCGGGCGACTCACCCCGCGTAGCGCTGCCGGAGCGGAGGTCACGGCATGACCGACCGCACCGAGCGGCACTCGGCTGAACCGTTCAACGGCCTCGCAGGCGAGGGCCGGGAGGGCATGCCCAAGGAGGGCACAGCATGACCACCGTCGACATGACCCCGGTTACCGAGAAGGGTGCGCCCACCAACCCGCGCCGCCGGGTCTACCGGCCGAACGCCAAGTACATCCCGATCATCGCGACCCTGTCGCTGCTGATGATCATGTACAGCAGCGGCGTGGCGAACTACGAGAACTTCGGCGACCCGAGCGTCTTCGTCAACCTGTTCCGGGACAACGCGGTGCTGCTCGTGGTCGCGGTCGGGATGACGTTCGTGATCCTGACCGGCGGCATCGACCTCTCGGTCGGCGCGGTCATCTCGCTCACCACCGTGCTGACCGCGACGCTGCTCAAGGGCGGCTGGCCTCCGCTGGTGGTGCTGCCGACGGTGCTGGCCCTCGGCGCCCTGATCGGCGCCGGACAGGGTGCGGTGATCCACTTCTTCAAGGTGGAGCCGTTCATCGCCACCCTGGCCGGCCTCTTCCTGGCCCGCGGCACGGCGCTGACCATCAACCAGGAGTCCATCCCGATCCGGGACGAGATGTGGAAGGCGATCTCGGAGTACCGGATCGTGCTCGCCGAGGGCGTCGTCACCAAGCCGATCGCCGTCGTCGCGCTGCTCGCCGTGCTGATCGCCGCGGTCACGCTGGCCTGGACCCGGTTCGGCCGCAACGTGTACGCGATCGGCGGCAACGCGGATTCGGCGCTGCTCATGGGCCTGCCGGTGGGCCGTACGAAGATCGCCGTCTACACCCTCAGCGGCTTCTGCGCGGCGCTCGGCGGCGTGCTGTTCAGCATCAACTCCACCTCCGGCTGGGCGCTGCAGGGCAACGGTCTGGAACTGGACGCGATCGCCGCCTGCGTCATCGGCGGTGTGCTGCTGACCGGCGGCTCCGGCTACGTCTGGGGCACCCTGCTCGGCGTCCTGGTCACCGGCCTCATCCAGACGATCATCAACTTCCAGGGCGACCTGAACTCGGCCTGGACCCGGATCATCGTCGGCGTCCTGCTCTTCGCCTTCATCGTGTTGCAGCGTCTGGTCACGAGAAAGGCGAGATGAACCACATGAACCGCGACAAGCGTGAGAAGGGCGTCAAATGAGCAACGGGGAAATCTGGTTCCTCACCGGTAGCCAGGGACTGTACGGCCCGGAGACCCTCGAGCAGGTCGCCTCCCAGTCCCGTGAGATCGCCGCCCAGCTGGACGCCCAGCTCGACGCCGACGTCGTCTGGCAGCCGGTCCTGACCAGCCCGGAACAGATCCTGGACGTCTGCCGGCGGGCCTCCTCGACGCCCGGCGTGCTCGGGGTGGTCGCCTGGATGCACACGTTCTCGCCGGCCAAGATGTGGATCGCCGGCCTGGACGCGCTGCGGGCGCCGCTGCTGCACCTGCACACCCAGCACAACGTCGAGCTGCCCTGGTCCGAGATCGACATGGACTTCATGAACCTCAACCAGGCCGCGCACGGCGACCGGGAGTTCGGGTTCATCGAGGCCCGGCTCGGGGTGCCCCGCAAGACGGTGGCCGGCCACGTCAGCAACCCGGCCGTGGTCGCGCGGATCGCCACCTGGGTCAAGGCGGCCCGCGGCTACTCGGCGATGCGCAGCCTGAAGCTGGCCCGCTTCGGTGACAACATGCGCGACGTCGCGGTCACCGAGGGCGACAAGGTCGAGGCGCAGCTGCGCTTCGGGGTCTCGGTCAACACGTACGGGGTGAACGACCTGGTCGCGGTGGTGGACCAGGTGCTGGACGCGGAGATCGACAAGCTGGTCGCCGAGTACCGGGACACCTACGAGATCGCGCCCGCGCTGCTGGGCGAGCGGCACGAGTCGCTGCGCTACGGCGCCCGGATCGAGCTGGGCCTGCGGCAGTTCCTCACCGAGGGCGGGTTCCGGGCGTTCACGTCGAACTTCGAGGACCTGGGCGGGCTGCGGCAGCTGCCCGGCCTCGCGGTCCAGCGGCTGATGGCCGACGGGTACGGGTTCGGCGGCGAGGGCGACTGGAAGACGTCGGTGCTGGTGCACACGCTCAAGGCGATGGCACCGGGCGGCGGCACCTCCTTCATGGAGGACTACACGTACGACCTGACGCCGGGCAACGAGGTCATCCTCGGCGCCCACATGCTGGAGGTGTGCCCGACCATCGCGGCCGGCACCCCGAAGCTGGAGATCCACCCGCTCGGCATCGGCGGCCGCGAGGACCCGGTCCGCCTGGTCTTCGACGCGGCGCCCGGCCCGGCCGTGGTGCTCGGCCTGGCCGACCTGGGCGAGCGGTTCCGCCTGGTGGCCAACGAGATCGAGGTCGTCGCGCCGACCGCGCCGCTGCCGAGGCTGCCGGTCGCCCGGGCGGTCTGGAAGCCGGCCCCGTCGCTGTCCACGTCGGCCGAGTGCTGGCTGACCGCGGGCGGCCCGCACCACACCGTGCTGTCGTCGGCGGTGGGCGCGGAGGAGCTGGCCGACCTGGCCGAGATGGTGGGCACCGAGCTGCTGGTGATCGACGAGTCGACCACCACCCGCTCGTTCGTCAAGGAGGTGCGCTGGAACCAGGCGTACCACCGCCTGGCCCGCGGCTTCGGCCGCTGACCCGCGGAGGCGGCCTGACCCTTGCGAGGCTCAGGCCGCCTCGATCACGATCCAGTCCAGGTCGCCGGCGTAGTAGTCGCAGCCGACCTCGACCTGGTCGCAGTCCAGTTTGCCGCCGATGCTGACCGGCCACGTGTTGGCGATGGTGCCGGTCCAGCCGGGCTTGGAGACGACCTCGTTCCCGTCGATGAGCAGCGCCACCCCGTCCCGGATCCGCAGGCAGCGCACGGTGTGCCAGTTGCCGTCGTTGATCCGCGCCGGCGACCACATCTCGATGGTGCCCACCGAACCCCGGAACGTGCAGGTCGGGCGCCCGTTCGGGATCTGCATCTTGAAGCTTCCGCCGGGCACCGTGGCCTGGCCCTTCTGGATGATGTTGCCGAACTTGTGGGTGGTCCTGAGCCGTACCGTGACGGCGAAGTCGCGGTCGCCGGGGTCGAGGTCCGGATGGTCGGGAACACTGACCAGATGGCCGGGCCGGGCGGGCGGGGTGTCCGGCTCCAGCCGGTCGAACCGGTAGCCCCGGCTGGACTCGGTGGACAGACCTGTGCCGACGTCCGGTCCGATCCGGCCGTTGTGGCCGCGCCCGGTGCTGTCGGCCATCCACCGGGACCCCCGGCTCTCGTCCATCGTCCAGGCCGCCATCTCGTATCCGGTGGCCGCCCGGGCGGGCCCGGGCGCGACGGCGAACACGCAGGTCAGTACAGCCGTGACGGCGAGTGTGCGGCGGAATCTCATGGCTCGTCCTCACGGCGTGGGGAGAATGGTCCATTCAAGACTAATGCGACTGATATCCAATTTGTCGGACATTCACAAAGTAGCCCTCGCAAACCTTGAGTTCAGCTTGGTAGCATCCGCCGATCATGGCCGGGAGCCGTCGCCGAGAACCCCCCGGATCCACCCCTCGCAGAGAAGGATCGTGTCGAAGTGCTGCTCAATGGGACTAACGGAGAGACCTCCGAGCACGCGGTGATCGCCCCGAACCCCGGCCTGCCGAACCAGGCTCTCCAGGTGCTCGCCCTCGCCCAGCGCACCGCCGAGGAACACGTCGCGAGCGCCCAGCACCACGCGGACAAGATCCGTACGGACGCGCTGGCCGCCGCCGAGCAGATCGCCCGTGACGCCCAGGCCCACGCCAACAACGTGCGCCGCGAGGCCGACCGGGTGCTGGCCGAGGCCCGCGCCGCCGCCGAGCAGATGGCCCGGGACGCGCAGGCCCGCGCCGAGGAGGCCCGTCGTACCGCGGAGAAGATCGTCGCCGACGCCCGCAACCGCGCCGAGACGATCAACGCCGACGCGATCGCCGGCGCCGAGCAGCTCAAGCAGCAGGCCCAGCAGCGGTACGACGACGTGGTCGGCAGCCTGGGCGCCAAGCGCGAGGCCCTCCAGCAGCAGATCGAGGCCCTGGAGCAGTTCGACCGCGAGTACCGCGGCCGGCTCACCGGCTTCATGCAGAGCCAGCTGCGCGCCCTCTGGGTGGACGCGCCGCAGATGAGCGAGTACGTCGAGGAGGAGCCGGTCGCCGAGGTCCTCGAGGCCGCCCCGGTCCAGCCCCGGCACGCGCAGGCGCACGCCGAGGAGCCGGACGAGGAGCAGGACGACGAGGACGACGACGAGGACCGCTGACCGTCACGCGCCGTGGACGAGATCCCCGTCGACGAAGGTCATGGCGACCCGGGTGGCGGCGATCTCGTCCGGCGGCGCGGCGAACGGGTCCCGGTCCAGGACCACCAGATCGGCCCGGTTGCCGGGGCGGACCGTCCCGGTGTCGTCGAGCCGGTTCACGTAGGCCGAACCGGCCGTGTAGGCGGCCAGCGCGGTGGCCAGGTCGAGCCGCTGCCCCGGCAGGAACGGGCCGAGGCCGCTGCCGTGGTGGGCCCGGTTCACCGCGACGTGGATCGCCTGCCACGGGTCCGGCGTGCTGACCGGCCAGTCGCTGCCGCACGCCAGATGCGCCCCGGCCCGCCACAGGTCGCCGAACGGGTACTGCCGGTCCACCAGCGCCGGGTCCAGGAACGGGATGGTCAGGTCGTCCATCTGCGGCTCGTGCGACGCCCACAGCGCCTGGAGATTCGCCGTCGCGCCCAGCGCCCGGAACCGCGGCACGTCGTCCGGGTGCACCACCTGGAGGTGGGCCAGATGCGGGCGGGTGTCCCGGAAACCGTTCGCCGCCCGGGCCGCGGCCACCGCGTCCAGCCCGTCGCGGACCGCCCGGTCACCCAGCGCGTGGAAGTGCACCTGGAAGCCGTGCCCGTCCAGTTCGGTGACGAAGTCACCCAGGAACCGGGGGTCGATGAACGACAGCCCCCGGTTGGTGGTGGCGCAGCCGCACGAGTCCCGGTAGGGCTCGGTCATCGCGGCCGTGAAGTTCTCCGCCACCCCGTCCAGCATCAGCTTCACGCTGTCGCAGCGCAGCCGCCCCACACTGAACCGCTCGCGCTTCGCCAGCAGCTCCGGGATCTGCTCGGCGCCCCGGTCCCGGTCCCACCACAGCGCGCCGACCACGGTCGCGGTCAGCCAGCCCTCGGTCGCGGCCGCCAGGTAGGCGTCGGCCACGTCCGGGTAGCCGTTGGTGGCGCACACCATGGCGTCCTGCCAGGCGGTGACACCGAGCGAGTGCAGCAGCGCCTGCGCCCGGCGCAGCCCGGCCACCCGGTCCGCCGTGGTCACCTCCGGCAGCAGGTCGCCGACCAGCTCCATGGCGCCCTCCTGGAGGCCGCCGGCCGGTGAGCCGTCCGGGTTGCGGTCGATCCGGCCGTGCGCCGGATCCGGGGTGCCCGCGGTGATCCCGGCCAGCTCCAGCGCCCGGCTGTTCACCCACGCGCCGTGGTGGTCCCGGTTGATCAGGTACACCGGCCGGTCCGGCACCACCCGGTCGAGCAGCTCCTTGGCCGGCACCCCGCCGGGGAAGGACTCCATCGACCAGCCGCCGCCGGAGATCCACTCCAGATCCGGGTGGGCGGCCGCGTACGCCGCGACCCGGCGCAGGTACTCGTTCCGGTCGGTGGTCTCGGTCAGGTCGCACTGGTTCAGCTCGACGCCACCCATCACGGCGTGCACGTGCGCGTCCTGGAAACCGGGCATCAGCAGGCGCCCGGCCAGGTCCACCACCTCGGTCGCCGGGCCCCGCAGCCCGCTCAGGTCGTCGCCGACCGCGAGGATCCGGCCGTCCCGGACCGCCACGGCGGTGGCCGGCCCGGCGCCCGCGGAGAACACCGGCCCGCCGGCGAGGATCAGGTCTGCGTGATCACGGGACATCTGGCGAATCCGATCTGTGCGGCGACGGCGACGGCTCATTCAATCGTGGCGTGTTTGATGGTCCGCATGCGGCGCAACTAAGGTGGGCGGATGGCGTCGACCCTTGTCGATCTAGATCAACCGCCGTACCGGAACGAGGGTTTCTGCGCCGTCCTGGAGCTGGCCGTCGCGGCCGCCCGCGAGCTGGATCCCGGCGCCGGCCGGGTGCCCGCCGCGCGCGCGTCCCGGGACGCCGGCCTCGACGAGCGCGTCCAGCGGGAGGCGATCCGGCGGCTGCGCTCCGGCGCCGCGGTCAACCCCGGCCTGCTGCCCCTGCTGGCCGAGGGGCGGTTCGCCACCGCCGTACCGGATCTGGTCTGCCTGGTCGCGGAGCCCGGCCCGGCACGCGCCCGGACCGTCCTGGACATCGTGCGCGAGGCCGCGGAACGCGGCGAGCGGGTGCTGCTCACCGCGCCCGCGCCGCCGCCGGTCGACGCCGTCATCGCCCACCTGCCCGACGGCGCCACCGTGATCCGCACCGATCCGGCCGGGTCCGGGCCGGGCAGCATCGACGCGGCGTCGGCCACCGTGCAGCAGCGCATCCTGACCCGCTCCCAGGCCGCCGCCCGGTCCCTGGAACCCTGGCTCGGCGATCCCGCCCCGGCGCACGGCTGGCTGCGCCGGCTGGACAACGCGCTCACCGAGGCGGCCGAGGCACGGGAGCGTGCCGGCCGGGCCGCCGCGCATCACGAGGCGACGGTGCGGGCCACCCGCGACCGGCTCGGCGCGTCGCTGGCCGCGATCGCGCGCGAGCGGGCGACGGCCGAGCGGGCCGCCGCGGCGACCGCCCGGGAGGTGGAGCTGCTCACCGCCGCGTTGCGCCGCGCCGAGACCTCCCGGCTGCGCCGGTGGCGGGCCGGGCGGCTGCGGACGGCGCTGAGCCACGCGGTCCGGCACGCGGCCGCTGCCCGGTCGGCCTTTCAGCAGATCGACGAGGGGTACGCGGAAAGCGCTCGCGAACACGACATCGCGGTCGCGAACGACAGCGTGGTGCGGGCCGCCGCCGAACGGGCCGCGTTCGCCGACCTGGCCGCGCGGCGCGCGCTGGAATCCGCCGAACGCTGTGCCCACCAGCTCACCCGGATGCTCGACGGCGTCACCGCACGCCCCGAGTGGACCGCCGATCAGGCCGGGCTCACCGGCTTCGCCGAGCGCTGCCGCGAGCTGGAGCCGACCCTGCGCGGCCGGGCCGGGCTGCTGCGCGAGTGGCGGCAGCGGGCCACCCGGCCCAGCCGGCAGCTGCACGCCGAACTGCTCCGGTACGCCGACGTCGTCGCCACCACCTGCCTGGGCGCCGGCCGCCCGGAGCACGCCGACCTGGAGTACGACCTGGTCGTCGTGGAGGACGCGTCCCGGGTCGCGGTGCCGGCCGCGCTGGTGCCGCTGGTCCGCGCCCGCCGGGCGGTGCTGGTCGGCGAGACCGGGCGGCCGCCGTTGCGTGACGTCGCGGTGGCCCAGGCCTGGGTGGCCGCCCGGTGCCCGGCCGGGGTGGACCCCGCGGAGCTGACCGGCCTGCTCACCGGCAGCGTGTTCGACCGGGTCGCGGCGTGTGTGCCGGCGGCGCACCGGGCCGCGCCGGATCCCGGCGGCTCCGGGCCGGCCTCCGGGCGGCCGGGTGACTGAGGCGGCCCACCTGCCGATGCGGGAGGTGGTCCGCCGGGCGGGTGCGCTGCCGGGCGTGCGGCCCCGGAGGTTCGTGCCGCTGCTGCTGCCGATGTGGGCCGTGGACGTGGTGGCGGAGGTCCGGGAGGCGCACTCGTACGACGTCTTCGACCGCTACCTGAGCCGTGCGGTCGCCGAGGCCGGCCTGCGGCGCCCCGCCGAGCTGGCCGCGTTCTTCGGGGTGGAGCCGGCACTGGTCACCCGGGCCGTGCGGTTCCTGGTGGGGATCGGGCACCTGCGGCACGACGGGGACGACCTCACGCTGACCGAACTCGGGCGCCTGTCCGTCGCCGACGGGCGCCGCCACGTCCTCACGCCGGGTCGCCGGATCACCCTGCGGTTCGACGGCTGCGGGGGAGAGCCGGTGCCGTACGCGCATGCCACCCACTCGGTGTGGCTCGGCGAGCCCGCGCTGACCCTGCCCGACGGCACCGTCTTCGACCCGGTCGGCCCCGCCCGCCCGCTGCCGCCGGACGCCGTCGAGCTGCTGCTGAACAGGCCGGCCGTCGCCGACTTCACCGGACCGGCGGTGCCCGTCGAGGTGACCGCGGCCGTGCCGCGCCCGGTGTGGCTGCCGGTCTACGCCGTCGAGTGCGAGGACGAGCCGCTGGTGTTCGGCTGGGCGGTGGACGGGCCGGACCCGTACCTCCGTGATGTTTACGACCGCCACCGTGGGCAATCAGAAGCGGACTGACCGGAGTGTGGGGACCGACACGGTCCCTCCCGGACCAGGTCGGTCCATTACGGTCTACGGTGGTCCTATGCCCCGTCCCACCAAGCAGCAGATCGACGACGAGATCCTCGAGGCCGCGGCGCATCTCTTCGCCCGGCACGGGCTCAAGGAGACGTCGGTCCAGCGGATCGCGGACACGGTCGGCTACTCCAAGACCGGCCTGCTGCACCGCTTCCCGACCAAGGAGGCGCTGCAGACCGCGGTGATCGGGCGCTGCGTCGAGCAGATTCGGGACACCGCCTCCGGCGTGGCGGACCTCCCGCCCGGCCCGCAGCGGGACCGGGCCGTGCTCACCGGGCTGGCCGAGCTCGCGGTGGCCCAGCCCGGCATGGTCGCCCTGCTGCTCTCCTCCCTGCTCGCCGAGCCGGAGAGCGAGATCGGCGAGGCCCTCGCGGTGATCGGTGAGGCCATCGCCGGCGCCTTCGGCGACGAGCCGCACACCGACACCGAGCGGGCGCTGCGGGTCACCGGAGCCCTCGGCGCGGTCGCGGTGGCCAGCATCGCCCTCTGCGGCCAGCTTCACCCCGGCGCCGCGACCCGCCTCGCCGCGGTCGGATTCGACGCCCTCGGTCACTGAAAAGCCCCACGGAAAAAGGAACCCCTCATGGCAACGCTGCTGCACCGGCTCGGGCTGGCGTCAGTACGGCACCGGATACTCGTCACCGTCGCCTGGCTCGTGGCGCTGGTCGCCGTCGGCGTGGGAGCGGGCACGCTCTCCGGCGCCACGGCCAACACGTTCAGCATTCCCGGCCAGGAGTCGACCACCGCGCTCGCGCTGATGAAGGAGAGGTTCGGTGAGGCGTCCGCCGGAGCCACCGTGCAGGTGGTGATGGAGGCCCCGGCCGGCCAGCGGATCACCGACCCGGCGAACGCCGCCGAGGTGGCCCGGATCGTCGCCCTCCTCGGCGAGCTGCCCGGCGCGGCGGGCGCGTCCAACCCGCTCGACCCCAAGGCGCCGGCCGTCTCCCGGGACCGGGTGGCCGCGTACAGTTCGGTCCGCTACCCGGTGCAGCCGTCCGAGGTCACCGACGAGCAGCGCGAGGCCGTCACCGCGGCGCTCCAGCGGGCCCGGACCGGTGGGCTCACCGTCGAGGCCCGCGGCGAGGCGCTCAGCAACCCGGCCGACATCGGCGGGGCCTCGGAGATCCTCGGTGTCGTGGTGGCCCTCATCGTGCTGGCCCTCACCTACCGCTCGCTGGTCGCCGCCGGGATGAACCTGCTGACCGCGATCGTCGGCGTCGGCATCGGCGCGGCCGGCCTCGTCACCCTCACCGGGTTCACCGAGTTGCAGTCGACCACCCCGATCCTCGCCGTCATGCTCGGCCTCGCGGTCGGCATCGACTACGCGCTGTTCATCGTCACCCGGTTCCGGCACGAGCTGCGCCGCGGCCTGTCCGTGGAGGCCGCCGCCGCGATGGCCGTCGGCACCGCGGGCGCGGCCGTCGTCACCGCCGGCCTCACCGTGGTCATCGCCCTGGCCGGCCTCTCCGTCGTCGGCATCCCGTTCCTCTCCGAGATGGGCATCGCCGCGGCCGCCACCATCGTGATCGCCGTGCTGGTCGCGATCACCCTGGTCCCGGCCATCCTCGGCTTCATCGGCCGGCGCGCGCTGCCCCGCAAGCTGCGTGACGTCCCGCTCGACGACGACGGCGGGGTCCCGGCCGGGCGCGGTTTCATCTCCGGCTGGGCGAACCTGGTCACCCGGCACCGCTGGCTCAGCCTGATCGTGGCGGTCGCCGCCCTCACGGTCATCGCCGTCCCGTTCC
This sequence comes from Actinoplanes flavus, assembly GCF_017592555.1. Classification (GTDB taxonomy): domain Bacteria; phylum Actinomycetota; class Actinomycetes; order Mycobacteriales; family Micromonosporaceae; genus Actinoplanes; species Actinoplanes flavus. The sequence goes on along the minus strand of NZ_JAGFNS010000022.1, from coordinate 152,873 downwards.
TGGAGATGAAGACGACGCTGGCCCAGCGCGCCGCCGAGGGCACCACCCAGGCCCGCGCCCAGGCGATCATCGACAGCCGGTTCGGCCCCGGCGTCAGCAGCCCGCTGCTGGTGCTGATCGACGGCCCCGCCTCGGCGCAGGTCGCGCCGCGCGTGCAGAAACAGCTCACCGAGGTGCTGCCGCAGGGCACCCTGGTGCTGCCCCCGCAACCCGACAAGGACGGCTCGGCGGCCCTCCTCACGATCATCCCGGCCACCGGGCCGGAGGACGACCGGACCGTCGACCTGGTGCACCAGATCCGTGACTCGGTCGCCGGTGACGAGGGCGCCGACGTCTACGTCACCGGCAACACGGCGGTCAGCATCGACGTGTCGCAGAAGCTCAACGACGCCCTGCCGGTCTACCTGGCGCTCGTCGTCGGCCTGGCGTTCGTGCTGCTGGTGCTGGTCTTCCGCTCCCTGCTGGTGCCGGTCGTCGGCGTCCTCGGCTTCCTGCTCACCATCGGCGCCGCGTTCGGCGCGACGGTCGCGGTCTTCCAGTGGGGCTGGGCCGCCGACGCGGTCAACGCCGGCTCCACCGGCCCGATCCTGAGCCTCGCCCCGATCATCATCGTGGGCATCCTGTTCGGCCTGGCCATGGACTACCAGGTCTTCCTGGTCTCGCGCATGCATGAGGCGCACGCACACGGCGCGGCGCCCCGCGACGCCATCGTGACCGGCTTCCGGCAGGCCGCCCCGGTCGTGATCGCCGCCGCGACCATCATGTTCGCGGTCTTCGCCGCCTTCGTCCCCGAGGGCAACGACACCATCAAGCCGATCGCCTTCGCCCTGGCCGTGGGCATCGCCTTCGACGCCTTCATCGTCCGCATGATCGCGGTACCGGCGGCGCTCGCCCTGCTCGGCCGGTCCGCCTGGTGGCTCCCGGCCTGGCTGCGGTGGCTGCCGGAGCTGGACGTGGAGGGCGCCGCCCTGGAGCGCCGCCCGCCGTCGGTCGACCCGCTCCCGTCCCACTCCGAGCCGGCCGTGACCTCCGTCTGACCGCTCCCACATCCCATCAGCCGGCTCCCAGGGCTGTCCCACTCGCTTCGAAACAGCCCTGAGAGCCGGCTGGACCACCCACTCACGCCCGGCGGGCGCGGCACGGCCGGGAGTGGCGATCGGTCGCGGGTCTGGTACGGCGGGTTCGGGTAGCCCGTACCGGGAAAGGCAGCGAGCCCGGCCCGGCAGGAAGCCGGACCGGGCCGCTGTGGGTGCGACCGTCAGTGGTCCGGTGGGGATCCGGGCCGGGTCGCTTGGGGTGCGACCGTCAGTGGTCCGGTGGGGATCCGGACCCGGCCGCGGAGGGTGGGGGACGTCAGGCGGACCACTTGATGTACGGGTTCACCTTGCCGGACCAGTCGAAGGTGGCCATGTTGTCCCAGCCGTCGCCGGTGCCGTTGATGTTCGCCGGGTCCCAGCCGTTGCCCTTGATGGCGTACCAGGTGGGTTCCCAGTAGAAGACGCCGATGGCGCCGGCGTTGCGGGCGGTGTTCTGCACCCAGGTGAACTGCTGGGCCTGGCCCGCCGAGGTGGCCGGGATGCCGTCGCAGAGCACGGTGCCGGGGATGGAGTTCTTCTCGCTGTCGGCGTCGGCCGTGGTGAACTGGTACGCCGTCTCGACGATCACGACCGGCTTGCCGTAACGGGTCCGGGCGTCGACGATCACGTTGTACAGGTTGGCGAGCGTGCCGTGCCACATGCAGTAGTACGACAGGCCGGTGATGTCCCAGGTCACGCCGGCCGCCTTGATGCCGTCGTAGAACCAGCGCATGTTGGTCATGCTGTCCGCGTCCGCGGTGTGGATGATCACCTGGGTGCCGCTGTTGCAGGCCTTCGTCGCGTTGTAGCCCTGCTTGAGCAGCGACGCCAGCGGGGCGAAGTTGCTGTTCACGACCTGACCCTTGGGCCACAGCATGCCGACGTTGATCTCGTTGCCGATCTGCACGCTGTCCGGGGTGAGCCCGGCCGACTTGAGGCTGGTGCAGACGTCGTAGGTGTAGTTGTAGACGGCCGTCTGCAACTGGGTGAGCGAGTAGGACGCCCAGGCCGCCGGCGGATACTGCTTGCCCGGGTCGGCCCACGTGTCGGAGTAGTGGAAGTCGACCATCAGCTTCAGGCCCTTGGCCTTGATCGCCGCGGCCTGCTGGAGCACCTTGGCCTTGTTGTTGTAACCGCTGGCCGGGTTGTTCCAGACGCGCAGCCGGGCGTAGTTGACGCCGGCCGTCTTGAGGATGTCGTAGGGGTTGGCCGCGACACCCGAGGCGTTGTAGTACTTGCCGCCGAGGTCGAGCGTGCGCTGCAGCGACGACACGTCGGCGCCGAGCATGGTGAGGGAGGCGGCCTGTGCGGGGGCGGGTGCGAGAACCACCGAGACCGCGAGGACCGCGGCCGTGACGGCGGCTCGGAGGGACGGTTTCATGGTGCGCTCCTTAAAACGGGGATTTACCGGAGCCAGCGGACATAGGGGTTGATGCGTCCGCTGTCGTCGAAGGTCGCCATGTTCTCCCAGGCGTTGCCGGAGTTCTCGATGTCCTCGGTGTCCCAGCCGTTGCCGTCGATGCCGGTCCAGGTGGGTTCCCAGTAGAAGACGCCGATCGCGCCGGCCGCCCGGGCGGTGCTCTGCACCGCGGCGAACTCTCGCGCCTGACCCTCACGTGTGGCGGGGATGCCGTCGCAGGGTGCGCTGGAGGTGATGATGTTCTCGAGGTGGTCGTGGTTCTCGGTGGTGTACGGGTACGCCGTCTCCGCGATCACGACGGGCTTGCCGTACCGGTCGGTGACGTCGCCGACGACCGTGGCCAGGTTGTCCAGCGTCCCGTGCCACATGCAGTAGTAGGACAGCGCCGTGACGTCCCACTTGGCGCCGGCGGCCGTGATGCCGTCGTAGAACCAGTGCGCCGCGCCGATGTTCCCGGCCAGCGCGGTGTGCACCAGGACCTCGGTGCGCCTGCTGCACGCCTTGGTGGCGTCGTACCCGGCGTTGAGCAGCTGGGACAGCGGCCCGAAGTCGCTGTTGTCCACGTAACCGGCCGGCCACAGCATGCCGACGTTGATCTCGTTGCCGATCTGCACGCTGTCCGGGGTGGTGCCCTGCTTCTTCAAGCTGGTGCAGACGTCGTACGTGTAGTCGTAGACGTCCTCCCGGAGCTGGTCGAGGTCGTGCCCCACCCAGGCGGCGGGGGTGTACTGCTTGCCCGGGTCGGCCCAGGTGTCCGAGTAGTGGAAGTCGATCAGCAGCTTCATGCCGCGGGCCTTGGCCGCCCGGGCCTGCTCGAGCACCTTGGCCTTGTTGGAGTAGCCGCTGGCCGGATCGTTCCAGATGCGCAGCCGGACATAGTTGGCGCCGGCCTGCTTCAGGATGTCGTACGGGTTGCCGCGGCGCCCCCGTACGTCGTAGAACCGCTGGCCGAGTTCCAGCGAGCGCTGGAGTGTCGACACGTCGGCGCCGCGCATGCGCCACGCGTCGCCGTCGTGCGCGGCGGCGGGTGCGGGGATGAGGGCCACCGCGAGGAAGGCGGCGACCGCGATGAATGGTTTCATGACGCTCCTTTTTGGTCTTCCGTGACAAAAGGGGCTGTTTTTGTGCAAGACCGGCCTCGATCAAGGGGGTGTATCGAGGCCGGCCGGTCTCTAGGCGGGGGAGCTGCCCCGCACGACCAGGCTGGTGGGCACGGTGATGGAGAGCGGGGTGCGCCCGGCGATCACATCGGTGAGCAGCCGGACCATCTCTTCACTGATCCGTTCCAGCGGATGCCGGACGGTGGTGAGCGGCGGCTCGGTGGTGGCCGCCAGCCCGGAGTCGTCGAACCCGACCACCCGTACGTCGCCGGGCACCTCGCGCCCGGCCTCCCGCAGCACCGGAAGGGCGGCCGCGGCCATCGCGTCCGAGGCGGCGAACACCGCGTCCACCTCGGGCACCCGGTCGAGCAGCGTGCGCATGCCGGCCGCGCCGCTCTCCCGGCTCCAGTCGCCGTGCACGATGTACGCCGGATCGACCGTGATCCCGGCCGCGGCGAGCGCGTCGGTGTAGCCGCGCAGCCGGAACACGCCGCCGAAGGTGTCCTGCGGCCCGGTGATCGTGGCGATCCGCCGGCAGCCCTGGGCGAGCAGGTGCTCCACGGCCGACCGGCCGCCGCCCCAGTCGTCGGCCGACACCGAGCTGATCCGGTCCTCGAAGCCGAGCACCTGACCGCAGGCCACGATCGGTACCTCGGCCTCGACCAGCTGCCGCAGCAGCGGGTCGCCGGAGTGCGGCGACACCAGCAGCACCCCGTCGACGTGGCCGCCGGACAGGTAGGCGACGGCCCGGCTGCGCTCCACCGGGGTCGACGCGATCATCAGGATCAGTGTCAGCTCCCGGTCGGAGAGCGCCTGGGCCACCCCGCGCAGCAGCACCGAGAAGTTCGGGTCCTCGAAGAGCAGGTGCTGCGGCTCGGTGAGCAGGAACGCGATCGAGCCGGACTTCCCGGTGGCCAGCGACCGGGCGTGCGGGTTGGCGGTGTAGCCGGTACGGGAGATGGCGTCACGGACCGCGCGGACGGCCTCGGGGCTGACCCAGTCCCGGCCGTTGAGCACCCGGGAGACCGTCGCGTAGGACACCCCTGCCTCGGCCGCGACGTCGCGGATGGTGGGGCGTTTGCGCGACACCTTCGGGATCATAGCTAGGCCTTCACGCCGCCGGCGGCCAGGTCGACCTGCCAGTAGCGCTGCAACGTGAGGAACAGGGCGATCAGGGGGATGATCGAGACGAGCGCGCCGGTCACCACCGACGTGTACATGGCCGGCTGGTTGGCGCCCTGGTTGAGCAGACCGTTCAGGCCGACCGTGATCGGGTAGAGCTTGTCGTCGCCGAGCATGATGTACGGCAGCATGAAGTTGTTCCACACCGCCACGAACTGGAAGAGGAAGACGGTCACCAGGCCGGTCCGCATCATCGGCAGCACCACCGTGGCGAAGGTGCGCCAGTCGCCGGCGCCGTCGATGCGGGACGCCTCCAGGATCTCGGTGGGCACCGACGCGGCCGCGAAGATCCGGGCCAGATAGATGCCGTACGGGCTGATGAAGCTGGGCAGCAGCACCGCCCAGTAGGTGTTCGTCATCCCCACCTTGGCCAGCAGCAGGTACTGCGGGATGGCGAGCAGGACGCCGGGCACCAGGACGCCGGCCAGGATCAGGTTGAAGATCGCGCTCTTGCCGGGGAACTCGAACTTGGCGAGGGCGAATCCGGCCATCGCCGAGATCAGCGTGGACGCGGCCGCGCCGACCCCGGCGTACAGGGCGGTGTTGGCCATCCACCGCCAGTAGAGGCCGTCCCGGTAGCCGCTGAGATCGGCCAGGTTGTCGAACAGGTGGGTGCTCGGGGCGAGCGTGAACGTGGAGAACAGTTCGCCGGCGCTCTTCGACGAGGCGATCAGCACCCAGAGCACGGGGAGCAGGCAGTAGGCGGCGCCCAGCAGGAGGAGGACGGTAGCTGTTTTACTGCGGCCCTTCTTGAAAGGCATCTCAGTCCTCCTGGTTGAAGGCCCGGCGCCCGACGAGCTTCAGGAAGCCGAAGGACAGGATGAACGTGGCGAGCGCGATGATCACCGAGGTGGCGGCGGCCGCGTAGAGGTCGTTGCGGGTGAACGCGTCCCGGTAGACCTTCATCAGCGGCGTCCACGTCGTCGAGATCGTGTTGGCCAGCGGCCGCAGGGTCATCGGCTCGGCGAAGACCTGCAACGTGGCGATGAGCGAGAAGACGAACGTCATGATCAGCGACGGCGTGACGATCGGGATCTTGATGCGCCAGGCGATCGCGACCTCGGAGGCGCCGTCGATCCGGGCCGACTCGTACAGGCTGACCGGGACGGCCCGCAGCGCGGTGTAGATGACGATCATGTTGAAGCCGGTGCCGCCCCAGACCGCGATGTTGGCCACCGCCCAGAGCGTCAGATCACGGGACAGCAACTCGGGGGCGGTGATGCCGACCGCCTCGAACACGTCGGTGATCGGGCTGACCCGGGGCAGGTAGAGGAAGCCCCAGAGCAGCGAGCCGACGACGGCCGGGACCGCGTACGGCAGGAAGATCGAGATCCGGGCGAACTTGCCGACCGACTCGCGCGTCCGGTTCGCGTCCAGCAGCAACGCGAAGAGCAGGGCCAGGCCGAGCATGGTGGGGACCACGATCAGGCCGTACAGCGCGATGCGCCCGACGCTCGGCAGGAAGTCGGGATCGGTCAGCGACCGGGTGTAGTTGTCCAGCCCGGCCCAGATCTCGGTCCGTGACCTGGCGCCCAGTCCGAGACCGCTCACCTTGACCTTGCGGAAGCTCAGGTAGGCGGCGTAGACGATGGGCGCGGCGAGGAACGCGGCGAACAGGATCAGGGCGGGGGCGAGGAAGGCGTACGGGGTGCCGGTTCGCCGGGCTGGGGCGGAGGTGGTCATCGCCGCATGTGTCCTTTCCGAACGCTCCGGGCGGGCGGTGACCCGCCCGGAGGCGATCTCATCCGGCGACGGTGAACCCGGCGTTCTTCAAGTCGTCGACCGTGGTCTTCTGCATGGTCGTCAGCGACTCGGTGAAGGCGGTCGCCTTCTTCGCCTCGGCGGCCTTGCCGAAGGCGTCGTTGAAGGCGCTGTAGGCGACGTTCACGTTCGGGCCGTAGGTGAACGGGCTCATCTGCTTCGCGGCCTCGGCGGCGATGGCGTAGTAGTCGGCCTGGTCGGCGAAGAACGCCGGCGGGCTGGTCAGGGCGCCGGCGGCGTCGTTGGCGGCCGGGTAGACGCTGGCCTCGGTGGCGAGCAGCTTGACCGCCTCCGGGTCGCTGTTCAGCCAGGACACGAACGCCGCGGCCTGCTTCTTGTGCTTGGACTGGGTGGTCACGCTGGTGGCCGAACCGCCCCACGCGCCGGTCGCCGGGGCGGCGGCGTCCCACTGCGGCATCGGGGCGGCCTTCCACTTGCCCTTGGTGTCCTTCGCGGAGCCCTCCAGGACGCCCGGCGCCCACACGGCGCTGACCCAGCCGACCTGGGTGCCGTCGTTCAGCGCGGCGTTCCACTCCGGGGTGTACATCGGCTTGTTGTCGATGACGCCCTTCTCCACGAGGCCACCCCAGTAGGCGGCGACCTTCTGGGTCTTCGGCTCGTCGATGGCGACCGACCAGGCGTCGCCCTGCACGCCCCACCACGAGGCACCGGCCTGCTGGGCGAGGCCGGTGAACAGGCCCGCGTCGGTGGCCGAGAAGGTGCCCAGGTACTGCTTCGGGTTCGCCTTGTGGATCTTCTCGGCGGCGGTCGCGTACTCGTCCCAGGTCTTCGGGGCCGACAGGCCGTTCTTCTCGAAGACGTCGGCGCGGTAGAAGAACATCAGCGGGCCGGTGTCCTGCGGCACGCCGTAGACCGCCTCCGAGCCGAGGGTCACGCCGTTCCAGGCGCCGGCCGGGAACCTGTCCTTCAGAGCGCCGGCCTCGGCGGAGATGTCGGCGAGCGCGTCGGCGGAGACGAGCGTGGGGATCTTCTGGTACTCGGCCTGCATGACGTCCGGCGCGCCGGAGCCGGCCTTGATCGCGGTCAGCAGCTTGGTGACGGCCGGGTCACCGCCGTCCTGCTTGTTGACCGTGACCTGGATGTTCGGGTTCTTCGCGTTCCACGCCGCGGCGACCTTGTCCATGTTCGGCGCCCAGGTCCAGTAGGTCAGCGAGACCTTCTCGTTCGGGTCGGTGGCCTCCTCGGACGAGGAGCCGGAGCTGGAGCAGGCGGTGCCGGTAAACAGAGCCGCGGCGGTGAGGGCCGCCATGAGCGGGGCGTATGTCGACTTCATTGATCCTCCTGGATCGGCTTGGCCGGAACGGAAAGCCGGGGGCGGCGCCGCGCCGGAAGCGTTTCGCTCGGTGCGGCCCCTGTGACCGGTTACAGTGCTGCTGTTACGGCGTTGTGTCAAGCCCTTGCGTCTCACCCGTTACGCCTGTGTATCGTTCGGGCTCGCCGGCCTGTGACCGGTTACAGTCAAACCCGCAAGGAGCTGATCCCATGTCGTGGCTCGAGCCGCTCACCGTTCGCCACCAACCCTGGGCGACGCCGCTGCGCCGGGCGCGGATGAGCAACTCCGAAGACGTACGGGACGGCATCTCGCTGACCAACCGGTATCTGAGCCGCGACGGCGTGCCGGTCATCCCGGTCTCCGGCGAGCTGCACTACAGCCGGGTCCCGCGCGAGCGCTGGGCCGAGCGGCTGCGCCAGATGAAGGCCGGCGGCGTGACCGTGGTGGCCAGCTACGTCTTCTGGCTGCACCACGCGCCCACGCCGGGGGAGACCCGCTTCGACGGCAACCTGGACGTCGGCGCGTTCGTCGACCTGGCCGTGGAGACCGGACTCGACGTGGTCCTGCGGATCGGTCCGTGGTGCCACGGCGAGACGCGCAACGGCGGCTTCCCCGACTGGGTGCAGCGGGCCCCGGTCCGGCACCGCACCGACGACCCGGCGTACCTCGACCTGGTCGCCGGCTGGTTCGCGGCCATCGCGGCGGCCGTCGGCCCCCGGTTCGACCGGATCATCGGGATCCAGCTGGAGAACGAGCTCTACGACCAGCCGGGGCACCTCGTCACCCTCAAGCGCCTGGCCCGCGAGGCCGGCATGTCCGTGCCGCTGTGGACCGCCACCGCCTGGGGCGGCGCCGACCTGCCGGAATCCGAGGTGCTGCCGCTCTACGGCGGCTACGGCGACGGCTTCTGGGTGGACGCCGGCGCGCCCTGGGACCCGACGTTCCGCGACCACTACTTCTTCTCCCACGTCTGGGACGACGCGGGCATCGGCGCCGACGTGCGCCGGGCCCAGGCGATCGCGGCCGCCACCGGGGGCCCGCGCACCCCGTCCGAGGAGTTCCCGCCCGCCACCTGCGAGCTCGGCGGCGGCATGGCCACCGCGTACCACCGGCGGCCGCGGCCCGAGGCGCTCGACGTGGCGGCCATCGCCCACTGCAAGATCGGCAACGGCTCGGCCTGGCAGGGCTACTACATGTACGCCGGCGGCACCAACCCCGGCCCGGACCTGCACGAATCGCACGCCACCGGCTACCCCAACGACATCGCCCGCCTCGGCTACGACTTCCACGCGCCGATCGGGGAGGCCGGCACACTCGCCCCGAGCCACGCCGAACTGCGCCGCCAGCACGCCTTCCTGTCCGCTTTCGGTCATGTGCTCGCGGAGATGCCGTCCAGCCTTCCGGACGTACGGCCGGCCGACGTCGAGGACTCCGAGACCCTGCGGTGGGCGCTGCGCAGCGACGGGCAGAGCGGCTTCCTGTTCCTGTCCCGGCACCAGCCGCACTTCCCGCTGCCGGCCTACCGCGGCGCCCGTTTCCAGGTCCACCTGGACCGTGGCGTGCTCGCCTTCCCGGAACGGCCGATCGACATCCCGCCCGGCACCCTGGCCCGCTGGCCGCTGAACCTCACCGCCGGCGGCACCACGATCACCTGGGCCACCGCCTCGGCGCTCACCCAGCTGCCCGGCGACGTGCCCACGCTCGTCCTGATCGCCGCCCCGGGCATCGAACCCCAGATCGCCGTGGCCGATACCGTTCACGACATCACGCCCGGCTTCGCGCCGGTGCGGCTCGGCGGCGCGGACGTCCTCGTCCTCCCGGCCGAGGCGGCCGGATCGGTCTGGGTGCCCGAGGACGGCGGCCGCCGCCTGCTCCTGAGCGACGACGAGCTCCAGTGGGACGCCTCCGGCACGGTGACGGTCAAGGCCGCCAAGACCGCGGACGTACGGGTGTACGACCCGTCGCTTCGTGCCTTCCGCCCGGTCCACGTGCCCCAGGACAGCACCCCGGTGACCGAGCGCGTCACCGTCGAGCGGCTGCGCCCGGCCGCCCCCACCGTCCCGGTCAGCTACGGCAAGCACGAGGGCCGCCCGTCCGCCCCGTCCGCCGACGTCTTCGACGAACTGGCCGCCGTCTACCGCCTCCGCCTGCCCGGCTTCGCCGCCGACCCCACCCGCGACCCGCTGCTGCGCGTCATCTGGGCCGGCGACGTGGGCGAACTGCGGGTCGACGGCCGGACCGTCACCGACCGCTACTGGGACGGCTCCGGCTGGACGATCAACCTCACCGACATCGGCTACCGCGCCGGCGCCCAGCTCACCCTCCACCTGCTGCCCCTGGCCGCCGGCTCCCCGGTCTCGGTCCCGCAGGAGGCCCGCACCCGGCTGGCCGCCACCGACACCCAGCTGCTGGCCGTCGACACGGTCGAGGTGACCGCCCGCACGGTCTCCACCGTCACCCTCTGACCGGGCCGCGCTCCCTGATCGGGTCACGATCGTTACTGAAAGGGATGTCACATAGTACTGTCCGTTTCATGGGCGATGATCGATCTCCGGTGGACCCGCCGGCGGTGCACTACGACGAGGAGGAGCGGCCCGCCCGCGAGCTGAGCGGCCGGGCCGGGGTGTTCGTCTCGGTCGTCGCGTTCGCGGTCGCGCTGCTCGTCCTCTGGCAGGTGTTCCGCCCGCTCGCCCAGGGCAGCCAGTACTACCTGATCATTTTTCTGGCCGGGACCCTGCCGCTGGTCTTCCTCGCGTACAAATCGGGTCTGGGGAAAGGCCGGGAGACGCCCGGGGTGACCGACTGGATCCTGGCCGGCGCCGCGCTGGTGGTCTGTCTGTATCCGATCGCCGGCGGCTACGACGACTTCCTGAACCGCCAGGGGCTGCTCGAACCGGTCGACATCGTCTTCGGCGCCGTCCTGCTGGTCCTGGTGATCGAGGCCTGCCGCCGCACCACCGGATGGGCGCTGCCGGTGGTCTGCCTGGCCTTTCTGGCGTACGGCTACTACGGCGGCCTGCTCCCGCAGACCTGGCCGATCGCGCACGCCGGACTCGACTTCGCGCAGATCGTCGACGCCCTCTACAACTCCGGCAGCGGCTTCTACGGCACCCCGCTGGACGTGGCGGCCACCTACATCGTGCTGTTCACCATCTACGGCGCGGTGCTGGACCTGTCCGGGGCGAGCCGGTTCTTCGTCGACCTCTCGGTGGCCGCCTTCCGTAGGTCACGCTCCGCGGCCGGGCGCACCGCGGTCGCCGCCGGCTTCCTGCTCGGCACGGTCTCCGGATCCGGTACCGCCACCGCGGTCAGCGTCGGCGCCGTCACCTGGCCGATGCTGCGCCGCGCCGGCTACCCACCCGAGCAGGCCGGCGGCATGCTGGCGGCCGCCGGGGTCGGCGCCATCCTGTCGCCGCCGACGCTGGGCGCGGCCGCGTTCATCGTCGCCGAGTACCTCAACGTCTCCTACCTGACCGTCCTCGGCTGGGCGACGATCCCGACCGTCCTCTACTACCTGGGCATCCTGCTCGCCGTCGAGATCGACGTCCGCCGGTACGGGGTCCGCGCCGTCGACGCCCCGCCCACCAGCGCCTGGCGGCTGCTCACCCGGTTCGGCTACCACTTCTCCTCCCTGATCGTCATCGTGGTGCTGCTGGCCCTGGACGTGAGCGCCACCCGCTCGGTGGTGTACGCGACGATCCTGGCCGGCGCACTGTCCTTCCTGGACCGGCGGCACCGGCTCACCCCGCCCCGGATCTTCACGGCGCTGTCCGCGGGCGTACGCGGAGTCCTGCCGGTGGTCGCGGTCTGCGCCGCGGCCGGCGTGATCACCGCGACCACCACCAAGACCGGCCTCGGCGCCCAACTGGCGTCACTGCTGGTCAACGGCGCCCGCGCGATCACCGACGAGCCGCAGGCGGTGCTCGCCCTGACCGTGGTGCTGGCCGCGGTCGCGCTCGCCCTGCTGGGCCTCGCGGTGCCGGTGACGGCCAGCTTCATCATCGGCTGGGTGATCATCGGCCCGGCGCTGCTCGGCCTCGGCGTACCGGCCCCGGCGGCGGCCATGTTCGTCTTCTACTACTCGGTGCTGTCCGAGGTGACCCCGCCGACCGCGCTGGCCGCCGTCGGCGCGAGCGCAATCACCGGCGGCCGCGCCATCGCGACCATGTGGCAGGCGCTGAAGTACGCGCTGCCGGCGTTCCTCGCGCCGATCGCCTTCGTGCTCACCGCCAACGGCGAGCACCTGCTGGCCCGCGGGCCGCTGGCGGGCGTCCTCTGGACCACGGTGGTGGCCGGGCTGGCGGTGTTCGGGCTGGCCGTCGCGACCGGCGCGTGGCTGCCCGGCGTCGGCCCGGCCGGCCCGGCGACCCGGGTGCTGGCCGCGGCCGCCGGGCTGCTGCTGCTCTACCTGGACCCGGTGGCGATCGTGGCCGGGCTGGCGGCGCTGCTGGCCGCCGCCGGAGTCGCAGCCCTAGAGAAGCGCCGGCACCGGCCCCCCGTGGAGATTCGCCCTCGCACCACCACCCCACCCGGAGGAGACGGATGAGACGAATACTGGGATCAGTGCTGGTCGGCATGCTCGCGGTCGCCACCGCGGCGTGCGGCGGCCGGCAGGACACCGCGAGCACCGACACCGGCGGCGCGGTCACCTGCGAGGTGGCCGACGCGACCCGGATCGGCATCGCGACGGGCAACGCCACGGGCGTCTACTTCGCCCTCGGCAACGCGTACGCCGAACAGATCAACACCGTGGGCGGAGAACTCCAGGCCACCGCGGCCGAGACCGGCGCGTCGGTGCAGAACATCCAGCAGCTGGTGGCCGGCACGTACGACGTCGCCTTCTCCCTGGCCGACACCGCCGCCGACGCGGTGAACGGCACCGGCAGCTTCACCGGGAAGCAGAAGGTGGCCGCCCTGTCCCGGATCCACAGCAACTACACGCAGGTGATCGTCCGCAAGGCGGCCGGGATCTCCGACGTCGCCGGGATGAAGGGCAAACGGGTCTCGACCGGCTCCCCGAAGTCCGGCACCGAGGTGATCGCCAACCGGCTGCTGACCGCGGCCGGGCTCCAGCCGGACACCGACGTACAGGCGCAGAAGCTGGACCTCACCAAGACCGTCGACGGCATGAAGGACGGCACCATCGACGCCCTGTTCTGGTCCGGCGGCCTGCCCACCCCGGGCATCACCGACCTGCTCACCACCAGCGCGGACCAGGTCGAGTTCCTGGACGTCACCCCGCTGCTCCCGGAGATGCGGAAGATCAACGAGGTCTACCAGGAGGGCGTCATCCCGCAGGCCACCTACAAGACGGCGGCGGACGTGAAGACCATCGTGGTCCCGAACGTCCTGCTCGTCCGTGAGGACCTGGACCCCGACGTGGCCTGCGTGCTCACCCGGACCCTCTTCGACCGCAAGACCCAGCTCGAACAGGCCAACGCCGCGGCCAAGGAGATCACGCTGGAGACCGCCCGCCAGACCGCCCCGGTGACCGTCCACCGCGGCGCCACCAAGGCCCTCGACGACCTGGGCGCCCCGAAGTAACGACCGGATGGTGGGAGGCCGGGCCGCCGGTCTCCCACCGTCGTATGCAACCCTCCCCGGTGCTCGCCTCGTGATTAGCGGGACCGACGGGATGGAGACCTCATGACCGACCGCGACGAGGCGTTCGCCGAGTACTTCGCGGCCCGATCGTCCGCCATGCGGGCGACGGCGTTCCTGCTCTGCGGTGACTGGCACCGGGCCGAGGACCTGGTTCAGCAGACCTTCACCAAGCTCTACCTCCGGTGGAACCGGGTCCAGCGGCACGAGTCGCTCGACCCGTACGTCCGCCGGGTCCTGATCTCGACCTTCATCGACGAGGGACGGTGGGGCTGGTGGCGGCGGGAGCGGCCGCAGGAGACCCGGATCGAGCGGGCCGCGGCGCCGGAGCCGTCCGACGACCGGATCACCCTGCTCGGCGCGCTCGCCCGGGTGCCGGCCCGGCAGCGGGCCGTGCTGGTGCTCCGCTACTGGCAGGACCTGTCCGTGGAGGAGACCGCGGCGGCGCTCGGCTGCTCCGCGGGAACTCACATTCGTCGATAACAGCTATGGTCGATGCGTCAGGTCAACTACCAGGGCGAACGGGACGACATCGATGGTACGGCGGACGGGGCGAGCGCGAAACCAGGTTCGATTCGACAGCAAGGCGGCTCTGCTGGCGGGCGGGTCGGAAGTGCGGGCGTTGCGCTATCAGCGGGCTTCGCAGGACAAGAAGGAACAGGGCAAGAGCGTCCACGATCAGGGCGTGCTGAACGTCAAGGAGATCAACTCCCACGGCTGGACGGATTCGGCGTCGTTCACCGACAACGACCGGTCGGCGAGCCGTCACGCGACGAAGGAGCGGGAGGAGTTCGAGCGGCTGATCGAGGCGATCCAGCGCGGCAAGGGTGATGTGCTGGTGATCTGGGAGATCTCCCGCAACCAGCGCGATCTCGCGGTGTACGTGAAGATCCGCGACATGTGCATCGAGGTCGGCCTGAACTTCTGGCTGGTCGGCGGGGTGCTGTACGACCTGCGGGACAAGAACGACCGGATGATGCTCGGCTTTCAGGCGGTGCAGGCGGAGTGGCTGGCCGACTCGATCCGCGACAACGTGCTGCGCGGCATCGTCGGCGCCGCCGAGTCAGGCCGCCCGCACGGGCACGTCACCTACGGCTACCGGCGCATCTACCACTCCCGGACCCGCGCGTTGGAACGCCAGGAAGCCGACACCGAGGTACTGACCGCGACCGCCGAGAACGGGACGACGAGCGAGTACACCCGCGCCGGGATCGTGAAGGAGATCTTCGAGAAGGTGACCAACGGGACGCCGTTGATCGCCATCGAGAGGGAGCTGAACGAGCGGGGTGTGCCGTCGCCGAAGGGGTCGGCCTGGCGGCGTGGGGTGATCCGGACGATGGCGATGAACCCGGCGTACATCGGTAAGCGGGTGCTGCGGGGTCAGGTCGTCGGGGACGGGATCTGGGACGGCATCGTGACCGAGGAGATCTACTGGGCGGCCGTGCGGACGTTGAAGGATCCGTCCCGGACGACGACCCGGCCGGGCCGGGCGGTGTATCTGCTGTCCTACGTCGTCCCGTGTGCGGTGTGTGACGGTCCGGTGTCGCGGCAGGTCGCTCGCCGCAACAACTGGTCGCGTGAGTTGTACTCGTGTCTGAAGAAGCGGTGCGCGGCTGCGCCGATGGACTTGCTGGACGAGTTCGTGGAGCGGGCGGTGGTGGCGTGGCTGTCGCGGGAGGACATCCACGAGATCTTGACCGCGCAGACCGCCACCGATGCCGACGTCGCGCACGCCCGCGCCGAGGCGGACCGGTTGCGTGCGGAGTTGGAAGACTGGCGGCGGCTCGCCGAGGTCGGTGACGTGACCGCGATCAGCTTCGCCCGCGCGGAGAAGGGCCTGCTCGACCAGATCGCCCAACACGAGCAGCGCGCCTCCGAGGCCGGTATCCCGCCGGTGCTGCGGGGTCGGATCGGTAGGGAAGCCGTGGCCGCGTGGGCGGCGTTGGGTGACGAGGTGGCGGTCAAGCGCGACATCATCCGTCTGGTCGCCGACATCAAGCTCCTACCTGCTGGCAAGGGCAGCCGCCGTCCGTTCGGCCGGCACCGGCTGGAATGGAAGTGGAAGTTCGGGGTCGAGAACGAGGAACCGCAGGTGTGACTGGCGCGGGTCCGGACGTGGCGATGACGCCACGTCCGGCCCTTTGATCAAGCTGCGTCCCGGTGGCGGTGTAGTCGTAGGAGCCTGGCGAGGCGGGCGGCCTGGTCCGGGGTGGGCAGGCCTGCCTCGGCGGCGAGGGCTTGGATCTCCTCCTCGATGGCGGGGTCGGTGAGGTGGTGGGCCATCGGCAGGGTGCCGTGCGCGTCGGGGTGTCCGGGGGTGTGCGCGTGCGGGTTGTCTGCCGGAATGAGTTCGCCCGCCTCCCCAACGGGGGTGGCGGGCGTGGGGCCGCGTGGTGCGCGGCGGTTCAGCCGTCGGTCATCACGGCGTCGAACCATCGTCCTCCTCGTAAGGTGTTGTTCTGCTCGGGGCAGCGGGTCACGAATCGCATGGCAGCTCCATTCCTGGTTGGGTCACGGGGTTCAGCTGGCGTTCACCGGTGCTGTGGTGTCGTCGTCGTACGGGAGTTCGGACAGTCGTAGCCGGGGACCGTGGTGGCCGTGCAGCCACCACACGTTCTCGGCGGGCGACTGCCCGGTGGCGGTGGTGTGGTCGCCGGCGGCGGTGGCCACCAGGTCGGGGACGTCGGTGTCGGTCAGGAGGTGGTGGAGGTTGAGTTCGCGGCGGGTCGAGGGCAGCCAGAACAGCACCGGCCACCGCCAGCGGGTCATTTCTGCGAGCCGTACATAGTTGATGATCTTGTTGGCGAGGACGGTCAGGCTTTCGGTGCCGAGATCCATCTCGAGCAGGAACGGCACCTGCCGGTCGTGTTCGGCCCAGACGCCGTGGGCGTCCGGGCGGGGCAGGCTGGTGAGCAGCATCAGGCTCGGGTCGTCGCCGGTACGGAAGAAGGCTCCTCTCTCCTGGAGTGCGGAGGCGGACCGCCACTGGATGAGGCGGCTGCCTGGGTGGGTGCGTTCGTGACCGGCCAGGTCGACGAAGAACTGGTTGGTGGCCAGCAGGTGCGGCAGGTTCGCCCGGGAGGTCAGGTGCTGTCTTCGCTGCCTCGCCTGATCACGACGTGGGAGCGGCTCGCGGCGCTGGGCTGCGACGATCTCGGTGCCGAGTTGGTCGAGCAGGTAGTGATACGGATACGAGCCGCCCTCCCAGCGTTGCGGCCGGAACCGGGCCACCACACCCAACGCGAGCAGCTTGAGCAGCCGCCGCTGACAGAACGTCAGCGACCCGAACAGGGCGGTGTTGATCTGATCGGTGGTCAGGACGCCGTGGTCGTAGAGCCAGCCGAGCAGCCGCAGATCACGGCCGGTGAGAGACGCTTGCGCCCGCAGGAGGCGCTGTTCAGTGCCAGTAGGGATAGGCATCACCCCCAGGGGAGACCCCAGACGAGGGTCTGTCGCAGCACACGACGACCATCGCCGGATAGCAGCTGACCTGCGCTGACAGGTCGACGATGGGGTCGGTGTGGGGGTCTGCGTCAAGACCGACCCCCACACCGTCACCCGGACACACCCCGGCACCGACACCCCGACCACACCCAGCCAGTCGGTCTGAGTCGAATGCCGTGCTGGTCCCGTTCCGAAGACGGGATGCGTCGGCTGGTTGACCTGGTAGCGCTGTGATCGGCGGTACGGGCGTGCTGTCGCAGTTGGGTGCCAGTTGGGTTCCGAGCGAGGTGGACAGCGATGGTGACGAATCCGTGGTCGCGGACGTGACAGGTATTGACAGATCGACCACGGACGCTGGGCCTGGACTTCGACAGGAGCACGGAGGTAACCTCCGTGGCCCTGCTAACGGACGGTTCATGGACACTCCTTCTCATTGATAGGACGGCAGACGGCTCGCCGCAGCACCGCCCACGCTCGTCATCACGACGACGAGCCGGTGACAGCGGCAATCGGCAAGTCGGCTTCCCCCATCGCCGGGGGTGCGACGCCGCCTCCAGTTGGTTCTTCGGGGCGGGCGGGTTGGTCGCGGATCAGCTTGACCAGTGCGGACGCCCGCGCGTTCGACATCGCGTAGCCCTGCCTGCGAAGCAGTTCGGCCAGGGCTTCGCGTGACAGCGGGCGGCCCTCGCGGGCCAGGTCGTCCGCGGCTTTGCGGGCGACGGGAAGTAGGTCGCGGATCTCGTCGTCGACCGTCGCCGGTGGCGGACCGTCGTCCGCGACGGTCGGTGGTTGTTGCGGACGTCCGGGACCGTCCGGGACGGCCGCCAAGGCCGGGACCATGGCGGCCGGACCGGGTCCGGCTCGGCCGAGTGCGATCTTCACCATGGCCAGGAACCCGACCGCGGGTAGCGCCGCCGCGAGCCAGCCGATGACCGACGGCTCGGCCTCCACGACCTGCGCGCCCAGCGACAGCACCACAGCGACGACCAGCACCACGGCCGGGAACCACAGGTGAGCACCGAGGCGTTTACGGCGCCGCAGTTCCAGGCCGCCGGCCACGGACATCAGTTCCAGCACGATCGCGTCGGCCCACGCCAGCCACCCTGGCTGGCCGTGCGCCTCGGCGACGTCGTGCACGTGCGTGAACGAGGCCGCCGCCGCAGCCGCCCCGATCGCCAGCATGATGACGACCTGAACGACACCCTCGACCCGGGCGGCACGGTCCACCCGAGCCGGGAACGGTGTACGAGGTTCGCTCACCGGCGTCCCCGTACCGGTGATGCCCGACCGTGCCGGGCGATGGGAAGGATCCGGTTCGCGGTGACAGACCGTGACAGATCGCGAACGGGCGCGGATCGGCGCTGGTGACAGGTCCAGCGCGTATCCTGCTCTCCCCAAACAGCGTGACAGTGATCGATAATCATGGCTTCACTCTCCACAAGAGACGACGAACCTGCCCCGCGGCAGCGGAACAGGCGATGAACGAAGCAGCCGCCGCGGCCCGAGGGCGGCGACGGCGGCAGGCAAGCCGAGCAGAGAGCGCGGCTTGCTACAGGAGAAAGGGGCGGCTCGACGCCGTTCTGGACACCACACCGGCAAGATTTTTTCCAGCGATCACACCGGCGACGGGGGTTGGTGGTGCAGCCGAACCGATCAACACCACGCTCACGGCGCGCTGAGCTGGCATTACAGGACCTGACCCCGCTCGTGCTGCCGGGCAACCGGGACGGTACGGATGCCCGGCACGGGCCGCTGTTCGACTGGTTTGAGGCCCGTTTCGCGATGCTCAACTGGACCATCCCGGCCGATCGCCTCGGTCCCGGTCTGCCGCCCAGGGACATGCGGCCCCGCATGCTCCTGCGGTTCCTGCTCGAAGACGCCGACTACCCGCAACGCGACAAGATCTGGGCCGCCGTCATCACCGGCGCCCGCCGTCCCGCGACTGCCGAGCCCTACCGACTCCTCGCGATCAGCCTCGCCGCCCGTGGCCTGCGCCGCGCCCGCAGGCGGATCATTCTGGCCTACCGCGACGACACCGCTGACATCGACCACGACCTGCTCTACGGCTTCCTGAAACGAATGACGACCATCGACATCCGCGCGACGAACCTCGGCATGAAACTGATCGAGAGTGGCATCACTCACGCCAAGGGCCGACAATCCCAGCCATCCCAACAACCCCCGAAACCCCGACCGCCTGCGCCCATGGCAGACAGCACGCCCGATGAGAAACTCAGAGTCCTCTTCCACGATTTTCTGGCCGCACTCGCCGCCTCCGGAAGGCCGCTGGCCGAGCGGGACGTCAAGCTGCTCACCATCACCGGCTTCGACCACGTCAGCATGAAAGACGCAGCCGACCAGCTCGGCATGAACCTCAACACCGCCTACCGGCAACGCAAGCGTGCCAAGGCCCGCTTCCTGAAGTACCTTGCCGCCCGCGACCGGGAACCCGACGAGAAACCAGCCGATGGAGTTCGCGGGAAGCCGGCTACCGGTCGCGGTGCCACGGCATCCGCGGAGGCGGCGGCACCACCGACTCGTCGAACGGCTCCGAACCCTGCCCCACCGCGACCAACTCGCCGATCAGCGCTGAGAGCTCCTGCTGCCAGCTCGGATCACGATCGATCCGCAACACCCCCCGAATCCGATCCGACACCACCAGCACCGGACCACCCGACCGACCGGCCACACTGAAATCCGGGCCGTGCACCAGCACGACGGCGCCCGCGACACCGGCCTGGACCGTCACCTCCGGCGGGAACGGGCCTGACCGCGCGATGTCCCACAACACCACCACGAGATCCGCCAAGGCGACCTCGTCCTCCATGAACACCACGTACGACGACGCCGCACCCCGCGACCGCGCCGGCCACACGGCAGCCGTCATGTCCCGTAGTTCCGTCGCCAGCGACTCCGCGTTCTCCCTCCGGGCAAGGACTGCAGTCGGCGTGCCGTCCTCGCCGTTGCCGGACTGACCGGATGTTCTCGTCACGGATGCCAGCCTGCCAGCATTCCTGGACGATCCGGTAGCGGCTGAATCCCCGCACCAGGTCTCGCATTCATGTCGATCGGTGGATACGTTGGGTCCTATCGTCCGTGGCAGCGGGGAGAACTGCGGTGCATAAGGCCGACACGGCGTGGTGGACTACCGGCTCCTTCGAGGGCCGTCCCATGCCCGAGATCCTGAAGGCACGTGACATCGGTGCCGTCTTCCGTTTCCTGCGCAGTCGAGGGTGGAGCCGTGCGGTCACCGCCGGTGCTGCCGGCTTGTCGGAGACCCGGGTGCGGGCCATCGCCCAGGGCAACCAGCAGATCACCTCCTACGAGGTGCTCGAACGGATCGCCGAAGGGCTCACCATCGAACGCGGCCTGCTCGGCCTGGCTTTCACATCGGCGAACCAGGCGACCGCGCCGGATCCCACCAGCAAGCCACTGCAACCGAGCGGATCACTCAATCTGCCGGCAAACGGGCTCGACTCGATCCGTGCCGCTCTCGACATCGCCGACCTTCCACCGGACGGGCCCATCCGACCGCTGCCGGAGTTGTCCACCGCGGTCACCGACGTGGTCCGTCTGCGGCTCGCCTCCAACTACACCCGATTGTGCGTCGCTTTGCCGGACCTGCTGAACGAGTTGCACCGGGCGCATGAGGCCTGGGCGGGACAGCGACGCGCCGCCGTCGCGGCTCTACTGACGCAGGCGTACCGGGCGGCCGACGCGCTGGCCGACAAGTCCGGCCATCACGACCTGTCGGCCCGGATCATCGCGATGATGACGCAGAGCGCCCGACGATCCGGAGACGAACTGGTCCTAGCGACGGCGTCCTACGTCCGCGGCGAGTTGTTCTTCGCCAACGGCCGACCCGATCTCGGCCGCACCGTACTGGAACGGGCCGCGGAACGCCTCCTGCCCGGCAGCGACACGGACACCAGCGCAGCGTACGGCTCACTGCACATGCGTGCGGCGGTTCTGGCCGGGCAGTCCGGCCGCCTCGACCAGGCGCGTGACCACCTTGCCGAGGCAGCCGAATACGCCACCCAGGTACCCGAGGGCGAGTATCACGGCACCGCTTTCGGACCGTCGTCGGTGCGCATCCACGAGGTAACCCTCGCCGTCGACACCGGTGATCCGGACAACGCCCTGCGCGTGGCCGCCGACTGGGATCCTCCCGAGGAGCTGCCGGCCGAACGCCGCTCGCACTTCTACATCGATCTCGCCCGGTCCAGGGCCATGCTCGACAGCCCCGAGGATGCCGTCACCGCGCTGTTCCAGGCACGCGCGGTCGCGCCCGAACACACCCGATTCCATCCCCAGGTCCGCCGACTGGTGAGTGACCTGCTCGACGGCGCGGGGAGCACGAGCCGGGTCCACGACTTCGCCCGCTGGACCGCGGCGCCCGCCGCCGTCAGCTGACCTGCGGCCGGACGACCTCCGGCAGCTCGGCGAGGGAGTCGACAACCCAGGTGGCATGCTCCCGCACGATCGGGTCGTCAGCCCACAACCGGCCCCAGGGACCGCGCTTGACCAGCACCGCCTGTAGGCCGCTCTGGCGGGCGGCCCGCACGTCGTAGTCGCGGTGGTCGCCCACGTAGGCGATCTCGTGAGGTTCCCCCGGTGCGAAGGCGACGACCCGCTCGAAGAAACCGGGGTCCGGTTTGGCAACTCCCCACTCGCCGGAGGTGGCGAGACCATCGACTGGCAGGTCCAGGGCCCGCAAAAGTTCAGCCGCCCGGACGGTCTGGTTGCCGGCGACCCCGACCCACACCCCTCGCCGCCGTAGCTCGGCAAGCGCGGGCCGGACGTCCGGGTACAGGTCGCCCTCGTCCATCTGCTCACCGACACCCGCCTCTTCACGGCGCTTACGCTCGGTCACGAGGTCGAAGCCGGGGCGCACGTACTGGAACGCCTCCGCGTTGTTGCGGCCCTGAGCGACGACGATGCCGATCAGCGCGGAGAAGGTGTGCCGGGGCACGCCGATCCAGTCGGCCCAGGCGTTGAACTCGCGGGTGTCATCCAGCAGCGTCTCACCGACGTCGAACACCACCGACCTGATCACGAAATCTCTTCCCTTCAACAATGAGGCAACCGTACGGCCGGGACGGTCTCGCTCGTGGGCCGACGCCGATGAGGGGCTGGCGGGGCACACCGGGTCGCCGAAGAACCGGCACGAACGATCAGATTCTGCCCCGGGCTGTCATGCACGGAAACTCCGGCGACGACACCAACGCCCGAGCGTTGTCCGATGCGCTGCCCGATCTGGCGTGAACGTTCCCGTTTGCCGTAGCGTGTTGCCACCGAAGCGGTGTGTGGTCGGATGTCGGAAAGGGGCGGCGCGACCATGAACATCGATCCTCAGTGGTGGGACACGGCGGTGTTCGAGGGCCGGCCCCTCGTCGAGCATCTCGCTGCCCGTGATGTCTCCGCGCTTCTGCGTTTCCTGCGGACCCGGGGTCTGTCCCGGGCGCGACTTGCCGCCTTGACCGGTTTGTCAGAGACCCGGGTGCGGCAGATCGCCCAGGGCCGACAGCGGGTCACCTCCTTCGAGGTCCTGGAACGCATCGCCGACGGGCTGAGCATTCCGCGGCCGTACCTGGGGCTCGCCGCATCCTCCGAAGGCTCCCCGTCACGGTTCGTTGACGTCTTCGCCGATCCTTCGCTGCACGATTCGTGGAGTGCCCTGTTGGGCGTGTTGTCCGCCCGGAGCAACACCCTCGGCTGCGCGGGCCTGCGTCGGCCAGCAGAGGGACAGTCCCAGCTCATCGGCGCGGCCCGGGTAGCCACGAGCGGACTGCACCGTTCCCGCCTGATGGCGCTGGAAGCGCACTGGACCGAGTTCCTGAGTTGGATCGAGGCGAACGGGCCGCACCCGGCGCGGGCGAGTTCGTTGCTGGACCGGGCGCATGCCCTGGCCGTCGAAGCCGGTGATCACCATCTGGTGTCGTACATCCTCATGCGCAAGAGTCAGCAAGCGCTCGACGACGGCGACGCGGTACGGGCGGGCCGGTTCGCGCAGCAGGCCCGCCGGACACCGAAACTGCCGCCCCGTACGTCGGCCCTGTGCCTGATCCGTGAGGCCGAGGCACACGCCCTCGCCGACGACGCGCCCGCAAGCAGGGCGAACATCGACCTCGCGCTTCGTCTGGTCGCCGAGCCCACCGACGGGTCGGATCATCTCGGCGGCCACTGCACGGTCGACTACGTTCGCGCCAGCGAAGCCCGATGCCGGCAGATGCTCGGCGAGAGCGCGGCGGCCACGAGGACCTATGAGGAAGTCCTCGCGGCGTGGCCTGCCGAGGGGCGCCTCGATGAAGGCGTATGGCGCGCTGACCTCGCGCTCGCGTATCTGGACGACGGTGAACCGGAACGAGCAGCGGTCGAGGGCCTGACCGCGGTCCGGGTAGCGGAGCAGACATCGTCGGCGCGCGCCCTGCGGGCCGTGGGCCGGCTGCTGCCGCGACTGCGCCGACACCGCGAGATCACCGTGCTTCCCCGCCTGGCCGAGGCATACCAGGGCGCGCTCGTCGCCTGTCAGGATTGATCCATGAATCTGCTGTCGACCGCCACCAGTGAGGACGAGAGGCGTCGCGCCGCCCCCGTCGCGGTGCTCCCCGTCGGAAGTTTCGAACAGCACGGCGCCTTTCTGCCCCTGGCCACCGACAGCGTCGTCGCCTGTGCGATCGCCGAACGCATCACTGCAGCTTATGACCTGTTCCTGCTGCCGCCGGTGACGATCTCGTGCTCCCATGAGCACAGCGCCTGGCCGGGCACGGTCAGCATCAGCCACACCACCCTGACCGCCATGATCAACGATGTCTTCACGTCACTCCGGCGGTCCGGGGTCGAGCGCCTTGCCCTGGTCAACGGCCATGGCGGCAACTACGTGTTGAGCAACATCGTTCAGGAGGCGAACGCCGCGGGACCGGTGATGACACTGTTTCCCGCCAGGGACGACTGGAATGCCGCCCGTCAGGCAGCCGGTCTGACGAGCGACGGCCATGCCGACATGCATGCCGGCGAGCTGGAGGTGTCGCTGTTGCGTCACGTCGCGCCGGAGATGCTTCGTCCCGGTGTCGAGACGTCCGACCACCAGGCCGACGACCGTAACCTGCTGCTCGTCCACGGGATGGCCGGCTATACGAAGTCGGGTGTCATCGGGATGCCGTCAGCCGGGACGGCGGACAAGGGCAGAATGATTCTCGACAGCCTGGTCGACACGTTCAAAGCCCACCTGGACGCGCTGACCGCAACCGGATGATCGGACCGGCGGCCGGTACGCTGCGTGCATGGCGTCTTCTCCTTCCGGCGTACGTGTCCGAATCGCCCCGTCTCCTACGGGGATGTTCCACGTGGGCAACGCCCGTTCCCTGCTCTACAACTGGGTGCTGGCGAAGCAGTCCGGGGGCACCCTTGTGCTCCGGATCGAGGACACCGACGCTGAACGCAGCAAGCCCGAGTGGGTCCAGGGGATCCTGGATGCGATGGCATGGCTGGGTTGCGGGCCCGAGGAGTACGAGGGACCGCTGTTCCAGTCCGCCTATGTTCAGCACCACCGTGACGCGATCGACAAGCTCCTCACCGCGGGGCAGGCGTACTACTGCGACTGCGTCCGTGAGCAGGTTGTCGCGCGCACCGGCAGCGAGCACAAGGGCTACGACGGCTTCTGTCGTGACCGCGGCCTGACCGCCGAGCCGGGCCGGGCCGTGCGTTTCCGCACTCCGGACGAGGGACAGACGGTCGTTCGTGACCTGGTCCGCGGCGAGCCGACGTTCGCCAACAACACCATCGAGGACTTCGTGATCGCCCGCGGCGACGGGTCACCGGTGTTCCTGCTGGCCAACGTCGTGGACGACATGGTCATGGGTATCACGCACGTGATCCGGGCCGAGGAGCATCTGCCGAACACGCCGAAGCAGCAGCTGCTGTGGCAGGCGCTCGGGCACGAGCCGCCCGTCTGGGCGCACGCGCCGATCCTGGTGAACGAGAAGCGGCAGAAGCTGTCCAAGCGGCGTGACCGGGTCGCTCTGGAGGACTTCCGTGACGAGGGCTACCTCGCCGAGACGATGCGCAACTACCTGATGCTGCTGGGCTGGGCCCCGTCCGGTAACCGGGAGATCCTGCCGTGGGAGGACCTTGTCGCCGAGTTCCGGCTCGAAGACGTTAACCCGTCGCCGGCCTTCTTCGACGTGAAGAAGCTTCGCGCCTTCAACGGCGACTACATCCGGGCGATGAGCGTCGAGGAGTTCACCGCCGCCTGCCGCCCTTGGCTGTACGGCGAGGCAACCCCGTGGCGGCCCGAGGACTACGACGAGGGCGTTTTCGCCTTGGTGGCGCCGCTGGCACAGACCAGAGTCAGCCTGCTCGCTGAGATCGTGACGATGGTGGACTTCCTGTTCCTGCCAGAACCTCCGGTCGACGACGCTGCCTGGGCGAAGGCGATGACCGGCGAAGCGGCGGTCGGCCTGCTGACCGATGTGGCTGCCGCTTTCGCCGGCGTTGCGTGGACTGCGGAGTCGCTGAAGCAGACGGTGGAGGAACTGGGCGCGGCGCGAGGGTTGAAGCTCGGCAAGGCGCAGGCACCGGTTCGTGTCGCGGTGACCGGCCGGACCATCGGCTTGCCGCTGTTCGAGTCGCTGGAAGTGCTCGGCCGCGACCGCACTCTGCAGCGCATCCAGGCGGCGATCGCCCGGCTCGGGT
Organism: Actinoplanes flavus; assembly: GCF_017592555.1. GTDB lineage: Bacteria > Actinomycetota > Actinomycetes > Mycobacteriales > Micromonosporaceae > Actinoplanes > Actinoplanes flavus. The sequence goes on along the minus strand of NZ_JAGFNS010000022.1, from coordinate 127,301 downwards.
GAGCCTGCTCTACCTGCGACGGTGCTGATCCGCTTGATGCGGGTCAACACCGTCCGGTGCCATCAACGGCCCGTATCTCGCTCCCAGCAGCCGGTCTGCCGCCTCGAACACGGCGATGGTGACGGCTTGGAGATCCACGCCGTCAGGTAGGTCAGCACGGCGCATTCGGGCGGTCAGGACGGCTCCCCGTGCTCCTGGACCGATGTCGAGGACGCCATGCGGCTCGGCGTGTCCGGCGCTGACGAGGACCGCACCGAACCAGCGAACAGGCTCACGAACCAGGCGGTCGTTGTCTGGGAACGGAGCGCGGATCAGCAGTTCGCCGGTTTCCCGGAACGCGTGCGCCACGTATCGCCCGAGGGCCGGACCTGGCAGGTCGATCAGATCGGCGCGAGCCGCCAGGGCGCAGGCGTGTACCGCGACGCGAACCGTCGCCGGCAGGCTCTCCAACGCCGAGGTGACTCTGGTGTTGAGGTCGGTCGGGCGGAAGCCGTCGGGCGTGAGGATCCCGTCCACCGAGAATCCTCCGCGGTACGCCAGAAACGCGCGCAACTGGTCGCCGAGCTGCCGCGTCAATGCCGCCAGCGGAGCCTGCTCCGGTGCCGGCAGCGGGATGGAGCCCGCGCACAGGAACGATCCGTCTTCCTTTCGCTGCGGGACCAGCAACTCCAAGGGCGGGAAGACGGCCGTCGTATCCTTGCTGGTCAGCCCATGCAGGCGGCAGGGCCGTCCGGTCAGATGCGGCATGATGCGTATACGGAAGCGACCGTCATTGATCTCGGTGAGGGCGGTTCTTATGCCGCTCCCGCCCGCTGCGGGTGCTTCGCCGAGGCGTTGCCACGAGGCGACGATGCCACTGGTCGCCAGACTGTCCTGCTTCAACAGGGTGCCGGGCCGGTCGACGACCATCGATTCGGCCCGGTCCACGCCCATGACGTCCCACAGCGTGTCCACGACACTCTTGTGTTCGACGAGTGACCAGCTGGGGTGCTTTGCCGCGAAAAGGCGACGCTCACCGACGTCTCTCGGATCGAGCGGGTCGGTGACCAGGAGAACCGCTCGGCGTGCCGGGTCGAAGCCGTCGACCATCTGCGCGAGCGGCGATCGCCCGGACAGGGTGCCCAACAGCCTATGCCGAGCGGCCACCAGCTCTCCGGCTTCTCGGTGTGACGGGTGCGCGAGCAGCGGCGAGAGCTGAGGACCGTCGAAGGCCAGGACCAGCGCCGAGTTCACCCCGGCGGTCTCCAGCAGCCGTTGCCACGCCGGAACCTCCTCGTGCTGGGAGCAGAACACGATGACGTTCTCGCTGGCGAGGCGTCGGCGGAGGACGGCCGTGACCTGGTCAAACATTGGGCCACCGCTGCCGGCTGACAGCGTCCGTACCTCGAAGGATCAGGTTGGACGGTGTTCGGTGCAGGAGTTCGTACCGGTCGATGCCGAACGCGCGGTGCAGATGCGCGGTGCTGCGAGCAGGGACGGAATCGTCGTACTCGGCGATGACGATTCCGGGCCGGTGGCGATCAGGGTCGAAGGACGCCCAGACATCCAGCTCGGTGCCTTCGACGTCGATGCTGAGCAGATCGATGCGCTCGATGGCCGCCTCGGTGAGCAGGTCCTCCAGGGTGCGGCAGTCGATGGTGATCACGGTGTAGCCGACGCCGCGTTTGCCCAGTCCTGACCATGAGGGCTTGGCGTCGTACATGCTGAATGGCTGCGGTTCGGGTCGGCTGGCGACGGCGCACATCTGAAGCGCGCACCTTCTTCGGGCGAGAGCCTCCCGATTGCGTGGATCCGGGTCGACGCAGAGCCCGGACCAGCCCTGATCCTCGAAGTACAGGCTGTTGCTGCCGCGAACGCCGTCCCCCGCGCCGACGTCCACGAACACCCCTCGCCGCGGTGGGACGAGCCGCTCGGTGAGCCAACGGTCCTCGCCCCACTGGCTGGAGTAAGGGGCGGGCTGCGTGTAGGGGAGCATCAGAGTCCCCGTATCGCTCGGAGCAGCGCTTGCTCACGGTCGAGTGCCAGCCAGTGGGGATGCCGATACCGATGAGTCCGGTACCAGGAGGTGAGGTCAGCGATCGTCGCGGCGAGTGGGCGGGCGACGAAGCCCATGTGAGTGGCACGGTCGGTTCCGGTCCGTAGGTGGGCTCGGAACGGGTGATCCGTGGGCAGCCACAGTGGTACTTCCTGCCAAGGCAGGACACCGCGGGCCAGGACGAATTGCTCCGGGGCCCAGTGGAATTGCGACTCGCTGTGTCCAGCGGCCCGGATCAGGTCGATGAACTCGGCGAACAACGTGATCGGGCCGGCGACGTTGACCACGCCGGTCTGCTCGGAGTCGACCATCGCCGCCAGGAATCCGGCGACGTCCCGAACATCGACGAGTTGTACCGGCTGGTCCGGTCTCGCCGGAACGAGGACGCTCGTGCCAAGCAGCGCTCGGTCGAGCCAATAGGTGGCCCGCCCGGACGGGTAGCCCGGCCCGGTGACCACACCGAGCCGGACGACCAGAGACTGCGCCGGAAGCAGCGCAGCGCGGCGTTCGCACTGTACCTTCCCGCGAGCCACACCGTTGGAGTTCACCGGCACCGACTCGTCCGCGATCCGGGACAGCCCCGCCGCCTGGTAGACCCCGCACGTGGACAACAGCAGGTAGCGCGTGGCCGGGATGTTCTGACTCACGTCCATGTCCGAGGCCGTGTGCGCGCACATGTCGATGACCGTGTCCCAGCTGCTTTCCAGATCTGCTCGGGTCGCCGGGCCGGGTCGACGTCGGTCTCCGACGATGCTCGCCACACCGGAGACGACGGGACGGCGGCCCCGGCTGAACACCGTCACGTCGTGGCCCCGGTCGACACAGGCGGCGACCACGTGAGACCCGACGAAGCCGGTGCCGCCGATCACCAGAACCCGGATACCCATCAGTGTCCGACCGCCGTGTAGCCGAGCACGAGCAGCCGCCGTGGCTTGCCCGTCAGATTGGCGTCGCTCGCGTGCACCAGGGCCGCGTCCCACGCAAGGACCGTCCCGGCCTCGGCCGCCAGCGTGACCGCCTCGTCGTCCGGAGCCGACTCGTCCGGCACCACCAGGCCCTGATCCGCCGTCGGCACGTACTCGACAGGCCGGCGATGGGTTCCAGGCCAGACCCGCAGCGCGCCCGCCTCGGCCGGGCAGTCGTCCAGACACACCGCGACGGTCAACACCCGGCTGAAGCCACGGGCGGCGAAGTACGTCGCATCCGAGTGCTTGCGAACCTCTTCGCCCAGCACCGGCAAGGCCGCCCACGGCACGTCGGTATCCAGAGCCTCCTTGTAGGTGACCTTGTCCTCCATCAGCTCCACCTCGGCGCCGAGCAACGCCGACGCGATGGCCGGCAGCGCCTGGCCACGCGCCACGTCGCCGAAGGCCGGCGCCAGGTCAGCGACGGGCTTCACCTTGAAGACGTACGCCTGGCCGTCCGGCAGCCGCCACCAGGTGAGCCGGGGATGGGCCATCTGCTCGGCCAGGGTCGTCCCGACGACCTGCGCGAAGACGTGATCAGCGGCGTCGCTGAGAGCCTCGACGGTGACGGCTTCGAGAACGCCGGGCAGCACCACGTACCCTTCCTCGTTGAATGCGTTTCGCACCGAGGAACTGATCGGCACCGTGTCCATCAGTCGTCTCCTTTCACCGCGATCGGTACGAGAAAGTCCGCGCTGGGTTTGCTCCAGGCAGCCGGTAGGTCGGCTGGAGGTATGCGGTAGGGGACGGCCTGCCAGCCGGGGAAGTGCTTGTCCAGGACGTACGTCCGGGCTGCAGGCAGGTGCCTGCCGCTGTGAAAGAAGCTGAACCGTCCGCCGGGCCGCAGGGCCGGCACGGCAACATGCTCGACGAACCGGGCGAAGTCCGCGTCGGCAAGACCGTCCGGCGGCCAGGTGTCGTACATGATCGCGTCGAGGCTCGCCGGAGGCAGCGCGACCGACTGCCAAGGCCGTACCTCGAACGTCACCTCGCAGCGAAGCGCCGACCTGACCCGTGGAGCGACCAGCTCCACCACGCCCGGATGCGGTTCCACTGCCCGGTAGCCGCCGATCCGATGCGCGCCGAGCTGCTCGGCGAAGACTCCCAGCCCGAGCCCGACCTCGAGAACCCGGGGCGCTGCCTGGCCGGCGACCAGGCGGCGGGCATGCTCGGCCATGAGTTCGGCCTCGGCGAAGAACATCACGTAGGTGTCGTCCAGCCGCAGCCCTTGCCGGTCGATGACCGGGGTCCGGGATCGCAGCTGCTCCAGATGGCGGACATGGGCGTCGTCCAGCACCGTCGTCATGCCGACGCCCGCTCTCGGAACCGGGCGATCGGATCCTCGCCGAGAAAGCGCTCATGGTAGGACGGAGCAGTCCCGAGAGCCTCACGAGCGATCGCCTCGCCGGCGACACCGACCGGTCGATCACTGCGGATCAGCACATACGCCGGCTCATCCAGCCGACCACCGTTACGGGCGGCGACCACCACATCGGCGTAGACACCCAAATGCGCGAACAATCGACCAGCGATGTCACCGGCGATCGCCGTGTAGATCTTCCCGACATGGTGCACAGGATTCTTCCCGGCGGGCGCCTCGCCGCTGGCCGGCCGCAACGGCTCGATGACACCGTTGTAGCGGTTCCCCCGGCCCACCGCACCGCAGTCGCCCTTGCCGAGAGACGTACCGAACGGCGCCAAGTAGCCGCGGCCCGGGACGTCCTTGGTGTTCAGGTGCAACCGCGCTTCTCCCAGGGGAAGCGACAGGCCGTCGAGGAACTGCTTCACCTCGGTGCCGAGCTCGTCCTGAACGGCGTCCAGCCGATCGCGGTACTCCGACCAGGTGCTCACCGCCCCGGGCAGAAACGGAACGGCCGCGGTGACGTCCAGCTCGGCACCCGAGCGGACCACCATGACCTTCACGTCCGTGCCGGTGCCGAAACGGGAACGGAAGTCACGCCGAGTCAGCAGCGACTCCAACCAGACGGCAGTCTCCGCGGCCGCACCACGAGGGCCGCTTCCCGCGCACAGCACGGTGTCGTTCGCGACGGACTCGTCCGCCAGCACCTCGCGGACGGCAGCTGCCGTCCGCGGCTGGTAGAACTGCTCGTCATGATCCACAGCGGTGCCGGCGGTGTTGTTGACGTGGAGTCGCAGATGATCGAGCACGGTCTCGTCGCCGAGAACCTCCACCAGAACGCTCCGGGCCACCTCGCCGAACAGGTCAGCGAGCGGAAGACGCGTCCCACCCAGATGCTCGGTGAGCTTGCCGAACAGGTAGCCGTCGACCGGCTTGCGGATGTCGTAGCCGCCGAACCGGACGTCGGCCGCCGCCCCCACCAGATTGACCTTGTCGACCCAGTGGTTCGGCACCACGCCGAACTGCTCACGGCACAGGTGGACGTAACGCCGGGAGAAACTGTCCGCGACCAGGTCGGCGAGGCTGTCAGGATGGCCGATGCCCTTGCGTTCGGCGACATCGAAAGGCATCTGATCGGGACGGACGGCACCGAGGCCGGTCAGCACTCTCATGCTTGAGCCTCCGCCCGATCGGTTGCCGTTCCGGCGGTGACGGGAGGCTCCACCAGATAGGCCAGGCACTGCGACAGGACCAGGACACGTCGTGCCGGGCAAGCCGTGCTCTCCTGGGCGGGCCGGAACGTCCCGTCGTAGAGGTTGCCGTAGCTCGTCGGCACGGATGCGCACCTGCGTACCTCGCCGGTGACCGTGACCTTGAACGAACTCATGCCCGCCGTGCACGCCTGGCCGCGGAAGGCGAGCATCCCGTCCAGGTACGGGCGGTTGAACACGTACTCGCCGGAGTTCGCCAGGATCTGGTCCCGCTCTCCGTCGGTGTAGGACTCCGGGTAACGGCGGCCTTCGTATACGCCCTTGAAGACCTTGGCGCGGACCGGCTCCACGCCGAGGCCAGCCAGAGCTGCGAGATCCTCCCGGAGTCGCGGCAGCAACGGTGGATACAGAACGTAGAGGGAGACCACGTCGAAGCCGGCGGCCCGCAGGATCCGGAACGACTCGGCGTACGTCTCCAACGGCAGGCCGAGACGTTCACGCTCAGGCATGTGCAGCGCTGCCACGATCTTCACGACCCTGGCTGGATCGACCGACGCCGCGAAATCGGCCACCAAGTCGGGTGACGCCAGGTTCGTGTTGATGCTGATCCAGTTGCGGCGGGTCAGCCCGGCGCACAACCGCGCGAAGTCGGGAAAGAGGAACGGTTCCCCGCTCGACATGTGCACCAGTGAGGTGCCCTCCAGTTCCTCGAAACGGCGCACGACCAGATCAGCAGACGGCTCCTCCAGCGGCTTCTTGTTCAGGACGTACCGGATCTGCGGATGGCAGTACTCGCAGAAGAAATTGCACCTGTTCGTCAGGTGCCAGTCGAACTCCCACGCCCACGGCGCAGGGTCCGACGTCATCGCTGAGACGCGCATGATTCTCCTCCCCAGAAGACGACCAGCGCCGGGTTCACTTCGACGAAGGCCGATGTCTCACCCTCGCTGGGCGGAGCATCGTCATGGCAGCTCATCGTGGGGGTTCACGGTGGACCCCCACAGGGCCAAGGCCCGATATCGAGGGGTTCGCGGTGGACCCCCAACGTGATCTACCCAACGCCGGCGGTCGCACGGGATCGTCTATCCGCGCCGCCCGATCAGCCGGTCGGCAGCGCCTGAAGACGGCCCCGGGGTGGGCGTGAGGAGCCGCAGCGGTCTCCCCAGCAGCAGCGGCACCGGTTCCCGCCCGCCTCGGGGCTTCATGATCCTGGAACAGGAGACAACGACATGCGCATCCGTGCAGCGGACTACCTGGAACAGCGCGAGATCGACCATGCAACCGCCGGCCGTGTGAACCATCGATAGGCGGTCTGGCCATGGCGTACATCAACACCGCATATCCGAACGGCTCCGCGCCGACCCGGGGCCGGCACACCGCAGGCGCGGGATGGCAGGCCGGACCACGACGGCCGACCTGGCCGCTGGTCGCCGACGACCTGTTCCGGCTCGCCCACCGCGACCACGACGGCCGTCCACTGCTCGACGAGCACGTCACCGGTCTGGGTCTGGCCGCCGCTCTGCTGGCCGAGCTGGTGCTCGCGAAGCGGCTCGCGCTGCCGGGCGGGCAGGTGATGATCGTGGACACGGAGCCGCCGATCGACGCGCTCGCGCACACGGTCCTGGACCGGCTGGCCGCCGAACGAGCCGCCCTGCCGGTCCGGACCTGGCTGGCCTACCTCGCCCGGACCGCCCATCAGGACGTCGCCGAACGGCTCAGCCGGGCCGGACACCTCCGCAAGACGACCGAGCGACGACTGCTCGGGCGGCGGGTGCGCTACGTACCGACCGACATGAACACCGCCGCCTGGCCCTGGGCCCGCCTCTCCGGTCGCCTGCAGAAAGGCCAACCGCTGGACGGGTTCGACACCCTCCTCGGCGGCCTGATCCTGGCCACCGACCTGTACCGGACGGTCCTGCTCGGCCACGCCGCCGACCTCGAAACCGGACTCCGCGCCGCCGTCACCACCGCGCCCGCCCCGGTGCGGGAGCTGCTGGCCCACACCGAGGCCGCCGTCGGCGACGCGATCATCACCCGCCGCTGACCCGTCCGACCCACTCGAAAGGGACTCTTGTATGCCTGCTCAGCATTCCGCCGACACGGTCAGCGCTACCCTCGCGCGCAGCCGCCTGGGTGTGTGGCCACTGGTGTTCACCGTGATGGCGGCCGCCGCGCCGCTGACCGTCGTCGCGGGCGGCGCGACCACCGGGTTCGCCGTCACCGGGATCACCGGCATCCCGATCGCGTACGTGCTCGTCGCCCTGCTGCTCGCCCTGTTCTCCGTCGGCTACGTGACCATGTCCCGGCGCGTGCTCAACGCCGGCGCCTTCTACACCTACATCACCCACGGCCTCGGTAAACCCGCCGGCGTCGGCGCCGCGTTCGTCGCCCTGCTGGCCTACAACACGATGCAGATCGGCCTCTACGGCGGCTTCGGCGCCGTCCTCGCCCAGTTCCTCGACGACCGCACCGGCCTGCACCTGCCGTGGTGGCTGTGCGCCTACGCCGCATGGGCGATCGTCGGGCTGCTCGGCGTACGCCGCATCGACCTCAACAGCCGCATCCTGGCCACCCTGCTGATCGCCGAGATCGCCGTCGCGGTCATCTTCGCCGCCGTCCACGTCACCCACCCGGCACCCGGAGGCATCTCGTTCACCACCCTCGCACCGGGCAACGTGATCACCGCCGGGATCGGTGCCGCTCTCGCCGTGGCCATAGCCGGGTTCGTCGGATTCGAAGGCACCGCCGTGTTCAGCGAGGAATCCAAAGACCCCCACACCACCGTCGCCCGCGCCACCTACCTGGCCTTGACCATCATCGGCCTGCTCTACGCCTTCTGCGCCTGGGCCATGTCGGTAGCCACCGGGCCCACCCACATCGTCGACCAAGCCCGCGCCCAGGGCACCGAACTGATCTTCACCCTCGTTGCGCCGTATCTCGGGCAGACGGTCGTGGATCTCGGGCATCTGCTGTTCGTGACCAGCCTGTTCGCCGCGCTGCTGGCCTTCCACAACACCGCCGCCCGCTACTTCTTCGCCCTCGGCCGCGAAGGCGTCCTCCCCGCGATCCTCGGCCGCACCAGCCCCCGCTCCCGAGCTCCGCTGACCGGATCGTTGGTACAGACGGGTCTCGCGGCGATTGTGCTTGCCATCTACGCCATCGCCGGCTGGGACCCGATCGTCCGGCTGTTCTTCTGGCTCACCGTCCTCGGCGGCCTCGGCGTCCTGCTCCTCATGACCGCCACCTCCATGGCCGTCGCCGTCTACTTCACCGCACCCGGCAACCGCGACCACCTCGGCCCCGGCCGCACCCTGCTCGCACCGTTCACCGCAGCCATCGGACTCGCCCTGGTGGTGATCGTGACGCTCGACGAGTTCGCCACCCTGCTCGGCGTCGACCCCACCTCCAGCCTGAGCTGGCAACTACCCGCCACCTACGCCGTCGCCGCAGCGGCAGGCATCGTCTGGGCGCTGATCCTCAAGACCATTCGACCGCAGTCGTACGCGGCGATCGGCCACGGAGCCAACAGCACCACCATCGACCTACGCCCACCGACACGGGTCGGGCGGTGACCGCCATGCGCACCCACCCGCAGCTGGCCATCCGCACCGCGACCCCCGCCGACCAGCAGACGGTCAGCGAACTACTGGCCGAGGCGTTCCTGCACGGCGACCTCGCCGACTGGCTCATCCCGCACCTCGACACCCGCGCCCGCATCTACCCGCACTACTTCGCCCTGCACGTCGAACACGCCCTCACCCACGGGCAGGTGGAAATGACCGCGGACGCCACGGCCGTAGCCATCTGGTATCCCATCGACGCCGGACCGCTACCCGAACTGCCGGACTACCCGCAGCGGCTCGCCGACATCACCGGCCGATTCCACCAGCGATTCGCCACCCTCGAACAGACCATGCACGACCACCACCCGTGCGACCAGCCACACCACTACCTCGCCTTCCTCGCCGTACACCCCGACCAGCAACGACACGGCCTCGGCGGCACTCTGCTCCAACACCACCACGCCCGGCTCGACGCCACCGGAACAGCGGCTCACCTCGAAGCCACCGGAGTACGAAATCGGCGCCTCTACGCCCGGCACGGCTACCTTCCACGGCCTACGTTCTCTCTCTCGGATGGCCCGGCGCTTTATCCGATGCAGCGCACACCAAGATCGTGAGTGAGCAGTAGCTCCGAGTATTGACGCCGCTGCGCTGTCCGTAACTTCCAGCAGCTCAAGAGGAGGGTCGCCCACGGCGACCGTCACGCCGAGGTCCTGCAGCATGTGGGGCGCCCGTGGGCACTCTCGGTGCTACCGCGGTTTCCGAAGCTCATCAATCGACGGCGAGTCCCAGCAGGCCGCCCGACGTTGACAACAACATGACCCGGATCCGCGCCACCTCGTACGTCACCCGCACGACCCCTGCTGGCCCGCAACTACTCGTTTTCGACTATCCCGCCCACCCCGACGCCGGCATCCACCTGCCCGGTGGCGGAGTTGAACCAGGCGAACGGCCCGACACCGCAGCCATTCGGGAGGCCGTCGAGGAAACCGGTATCACCGGCCCGCTCGAACTACACGGCGTCGTCGGCGTCCAACAAGGCACCTACAACACCGGCGACCCGTACATCAGCATCTACTTCCACCTCACCACCACAGAAATCCGCGACACCTGGACTCACGTCATGATCGGCGATGAGGGCGTATGGGACACCGGTCTTGACGTCACCTGTCGATTCATCCCGCTGGCCGACGCCGAGCCGGTGCTCCGCACGAGCTGGCACCGGCAGGACGAGTTCCTCCACCTTCTGGATCAGCCTCCGAACGGCAGAAGCGTCACTGCTGGCGCTCGCAACTCATCGTGATGCCCCTGTGTAGCGGCGGCACGGTGCGAGGAGCGCAACGGATTACTGAGCTTTTGAGGTCAGGGTCAGGGTGGGGCCAGTCCGCTGGTGGCGAGGAATCCGTAGGCGAGGGTAGGCCGGTACTGCATCCGTTTGAGCCGGTTCTTGGCGATGCGGAGTAGGTCGTCGATGCCGCCGGGGGCGAGGTTGGCCATGCCGCGTTTGAGGCTGGACCACATGTTCTCGACGGGGTTGAGTTCGGGGGCGTAGCCGGGGAGCCGGTAGACGCGTAGCCATGGTCGGGCGGCGATCAGGGCGCGCATCTTGGCGGACTTGTGCTGGGGTAGTCCGTCCCAGAGCAGGATGATCGGTGCGTCGAGGTGTTGGTGGGTGGCGTCGAGCAGTTCGGTGAAGTGGTCTTCGCCGAAGCCTTTCGGTTCGCCTTTGCGTCCTCGGTGGACCATCGTGCGGTAGATGATGCGCGGCTGGTGGCCGTCGCGGTAGGCGACGATGCCGGCGAGGGAGAGTTTGCGGCCGCCGCGGCCGGCGACGGTGACGATCGGGGTGTTGCCTCGCCGGGCCCAGGTGCGGGCCCGGGCTGGTCTCAGCGAGATGCCGGATTCGTCGGCGAAGCAGATCCACGCGCCCAGCCTGCGCGCGACTCTTTTACCGCGGGCCATTGGTAGCGCTTGAAGTGTTCGATGGCCTGTTCGTCGCGTTCGGCGGCGCGGCTGATCGGTTGTTGTGGGGTGTAGCCGGCGCGGCGCAGTGTCTCCCAGACGGTGGCGATGCTGACGGTGAGGTGGAACATCCGGCCGATGAGGGTGCGGACCCGGGCCAGGGTCCAGCGCTGGTCTTCGTTCCAGCCGGCCGCGGCCGGGCCTTGTTCCAGCTTGGCGATCAGTTTCTGCACCTGGGCGGCGGACAGCACTGGGTCGGGTCCGGGTGCCCCTTTGGAGGCCAGGGCCTGTTCACCGCCGGCCTTCCAGGCCCGCCGCCAGGCGTAGGCGGACTTCGTGGAGATTTCCAACTCCGCGGCTACCTGTGGTGCGCTCACTCCGGCGGCGAACATTCGTGCTGCTTGCCGTCGTACCTGTTCCCGGCGGGCGCGTTGCTGCGGGCCGACCCCGCCACCGTCCCCGTATCGCATGCCCTAACTAGATAGTACGACCGAACCGGCAGGAATCACCCAAAGTGGCGATGTGGACATGAGAGTGACCTCGACTCCAGAAGCTCAGTAGGCGCTCTTTTCGTCGCTAAAATTGCCGTTACGTCTGGTATAGCTCCGTCCCACAGGAAACCGCAGTGACCTTCTGTGACGGGGCATGATACGTTTCGACCTCCCATGAGTGCGGACGCGGGGCGGTGGCATGGAGGCTTTGCTAACTGAGGACCCGCAGCAAGTCGGCCCCTACAAGATCGTGGGCCGGCTGGGAGCCGGCGGCATGGGACAGGTCTTTCTCGGCGTCTCACCGACGGCAGACCGGGTAGCCGTCAAGGTGATCAAAAGCCAGCTGCTCGACGACACGGACTTCCGGGAACGCTTCGCCTTGGAGGTCGTCAACCTAAAGACCGTGTACGGCGCCCGGGTCGCGCGATTCGAGGGTGCCGGTCTGGATGACGAGCCACCCTGGCTGGCGGTTGAGTACATCGAGGGGCCGACGCTCAAGCGGCACGTGGAGCGTTCGGGAACGTTGGATGTCACCCTGGCAGCCATGCTCGGCGCCCAGTTGGCCGACGGCCTGGGCAAGATTCACGAGGCCGGCGTCCTGCACCGGGATCTCAAACCGCAGAACATCCTGCTCGGTAAAGACGGCCCCAAGGTCATCGACTTCGGGCTGGCAAAGGTGCTCCTGGACCCCGACCACCAGGTGACCGAACCTGGTCACTGGATCGGCACCCTGGCGTATATGTCACCCGAGCAGGTACGAGCCGAGAACGACCTGGACGCGTCCACAGATGTGTATGCACTCGGCGCGACGCTCGCCTACGCGGTTACGGGGCGCCTGCTGTATCCGGGGCCGGGCGGCATCGTGATGGCCCACCGCATCAGCGACCCCGTAATCCAGCCCGACCTGACCGGAGCGCCGCCGGAGCTGGTGCCGCTTCTCGGCCTGATGCTCGCTCACGAGCCGACTGCCCGGCCTGGCGTGAAGGTGGTGCACGACCAGCTCATCGCCCTGGCCAAGGCAAGCGGACAGTCCGTGCCGGCTATTCGTCGACGCCTGATCAAGGCGACGTTCGACGCGCCGCCACCGATCGTTGTACCGCCCGAGTTGTCGGATCCGCGCGCCGACCCGGAAGATGCCGGAGACCGACCGGACCCGGCTACCGAGCCGCCGAAGCCCAAACCAGCGGAGGTGGACGTGAGCTGGCTCGCCGACGAACTCCGGACCGCATACGCCCGGGACGCGGCTTTCTAACGAGCCCGGACAGATAGCCACAAGCGATCACGGATGCGAGACACATGAGCACGGAACCCCGGTCACCATTTCCGCCAGGAGCGCGGATCCTCGTACGCGACGAGGAGTGGCTGGTCAAACGAGCGGCCCCGACGGACCACGACGGTACGAAGATCGAGGCGATCGGGGTCTCGGAGTACGTGCGCGACATGCCGGCCACGTTCTTCACGGAAATCGACAACGTCGAGGTGCTTCGTCCCGAGGACACCCTGCTGGTGACCGACAACTCACCGAGGTTCCGGCGTAGTCGCCTCTTTCTGGAGGCGGTACTGCGCCGGACGCCGCTGCCACGTTCGCAGCCTGGCCTGGCGTTGTCCGGAAGTTTCGTCGCCGATCCACTGGTCTACCAGCAGCGGCCAGCCGAACTCGCGCTCTCCGCGTTGCGCCCGCGCATCCTGCTTGCTGATGTGGTGGGACTGGGTAAGACCCTGGAGATCGGCATGCTCCTCGCCGAGCTGGTGCGCCGCGGCCGAGGCGACCGGATGCTCGTCGTCACCCCGCAGCACATTCTGGATCAGTTCCAGCGGGAGATGTGGACCCGTTTCTCGATCCCGCTGGTACGACTCGACTCCAGCGGCCTTGAGCGCATCCAGCGCGAGATCCCAGCAGGCCGGAACCCATTCACTTACTTCCGGCGGATCATCATCTCGATCGACACACTGAAGCGGGTCGCCGAGTACGAACACCATCTGAAGAACGTCTGGTGGGATGCGGTCGTCATCGACGAGTCGCACAACCTGATCGGCGGAACCAGCCTGCGCAACCGGCTGGCCCGGCTACTCGCCTCCCACAGTGACGCGCTGCTGCTGGCGAGCGCGACACCGCACAACGGCGACAAGCGCTCCTTCGCCGACCTGATCAGGCTGCTCGATCCCGCCGCCATCGCTGACCGGGACAACTACACAGCAGCGGACATCGCCCACGTCTACATGCGTCGCACCAAGATCAGCCCGGAGGTGCGCGACCAGATCGGTGAACAGTGGGCAGACCGAGGCCCATCGGTACCGACGCACTGCGAGGCCACACCGGCGGAAGAGGCCGTCTTCCAGGAGCTGACGACTACTTGGCTGGCCAAGGACGGTGTCAGCACCGGCGCGGGTCGGCGCCTGCTGCCGTACACGATGGTCAAGGCGTTTCTGTCCTCGCACCGTGCGTTGGCCGACACTGTGGGTAACCGACTCGGCTCGTCGAGCTGCACCGATCCCGTCGAGCGTGCCGCGTTGACTCGCTTGCAAAAGCTCACCGGCGCGATGTCGGACAACGACTCGGCGAAGTTGTCGGCCCTTGTCGCCCGGCTGACCGAAATCGGCGTCGGGGCGAAGAGCAGCACCCGCGTCGTGGTCTTCTCTGAGCGGGTGTCGACCCTCGAATGGCTCGCCCAGGCGCTTCCTGCTCGCCTCGGGCTGTCCAAGTCCGCCATCCGCGTCATGCACGGTGGGCGGACGGACACCGAACAGCAACAGATCGTCGAGGAGTTCTCCCTCGCCGGCAGCGACGTCAGGGTCCTACTCACCGGCGACATCGCCTCCGAGGGTGTCAACCTGCACACCCAGTGTCACCACCTGGTCCACTACGACCTGCCGTGGAGCCTGATCCGGATCGAGCAGCGCAACGGTCGAATCGACCGGTACGGGCAGCGACACAAGCCACAGTTCGACGCGCTGATCCTCACCTCTGCGACGAAGGACACGCTCGACGACCGGTCGGTCGCCGAACACCTCCTCAAACGAGAGGAAGCAGCGCACCGGAGCCTCGGCACCGCCGAAGCGGTCACCGGTGAGTACCTTCCGGAACGAGAGGAACGCCGTCTCGTCCAGGACCTGCTGGCCGGCAAGACCGTCGAACAGTCGCTGGAGGCGGTCGAGGAACGTGACGTGCTGGCCGACCTGCTGGGCGGCGTGGGCGAGACTCCGACCAGCCCGACACCGCCCAAGGCGAGCATCCCGACTCTGTTCGAGAGCACCGAGGCTTTCGTCGACCAGGCATTGGCCGAGGTCTTCGATGCGGCCGAGGATTCCATCGGTTTGCGTCGTGAGCCGGGTCTGCTCAGTTTCGACGTCCCACCGGATCTCACATCCCGGCTGTCCGACCTCCCGCGTTCCTATCTCGCGGCACAGCGCACCGAGCGAGGGTTGCGACTGCGGGTCACCTTCGACCGACACCTCGCCCAGGAGAAACTTGGGCAGGCACGGCGGCTCAGCAAGACCGCATGGCCGGACGTCACCTTCGTCAGCGACGTGCACCCGATGGTCGATTGGCTGGTCGACAAGGTTCTGCTCCGGCTCGGCCGCCAGCAGGCCCCGGTGCTGATCGCGGACGTGGAGGAGCCGACGTACCTGGTCCAAGGTGTCTACTGCAACCGTCTCGGGCAACCGACCGTGGTCGACTGGATGGCAGTGAGTGGCCTCGACGGGAAACCCGCGATCAGGCCGCTGTCCGACGCTCTCGCCGCAGGGCAGGTCGGTCCAGAGATGACCAACCCGCTGTCGCCCCTCGACCTGGAGCACCTCCAGAAATCGGTGCCGGCCGCGATCGCCGCCGCGCGCGTCCACCTGGCCGGCGAGCGGCAGCGCTGGGATTTGATCGCAGAGAAGCCGATCCGCGACTACCGCCAGCAGCTTCAACGGTGGGTGCAGGGCAGCCTGTTCGACGACGACCAGACGAGTGCGGGCCAGAAGACCCGCCGCAAGCGCGCGGTCGAGGCGACGGTGGCTGAGCAGGAGGAACTGATCGGACGGTTGGCGACCGACGGGGAGCCGCTACTGCGGTTGCTGGCCGTTCTCGTCGCCCCGACCGACAGAGGGGGACAGGGACGATGACGTTCGATGCGATCGCCAACCGCGGCGAATACCTGTCCGCGTACTACCTCGCCGAAGTCCTCCCGCGTGACCTGAAGAAGAAGGACGAGGGACTGCTCGCCAGATGGGCGAAGGAGGAGAGCGACGGCCGGCTGACCCCTCGGGTCGGCATCCGCGCTCTACGCCGCGACTACCTCGACACCAAGACCGACCTGGCCGACCTCGGCGACGCGGAGAAACGCCGCACCATCCTGCACGACCTGCACACCACCATCCTCACCCGTCTCGGCTACCTGGAACCTGGCACGACGCACCGCGAACCGGTGCCGATCACCGTGGAACGTGCCAACCACGAGTACGAGGTACTCGTCGCGCACGCCGAACCTGGCATCGTGGCCATCGAGTGCGGCTGGGCCACCGACCCGGATGAGGTCGTCGACCCCGACGAGGACGCCGGCCGGCTCCGCCACCCGTTCGACCTTGACCGACGGGAACGCATCGAGGCGGGATTCGCACTCGCCGGCTGGCTGTTCGGGGCAGAACACAACCCGCCCCGCTACGTGCTGATCCTGTGCGGTGGCGTCCTTGTCCTCACCGACCGGCTCACCTGGGGCGAGCGCCGGTACCTGGCCGTTGCGCTCGACTCCGCGTACGCCCGCAACGACACCCGGAACGCCGGCGAACTCGACGTCATCGCCGCACTGTTCAGCGCCGACGCCCTTCGGCCCCCACCGGAAGGCGGCGCCGAACCGCTCGCCGGTCTCGTCGCCGGCTCCCGCCAGAACGCCGTCGGGGTCTCCTCCGAACTGCGCGAAGGCATCCGGCTGTCCGTCGAGCACATCGCGAACGAGGTCCTGGCGCGAATCGCCCAGGCCGGTGTTCGCCCCGAGCAACTCATGGAGCCTGCCGAACTCGGCCGGTCCCTCGCCCGTGAGGCTCTCCGCTACCTCTACCGCATCCTGTTCCTGCTCTACGCCGAAGCCCGGCCCGACCTCGGCGTGCTGCCGGTCGACTATCCCGAGTACATGGAGGGCTACAGCCTCGCCCGGCTCGGCGACCTGGTCACCCGGCCACTGGTCGGCGAGGCCGCCGCGAACGGCTTCCATCTGTACGAGTCACTCGACCTACTGTTCCACAAGGTCAACAACGGTTACCGGGAACGGGGCACCGACGAGGTCACCGACGCCACGAGCGAAGGCGAGAGCATCCGGTTCGAGCCGCTGCGCTCCAACCTCTTCCTGGACGGCGCGATCAAGCACATCGGGCCGGAGGCATTCACCCATCCCGACGACGATCCGGACGAGCCCGACGCCCGGACGATCGACACGAGACTCCGCAACGCCACCCTGCACACCGTCCTTCGCCTGCTCATGCTCACCCGCGGCAACAAGAAGGAGCGCGGCGGCTTCATCTCGTACGCCCAACTCGGCATCAGCCACCTCGGCGCCGTCTACGAAGGCTTGATGTCCTACACCGGCTTCATCGCGGACGAGGATCTGTACGAGGTCGCCAAGGGCGGCGACGCCAGCGACGGCAGTTGGATGATCCGCGCCTCGACCGTCCACGCGTTCCCCGACGAAGTCTTCGTCACCCGCGTCGACGAGGACGGCCGCCGCGACCGCGTGTACTACCCGGTCGGCAACTTCGTCTACCGGCTCGCCGGCCGTGACCGGCAGACCAGCGCCTCGTACTACACCCCGCCGTCCTTGACCGAGGTCACGGTGAAGCTGGCGCTCAAGCAGCTCATCGAGGAGAACCCACCACAACGCCCCGAGGACGTACTCACCTGGACGATCTGCGAGCCGGCCCTCGGCTCCGGTGCGTTCCTCAACGAGGCGATCAATCAGGTCGCCGCTGAGTACCTACGGCGAGTACAGGAACGGGAAGAGCAGAGCCTCGACCCGGAGCAGTACGCCACCGAGCTGCAGAAGGTGAAGGCGTACATCGCGCTGCACAACTGCTACGGCGTCGACCTCAACGAGATGGCGGTCGAACTGGCCGAAGTGTCGATCTGGCTCAACGTCATGCACGCCGGCCTCCGCGCACCGTGGTTCGGCCTCCACCTACGTCACGGCAACTCCCTCATCGGCGCCGGCCGCCGCACGTACCCGAAGAAGGACCTGGCCAAGCGCGCCTGGCTCAGCGCCGCACCGCAGGAACGCCCGCTGCGTGACGGCAAGCTACCCAGCGGGGAGATCCACCACTTCCTCCTCCCGGCCGACGGCTGGGGAACCGTAGCCAAGGAGAAGGAAGCCCGCACCTGGGCCACCGAAGACGCCGCGCGGCTTCGTGACTGGCGTAGAGGCATCCTGCACCCGGACACCAAAAGAGCGGCATCCTATGCCCGGCGCTTGGAAGGACTTGCTGGCCGAGTCGAGATGTTCTGGGACCTGGTCCGTCAGCGCATCAAACTGTCCGAGGACAAGATCCGCCGTCACATCGAAGTCTGGGGGGCTACCGGCCTTCCGGACGCGGACGACTCGGCTCTTCGCGAGGAGATCCTCGCCGCGCTCGAAGCCGTCGGCGCGCCGTACTGGCGGCTCAAGACCCTGATGGACGCCTGGTGCGCCCTCTGGTTCTGGCCCCTGGAACACGCGAACCTCCTCGACGGCACCGCCCCCGAGTACGGACAATCCGCGACATCCGTCTCCCGGATCGAGGAGAAGCTCGTTCCCGAGGAAGATCCCCTCGTCGACGTGTGGGCGGACGGTGCCCTATTCGGCCTCGCTGAACTCGGCCTCCCCGAGCAGCTCACTCTGCCTTCCGCCAGCAAGCCGAAAAAGCTGAAGCTCAGCGAGGAACGGATCACGCTCCGGCTCGCCCGCAAGGTGCCCCTCGCGCGTCTCGATGACTGGCTCGACTTCTGCGAAGCCCTGCTCGGCACCCAAGACGTCCCGGAGGACTCGTTCGTCGCCACCTTCCACAACCTTGAAACCCTTGAGGAGTACGAGGACGAACTGCTCCGGTGGACCGGGATGGAGACGCCTACCCGGGTTGCTGAACGGTTCCCCTGGGCACGCGTCGTCGAGGAGATCGCCGCTCAGCAAGGCTTCTTCCACTGGGAGTTGCAGTTCGCCCAGGTCTTCGCCAACGGCGGCTTCGACCTCCAGGTCGGCAACCCGCCCTGGGTTCGTCCCCGCTGGGACGAGGGCGGCGTCATGGCCGAACGCGACCCCTGGTTCAAACTCGAAGACTCTCCGCCGGCCGAAATCTGGCGTGAGCGTAAAGCAACCCACTTGGAAGACCTGCAGCAGCAGCGTGAATTCCTGAACGAGCTGGCGGTGAGCTCCGGAGTCATCGCTTTCCTGGGGGCAACTTCGACGTACCCGCTACTGGCGGGAACCCAGCCGGACTTGTACGAGGCGTTCATGTGCCGAACTTGGAATAGTCTTGGACGAGGCGGAGTCATCAGCCTCATCCACCAGGACGGTCACCTAGTGGGTACCAACGACGGGAAGTTGCGAGCGGCCACCTACTCGCATCTGCGACTGCACGCCCACTTCCTGAACCGGCGGCTTATCTTTCCCGACATCAACTGGAACCGGCCGTTCTCGGTCAACATCTACGGTGCACCGAAGGTCATCGGGTTCGACCATATTTGTTGGCTTTTTGATCCAACTACCCTCATCGGTTCGATCGACCACGACGGTTCGGGCGATGCGCCTGTCATCAAGTACAACGGCTACTGGGATTTGCGGCCGCACCGCTCGCGTCTGGTGCACGTCGACGCAGACGTGCTCACTCTCTGGCGTCGGATTACGGCGGATACGAACGTCCCTCTAGCAGAAACTAAACTGCTCTATACAGTGACCACTGTTGAGCAGACGGCCGTCGCTGCGCTCGCCGCCTGGGAACATCGCCTCGGCATGATGGAACCTGCGATAGCCAGCGGCTACAACGAGTCCGGCGGGAAGGCCGCAGGGTTAATTCGCGCTCAGTTTGCTGAGCCGGGCGATTGGCGGGATGTGGTGCTGCGCGGGCCACAGTTCGCCGTGGCCACGCCCATGGCGAAGCAGCCACCGCACACTCTTCACACCGACAAGCCCATCGATCTGGTTTCGTTGCCGGCGGACGCGATCGCCACCACCGACTACATCCGTGCGTGTGACCGCGATCGGTACCTTGCCGTACAGGAACGATGGACGGACCACGATCGCCTTCGTGAGCTGCGGGAATCGGCTGCTGCTGTGGAGGCGGCTGAGGCTGACCTTCTCGGCGCTTCTGGATCCTACCCGAGCACCGACCAGGTCGAGGCGTACCTCAGCCAGATCGCGAGCCGCCCGTACACCGACTTCTACCGGGTGGCATGGCGGGAGATGATTCCGGACTCGACAGAGCGAAGCCTCTTCGTCGCTCTCGTTCCTCCGGGGCCCGCTCACATTCATGCAGTTCGAACAATGGCCTTGCCGACGGCCAAGGCGACTGCTCTCGTCGCGGGTTTTTGGTCTGCGCTGCCGATGGACTATGCGCTCCGGATCGCTGGCCGCCCACACCTCGATGTCTCCGATGCCAAGACGATGCCAGCGCCTCAGACCGATCATCCACTAGCCTCGGCACTGCTTCTCCGGACCCTACGGCTGAACTGCCTGACCACGGCCTACACAGGCCTGTGGCGCGAGCTTTTCGACCCGGAGTGGCAGACATCCGAGGGGTGGGCGGCTTCTTGGGAAAGCATGCCTCCGCTGCATGATGTCGGGCCCGAATGGGACAGCGTGACCCCACTCAGGACTGAGCGTGAGCGGAGGTCGGCACTCGTCGAGATCGATGCCCTAGTTGCCGCCTGGCTAGGCATCAGCGCCGACCAACTTGTGGCCATCTACTTGTCTCGTTTCCCTCAACTGGTTGACTACGAATCCGAGATGTGGTTCGACGTCAATGGGCGAAGGCTCGCGAGGAACTACAACCAGTACGGGTACGGGCAGACCAAGGAGCACTTCGTGCAACTGATGGCGCACCTGGAGGAACCGGACCGAGTGCTGCCGCCGGAGGGGTACTCCGCGCCGTTCTTCAAGGCTGACCGGCCGAAGGAGATGCGGCAGGCGCACGCGGTGTTCACTGCCCGGCTGGAGGCGGCTAAGAAAGTGGGGTGGCGGCCGTGAGGCCGACACTGGCTGCGGAAAGTCTCCGGCACACGCTGACGCAGTACCTGACCACCACGTTCGCGCTCGCAGATACCGGGGTTCGGGAGGCGCTCGCCGGGTTCCTCAACCACCCCGAGCAGGGCATCTTCCGGGGCCCGTACCTGCGGGTGCGGATGCCGTTCCGCAAGGTCAGCAAGAGGTGGCGGTCGCCGCTCGGCTGGCTGCCAGCAGACTTCTCGCCCTACGAGCACCAGGCCAAGGCGTTCGCCCGGTTGAGCACGGTCGACGGGCTGGCTCAGCCCACCCTGGTCACTACCGGCACTGGGTCGGGCAAGACCGAGTCATTCCTGTACCCGATCCTGGATCACTGCCGCCGGGCACGGGCCGAGGGCCGGCTGGGAGTGAAGGCTGTCCTGCTCTATCCCATGAACGCCCTGGCCAGCGACCAGACGTTGCGGTTGAAGAAGCTGCTCGCTGAGGAGCCCGCCCTGGCTGAGGTGACCGCCGGGCTATACATCGGCGATGTCGCCGAGATGTCCCAGACACCGGTCATGACCAGCCGGTACGAGATCCGCGACAACCCGCCCGACATTCTCATCACGAACTACAAGATGCTCGACCTCCTGCTGCAGCGTTCCGAGGACAAGAAGCTGTGGGAGGAGCCCAGTCTGGCGTTTGTGGTGCTCGACGAGTTCCACACCTACGACGGCGCCCAGGGCACCGACGTCGCCATGCTGCTGCGCCGGTTGGCCGCAGTGACCGGGCAGGCTCGGCCGGGGCAGCCGCTGGGCGACATCTGCCCGGTCGCCACATCTGCGACCCTGGGAAACAGCGACGCGACCGGGAAACTGCGTGAGGTTGCCGCACAGGTGTTCGGCACCGAGTTCGACAAGGACGCGGTGATCGGCGAGTCCCGGGCCGCTGCGGACGACGTACTGAAAGAAATCGATTTTGGGTTTCCGCTTCCGGAACCAGCGGAGCTCGCGGCGTTCCCGGACCCGTCACGGGATCCGGCGGCCATGCGAGCGATCGCGCGGGCGGTGCTCGGGAACGATGATCTGACGCCGGTCAAACTCGGCGCTGGTCTGCGGAAACACATCCTGACCCAGGCGGTGCTGCGCGTTCTGGGCGATCGGCCGCAGACTTTCGCGGAGATCCTGGAGCTGGTGCCGCGGGAAGGCGCGTACTCGTGGGGTCGAGCGTTCCGGGTGGAGCCAGAGGTAGCGGCGACCGCGCTGGCCCGTTTCGTGGCGTTGTTGTCGATGGCGCGGCGGCCCGAGGCGCCTGACCTTCCGCTGCTGGCGGTCGAGACGCACATGTGGGTCCGCGTGGTGTCCCGGCTGCTGAGGGCGGTCGCAACGAGGCCCGCGTTCGGCTGGTCCGGTGAACTCCCACGAGGTGCCGAGACCGAGACCTCCGACGCCGACTCGGTGGTCGCGGACCGGCGGTACTCGCTGTTGCCCGCGATCTACTGCCGGCACTGCGGCCGATCGGGCTGGTCGGCGATCTCACCGGAGCGCGATCCCGAGGAGTTGATCGGCGAGCCGGAGAAGATTTACCGGGCCAGCGTCGGACGGGACAAGCGCCGGGTCCGCGCGTTGATCGCCGCGACCGGTGAGGAGATCCAGGGCGGTTCCGGCGAAGGGCTTCTGGTTCTTGAAGCGTCAGGTATTCGGATTCGTCCGTTCAATCCCGGAGCCGATCGGGCGGGCGTAGCCGATGGCGGCGTGGTTGTCCTCGGCGACCTGTACCGGGACCGGGACGCCGAGACCGACAGGTGCCCGGCCTGCGGGCTCGACGACGGCATCCGGTTCCTCGGCGCCGGCCTGGCCAGTCTCGCCTCGGTCGCCGTGACTCAGCTGTTCACCGGCGGCGAACTCGTCGACAACGAGCGCAAGACGCTGCTGTTCAACGACTCGGTGCAGGACGCCGCGCACCGAGCAGGCTTCGTCGCGAACCGGTCGTACAACTTCTCGCTCCGGGCTTTACTGGTCAACCAGTTGACCCCCGGTGTTCCGACACGCCTCAACGACGTCATCGCCGACGTGATCCAGGCCGCCAGCGACCCGGCTACGTTGGCCGCGGTCGTCCCGCCTGACCTCCACGACGATCCGGGAGTCGATGCGCTGCTCTCCGGCGGCATGGCCGACCGGGACACCTGGCGACTGATCGGGGAACGGCTGGCATTTGCCACGATCATGGACATCGGGCTTCGGTCCCGTCAGGGCCGGACTCTGGAGCTGACCCGTACCGCGGCGGTCGAGGTAGTGATCGACGATCTGCCCAAGGTCGTGGGTCTGTGCCGGGACGTTCTGCTGGGCGGTCCACAACTCACGCTGGATTCGCTGCCCGACGACGCGGTGTTCGCCACGATGGTTCGTGGCCTGCTGGAACGGCTGCGGATTCGGGGCGGCGTCCGGCACACCTGGCTGGAGCCGTTCGTGCACCAGGGCGGTCGACGCTGGCAGGTGTGGGGCGGTCGCCCGGACGGGATGCCGGCCTTCCCACACGGCAAGTCGGCGCCGGCGTTCGCGATGACCGCGCCGAAAGGCCGCAACAGTGAGTTCGACGTGCTCTCCGCGGCGAACAACTGGTACGAGGACTGGGTGATGCGCTGCCTGCACCTGTCCCGCGCGGAGGCCAACCGGTACCTGCAGCAACTCCTGGCGGTCCTGGCCCGGGAAGGGGTGCTGGCATCGCGGACGATCGTCGACGGCTCGACGGTCGTCTACGGCTTGCAGCCGGGTCACATCAAACTGATCCGGCTCAGCGATGCCGAAGCAGCCGACGCCGGGGTGCGCTGCGACTCGTGTGCGTGGGAGCAGACCGTACCGCCCGCCCGGGTCTCCGACTGGGTCGGTCAGCGGTGCCTGCGGTACCGGTGTGTCGGACGGTTCGTCGCGGCGCGGGACGAGAACGCCGCCGGTGACTACTACCGGCGCCTCTACCTCGGCGGCGGCGTCTTCCGGGTGGTGACCGCCGAGCACACCGGCATGCTCACCCGCGCCCAGCGTGAGGGAGTCGAAGCGGCGTTCCGGCGAGAGAAGCAGCGGTACACCGATCCGAACGTCCTCGCGTGTACGCCGACCTTGGAACTGGGCATCAACATCGGTGACCTTTCTGCCGTGATTCTCGGTTCGCTGCCCCGCGGGCCGGCCAACTACGTGCAGCGGGCCGGCCGAGCCGGGCGCACCAGCGGCAACTCACTGGTGCTCACCTTTGTGGGCCGGCGCGAACGCGACCGGTACTACCTGAACGAGCCACGCGACATGATCGCCGGCCAGATCCGACCACCTGGCTGCTATCTGTCCGCTATCGCCCTCCTCCGCCGCCAGTACCTGGCGTACCTGATCGATCTCGCCGCCCGGGACCGGTTGGCGGATGTCGCTCCGATGCCGCGACACGCCTCCGTGCTGTTCGGTGACACCGGCTGGCTCAACGACCTGGTGAACACCGCGATCGCCGAAGGCGATCGATTGGTCGCAGACTTTCTGGCCCTCTTCGCCGGAGGTGTGAGCGAAGGAGCGGCCAGCGAGCTGAAGTCGTTCGCCACCGACGGGATCGCCGCGGCGATCGCCGAGTTCGTGGTGAGTTGGGAGGAACGGATCGCCGGTCTGCGCCGACGCAAGGATGCCATCAACGCTGCGATGGGCGGCCTCATCGCGTCGGATCCGTCCCAGGCTCGGGAGTTGCGAGGACTCAGGGCCGAACGCAAAGCGGTCGGTGACCGGCTCGGTGAGATCGGCGGTGCCAGCGCGCACTCCACGATGGTCGAGTTCGGGTTGCTGCCCAACTACTCGTTGATCGATTCCAGGACGCTGCTCGACGCCACCCTCACCTGGGAGAACTCGACCGAGGACGGCGATCGCCGGTTCGGCGGTGAGTTGCGTGAATACTCGCGGCCCGCACGTACCGCGCTGGTCGAGCTAGCCCCGGGCAACACCTACTACGTGCGCGGATACCGGCACACCATCGACGGCCTGGAAATCGGACGCCCGGACCGGCCCCTGTACGAGCGGTGGCGCATCTGCCCATCCTGCGGATACGTACGCACGAGCAACGCCGTCGCGGACACCAGCGCCTGCCTCCGGTGCAGGACACCTGCCATCGCGGACGCCGGCTGCCTGCACTACGTTCTGCGTCCGACCGTCGTGCGCTCCCGGGACCGCCGTGACGACGCCCGCATCCGGGACGACACCGACGAACGGACCCAACGCCGCTACACCACCACCTTCGCGGTGGACATCCCGACGGTCGAGAATCCGTGGCGGCATTCGAAGGTCACCTTCGGCGTCGACTACACCCGGCACGCGAAGATCCGCGAGTTCAACCTGGGTGCCGCCCGTTTCGACCGGCCGGCCACCGACCCCTTCGTGGGCGATACGGTGCGGCTCAACCCGTTCTATGCCTGCATGGACTGTGGCGGCACGACCGCGGACGGCCCGCCGCCGACCGCTACGAACCTTCCCGGCTCCGACCCGGTCTCCGGTGCCGGTCCCGCGCCCACCGGCAACGTCCCAGGCACCGAACACCATCAGCCCTGGTGCCGGCACCGTCGGTCGCCCTATACGGCCAAACACACGCCGCTGCTGCTGGTGCACGAGTTGGAGACCGAAGCGCTGCGGATCCTGATCCCCGCCGCCACGGCGCTCGTCGACGAGCGCGTCGTGTCCTTCGCCGCGGCACTCATGCTCGGCATCACCGTGAAGTACGGCGGTGAACCCGACCATCTCCGGGTGGTCCGGGCGCCGATGGCCGACCGCGACAGCGACAACGTCCGCCAGTTCCTGGTCGTCTACGACACCCAGCCCTCGGGCACCGGCTACCTGCACCGTCTGTCCGCCGACGAAGAGTTCAAGAAGGTGCTGGAGACCGCAGTCGAGGCGATCACGACGTGCGAGTGCAACCGGGAGGGCCGCAAAGCGTGCCACCGTTGCCTGCTGCGATTCGCCAGGGATGACGAATTCCCGCTGATGAGCCGGGACGAGGCGCTGGAGATCCTGCGCCAGCTCCTCGACAACTGGGAGATCTCCACCGACGTCGGACCCGCTGACGAGATCTCGCTGACGCCGCTGGTCGAGAGCGAGCTGGAGCGCAAGTTCCTGCACAAACTCATCGCCTGGGCCGAGCAGGACCCGAGCGTACGGCTGACCCGGCGCGCAGATACAGACGGCGCGCGATTCGCCGACCTCCGCCTGGAAGCACCTGACGGCCGTGTCGTGCACTGGCGGATGAAGTTGCAGAACACCATCACCGGCACCCGCCCGGACGTGCACTTCAAACGCCTCGACGCCGCCGCGCAGGAGGTCGCCGTCTACCTCGACGGCTACCAGTACCACGCCAGCCCGCCACCCGGCAGGAACCGACTGGCCGACGACACGATAAAGCGCACCCGGCTCCGCGCTCATGACCTGCATGTCTTCGCTCTGACCTGGGACGACGTCCGGTCCTGGCGGAACACGGAGATCCGCCACGACCCGGTGTGGCCGCCCTACCAGGGCTTGGCGCAGCAGGCAGCACGCGACCTCTACCGTCAGCGGACCGGCAACGACCCCCAGCAGCTCAACGACCTCGTCTGGGCCAACCCGATCGACCTGCTCCTGCAGTTCCTGCGCGACCCTGACCTGGACCTGTGGCGCTCCCGAGCCGAAGCCACCCTTGCCGGGCTGCTCCGCCAGCCCGACAACCAGCGGGTCTCCAGCGACTCCACCGGGATCACGGCCAGAGTAACCGCGGCAGTACACGGTCAACCGATTCCCGCCCCCGTGACCGGTGGCCGGATCATCGTCGCCCGTGCCGACGACACCAACGGCTGCCCACTGGTGCTGATCCTCGACCAGCGGACCGACCCCCGCCGCCCGGTCTGGTCGGCTTTCACGATCATCGACGACCGCGCCGCAACATTGAGCGCCGATCCGCAGCACAAGCGCCGGTGGGCGGCCTGGCTGTGGTGGGGCAACATCATCCAGTTCCTCGCCGATGGCGACGGTGACGCCGCGCAACTGGCGAAGACGCTCCTCGGCACCTTCGACCCGACGCTGTTGTACGCGGCCGAAGGCACCGGCCTCATCGCGGCCCACCGACCCGAACCGCTGGACGACGAGACCGCCACGTGGCTCGGGCGCAGCACCGAACCAGCGCCCGCAGCCACCTCACCCAGCGACGAACCCGATCCAGCCTGGCAGCGTGTCGTCGAGCTGGCTGACCTAGAGGAATCCGGTGTTGAGAGCCTGCTGCGCGGGTTGATCCAGCGACACGTCCCGGCACCCGTCAGCGGGTACGAACTGAACGATGCCGGGTGGCAAGCCGACTTCGCCTGGCCCAGGCTGCGGATCGCCGTCGTTCAGCGACTGCACGGCCCGGCGGCAGAGATCGAGGAGCAGGACCGAGACGCCGCCTTCGCCGATGAAGGATGGCACGTCCGCCCGGCGAAAGAGTGGGATGTCGACGAGCTCGCCGCCCTGGTCAACAAAGGAGAAGAGTGACCGCAACCAGTCGAGGCCCGGTCATCCTGCAGATCCTGGATCGAGCTGACAAGGAGATCCTGGCCCTGTCCCGGGCCGATGCCGGCGCCGTCTACAACTTCCAGAGCAAGTTCCGGCAGAACCCGAATGCCCGCGGCCTCTGGCTCAAGCAGCTCAAGGGCTCCCGGCTGTACTCCGCACGCGTCACCGACGCCTACCGCGCCATCCTCTTGAATGTGGGTGACCAGCACTTCCTCCTGGTTTCGGTCCGACACCGCAGCGACGTCTATGACGATCTCGACCGGTACTCGTACCAGATCAACCGGGTCACCGGAGGCATCGAGGTCATCGACCTCGCCGCAGTCGGGAACAGCATTGTCGGCCGGCTCCTGCCCGCCGACGACCCGGCGGCCGTACCGCCCGAGGCCGCGAAGACTCCCGCGCTC
This sequence comes from Actinoplanes flavus, assembly GCF_017592555.1. Classification (GTDB taxonomy): domain Bacteria; phylum Actinomycetota; class Actinomycetes; order Mycobacteriales; family Micromonosporaceae; genus Actinoplanes; species Actinoplanes flavus. The sequence goes on along the minus strand of NZ_JAGFNS010000022.1, from coordinate 99,634 downwards.
TTCGACTCGTACACCGACGAGCAACTCACCGACCTCGGCGTGGCAGAGCCCCTGCTCCCCAGCATCCGCCGGCTGCTCACCGACGACGATCTGCTGCGTTTCGCCGACTGCGTTCCCGCGCTGACAGCCGACGTACTGCTCGCCTTGAACGACGGCAAGACCTTCGACGACGTACTGGACCTCGTCACCACCCCGGTCAAGGCCGACGCACCCGTCGACACCGAGGACTGGGTGGCCGCCTCGGCCAACCCCGCCACCCAGGTCACCACCGACGACTCCGCGCTGCAGGCCATCCTGGCCGAATCCTTCGCCCGGTGGCAGGTCTTCCTGCACCCCACCCAGCGCAAGGTCGTCAACCATCCCTATCCAGGATCGGCCCGGGTCAGCGGCGGACCAGGCACCGGCAAGACCATCGTCGCCCTGCACCGGGTCAAATACCTCGCCGAGCGCCTCAACGCCGGTAAGGACAAGCCCATCCTGCTGACCACCTTCAACCGGAACCTCGCCGCCGATCTGAGGGCCCGGCTACTCGACCTGGCCGGCGCCGACCTCAGCGCCCGCGTCGACATCGTGAACATCGACAAACTCGCGAATCGCGTCGTCAACGAGGCCGGCACCGACACCAAACGCCGCGTCATCAACGAGGCCGAGGCTCTCAAGCGCTGGAACGCCTTCCTGCTCGAACTCGGTGAGCGACGCTTCGATGCCGAGTTCCTCAACGCGGAGTGGGCACACGTCATCCTCGGCCAAGCCGCGACCACCCGCGACGAATACTTCCGCGCGCGACGTGTAGGCCGTGGCAAATCCGTCACCCGCGAACAGCGAGACGCTATCTGGCAGCTCACCGAGCGCTTCACCAAACAGCTCGACAGCGAGGGCGTCTGGACCTGGCGCCAAATCGCCGCCCGCGCAGCCCGCCTCGAACTCGACCGGGAAGCACGCATCCTCGCCGCCAAAGACGAGTCCTCAGCGGCGGGGCAGACCCTGCGCTACCGTTACCAGCACATCGTCGTTGACGAGGCCCAAGACCTCAGCCCTACCCACTGGCGTCTCCTGCGCGCGATGACCCCTATCGGCCCGGACGACATGTTCATCGTCGGAGACACCCACCAGCGCCTCTACGACAACCAGGTCGCGCTGTCGAGCGTAGGCATCAACATCCGGGGCCGCAGATCTTCTCGGCTCACCATCAGCTACCGCACCACCCGGGAGATCTTGAAAGCCGCGACCCAACTGCTCACCGGGGAGACCTACGACGACCTGGACGGCGGCACCGACACCCTCAACGGCTACCGCTCCCTGCTCCACGGCGCACCCCCGGTCTTCCGCGGAGCGCCGACGTGGGGCCAGGAACGCGAACTGATCATCGGGCAACTCCGCGCCTGGACCAACACGTCCGACGGCTCCGCCGCTGTCTGCGTCCCGACCAGGGAGTATGTCGCTGAAGTGATCCAGTGGCTCACCGATGACGGCATCCAAGCCGTGGAGATCGGCCCGGACGGCCCGGCCCGCCCCGACGGGGTCCACGTGGGGACCATGCACCGGTTCAAGGGTCTGGAGTACCAGCGCGTCATCATTGCCGGCGCCAGCGACGGCCTCGTCCCGCGGCGCGCTATCGACCGATACCGGGACACCGACGCCAAGCGCCACCAGCAGGAACGCGCCCGAGACCGCTCCCGGCTGTTCGTCGCGGCAACGCGTGCCCGCGACGACCTTGCGGTCTTCTGGCACGGCCACCGCAGCCCGTTCATCCCGGCGTCCCTGGTTGGACTGCCGGCGAACGCCGATGATCAAACATCCACTATGGAATTACGGCATTGACACGCGGTGGCGGCCATCGATACGTTCGATGGCTGCTCACCAGATGATGCCAGGGGGAACACGCGGTGGCTCTTGATAGCCCGAAGTTGCAGACGGTGTTGGCGGATATCGAAACGGGAGCGCTGCAACTTCCCGATTTCCAGCGTGAATGGAAGTGGGACGACCAGCGCATCCGTGAGCTGATCGCGACGGTGACCCTCGACTATCCGCTCGGCGTCGTCATGACCCTCGAAACCGGCGGCAAGAAGCCATTCAGGCCGCGCGCGCTCACCGGTGCGGAGTCCGGCCGGTCTACCGCTCCCGATCTCCTGTTGCTGGATGGTCAGCAGCGCCTCACCTCGCTGTACCAGGCTCTGCATCTCGACCAGCCGGTGCGGACCACCGACGAACGCGGTCGGGAACTTGAGCGCTGGTACTACGTCGACATCGCCAAGGCCGTCGGATCGTCCACCGACCGCGACGAGGCCATCGTGTCCGTGCCGAAGGATCGGGTCCTGCGCTCCGACTTCGCCCGCCGGGTGCAACTCGACCTCAGCAGTCGAACGCTGGAATGCCAGGCGAGGCACTTCCCGCTCAGCATCGTCTTCGACGGCAACAAGGTCACCGCGTGGCAGCGCGAGTTCGTCCTGATGGACGAGACCAACTGGGACCTGTGGGCCAAATTCGAGCAGGGCATCCTACACAACGTCCGGTCCTTCCAGATCCCGATGATCAAGCTGGCTGCCACGACCACCAAGGACGCGGTGTGCTCGGTGTTCGAGCGGGTCAACACCGGCGGGGTTCCGCTGAACGTGTTCGAACTGCTGACCGCCACCTATGCCGGAGACAGCGATTACGAGTCGGCCCACGGCGACTACTACCGGCTGCCAGACGCCTGGCACGACATCAAGAAGAGCCTGACCACCTCCTACCCGGTGTTCGGACGCACCGAGCAGGGCATCGACGACGGGCTGAGCAGCAGCGACTTCCTGCAAGCGGTCACGCTCGTCAGTACCTGGGAACGCAAGCGGGAAAAGCCGTCCATGGCGGTGTCCTGCAAACGGCGCGACCTGCTGAACCTGCCGCTGGAGGACTTCATCAGGATCGCGCCCCGGGTCGCGACCGCCTTCGAATGGGTCGGCGAGTTCCTCAGCGAACAACTGATCGTGCGCCACGCCGACCTGCCCTACCGGACCCAGCTCGTACCGATGGCCGCGGTACGAGCGATCCTCTCTGACGACGAGGCGGAGGACCCGGGCACCCGGGAACTGCTCACCCGCTGGTACTGGTGTGGAGTGCTGGGCGAGATGTACGGCGGCGCCACCGAGAGCCGCTTCACCCGCGACGTCGAGCAGCTCATCGTGGCAGTGCGGGGCGAGTCATACGGCTCATCCATGTCTTCCACACGGTCCGGTCTGCCTGACACGATCATGGAGGCGGCGTTCCTGGCTGACCGCCTGGATACCCTGACCACCCGCAACAGCGCGGCCTACAAGGGAATCTATGCGCTCCTCATCAAGCAAGGGGCGGTCGACTGGTACCACAGCGAGGGTCCGCTGACGGCCAGCGCGCTCATCCAGCATGCCGTCGCCATCCGGCAGGTGTTCCCGAAGCACTGGCTCGCCCGCAACTTCCCTGACGACAACCGCGGCAACTCGATCGTGAACAAGACCCCGCTGTCCTACCGGGCGAGCAAGAGCCTCATCGGCTCACCGTCGAGCTATCTCAAGGTGCTCGCCCGAGAGGCCGGCACCAGGTCCGAATGGTTCGACGATGTGGTCGCCACCCACGTCATCGATCCAGCCACATTGCACGAGGACGACTTCGACGCCTTCTACGCCGACCGGTCCGCTCGCCTCGTCGAACTGGTCAACGAGGCCATGGGCAAGCGCACCGTCTTCCGTGCCGAGTCGGACCGATGAGCATGGCGGACTCTCGCCGCCCCACCCGCGAGGAGCTCCTCGCACTCAAGGGCAGGTCCCTGCGCACCTCCGACCTTCTCACCATGTTCGGGACCCGGGTGCGCAACCACCACACCGTGCCGATGATCCAAGAGGCACTGCACGAGGCCGGACTCGATACACATCCGTCGTTCACCACATGCGGCCTCACCACCGAGATGCTGGTTGTCGCGAAGGCCTTGGTCGTCGAAGCCGAGGATGAAGCCGAAGAGGAGGTGCTCCCCGGCACCCTGCCTCAACAGTCGTTCAAGATCGGCGATGTTCCCTCGGCCCGCAACGGCGTCGAATCGGTCAACTCCAGCGCTCTGCTCAGCACCGTGACCCACACGATGCGTCAAAAGAACTACTCGCAGCTGCCGGTGATCGACGGACTTGCCGATCTCAAGGGCGTCATCACGTGGGATTCGATCGCCGCTCGTTACGAGAAGGGCGAGGTGCCGACCCTGGCCACCGCGATGATCCGAGACGATCTCCCACTGGCCGAGGTGCACCAGGAACTCTTCACGCGCCTGCCCGAACTTCAGCGATGCGGATACCTACTGGTGCGGGAGAACAACGGCACCTTCGCTGGGATCATCACCGGTGCCGACATCACGGCACGGTTCCACAAGCTCGCCCAGCCGTTCTTCCTCGTCGGCGAGATCGAGTTCCGCATCCGGCGGTGTCTCGGACCCAAACTGGCGGGCGATCCGGTACGAGCGCTGGGTAGGAAGTACCAGTCGGGCGATTTCTCGCGACTGATGTTCGGTGACTACGTCAAGTTGCTGGCCACCGATCAGCAGGACGCGCGGCTGGCTCAACTCGCCGAAACCAACTGGGCGACACTGGGCTGGACAGGAGTCGACCAGGCACAGTTCGTGGCTCAACTCGACCGGGTCAGGGCCATCCGCAACCAGATCGCCCATTTCGACGAGCAGCCACTGACCGAGCAACAGACCGACGAGCTGTACCAGTTCTCCGGGCTACTCAAACAACTATTGTGACTTCGTCACGACATAGCCGACCGGAGACCCAGCAGGTGGGGTCCACACCAAGATCCAGCAGGGCTGGCGCGCCGTCTCCTTGGATCCACTCCACGACGACACCGGAGGGGCCGATCGGCCGCATCCACATCGGTTACGTCGGCGACCACCTGCCCACTGTGAGCTTTCGCTGACCCGCGACGCCGACTCGAGTTACGTGGCCGGAGTCGACAAGGCGGAAGCTGCGGGTAGCGGATCAACTACTTCTCGTGATATGCGTGGCGAAGTTCATCACGGGGGAGGCTGTCGATGCGGGTTCTGGTTCTCTCCGATCATGGCGGTAAGCAGTTGAATCAGACCATTACGCAATTGCGTGACGCTGAGACGACAGCGGCCGCATGGCACGACTCGTACTCGCGGGCCCGGCAGGATCTCGACGCGAGCCGTCGCCGCAAGTCGTGGTGGCGGCGGCTACTGGGGGTGTCCACGGCCGAAGAGCGGCAAGCGTCCGCCCGCGCCCGCCGCGCATGGCAGGGTGTGGCCGCCGCTGACGCGGGTCGGCAGCGTCTCGATGGGCGGGTGCGGCAGCAGGCGGCCGGCGTTTCGGGGGAAGAGGCTCTCCAGCACGGGTTGTCCGTTCTGGACGACGCATGGATCATGCTTCGCGGCTATCGCAACCGCCGGGGTGAAACTGACCATGTGCTGGTCGGGCCTGGTGGTGTTTGGGCGGTCGAGGTCAAGCGGCGCCGGATTCGTCTGCACGTCGTGGGCGAGCGATGGTGGTACGAGAAGTTCGACTCCTACGGCAACCTGGTCGACAAAGGCTTGGCCGTCGACGGTGGCGGGCGTAGCTGGGCACGACAGGTCACTGACGTCGCGGCCGACCTCGGCGAATGGCTGGCCCGCAACGACCTGCACGTGCCGGTCCGCACCGCGGTCATGATCATGCATGATCGGGCGGTCCTCGGCCGGCTCGAGAACCCGACAGTGCACGCCATCGGCACCCATCCCACACATCTGCTCAAAGCCATCGATCGGCACGCCGTCGCCCTCGACTCGCAGTCATGCGAGAGAATCGTCGCGCTGATCCGCCGCGACCACCAGTTCCACGAACGGCGGCGCCACGGATCCGGTGGCCGTGGCGACAAACGGGGGTGAAGGTGTTCGACCTGCGAGATGTTGTCAAGCAGTGCGCTGAACGGCTGGAGCGTTTCCAGCGGAATCCGCACCGGCTCGGTGAGCAGAACACCAAGGCGAGCCTGATCAGCCCGATCATCGAAGCGCTTGGCTGGGATCTGCGAGATCCCGACGAGGTCTCCCACGAGTATCGGCGCAGGAGTACCGACAACCCGGTCGACTACGCCCTGCTTCTCCTGCGGACACCGAAGCTGTTCATCGAGGCGAAAGGCCTCGGCGAGAACCTGGATGTGCCGCGGTGGGCCAACCAGACGATCGCGTACGCGACGGCCGCTGGAGTCGAGTGGGTCGCGCTCACCGACGGCATGCAGTGGCGGATCTACAACGCGCACGCGCCCGTGCCTATCGAGCAGAAGCTGTTCAGGGCTGTACGCATCGACGACCCCGAGCGGGCCGTGGAACTGCTCAGCCTGCTGAGCAAGGACAACATGCGAGACAACCGGATCGACGATTTGTGGAAGGGCTTCTTCGTCGATCGTCAGGTTCACGGGGAGCTGACCAGCATGTTCAGCGGGACCGAGCCGGCGCCCGAGTTGGTCGCCATGCTCGACCGGCGTCTGCCGCGGCTGACCGCCGACGAGATCCGCACCAGTCTGGTCCGGGCCCGCGCGACCTTCGACTTCCCGACACCGGTAGGCCAGCCCGTTCTCCCCGCCGGCACCGAGGGGAACCCGCCGCCGCGCCCCACGATCACCACGCCGTCCGCCGTACCGAGTGGCGACAAGCCGGCAGCCGGTCGCCGAGCCCGGCCAATGGTGACGTCGCGGGAACGGCTGATCAAGGTGGCGGACATGATCGCTGCCGGGCGCCTCCGGCCAGAGGCTGCTCTCCACGGCGACTATCGCGGCATCACCTATCACGGTGAGTTGCTCGCCGATGGCCAGGTCCGCTACAACGGACAGATCCACTCGACGCTGTCCGCAGCGGGTCGCGCCGTCAAGGTGCAGGCGCTTGGAGTTGACGCGCCAGAGTCGAAGATCTCAACCGACGGGTTCAGCTTTTGGCACACTACCGACGCGGTCAGCGGAGACGTGGTCAGCATCAAGGAGATCCGCCGCCGAACCGCCCGAGACGTCGGCGGCGGCCACGGTCCGAGCGACGTGTGAATCCGACACCGCACCGGACGCCACTACCGTATGGTGCCTGTTCGCGATGCTGCCGCCGAGCTCCGGAAGTGGCCGACCGAAGCATCGTTGAATGTAGGCGACTCCGCTCCATGGCCACGATGACTGAGAGCATCGATCCGCATACGTAAAGTCTCGACCTGAATCGATGTAATGGCTAGCCTGAGTTCACGGACGTGGACGGGTGGCTGATGGCTTCGAACAGACGATCGGGTGACTCCGAGTTCTTCCGAATGCAGCAGAACCAGCTGAAACAGGCCCAGCGTGCCGCCGCTGCCAACGCGCGGGACGAACGGGTGAAATACCTCGCCTCGCGCCGGGAGGAGGCCGAGCGCAGAACCGCCGATGTCACCCGGTGGGTGGCGATACTCGACGGGCTTCTCGTCGAGGGCATTCGCCGCAACGCGCGGATCGACCTCCAGCGCTTCAAGCGAACCTTCACAGCACCGGCCTTCGCCCCAGGGAGTCTGGCGACCCCGGCGCGACGGCCTGAGTGGCGGCAATTCGAACCGGCCACTCCGGGGTTGCTGTCGACGATCTTCGGAGGGCGAGAACGGCACGAGGCGGCAGTGTCGCGGGCGAGACGGCAGCTCGACGACGCCGTGGCGTCCTGGGAGGCGCAGGAGCGTGACCGGCAAAAGCATCTGGCGCAGGCGCGAGCGGCGTTTGATGCGAGGATGGCCAGGGAACAGGCGGAATGCGCGGAACACAACCGCCGGATCGACGCCGAGATCGCGGCCTTCAACAAGCGCCACCGGCCCAGCGTGGAGCGGTACTACGAGCAGGTGCTTTCGCGGTTACTGCTTCCCCCCGACTTCCCGCGTCGCGCGGAGGTCGCTTACAACCCCGACGCAGAGCAGGTCGTGGTTCAGCTACAGCTGCCGGGGACTGACGTCGTACCGACGGCGAAGACCTTCCGATACATCCAGAGCGGCCAGAACGCCGACACGATAGCCGAGACCAAGCGGCCTGATTCGGAGATCAGGAGGCTCTACCGCGACGTGATCGCACAGGTGACGCTGCTGGCCATCCGAGATCTGTTCGACGCCGACGAGCGCCTCCGGGAAGTCGCCTTCAATGGGCACGTGGACTCGATCAACCCGGCGACCGGCCGGCAGGAGTATCCGTGCCTGATCAGCTTGGACGTCGAGCGAGCCGCTTTCGAAGAACTCGTTCTGGATCATGTGAAACCGGCCGACTGTCTGCCTTACCTTCGCGCGCGGGTATCCGAGCACCCCTACGCGCTGAAACCGATCGAGCCCATCCTCGTCTTCGACCTGAGCAAGTTCGCCTTCATCGAAGGACTCGACGCCGTCTCGACACTCGATCACCGGCCCGACCTCATGCAGATGGGACATGGAGAATTCGAACATCTCGTACGCCAGGTCTTCGAGGCGATGGGCATGCAGGGATGGACCACGACATCCAGCAAGGACGACGGGGTCGACGCGGTGGTCAAGAACCCGGACCCGTTCGTCGGCGGGGTCACCATCATCCAGGCCAAGCACTACAAGAACGTCGTCGGGGTCAATCACATTCGCGAGTTGGCCGGCGCCATGGAGGAGAAGAAGGCGGGACGAGGAATCCTGGTCACGACCTCATGGTTCACCCCCGGCGGCCGCCAGAAGGCGTACGAGCACGGACGCATGCAGCTCGTCGATGGCCAGAACCTGATTTTCCTGATCAAGAAGTACACCGGGAAAGACGTCGTCATCAGCGTGAAGCGGCCGAAGAATGCGGCGTCGATCGACCAGCCCGACCTGCCGGAGGACTGAAGGCAGCTTCCGGCTTCGAAAGACTCTTGGCCTCAAGAGCGAGTTCCTGGCGCAGAGGGGCCGTGTGCGAGTGCTGGACCTACTGCTGCTTCAGGCGGGCGATCTCCGCTTCAAGATCGGCTACACGTTTCTCCAACTGCACGCGGGTCGGCCGCGGAGCGACCGGTGTGTCCGCTCCTGATCTGCCCTTGACGGGGGCCGGTGGCACCAGCCAGCCCACTCGTTGGAAGGCGACGATGGGTTGTTCGTACTGGCAGGTCCAGCACGTCGTCATCGGGTCCGGCTCGAGGTGACCCTGCTCGATTTGGCGGATCGCGTGCGCGTACTCGGCTACGCCGAGATGCTCTTTGATCTGTTCCATCCGAGCCTTGCGTTGGACGACCTCGTCGGGATCGTTCGGTTCCGTCTGCCGGTGGCCGTCAGCTGGCTTCCAATCCAGCGGCGTGATCTGGTGGTCCAGGTGTCCGCATTCCAGCTTCACGGTCCAGTAGCCGACTGTCTCAGGATCACGCCGAAGGCGCTTGTCGCCTTCGAGATCCAGCGTGGACCGGGTGAGATAGCGGCTCACCGCCTGGTACGGCGTTTCTGGGCTCCGGTGAGTGGTACAGGTGTAAGCGCCTCTACGCAGCGGGCTGCCACCCCACGACCATGTCATGTCCGTCGGTGGCCGGTCATCGCCAAACGTCAGGATCTCCACGATGTCGTCGCAGCCCAGTTGCATCCGCCACCGGAACATAAGCTCCGCGTCCGGGAAAGAGCACCGCATCAACGCCCGGTCTTCTCCCTTCCCGGCTGCCAGGGCCTCGGCGCGGCGTTCGTTGTACTCGCGTAGGACCACAGCGACTGGCCGGGCTCGGCCGGGCAGCCGCCGTTCCGAATCGTGGCGCTCGTACGTTGTACCTTCGCGCCGCGTCTTTCGTACCCTTTCCTCCGCACTACCCTGAAGGATCTGCGAGATCCGGCGGATCTGGTCGGGGCTCACAGGAGGCGGCGGGCAGCAGCGTCCGCAATGGCTGACCGCGCTCCCCGCCATGCCCCATCGCCCAGCGTGGCAGTAGGGGTGCCGCTCCTTGAAGGCTTGCTCCGCGGCCGTGCGGGCGGCCTGCTCCTCGGCGGTCAGATACATCGTGCCCTTGCCGGTCCACGAGGGCGGCTCACCGAGCGAGACGAGTTCCGCGCCGCAACCGGGACACGGTTCGCCGGCCATCATCTGTTCGTGTGTCAGCCGGTCCCACTCCGTATAGGTCGGCACGGACCACGCTTCGCACTGGAGATACTTCGTGACGTCGTTGGCGACCATTCGATGGAGTTCGCCGTACCTGCGGCATTCCGCGCAGTACCGGGTTCCGTCGTCTGCCTTGGCCGGCAGCTTGCGCAGCGCGGCCTTGGTGATCAACGTCCGTTCTGTCACCACCGGCGGAGCGGCCTTCCCGTGCGACATCGATGACTCAGGCTATTTACCGGTCGCGAGCTATCGACATCCCACGAACGAGTGGTCGAGGCGATTCGAGGCGAGGCCCTCGGAGATCTTGCTGGGACTCCTCGGAGTTCGCGTCTCCGCATTCCCACCGGCGTCGAAAGGCCCGGCCGTCTCAGCGCGTCCTGCGCGACGACCATCGCCGGGAGCTTCCCGCAGACCGGGCAGAATCGGTGCTCGCCGAAAACCGCATACCGCAGCGAGCAAACTCGCGCAGAACCAGATCCGGATCAGCTCCTCCTCGTCGATACCCGGCAACGGCTCCGGGTGGAACGGTTCCGGCCGGTAGCGGATGTCGATGCTGATGCCGAACACCGACCGCGGCGACCGGCTCAGCGACGACCGAAAGCTGCCGAACCCCTCGTCGAGTACCTGCCCGACGATTTCATGCCGAGGTCCTCAGCCTCGCGCATCGCCAGGTCGAGCTGCTGCTGCGCAGAGAAGTCGCTGTGCTCCTCATGGTGGGCGCAGTATACGCGCCGCAGTTCAAGATCGTCTGCAGTGCCCGAAAGGCGTCGCTGTCGAACCCCGCACACGGTACCGCTCGAATGTGTTTCTGACTCACGTTCCTATCCTGGCCTGCCATTTAGAACAATTGTTCTACGCTATCGCGTGTAATAGGCGGCATTTCAGTTTGGTTGGAGGCCGTCGGCGCGATATGTTGTGCGGCTCGCTGCTGGGCCCGAGGTCGGCCCATTCGCTCATTGTCAGGCACGAGGCAAACGCGGCGACTGTCCACGGCCATACAGAAGGAGGCCCCGTGGTCGCCGAACACGTCCCGCAACCGCTCCTACTCACCTGGGCGGACATCGCCGCAGCCGCCGAAGATCTCGAGCCCGACGCCCGATCCCTGCTCCTTGAGCTTGTCCGGGCCAAGAATCCGAGCTCAGCGGCCAGTGTCGCCACCGCGGACGGCCCCTGGTACGTCCGTAACATCCACGTACGGGGTCACATCGGCGTCGGTGAGCAGGCTGTCGATCTGCCCCTCAGGCACACCAAGGGCCTGACTATCGTCACAGCCCGCAACGGCACCGGCAAGACGAGCGTCGCCGACGGCGCCCGGCACGTTCTCAGCGGAGGAACAAAGCGTTCCTATCAAGTGCTCACCGAAAACGTCCACTATCCGCAGCGCGAGATTGTCGTGACGGTAAGCAATGGACGGCAGGATGTAGAGATCATCTGCGGGAAGGACGAGGTTGTAAAATGGCGCGACGGAGAGCGCGCCCTCAGTTCGCCGCCCGCCGACTGGAGCGAAGCGTTCGCTCGGTATATGCCCGTCCTGCTGTACCCGGAGATGTCTCAGGTCATCCAGGATCCCAGCAATCTGCACACATTCCTTAAAGATGCGCTGGAGCTGACCGCGCTGGAGGAACTGCAAGCGATCCTCAAAACCGATCGGGAAAAGGGCTCCGCGGCGCGGCGGACCGTAGAGGCCGCCCATAGGGCCGCCCTTGACGGCATCCTCAAGGACACCGACAGCGAGCTGGTGACGGAGCTTCTGGCCTACGGCGCCTTCCCGGACGAAGAACAGCAGGCCCGCATCTGGGCGCGTGCGGCGACGCTGCCGGCGACCGCGCCGCCGCCGCTGGGCCTGCCCGACAACTGGGCGGTGGACCCCCAACTCCGCGAACGCGCCAAGGACGCCCTCGCCAAACTCGAAGCAGCCAGCAGCTCTGACGTCACCGGCACAAACGCCCTGCTCAATATCCTGCAGAAGGTCCTCGCCCCGGGCGACGGACTACTCGATGCCCTCCGCACCCAAGACGTCTGCCCGGTCTGCCGGGAGGCCGGCCATGACTGGGTAGGCCGGGCCACCGACGAGGCGAACCGGCTGAAGACCGCCACTACCGGCCTCCGCGCTGCGATTCTGGCGACGAAGACGGCGATGAAGGGCCTAGGCGTGTGCTTTCCCGCCCCTCTGCCGGCTTCCCTCCGGCAGCGGCTTGCTGATCTGACCGACCCTGCGACCGATCTGCGGGTCAAGCAGTGGGATCGACTTGTCCGTATAGCCGCCGACCTCGCCAACCAAACGCCGTCCGAAGTCGCCTTGAACGAGGCGCTCAACGAGAGCCATGATCTGGCCCTCTGGTACGGAGCCGTCCGTACGGAGTTGCTCGACCGCCGAGATGACCTCATCGCCGCGCAGGCCACGGTCCGAGCGCACATCGGGTCGTGGTTGGACGTTCTCCGGCGAGAGCAACCTGCCGTGACCCGCCTCGCCGTCGCCAACAAGCTGGACGGCAAGGTCGACCAGTGGATCCGTACCGCACGCGAGGAGATCTTCGCCCCGATCGGCAAGGAAGTCATGACCCTCTGGTCGATCTTGAACCCCGATGCCGATCTCAAACTGACCGGCATCGCCCTCGCCGGCGGAACCAAAATCCGGCGCACCGTGGCGTTGGACCTCGCCGACGGTGACGTCGCCCTGCCGACCGGCAAGAACAGCTCCGCCGTCCTGAGCACCGGCCAGCGCAACGCCCTCTCACTGGCCACCTACCTGCCCCGGGCCACCCAACCTGGAAGCCCGTTCGGGTTCCTCATCCTCGACGACCCGATCCACGCCTTCGACACCTGGCGCGTGCGTTACCTGGCCCGCCATCTGCTGACCCTCGCCGAGCGCTTCCAGATCGTCGTATTCACCCACGATGATCGCCTCTGGCGAGAACTCCGCGGCCTCGGAGCGACGCCCACGCACATGCGGATGGATCGCCGAGGCGACGGCCAGCCGCAGGTCCGCGTGCGGCACGTAGCGAGCCCAGGAATCCAGCGGCTGGACGAGATCCAGAGGATTCTCGGCGCCGAGAAAGCCTCTCCTATCGGAACAACGCCAGCCGTAGCCTCGATGACCTTGGCGATGTGCCGGCAAGCCGTTGACACCGAGGTCGTGGCACAGATCGAGATTCTCGCCCGGCGGGTCGGCTCACCAGAAGCCACTGTAATCGCTGAGCTCAAGAGGGCGCGCAAGACGCTTGACCAGCTCGCCCTCCTCAACGACTATGCCCGGCGCGCCAGCTTGCGAACCATCAACGTGAACGGCTTCACCCCGACCGTGCGTGCGCTCAACGGTGCGGCGCACGGCCGGGCACCAGAGGGGGACCCACACCTGTGGGTACGCCAGACCCGGAAGATCATCAAGGCCGTTCAAGAGATCGGGGACTGAGATGGCGACGTTCCCCGACGTCCACGTCGCGGATCTCCAAGCTGCCTACCTGGACTGGCCCGGCACCCGAGCCGAGAAGACCGCCGTGGCAGCGCTCGTTCTACGCGTTCGTATCGAAAGGGCAGCTGCGAGGCTGCCTCGAACGGTGATCGCTGCCGAACCCGACATCTCCATGATCGAACGGCGCCTCTACCTCAGTATCGGTGAGCCTGGGCTTTCGCCCGAGGCCCAACTGCGGCGAATGCGCGTCATCGCCGGCGCGCTTGAGGCATACGTCGCAATCTGTGAAATCCTGCACGGCCGCAATCCTGACCCGCTGCCCTCCGTAGAGGATCTTGTCTCATGGACCGCAGCAGTGGACAACCTTGAGGAAGATCTGTACCCGACATTAGAGAACCTGGCAGAAGTAGCAGCGGTACGTCAATGACCCTGATGAGCCCACCGAGACTGCAGTCCGCCCGATAAAGGTGACAACCTGCCAGGCGGCCAGGTCGCCGCAACTGCCGAGTAGGCGGTTCGCCGGGGCCAGTGAGCCAGATCGCGAACGGCGACCTGGACGTCAACGAGGTGGCGACGCTGAGCCGGTATGCGTGGGCGCTCGGCGCCCGGATGCGGATCATCTTCGACTACGGTAGCGACCTCCGGCAGATCGCTGAGGCGCTGTCCGGCTTGAGTTCCGAGCGCTCGGTCGTCGGCCAGCTTGCCGTCATCAGCGCTCACGATGGACTCTTGCGGCCGAGTGAGCTGGTCAAAAGGCCCCGGCGGCGGGTCGCCGTTGACGGTGGCCAGGTGGTTTCCATAGCGCAGCGCCTGGCCCGAACGACACAGGTCATCGGCGGCTCACCGCCTCGCCTATCACCGCGAAGGCGACCAGGTCGGTGAGTGCGGCGAGCAGCGGCAGTGCGGACTCGACCGCCATGGAAACTTCCGTACCGCCGTCGACAACGATCCGTAGGAAGGTGGAGCAGCGCCACGGCGCTACCGCCTCGGTCAGGAACGCCACGCCGGTCGGCGGGATCGGCCAACTGCCCGCGCCGATGTTCAGGGGTACGTCGGCCGAGCGGTGTTCGCTGCCGACGCCGGATCGGTAGCCGTCGGCCTGTGTGGACGGGTCGGCGGTGCACCGCGACGGGTCGCACCACGCGGGATGTTGCTGGTCAGGGGCGGTTTTGGGCGTACCGAAATTTTCTCGGCTTTTTTGCTCATTGACTACCGTCAAGAGCCAGGCGGCGCGCGGCCTCGAGACGCTGCGCACGCTGGTCGCCCATCCCGTGAACGCCGACTGAGGGGACCCCGTGGACGAGAACGAGCTTCGCACCGCCCTGCGCGCCACCATCACGCAGCATGCCGAGCCGCCACCGATGGAGTCGCGGACGGCGCTCGTCACGGCCCGCCGCGCCGCCCGGCGGCGCACCGTCCTGGCCTGTGCCGGCACCGCGGTGGTCGTCCTGGGCGTCACCCTCGCGGCCCTGCCCGGTCAGGGCTACCTCGGCGGGGGTACGGGCTGGGCACCGGCCGCCGGACCGTCCGCGCCGGCGGAGGCGCTCCCCACGGCCTTCCCGTCCGGGGCCGTGCCGACGGAGGAGAACACCAAGCCGTCCTGGCCGGCCGAGGCGAGCGGTGACGCCACCGCCGACTCCGGCGTGCACTACCAGCACGGCGTGGCCCTGCTCGAGAAGCTGATCGAGGTGGCGCCGGCCGGCTACACGGTGCCGAACGGCACCGGGCCGGAGGACATTCCGTGGCGCTACCACCAGGCCACCGTCGAGGGCGACCACTGGGCCTACCTGGTGTCGGTGCCGCTGGTCAAGGACGGCCGGACCGGGCAGGTCCTCGTCGAGGTCCACGAGCCGGGCAACGACCTGCCGGCCGACGTGTGCGAACTGGCCACGTCGTTCTGGGGGATCGGCGGCGCCTGCGAGAAGCCCGACATCGGCGGGACCGAGGTGGGTGTCGTGACCGGGCCGAGCGGGCGGGACGGGGTCGACCAGTGGGTGGCCTACCGTCACCCGGACGGGACCGTCGTCTTCCTGGCGCAGGGACTGTCCACCAGCGGCGAGGGCGGCACACCGCTGAAATCGCTGCCGTTCACCGTCGACCGGCTCGTGGAGCTCGCCACCGGCGGCCTATTTAAATAGTTGCGCATTTCCCGGCGCTTGATTAATGTGGGCCACAGCTTCGAACGGCTCGAGAAGGAGATCGGTTATGTGTCGCGTCTGTTATGCCCCGGACCGGTGGTGTGGCTAGAGCCGTTCGCGATGCTTGCCACGCCGCCCGTCCCCTGGTGGGAGCGGGCGGCGTCTTCTTTTTCAACCCGAGCGGGCGCGCCGACGTGGGAGAGTCGGGGCCGGCTGTAAACCGGTTGCCAAAGCGCTGAGCAGGTTCGAATCCTGCCGCCCGCACGCCATTTAACGGCCGCATGCCCGAGTGGTCAGGGAATCGTCTGCAAAACGATCGACACCGGTTCGAATCCGGTTGCGGCCTCCATTCTTGAAAACACTTTTGTACGGTATGGCTTCGGTACTCAGGCGGGTTCCTGACGCGTGGGCGTCGGCGGCGTCGGCGCCCATCGGGCTGAGTGCCGTTCTAACGGTCGTTTCAGGTTCGCTCGGTATGCATGGGCATCGCCGGGCGGCGCGGGTCTCCGTCTCGGCGGCATGGCCGAACGCGCCGACCGCCCACCTGAAAGGCAGCCATTCATGATCTCTGTGCTGGTGGTGGACGCCCAGCCGCTGCAGCGCCTCGGGGTTCGCATGCTGCTGGAGAGCACCCCCGACACCGAGATCGTCGGTGAGGCCGAGAACGGCGCCGAGGCCGTTCGACGGATCACCGAGCTGCGTCCCGACGTGGTGCTGATGGACATCCGCATGCCGGGCGTCGACGGGATCGAGGCCACCCGGCGCATCGTCGCGGCCGGTGGGCGTTCGCGGATCCTGGTGCTGACGACGTTCGACGTGGAACGGTACGCGTTCGCCGCGCTGCGGGCCGGGGCGAGCGGTTTCCTGCTGAAGGACATCCGCCCGGAGGAGCTGCTCGCCGGCATCCGGGCCGTCGCCGCCGGGGACGCGGTGATCGCGCCGGCGCTGACTCGGCGGCTGCTCGACGCGTTCGCTGACCGGCTCGACGACGACCTCGGCCGGCCCGTGCGCCAGGATCCCCGGCTGAACTTCCTGACCGACCGCGAGCGCGAGGTCCTCGTCGCCATCGGCCACGGCCTCACCAACGGCGAGATCGCGCGACGGTTCACGCTGTCGGAGTCGACGGTGAAGACCCACGTCGGGCGGGTCCTCGCCAAGATCGGCGCCCGGGACCGGATCCAGGCCGTCATCCTCGCCTACGACCTGAGACTCACCCGGCCGGTTCAGCGCCCGTCCAGTGTCGAACGTGTGTGAGCTCAGCCCACACACGTTCGACGCCTTCTCAGGACTTGCGGAGGGAGACCGTCATGATGCCCGTACACATCTCGTCGCTGGTCCCGTCGCCCCACACGACGTAGCGGGGCGGCAGCTTCTTCAGCTGCGGCACCAGTTTGCGCAGCCCCGCGTCGTGCGTGCAGGTCACCCGCAGCGTGTCCCCCGGACCGACCTCCACCGGCGCCGGCAGCTTCATCAGCCGCTGGTTGTCGAAGTCGAACTGTGGCACGTCCAGGACGACCCTGGCCTTCGGCGTACCCGGGTTGAGTTCGACCTTCAAGGCCCGCCCGAGCATGTGCATGTGGCCGAAACCGGCGTACAGCGTCATCGGCGCCTCCACCTCGTGGTCGCAGCTCTGGGTGTCACCGGGCTTCGGCACGCCCCGGCCGCACTCCTCCACCTGGCGGTCCGCCATCTCGCCGACGTCCGGCCCGAACCGCTTCGTCACGTCCGCGATCGAGGCCGCCCGGTCACAGAGCGGACCCGACTCGTCGGCGGCGCAGGGCAGGTCGGTCGGCGCGTCGACCGACCACGTTTCGAGTTCCCGGGTCCGCGGCGTGCCGTCCGTCAGCCGCAGCCGCACCGACGAGCGGTCCGAGCCGGTCGGCTTGCCGTCGGTCGCGAGCAGGTTGTAGTGGATCTGGAGGACGAGCAGGCTGCCCGGCTCCAGCTTGTAGCCGGCGTCCTGGTCGAGCAGCGTCTCCGTGGCGCCCGGCGCCCACGTGTCCACCCACGCCGCGTCCCCCTCCTCGACCTCGGCGCCGGCCACGCCGGTCCCGCCGAAACACTGCCAGCCGAGACCGGGGGTCTTCGCGTCCTGCTTGCGCACCGCGGCGGCGCCGGCCGGCGGCACGGCGTACACGATCGCGTGGTGCGCGATGGCGACGTTCTCCGGTGCGAACTGGGTCCCGGTCAGGAACGCCGTCTTGGTCAGGCCCGGATCGATCGCCTGACACCGGTACTCGTCCGAGCCGCCGCCCGCGGGCGGCGCGGGCGTGTAGGCCTCGGCCATCCTCAGCTCGACGAACCGCTCGCCGGCGCGTAGCGGCTGGGGTGGAGCCGACGACCCGCCCGCGTGCGCGCTGTGCGGGCCGGCCGGGGAGGGAGCCGCACTGTTGTCGGCGTCCGACCCGCAGGCGGCGACGGCAGCGAACGCCGTCACCAGCGCCATGGTGCCCGCCCCGAGTTTCCACAGTGGGCTATCAGGTTTCGTCATGGCTCGAAAGCTAGGCCCGCATCCGTCCCGTTTCGTCGTACCGCGGTCGTCATTCCCGTGGGAGGGGCGGTACCGCGGTACCACTCTCCGGAGCGCCGCCGTCTGGTCCGGTCACCCGGGCTGAGCGCGTTCTAACGGTCGTCTCAGATTCGCCCGGTACGAATGCGGCCTCAGACGAGCGACGTAACGCGAATGCAGGAGGCTATTGATGGCAGTCAACACAGCGCCGCCCGGTCGGCTGGCCGGCCGGTGGGTGCCGTGGTTGGTGATCGGCTTGTGGATGGCGCTGGCGGCGGTCATGGTGCCGTTGAGCGGAAAGTTGAGTTCGGTCACCACCGACAGAGCCGTGGACACGCTGCCGGCCAGTGCCGAGTCCACCAAGGTGGCGGTCCTGGAGGACAGTCTCCCCGGCGGCGAGGACAACACGTTCGTCTTCGTGTACCACCGCGCCGGCGGCATGACCGACGCCGACCGGGCGACGGTCGAGCGCCACCACGACACCCTGGCCAAGCGGTACCCGCCGAACACGGCGGCCGGCGAGGGCGACGACGGCCCGACGACGAGACTCTCCACCGACGGCGAGGCGATGATGTTCACCCTCGACGTGAGCACGACCTACGGCGGACCGGAGGCCATCGTCGGCCCGTTGCGTGACGCCGCGAAGGACCGCCCCGCCGGCCTGGAACTCGACGTGACCGGCCCGGCCGCGGTCGACGGCGACATGGACGCCGTCTTCGACGGCATCGACCTGCAGGTCTTCCTCACCACCGTCATCGTCGTCACGGTCCTGCTCATCCTCACCTACCGCAGCCCGGTGCTGTGGTTCATCCCGCTCGTTGTCGTCGGCGTGGCCGCACTGACCGCGATGGCGACCGTCTACCTGCTCGTCAAGGGCTTCGGCATCGTGGTCAACGACCAGAATTCGGCGCTGCTGACGATCCTGGTGTTCGGCGTCGGCACGGACTACGCGCTGCTGCTCATCGCCCGCTACCGGGAGACCCTGCACCACCACGAGAACGTCCGGGTCGCGATGGTCCACGCGCTCCGCGGCGCGGCGCCGGCCATCGTCGCGTCCGCGGCCACCGTGGTCGCCGGCCTGCTCTGCCTGCTCGTCGCGGACCTGAACAGCACCAGCGGGCTGGGCCCGATCGGTGCGGCCGGCATCCTGTGCGCCCTGGTGGCCATGCTGACGCTGTTCCCGGCGGTGCTCGTGGTGCTGGGCAGGCGGATCTTCTGGCCGGCCATCCCGCGGTTCAGTACGGCCGTCGCGGAGAAGCCGGGCCTGTGGGGACGACTCGGCGCCACCATCAGCCGCCGTCGATGGGTGGCGACGCTCGGCTCGTTCGGCATCCTCGGCGTGCTCGCCCTCGGGCTGGCCGGCAACACCGGTGCCCTGCGGGAGCAGGACCAGTTCCTGTCCGCGCCGGAGTCGGTCACCGGCTTCACCGTCCTCCGCCAGCACTTCCCGGAGCTCGGCGGCCAGCCGATGACAGTCTTCACGCGGCCGGCCTACCAGGAGCGGGTGCTCGCCGTCGTCAAGGACACCCCGGGTGTGGCGGTGGCCGTCCCGGGTCAGACCAGCGGTGGCTGGGCCGACATCTCCGTGTTCCCGACGGACGCGCCGGACACCGCCGCGGAGTACGACACGATCAAGCGGGTACGCACCGCCGTGCACGCGGTGAGCGGGGCGCAGGCGATCGTCGGCGGGCCCAGTGCGGAGAACCTCGACACCGAGGTCACCACCAGCCGCGACGAGAAATTGGTGATCCCGCTGGTGCTCGCCGTCGTCCTGATCGTCCTCGGGTTGCTGCTGCGCGCGATCGTGGCCCCGCTGGTCCTGATGGCCACCGTGATCGTCTCCTTCGCCGCGGCCTTCGGCGGCAGCGTGTTCATCTTCGACACGGTCCTCGGGTTCCAGGGCATCGACTACTCGGTGCCGCTGCTGGCATTCCTGTTCCTGGTGGCGCTCGGCGTCGACTACAACATCTTCCTGGCCAGCCGGGCCCGGGAGGAGACCGTGCGTCTCGGCACCCGAGAGGGCATGCTCACAGCCCTCTCGGCCACCGGTGGCGTCATCACCTCGGCGGGTCTGGTCCTGGCGGCCACGTTCGCGGTCCTCACCACGCTTCCGCTGGTGATGCTGATCGAGGTCGGGTTCCTGGTCGCCTTCGGCGTGCTGCTCGACGCCCTGCTGGTGCGGTCGGTCCTGGTGCCCGCGCTCACCCTGCTGATCGGCCGGCGGATCTGGTGGCCGAGCCGGCTGTCCCGGCCGGCGGTGGTGCCGCCGAACGGGCCGCGGCCGCTCGCCGACGAGGAGGAGCTCGCGCTGCAACGGTGAGCGCGGCGGCACGGACGAGATCCGGGACGGGGACCCAGGCCCGTCCCGGATCTTTCATGCGCCCGGCGGTCGCTGCCCTTCGATTCCGCTCGGTGCGGCCGGGACCGCGGCCGGGAGGTCGACCCGGAGCAGCGCGCCACCGCGTGCGGAGCGGGCGACGGTGGCCCGGCCGCCGTGGGCGTGGACGACCCGCTGCACGATCGACAGCCCGAGACCGGATCCCGGCAACGCCCGGGCGCTGTCGGCACGGTAGAACCGGTCGAACACCCGCGGTACGTCGGCGGCGTCGATGCCCGGCCCGGCGTCGTCGACCTCGAGCACCGCCGAGGCGCCCTCGGCACGGAGCCGGACCTGGACCGGCTGGTCCGCGGGGGACCACTTGCCGGCGTTGTCGATGAGGTTGAGGACCGCTCGCTGGAGCGCCGCGGGACGCCCGCTCACCCACACGGAGGTCACGTCGAGCGCGACCTCGAGGTCGGGCAGGCGGGAACGCGCCTGGGCCGCGGCGGCCACCACCACGTCGGCGAGGTCGAGCAACTCGGTGTTCTCGTCGCTCGTGTCACCGCGCGCCAGGTCGGTCAGCTCGGCGGCAAGGGTGCTCAACTCGGCCACCTGGGCGCCGAGATCGTTGAGCAACCGGGTCCGGCTCTCCGCCGAGAGGGCGGTGTCGAGGGTGCCGCGCCGGTCGAGCCGGACCAACAGCTCGATGTTGAGGCGCAGGCTGGTGAGCGGGGTCTTGAGTTCGTGGGCGGCGTCCTCGGCGAGCAGCCGCTGGGCCCGCCGGGAGTCCCGGAGCGCGGCGAGCATGTCGTTGATCGCCTGGATCAGCCGCCGGATCTCCCCACCGCCCTCATCCGGGATGTCGGCGTCGAGATCCCGGGTGTTCGCGACACGTACCGCGGCGGCGGTCAGCCGGTCGATCGGTGCCAGCCCGGTCCGCGCCACGGTCCGCCCGACAAGGGCGCCGCCGACCACGCAGAGCAGCCCGATCAGCAGCATGCCCAGCCCGAACCGGTTGATCGGGCTGTCGTCGGCGACGCGGGCCACCTGGACCGCGCCGTCGCCCGCCCGCAGCGTGTAGATGCGGTAGCCGTCGTCGTCGCCGTCCTTCGACTCCATCAGGTCGGCGGACGTGCCCCGCGCCACGCGCCCGGCGTGCTCGCTGACCGGGGGCAGCCCGGGTTGGCCGGCCGGCGTCCGGGTCGAGCCGTCGGGCAGGACCACCCGCACCAGCCGGCCGGATCCCGGGTACGGCGGCAGCTGAACCTGCGCCAGGCCGGCGCGCTCGGCGTTCGCCGCCAGGACGCGGGCGTCGGCGCGCAGCTGATTCTCGGCGGTGTTCCGCAGTTCCCAGTCCAGGAGCTCGCTGGCCACCTGGAAGGCCGCGAACACGCTGACCGCGATGGCCGTCGCCGCGATCACCGTCATCCTCGTCCGCAGCGACCGCCGGCGCCACCATCGGGTCAGCCGACGCGGTTCCCGGCGGGCGTGCCCGTTCACGGCGGAGTGTCCCGCAACGTGTATCCCAGGCCACGCAGCGTGTAGATCAACCGCGGCTCACCCTCGGCCTCCATCTTGCGGCGCAGGTAGCTCACGTACACCTGGAGGTTGTTGGCGGTGGTGCTCATGTCGAAGCCCCATATCGCCTCGAACAGCGCCTCGCGGGTCAGGACCCGGGTCGCGTTGCGCAGGAGAACCTGCAGGAGGGAGAACTCGGTCCGGGTCAGGCGCAGCGGCCGCCCGCCCCGCCACGCCTCGAACCTGTCGGGATCGAGCCGGACGTCGGCGAACGACAGGATCTGCGACTCCCCGTCGGCGGTCGTGCGCCGGCGTAGCAGGGCCCGCACCCGGGCCAGCAACTCCTCGGTGGCGAACGGCTTGGGCAGGTAGTCGTCGGCGCCCGCGTCCAGCCCGGTGACCCGGTCGGAGACCTGATCACGGGCGGTCAACATCAGCACCGGCAGGTCCCGGCCCGCGGCCCGCAACCGCCGGCAGGTCTCCAACCCGCCGAGGCGGGGCATCATCACGTCGAGGATCAGCAGATCCAGCGTGTCCCCGCCCGCCCCGTCGACCCGGTCGAGCACGGCGAGACCGTTGGCGACGGTGCTGGTGTCGTAACCCTCGACCTGGAGCACCCGCTCCAGCGACTCACGGATGGCCGCGTCATCATCCGCGATCAGGATCCGCACGCCGGCCCGCCCCCTTCCCGTCGATGCCTTTGCCGATCATTCTCCCCGGTCAACCTGAAGCCAGGATGAGAACCGTCGCCTCCGCGCTCACCTGGAGCCGGTCCGCGCCGGAGGGTGCCAATCGGCGTAGCGGGCCATGGAGCGCAGCGCCATCCGCGGCGGCGTCAGGCGCATCACCGTGTTGCGGGCGGCCACCGCGATCGGGTTCTCGAGCTGCTGGCCGAAGCGGCCCATCATCCGCGACGCCTTCGCCACCTGCTGACTACGGGGGCGGCGCTGGGCGTCGTAGGCGGCGAGCCCGTCCGGCCGGCCGGCGACGGCGGCCAGGACGACGGCGTCCTCCAGGGCCTGGTTGGCGCCCTGGCCGAGGTTCGGCGTCATCGCGTGCGCGGCGTCGCCCAGGAGCGCGACACGGCCGCGGACGTACGTCGGCAGCGGCTCGTCGAGGCAGGCCAGGTCGTCGCGCAGCACGGTGCCGGTGGCCGCGACCAGGGCGGGTATCGGCTCGTGCCAGTCGCCGAACCTGTCCAGCACCAGGGCCTTGTCGTCGCCGGCCGGCCCACCGGGCGCGGCGTTCACGGCGGCGAACCAGTAGACGCGGCCGTCCACCAGCGGCACGATGCCGAACTCGGCGCCCCGGTCCCAGGTGAACGCGACGGCGAGGTCGCCGTCCCAGGGCGGCGTCACTCCGCGCCAGACCCGCACGCCGACGTGCACCGGCGCGGCGTCCGGCCACATCAGCCGGCGCACCGTGCTGTGTATGCCGTCCGCGCCGACCACGAGGTCGGCCGCGATCCGGACCGGTCCGGCCGGGCCGTCGTAGTCGACCAGGCCGTCCGCGGTGACCCCGGTGACCTGCGCGCCGGTCACGACCGTGCCCGCCGGCAGCGCGCCGAGCAGGATCTCGTGCAGGGCGGCGCGGTGGATGCCGACCGCGGACGTCTTGAGCAACCGTTCCAGGTCGCCCGCCGGGATGCGGGCCAGCCACCGGCCGTCCGGCCGGCGGGTGCCGGCGGACGCGTCGGCGAGGCCCCGCATCCGGACGGCCTCGCCGAGGCCGAGGGCGTCGAGGCACCGCAAGCCGTTCGCCTGGAGGACCAGGCCCGCTCCGACCGGCCGGAAGGCCGCGACCCGCTCGAGCACCGTCACGTCCCAGCCTTCGCGGCGCAGGCCGATCGCGACGCTGAGTCCGCCGATGCCGGCCCCGACCACGACTGCCGTCCGCGTCATTCCCGCTCCTTCTACAAAAGTGGAAGCGTCACACTACAGCTGTCCCGGCGCACGGTGCTGCTGGTGGGGCTCGGCGTCAGCGACCGATGCGAATGGTCGCGCACTTTTCCTGCGGCATGCCCGAGTGGGTGGGAAATCGTCCGCGAAACAATTTTCCGCCGGCCGATCCGGGTCCGGTTCCCATTCTTGACGAACGATTCCGGACTGTCCTGAACCGGACGGCGCCGACCGTGGTACACCCCCCATGATGGAGGTCCAGCAGGGGGAGAGCCGATGGTCCTCGCGCGTGCCGCGGTCGCGGCGTTCCTCGTGGTCAACCTGGCCGCCGTCCACGTCCTGTTCCTGTACGGCCGGCCGCCCGCCTACAACCTGATCGGCGCCGCCGGCCGGCTCCTCGGGCTGTACCTGGCGTTCGCCCTGGCCGTACAGGTGCTGTTGATCTCCCGATTGCCGCTGCTCGACCGGTCGTTCGGCATGGACCGGCTGACCCGCTGGCACCGGCGGACCGGGCTCACCGTGTTCTGGCTGGCCATGCTGCACCCGGCCGGGGTGATCGTGGGGTTCGCGCGGGCCGGCCGTGACCCGGTGCCGGCCACCGCGCTCACCCTGGCGAAGCAGTGGCCGGTGCTGCTCGGCATGATCGCGGTCGCGCTCATCGTGCTGGTCGTGGCGCTGTCGCTGCGGGCCGCCCGCCGACGGCTCTCCTACGAGGCCTGGCACGCCGTTCACCTGCTGCTCTACGCCGTGCTGGTGCTCGGCCTGATCCACCAGTACGTCGAGGGCACCGCCTTCACCACCAACCTGGCGACCCGGCTGTACTGGTGGGGGCTGTGGGCGTTCGTGCTCGGCGCGCTGCTGGCCAACCGGCTGATCGTGCCGCTGGTCCGCAACTCCCGGCACCGGCTGCGGGTGGCCGCCGTGGTGCCCGAGTCCGACGACGTGGTGTCGGTCCACGTGACCGGCCGCGACCTGGCGAAGCTGGGCGCCCGGGCCGGGCAGTTCTTCCTGTGGCGGTTCCCCGGCCACAACCGCTGGTGGCAGGTCAACCCGTTCTCGCTGTCGGCCGCGCCGAACGGGCGGTCGCTGCGGCTCACCGCCAAGGCGGTCGGCGGCACCACGGCCGGGCTGCGGGACCTGCCGGTCGGGTCGCGGGTGTTCGCCGAGGGGCCGTACGGAGCGTTCACTCTGGACCGGCGGGCCCGCACCGCCACCCTGCTGATCGCCGGCGGCATCGGCGTCACCCCGATCCGGTCCCTGCTGGAGGACCCGCGGATCGGCGACGACGTGATCGTCCTCTACCGGGTCCGCGGCGGCTCCGACGCGGTCCTGCTCGGCGAACTGCGCAACCTGGCCGCCGCCCGGGGCGCCCGGCTGCACCTGCTGACCGGCCGGACCGGGCCCGGCAACCAGCCCTTCCATCCGGACCGGCTGCGGGCCATGGTTCCCGACATCACCGACCGCGACGTGTACGTGTGCGGCCCGGCCGCCCTGACCGAGGCGGTCCTGGCCGGCCTGCGCCGTCTCAAGGTCCCGTCCCGGCAGGTGCACGCCGAGTTGTTCCGCCTCGCGGGTTAGTGCTCCTTCTCGACCAGGGCGATCAGGCCGGCCAGGTCGGCGGCCAGCACCTTCTCCAGTCCGGCCAGTTCGGCGGCGACCTCGGCGGCGCGCGGGCCGTCCAGGCGGGCGCGCAGCTCCAGGCGGCTGCCGGCGCCGTCGGGGAGGGATTCGTGGCGGACCGTCAGGTCGGCGCCGTCGAAACCGACGGTGTCCTGGAAGACCCGGCCGGGGACGAGGTCGCTGACGACGAACGGGGTCTCCCGCCCCTCGCGGGTCTTCATCACACCCCGGGCGCCGGCCCGCAGCGGCTCGCCGAGACGCAGGTACTCCATGCCGGGCGCCCACTGCGGGTGGGTCGCCACGTCGCACCAGCGGGCGTGGAAGTGCTCCGGCGCGACCCGGGACGAGGCGCTGATCAGCGGGAATTCGAACATGGAGACCGATGGTAGGGCGGGCGCGCGCCCCGTCGCGGGCGGGGCCAGGCCGATCCCACCGGGCGGCGGATCACGGGGTGACCAGGCCGCATTCGTAGCCGAGGATGACCGCCTGGATGCGGTCGCGCAGGCCGAGTTTCGCCAGGATCCGTCCGATGTGGGTCTTCACGGTGCCCTCCGAGACGCACAACGACGCGGCGATCTCCGCGTTCGACAGGCCGCGGGCGATCAGGGTGAGCACCTCCCGCTCCCGGGCGGTGAGCGGATCGAGCCGGTGGTCGGCGCGGGCCGGGCCGGGCGCCGGGGCGGCGACGTAGTGGGCGATCAGCCGGCGGGTGGCGCTCGGCGCGGTCACCGCCTCGCCGGAGGCCACCACCCGGACCGCGGCGATCAGGTCGTCGGCCAGGGTGTCCTTGAGCAGGAAGCCGCTGGCCCCGGCACGCAGCCCGGCGAACAGGTGGTCGTCCAGGTCGAAGGTGGTCAGGATGATCACCCGAGGGGCGGGGGACAGGGCCCGGATCCGCTCGGTCGCGGTGATGCCGTCGACGCCGGGCATCCGCACGTCCATCAGCACCACGTCCGGTCTGGTCCGGGCGGACACCTCCACGGCGGCGGCGCCGTCCCCGGCCTCGCCGACCACCTCGATGCCCTCGGTCTCGTCGAGGATCATGCGGAAACCGGTCCGCACCAGCACCTGGTCGTCGACCAGCACCACCCGGATGGTCATCCGGCGCCCACCGGGCGCAGCGGCAGCCGGGCCAGCACCCGGAAACCGCCGCCGTCGCCGGCCCCCGCCTCCAGTTCGCCGTCGAGCAACCGCACCCGCTCGGCGATCCCCCGAAGACCGTTGCCGGTCACGTCGGCCGGCCCGTCCGGCGGCCGGCCGTCGTTGCGCACCTCGATCTCCAGGGTCTCCGCGTGGAACCCCAGGCGGACGGCCGCGCCGGCCCCCGGACCGGCGTGCTTCAGCGTGTTCGTCAGCGCCTCCTGGGCGATCCGGTACGCCGACAGGTCCACCCCGGCGGGCAACGGCGCCGGCTCGCCCTCGACCGTGAACGTGACCGTGGTGCCGGCGGCCCGGATCCGGTCGATCAGCTCGGGCAGCGCCTGCACCCCCGGCTGCGGCGCCAGCTCCGGCTCCTCCCGCACGATGGCCAGCAGGCGCCGCATCTCGGCCAGGGACGACCGGCCGGTGGTGACGATGTCGCGGAGCGCGTGCTCCGTACGATCGGGGTGGCGTTTCAAAGCCGCCGCCGCCCCCTGTGCCTGGACCACCATCACCGACAGGCCGTGCGCCACCACGTCGTGCAGCTCGCGGGTGATCCGGGCCCGCTCGGCCGCGGTCGCCAGCGCCACCCGCTGCCGCTGCTCGCGTTCCAGGTCGGCGGCCCGCCGCTCCAGGGTGCGCAGGTGCCGGCGTCGGCCGCGCAGGTTGTCGCCCAGCAGGTAGGCGGCGGCCAGCGCGAGCATCAGCCCGCTGCTCTCCCACAGCCGGTTCGACCAGTTCGGCTCGACGGGCTCCACGACCACCCGCCCGGTCGGCTTCTCCACCCGGATGGCGACGGCGTGCGTGTCCGGAGGGTGCACGGCGTCGACCCGGGCGACCGGCCGGGCCAGGCTCGCCGCGCCGATCCCGGCCAGCAGGAGCCCGCAGGCGATCGCGCCGACCCGCCGCGGCCGCTCGGCGGCGGCCAGCGCGAACAGCGCCACCAGGACGGCCAGGTCGAGCGGGTCGACGCCGGTCGGCTCGGGCAGATGCAGCAGCGCCGTGCCGGCGACGCTCAGCACCAGCGCGAGCAGCGGCCGGTGCCGGGCCAGCAGCAGGCTCACCACCATGACCGCGGCGTACAGGCCCCACCGGTCGGTCTCGTGGCGGTCCTCCGCCGACGCGATGGCGAGCACGGCCACGCCGCAGACGTCGACGGCGACCCACCGGAGGCCGGTTAACCTGGACATTCGCCCAGTCTAGAGACGCCGGGCCGCCCGGCCGTCCGTCCACGGTCGGACTTCGGTGTACGACCGCGGGCATACGCGTACCGGAAAGAATCGGACCGCTCGCGGACGACCGGCCGCATGCCGGACCGCCAACCTGGCTCCCATGAGAATCGTGACGAGTTGCGTAGCGGCCGCCCTGATGGTCGCCCTGGCCGGATGTTCCGGCGTCAACGGCTCACCGGGCACGGATCCCTCGTCGTACGTCCCGACGATCTCCGACGCGGAACTGCTCACCCTCGGCAAGGCGGCCGTGCAGTGCCTGCGGGAGAACGGCGTGGCCGACATGCCCGACCCGTACGTCGAGGACAACCGCCTCAAGGTACCCGACGACGAGATGAACGCGGCCGAGGAGAAGGCCGGCGAGCAGACCTGGAACGCCGCCGAGGAGGCCTGCCGGGAGACCATCGAGAAGATCCCGGAGGGCGCCCTCGCCAAGGAGGAGGGCGGCGACCCGGAACCGCCCGGCCCCGAGGACGTCGAGGCGCTGCGCAAGCTGGCGCAGTGCTACCGGGAGAACGGTGTGCCGGAGTGGCCGGACCCGGACGCCGAGGGCCGGTTCCCGATCAAGGGCACGGCCCTGGAGGGCGAGCGACCGGAGCCGGGCAACCGCCTGGACACCGCCCGCAAGGCGTGCGAGCAGGTCTGGTCCGGCCCGATCGGGATCTCGTGAGCACCCGGCGGAGGGTGGCGGTGTCGCTGACCGGGGCGGTGGTCGCCGCCGGCGCCCTGGTCACCGGCTACACCGTCACCGCGGAACCGGAGGCGGCGGCGAGCGCCACCGAGGTACCCACGAACACCGTGGCGGTCGAGAAGGGCACGGTCACCCAGCGGTTCCGGATCTCCGGGACGTACGGGTTCGACGGCTCCTACACGATCGTCCACCGGGGCGCCGCCGGAATCCTCACCGGGACCGCCCGGGCCGGATCGACGGTCCGCCGCGGCGGCGTCCTCTACCGGGTCGACGGCGCACCGGTCCGGCTGCTCTACGGCAACGTTCCCGCGTACCGGGATCTCGACGTGAGCGTCACCGACGGCGACGACGTCCGCCAGCTGGAGCGCAACCTGAAGGCGCTCGGCATGGACCCGGACGGCGAGATGACCGTCGACCGGGACTTCACCGCGGCGACCGCGGCCGCCGTGAAACGCCTCCAGAAGAAGTGGAACGTGACGCGGAACGGCCGGCTCACCCTCGGGACGGTGGCGTTCCTGGCCGGCGAGATCCGGGTCACCGAGGCGAAGATCGGGGTGGGCGCGTCGGCCGGTCCGGACCAGCCGGTGCTGACCGGCACCACCACGCGACGGGTGGTCACCGCCGACCTGGCCGCCGAGAAACAGAACCAGATCAAGGCCGGCGACCAGGTGTCGGTCACCGTGCCGGGGGCCGGCCCGGTCGACGGCGAGGTGCTCGAGGTCGGGAAGGTCGCCACCAGCGCCACCGACGACAACGGCAACCAGGAGCCGGCCACCGTCCGGGTGGTCATGCGGATCGGCACCCCGAAGGGCGGCGCCACCCTGGACCAGGCGTCGGTGCAGATCAGCCTGGCCACGGCGAGACACGACGACGTGCTGGTCGTCCCGATGGCGGCGCTGCTGGCCGCCCCGGGGACCGGCTACCGGGTACGGCTCGCCTCCGGGGCCTACGCCGACGTGAAACCCGGCCTGTACGACGACGCCTCCGGCCTGGTCGAGGTGACCGGGAACATCCGGGCGGGCGACCGGGTGGAGGTGCCGGCGACATGACCGCCGCCCTGCAACTCGCCGGGGTGTCCAAGACGTACCCGGGCAACCCGCCGGTCGAGTCGGTCCGCGACGTCGACCTCACCGTGCACAGTGGCGAGATGGTCGCCGTCGTCGGCCCGTCCGGATCCGGCAAGAGCACCCTGCTCAACCTGGCCGCCGGGCTGGACCGGCCCACCTCCGGTTCGGTACGCGTCGCCGGAGAGGCCCTGGAGAAGCTCAGCGAACGCCGGCTCGCCGGATTGCGGGCGCACCGGCTCGGCGTGGTCTTCCAGCAGTTCTTCCTGCTCGACCACGCCGACGCCCGGGACAACGTGGCGACCGGCCTGCTCTACCGGGGCATCCCGGCCCGGCACCGGCGGGCGGCCGCCGAACAGGCCCTGGAACGCGTCGGCCTCGGCCATCGGATGAACCACCGGGCCCGGCTGCTCTCCGGCGGGGAACGGCAGCGGGTGGCGATCGCCCGGGCGCTGATCGGCCGGCCCGCGGTCCTGTTCGCCGACGAGCCGACCGGCAACCTCGACTCGGCCAACGGCGACGGGATCCTGACGTTGCTGCGGGAACTCAACGCCGAGGGCGCCACCATCGTGGTGATCACCCATGACGCCCACGTGGCGGCCGCCGCCCAACGGCAGGTCACCATCCGGGACGGGCGGGTGGCGTCATGACCCCGCTGTCCCGGCTGCGCCCGGCCGACCTGCTGCCGGTCGCCACGATCGGGCTGCGCACCCGGCCGGGCCGGGCCGCGCTGTCGGTGCTCGGCGTGGCCATCGGCATCGCCGCCATGGTCGCCGTCCTCGGCGTCACCCGGTCCAGCCAGGCGCAGGTGATCGCCCAGCTCGACCGGCTCGGCACCAACCTGCTCACGGTCGCCAGCAGCCAGCCCAAGGGGGCGCCCGAGGAGCAGCTGCCGGCCACCGCGGCCGCGTCGATCCGGCGTACCGAGGGGGTGACGTCGGCGTCCGGCACCGCGCAGATCCCGGACGTGCACGTGCTGCGCAACGACCGGATGCCGGCGAACCGGCACGGCGGGCTGGACGTCCGGGCCACCGACACCGAGCTGCTGTCCACCCTGGACGGCAGCCTGCTCGACGGGGTGTTCCCGGACGAGGCC
Organism: Actinoplanes flavus; assembly: GCF_017592555.1. Taxonomy (GTDB): domain Bacteria; phylum Actinomycetota; class Actinomycetes; order Mycobacteriales; family Micromonosporaceae; genus Actinoplanes; species Actinoplanes flavus. The sequence continues at coordinate 68,955 of NZ_JAGFNS010000022.1, read as the reverse complement.
ACCGCGCGGTACCCGGTGGTGGTCCTCGGCTACCAGGCGGCGACCGTGCTCGGCATCGCCGAGGTGACCGGATACGAACGGGTCTGGCTGGGCGAACGCTGGTTCACCGTGGTCGGCGTCCTGCGGCAGGTGGAGCTGGCGCCGGAGATCGACCGGGCCGCGCTGATCGGGTTCGAGGTGGCGAAGAGCGAGTTCGGCTACCAGGGGCATCCGAGCCGGATCTACGTACGGACCGACACCGCGCTGACCGAACAGGTGGAGAACATGCTGCCGCGCGCCGCCAACCCGCAGAACCCGGGCCGCACCTCGGTCAGCCAGCCGTCCGACGTGCTCACCGCCCGGCAGGCGGTCGACGACGCGAGCACCTCGCTGTTCCTCGGCCTCGGCGCGGTGGCGCTGCTGGTCGGCGGCATCGGCATCGCCAACGTCATGGTGATCTCGGTGCTGGAACGGCGGGGCGAGGTCGGCCTGCGCCGGGCGCTCGGTGCGGCGCGGCGGCACGTGGCGGCCCAGTTCGTGGTCGAGTCGGTGCTGCTCGGCGCGGTCGGGGGCGGGGTGGGCGTACTGCTGGGGGCCGGGGTCACGGTGGCGTGCGCGGTCAACCGGGGCTGGCAGCCGCTCATCCCGCCGGAGGCCGCGACCGGCGGGCTGGCCGCCGCGATCCTGGTCGGCACGATCGCCGGCCTCTACCCGGCGCTGCGGGCCGCCCGGATGGCCCCGACCGAGGCCCTCCGGACGGCGTGACACGTCTCGGCCGGTAAATGCCTGGTGCCGTTCGCCGAGGGCGGCGATCATCGAGGCCATGAGTGCCAGGTTGCGCGGGATCGCGCGGGAGACGGTCGCGATCACCGAGCGGGGGTGGTACGAGGGGCCCGACGGTGTCGTGGACATCGCCGGTGACGTCGCCGCCGCGGTCGCCGGCACCCGGCTGCACCTGCCCGGCGACCCGCTTCCCGAACCCGTCCCGGCGCCCGGCCCACCCGTGATCGAGGTGACCGCGGAGTCCACTCTGGCCGCCGCGCGCCGGATCGGCGGCCGGGTCGCCTGCCTCAACTTCGCGTCGGCCCGCAACGCCGGTGGCGGCTTCCTCAACGGGGCCCAGGCTCAGGAGGAGAGCATCGCCCGCGGCTCGGCGATCTACCCTTCGCTGCTGGCGGCCGGTGACTTCTACGCCTTCCACCGGGCCGACCGGGGACTGCTCTACACCGACCGGGTCATCTGGTCCCCGGCGGTTCCGGTCTTCCGGGACGACCGCGGCCGGTTGCTGGCTCACCCGTACCCCGTCTCGATTCTGACCTCGGCCGCCCCCAACCGCGCGGCGATCACCCGGAACGAGCCGGACCTGCTCGCGGAGGTCTCCGGCGCGCTCGCCCGGAGGGCGGCGCGAGTGTTGCGGGTGGCCGCCGCCCACGGTGTCCGTGAGCTGGTCCTCGGAGCCTGGGGCTGCGGCGTCTTCGGCAACGACCCGGGCGAGGTGGCGCGGGTCTTCGCCACGGCGCTGCGGGACGGGCCGTGGTTCGACCGGGTGGTGTTCGCGATCCTGGACCGCCGGGAGACGGTCCGCGACGAGTTCCGGGCGGCCTTCGCGCTTCCCGCCGACGCCGGGCCCCGGACGGTAGGGTAGGCGCTGCCGCCTGTCCGCCGTCGTTGCCCGGCTGGAGTGCGTCATGACGGATGCCGACGACCCCCTGGTCCGCGTCGGGCGCTGGGCGCTCGCCAAGGTCTGGTTCGGGGTGGTGCTCTCCGGCGGCTACGCGCTCGGCCGCCACTACGACTGGCCACAGGCGTTCCTGACGGCGGCCGCCGTGCTCGGCGCGGTGGCGCTGGCGCTGGCCTCGTCGTTCCTGCCGATCTGGACCAGGCAACGGCCCAGCGGCATCCCGGTCGCCGACGTCGGCCTGCGGGTGATGGTGTGGGGCGGGCTGACCGGGTCGGTGATCGCCCTGCTGCTGGGCATGCCGGCGGTCGGCATGGTGGCCGCCGCGCTCCTGTTCAACACGGCCGCCCGTACCTTCGGCGATCCGTTCGCGCCGTTCCTGCGGCGACTGCGGATCACCCCGCCGGTCCGGTACCGGGACCGCCGGCGGTCCGCCCCGGTCGAGGACCGGGCCGCCTGAGTCCCGGTCCGTCCCGCGCCTCCTATCTGGCCCGGGTTGCTCAGCGGTAGCCGGATGGTGCCGACCTGAGTAGTACGGGCGGCCGGTGTGGTCCGGCCGGACCAGGGGGACACGAGATGACCGAAGTGACCGGGGAGGCGGATCGGGACGCCGGAGTACGGCGGTTCTGGGCCGACCTCAGCGTCAACCTCAAGATCATTTTGGCGATCGTGGTCGCCGTGGTGGTCGCTCTGCTGATCGGCGTACTGGGACTGCGGGCGCTCAGTTCGGCCAGCGACTCGGCGCAGTCGATCTACCGGAGCAACGTGCTGGGCGTGGCGGCGCTGGGCGCGGTACAGAACGGGATGACCCAGGCCCAGCTCGCCCTCTCCGACCACATGCTCAACGCGGACACCGACGCCGAAGGCCAGTACGAGGAGCGGATCTCCGAAGACTTCGACGCCGTCGAAACGGCCTGGGCCCAGTACGACGCCACCGACCCGGTCCCCGACCCCGCCATGGTCGACGACGTGAAAGCCGACTGGCGGACGTTCGTGCAAACCGCGAACGAGAAGCTGATCCCCGCCGCCCAGAGCAACGACATGGACGCCTGGGTGGGGGTCCGCAACGGCCCGCTCGACGAACTGACCACCGAGGTCGACGGGCACCTCGCCGAGATGGTGCAGATCGAGCAGGCCGCGGCGGCGCAGGCGGCCGAGAGCGCCCGCTCCGGCTACGAGAGCAGCCGCCTCCAGTCGATCCTGCTGCTCGTCCTCGGCGTCGCCGCGGCACTCGGACTCGGCGTTCTGGTGGCGCAGGGCATCGTACGCTCGCTGGCCGGCGTCACCGACGTCTGCGAAGGACTGGCCGACGGGGACCTGACCCGGCAGACCGGGCTCACCAGCCGCGACGAACCCGGGCGCATGGGCCGCGCCCTGGACGTCGCCATCACCCGGCTCCGGGACACCGTCGGCACCATCGGCGGGTCCGCGGTCACGCTGGCCAGCGCGTCCGAGGAGCTGACCACGGTCAGCTCCCAGCTGGAGAGCGGCGCCGCCGAGGTCGCCGAGAAGGCCGGCGCCGCCAGCTCGGCCAGCGAACAGGTCAACGTCGGCGTCCAGTCCATCGCCGCCGGCGCCGAGCAGATGAGCGCCTCGATCACCGAGATCGCCTCCAACGCGGCCGACGCGGCCCGGATCGCCCACGAGGGCATGGCCGTCGCCGACCGCACCAACAACGAGGTCGCCGAACTCGGCGCCGCCAGCGCGGAGATCGGTGACGTGGTCCGGCTGATCACCAGCATCGCCGAGCAGACCAACCTGCTCGCCCTCAACGCCACCATCGAGGCCGCCCGCGCCGGCGAGCTGGGCAAGGGCTTCGCCGTGGTGGCCGGTGAGGTCAAGGAACTCGCCCAGCAGACCGCCAAGGCGACCGAGGAGATCACCGAGCGGATCGCCGCCATCCAGGAGTCCAGCGGCTCGGCGGCCACCGCGATCGGCGAGATCACCCAGGTGATCCAGCGCATCGGCGACTACACCACGACCATCGCGTCCGCCGTGGAGGAACAGACCGCCACCACCGGCGAGATGAGCCGGTCGGTGGCGGACGCCGCCACCAGCAGCGGGGACGTCGCCCGGACCGTCTCCGAGGTCGCCGAGGTGGCGGCCGCCACCGCCGACGGCGCCCGGGCCACACAGCAGGCGGCGGGCGAACTGACCCGGCTCGCCGGAGACCTGACCAACCTGGTCGGTGGGTTCCGCCACTGAACCGGCGGACCCGCGGACCCCCGATACGGGAGAGATCGTGACCAGTGCGCCCTACGGGCTCAGCCGGCCCGACCTGGACGACGCCCGGGCCGCGGTGCTCCGGGTCCACGCCGGCGACGGCCCCCGGGTCTGGAACGACCTGCTCCACACCGCCGGGCTCACCGGAAAGGAGCCCGGCGGTCTGGACCGGATGCTCGTCGTCATGCACGGCGCCGACCCGTCCACCCGGCTCTGCGCCCTCGCCCTCAAGATCCGGATCACCGCACACACCGAGCTCACCGCCACGCACAGCATCCTGTAGGAGCCACCCGTGAACACCGACCTCTTCGACCGGCTCGGCGTACCGGAGCGGATCCGGGAGATCGCCGGGTACGACCTCTTCGACGACGACCTGCGGACCAGCCTCGACGCCATCGCGAAACGCAGCGCCGGGCTCCTCGAGGCGCCGGTCTCGATGGTGTCGATGGTCCTCGACACCTCACAGTTCATCATCGGCTCGTACGGGGTGTCCGGATGGGTGGCCGACGCGGAGGGGACGCCGGCGGAATGGGCCATGTGCACGCACACCGTGCTCGCCGGGGAGCCCTACTGCGTCGTCGACGGGACGCAGGATCCCCGGCACGCGGACAACCCGTTCCTGCGGATGACCGGACTGCGCAGCTATCTCGGGGTGCCGCTGACCCGCGGCGGGCACGCGCTCGGGGCGCACTGCGTGATCGACGCGCGGCCGCGGATCTTCACCGACGTGGACCGGGCGGTGCTGGCCGACGGGGCGGAGAAGGTGATGAAGCTCCTCGAGGCCTACCGGATCACCTAGCCGTCACCCGGTCGCGAGGGGCGTGCCGTCCCACCGCCAGTCGGACGGCCGGCGCTCCCGGCCGGTCAGTTCGCCGCGGCCGGTCGCCCACAGCAGCGTCGCCCAGCGGCCGGGGCCCGTCGGGGCGTCCCGGAACAGCCGGCGCAGTGCCCGGTCGCACAGGTCCTCCGGCGGCGTCCACTCCAGGTGCAGGGCCCGGGCGACGTCGTGCATGTGCGCCAGCGTCTCGACCACGCCCATGGCCGCGAAGCCGGAGGGATCCGACACCCCGTACGGATGGAAGGTGCGCCGGTCCGCCGGAGTCACCGCCACCACCGCCGCCAGCAGGCCGGCCGACGAGTCCAGCACCTGGATCAGGCCCTCCGGGCCCGCGCCGTCCTCGGCGTAGACGGTCAGCGCGGGACCGCCCTCGCGGTTTCGCCGCCATCCGAAGGGGACGTAGGTGTCCCGTGACGGATTTCCCGGCGTCAATGGAGCGGCGTAGGCGAAAAGATCATCGGCGATGTGCTCGATCGTTTCCCAGCAGGTCCAGGTGAGGCCGGCGGCGGGAATGTGCCAATCCCGGTCCGTCGCGGCTCGCAGCGTGGCGATGGCCAGGTCAGCCGCCTCGCGGACGTCGTCTTCTCCGGGCCGCGTCTCGGTCATCGCGGCAATCTATCCCGATGGGTGACGGGCGGCCACGGAATTTGTCATACCCCAGGCGCATCATCGCGGTATGGGAGAACCAGCAACGCCGATTCGCCGCCGGATTGAGCTCACCGTCGCTGAGGCTCGCCTGCGGTTCCAGCAACTCGTCCGCGTCACCGGGGTGACCGGGCAGGTGACCGTCGTGGTCGACGGCGGGCGGCCGATCGCCGCCATCGTCCCGGCCTCGCAGGTGCTCGACCCGCCCCCGCCCGCGGCGCCGCCCCCGTCCCCGGCCGCCGCCGAGGGTTGGATGCGCCGCATCGAGAAGGTGCGGGAGGACGTCCGGCGGCAACATGCCCAACGCATCGGTGACCTGTCCCAAGCCTTGGAAGAGGCATGGAGCGTCATCGATGGACTTCGGCCACCGGGCACCGACCGGACTGTGGACACGCTGCGTGCCGCGCATGTAGACCTTCGGAAGGCTCGCTGATCAAAGACCACTTCGCCGATAGGCGCGGCGCTAAGATCGGACGATGGCTCGACAGCTCGACCTCTTCGTCCCGGGAATCGTCTACCTCGATGTGATCTTCACCGGCCTCCGCGAGCTGCCCGAGCCCGGCACCGAGGTCTGGGCGCCCGGCATGGGGTCGTGCCCCGGCGGCGTCGCCAACCTGGCGGTGGCCGCCAGCCGGCTCGGCCTGCACACCGGGCTCGGCACGGCGCTGAGCTCGGACGCCTACGGCGAGTTCTGCCACCAGGTGCTGAGCCGCCAGGAGGGGATCGACCTCACCGCCTCCCGCCGCCTCGACGACTGGCACTCGCCGGTGACCGTGTCGGTGGCGTACGACCGGGACCGCAGCATGATCACCCACGGCCATCCCCTGCCCACCGACGCCGACGGGCTGGTCAACGGCCTGCCACCGGCCCGCAGCGCCGCCGTGAGCCTGGCGCCGGAGGGCACCGGCTGGGTGCGCCGTGCCCGCGCCGCCGGGACACTGATCTTCGCCGACGCCGGATGGGACGACACCGACCAGTGGTCGTGCGAGGTGCTGGGGGTGCTCGCCGACTGTCACGCCTTCCTGCCCAATGCGGTCGAGGCCATGCGCTACACCCGCACCGACGAGCCGCGCCAGGCGCTGGAGAAGCTGTCCGGCCTCGTACCGGTGGTGGTGGTGACCTGCGGCGGCGACGGGGCACTCGCCATCGACGGGAGCACCGGGGAGGTCGCGTCCGTCCCCGGCGTGCCGGTGGAGGCCCTCGACCCGACCGGCGCCGGCGACGTCTTCACCGCCGGGTTCGTCACCGGCACGCTCGGCGGCTGGCCGCTCGCCGAACGGGTCGCCTTCGCCACCCTCGTGGGCGCTCTGTCGGTGCAGCACTTCGGCGGTTCCCTGTCGGCCCCCGGCTGGGGCGACATCGCCGACTGGTGGACCGCCACCCGCGCCGGCGCCGCCCGCCACCACGGCGACTCCAGCGAGGCGGTCCTGGCCAGGCGCTTCGGCTTCCTCGACGACGTGATTCCACCGGGCAGCCGCAACGCGGTCCACCGGGCCACGGCCACGATCGCCCGCCTCTCCGACGTCGGCCCCGGCACATGACCATCCCCGCCGGCGCAGCCCTCCGCACCGGGCCGCAGCCCCGCCCCTCCACCGACGGGCAGGCGACTGTGCGATCTTGCCCAGCCGGCCGTGGGTGCTGTTTCAACGGTGCTGGGACAGCTCTGACCGCCAGCCGCGACCGCCCGGCCGGCCGTGCGTGCTGTTTCGGAGCGTTCGAGACCGCGCTGACGGCCAGCCGGGCAAGATCGCTCGCCTGCGGTCGGGCGGCGTTCCCGGGCCTTTCGGTCCGTTCGCGTCGGGTCAGCCCTCGCGTGGGCAGCGCGGGGAGAAATCGCCGCCGTTCACGTTGTGGTCCGGCGCCTTCTGCCTGGCCGTCGCCCGTGGGCCAGAGCGGCGAAGAACGATGATCGGTAGCCGAGTCAAGGAGACCGCATGCGACTGACGATTCTCGGCGGCGGGGGCTTCCGGGTGCCGCTGGTGCACCGGGCGCTGCTCGCCGACCGCGAGCGGACCCTCATCACCGAGCTGGTCCTGCACGACGTCGACGCCGGGCGCCTCGACGCGATCGGGCGGGTGCTCACCGCCCAGGCCCACGGCGTGCCCGGAGCCCCGCGGCTGATTACCACCACCGACCTGGACACCGCGGTCGCCGGTGCGGATTTCGTGTTCTGTGCGATCCGGGTGGGCGGCCTCCGGGGGCGGGTCACCGACGAGAGGGTGGCACTCGAAGCGGGCGTCCTCGGCCAGGAGACGGTCGGGGCGGGCGGCATCTCCTACGGCCTGCGCACCGTCCCCGAGGCCCGCCGTATCGCCGCCCGCATCGCACGCCTCGCCCCCGCCGCCTGGACGATCAACTTCACCAACCCCGCCGGTCTGGTCACCGAAGCCATGGCCACCCACCTCGGCGACCGGGTCATCGGCATCTGCGACTCCCCGTCCGGACTGGTGGACCGCGTGCTGCGGGCCCTCGGCGCCGACCCCGGCACGGTCCGCGTCGACTACGCCGGACTCAACCACCTGGGCTGGCTCTACGGCGTCCACCCCCTCGGCGCGGCCGACCCACGCACCGCAGATCATCCACCAGGATCGGCCGCTCAGCGTGCCGTAACCGACCCACTCGGGGACCCCGCTCGAGGCGGCGGGGCCGATTCGCTCGGGGCGGGCGCTCGGCATGGCGGGACCGATCCGGTGGGGGCGGGCGCTCGGCGTGCCGGGGTCCACTCGGCCGGAGGGAGCGATGCGCTCGGGGTGGGCTCGGCCGGGTGGAGTGATGCGCTCGGGGTGGGCGCTCGGCGTACCGGAACGGGTTTGCCGGGCTCTGTCGGCGTGACCGACCCGCCTGCCGGCACCGAGGTCCTCGGCGGGGATCTCCTGCCGCGCCTCCTGGCCGACCGCCCGAGGCTGGAGTCGTTCGAGGAGGGCCGCCTGTTCGGCGCCGACCGTCTTCGGGACCTGGGCGCGATCCCCAACGAGTATCTGCACTACTACTACGATCCGGCGGGCACGCTGGCCGCGGTGCGCCAGGCGGCGCAGACCCGGGGCGAGTTCCTGCTCGGGCAGCAGCGGCGCTGTTACGCCGAGATCCTGGTCCGTGATCCGCTCGGTGCCTGGCTGGGGGCGTGGCGGGAGCGGGAGGCCACCTACATGGCCGAGAACCGGGAGCTCACCGGCGCCGGAGAGCGGGAGCACGACGAGTCCCGCCCGGCCGGTTACGAGGGTGTCGCGCTCGCGGTGATGCGGGCTCTGGCCCACGACGAGCCCACCACCCTGATCCTGAACGTGCGCAACCGGGGCGTCGTCGCCGCCCTCGACGACGACGCGGTGGTCGAGGTGCCGTGCACGGTGGACGCCCGCGGGGCTTCGCCCCAGCGGATCTCGCCGCTTCCGGCGCACGGCACGGGGCTGATCCAGGCGGTCAAGACGGCCGAGCGGTGGGTCCTGCGGGCGGTCGACGCGGGATCGAGAACCGCGGCGGTACGGGCGATGGCCGCGCATCCCCTCGTCGGATCGGACCACCTCGCGGCCCGCCTGATCGACGCCTACCGGGCCGAGTTCCCCGAACTCGCCTACCTGCGGGCCGGGTGAGCCGAGAACTGTCGTACCCGCGTGGCAGGGTGACCGGTGGAAGGGGGCACGAGATGAGATACGGCTACTTCGGCACGATGAGGGCCCGGCCCGGCCACCGGGAGGAAGTCGTGTCCATCCTGCTCAGGGGCGCCGACGGTCTGCGCGCCGCCGGTTGCCACGTCTATGTCGTCGGTGTCTCGGACGCCGACGAGCACACCATCTGGGTCAACGAGGTGTGGGAGAGCAAGGAGCATCACGACGCCTCCCTGCGACTGCCCGCGACCCGGGCCGCGATCGCCACGGCCATGCCGCTGCTGACCGGCGAGTTCACCAGTCAGGAGATCAGCGTGCTGGGCGGCCTGGGAGTCCCACCGGAGTGACGGCGCCGGGGCCGGCGGGGTGATGCCGGGCGGAGTGACGGCGCCGGGGCCGGGCGTCACACGCCCGGCCCCGGTGGATCGTGCCGTGGTGGATCGTGCGGTCAGGCCGCGACCTCGGCGGGGTGGCGCGGCGGGATCGAGTGGTCGATCTCGCGGGCCGGCTTGCGGTTGGGCAGGGCCAGGCGGAAGACCTTGGCCCACGCCGACGCCACCTGGAAGACCAGCGGCCCGGTCACGTACTTGAGCTGGTAACGCTCGAAGAGCGCCCGGACCTTCGGCGCGACCTCGGCGTAACGGCTGGCCGGCAGGTCGGGGAAGAGGTGGTGCTCGATCTGGTGGGAGAGGTTGCCGGTCATGATGTGCATCAGCTTGCTGCCGGAGATGTTGGCCGAGCCGAGCATCTGCCGGAGGTACCACTCACCCCGGGTCTCGCCGGTGATCGACGTGCGCTCGAAGGTCTCGACGCCGTTCGGGAAGTGGCCGCACATGATCACCGAGTGGCTCCACAGGTTCCGGACCAGGTTGGCCACGAAGTTGGCGGCCATGGTGCCGAAGAGGGCGCCGAGCGGGTTGCCGACGGCGAAACCGACCGGGAGAGCGAGAGCCGGGTGCACGACGTAGTCCCGGGTGACCTGCCGCCGGATCTTGTGGAGGACCTGGCGGGCGCGGGCGCGGAACTCGGGGTTGTTGCGGCGCTTCTTGGTCCGCAGGTTGCGGCCCAGCTCCAGGTCGTAGGCGGCGATGCCGTATTCGAAGAAGCACGCGTTGACGAAGTTGTAGAACGGCTGCCCGAGGTGGGCGGGCGCCCACTTCTGCTGCTCGTCGACGCGCATGATGCCGTAGCCGAGGTCGTTGTCCCGGCCGACCACGTTGGTGTACTTGTGGTGCAGCTCGTTGTGCGAGTGCTTCCACTGCTCGGCCGGCGACGCCGAGTCCCACTCCCAGGTGGTCGAGTGGATCTTCGGGTCGCGCATGAAGTCGTACTGGCCGTGGAGGATGTTGTGGCCGATCTCCATGTTCTCCAGGATCTTGGAGATCGACAGGCCGATCGTGCCGAGGACCCAGGCCGGCGGGAAGACCGAGAAGAGGAGTACGGCGCGGCTGCCGAGTTCGAGGCGCCGCTGCACGGCGATCATCCGCCGGATGTACCGGGCGTCCTTCTCGCCGCGGACGGCGAGGATCTCGTCGCGGATGGCGTCGAGCTCCCGGCCGAGCTGCTCGATGTCCTCGGGGGAGAGATGGGCGATCGGGTTGACTTCCTTGCGCTGCAGCGTCGTCACAGAACTTCCTCGTTCTTTCGGGAGCCGGTCCGGCGGGGAGCCGGCTCGCGGGCGGGTCTCCGAGGCGGCGGCTCGGAGGTGGCGCCTCCGAGGTTGCGGGCTCGGAGGAGGCCGGGTCGCGAAGGGGTCAGGCGTCCAGCCGGCACGGGCCGGCGGCGGTGGAGATGCAGGTCTGGATCAGGACGTTGTCGCCGTCCACCTCGGTGGCGGTGGTGAGCTTGCCGTCGCGGACGTCGCGGACGATGCCCTCGCGCATGGGCAGCACGCACTTGAAGCAGATGCCCATCCGGCAGCCGGATTTCATCAGCTGGCCCGCCGCCTCGGCCGCGTCGAGCACCGTGGCGCCGGCGGCCACGTCGACGACCAGCCCGGACTTCTCGAAGGTGACCGTGCCGCCGTCGCCGGCGACCAGCACCGTGGGCCGGAACCGTTCGACGTGCAGCCGCTCGGCGGCGCCCGCGTCGGCCCAGTGCTCCTGGAGGTCGTCGAGCATGTCGCCGGGGCCGCACGCCCAGGTCTCCCGCTCGAACAGGTCGGGCACCAGGTCGGCCAGGGCGGCCGGCTTGAGCCGCCCGTCGGCGCCGGTGTGCCGCTCGATCAGCCGGATCCGGCCCTGGGCGGCGAGCTCACGCAGCTCGGCGCCGAAGACCACGGCCTCCGGGGTCCGGGCGGAGTGCACGACGACCACGTCGCCCAGCTCGGGAAGGGCGCTGCGCAGCATGCCCATCACCGGGGTGATGCCGCTGCCCGCCGTGACGAACAGCGTCCGGGCGGGCCGGGGCGAGGTCAGCACGAAGTCACCGGCGGGCAGGTCGAGGTGGACCAGCATGCCCTTGCGGGCGTGCCGCAGCAGGTGACCGCTGACCACACCGTCCCGGACGGCGTTCACGGTGACGGTGAACCGGCCGTCGCGACGGTCGGCCGCGCTGGTCACCGAGTAGGCACGCCACAGCCGGACACCCTCGACGTCCACGCCCAGCCGAACATACTGTCCGGGCTGGTGCGGCTCCCAGCCGCGGCCGGGGCGCAGCTCCAGGGTGACCGCGTCGGTGGTCTCGGGGCGCACCGCTTCGATCCGGGCGCGCAGGACGGTGGGGTTGCGCAGGGGCGCGATGACGTCGAGATAGTCGGCGGGCACCACCGGAGTGGTGATCAGCTCGACCACGCGCCACGCGCCGTTCCTGAGTCGCCGGGTGAACGGCGATGTCTGTGTCACAGGCACCTGACCAAGCCTGGTCGCTCGCAAAGGCAAAGTCCTGACCTGGGGAAGTGAATCCGGGGCCGCATAATTGTTCGGCGGGGACAAGGACGGACGGAATGTGAGGGAGCCGCGTGAAACAGCCGTTGCGCGACGTACGGTCCTATCGCCTGCCGCCGGAGGTCGTCGACCCACTCCGGCAGGGTTTGTCCGGAGTCTCCTCCCAGACGATCACGGCGATCATCCGGGAGGTCCCGGCGTACGCCGAACCGTTCGCCGGCGAGCTGGGGCACAAGATCGCGAGGGCGGTGCGGGCCGCGCTCGCCACCTTCCTGAACCTGGTGTCCCGCCCCGGCGCCGACCCGGGCACCCCGATGGCGTCGGCGATCGAGGCGGCGTACGCGCTGGGCCGCGGCGAGGCCCGCTCCGGCCGCAGCCTGGACGCGCTGCTCGCCGCCTACCGGGTGGGCGCCCGGGTGGCGTGGCGTGAGCTGGCCGCGATCAGCGTCGCCGCCGGGCAGCCGGCCGCCACCATCGCCGACTTCGCCGAGCTGGTCTTCGCCTACATCGACGAGCTGTCCGCGGCCAGCGTGGCCGGGCACGCCGACGAGCTGGCCGCCTCCGGCCGGATCCGGATGCGCCACCTCCAGGAGCTGGCGCAGGCGCTGGTGGCCGGGGAACCGGCGCACGTGCTCCAGGCCGCCGCCGAGCAGGCCGAGTGGGTGCCCCCGCAGACCCTCACCGTGCTCCTGCTGCCGGAACGCGCGGCACGCTGGGTGATCGACCTGCTCGATCCGCGTACGCTGCAGCTCGCCGACGCCGTGCCCGAGCTCCCCGGCATGACCGTCCTGCTGGTCCCGGACCCGCAGGGCACCTCCCGCCCGACCATGACCCGGCTGCTGACCGGCCACAACGTGGTGATGGGCCCGGCCCGCCCGTGGCTGGAGGCGAAGAGCTCCCTGGACCGGGCGATCCGGGTGCACCGGCTGACCGCACCGGCCGGCGGCGAGGTCGTCGACACCGAGGATCACCTGGCCGCGGTGGTGGTGACCGCCGACCCGGGCGCGCTGGCGGATCTGCGGTCCTGGGCGCTGACCCCGCTGGCCGGTGAGCGCGGCGCGGCCGCCGCCAAGCTGATCGAGACGCTGCGCAGCTGGCTGCTGCATCACGGCCGCCGCGAGGACGTGGCCGCCGAACTGTTCGTGCACCCGCAGACGGTCCGCTACCGGATGGCCCGGCTCCGCGAGCTGTACGGCGACCGGCTCCGCGACCCGCAGTGGGTCCTGGCCCTGACCATCGCCCTGGCCATCCCGGAGTGAGGACCCGGTTGCCGGATATACCAAAGTCAGAACCGGCCGACTTCGGACGACTGGTTCGGCCGGACCGCCCGAAATAGCGTGGTCACCGCAGAGGGCGGGCAGGGGAGGCGGGTGGTCGGGGACATGAGCGGCGAAGCGTCACGGCAGGACGGGACGGTGCTGACGTTCTCGCCGGTGGCCCGTGTCCTCGTGCTGTTCGGGCCGGCCACCCTCGGCGTCCTGCTCGGGCTCGCGCTGCCGGTGGTCGCCGGTTGGCTGGCCGATGTGGGCTTCCCGGTCCTCGGCGTGGTATGGCGGGTGGCCGCCTCGGTCGACACCTGGTGGAAGGCCGCCGTGCAGGCCGCGATCTTCGCGCTGGTGGGCGCGCTGGTCAGCGTCGAGATGGTGCGCGGCACCGTCCGGGTCACGGTCGGTTCCGGCGAGGTGCGGCTGCGGACCGGGGAGAACGAGGTCGCCGTCGCGCGTACGGACGTCGGGGCCCTGTTCATGGACGGTGACGCCCTGGTGATCCTGGATGGGGAGTCGCGGCGGGTGTTCCACGGCGAGCCGCAGGCCGAAGCCGGCGTGCTGGAGCGGGTCTTCCGGGAGCACGGCTACCCGTGGCGGGCGGGCGACCCGTTCGCCGACCTCTACCAGCGGTGGACACCGGAGAGCGGCCACCTGCCGGTGGCCGTCGACGCGGTCCTGACGGCCCGGTCCGTCGCGGTGCGCAAGAAGGCCGTGAAGGAGGCCGCCGAGCTGCGTGGCTCGCTCGAGAAGCTGGGTTACGCGGTCCGCGACGACGACGGCCACCAGTTCTGGCGGCCGCTGGTGCGATCGTGACACCGGCGACCGAGGTGGAGCGGAGCGAGCGGAACCGGCAGCGCCTCTGGGACGTGACGGCCGTGCTGTCGTCCTGCCTCGGCGCGGCGATCCTGCTCGGCGACGCGCAGGCCAGCCGAGGGTTGAGCGACGACCAGGTGTTCCTGCACCTGGTGGCCGGGTGTGTCCTGGCGCAGGCGCTCTGGTGGCGGCACCGCCGGCCGGTGGCGGTGGCGGTCCTGCTCAGCCTCGTGTCGGTGGTCGCCGAGGGCGCCGGCGTGGCCTCGCTGATCGCCCTCTTCACGGTCGTCACCCTGCGGCGCGGGCGGCCGACCGTGCTGGTCACCGCGCTCAGCCTGGTGACCGGGCTGCTGTTCGCGTGGCTGCACCCGGACCCGACCGTGCCGATGGCGATCACCATCGCGCTCACCGCGGCGATCAACGCCGCCACGGTCGCGATCGGGCTGGCGGCGCGGGCGCGGCGGGAGCTGATCGCGTCGCTGCGGGAGCGGGCCGCCCGGGCCGAGGAGGAGACGCGGCTGCGGGCCGACCGACTGCGCTCGCTGGAACGGGAACGGATCGCCCGGGAGATGCACGACGCGCTCGCCCACCGGATCTCGATGGTCAGCCTGCACGCGGGCGCCCTCCAGATCCGTCCCGACCTGACCCCGGAGGAGGTGGCGAAGGCGGCCGCCACCATCCGGGACAGCGCCCATCAGGCCCTGGAGGACCTGCGCGAGATCCTCGGCGTGCTGCGGGCCGGCGACGGCGACGACCTTCGGCCGCAACCCGGCCTGCACGACCTGGATGATCTCCTCGCCGATGCCCGCCGGGCGGGGGTCCGGGTGAGCGCCGTCAACCACCTGGACGGACTGCCGGTCAGCGCGTCGCTGGGGCGGACCCTGTACCGGCTGATCCAGGAGGGCCTCACGAACGCGGGCAAGCACGCGCCCGGCACGTCCGTACGCCTGCTGGTGGAGAGCACCGGCGAGGGTGAGCTGCATCTGTTGATCTCCAATCCGTTGCCGGGCGTCACGCGCAGCGTGGTTCCGGGGGCGGGCGCCGGGCTGGTCGGGCTGGCCGAGCGGGTGGAGCTGCTGCACGGGCGGCTGTCGCACGGTGTCCGCGACCATCCGGGTGCGGGCCTGAGTTTCGATCTGGAGGCGTGGTTGCCGTGGCCGAGCTGATCCGGGTGCTGATCGCCGATGACGACCCGCTGGTGCGGGTGGGCCTGTCGCTGGTGCTGGGCGCGGCGCCGGAGATCCAGATCGTGGGCGAGGCGGGGGACGGCGCCGAGGCGGTCGAGCTGGCCCGGCGCCTGCGGCCGGACGTGGTGCTGATGGACGTGCGGATGCCCCGGACGGACGGTCTGGCCGCGACCGCCGAGTTGCGCCGCGACGGCCCGGCCCCGGCGATCGTGGTGCTGACCACCTTCGACACCGACGAGAACCTGCTCGGGGCGCTGCGCCTGGGGGCCAACGGATTCCTGCTGAAGGACATCGCGCCGACCGAGATCCTGGACGCGGTGCGGCGGGCCGCCGCGGGGGAGTCGATCCTGGCGCCGTCCGTGGTGCCGCGCCTGATCGGGTACGCGGTGGCCCGCGACCCGGAGAGCGGCGGCGGTCGCGGCGGCCGGGCGTCGGCGGTGCTCGATCGGCTCACCGAGCGCGAGCGGGAGGTGGCCGAGGCGGTGGCGACCGGGCGGTCCAACGCGGAGATCGGCGCGGAGCTGCACATGAGCGTGCCGACCGTGAAGGCGTACGTCTCCCGGCTGCTCGACAAGCTCGGCTGCGCCAACCGGGTGCAGGTGGCGATCCTGGTTCACGAGTCCCGTACCGGAAAGTGACCTTCTTCGTGAGGGTCGTTACAGGAAGTGGTTTCCGGCGGTGACTCCGGCTAGCGTTGTGCGGACGCAAAGACCTACCTGATTAGTAGGCATTGCGACGCTCGTCACAACTGCTGACCAGGGTGTTCAACGTGATTGAAATCAGCGGTCTGCGCAAGGCGTACCGCTCCAGGAGGGGCTCGGTCCAGGCTGTCGACTCCGTCGACCTGACCGTCGGTGAGGGCGAGGTGTTCGGCGTCCTCGGCCGCAGCGGCGCCGGCAAGAGCACCCTGCTGCGTTGCGTCAACATGCTGGAGCGGCCGGACGCCGGCACGGTCACGGTCGGCGGCGTCGAGCTGACCGGTCTGCGCGGCAAGCGGCTGCGGGCCGCCCGGCACGGGATCGGGATGATCCACCAGCACTTCGCGCTGCTCTCCTCACGCACCGTGGCCGGTAACGTCGCGTTCGCCCTGGAGGTGACCGGCACGCCGCGGGCGGAGCGCCGGGCCCGCGTCGCCGAGCTGCTCGAGCTGGTCGGTCTCAGCGACCGCGCGGACGCCCACCCGGCCCAGCTGTCCGGTGGCCAGAAGCAGCGGGTCGGCATCGCCCGCGCGCTCGCCGCGCGCCCCCGGGTGCTGCTCTCCGACGAGGCCACCTCGGCGCTCGACCCGGAGACCACCGACTCGATCCTGCGCCTGCTGCTCGACCTGAACCGCCGGCTCGGCCTCACCATCCTGCTGATCACCCACGAGATGACCGTGGTGAAGCGGATCTGCACGTCCGCCGCGGTGATGCGGGACGGGCGGTTCACCGAGTCCGGCGCCATCACCGATCTGCTGCGGCGGCCGGAGTCGGAGCTGGCCCGGGACCTGTTCCCGCTGGAGCCGGTGACCGCCGCGGCCGGGGACACGATCGTCGACATCACGGTGAGCGGCGACGAGGCCGACGAGCCGATCATCGCGGATCTGGCCCGGCGGTTCGGTCTCGACGTACGCATCCTGGGCGGGTCCGTGGAAACGCTCGCCGCGACGCGCGCCGGGCGCTGGCGTCTCGCCCTGCCCGGCGCCCCCGACGACAACCGTGCGGCCCTCGACTATCTGCGCGAACGGGGGGTGGCGGCGTGACCTGGCAAGAGATCTACGACCTGCTCGACGTCGGGGTGCGTGAGACGGCCTGGATGGTCGGCGTGTCGGCGCTGCTCACCGCCGTCGGCGGCCTGCTCGTCGGGGTGCTGCTGGTGCTCACCGGCGCCGGCGGCCTGTTGCCGCTGCGGCCGCTCAACGCCGTCCTCGGCCTGATCGTGAACGTCGGCCGGTCGCTGCCGTTCATCATCCTGCTGGTCGCGGTCATCCCGTTCACCCGCGTGGTGGTCGGCACCACGATCGGCACCGACGCGGCGATCGTTCCGCTGACCATCGGCGCCATCCCGTTCTTCGCCCGGATCGTCGAGTCGGCGCTGCGTGAGGTGCCGCCGGACGTGGTCGCCGCGGCCACCGCGATGGGCGCCACCCGCACCCAGATCGTCGGCAAGGTGCTACTCCGCGAGGCCCTTCCGGCCCTGGTCGCGGGCCTGACCATCACGGTGATCGCGCTGGTCGGCTACTCGGCGATGGCCGGGGTGGTCGGCGGCGGCGGCCTCGGTGACCTCGCCATCCGGTACGGCTACCAGCGCTTCGAGACCGAAGTGATGATCGCGACCGTGGTGGCCCTGGTGGTCCTCGTCCAGCTCGTTCAGATGGTGGGCGACGTCCTCGTCCGCCGGCTCTCACACCGATGAAAGGTCGTTCCATGCGCCGCCGTTCCCTCATCGCCGTCGCCGCCCTCGTGCTGGGTCTGGCCGCGTGCGGCTCCGAGGAGTCCTCGAACCCGGACACCCTCAAGGTCGGCGTCAGCCCGGTCCCGCACGGCGAGATCCTCAGGTACGTCAAGGACAACCTGGCCGCCGCCGAGGGCCTGAAGATCGAGATCGTCGAGTTCAACGACTACATCCAGCCCAACGTGGCACTCAGCGAGAAGCAGCTGGACGCCAACTACTTCCAGCACATCCCGTACCTGGAGGAGGAGGTCGCGTCGAAGGGTTACAAGTTCACCGCGCTGGAGCCGGTGCACATCGAGCCGCTCGGCGTCTACTCCAAGACCGTGAAGACCCTGGCCGAGGTGCCGTCCGGCGGCGTCGTCGGCATCCCGAACGACCCGTCGAACTCGGGCCGCGCGCTCGCCCTGCTCGCCAAGAACGGCCTGATCACCCTGAAGGACGGCGTCGGCGTCAAGGCGACCGAGAAGGACATCACCGCCAACCCGAAGAACCTCCAGTTCAAGGCGCTCGAGGCCGCGCAGCTGCCGCGCAGCCTGGAGGACACCGCGATCTCGGTGATCAACGGCAACTACGCGATCGAGACCGGGCTCAAGCCGGCCACCGACGCGCTCGCGCTGGAGACGGGCGAGGACAACCCGTACGCCAACCTGGTCGTGGTCCGCGCCGGTGACGAGACCGACGCGCGGGTCGTGAAGCTGGAGAAGCTGCTGCACTCGGCCGAGGTGAAGAAGTTCGTCGAGGACAAGTACCAGGGCTCGGTGCTGGCCGCGTTCTGAGGCCGCGCCCGGTGCGGGCGCGGCCTGTCGAACTAGCAGGCGCCCTGGTCCGCCCACACGTCGGCGGATCCGGGCGTCTCGCCCTGCGTCCACCACTTGGCCCGCCAGGTGCGGCCGTTGTGTGACACCAGGTTGCCGCCCACGTAGACCGCGGAGCTGCTCCACGCCGCCGCCGAACAGCCGGTCGGCGGCGGCGTGGGGCCACCGGTGCCGCCGATGTTGACGTCGATGCACGAGTAGAACGCGTTGGCGGTGTCGGCGATCGTCCAGACGGCGAGGACCTTCTGCCGCCCCGAGAAGCCGCTCAGGTTGACGGTGTGCGACAGCGTCGCCGGCGGTTGCTGGCTGTTGCCGGCGAAGTACCCGACCCGCGTGCCGCCGATGAAGTACTCCCAGCTCGTGGTCGCGTGCCGGGCCGTGTTGATCCAGGTGAACGTCTGCGAGGTGCCGACGTTGGTGGCCGGCCAGCCCTTGCCGTCGTCGTTGAGTTCGGCGAAGACGGCGTTGTTGCCGTGACAGTTCCGCAGGCCCTTGGGGCCCTCGACGCTCTGCGGCTCGTACTTGATCTGCCCGCAGGCGACCCGCCCCTGCGCGCAGAGGGCCTGCCGGCTGGGCGGTGACGAGACATATCCGTGCGCGGCCGCCGGTGAGGCGACCAGGATCGAGCCCGCGGTCCCCAGGACGGCGACGGCGAGCAGGGTCAGTATTTTGCGCATGCCACTCCCTCCAATGACAGATGTCGATTGATGGATGTGACAAAAATATAAAGTAAGGTTTCCTAAATTTAAAGCGGGCTGGCGCGATCCGCACACGACGGCGCATGATCGGGGCATGACCGAGGAGACCGCCGCCGAACGGCACCAGCGCTTCGGCAGACTGCCCGCCCGGATCCGGCCCGAGGACCACGTCGAGCTGGTCGACATCCGCCGCCCGGAGGCACGGCCGGCCACCGCCCTCGACCCCGACCACGAGCGCGCCCTGCACACCGCCGCCTGAGGTCCGCGGCGCGCCTCACTCCGGTGCGCCGCTTCGAACCCCTTTCCGGTACGCCACGGCACGCGATCCGGTCGCCGGTCCGGCCCGTGCCGCGAGCGCCGGGCGTTGAGTGGGTGGTCACCCTCCGCGCGGTCCGGGCCGTCGCGCGCGCTGCGGCCGAAGAACGCGCCCCTCGCCCGAGGGCGAGAGGCGCGGGACGGGCCGGGTCAGGCCAGGATCGCGTCGATCTTCTCGGTGGGGAGACCGAGGGCCGAGCCGACCAGGTCGTTGGTGAGCACACCGGCGTGCACGTTCAGGCCCAGCGCGAGCGCCGGGTCGGCCCGCAGCGCGTCGCGCCAGCCCAGGTCGGCCAGGCGCAGGACGTACGGCAGGGTGGCGTTGGTGAGCGCGTAGGTGGAGGTGTTCGGCACCGCGCCCGGCATGTTGGCCACGCAGTAGAAGACCGACTCGTGCACCCGGTAGACCGGGTCCTGGTGGGTGGTGGGCCGCGAGTCCTCGAAGCAGCCGCCCTGGTCGATCGCGATGTCGACCAGCACCGAGCCGGGCTTCATCCGCTTCACCAGCGCGTTGCCGACCAGGGTGGGCGCCTTCGCGCCGGGCACCAGCACCGCGCCGATCACCATGTCGGCGTCCAGGACCGACTGCTCGATCGCGTACGAGCTGGACACCAGCGTCCGCACCCGGCCGCCGAACCGCTCGTCGATCTGCCGCAACCGCGGGATGCTCAGGTCCAGCACGGTGACGTCGGCGCCCAGGCCGAGGGCGATGGTCGCCGCGTTCACGCCGGAGACGCCGCCGCCGATCACCGTCACCTTCGCCGGCGCGACCCCCGGGACACCACCGGGCAGCACGCCCCGGCCGCCGCTGTTGCGCATCAGGCTGTACGCGCCCACCTGCGGCGCGAGCCGGCCGGCCACCTCGGACATCGGCGCGAGCAGCGGCAGCGACCCGTCGGCGAGCTGCACCGTCTCGTACGCGATCGCGGTGGTCCCGCTGTTCAGCAGCGCCTTGGTGCCCTCGGCGTCGGCGGCCAGGTGCAGGTAGGTGAAGAGGACCTGGCCGGCGCGCAGCCGGTGGTACTCCTCGGCGATCGGCTCCTTCACCTTGAGGATCATGTCGGCCGCGCCCCACACGGCGTCCGCGTCCGGGAGGATCCGGGCGCCCGCCGCCGCGAAGTCGTCGTCGCTGATGGCGGATCCCACGCCGGCGCCGGCCTGGACCGAGACCTGATGTCCGTGCCGCACCGCCTCCACGACTCCGGCCGGGGTGATCGCCACCCGGTACTCGTGGTTCTTGACCTCTGCCGGCACACCGATGTGCATGGGGTTTCCTTCCGCCACCAACTCCCGATGGCGATAGACTGAAACGATGTGCAGCGCGGCGGCAACACGAGCGAAGAAGATTCTGAGCGCCGGTGCGCCTGGGCAGATCCTTCGATACGGCAGCCTCGGATGACCGATCTGCCGAAGGATGTTCGAGGCCTCGATCACATCGATCTGGAGTTGCTGAGCCTGCTGGAGTCCGACGGCCGGATGCCCAACAACGCGCTCGCCGAACGGGTCGGCATCGCCCCGTCGACCTGCCTCACCCGGATCCGGCGGCTGCGCGAGCTCGGCGCGGTCCGCGGCTTCCACGCCGACGTCGACCCGGCCTGGATCGGCCGCCCGATCCAGGCGATGATCGCCGTGCGGATCCGCTCCGACGCCCGCGAGGGCATCGGCCGCTTCGCCGAGTCACTGGCCGGCATCCCGGCGGTCCGCGACGTCTACTTCGTCTCCGGGTCGTACGACTTCCTGCTGCACGTCGCCTGCTCCGACGTCGAGGACCTCCGCTCCATCATCACCGAACGGCTCAGCGGCACCCGCCTGATCGCCGGCACCGAGACCCACCTGATCTTCGAACACCGCCGCGGCTCCGTCTGACCCCGGCCGGGCTTCACACGATCATCTATGCTCGGCGCGCCGGTACTTGTCGATCATGGGGAGGCGCGGGTGCGGGCCGACCGACTGCCACGGTGGGCAAGCGTGACGGCGCGGATCGCCGCCGTCACCACGCTGGTCACGATGCTGGTGCTGTGCTGCGGATTCGCGGGGCTCGCCGGCGAGTGGCATCCGGCCGGGGGAACGGCGCGGGCCCTCTCGCCGGGCGACGGATCGCTGCCGGAGAGGATCGGCGCGCCGCCGCTGTGGACCCCGGACGGTCTGGCGGCGCCGATCGGGGCGGCGTCGGTGCTCTTCACCTCGAACACCTGGTTCGGCGACGAGTCCGGCCACCTCACCGGGCTGGTCGGGCGGGACGACGACACCTACCGGGTGACCGAACTGTACGGACCGGCCGGCCTCTCCTCGGTGATCTCCCCGGACGGCACCCGCCTCGCCGTGGACGACGGCGTCGCCGACCTCGCCACCGGGCGGATCACCCCGTTCCGGCCGCGCGACGACACCGACGACTCCCACCTCGAACCCCAGGCGTGGTCGCCGGACGGCAACACGGTGGCGGTGCTCTTCGGCTGGTGGAACGACGGCGGGCGCGCGGACGGCGTACATCTGAAGCTCGTCGACGTGCGCAGCGGCGCGACCCGCGAGATCGCCGAGCTCAGCCCGATGGCCGCGTTGCCCGGATGGACCGTGGCGTTCTCGCCGGACGGGACCCGGCTCGCCGTCCAGGTCGAGGACCGGATCCGGGTGCTCACCCTGGCCGATGGCACGAGCGTGGACCTGCCCCTGCCGGCCGGCGCGCGGATCGCCGGGAAGGGCGCGTGGACCCGGGACGGGCGGAGCCTGCTCGTGGTGAGCGGCGAGAAGTGCGACTGCGCCGGGTACCCGCGGCGGTGGACGGTCCAGACGATCTCGGCGGCCGACGGCACGGTCGGCGGGCCGTCCTGGACCCGCGACGGCGTCTACGCGCTGCGGGTCCTCGGATGGTGGAGGGGCCGGCCGGCGACGGTCGAGTACACGGCCACCCGGGTGGCCCAACCGTCGGTGTTCGCCGACGCCGTCGCGCGAGAGGAGCTGACCAGCCAGGACGGCATCGAGAGGGCCCGGCTGATCGAGCTGGGCGGCGGCCGGGAGCTGCTGTCCGGGGACGGGATCCCGCTCAACGGGGACGTGGAGTCGATCGACGTGCCCGATCGGATCCTGGCCCAGGGGCGGGCCCGGGCGGGGTCGCCGCCGCTGCTGGACGTGGAGGCGCTGACCCTGCTGCCGCTCACGGTCGTGCTGACCGGCCTGCTGGTGCTGCTGTTCCTCGGCGTCTGGTGGCTCGCCGTCCGGCTCTGGCCCCAGCCCCACTGACACGCCGGTGCGTCAGCGCGGCATGGCAGTGATCATGGTGCGGGGACGAGGCGGTCGCTCAGGACGTGGACGGCGAACAGGTGGAAGCCCACCACCAGCGGGATCGTCGCCGGCACCGAGAGGGCCAGGAAGACGGCGAGCACACCGGCCAGCGCCGGGGCGAGCGCCGACCACGGCCGGTGCACCGCCTGGCCCCAGGCCCAGACGATCGCGGTCCTCCACGACTGCGACGGATCACGGCCGCCGGCCACCAGGGTGAGCGTGGCGACCCCGGCCAGCCAGATGACGACGGCCGCGGTGATCACCAGCATCGGGGTGCCGCCGGGGACCCAGCCGCGGCTCAGCGCGATCAGGTCGATCAGCAGGAGCGCCGCCACCAGCACCACCGGGACGCCGGGCAGCAGGGTGCGGCGGAACTGCCGCAGCAGCGGGCGCAACGACGGCAGCGACCCGGTGGCGTACCGGTGCCGGACGGCCGCCGAACCGGCGGCCAGCGCCGCCGGCAGCGTCAGGACCGGCAGCGCCGAGACCGTCACCCCGATGCCGATCAGCGCGAGATCCGCGCCGAGCGCGAACCGTTCGCGCCAGTCCGGCCGGCTCTCCGGCTCGTCCTCGTGCGGCCAGTTCGGGCCGGGCGGCCCGCCCGCCGGTGCGGCGAGCGGGCCGGTGGAGGCGGGCGTCGTCATCCCTTGAGGCCTGACGTGTTGATGCCCTCGACGAGCATCCGCTGGAAGGCCACGAAGAACAGGAAGACCGGGGCCAGCGACAGCACCGACATGGCGAACATCGGGCCGACCGAGGACTGGCCGCTGGAGTCGATGAACAGCGTCAGCGCCACCGGGGCGGTGTACTTCTCCAGGTCGGACAGGTAGACCAGCTGGCGGAAGAAGTCGTTCCACGTCCAGATGAACGAGAAGATCGCGGTGGACACCAGGGCCGGCCGGGACAGCGGCAGGATCACGTGGCGGAACACACCGTACGGGGTGCAGCCGTCGATGGTGGCCGCCTCGTCCAGTTCCCGGGGCACACCTCGCATGAACTGGACCATCAGGAAGACGAAGAACGCCTCGGTGGCCAGCAGCTGCGGGACGATCAGCGGTGCGTACGGCCAGTCGCCGCCCACCCAGCCGAAGGTCTTGAACATGACGAACTGCGGCACGATCAGCACGTGGCCGGGCAGTAGCAGCGTCCCGATCATGAGGGCGAACCAGAAGCCGCGCAGCCGGAACTTCAGACGGGCGAAGGCGTACGCCGCCAGCAGGCACGAGACGCAGTTGGCGACCACCGTGAGGCCGGCCACGAGCGCGCTGTTGACGAAGAACCGCCCGAAGCTGACGTCGAAGTTGTTCCAGCCGTCGGTGTAGTTGGCGGGCGTCCACTCGTCGGGCAGCACCGACACGTTGTTCAGGACCTCGGACGGGCTCTTGAACGAGCTGCCGAGCATCCACACCAGCGGATAGAGCACCACCGCCGAGAGCAGGACCAGCGTCAACGGCCGGGCCAGGCGCTGGAGGGTCATCAGTCTTCTCCGTCCGAGTAGTGCACCCAGAACTTGCCGGTCCGGAAGACGACGGCGGTGACCAGGCCGATCGCGAGCAGGAAGACCCAGGCCATCGCCGAGGCGTAGCCCATCTGGTATTCGTTCCAGCCCTTGATGTAGAGGTGCAGCGTGTACATGAGGGTCGAGTCGACCGGGCCGCCGGTGCCGTTGCTGAGCACGAACGCCGAGGTGAAGCCCTGGAAGCCGTTGATCGTCTCGAGCACCAGGTTGAAGAAGATCACCGGCGACAGCATCGGCAGCGTGATGCTGAGGAACTTGCGCCACGGGTTGGCGCCGTCCACCGAGGCCGCCTCGTACAGCTCGACGGGCACCTGCTTGAGACCGGCCAGGAAGATCACCATCGGGGCGCCGAACTGCCACACGGCCAGCAGGATCAGCGTGCCGAGCGCGAAGTCCGGGTCGTTCACCCAGGCCTTGCCCTCGATGCCGAACCAGCTCAGGAACTGGTTGAACGCGCCGTCGCGGTTGAACATGTTGACCCAGACGATGGCCAGCGCCACGCTGCCGCCCAGCAGGGACGGCAGGTAGAACAGGCCACGGAACAGCCCGGCGCCCTTGAACGACCGGTTCAGCAGCATCGCCACACCGAGCGCGGCGGCCAGTTTGAGCGGGGTGGCCACCAGCGCGAAGAGCAGGGTGACCCGGACCGCGTGCCAGAAGGACGGGTCCTCGGTGAACATGGTGCGGTAGTTCTCCAGCCCCACCCACTCCATCGACTCCCAGTCGGAGAGGACGTCGTAGTTGGTGAAGCTGAGGTAGAGCGACATCAGCATCGGGATGGCCGTGATGGTCAGCAGCCCGAGCAGCCAGGGGGAGAGGAAGACGTAGCCGGCGACGCCGTCGTTCTTGCGCTGGGCGGGCCGGCCCCGCCGCTGGGAAGCGGCGGGACCGGTCGTCGGCGCGGTCGGCGAGGGCCGTGCCGTGGTTGTCGCCATGGGACTCACCGGCTGATCGCGGCCTGGGCGGCGGCGAAGAACTGCTCGGCGGCCTTGGCCGGGGTGGCGCGGCCGTACTGGGCCTCCTCCGCGGCCTTGATCAGCTCGGAGCGGACCGTGCTGTGGCCCTTCGGCGGAACGGCGGGCGCCGGGCCGAAGTTCTTGGCCAGCTCCTGGACCACCGCGATGGTCTGCTTCATCGACGCGTTCTCGGTGGTCGCGGCCACCTGGGCGCGGATCTCGGTGTTCGCCGGGATGCCCCGGTCGGTGCCCAGGATCTTGCCGGCCTCCGGGTCGTTGGCCAGGAAGTTCAGCACGTCGGCCGCGACGTCCTTGTGCTTGCTGCCCTTGTAGACGGAGAAGTACATCGAGGCGCGCGGCCACTGCTTGCTGGAGTCACCCGGGTACGCGATGACCTCCAGCGCGTCCTTGGTGTTCTTCTGCAGCTCGGGCATCTGGTTGGCCCACACCCAGGAGGTGAGCGCCTTGCCGGTGACGACCAGCTGCTTGCTGACGTCGGTGGCGTTGCCCTCGTGGATGACGTCCGGCGTCGGGGTGGCCTTGGCGTCCCGGGCGCCCTTCCACAGCTCGAACCAGGCCTGTACGTCGGCCTGGGTGAAGCCGAGCTGGCTGCCGTTGTAGAACTCCTTGCCGTTCTGGCGCAGCCACACCCAGAACGCCTTGTAGTCGGCGCTCGGGTCCTGGGTGCCGGCGACACCGGTCTTCGCGGCGGCGTCCTTGGCCCAGGCGATGTGCTGCTCCCAGGTCTGCCCGGTGGTGGGCAGCGGCACCTTGGCGGCCTCCAGCTTGGTCTTGTTGAAGACCAGTCCCTGGGTGTTCTCACCGATCGGCAGGCCGGCCAGCTTGCCGTCCACGGTGGCGTACGTGACGAGACCCTCCGGGAACTTCGAGGTGTCGATCTTCCCGGACTTCTGGTACTCGGTGAGGTCCTGCGTGACGTTGCGGGTCGCGTACTCGGCCAGGTAGTTGTCGTCGATCTGGAAGATGTCCGGCGCGTCGTTGCCGGCGGTGAGCGTGGCCAGCTTGTCGAAGTAGCCCTGGTTGGCCTGCCAGGTCTTCTTGAACGTGACCTCGGGGTGCTTGGTCGTGTAGAGGGCGAGGGCCTGCTCGGTGAGCTGGGCGCGGGCCTCGGCGCCCCACCAGAAGAAGCTCAGCTCGACCTTGCCGTCGTCGCTGGAGTCCTCGCCGCCACAGGCGCCGAGGACCAGGGGAAGGGCCAGCATGCCGGCGACCAGGCCGCGGAGCAGGCGGCGCCGGGGAAGGGGGTGGGATGCGGTCATGGGGTTTCGTCACTCCTTGACGTGTGCGGCAACCTCAGCGGCGATCGCGACGGCCGGGGCGTACGGCCCCGGGCCGGTGGAGTTGCGAATGATCAAGTCGGTCCGGAGGGTGACCTGCCCGGTCGCCCCGTCGTCGCCCTGCTGGAGCAGCATGTCGACGGCGGTGCGGCCGGCGGCGGCGGTCGGGTTGGCCACGGTGGTGAGCCGTGGCCGCACCAGCCCGCTGTACGCGATGTCGTCGATGCCGACGACGCTGACCTGCCCGGGGATGTCCACACCGCGGTCCTGCAACGCCTGGAGCAGGCCGATCGCCATCAGGTCGTTGTAGGCCAGCACCGCGGTGGCGCCGGTGGCGAGCACCGCCTCGGCGGCGGCCGCCCCGGCCTCCTCGACCGGCTGGTTCGGGCCGAGGACGGTGAGATCCGCGCCGGCCGTACGGGCGGTGGCCCCGGCGGCCCGGCGGATCTCCCGGTTGGTCCACGAGCCCCGCGGCCCGGCCAGATAGACCAGGTGGCGGTGGCCCAGGCCGAGCAGGTGGCGCACGGCTTCCCGGGCGCCCTGTCCCACATCCATGACCACCGCGGGCAAGCCGGTGATCATGCGGTTGATGACGACCAGCGGCACCTCGCGGCGCAACTGCTCTATCTGGTCGTCACTCATCCGGGGACTGCACAGCAGGATCCCGTCGACCTGTTTGGCCAGTGCCTGCACCAGATCGGACTCGACGATCGGATCCTCGTCGGTGTCGGCGACGAAGACGTGGTAGTCCCGCCGCCGGGCGTGGGTCTCGGCCGCCTTGATCAGAGGCGGGAAGAACGGGTTCGCGATATCGGCCACGATCAGGCCGATGTTGTGGGTACGTCCGGTGATCAGTGCCCGGGCCGCCCGGTTGGGGCGGTAGCCGAGCTGCTCCGCGGTGGCCAGGACCCGGGAACGAGTCTCGGGATTGACCAGATGCGGTGCGGAGAAGGTGCGCGACACCGTGGAGATGTGCACGCCGGACGCCCTTGCGACGTCCCGGATCGTCACGGCCACGGTGCCTCCCTTGATGGCGGCCCGGATGTGACCCGGGTCTCTAGGTGACAGCCATTAATGCAAACGGTTGCTGTCGTGTCAACGCCCTTCGATGTCGATCTTGTGGCGCGGCCGTGACTCAGTCGGGTCATTTATGGACAAATGCTGGCCATGCATTGACTTGGGTCGTGGTCTGCTCCCTAAGCTGTTGCAAACGTTTGCCGAATGGAGGCGACGGAATGCCCCTCTCTTCCCGCCGCCGGTACGCCCTCGTGGGCGCCGGCTCCCGGGCCGGAATGTTCCTCCGCGCGATCACCGGCGACCACGCGGACGTGGCCGAGCTGGTCGCCATGGCGGACACCAACCCGGCCCGGCCGGCCGCTCACAACAGGCGGCTCGCCGAGCCCGTCCCGGTGTACGACGCGGCGGACTTCACCGAGATGCTCAAGCGTGAGCGTGTCGACGTCGTGCTGGTCGCGACCGTGGACCGCTATCACGACCACTACGTCGCGGCGGCGCTCGACGCCGGCTGCGACGCGATCACCGAGAAGCCGATGACCGTCGACGTCGCCGGTTGCCGTCGCATCCTGGACGCCCAGCGGCGCACCGGGCGCGACGTCCGGGTCACCTTCAACTACCGCTACAACCCGCTGCACGAGGCGGTGAAGCGGGTCATCTCGTCCGGCGAGATCGGCGAGGTCGGCTCGGTCCACTTCGAGTGGTTGCTCGACGTCCGGCACGGCGCCGACTACTTCCGCCGCTGGCACCGCGACAAGGCCAACTCCGGCGGCCTGCTGGTGCACAAGGCCGGCCACCACTTCGACCTGGTCAACTGGTGGCTCGACGACGGGCCCGAGCAGGTCTTCGCGGCCGGGCGGCTGTTCTTCTACGGCGAGCAGGGCCGTCGCCACGGGTACGCCCGGGACTACGACCGGGCGCACGGCGCGGCCGACGCCGACGGGGATCCGTTCGCGCTGCGGATGGCCGACGAACCCACCATGCGCGAGCTCTACCTCGACGCCGAGGGCAACGACGGCTACATCCGGGACCGCAACGTCTTCGCGCCCGGGGTGACCATCGAG
This sequence comes from Actinoplanes flavus, assembly GCF_017592555.1. Classification (GTDB taxonomy): domain Bacteria; phylum Actinomycetota; class Actinomycetes; order Mycobacteriales; family Micromonosporaceae; genus Actinoplanes; species Actinoplanes flavus. Next base: position 40,446 of record NZ_JAGFNS010000022.1, on the reverse strand, counting down.
GACGACATGGCCGTGCTGGTCCGCTACACCCGCGGCGCGTCGATGAGCTACCACCTCACGGCGTACGCGCCCTGGGAGGGCTACCGGGTGATGTTCAACGGCAGCCGGGGCCGCCTGGAGCTGGAGGTGGTGGAGAGCGACCACGTCTCACCCGGGGCCGCGGCCGGCGTCAAGGGCGAGCCGGGCGCCGAGTCGGCCGCCGAGAGGGGCTCCAAACGGCTGCTCGTCCGGCCGTTCTGGGCGCCGCCCCGGGAGATCGCGGTGGACGGGCTGTCCCGGCACGGGCACGGCGGCGCGGACGTGCGGATGCTCGCCGACCTGATCCGGCCGGACGCGCCGAAGGACCCGCTCGGGCGCACCGCGAACGCCGTCGACGGCGCCCGCGCCCTGCTCACCGGCCTGGCCGCCAACGAGTCCCTGGCTCACGGGCAGGCCGTACGCGTGCCAGACCTCCTAGATCTTGAGGACAACGAGTGATCGACGAGAACCATCTCTTCCCCGCCGAGCCGACCCAGCGGCAGATCGCCCGCGAGCTGTACCGGCACGCCAAGGATCTGCCCCTGATCAGCCCGCACGGGCATGTCGACCCGGTGCTGCTCGCCGACGACCAGCCGTTTCCCGACCCGGCCCGGCTGTTCGTGGTCCCCGACCACTACGTCACCCGGATGCTGGCCAGCCAGGGCATTCCACCGGCCCGGCTCGGCGTGCCCAGCATCGACGGGTCGGCGGTCGAGACCGACGGGCGGGCGATCTGGCGGCTGCTCGCGGAGAACTGGAAGCTGTTCCGCGGCACCCCGTCCCGGCTCTGGACCGAGAAGGTCCTCTCCGACGTCTTCGGCCTCACCGAGCCGCTGAACGCCGCGACCGCCGACGAGATCTACGACGAGCTGTCCGCCCGGCTCGCCGAGCCCGGGTTCCGGCCCCGGGCGCTGTTCACCCGGTTCAACATCGAGGTGCTCGCCACCACCGAGAGCCCCCTCGACGAGCTGCACGCGCACGCCAAACTGGCCGCCGACGGCTGGGGCGGACCGGGCGGCCGGGTGATCACCACGTTCCGCCCGGACAACCTGGTCGACCCGGACTGGCCCGGCTGGGCCGAGCGGGTCGCCCGGCTCGGCGAGCTGACCGGCCTCGACGTCGGCACCTACCCGGGCTTCCTGAACGCGCTGCGCGCCCGCCGGGCCGCGTTCATCGAGGCCGGCGCCACCAGCTCGGACCACGGCCACCTCACCGCGGCCACCCTGGTGCTGAGCGACGCGGACGCGGCCGTCCTCTACCGCAAGGCCCTCGGCGGCGGCGCGAGCGAGGCCGACGCCGAGGCGTTCCGGGCGCACATGCTCGTCGAGTTCGCCCGGATGTCCCTCGAGGACGGCCTGGTCATGCAGCTGCACCCGGGTTCGGTCCGCAACCACAACGAGGCGCTCTACCAGCGGCACGGCCGCGACGTGGGCGGCGACATCCCGTCGGCCACCGACTACGTGCACGCGCTCAAGCCGCTGCTCGACGCGTACGGCACCGACCCCCGCCTGCGGATCGTGCTCTACACGCTGGACGAGACCGTCTTCACCCGCGAGCTCGCCCCGCTCGCCGGCGGCTACCCCAGCCTCTACCTGGGCGCGCCCTGGTGGTTCCTGGACAGCCCGGAGGGCCTGCGCCGGTTCCGGGAGACCGCCACCGAGACGGCCGGCTTCTACAACACGTCCGGATTCGTCGACGACACCCGGGCGTTCTGCTCGATCCCGGCCCGGCACGACGTGGCCCGCCGGATCGACGCCGGCTTCCTGGCCCGGCTCGTCGCCGAGCACCGCCTCCCGCTCGACGAGGCCGCCGAGACCATCGCCGACCTCGCCTACCACCTCCCGAAGCGTGTCTTCCGACTGGAGAACAACTCATGACAGTGCGGATCACCGGCGTCGACGTCCACGACGTCCGGTTCCCGACGGCGGCGGCCGGCGACGGCTCCGACGCGATCAACAAGGGTGACTACTCGGCCACCTACGTCGAGGTCACCACCGACGCCGGGATCACCGGCAGCGGCCTGACCTTCACCAACGGGCGCGGCAACGAGCTCACCTGCGCGGCCGTCGAGGCGCTGGCCCACCACGTCACCGGCCGCACCGTCGAGGAGATCGCCGCCGACCAGGTCGGCTTCTGGCGGTCCATCACCGCGGACGTGCAGCTGCGCTGGCTCGGCCCGGAGAAGGGCGTCATCCACATGGCGTCCGGCGCGCTGATCAACGCGGTCTGGGACCTGCGGGCCCGCCTCGCGGGCAAGCCGATGTGGCGGTACCTCGCCGAGATGCCGGCCGGCGAGCTGGTCGCCTCCATCGACTTCCGGCACATCAGCGACGCGATCACGCCCGGCGAGGCGCGCGAGATCCTCGAGAAGGGCGCCATCGGGTACGCGGAGCGCCTGGCGGAACTCACCCGCGACGGCTTCCCGGCCTACACCACGAGCGTCGGCTGGCTCGGCTACCCCGACGACAAGGTGCGCGAACTGACCCGGCAGGCGGTGGCCGACGGCTGGCGCGCGGTCAAGATGAAGACCGGCGGCCCGCTGGCGGACGACGTCCGCCGGGCCGGCATCATCCGCCGTGAGCTGCCCGAGGGCGCGCTGCTGATGATGGACTCCAACCAGGTCTGGGACGTGGACGAGGCGATCGCCGCCATGGAACGGCTGAAGGCCTTCGACCCGTACTGGATCGAGGAGCCCACCCACGCCGACGACGTCCTCGGTCACGCCCGGATCGCCCGCGCCGTGGCGCCGGTCCGGGTCGCCACCGGCGAGGTCGCCGCCAACCGGGTGATCTTCAAGCAGCTGCTCCAGGCCGGCGCGATCGGCGTCTGCCAGGTCGACGCCTGCCGGGTCGCCGGCGTCAACGAGGTGCTCGCCATCCTGCTGCTGGCCGCCAAGTTCGGGGTGCCGGTCTGCCCGCACTCCGGCGGCGTCGGCCTCTGCGAGTACGTGCAGCACCTGGCGATCTTCGACTTCCTGCGGGTGGGCCGGTCGCTGGACGGCCGCATGATCGAGTACGTCGACCACCTGCACGAGCACTTCACCGACCCGGTCACCGTGGCCGACGGCCGCTACCGGCTGCCGCAGGCGCCCGGCTACAGCGTCGAGATGAAGCCGGAGTCGATCGCCGAGTTCCGCTTCCCGGACGGGCCGGCATGGCGGTGACCTATCGCCTCGGCCGCGGGGCGCTCACGTCGCTGCCCGAGGCGAGCCGTCCCGCCGTCGACCCCGGCAGCGTCCGGGCCGGGATCGTCCACCTCGGCCTCGGCGCCTTCCACCGCGCCCACCAGGCCGTCTTCACCGAGGACGCGGTCGCCGCGTCGGGTGGCGACTGGGGGATCCACGGTGTCGCCCCACGCTCCCGCGACATCCTGGAGAAACTGCGCGAGCAGGACGGGCTCTACAGCGTCCTGACCGTCGGCGGGGGAGCGGACCGGGCCCGCACGATCGGCATCCTGGCCGGGCTCGGGCACGCCGCCGGCGACCCGTACGGGGTGGTCGCGGCGATCGCCGACCCGGGCATCCGGATCGTGTCGACCACCGTCACCGAGAAGGCGTACCGGCTGGACCCGGCCGGGCGGCTGCTGCTCGACGACGACCTGCGCGCCCAGCTCACCGGGCAGGCGCCGCCGGTCACCGTGCCGGCGCTGCTGACTCGCGGGTTGATCCGGCGGCAGGCGGCCGGCGGCGGCCCGCTCACCGTGCTGTGCTGCGACAACATGCAGGGCAACGGGCCGCGGATCCGTGGCCTGGTCGCCCAGGCCCTCGAGGTGGCCGGCGCCGACCTGCCCGCGGACGTGGCGTTCCCGGCCACCATGGTGGACCGGATCGTGCCCGCCACCAGCGCGGACCACATCCGGCGGGCGGCCGCCGCGCTGGGCGCCGACGACGCGGTGCCGGTGGTGGCCGAGCCGTTCACCCAGTGGGTGATCGAGGACGACTTCCCGGGCGGGCGGCCGGACTGGGCGGCCGCCGGGGCGGTGCTCACCGGCGACGTCACCCCGTGGGAGCTGTGCAAGCTGCGCGCCCTCAACGGGGTCCACTCGGCGGCCGCCTACCTGGGCGCGCTCGCCGGTCGCGAGTTCATCGCCGACTCGCTGGAGCTGCCCGGGATGACCGGGCTGCTGCGCCGGTTCATCGCCGACGACATCGCGCCGACCATCGCGCCGCCGCCCGGGGTCACCGTGACCGGGTACGGCGAGCAGTCCCTGGAACGGTTCGCGAACCGGGAACTCGGCCACCGCAACCTCCAGGTGGCGATGGACGGAAGCCAGAAGCTGCCGTACCGGCTGCTCGCCACGATCACCGAACGCCGCCGCGCCGGCGCCGTGCCGGTCTGGGGCGCGCTGATGGTGGCCGCGTGGATGCGCTTCGCGCGGGGGTCCGCCGACGGCGGCGCTCAGCTGCCGCTCGACGACCCGCTGGCCGGGCCGATCCGGGACGCCCTGGCGGCCGCGCCGGACACCCCGGCCGGTGTGGTGGACGCGCTGCTCGGCCTGGACGCGATCTTCGGACCGGACCTGGCCGGCGACGACGTCCTGCGCGCCGAGCTGCTGCGCTGGTACGCCGACCTGGACCGGCACGGCGTCGTGGCGACGGTGAAGGGACTCGGCTGATGGCCACCCGGGTGGCGCTGATCGGCGCCGGGGGCCACGGGCTCGCCCACCGGCGTACGTTGCAGCGGTTGTCCGACGCCGGAACCGTCGAGGTGGCCGGGCTCTGCGACCGGCAGCCGGTCGAGCCGCACCCGGACGCGCCGCTGCCCGGGGTGCCGTTCTACCACGACCACCGGGAGCTGCTCGCCGGGGAGCGGCCGGAGATCGTGATCGTCTGCACCCCGCCGCACACCCACCTGGCGATCGCGCTGGACGTGCTGGCGGTCGGCGCGGACCTGCTGCTGGAGAAGCCGCCGGTGATGTCGTCGGTCGAGCACGACCGGCTGGCGGCGGCCGTGGCCGAGAGCGGGCGGCTCTGCCAGGTCGGGTTCCAGGCGCTCGGCTCGGCGGCTCTCGCCGAACTGCGGGCGGCCGCCCCGGCCGGGCCGATCGGGGTGTCCGGGGCGTGGTGGCGGCCGGACTCCTACTACGAGCGGGCGCCCTGGGCCGGGCGCCGTGCCGTGGACGGCCGGCCGGTGCTGGACGGGGCGCTGGTCAACCCGTTCGCGCACGCCCTCATGCAGGCGCTGGTGCTGGCCGACGAGGGCGGTCCCGGGTTCCGGCCGGTCCGGATGGAGCTGGAGCGCTACCGGACCCGGCCGATCGAGACCGACGACACCACGTTCCTGCGCCTGACCGGGAACGACGGGCGCCGCGTCACCGTGGGGGTGACGCTGGCGTCGGCGGTCTTCATCGCCGGGGAGATCCGGGTCGGTGACGCCGTCCTGGAGTACCCGACCGACCGGCTGCGGCTGTCCGGCCAGGCCGAACCCCAGCGGGTCCCCGGGCGGACCGGGCTGCTGGAGAACCTGATCGAGCACCGGCGCGACCCGCGGACGCCGCTGCTGGCGCCGCTGGCCCGGACCGGGTTGTTCACCGCGGTCGCCGAGGCGATCGTGCGGGCGCCCGCGCCGAACGTGATCGGCGACGGCTGGCTCGCGCCGCACCCGGACGGCGGCGGGCGGGTCGTCACCGGCATCGACGAGATCGTCCGGGAGGTGGCCGAGACCGACCGGCTGCCCTCGGAGACGAGGGTGCCCTGGGCCGGCGAGGTCCATCGCACCGTCGTGGACCCCCGGCCGGCTCCGGGAGCTGTCGCCACTCCGGTGCGACAGCCCTGACAGCCGGCCGGTGACCACCGATGCGGCCCGGCGGCCGCGCCGCGGCCTCGCGTGGCAGATGCTCGCGCGGGCGCCACGGGGCGGCGCGGCTGCGGTGGTGGGCTGCTCAGCCCGTACGAAAAAGGATCGAAAGGAGGAACGCCATGCGCAAGTTGAGCTTCGCCGATCTCGACACCGGGGATCAGGGGCCGAGATTCACCAACGTCCTGCCCGGACATGTGACCGACCGCGGCGGGTTCCGGATCTATCCGGAACCCGGCCACCGCACACACGACGGGCCGGGGCGGCACACGCACCCGATCCCCGAGGTGTTCTACATCGTGCAGGGAGAGGGCGAGATCGAGATCGAGGGCGAGGTGGTGGACAAGTTCGAGGCCGGCGACGCGATCCTGATCGAGCCGGAGGAGGACCACCACCTGATCAGCCGGGGCGAGGGCCCGCTGGCCTTCGTCTGGATGCACCTGGAACCGGTCGAGTAGGGCCCGGGCCATGCGAACCGCTCTCGCGGCGGCGCTCGGCGCGGTCCTCACCGCCGGCGTCGCCACCATCCCCGCCTCCGCCGCCCCGCCCGCCGTCCCGGCGCAGGCGCGGCAGACCCTGCCCGCCGACGACGGGTGGGCGGCCGCCACCACCGGGACCACCGGTGGCTCCGCGGCCGACGACGCGCACGTCTTCGTGGTGCGCAACCGTGCCGAACTGGCCGCCGCCCTGGCCGGAGGCACCGATCCGACCCCGCGGATCGTGCTGGTCAAGGGCACCATCGACGCCAATGTGGACGACGCGGGTCATCCCCTGACCTGCGCCGACTACGCGGACCCGGCGTACGGTCTGGACGCCTACCTGGCCGCCTACGACCCGGCGGTGTGGGGCCGGACGAGCCGGCCGTCCGGGCCGCTCGAGGAGGCCCGGGTCCGGTCGGCACGCAACCAGGCCGCCCGGATCCAGCTCAGGGTGGGCGCCAACACCACCATCTACGGGCTGCCGAACGCCCGGCTGGTCGGCGCCAACCTGCTCATCTCCAACGTGGACAACGTCATCGTGCGGAACCTGCGGATGGAGGACGCGGCGGACTGCTTCCCGGCGTGGGACCCCACCGACGGGTCGGCGGGCAACTGGAACTCCGCCTACGACCTGATCACCCTGACCGGGGCGACGCACGTGTGGGCCGACCACAACACGCTCAGCGACGGCGACAACGTCGACGCGAACCAGCCGCTCCACTACGGGCGGCCCTACCAGGTGCACGACGGCGCGCTCGACGTGATCCGGGCGTCCGATCTGGTCACGGTCTCCTGGAATGTGTTCCAGGAGCACGACAAGACCATGCTGATCGGTTCCACGAACACCGTCGGCGCGGATGTCGGAAAACTGCGCGTGACGCTGCACCACAACCGTTTCGCCAATGTCGGGCAGCGCGTTCCGCGGGTGCGTTTCGGTCAGGTCGACGTCGTCAACAACTATTACTACATGACCGATGAGGACACCTATTCGTATTCGTGGGGGGTCGGCGTCCAATCGGCGATCTACGCGGAGAACAATTTCCTGCTGCGTAGCGCGGACCTGGCGCCCGAGGACTTCGTCTACGACTGGGGCGGCACGGCGATCACCGAGATCGGTACGCTGACCAGGGTCGGAACCGGCCCGGTACGCGAGGTCGACCTGGTCGGCGAGTACAACGCCACGCACGACCCGGACCTCGGCACGGACGCCGGCTGGACCCCGGCGCTGCGGGCCGGACCGGTCACGCCGACCGTCGCGGTGCCGGTTCTGGTGAACGCGTGGGCGGGCGCCGGAAAGCTCTGACGGAGAAATCTCCCGGCCGGGGTTTTCGGCTTCCCCGGCCGGGTCCTCCTCCTCGCATCCGCCGATCGCACCGAATAGCGGAAAAGGCTGGGCTACGCTGGCGGCGTCCGCTTCCCGGCGAATTCGCAATTCGAGGGTGATCCTCATGAACAGTGCTGCCCGCTGCGCGGCGGCGGTGATGGCGGCCGCTCTCCTCCCGCTCGCGGTGCCCTCCGCGCCCGCCGGGGCGGTCCCGGTGCGCCCGGGCGGCGGCTCGCCCGCCCTGGAGCGGATGCGGCGTGAGGTGGCCGCCGCGACCGGATCGCACGAGGTGTCCTGCTGGCGCAACATCACCATCAGATCTGTGGCCAACGGCCGGTACGTCTCCGCCGAGATCGGCTGGGACGGCCCCTACTACGGGGCGTTGCGCGCCCGGGCGACCTCGGTCGGCCCGTGGGAGAGATTCACCGTCTGCCGCGACGCCGGCTCCGGTGTCACCCGGATCCGGGCACAGGCCAACAACGACTTCGTCTCCGCCGAGCTGGACTACGCCGGCGCCCGGTACGGGCTGTTGCGCGCCCAGGCCGAGACGGTCGGCGGATGGGAGCGGTACTACTCCAACCGGGAGCCCGGCGGCCACTTCTCGTTCTACGCCCGGGACACCCGGCGATGGGTGTCCGCCGAGGTCACGTTCCGTGGACGGGGGTACGGAACGCTGCGCGCGCGGGCCACGGCGGTCGGCGCCGAGGAGACTTTCAGCTGGTGAGCGCCTTCCCGTTTGGTAAGAGCCTTAAGAGTGCAGCCCCTCGAACCTTAAGTTTTTCTTTATTCAGATCTTTGGTGATCCGCCGTTGGGAGCGTTCCCGTATGGACCGGTCGAGAGAGCGGTTCGACAGGAAGGCACGCAGATGAAGCGGTACCGGAGCTACGCGAAGGGCTCGTCGGCCGGAGCGAAGCGCTGGCGTGTGGCCGGCGTCGCGGGTGTCGCGGTGGCCCTGGTCGGTGTGGGGCTCGGCGTCGCGGCCGCGGCCGACACCGCCGTCCCGACGGTGAACTGCCCGACGGTGGCCGACAAGCTCGGCGCCGTACCGGCGCAGGCCCAGGCGGAGATCGCCCGCAACCTGCAACTGCTGAACACGCAGATCCAGGAGGCCAACAACCGGATCCGCACCACCCAGGGCCAGGGCGGCGCGAACTTCATCCAGAACGCGATCCTCGGCCCGCTGAAGGACAAGCGGTTCGCGGCCATCAACCGGATGGAGACGGCGATCGGCCGGACCATCGCCAAGCCGAACCTGAACGCCGAGGGCCTCTCCGGCTGCTCGCTCAACGCCAACGGCGGCGGCAACGCCTCCCCGGAGCCGGCCCAGGTGCCCGCCGCCGCGGTGTCGGCCGGCGCCGCCGCGGCCGGGAACGTCGGCACGATCGTCTGCCCGGACGTCGTCATCAACGTGGCGGTCCCGGCGCAGGCGCGGGCCGAGATCGACCGGAACCTGGCCCTGCTGCAGACCCAGATCAACGAGGCGAACGCCCGGCTCAAGAGCTCGTTCGGCCAGGGCGGCGCCAACTTCGTCCAGAACGCGATCCTCGGCCCGCTGAAGGACAAGCGGTTCGCGGCCATCAACCGGATGGAGACGGCGATCGGCCGCAACGCCGCCAAGCCGGACCTGAACGCCGAGGGCCTGTCGACCTGCTCGCTCAACGCCGCCGGCGGTGGCGCCGGGGCCGCGCCGACCGCGGCCCCGACCACGCAGGCCCCGGCGAACAACGGCGGGAACAACGGCAACAACCAGGCCGCGGCCAGCCGGAACACCGGCAACGTCGGCATCAACGACGGCACCGCGCAGGTGGACTGCCCGGACGTCGTGATCAACGTGGCGATCCCGGCGCAGGCCGCGAACGAGGTCAACCAGAACCTGGCCCTGCTGCAGACCCAGATCAACGAGGCCAACGCCCGGATCAAGAGCACGGCCTTCCAGGGCGGCGTGAACTTCATCAACAACGCGATCCTCGGCCCGCTGAAGGACAAGCGATTCGCGGCCATCAACCGGATGGAGACGGCGATCGGCCGCAACGCCGCCAAGCCGGACCTGAACGCCGAGGGCCTGTCCGCCTGCAACCTGAACAAGTGATCCACCGCGTCTGATCGGCGCAACGGCCCGGCTGCCCTGGCGGCCGGGCCGTTTCCCGTACGGGCCGGGTGACGGACTATCGCGTGCCGGCGGCTTCCGCTTGGCCGTCGGCTTCCGCTTTGCCGGCGGCTTTCGCTTTGCCGGCGGCGCGGCGGTAGAGGAACGCCTTGGCCGCGGCCTGGGACAGGTTCGCCACGCCCAGCGCGGTCCAGAGCAGTGGCAGCCCGCCGTGCTCGGCGGCCGGCACGGCCACCACCGCCAGCAGGCCGAAGAAGATCAGCGTGCAGAACAGGCTCGGCAGGGTGTTGCGCAGGCCGAGCAGCGCGAACCCGTAGACCGCCTGGAGCGCGTCGGTCACCACGGCGAACCCGACCAGCGGCAGCAGCGCCACCACGTCCGGCCGCAGCTGCGGGTCGGCACTGAACACCGGGACGATCCAGCGGCCGGCGACGATCAGGACGCCGGCCAGGGTCCCGGTTCCGATCAGCGCCAGGATCGCGGCGGTCCGGGCCGCCCGGTACCCGCCGGCGCTGACCCGCGGCACCGTGGCCTGCCCCAGCGCCACGGCCGCGGTGAAGATCAGATTGACCAGCGTCTCGCCGATGCCGTGTGCGGCCGCCTGCGCGGCGCCCAGCCGGGCCGCCGCGATCGTCAGGACACTCAGCACCGCGAACTTCACCAGCACCGTGCCGGCCATCGGCAGACCGGTCCGGGCCAGGGTGACGATCTCCCGGCGATCCGGGCGGCCCGGCCGGCCGGTCCTCCGGTGCAGGCCGGCCCGCGCCACCACGGCGACGACGACCGCGGAGGCCAGCATCGCGATGCCCGCCCCGGACACCCCGGTCCGCGGTGTCAGCAGCGCGGACAGCAGCACCGTGACGGCCGTGCCGGACAGGCCCGCCCACATCACCAGCTTCCCGCGGTCCAGGGCGACCAGCGCGGAACTCGCCGAGGCGCTCACCGACTGGGCGAGCACCGCGGCGGCCAGCAGCGGCGGCAGCGGGCCGAGACCGTCGACCGCCGCGCCGTCCACCCCGGACGCCCGGGCGACCGCCGGGGTGGCCAGCACCACCAGAGCGCCACAGCCACCGATCCCGAGACCGAGCACCCGGCCGCTGCCCAGCACCCGCCGCAGCGCCACCGGATCGTCGTGGGCCGCGGTGACATAGGGCATCATGCCGCGCATCACCCCGGACACCGCGGTGACCACGGGCACGTAGACCGCGGCGGCGACCGCGAACGCGGCCAGGGAGGCGGTGCCGTGCCGGCCCAGGAGCGCGGTGCTGACCAGCGCGCTCGCCGAGGAGACGGCCATCGTGACGTACAGGGGCAGCGCGGAGCGCAGAATCGCCCGGGTCTCGGTCATGATGAGGCGATCATGCCGAATCAGGGCGGCGTCGGTTCTCCCGGGTCGTCCGATGTGAACAACCCGTTGATCCCGGACGTGGCCTCGTGCTGCACCCGGGCCTCGATGGCGTCCCGCTCGACGTTGTGGGACTCCTCGACCAGGACCTCGGCGGCGACCGCGGCCACGTGCGCCGCCGCGCGGACCTGGACCGTCTCGGACACCGCGTCCAGATAGGCGCGGCGGGCCACCCGGACCCGGTCGTCGTCGACCTGATCGGCCGGTGGGCCGGCATGGTGCCAGATGCCGTTGAGCTGCTCCACCGTCAGCTCGCCGCGCCGGTAGGCGGCCAGCGCCGCCCGCTGCACCAGCATCTGGGTCTCGTCCGCGGTGGCCACCCGGGACTCCCAGCGCGCCTCCAGATAGCGGTCCTCGGCCCGGTCCCGCTCGCCGGCCGCGTGCTCGGCCCGGTGCCGTGCCTCGTCCGCCGCCCGGACCGCCCGGCCGGCCGCGGCCCGGACCGCCTCCACGTCGGCCACCATCTCGTCCACCTCGGCGGTCACCCGCCGGGGGCGCTGCCAGACGGCCACCGCCGCCACACAGACCAGGATCACCACGACGGCAGCGGCCGCCACGACCGCCCACCTCACGACCATCGACCGCTACCCCTCCCGGCACCCGACCACCGTCGATACCCCGACCGTAAATTGATCACCCGCCGGTCGCCACTCCATCCCGGCCGGGGGTGTGAATCGCCTCGGGGTGGCGCCATCGGATAGCCTCATGCGCCGCGTGGCGCACCGGAGCCGGGACACGGGCGTGGTAGACAGCGGGCGCACAGGGGAGGTGACGTCGTGGGAAGCACGGACACGATCGTCGCCGTCGCCGGTGGACCGGCGGCACGGCGCACCACCGGCAACCGCCGCGCGCTGATCGCCGCGGCGCTCGACGAGGACCTTGCGGCCGCATCGAAAGGCGTTCGACCGTGAAGCAGTTCAACGACCTGATCGCGGACTTCTGGCGGGACTACGCCGCCCTGGTCCTGCTGGCCGGTGGCCTGCTCGGGGTCATCCTGCTGATCAGCTTCGGCATCTGGGCCAAGCGGACCGGAAAGCCGCTGCGCCCGCTCGCCCTGGCCTTCAGCATGAACCTGGCGCTGCTGCTCAACGCCGAGGGCATGTGGGTCATCGCGATCGACCAGCTCAACCTGCCGAAGATCTTCGCGGTGCTGGTGTTCGCGGTCTTCGAGATCTGCTTCCTCACCGCCACGTCACTGGCCGCCGAGCAGTACCGGCGCACCTCCGTCCACGCGAGCGACGGCACCATCGTCACCCCCGGCCATCCGGGGGCGATGCTCTACATCGCGGCACTGATCGCCGGGCTCTCCGGTGTCATCGTGGCCAGCAACGCGGTCACCTTCACCGAGAAACTGCTGCGGCTGGCCGTACCCTGCATGATCTTCCTGATGTGGTGGGCGGCGCTCACCGCGGCCGGGCAACGGGTCCGGCGCGGGCGGTTCGCCTACAGCCCGCGGCGGCTCGCCGAGCGGTGGGGCTGGCTCATCCCGGACGACGACCCCGATCTGGTACGGATGGCCGCCGAGCGACAGGTGCGCCGGATGGTCGTCAACTACCACCGGGTGAGCGCCGGCCGCTTCCCGAAACCGTGGTGGCGGTCCCGGCTGCTCAAGGACGCCCGGACCGCGGGGGAGCCGGTCGTCGAGGAGGTCATCGAGCAGCTGGCCCGAATCCAGCGGGTGATGGATCTGCTGGTGCCGGGGGCGGTGCGGATCCCGGTACCGGCCGGGGGTCTCGCCGCGGTCGCCGCCGCCGAGCCGAGGACGCCGGCCGCGCTCCTGTCCGCCGGGGTTCCGGCGGACGCGGCCGGGACGATGGCGGGCGCGGCCGGGACGAAGGCGGACGGCCCCGTGCCGGCCGGGCAGGCCGATCCGGCCGTGGCCGCGCCGGGCCCGGCGGTGCCGTCGGTGCAGCCGGTCCGGTTCGTCCAGCCGGTCGAGCCGGAACCCGTCGCGCCGGCCCCCGCTGCGGCGGCTCCGATTTCACCGGCTCCCGTCTCACCGGCTCCGATTTCACCGGCTCCGGCTGAGCCGGATGCTCCGGCTCCGGCCGTGGCCGCGGACGACCGGGCCGGCGTCCCGTCGGCTCCGGAGACGCCGCCCGTCCCCGAACCGGCGCTCCCGGCCGCGGTCGCGACGGTCGCGATCCCGGTCCAGCGCGGCCCGGCCGACCGGGGCGTTCCGATCCCGGTCTCCCCGGCGCCCGCCTCGCAGCCGGCCTGGGCGGCCACCCCGACCGGGGCCCGCCCGGCCGTCAGCATCGCCGGTTCGCCCTGGTGGCGGCTCGAGGTCGACCGGCTCAGCAAGATGGTCGACCAGGAGATCAGCGCCGAGGACCTGCCGGAGATGAACTATCTGCGGATCAACGAGCTGGCCCGCAAGCTCGCGCCCCGGGTGCCGAAGCTCGGCGAGGGGGTCGTCCGCACGTTCATCAACGAGTACGTGCGGGAGCTGGACGGTGAGCACGTCGAGTCGACCTACCCGTGGCGCGACTTCCTGCCCGCGCCGGCGCTCGCCCCGGTCGGCTCCGAGGCCTGGAACAACGCCCTCCTCGACCTGCGGACCGCGCTGGAGGAGGAGCTCGGCGAGGGCCAGCCGCTGGACCCGGAGGAACTGGCCGACCTGCTCGCCCCCAGCGCTCCCCGGCTCGACGACGCGACGATCCGCCGCTTCATCGGCGACTACGCGCTGGCGCTCACCGGGATGACCGCGCCGGGCAGCTCCCAGCCGTGGGCGGAACTGCTGCCGCGGCCGCAGAGCGCACGTCCGGCCAGCGACGACGAGGTGCTGGAGATGCACGGCGCCGAGTTGTTCGAGCACCTGCGCAGCACCGGGCGGTTGAGCCGGTACAAGGTGCAGGCGGTGACCGGGATCAAGAGCCGGGTCCAGGCCGACCGGATCAAGACGATCATCGAGGAGCGCGCCGCCGAGACGGCGACCGCCTGACCGGATCCTAGGACCGCGCGGCGATCCAGGCCGAGCGGGTGCTGTGCACCGACAGGCCGGGCAGGTGCCGCAGGACGTGCTCGTCCTTCGCGAGCAGCGTGTCGAGCGTCTCCCGGTCCTCGGCCGGCAGGCGCTCGGCGAGACCGGCCCGGAACCGTTTCAGCGTGGCCACCGCGTAGCGGACCGCCGGGGCGGGCAGCGGCGGGGCCAGGTCGACGACCAGGTCCCGGGAGTCGAGGACGGTGAACCCGGCGGCGCGCAGCCGGGCCGGCCAGTCGGAGCCCATGTGCGGCAGGTGCTCGGCCTTGGCCGCGTCGGCGAGGGCGTGGCAGCGCGCCTCCAGGCCGGAGGCGCCGATGCCGATGTCGTCGGGCAGGAACCGGGGCATCGACTCCATCTCGATCATCGCGAGCAGGCCCCCGGGGCGCAGGGTGGCGTGGACGTCGGCGAGCACCCGGTCCGGATCGTTCATGTGGTGCATCGACGACGACGCCCAGACCAGGTCGGCCTCGCCGGTCTCCGGCCAGCCGGCGTCGGCGTCGGCGTGCACCGGGCGGATCCGGTCCGCCACGCCGTGCCGGGCAGCGCTCTCGGTGAGGTGCCGCAGCATGCCCTCGTCGGTGTCGACGGCGGTGACGACAGCCCCGGGGAAGCGCCGGAGCAGCGCGAACGCCCCGGTCCCGGTGCCGCTGCCGAGGTCGACGACGCGATGGACGGCGGTGTCGCCGGCCAGTTCGGCGATCCGGCCGGTGAACACGGCGAGGTGCGCGGCGGTGACCTCGGCGTCCAGCAGGAGTATCTCGGCCAGATCGGACCCGTCGCCGTGCCCGTGACCGTGGCCGTGGTGGTGATGTTGGTGAGCCATACGACGACTGTAGAACCGGTTTGCGGCTCACGCATACAATCTTGCGTATGACGCAAGACGCTGAGGTCGACGCTCTCGTCCGGGCCCGCATCCGGGGGCTCCGGATCGCCAAGGGCTGGTCGCTCGACGAGCTGGCGGCCCGCTGCTACCTGAGCCCGTCCACGCTGAGCCGGATCGAGACCGGCCACCGCCGGATCGGGCTCGACCAGCTCACCGCGATCGCCCGGGCGCTGGGCGCCAGCCTCGACCAGCTCGTCGAGACGGAGAACGACGACGTGGTGATCAAGCCGCACCACCATCCGGAGCGGGGCATCACCACCTGGATGCTGAGCGGCGACCACGAGCACGCCGGGCTGACCGTCGCCCGGGTGCGGGTGACCCGGCCGGCGTCACGGCGCCCCGAGGACCTGCGGGTGCATCCCGGACGGGACTGGTTCACCGTGCTCTCCGGGACGGTCGAGCTGGTGCTCGGCGACCGGGTCGTCATCGTCGAGGCCGGGGAGGCCGCGTCGTTCTCCACCATGACGCCGCACAGTTTCGGCGCGCGCGGCGGCCCGGCCGAGGTCATCGCGGTGCTCACGCCCGACGGCGAGCGCACCCACGTCCACTCCTGAGCCGGGTCAGGCCGGGCCCGGCGCGGCGAGGCTGGACCGCCACACCAGGGCCGCCGCGGCGGGTTCGCTGTGCGGGCCGGTGTCGTCGCCGAGCGCCAGGGCCATCGCGCGCTCGCCCATCTCGACCAGCGGCAGGCGCACCGTGGTCAGCGCGGGAGTGACGTCCCGGGCGATCGGCATGTCGTCGAAACCGGTCACCGAGATGTCCTCCGGCACGCGGACCCCGCGCTCGCGCAGGGTGGCGAGGGCGCCGACGGCCATCGAGTCGTTCAGCGTGATCAGGGCGGTCAGGCCGGGCTCGGCGTCGAGCAGCGCCCCGGTCGCCTGGGCGCCGCCGTCCCGGGTGAAGTCGCAGTAGACGAGCCGGGACGGTGGCAGCTCCACGCCGGCCTCGTCGAAGGCGCGGCGGAAACCGGTGAGCCGGTCCGTGGTGGTGGTCAGGTAGCGGGGCCCGGCGATGACCCCGATCTCCCGGTGCCCCAGGCCGAGGATGCGCAGGCCCAGCTCGTGGGCGCCGTCCTCGTTCGCCGGCAGCACGGCGCTGCCGACCAGACGGTGCCGGCCGATCACCGCGACCCGGCCGCCGGCCTGCTGGTACGCGTCCAGCTCGCCGTTGAGCCGCTCGGTGAACGCGTCGTCGTGGTAGCCGGAGCCGGCCAGGATCAGCGCGTGCACCTGCTGGGCCCGCAGCAGCCCGACGTACGCCAGCTCCCGCTCCGGCTCCCGGTAGCTGTTGCAGATGACCAGCAGCCGGTCGTGCGCCCCGGCCTGCCGCTGCAGACCCCGGGTGATCTCCGCGAAGTACGGGTCGGAGACGTCGTGCACGATCACGCCGACCGCCGACTTGCGGGGGCGGGCCACGTTCTGCGCGTGCGCGTTCGGTACGTAGTGCAGCTGCCGCACCGCGGCCAGGACCCGCTCGCGGAGATCCTCGTTGACGCGTTTCGCGCTGTCGTTGATGACGCGGGAGACGGTCGCCGGGGAGACCCCGGCGAGCCGGGCAACATCCGCCAGGGTGACCGCCATCCGGACAGGTTAACGGCCCGGTGGGGCGGCTGTGCCGACGACCCGGCCGAAGACGTCGATCGACGGTTCCGGATCGGTCGTGGGGACAGTTCCCGTAACTTTCGGTTGGGGGGCTACCCTCATCAGGGCGCACCTGGAATCGTGCACATCTCAGGTGGCGGAAAGGACGGTCAAAGGATGAGGGAGGACCGGAGCCGCTCGACCGGGCGGCCGACCCTCGAGGAGGTCGCTGCCCGGGCCGGTGTCGGCCGCGGGACGGTGTCCCGGGTCGTCAACGGGTCGGCGCAGGTCAGCCCGAAGGCGCGGCAGGCCGTTCAGGACGCCATCGACGCGCTCGGCTACGTGCCGAACCGCGCGGCCCGTGCGCTCGTCACCCAGCGGACCGATTCGATCGCCCTGGTGATCTTCGAGTCCGGGGAGCGGTTCTTCGCCGAGCCGTTCTTCGGCCGCATCGTGCAGTCCATCTCGTCGGTGCTGGTGGCGCGCAACCTCCAGATGGTCCTGATGATCGCGCAGGCGCCCGAGGAGCGGCGCCAGCTCGAGGGCTACCTCACCCGCCAGCACGTCGACGGCGCCCTGCTGCTGTCGCTGCACGGTGACGACCCGCTGCCCGCCCTGCTCGAGGAGCGGGGCGTGCCCACCGTCCGCGCCGGCCGGCCGTTCCATCCCGAGCCGGTCAGCTTCGTCGACGCCGACAACCGCGGCGGTGCCCGGGCCGCCGTCGCCTATCTGCGTGACCAGGGGCGGCGCTGCATCGCCACGATCACCGGCCCGCTCGACATGGCGGTGGGCATCGCCCGCTACGACGGCTACCGCGACGTCGTCGGCGACGGCCCGGCCGCCCGCGGCGACTTCGGCGAACTCAGCGGCGCCACCGCCATGGAGTGGCTGCTCAGCCAGTACCCGCAGATCGACGCCGTCTTCGCCGCGTCCGACATGATGGCGGCCGGTGCGCTGCGTGTGCTGCGCCGGGCCGGGCGGCGTGTCCCACAGGACGTCGCGGTGATCGGCTTCGACGACTCGGTCATCGCCCGGCACACCGATCCGCCGCTGACCAGCGTCTACCAGCCGATCGAGCAGATGGGCCAGGAGATGGTCCGCCTGCTGCTCACCAAGATCGACGGCGAGGAGTCGGCCGACTGGGAGACCGTGCTCCCCACCCGCCTGATCCTGCGCGGGAGCGCCTAGCCGGGCCACCCCCGCACGTGCCGCCGGTCGCGGCGGGTCGGTGGTCGCGGTTCGGTGCCGCGAGAGCGCTACGGCCGGGAGTGGGCGGTCCGGGTGCCGGGCAGCGGCGGCAGGCACGACTCACCCGCCGCGAAGGGACCGGCGGTGATCCGATAGACGACGCTGTGCCGCAGCGGTCCGGGTGGCATGGTCACGTCGTCGAAGTCCTCGGCCGGATCGTGGGTCATGCCGAGGCGGCGCATCAGTGCCCGGGACCGCTCGTTGCCGGCTACCGAGATCGCCAGGATCTCCGGCAACCGCAGAGTCTGGAATCCGTACGTCAGCACGGCGCGGGCAGCCTCGGTCGCATATCCGTGGCCCCACGCCGAGCGGGCCAGCCGCCACCCCGCCTCGATGCCGCTCACCGGGGCCTCCTCGTCGACCGGATCGAGTCCGGCCATCCCGATGAACTCTCCCGTCGCGGCCACCTCGACCGCCCACCATCCCCAGCCCCGCCGGGCCAACTCGTCGCGGAAGTACTCCAGGTGGGCGGCAGCCTGCTCACGGGTGAGCAGGTCCGGCCAGAACTCGCGGACCTGCGGGTCGGCGTTCATCGCCGCCCATGCCTCCAGGTCGCCGGCGAGCCACTGCCGCAGCCGCAGCCGCTCGGTGGTCAGCTCGGTGAACCGCTCTGTCGTCATCGTCGTCCCCGTCTCCGGTCGCCCTACGACGATCGTCGTCGTCGGCCCGGCGACGCTATGCGATCGGTCGCGCACCCTGCTCAGAGGGGCTCATCCACTGACTCCCCGCGTACCGGAAAGGGTTCACGGGGTTGTCAGGAGGCCCCGGAGGTCGGCCAGGCGCTGCTGGAGGAGGGCGGCCTGGGCTTCGGTCATGCCGCCCTCGTTGAGGCGCTCGCGGACCTTGCGGGCGAGCTGGTCGACCTGGTCGGTGCTGTCGGCTTCGGAGTCCGGGTCGATGAGGCGCAGCAGGTTCATGAAGTCGAGCGCCACGTCGGGGCGGATCTCGCCGCGGTCCTCGCCTCGTTCGACGGCGGCGCGGACCCGGCTGAGGGCCACGTCGACCGTCAGCGTGGCGGCGGGGCTGGGCGAGGTCGTGGTCGAGGTGGTGGCCGGCGGCGCGGGAGGCGGCGTGGACTCGGACTCGGCCGGCGCCGTGGTGGTGGGCGCGCCGCTGGGCGGCTGGGCGAACTCGGCCTCCCGCTGGGAGTCGCCGACCGCGTTGATCACGGCGATGAAGGCGACCGCGATGACCGCCAGGGCGGCGCCCACGGCGAGCCGGCGCGGCAGCGGCGAACGGTCCGGGGCGGCCGGGGTGGGCAGCACCCGGGCCAGACCGGTCGGTGGCCGGCCGGGCAGCGGGATGGTGAGCCGGGCCGGGGCGGACGGGATCAGCCGGGACAGGACCCGGCGCGCCTGCGCGGCGGTGGGGCGGCGCAGCGGGTCCTCGTCGAGGCAGCGCAGGATCAGCTCGCGCAGCCGGGCCGGGAGTGCCTCGGGCAGGGGGGTGGGGCCGTTCGCCTGGGCGAGGGCCAGCTCCTCCCACGTGTTGACGTCGTACGGCGGCTCCCCGGTGACCATCTCGAAGAGGAGCACGCCCAGCCCGTACAGGTCGGTGGCCGGCTCGGCCGGTTTGCCGTCCAGCCGTTCCGGGGCCGCGTACGCCGGTGTGCCGAAACTGACGCCCGTCTCGTCGTCGTCGGGCTCGCCGGCGGCGGCGCTGATGCCGAAGTCGAGGAGTTTGACCCCGCCGGGGCACAGCATCACGTTGCCCGGCTTGATGTCGCGGTGCACCACCCCGGCGGCGTGCGCGGCGGCCAGCGCCTCGGCGACGGCGGTGCCGATCGACACGGCCTCGCCCCACGGCATGGGACCGCCCGCGTCGCACAGCCGGGCCGCCACGGTCTCGCCGTCGAGCAGTTCCATCACCACGAACGGCGCCACCGAGCCGTCCGGCCGGACCGCCTCCCGGTAGTCGTGGACGGCCGCGATGCCCGGGTGCGAGAGCCGGGCCGCGAGCCGCGCCTCCCGCCAGGCCAGGTGCGCGGCGCGGGTGTCGCCGGCCGGCAGTTTGACCGCGACCGGACGGTCCAGCAGCTCATCGGCGGCTCGCCAGACCTGTGCCATGCCACCCGTCTCGAGGAGGGTGACCAGGCGGTACCGGGAGGCCAGGAGAGTGTCGGGGGCCGGCCAAACTTCGTGCATCCCAGGACATTCGCCCAGTGGGTCGGGCATGTCAACCCGTGCCGGTGTGCCGTGGGCCCAACGGATGCAACCGTGCGGCAACCGGTCGGCTCACCGATCTGAACCCGGCGCTGCCCACAGTGGTGTCTCCCCCTAGCTGAGGAGTTCACCAGATGCGCATGCGCCGTACCGCAGTCGCCGTCGCCATGGTCGCGGCCGTCACTGTTCCCGCCGCCGGTATCGGCGGGGTCGCGTACGCCCAGGGCTCGTCGGCCACCGCGTCGGCCGCCAAGAAGCCGAAGGAGACGAAGCACGCCCCGGCGAAGCCCACCAAGGCGCCGGTGAAGAAGGTCGCCTTCCAGGCGTCCGGCACGATCACCGCGGTCGACGCGTCGGCCGGCACGATCACGGTGACCGCGAAGAGCGGCACCAAGGACGTCCGCGGCAGGACCGTGACGATGACCGTCCCGGCGAGCGCCCGGATCGTCCTGAACGGCAAGAAGGTCACGGTGGCCGGGCTGGGCGCCGGGCACAAGGTGTCGATCACCGGGACCCGCGCCGACAAGGCCTACACGGTCAGCAAGATCCAGGCGTCCGGCAAGGCGGTGAAGAAGCCGAAGCCGACCACGTCGCCGACGGTGGCGCCGACCACCTCGCCGACGGTCGCGCCGACCACGTCGCCGACCGAGTCGCCCACCGCGACGCCGACGCCGACCGAGACGGCGCCCACCGAGACTCCGGAGACCCCCGGGGCGCCCGAGGAGTGAGACCCCGCTGACCGGTACGCCCCACCCGCCATGACAAGCCGGGGCGTACCGGTCACCGGCTTCAGCTAATACCCGCCCCTCGGCCGCCGATGGCAACCGGTACGGGACCGGAGCACTGACGGGAGAAGGCAATGCTGTTGCGGCGCGACCCCGTGCTGATCGCTCTGACCGTGGGCGGCGTGCTGGTGCTGGGCGAGCTGATCCTGGGCCCCGGCGACCCCCGTACCAAGCTGATCGCCGGCTGGCTGATCGCCCCGATGCTGGACCTGCTGCTGTTCTGGTCGGCTCGCCGGGTGCACCGATCCCTGGACCTGCCGCCGTACGCGAACCGGTTCTGGCGCGCCCTCTCCCTCGCCGCGCTCATCTTCCTCGCCGGCGACCTGGTGCAGCTCTCCAGCACGGTGACCGACCGCGGCGTCGACCACCTGGTGTTCCACCCGGCGCAGGCGGTGGCGGCCGTGGCCGGCGTCGTCCTGGTCGGCGCGGTGGCGGTGCTGCACCGCCGGGCCCGCGGGCGGCTGCGCGGCCGGCGGATCCGGATTCTGCTGGACACCGCGATCGTCACCACCGCCTCGATATCGGTGGCCTGGTGCCTGATGACGCGCCCGGGCCTGCCGAAGGCCGGTGCCGAGGCGTACGTCCTCGCGATCTTCGGCTGTGGGCTGGTGCTCTGCGCGGCCTTCGTCACGGTGCGTTCCGGCCTGACCGGGGAGACACCGCTGACCGGTTCGGCCGCGGTGCCGATCGTGGTGGCCACCGTGGTGCAGGCGGTGGGCGGGATCCTGGCGCCCAGCGGCAGCGCCGGCGACCCCGGCTGCCAGATGGCGCTGACGCTCGCGCCGATGCTGATGGTCCTGGCCGGGCCGCGGATCCAGCTGCTGCGCGGCGTCGAGGGCCTGGACGGGCGGCGCTGGCTGGCACGGGCCCTGCGCGGCCGGTTCAGCCTGCTGCCGTACACCGGGACCGTGTTCTGCGCCGCCGCCCTGGTGATCGTGCTGGTCACCACGGGACTCGGGCTGAGCGCCTGGGGCGCGCTGGCCGGCCTGCTGGTGAACGTCGCTCTGGTGATCGGCCGGCAGCTTCTCGCGCTGGCCGAGAACAACTCCCTGCTGGTCGAGATCCGCAACCGTGAGCAGCGGCTGAACGCCCTGCTGCTGCACTCCTCCGAGGTCATCTCGATCGCGGCGCCGGACGCCGGTTTCACCTACGTCAGCCCGGCGGTCGAGCGGGTGCTCGGCGTGCCGGCGTCGGCGGCGCTGGGCCACAGCTCGCTGGACATCCTGCACCACGACGACCGGGCGTCCCTGGACGCCGACCTGACCGCGCTGTACTCGACGCCGGGAGCCGAGTTGACCTACCAGGGGCGGTACCGCCACGCCGACGGCTCGTGGCGCTGGCTGGAGGTGGTCGCGGTGAACCTCACCCACGAGCCCGGCATCGGGGGCGTGGTGTGCAACGCGCGCGACGTGACCGAGTCCCGGGAACTGCACGAGCGGCTGCGCTACCAGGCCGGCCACGACGAGCTGACCGGCCTGGCGAACCGGCGCCAGTTCACCGCGGCCGTGACCGAACGGTCCGGCGACGCGGCGGTGCTGCTGATCGATCTGGACGGCTTCAAACAGATCAACGACACGTACGGGCACGCCGCCGGTGACGCGGTGCTGCGGCACGTGGCGGACCGTCTGCGCGAGTGCACCGGCCCGGACGACGTGCCGGCGCGGCTGGGTGGCGACGAGTTCGCGGTGCTGGCCGGAGGCCCGGAGAGCGCCGAGCGGATCGCCGCCGCCCTGCGGGTGCTTCTGGAGCGCCCGGCCGAGATCGCCGGGCGGCCGCTGCCGGTGGGCGCCAGCATCGGCCTCGCCGTCGGCCCGTCCACCGACCCGGATCAGCTGCTCAACGCCGCGGACCTGCGGATGTACGAGGAGAAGCAGCGCACGCGGGCGTACGCGTCATGAGGCGCTACGTGATCGCCACCGGCCTCACCAGCCTGCTGGGCGTCCTCTGGTACGCGGCATGGGTGGTGTCGAGCCCCGGCACCCCCGCGATCGGCTACCTGTTCGTGCCGTTGGCGATGACACTCGGCGGGCTGTCCGTGCGATCGTTGCGGCGAACCGTGCCGATGGCTCCCGCCGGGCGCCGCTTCTGGCTACTGCTGCAGATCAGCTGCTTCCTGTTCGTGGCCGGCTTCGGCCTGCAGACCGTGGCCGGCTTCTGGACCGCCCCGGAACTGCCCACCATGCCGGTGGCCGGCGCCGCCCTGATCGGGTTCGGCGTCCTGGTCGCGATGTGGGCCGTGGGCCAGGTCCCGACCGGCGTGACCACCGGCTACGAGCGCGGCAAACAGTGGCTGGACCGGACCATCGCCTTCCTCGGCTGCGCCACCCTGCTGTGGCACTTCGGGGTCGCCCCGATGTACTCGGCGCCCGAGTCGTGGTCCCAGCAGGCGCTGGTGCTGCTGGTGCTGGCGTGCATGTTCGCGGCCGGGTCGATCACCAAGGTGTCGTACATCGCGGGTGGTCCGGTGGATCGGGCCGCCATGCGCCTGGTCGCCATGATCGGACTGGTGGCGGCCGTCGCCGCGCTGCTCACGGCACTCGGCGGCCACCGCGGCCTCCTGCCCGGCCATGCTCTCGTGCTGCCGGTCTGCGGCATGCTGGTCGCGATCGGCGCCCGCCGTCAGCTGACCGCCACCGCCGGTCCGGGCCGCCCGGCCAACGTGTGGCTGCCCTACCTGGCGATCGGGGCGGTCGACCTGCCGGTCGCCGACGTGCTGATCCGCCGCTCGCACTGGGCGCCGGGCGTCTGGGAGGGCGCCTTCGTGGTGTCCGCGGCGGTGCTGGTCACCGGCCTGGTCGCGGTCCGCCAGTACGTGACGTTCCGGGAGAACACCCGGCTGCTGCGGGAGCGGCAGGAGTCCGAGGCCCGGCTGCGGCACCAGGCGTCCCACGACCCGCTGACCGGGCTGGCGAACCGGGCCCTGTTCCGGCAGCGGCTGGAGGAGGCGCTGGCCGCCGGGCCGGCCACCGTCATGCTCGCCGACCTGGACGAGTTCAAGGCGGTCAACGACTCGCTCGGCCAGGACGCCGGGGACGGGTTGCTGGTCGCGTTCGCGGCGGTGCTGTCCGGCGCGGCCGGGCCGGAGTCGGTGGTGGCCCGGCTGGCCGGCGACGAGTTCGCGGTGCTGCTGCCGGGCCCGGCCGACGGCGAGGCGGTGGCCGAACGGGTGGCCGCGGCGACCGCCGTGCCGATCAGCGACCAGCGGCTGCTGGTCCAGTTCAGCGCGGGCCTGGCCAGCGGGCCGCGCGGCGCCGCCGCCGGTGGCCTGCTGCGCCAGGCCGACGCCGCCCTGTACGCCGCCAAGCAGCGTGGCCGGGCCAACTGGATCCGGTACGCGGCCGGCATGGAACGGCCCGCCCAGGCGCACGCCCAGCTCGGCGGCGACCTGCGCCGGGCCCTGCACGCCGGTGAGTTCCGGCTGCACTACCAGCCGATCGTGCGTCTCGGTGACGGCCGGATCGTCGGGGTGGAGGCGCTGGTCCGCTGGGAGCACCCGACGCGGGGTGTGGTGTCGCCGGCCGAGTTCATCCCGGCCGCCGAACGTACCGGGCTGATCGTGCCGCTGGGCCGCTGGGTGCTGCGGGAGGCGTGCCGGCAGGCGGCCGCGTGGCTGGCCGAGTTCGGTCCGGGCGCGCTCGGGAAGATGGCGCCCAACGTGTCGGTGCGCCAGCTGCACGACCCGGGTTTCGCCGCCGACGTGGCGGCCGCGCTCGCCGACCACGGGCTGCCCGCCGACCGGCTGGTCCTGGAACTGACCGAGTCGGCGGTGCTGCGCGGCCAGCACGTCCTGCGGGTGCTGCACGAGCTGCACGACTCCGGGGTCCGGCTGGCGCTCGACGACTTCGGCACCGGCGAGTCGTCGCTGAGCCTGCTGCGCGCCTTCCCGGCGGCGATCGTCAAGCTGGACAAGTCGTTCGTCGACGGCATCGAGCTCGACGAGCCGGGCACCCCGGACGCCGACGCCCGGCAGGCGGTGGCCCGCGCGGTGGCCCAGCTCGCCGGCGCGCTCGGCCTGGACACGGTGGCCGAGGGCATCGAGAACCAGGAGCAGGCGGACCGGCTGCTCCGGCTGGGCTACACCGTCGGCCAGGGCTACCACCTGGGCCGGCCGATGCCGGCCGAGCAGCTCACCGCGCTTCTCGCGGCCCAGCGCGTGGAGATCGCCGCCTGAACCCTCGATATCGTACGGTGGTGAGCTTTTCCGACGAGGGCACGTCGACCGCCCGGTCGCTCGCCGACTGGCTGGACCGGGTGACCTTCGCCGACCTGCCGGAGACCGAGGCGACCGCCCGGATCGTGGACGCGGTCGCCGAGTGGGCCACCGGCCGGGGCTGGCGGGTCTACCGGCGCGCGCCGAGCGTCTTCCCGCTGCCCGCGCCGCTGCGGGGCAACTCGGTGCTGGACGTGGCCTGCGCGCGCCCGGGCGGCCCGCCGGTGGCGATCGAGGTGGACCGGCTGGACCGGCAGCGTACCGTCGACAAGCTGCTCGCCGAGGCGGCGGCCGGCCGGCTGGCGATCTGGGTGCGGTGGGGCGCCGGCCCGTTCCCGCCACCGCCGCTGCCGGTGCATCTCGTGGTCCGGGAGGCCTCCCGTCGATCCGGCCGATGGCATACGGTGGCGGCGCGGCCGGCGCCGCGCCACACCGGGGCGGGCGGGTACCGGGACCCCGGCCAAGCCGAGGAGTTGGCCGG
>NZ_JAGFNS010000022.1:0-14972 GCF_017592555.1 Actinoplanes flavus | reverse complement strand
GGGGGGGGGGGCGTGGGGGGGGGCGGGGCCCCCCCCGGCCGCCGGGGGCGGGGGGGGGGGGGGGGGGGGGGGCGGCCGCCGCGCCACTCCGGGGCGGTCGGTTCCGGAGACACCGTCCATGCCGAGGAGTTGCCGTGGGAACCGTGACGGAGAGCCCGTCCCGCCTCGCGTGGCGGGTCACCGAGCCGCTGCACGCGATGGTCTACTTCGTGCCGGAGGCCCCGGAACGGTTCGCGGCGTTCGGCCTCAGCCCGATGGACGGCTACTTCGCGTCCCGTGGGGCGGCCTTCGGCCCGGTGGGCCCGGAGATCGTGGCCGCCACCTTCTACAACTTCAACCCGGCGCGGGTCGCTCGCGCGCTGCCCGCGGCCTGGGCCAAGGCGAGCCCGGAGCAGCTGATCCAGGCCCGGCTGGAGGCCGCCGACGCCGCCCTGACCCGCGGGCTGGGCGCGGACGTGGTGGCCGGCCCGGAGATGGCCGAGGCGGCCGAGCTGGCCCGTACCGCGGCGGAGGCGGCCGCCCGGCTGCCGCACGGCCGGCCGCTGTTCGCCGCCCACTCCGCGTTGCCCTGGCCCGAGGCGCCGCACCTGGTGCTGTTCCACGCCCAGATGCTGCTCCGCGAGTTCCGCGGGGACGGGCACGTGGCGGCGCTGCTGGCCAACGGGGTCAGCGGCCTCGACGCGATCGTCATGCACGCGGCCAGCGGGGAGGTCGACGGGCGGTTCCTGCGGGCCACCCGGGGGTGGAGCCGCGAGCAGTGGGCCGAGGCCGAGGACGACCTGCGGCGCAGCGGGCTGTACGGCGACGACGGGCTCACCCCGGCGGGCGTGGCCCTGCGGGCGCACATCGAGGAGCGGACCGACGCGGTGGCGGAGGCGGCCTACCGGGCGATCGGCGACGAGGGCTGCCTGCGGCTCGCCTCGCTGACCCGGCCGCTGAGCCGGACGATCGTGAAGGCGGGGCTGCTGAACCCGGCCGCCCTGGCTGAGCAGAAGGCCCCGTGAACCTGACCACGCAGGTCACCTGGCCGAATTCGTTGCCGGAGAGTGATTGTTACGTCACGCTTGGTGCGTGACAGAACCCCAGCGGAGACACCCGGCGTCCTGGTGGGCGCAGTTCCCTGCGTCCTCCGAGCGGTTCGACGCCGCGCACCTCACCGAGGGCCTGGGCGAACTGATCAACCCGAAGATAGCCGCGCCGCTGCTGCGGCGGGAGGCGGAGATCGCCACCGACATCCGGATCCGGTATCTCAACAAGCCGCAGAGCGAGGACCTCGCCGAGCGCTCCGCCAAGGGCAGCGAGCGGCTGACCGCCACGGTCGACCGGCTCGAGGAGCGATCCGGCGACCCGTCTTCGCTGGTCGGGGTCCGCGCGCTCTGTTTCCTGCTGGAGGGCCGCTTCGGCGAGGCGGCGGAGATGGCCGGGGAGTTCGTGCCGGAGCAGAAGCTCCTGCGGGTCTTCGTGGGCGCGCTGCGGATGGAACGCTTCGACAACGATCTCGCGGTCCGGATGCTGGCCGCCGGATTCGAGCCGGCCGAGGCGATCCAGGCCGGCCAGGTCGTCGGGAAGTACAGCTGGTGGCCGAGCTGGTTGATCAAGGAGGTCACCGAGCGGGCGATGGCCGGCCGGCTCGACGACGAGACGGTCGAGGCGCTGGACAAGTGCGCGTACGCGGATCTGGACCCGGCCCAGGCGCGGATCGCCCGTCGCCTGCTGGCCGGGGAGGACGCCCTGATCGACGCGTCCGCGCAGCGGCTGGTGGCCCTCGGCGAGCCGCACGCGGCGGAGAAGCTGCGCGCGGGCGACCTGGCGACGGTCGCCCTCGCGGCTCGGCTCGTGATGTCCCAGTAGCTCAGGCGCCGCCCTCGGTCAGGGTGACCGTGGCCGGCTGGAAACCGGACCCGTCGACGTCGACGCCCGCGGCCTTGGCCTGCTCGATCGCCTGCTTGATGTAGTCGTTCGTGTAGGCCAGGCCCTCCGGGGCCCGGGTCAGCACGGTGTCGCCGGTCTGGTTCCTCGTGGTCTGCGAGATCTCCACGGTCTGCTTCCAGGCCGCCTCGTCGATCGTGCCGATCCCGCCCGCGGCGGCCGGCCACACCAGCTTGCTGACCTCGTTCATCTGCCACAGCTGGTGGCTGCGGCCGAGCTTGGAGCCCTTCGCGACGACCAGGTCACGGCACTTCTCCGGGTTGTCGCGGCAGAACGCCCAGCCCTTGATCGTGGCGGTCAGGAACGTGACGGTCTGCTGCTGGTACGCCGGATCGTCCAGCTTCTGGGTGTTCGCCCACACCGCGTCCTGGAGCATCGAGGAGCCCTCGGTCTTCCAGTCGATGATCGCGAAGTCGCCGGCCGTGTAGAGCTTGCCGGTGGCCGGGTTCTTCGCCTCCAGCAGCTGGGCGTACTCGTTGTAGCTCATCGCCTGGGCGGCGTCGATCTCCTTCTTCAGCAGCGCCTGCATGTCGAACTGCTGCTGCACCAGGGTGACGTCCTCACCGGGGTCGAGCCCGGCCTTGGTCATCCCGGCGAACAGCTCGAACTCGTTGCCGAAGCCCCAGTTGCCGACCTTCTTGCCCTTCAGGTCGGCGGCCTTCGTGATGCCGCTGTCCTTCCAGGCCACCTGGTAGGTCCCGGAGCGGGCGAAGATCTGCCCCACGTCGGTGATGCCGGCGCCCTGCTCACGGGAGGCCAGCGCCTTCGGGACCCAGGCGATCGCGTAGTCGGCCTTCCCCTGGGCCAGGACGGTCTGCGGGACGATGTCGACGCCGCCCTCCAGCAGCGTCACGTCCAGGCCCTGCTCCCGGTAGAAGCCCTGGTCCACGGCCGCGATGTAGCCGGCGAACTGGGCCTGGTAGAACCACTGCAACTGCAGCTTGATCGGGGTGAGGGCGCCGCTCGCGCCCGGAGCCGGAGTGGTGGCGGTATCGGCGGTGCCGCAGGCGGTCAGCGCGAGAACCGATGCGAGGAATATCCGGGAAAGCTTCAACGCGAACCCCTAACTAGCTTGTAAGACGTTGTTTCCACGGCATGGCCAGGCGCTCCAGCAGGAGCGTGGCCAGGTAGAAGGCGAGTCCGAGGAGGCAGGCGCCGGCCACGAAGGCCCAGGCACGGGGGTAGGCGGTGAACGCCGCGGCGGAGGTGATCCGCGCGCCGAGCCCGTCCTGCAGCCCGCCGAAGTACTCGGCGACGACCGCGGCGATCACGGCCAGCGACGACGCCTGCCGCAGGCCGGTGAAGAAGTGGGGGAGCGCGCCGGGCAACCGCACCTTGCGGGCGAAGGTCCAGCCGGACGCCGCGTACGTGCGCATCAGCTCCTGATGGACCGGGTCCACCTCGCGCAGCCCGCGCAGCAGGTTCAGGAAGACCGGGAAGAACACCACGATGCCGGTGACCAGGCGGCGCGGGACGCTGCTGGTCGACTCGAACATGTTGTTGAGGATCGGGGCGAGGGCGATGATCGGCAGCGCGTTGAGCACCGCGGCGAACGGGATCGACACCTCGCCGAGGACCAGGAACCGGCTGGCGGCGAGCGCGGCCAGCACCGCCACCAGGGTGCCCCCGATCAGGCCGATCAGCGCGTTCGCGCCACTGGCCAGGGCGGCCTCCCCGATGTTGCGCCGCTGCTCGGCGATCTGCGCCCCGATCGCCGACGGAGCGGGCAGGATGAACGGCGCGACCCGGCCCAGCGTGACGAACAGCTCCCAGAGGATCAGGGCGAGGATGCCGACGATCACCGGCGGCAGGACTCTTCTCATGAGCGCAGCGCCTGTCGTACCTCGGTGATCTTCTCGAAGTAGGCCGGGGCCTGCCGTCCGGCCTCGTCCCGCGACGGCAGCTCCACCTCGATCGACGCGGTGATCCGCCCCGGCCGGGCGGACATGACGACCACCCGCCCGGAGAGGAACACCGCCTCGGCGATCGAGTGAGTGACGAAGACCGTGCTGGTCCCGGTCTTGGCGCAGATGCCGAGCAGCTCCGACTGCAACCGTTCCCGGGTCATCTCGTCGAGCGCGCCGAACGGCTCGTCCATCAGCAGCAGCGGCGGCTGGACCGCGAGGGCACGGGCGATCGCCACCCGCTGCTGCATGCCGCCGGAGAGCTGACCCGGATAGTGCCCGGCGAAGTCGGCCAGGCCGACCAGCTCCAGCATCTCCTCGGCCTTGGCCCGGCGTTCGGCCTTGGACACCCCGCGCAGCTCCAACGGCAGTTCGACGTTGCGGCGGACGGTCCGCCACTCGAAGAGGCCGGCCTGCTGGAAGGCGATGCCGTACTCCTGCTCGCGGCGGGCCTGGCTCGCCGGGCGGCCGGCGACGGTGACCGTGCCGCTGGTCGGCTCGATCAGGTCGGCGATCAGCCGCAGCAGGGTGCTCTTGCCGCAGCCGGACGGCCCGATCAGCGACACGAACTCGCCGTCGCCGACGGTGAGGTTCACGTCCGTCAGGGCCGGCACCTCGTCGGACCGCCCCCGGTTGAAGACCTTCGTGACGTTGTCCACGACCACCGCGGTCACAGTGTCGCCACCTCCACGTGTCGCCGGTGCCGCATCAGCGGCAGTTCCAGGAGGCTCACGGCGCCCGCGACGAGCAGGCCCAGCAGGGCCGCGCCGAGCATGGCCGTGTAGACCTTGGCGGGATCCGAGGTGGCCTCCCGCGAGTACTCGATGATCAGGCGGCCGATGCCGCCCCGGGTGCCGGTGGAGATCTCACCGACCACCGCGCCGACCACCGCGGCCGCGCCGGCCAGCCGCAGCGCCGGGAAGAGGTAGGGCAGCGCCGCCGGGAAGCGCAGCTTCACCAGCGTGCGCCACCAACCGGCGGCGTAACTGCGCATCAGCTCCACCCCGCCGGCCGACGGCGACTGGAGCCCGCGCAGCATGCCCACCGCGACCGGGAAGAACGCCAGGTAGGCGGCGATCACCGAGACGGTCGCCCAGGGCGGCATGAGGGTGCCGCCCCAGCCGGCGATCAGCGGCGCGAGCGCCACCAGCGGCACGGTCTGGGAGAGGACGACGTACGGCAGCAGCCCCCGCTCCACGATCCGGAACCGTTGCATGGCCGCCGCCAGGACCAGCCCGATCACCGTGCCGGCGGCGAACCCGGCCGCGGTGATGCCGAGCGTGAACAGGCAGGCCTGGAGAACCACGAGCCACACCGGCCGGCCGCCGGTCATCTCCGGATCGGCCAGCCGCCGCCCGATGGTCCACAGATGCGGCATCGAGAGGTCGTCGGCGCGGGGCAGGACCCGTACGCCGAACAGCACCGTCCCCTCGGGATCACCGGCCGCCTTGTAGCCCTCCCACAGCAGCGCCGCCACGGCCAGCCCGGCGATCACCGAGAGGACCCGCCTCACGAGAACGCCGGGATGACGTGCTCGCCGTACGCCGAAAGGGTTTGATCTTTGGCGTCGTGCTGGAGATAGACGGCGAACTGGTCGACGCCCAGCTGTTTGAGCTCCTGTAACCGCTTCACGTGGTTCTCCACCGGCCCGAGGACGCAGAACCGGTCCACGATCTCGTCCGGTACGAACGAGGTGTGGGTGTTGCCGGCCCGCCCGTGCTCGGCGTAGTCGTACCCCTGGCGGGCCGCGATGTAGTCGGTCAGCGCCTGCGGCACCGCCCGGCCGTCGCCGCCGTAGCGGCCCACGATGTCGGCGATGTGGTTGCCCACCATCCCGCCGAACCAGCGGGTCTGCTCCCGCTGGTGTGCCAGGTCGTCGCCGACGTAGGCGGGCGCCGCCACACAGAACCTGATCGCGTCCGGGTCCCGGTTGTGGAGAACCGCGGCCCTCCGGACCGCCGTGATCATCCACTCGGCGATGTCCGGGTCGGCGAGCTGGAGGATGTAGCCGTCGCCCACCTCCCCGGTGAGGGCGAGCGCCTTCGGGCCGTAGGCGGCCACCCAGACCTCGAGGCGGCTGTCCGCGGCCCAGGCCAGCTGGAGTTCCCGGCCGCGGACCATGACCCGCTCCCCGTTGGCCAGGCCCTTGATCGCCAGCACGCTCTCGCGCAGCTGACTCAGGGTCTGTGGGGCGAGGCCGAGCACCCGCAGGGCGGAGTCGCCCCGGCCGATGCCGCAGATGGTGCGATTGCCGTACATCTCGTTGAGGGTCGCGAAGGTCGAGGCGGTGACCGTCCAGTCCCGGGTGCCCGGATTGGTGACCATCGGCCCGACCACGATCCGCTCGGTGGCGCCGAGGATGGCCGAGTAGACCACGTTCGGCTCCTGCCAGAGCACGTGCGAGTCGAAGGTCCAGAAGTGACTGAAGCCGGCCGCCTCCGCCTTCTTCGCCCACTCGACGACCTCCAGCGCGGGTGGGTCGTTCTGCAAGACGACGCCGATGTCCATGCCCACCCCCTTCTAGAGCAGGTAGTCGCTGAGGCCGCGCTTGAGGTAGCGGCCGCGGCCGGCCCGCCCGGTGTACTCACCACCGGAGGCGATCACCTCGCCGCGGGCGATGACCGTGTCCACGCGGCCGTCGATCTCCCAGCCCTCCCACGCAGAGTGGTCCATGTTCATGTGGTGCGTCTCGGCGCTGATCCGGGTACGCCCGTTCGGGTCGTACAGGACGATGTCGGCGTCCGAGCCGGGGGCGATGATCCCCTTGCGCGGGTAGAGGCCGAACATCCGCGCCGGGGTGGTCGCGATCGTCTCCACCCAGCGGCCCAGCGACAGCTTCCCGTCGACGACGCCCTGGTAGAGCAGGTCGACCCGGTGCTCGACGCCGCCGATCCCGTTCGGGATCTTCGAGAAGTCGCCGAGGCCCAGCTCCTTCTGGTCCTTGAAGCAGAACGGGCAGTGGTCGGTCGACACCACCGACAGGTCGTTGGTACGCAGGCCCTGCCACAGGTCGGCGCGGTGCGTCTCGTGCTTGGACCGCAGCGGCGTCGAGCAGACCCACTTGGCGCCCTCGAAGCCGGGCGCGCCGAGCTGGTCCTCCAGGGTGAGGTAGAGGTACTGGGGGCAGGTCTCGGCGAAGACGTTCCTCCCCAGGTCACGGGCGTTGCGGACCTGTTCGAGAGCCTTCGACGCGGACAGGTGCACGATGTAGAGCGGGCAGTCGGCGGCCACGCTCGCCAGCCAGATGGCCCGGCTGGTGGCCTCCGCCTCCAGCTCCTGCGGGCGGGTCAGACCGTGGTGGACCGGGTCCGTCTGACCGCGTTCCAGGGCCTGCTTGACCAGTACGTCGATGGCCGGCCCGTTCTCCGCGTGCATCATGATCATGGCGCCGTTGTCCCGCGCCTTCTGCATGGCGCGCAGGATCTGCCCGTCGTCGGAGTAGAACACCCCGGGGTACGCCATGAAGAGCTTGAAACTGGAGATGCCCTCACCGGCCACCAGCTGATCCATGGCCTTGAGCGACTCGTCGTCCACGCCGCCGAGGATCATGTGGAAGGCGTAGTCGATGTGACAGTTGCCGTCGGCCTTGCCGTGCCAGGCGGCGAGACCGTCCTGAACGACCTCGCCGGTCCGCTGCACCGCGAAGTCGATGATCGTGGTCGTCCCGCCGATCGCCGCGGCCCTGGTGCCGGTGTCGAACGTGTCGCTGGCGTGGGTGCCGCCGAAGGGCAGCTCCATGTGCGTGTGGGCGTCGACGGCGCCGGGGATCACGTACTTGCCGGTGGCGTCGATGACATGGCCGACCTCCGGCGAGTGGCCCGGCGCGAAGATCGCCGCGATGGTCTCGCCGTCGATGAGGACGTCGGCTTTCGTTCCTCCGGTGGAGCCGACGACTGTCCCGCCCCTGATCAGCGTGGTCACGGCGCCACCAGCCCGGCGTAGGAGTCGGGGCGGCGGTCGCGGAAGAACTGCCAGCGGTCGCGGACCGTGCCGAGCAGGCTCAGGTCCAGGTCCCGAACGATCAGCTCGGGATGGTGGGTGTCCGCCACCTCGCCGACGAACTTGCCCTCCGGGTCGACGAAGTACGTCTGGCCGTAGAAGTCGTTGTCACCCAGCTCCTCGACGCCCACCCGGTTGATGGCGCCGATGAAGTACTCGTTCGCCACGGCGCTGGCCGGCTGCTCCAGCTGCCACAGGTAGGAGGAGAGACCGCGGCTGGTGGCCGACGGGTTGAACACGATCTGCGCGCCGCCCAGGCCCAGCGCGCGCCAGCCCTCGGGGAAATGGCGGTCGTAACAGATGTAGACGCCGACCTTGCCGACCGCGGTGTCGAAGACCGGGTAACCCAGATTTCCGGGCCGGAAGTAGAACTTCTCCCAGAACCCCTTCACCTGCGGAATGTGGTTCTTGCGGTATTTACCGAGGTATTCGCCGTCGGCGTCGACGACGGCCGCGGTGTTGTAGAGGACGCCGGGCTGCTCCTGCTCGTACATCGGCAGGATCATGACCATTCCCAGTTCCGCGGCGAGCGCCTGGAAACGCTCGGTCGTCGGGCCCGGGACGGATTCGGCGTACTCGTAGTAGGCGGCGTCCTGGACCTGGCAGAAGTACGGGCCGTAGAAGAGTTCCTGGAAGCAGATCACCTTCGCGCCCTGGGCGGCGGCCTCACGAGCGTAATCCTCGTGCGCCTTGATCATCGATTCCTTGTCGCCCGTCCAGGTGGTCTGGACGAGGGCGGCGCGGACGACTCCGGTCGTCATGGCGGCCCCTCTCTATTCGATCTTCTGGCACGCGCAGTGCGCCTCTCAACGCCTGTGATCGTGTGTTTACTCCTCGTTATGGGTCCTGCGCCAGGGGTTGCTTACCGGCGTCGGATGCCGTAGGACACTAACGACACACCATGAGGCGGACAATTGCCCGTACGTTACGGAATGTTTCGGAGACGATAATTTGCTGACGCTGATCACCGGGGCGGTTCAGGACAGAAGCGCCCGGGGCATCGCGGCGGCGGTGAGCCGCCTGATCACCTCCGGCCGGCTGCCCGCCGGAGCCCGGCTGCCCACCGTCCGCACGGTGGCCGGCGGGCTCGGCGTCAGCCCGACGACGGTCAGCGAGGCGTGGCGCAACCTCATCCTCGCCGGGGCGATCCAGACCCGCGGCCGCTCCGGAACCTTCGTGTCCGGGCCGCTGCCGCCCCGCGCGCGACTTCGGTACGCCCAGCTCAGCGGCGCCCGGATCGGCCTGCCGCGAGACCTGTCCACCGGTGTGCCCGACCCGCTGCTGCTGCCGTCGCTCGACGTGGCGCTGCGCCGGATCGGCGACGGACGGTGGGCCGGAAGCTATCTCGACCCGCCGGTGCTGCCCGGGCTGGAGAAGGTGCTGCGGGAGCGGTGGCCGTACCCGCCGGAGCGGCTCACCGTGGTGGACGGCGCCATGGACGCGCTCGACCGGGTGGCCGGGGCGGTGCTGCGGTACGGCGACCACGTCCTCGTCGAGAACCCGGCCTTCCCGCCACTGCTCGACCTGCTCCAGGCGGTCGGCGCCACCGTCGTCGGCGTGCCGATGGACGCCGCCGGCATCGTCCCGGACGCGCTGCTGCGGGCCGTCCGCGGCTGCCGGGCGGTCGCCCTCTTCCTCCAGCCGCGCGCCCACAACCCGACCGGCGCCAGCATGGACGAGTCCCGGGCCGCGCTGCTCGCCAACGTCCTGCTGGAGGCGCCGCACCTGCTCGTGGTCGAGGACGACCACGCCGGCGACATCGCCACCGCCCCGCCGGTCAGCCTCGGCCGCTACCTGCCCGACCGCACCGTCCACGTGGCCAGCTTCTCCAAGAGTCACGGGCCGGACCTGCGGCTCGCGGCGGTCGGCGGGCCCGCCCACGTGCTCGACGCGGTCGCCGACCGGCGGCTGCTCGGGCCCGGCTGGTCCAGCCGGCTGCTCCAGGGCGTGCTGCTCGACCTGCTCACCGACCCGGACGTCACGGCACAGGTGGCGGCGGCCCGGGAGGCGTACGCGTGCCGCCGGTCCGCGCTGTCGGACGCGCTGGCCGACCGCGGCGTGACCGCCGGTGCGACCGACGGGATAAACCTCTGGCTGCCGGTCCCCGACCAGCAGAACGCCCTGGTCGCGCTCGCCGCCCACGGGATCGCGGCCGCGCCCGGCGCCCCGTTCTGCGTCACCCCGCTGCCCGGCGACCACCTGCGGATCACCGCGGGGCTGGTCGCCGACGGCCACGACGAGCTGGCCGGCATGCTCGCGGCGGCCGCCTCTCCGACCACCCGCGGCAGCGGCCGGCGGGACCTCGCGCACCCACCCGGATGGCGCTAGGGGAGTTCACGACAACGGAGGTCATCGATGAGTCTGCTCGACCGTCACCGGGCGGTGATGCCCGGTTGGATGCCCGTCTACTACGGCGACGACGCGCTGGAGATCGTCTCCGGCGGCGGGCGCCGGGTCACCGACGCCCGCGGCCGCACCTACCTGGACTTCTTCGGCGGGGTGCTGACCACGATGATCGGGTACGACGTGGCCGAGATCAGCGACGCGGTCCGCGCCCAGATCGGCACCGGCGTCGCGCACACCTCCACGCTCTACCTGATCCGGCGGCAGGTCGAACTGGCCGAGAAGATCGCCCGGCTCTCCGGCATCCCGGACGCGCGGGTCTTCTTCACCAACTCGGGCACCGAGGCCAACGAGTCGGCGCTGCTCATGGCCACGAACGTACGGCGGTCCAACCAGATCCTGGCGATCAAGAACAGCTATCACGGCCGGACCTTCGCGACCATGGCGGTCACCGGGCACCGCAGCTGGTCGTCCAGTTCGCTCAGTCCGCTGTCGGTGCACTGGCTGGCCTCCGCCGACCGGCTGCGCGGGCGGATGGCCGGGCTGACCGACGCCGACCTGCTCGACGCGGCCGTCGACGACCTGCGGGAGGTCCTCGCCACCGTCACCGCCGGGGACGTGGCCGCCCTGATCGCCGAGCCGGTCCAGGGTGTGGGCGGGTTCGTGCACGGGCCGGACGGGCTGCTCGGGGCGTACCGGAAGGTGCTGGCCGAACACGGGATCCTGCTCATCGCCGACGAGGTGCAGACCGGCTGGGGGCGGACCGGCGACCACTTTTGGGGCTACCAGGCGCACGGCGTCACCCCGGATCTGATCACCTTCGCCAAGGGCATCGGCAACGGGTTCGCGCTCGGCGGGGTGGTCGGCCGGGCCGAGGTGATGAACGCGGTCCCGGCGGTCAGCTTCTCCACCTTCGGCGGCAACCCGGTCAGCGCGGCGGCCGGCAACGCGGTTCTCGACTACGTGCTCGACCACGATCTCCAGGGCAACGCGCGGCGGGTCGGCGGGATCCTGCTCGGTGGGCTGCGGGCGCTGTCGTACGGCATCCTGGCCGAGGTGCGCGGGCGGGGGCTGATGATCGGGCTGGAGTTCGTCCGGGCCGGCACCACCGAGCCGGACCCGGCGGCCACGCTGCGGGTCTTCGACCTCTGCCGGGAGGGCGGCCTGCTGGTCGGCAAGGGCGGCCTGTACGGCAACGTGCTCCGGATCGGCCCGCCCCTCACCCTCACCGAGGACGAGGCCCGGGAGGGGCTCGCGATCCTGTCCGAAGCGATCGCCACAGCCGACGCCGAGTCCCACATCGCCTAGATCGACCCCGACCCGGAGAGCCGACTGGGCTTTTTCGGGCGCAACCGCTCACGCACGTCGCGCGGTGTGGCCCGCGTTCTGGGCGCGCCAGCGGCCAGCGGGCCGCGCCGGGCCCTCGGCGGGAGCGACGGTCCGCACCCACCACCCCGATGCGACATATGGATCTTTGCCGGTTTTCTGCCCTGGCGAGCCTAAAGATTTGTTCATCCGGGGTACGTTGACGGATACGCAGCGTAATCCAGCCGTCACCTTAGGGTGATATTTGGGAAACGGAAGGTTAACGAGGGCCGAACCTTGTACATGTTGCGTTGGGGGTATGGCAGTGGGCCCGTAACTCGGTCACGATCACGGCGTGACAGAAACATCCGTGATCTTGGCGCTGGTGGTCATCACGGCCCTGGCCTTCGATTTCACCAACGGGTTCCATGACACCGCCAACGCGATGGCCACCTCCATCGCGACCAAGGCGCTCCGGCCCAAAACGGCCGTCGCTCTGTCCGGTGTCCTGAACCTGGTCGGCGCCTTCCTCTCGGTAGAGGTCGCGCTGACCGTCACCAATGCCGTTGTCAAGATCCAGGACAAGAGCGGCGCGCCCAAGGCGGAACTCCTCGCCGACGGCGGCAGCGGACTGTTGCTGATCATCCTGGCCGGCCTCGTCGGTGGCATCGTCTGGAATCTGCTCACCTGGCTCCTCGGCCTGCCCTCCAGCTCGTCGCACGCCCTCTTCGGCGGCCTGGTCGGCGCCACCCTCGCCGGTCTCGGCGTGGCCGGCGTCAACTGGAACGGCGACGGCTCCAAGCTCGACG
The DNA here is from genome assembly GCF_017592555.1 of Actinoplanes flavus. Lineage (GTDB taxonomy): Bacteria > Actinomycetota > Actinomycetes > Mycobacteriales > Micromonosporaceae > Actinoplanes > Actinoplanes flavus. The sequence goes on along the minus strand of NZ_JAGFNS010000022.1, from coordinate 2,683 downwards.
GCGTCGTGGGCAAGGTGCTCCTGCCCGCCGTCATCTCGCCGGTCATCGCGGGCGTCGTCGCCGTGGCCGGCACCTGGGTCATCTTCAAGATCACTGCCGGGGTGGCCGCGCGGTTCACCGAGAAGGGCTTCCGCTGGGGCCAGATCGGCAGCGCCTCGCTCGTCTCCCTGGCGCACGGCACCAACGACGCCCAGAAGACCATGGGCGTGATCACCCTCGCCCTGATCGCCAGCGGTCACTGGGACGACCTGGAGAACATCCCGCTGTGGGTCAAGGTCTCCGCGGCCCTGGCCATCGCGCTCGGCACGTACCTCGGCGGCTGGCGGATCATCCGCACTCTCGGCAAGGGCATCACCGACATCACCCCGCCGCAGGGCACCGCCGCGCAGTCCGGCGCCGCCGCCGTCATCCTGGCCTCCAGCCACCTCGGCTTCGCGCTCTCCACCACCCACGTGGCCACCGGCTCGGTGATCGGTTCCGGTCTCGGCCGTCCCGGCGCCACGGTCCGCTGGGCGGTCGCCGGCCGGATGGTCCTGGCCTGGCTGATCACCCTTCCCTCGGCCGGCCTGGTCGGCGCCGCGATGTGGTGGGTCGGCGACGCCGTCGGCGGCATGGCCGGCGCCCTCGTCGTCTTCGCCCTCCTGGTCGCGGCCTCCGGCGCGATGTACCTGCGCTCCCGCTCCGGCAAGGTCGACCACGAGAACGTCAACGACGACTGGGACGGCGTGGCCGCCCAGCCCGTCACCCCGATCCCCGCCGCCGCGGCGAACTGAAAGGCCGGGACATGCACAACCTCGACTTCGCGCTCACCGGCGCGTGGCAGGTCCTGCTCGCCGGCCTCGCCCTCGGCGCCGGCCTGCCGATCCTCTTCGCCCTCGGCATCCGCTCGCTCGCCTGGGGCGCCGGCGAGGCGTCCGTCAACACCAGCGGCGTCACCGCCGGCACCAAGCGCCCGCTCGGCACGGCCCTCGGCTACGCGCTGTTCGCGGTGGTCGTCCTCGGCGTGCTGCTCGGCCTCACGTTCATCGTGGCCAGCGGATTCGGGTACAAACTCGACTTCTCGCACATCTACCCGACGCTCGTCGAGAAGTAGACCGCGCGTCCCGGCGCCGGTTTCAAACCCCTTTCCGGTACGAGACCAGCGCCCCCACAGCGACAGCGGCGAACCCTGGCGCACCCGCGAGCCGGGTGCGCCCCCACGGCCGTGCCGCGCCCGCCGGGCGTGAGCGGTCCCTCACGGTCCCTTTCCGCGGGCCGGGCGGCGCTGTCAGGCCAGGCCGCGAGCCAGGACCCCGATGTCCGGATTGTCGGTGAACAGGCCGTCGATCCCGGTCCGCAGGAACGTCACCTGCTCGTCGATCGCCCTGCCGTAGGCGCTGACGTCGGTGCCGACCCGCAGTTCGGCCGGAAGGAACGAGTTCTCCGCGCGGAACGTGTACGGCACGACCCGGAGCCCGGCCGCGTGCGCGTCGCCGACCAGGCTGGTCGGCGTGCCCAGGGTGCCGTCCGCCCGCCGCGGGATGATCTGCCCCTTCTCCGGGCCGAGACCGTCCACGAACTCGGACAACTCCTTGAGACCACCCGGCGTCAGATAGTCGGCGTAGCTGCGCGGATCGTTGAACGGGTTGCCCGACGCGCTGCTCAGGAACACCAGCGGCACGTCGACCCGGTGCTCGTCGGCCAGCACCCGCAGGTTGGCCGCCTCGAACGACTGGATGAACACCTTCGCGCCCCGCCGGTCCAGGCCGTTGCGGCGCAGAGCCCGGACCAGCGGCTTCTCCAGCTCCAGGCCGAGCCGCTGGAAGAAGGTCGGGTGCTTGGTCTCCGGGAACACGCCCAAATCCCGGCCCAGCTCCTTGGACAGCCGCTTACGGAGGTCCAGCACCTCCTGGAACGTCGGCACCTCGAACCGCCCGTCGTACAGCGTGTTCCGCTGACGGATCGCCGGAATCCGCTCGACCGCACGCAGCGTCTTCAGCTCGGCGAGCGTGAAATCCTGGGTCCACCAGCCGGTGACGCTCACCCCGTCCAGAACCACCGTCCGCCTCCGGTCGGCGAACTCGGGCCGCGACGCCACATCGGTGGTGCCGCCGATCTCCGGCTCGTGCCGGCACACCAGGACACCATCCTTGGTGATCACCAGGTCGGGCTCCATGTAGTCGGCGCCCGTCCGCGCGGCCAGCTCGTACGACGCCAGCGTGTGCTCGGGCCGGTAACCGGACGCACCACGGTGGCCCACCACCAGTGCCCGGTTCCGGGTGCTGCCGTCGCCACCGGCCCACGCGGGCGCGGAAGCGGCGCCGGCCAGCGCCGGAGCGGCGGCGGCGACAGCGCCGAAGCGCAGCACCTGACGGCGATCTGCCACGTTCTCCTCCACGAACTCGATCCGGCGATCTCTCCGCCGGAGACTCACCCCCGGCGCCACCGCCGGAAGACCCCTCCGGCAGAGACCGCCGAAGACCCCTCCGGCAGAGACCGCCGAAGACCCGTGCAGAGTCGACGCGACAGATCCGTCACCCAGGCGACGATCTCATGGCGCATCCGCAAACGCCGGGTCAATGGTCATCCCCGCGTCCCCGCGTCCCCGCGCGCCCGCGTCCCCGCGCGCCCGCGTCCCCGCGTCCCCGCGTCCCCGCGCGCCCGCGTCCCCGCGCGCCCGCGTCCCCGCGCGCCCGCGTCCCCG
>NZ_JAGFNS010000021.1:139994-173320 GCF_017592555.1 Actinoplanes flavus | reverse complement strand
AACACCATCCGCCGCCACTCCCGGCTCGGACAGCAGTCACCGATCACCTACGAGCGGATCCACGCAACATCAACTACGATCGCCCAAGCCGCATAAACCCCGTGTCCAAGTTCCGGGGGTAAGGCCCCTCTGCCGCCGATCGTCACTTGCCGGGAGCTCACCAAAGATGCTGTCGAGGGGATGGGCCGCACCTTTCGCTCCTCGTAGGCCGGTGGTCAGCCGAAAGAGTGGACTCTTGACGGGACGGTTCTTGACGGCACTGGCCGGCAGCTACAGTCTCGTCCGAGGCGGTCGTGACCCGCCGGTTCCCGCTGGATCGACGCCCACGCCGTCCAGCTTGCGGACGAGCGGCTCCGACGCAGCACGGTTGACTCTTGTCGTTCGCCTTCGGCGGTGCGAGCGTGGGCCGCGTCGCGGGAGACAGCCACATGGGCAAGAAGAATCGTGCACGTCAGCGGGCTACCAGGCAACGGATGCGTGACACCGGGGAGCGCTACACCGCCGCCTGGCGCAACGTCGAGCCTGGAGCCGCCCCGCTTTCGCCATCCTTCACGCCGGTTGAACATGAGTGCCGATGCGTCATCGACTGGGGATGGGACACGACGACGGTCTCGCCCCCAGAATTCATCCACTGGTGCATGCAGATGGTGGACTTGCCATGCCCGTGGCATGGTGGGCTCGTTTCCGGGCTGCCCGTCGGGGGCCGCGGCGAGCTCCTCTCGGTGGCAGCGGTCGCGACAGGCAAGCGCTTCTACGCCCGCTTTGCGGTGGGCAGTGACGAGGACCTGGGCAGGCGAATCACCGCCCAGCTCCGCAAGGTCACCATTCAGGTCTTGCGTACGCCGAACGGGCAGGTCCCCGCGGAGCTTCCGGAGCGCTACAAGCAGTGGCTCCACGCTACGGATCCTGACCCGATGAATGGATGGCTCGATCAACGCTTGACCGACATCGTCCTCAACCGGGGTGCGGACTTCATCCCGCAGCTGGATGCGCTTATGGCCAGAATGCCGGAGGCGGCTGCCCCGGCCGCACCGAGAACATCCCACGATGAGTGCGAGCGTTGCGCCTTCTCCGCCGCTAACGAACTAATCACGTGTGTGTGCGAGCACGATTGGTCGTGTCACGGAGACGTGCAAGAGAACGGCAGGCTCAGGGAGCCCTGCACGCATTGCTCCTGCCCCGATATGCGCCGTCCGGACGATAGTGTTCCCGGGGCAGCCTGAGGCACATCGACCGATGCTGACCGCCCTGCCAGCAGATATTTGAAGGACATCCTAGAAGGTCCCATGTGGCGGGCGGCGGTAGTCCCAGGAGGGCGAGCCTCGCCGGCTTGTCGGCGTCTTGTTCATCGGTCGGCGTCAGTCCGCCTGTAGACAGGGAGGTACGGCGAGGCCTGTCGCGTTTCGGGCGCCGATCATCGATCGGCGCGTTCGATCTGCTCGAACGTTCTTGTCAGGGCGCCGTACGCCTGATCGATTTCGGACTGGCTGATCACCATGCACGGCTTGATGAATATCGCGGTGTCGGCCTGGCGCACGTGCACCCCGTTCGCCAGGCACATCCGTGCGGCGTCAGCGGCCCGGAGCTCGGACGGACGGCGGTCCGGTCCGAGCATCACGAGTCCGCGCATCAAGCCGAGCCCCTTCTCCGGTCCCGCCAATTCCGGGAAGCGCTGCCGGAGCCTTGCCAGCATCTCGTCGATCATGCCGACCGCCCGCGGATAGACGCTTTCCAGCAACCCGGTGCGCAGCTCATCCGCGAGGCGGGGCGGCAGCCAGGCGGGCAAGGTCGGCGCCTCCGCCGGGTCCATCCCCAGCAGGCGGTCGAGCACCGCGTCGACCGCGACGAGCGACAGCATGCTGCCCGAGTTCGATTTGAATCCGAACGGCGCCGCGAACTCCTTTAACGCCCGGGCGGCCACCACGATGGCCAGCGCGCCGTGCCCGGAGGTCAGGCCCTTGCCCATCACCGCGATATCCGGTCGCACCCCGCAGATCTCGGAGTAGCTGATCGTCCCGGTGTAGCCGAAGCCGTTCTGGAGCTCGTCGAAGATCAGGCAGATGGACTTTCGGGTGCAGATCTCCCGCAGTCGCCGCAGGAATTCGGTCGGAACGACGTGGACGGCGTTGCGCCACGGAATGGGCTCGAGGATCACCGCGAAGTACTGGTCGCCGTCCCGGTCGAGCGCCGCCAGCGTGGCCAGGGTTTCCTCGGTCAGCCGGCCGTCATCGTCGGCGCGGGGAACGGGAAGGAACTCGACGTTGTCCGCCCGGTCCACCAGCACCCGTCCGGAGCCGCGATGCGCCTGATGCTCGCTTGCCAGGATCCCGCCCAGGTTCGATCCGTGGAAACCGCCCTTGAACGACGCCAGCTTGCGGCGTCCGGGCTGAACCGCAGCCGCTTTCCAGGCGGCGTGGAGTGCGGCTTCGACGGCGCCGGATCCGGTGCACTCGCGCAGGTTGACGACGTATTCTCCGCGGCCGGCCGGGTCGAAGCAGCGCAGAACCCGGTTGGCGACCCGGTAGTAGAGGTCGGATCCCATCCGGATGGTCACGTAGTGCGGGCGTTCCGAGAGAAGGTAGGAGATCTGCTTCAGCTTCACCCACGGGTCGTTGAGGCCCAGGATGGTGTTCTCCGTCATCGAGCAGAGATCGACCAGTTGGGCCGGGTGGCCGTCGGTCGTCACGTGAAGCGTCGCGCCGCGTCCGGCGTGGGCGAGCACGTCCCGGGGGGCCGAGCCGGTGGTGAACAGTTCCGGATTCCGCTGGATGTCGGTGGGGGTGGCGTACTGGGGGCGGGCCGGGTCGAGGCAGGTGCCGGCGAGCGCGGCCACCATGGGCCGGACGGCCTCCATGGCAGATACCTCGGCGCCGGAGGCGGTTGACGCGACGGTCATCGGAATCCTCCGTGGATACTGCGGCCTTCCGGCCGGAGAGGAAACGGAACCCGTGCCTAGCAGCGATGGGTGGTCCACCGTCCCTCGCCGGTAGCGCGGGTCCGCAGCGGTCGGTGAAGCAGAAGGCCCAACTCGCGGGGGTTGAATCCCGTTGCTTCAGCTGGGGGAGATGTCAACTCGGTGGCCCTTCCTCGCGGAGCCGGCAGAGTTCGTCGAACGTGCGGCTGAGGCGGATGAGCGCCGTGTCGACGTCGGCCGGGCGCAGCGCCAGGCTCGGTTTCAGATACACCGCGGTTCCGGCGCGCCGGACGTAGACGCCGTGCCGCATACAGATCTTGGCGGCCTGGCCGGCGAGCCGCCCCGACGGCCGGCCGTCGGCGTCGAGCATGGTGAGCCCTCGGAGGAGGCCCAGGCCCGTGGCGGGACCGAGCAACGACGGGAACCGTCTCTGGAGGTCCGTCACGAGGCCGTCCAGCAGGCCGGCGACGACGGGGTAGGCGGTCGTCAGCAGACCGGTGCGCAGATCGGCCGCGAGGCCCGGTGGCAGCCATGCCGGCAGCGTCTCCGCCTCGTCCGGATCGATCCCTAGCAGACGGTCCATCACCGCGTCGACTGCGACGAACGACAACATGTCGCCCGAGTTGGTCTTGCCGCCGAAGGGGGTCTCGATCGCGCTGAACTCCTTCTTGGCGACCACGATCCCGAGCGCCCCGTGTCCTGACGTGAGCGCTTTGCCGGTCGCGATGATGTCCGGGCAGACTCCGCAGTGCTGCGCGAAGAAGATCGTGCCGGCGTAGCCGAAGGCGTTCTGCACCTCGTCGAAGATCAGGCAGATCGACTTGCGCGTGCAGATGTCGCGCAGCTTGCGCAGGAACTCGAGCGGTATGGCGTGTACCGAATTCCGCCACTGGACCGGCTCGATGAGCACCGCGAAGTAGCTGTCGCCGTCGCGTTCGAGGGTGGCGAGCGTGGCCAGCGCCTGCGGCGTGAGGTATCCCGCCTCGTCGCAGGTGGGGGACGGAAAGGACGTGGCGTTGTCGACGTGGTCGAGCAGCGCCCGGCCGGAGCCCTCCGCCGAATGGTCCTGCATGACCAGGCTGCCTACGACGCTTTCGCCGTGGTAGGAGCCGTCGAAGGTCGCCAGGCGCCGGCGTGCCGGCGAATCCGCGGCGGCCTTCCACGCGGCGTGCAGGGCGAGCTCGACCGCGTCCGATCCGTTGCACTGTCGCAGGTTGATCACGAAGTCGCCCGGCTCGCCGAACCGGTCGAGGCAGCGAAGGATGCGACGCGCTGTCCGGTAGTAGAGGCCGCTTCCGATACGGGCCGGAAGATAGTGCGGGTGCGATGACAAGAGGAAGGCGGTCTGCTTCAGCTTGACCCATGGGTCGTTGATGCCGAGGACGGTGTTGCACGTCATCGAACAAAGGTCCAGGAGGTCGAGCGGTGTCTTCGTCTCGGCCATGGAGCCGTCGATCCACACTCCCAGTGCGGTGTCGGCCCACACGTCTCGGGGCCAGGAGCCGCCGGAGGTGAAGAGTGCCGGGTTGCTCGCCAGATGCTCGCCGGGCGATAACGAGGTGACGGGACGGCGGGGATCCAGGCAGCTGTCCGCGAAACCGTCGAGAACCATCCGCGCCGGGTCGAGGTCGGAGAGGTGGAAGGGCGCGCTCGCGGCCGCGGCGCCGGGCCGGGAGGAAGAAGCCTCAGGCATGGGCACTGTCCCTCTGTTCTGGCTGTGGAAGGTCCTCCCACGCCACCAGGTCGACGTAGAAGTGAAGAAGTTCGCGGCATCGGTCGTCGAACTCGGCCGGCTCCCCGGTCGCGCACAGTTGGCCGGCCCACGCGGTGGCGAAGTAGGTGAAGATCGTGGTGGTCCGCAGACGCTGCACGCTGTCGCAACGCCGGACGGCCTCGCACAGGTCGTCGAGCAGCGCCGCGCAGTTCGCCGCGGCCTCGCCCACGGCTCGTACGGATAGTAGGTCGCGAGCGGTGGCGGCGATCCCGGCTGCGGCGGACAGAGGCTCGGCGCTTTGCCACAGACAGCGGACGTCGTCGATGCCGTGGCCGGCGCCCGCCGCGCCGAGATGGCGGCTGAGCCGGGCGTACTGCACGTGGTGGAGTGACGCGTCGCGGATCGCCACCAGACCGATGTCGCGGGCCCGGTCCTGCTCGAACGGGTCCGAGAGGCGCAGGTCCAGGTCGACGTTGAGGTCCGCGACCACGACGTCTACCAGCCCCAGCGCATCCCCGGTCCACGACGGACGGGTCTCTTCCAGGGACGGAGTGTCGTGGTACTCCCGCCGGATCGCCGACAGTTCGTCCCGGTCGACGGCCAATGGCCGCCACTCCAGCCGCCGGGCGGGCTGTGCGGGCTGATCGGCGGGACGCGCCGATCGGGTGAGCAGTGGATTGCTGAACATGTAGAACGCGCTCGGCGACGCCCGGGTGAAGTTCATCGTGATGACGTCCCGGGTGACCGACAGGTTCCGGTGACCCGAGTGGATGCCGTTGGTGTCGAACAGCACGCAGTCTCCCGCCCGGCCGTCTGCGAGGGACAGCCGGTGGTGTCCGAAGCCCAGAGCCTCGTCGAGGGTGAACTTGGTCTGTTGCTGAGTCCGGCAGTTCCAGTGGTACGCATGGCTGCCGGCGGCGTACCTCATCGCCTGGCCGCCGGGCGGCACATCGGTCAGCAGCAGCATGACCTTGGCCTCTTCGAACGGTCCCCGGGTCTTCATGTCCTGGTGGTAGTCCCAGGCGCGGTATCTCATGGGTTTACACGGACCTTGCCGGTAGCCCCGCGCCGAGACGAAGCGCGACGTACCGCCGAGGTAGTCGTCGAGGAGGTCCACCAGGTCGGGATTCGCGGCGACGTCGCGAAAGGCCTCCAGCGTGTGGGTCTCGCAGTCGTCGACACTCAGATTGAACGAACTCTGCTGAAGAGTCAGGCCACCTGCCTTCTTGGTGATCTCGTTCTCGAACGCCGCATGGAGCCGGGTCAGCGTCTCCGTATCGATGAGGCTCGGGACGGAGACGATGCCGTTGTCGATGAGCTCCCACACCGCGCCGCCCGGTCCACGGCTCTCGGTTCGCCGCGGCCGGTGGCCCGACGAGTGAGGGTCGGCATGCGCCGGTGTGGGCGGGCTCCGCAAGGGGGCCGGGACGATCGACGCCGCGACCGCCGAGGAGAGCGTCGGCGGGGCGGCACAGGGCGCCATCGGGGCCGGGCGCACTATCGGCGTGGCTCGCGCGGGCGACCAGTCCGGGCCGTCGAACAGTTCCAGCAGCAGGTGCTCGCGGTAGGTCAGGGCCCGCCACTCGTGGCTGTCCGTGATCCAGCTGTGGTCCCAGTGGCTCACGATGACTGGCAGGGTCGCCGGCCACAGCCGTGCGCGGTCGATGGCCGCCTGCTCGGCGAACCTGGTAGGCCCGAATCGATAGGGCCGGTAGCGGAGGGCCGAGCGCTCGGAAAGGCCATCGGTCATCACGTGCGGCACATGATCGAAGGTCAACTCACCCGGCTCACGCCCGCGGGTCACGTCGCTCTCGTACCCGCAGTAGATGCCGGTCTGGTGCAGCGATATCGCGAAGCTGTCCGGGCCGCCGGCCAGGCTGAACCTGGCCGTGCCGGCCAGCGACGGATCGGCCTGCCGGTTCCGCAGTTCGAAGAACCGTGGGTGCGACGAGACCGTGTCCGGCTCAACCGTGCGGTCGATACCGCTCGCGGCGAGGTAGCGGCACGACTCGGCGCGATACCGGGTGATCAACGCGGCGACATTGCGCCGGGCGCGGCGGAACGGCTCCGATTGAGCGAACCCCGCGGTGACGTCATTGCTGACGCACCCGTTCTCCTTGAACCGGGCGAGGATGCCGAGAGGGCAGGGCACCGCGGCGGCCGCATCGGGTAGTGGATCGCGGAACTCCACGTCGATGTCCGTGCACAGCCCGCGCCGCACCACCCAGTCCAGCAGGCGCGCGTAGTCGGAGACGACCGACAGGTTGCCGCCGGCGCCGGCCGCGAACGAGCGGATCTCGGCGTGGATGTGTTCGAGGATGAGCCGCTCGTCGGCATCGGCCGGCTCGATCGTGCCGATGTCCTGAACGTCGATGTCGAGTTTCCCGGCGAAGGCGTCGAGGGCCTTCTCGGCGGCACTCGTCAACATCGAGCGACAGACGACCAGGGTGATGTGTGATCGTGGATTCATCACCCGGAGCCGCAGCAGACGCGCCCGGTGCTTCGGCGGAAGACCGTCGGCGCTGATCCAGATTCGGACTTGATCTTCACAGTTGACGATGTCACTCATCACGAATGCGCAGCACCTCCTGGAACGTGCGAGACAAAGCGTCCAGCGCCGCGCCGATCTCGCTCTCGGAGAGGAAGAGGCTCGGTTTGACCAGGACAGCGGTGTCGGCCTGCCGGACGTAGACGCCGTACCGCAAGCACACCTTCGCCGCGGCGGCGGCCAGGCGCACCGACGGCCCGCCGTCGGCTTCGCACAGCACGAGGCCACGGATCAGCCCGAGCCCTCTCGGCTCGCCGACCAGCGAACCGAACCGCTGCCGAAGCTCGCCCAGCAGGCCGTCGAGCAGCGCGACCGACCGCGGGTAGGCAGATGTCAGCACACCCGTACGAAGTTCCTCGGTCAATCCGGGCGGCACCCATCCCGGCAGCGCTTGGTGCTCCGCGGGAGACATGCCCAGGAGCCGGTCCAGGACCGCGTCGGCCGCGACGAGCGGAAGCATGTTCCCGGAATTCGACTTCGCCCCGAACGGCCCGCTGATCTCCCGGTACGCCCGGCGCGCCACCATGACAGCGAGCGGACCGTGCCCGGATGTGATGGCTTTGCTGATGGCCGCGATGTCCGGGCAGATCCCGCTGGTCTGGGCGAAGGTGATCGTCCCGGTGTACCCGAATGCGTTCTGCATCTCGTCGAAGATCAGGCAGATCGCATGCCGGGTGCAGATGTCACGGAGCCGGTGGAGGAATTCGAACGGGATCACGTGTACGGAGTTGCGCCATTGAACCGGCTCGATGATGACGGCGAAGTAGTCGGCACCCGCCTGATCGAGCGCCTCGAGGGTGGCCTCGGTGGCGGCCGTGAGCCGGCCGGTGTCATCGGTCCGCGGGGTCGGGAAGAACACCACGTTGTCGGGGCCGTCGGCGAGCAAGCCGCCCGGCTGGTGCTCGCTCACCCAGTTCGCGGTCAGGTTCTCGCCGTGGTAGGAGCCGCGGAACGTCGCGAGCTTGTCCCGGCCGGGCGTCGGCGCGGCCGCGTTCCAGGCCGCGTGGAGTGCGAGTTCGACGGCGTCCGAGCCGTTGCACTGCCGGAGGTTGACGACGAATTCACCCGGCCCGCCGAACTCGTCGAAGCAGTGCAGAATGCGGCGGGCGACACGGTACGGCAGGTCGGCTCCGATGCGAGCGGTCAGGTAATGCGGACGGTCCGACAGCAGATATGCGGCCTGTTTGAGCTTCACCCACGGGTCGTTGATGCCGAGGATCGTGTTCGCGGTCATGGAACACAGGTCGATCAGCGACAACGGCTCGCCCGTTGCCACCACGGACGCGTCGACCGTGGCGCCCAGGCCGGAGACGGCCCAGACGTCGCGGGGAGCGGATCCGCCACTGAACAGAAGATCGTTGCTGGCCATCTGTTCGATCCGGCTGCCCGCCAACCGGGGCCATTCCGGCGCCAGACACGTGTCCTCGACCGCTGCGAGGACCTCCTGAACCGCGGGCAGCGTGTTCAGATGGAAAAGGCCGGACGACGCATCGGCGTCGGTGTACCCGGTGGAAGCGTCTGATGGTGTCACATGTCCCGCCCACGTATGGTGTCGATCCGGTCGAGCAGCTTTCGTGCGATTTCGGTGGGCGGCTCCTGACAGTCGACGAGGACCGCCCGGAATCCTGCAGCCACGAGTTCGCCGAAGTAGTCGAGATGCGCGCGGACGTCCTGGCCCAACTCGGCGGCGACCAGCGACCGGTCCGTCCGGCTCCGGTCGGCCGCTCGGCGCTCCCGGAGCACTTCGAGCGGGACGGTGAGAAACACCAGCAGATCGAAGTGCGACAGAAACTCCATCCGCTGGATCTTCGGATCGGCTTCCCGCGGATCGACGTAGTGCAGATCGACGACGGTCGCCGGTCCGCCGCTCGCCATCCGGGCCAGGAACCGCTCGGTCACTTGAGCCCGCAGAGCGGCTTTGTCCTGAGGGGACCGGGATCGGAAGTCGTCGGGGAGCTGATCGCCGAAGAACATCACCCTGAACTCGGGACGCAGTAGGGCGAGCTGTCGCAGGGCGGAGGACTTGCCTACGCCCTGCGGTCCACCGACCGCCACATTGATCATTGCGCCGTCACCGCCTCCGCCGGCACATGGCCGCGAGCACGCAGCATGTGCGCGAACGTCCGGGACAATCCGGCGCTGGCGGCGTCCGCTTCGCTCTGCCGCAGTGTCAGCGAGGGTTTGACGAAGATGGCCGTGCCGGCTTGGCGCACGTACACCCCGTGCACCAGGCACCGCTTCGCGACCTCCGCGGCCGCCTCCTCCGACGGCCGGCCGTCCGGACCGTTGATCACGAGCCCACGAACCAGCCCCATGCCGGTCGACCGGCCCACCAAGGACGGGAACCGGCGCCGTAACTCGTCGAACAGCGCATTGATCATCGCGACGGTGCGCGGATAGGCGGTGGTCAGCAAGCCGGTACGCAATTCCTCGGCCAAGCTTGGAGGTAGCCACTCCGGGAGGGCGGCCGCCTCCTCCGGCGCCATGCCGAGAAGGCGGTCGAGCACGGCGTCGATGGCCACCAACGACAGCATGTCGGAGGCGTTGGACTTGCCCGCGAACGGTCCCGAGATCGCTTTGAACTGCTTCTTCGCGACCATGATCGCGAGCGAACCGTGGCCCGCCGTCAGGCCCTTGCTCATCGCGGAAATGTCGGGAACGATGCCGCAGTTCCCGGCGAAGCTGATCGTCCCGGTGTAGCCGAAGCCGTTGTGGATCTCGTCGAAGATGAGGCAGATCGAGTTCTGCGTGCAGATCTCGCGAAGCCGGCGGAGGAACTCCAGCGGGACGGTGTGTACCGATTCGCGCCACTGGATGGGCTCGATGACGACGGCGAAGTACTTGTCGGCGTCGCGCTCGATGCTGGCCAGCGTCGCCAAGGCCTCGGCGGTCAGATAGCCGCCGTCGCCGCACCGGGGGGATGGGAAGAAGACGACGTCCTCGGCCCGCTCGACCAGCAACCGGCCCGATCCATGCTGCGGCTGATGGTCACTGATCAGGCTCGCGGTCAGGTTCTCCCCGTGGTAAGAACCGCGGAAGGTCGCCAGCCTCCGCCGCGCCGGTGACCCCGCCGCGGCCGTCCATGCCGCGTGCAGACCCAATTCGACGGCGTCGGAACCGTTGCACTGCCGCAGGTTGACGACGAAGTCGCCGGCCTCACCGAAGTCGTCGAAGCAGCGCAGCAGGCGACGGGCGACGCGGTAATACAGGTCGCAGCCGAGCCGTATGGTTACGTGGTGCGGGCTCGGCGAGAGCAAATACATCAGTTGCTTCAACTTCACCCAGGGGTCGTTGATCCCGAGGACACAGAGGATCGTGCATAGATCCACCAGCTCCAGCGGAGAGCCCGTTTCCACCACGGAAGCGTCGAGGGTAGCCCCCAGCCCGGACGCCGCCCACACATCCCGTGGCCAGGATCCGCCCGTGGTGAAAGTTGCGGGATTGCTCTCGATTTGTGCGGCCGGCGACTGGCCGGAGATCGCGAATGACGGGTCCAGGCAAGAATCGGCGAAAGCCTCCGTCAAGGGTTGAAGCGCTGACAGATTCGACAGGTGGAACGTTGGCCGTTCCCCGGCTGAGGGCATGACGGAACTCCCCGGAGATCATGCGAGTCGACGACTGCGCCGGCTAAACATCCTGGGATATCTCAAGATCTAGGATCCATCGACCATTCTCGAATCGCTCCGCCGTGCTGTCAACCGGTTACCCGCAGTAATGTCTTTCCATCATGGTCATCATTGGGAATGGCCCAGGTCGCCCGCGGTATTTCTTGCACGCCACCATCCTTTATGGACATGCGCATGCCATCGCGGGATCGACTCGATTACAGCCGATCCAGTTGGATTTAGTGACTTGCGGCGCCTTGCGGCCCAATCGGCATATCCAGAAGCAAAATGCCCGCCCCGCATGCTTATGTCGGTTTCGTGGACACTCGGCCGTTTGTGCGGGCCTAGCGGGAGTAGCTGCGGGCAGGTCGGGGCCAGCGAAAATCATTGCCGGAACGGCGATTGACGGAGGCCGTCACCGAATGTCGGAGGAATCGTTGTCCCCGCCGTGGCGGTCGTCGTCCGCTCGCTGTCCTCCGAGGAGTGAACATCAACAACTCGAATGCGGTGCCCCGCCTCGCGGCACGCGTCCTCGTCATCGACAAATATGATCGGCTCCTACTCATTCGTGGATTCGATCCGGCCGAACCGGACAATCATTACTGGTTCACCCCGGGCGGCGGCCTCGCCGACGGCGAGGACATGCGTCAAGGCGCGGTCCGGGAACTGTACGAGGAAACCGGGCTACTGGTCGACGCGAGCGAGCTCTCAGAAGTAGCCGCCAACAAGACCATGGAATTCTCGTTCGATCGCGTCCGCTATCGCCAGACGCAAAGCTTCTTCGCTTTCGGCGTGGAGGAATGGCAGCCCGCGGCGGCCAAGCTGGAGCTGGATGAGCAACGCAGCTTCCACTCATATTCTTGGCGATCGGCCCAGCAGCTTACCGATCTCCAGAAGGAGCGATCACTGTCTCCCGCCGATCTGCCGGAGCTCTACGAGCTGGCGCTGGCCGCCGTCACGCGTCGGCGTGCCACCACCGGCCCGGCGCGATAAGTAGTCCCCGAACCATCTCGCCAACCGCATCCGCGGTCACCGCCCGCCCGACAGTGCCGGCTGGGCCAGGGCCACCAGAGCACTACTGGCCCTGGCCGAGCTGCCTACGGCGCGACGCCTGCACCCCGCGGGTGCCGGGAAACCGGTCCGTGCCGGTCAAGCAACATGATCGTATTCGTGGAGGAGCCCGCCGAGCCGGTCACATCGGTAGACGGTCCGGTGGGCGAGTCGGCCGGTGTTCATGACCAGAGCATTGAGCGAACTGCAGTTCGGGCGCGGCGATCGGATCGGTACAGGGATGGCGGGTGACCACCTACGTACCGAATTCGTCCTGCCGCGAATCCGTGATGACCTCCACTCGGCCGGCGGCACCGGCGGCGTAGCTGACCGGGACCAGGTAGCCCTCGACCGTCAGCCTGGTCACCTTCAACCGGCCGGACGTTCCGTCCGCACCGCTTCGATTCGGTGTTCGTCCTTGACGCGCCCAGAGGCGTGGCAGCACGAACGCTGCGGACTGCAGGCACCATCCGGACGCAGCCACGGCGACGTCCACCGCCAGAAGCAGCCGCCCGTCCGCGGCCCTTGGCAGTGGCAGCTCGGTCAACTCGCGGCGAGCATCGCCTGGTAGCCGTCGTGATCAGTTCCGAACCGGCCGCCCGCGAGGACACGCTCGCGCTGGTCGATGACCTCGATGGTGGCCGATCGTTTGTGCGGGTCCACTCCGATGACGACATTGGGCATCTGCCTCGTCCGCCTGTTTCGACCTGATGTCGGCGGGAGGGCAGCGCTACTTTGAGCTGGGTATACCCTCTGGAGCCACTCCGCGCCGCGGTGACCGGCAGGGCGCATGCCAAATCTGAGCCACACCCAAGATGCAGGTGGACAGTCGATGAGAGCGTCTCCGCCGGTCACCTCGACCATGCCTGGCCGGGCAGCGGTCGTGCCACCAGCAGATAAGTAGCCGAGAGTCGCACACTACTGAGGGTGACGGATTTGTTGCACGCCAAGTAGGCGGATCTGCCGAGCTGAGTGCGTTCGAGTTAGCATTTGCTATATGAGAAGCGGGAATACCTCGACTGCCGCGGGCGTCCCGGATCCCGAGGACATCCATGAGCGGGTCGCTCGTGGTCACGGCCTTTTCATCTCTCTTGATGACGCCATGACGATGCCGATCGCGGCAGCCGCTGCGCGCGACTTGCAGTCCGCACCCGGGCCTGATGTGGTTGTCTTCGCCACGCCGAGAGGCCGAGGGCCGGTTCTGACCGTGCTGCGACTCGTCAGCAACGACGAAGCCGCGAGCGTGCGCCCGATCTTGGAAAACCTCGTCGCTGGATTCCGTCGCACAGCGGAAGCACTCGTCGAGCAGATGAGGGCTGGCACGTCGCCAGAGGAGTATCCGGAGTCCGTGCAATATGGTGACGCGACCTGGTATCTGCACCCGCACGGCGAGCACTGCCGGTTCGAAAATGTAGTGAGCGGCGAGCTTGTCGAGGCCAACATCTATGCTCCCGAAACCCTCGACCCGTACTTCCTATTGGAGTACGCAAAGTCCGCCGGCCACTATGGTGCCGTTGTCGATGCATGCGTAGAGGGCTTTCACGACATGTGCCGTCTACTCGACCGCGCTGGAATCGCCTACAGTGACCTTTTTCATCCTGAGTAGGCCGGGTTCTCGACGTGGTGCAGGACGAGGAGTGCCTGCACGATCGGGGTCGCTCGGTGCGGGCTGCAGCGGAGTTTCGCCAGGACTTTCCAGGTCTTGAGGCCAGCGTTGGCGCGCTCGCCGATGGCGCGGATCCGAGCATGGGCCCGGTTGACCTTCTTCTGCCAGGCGGAGAGTTTCGGTCGGTAACGGTGCCGTTTGAACGGGGTGCGGATGGTGCCGCGGGCGCCTTGGTAGGCCTTGTCGGCGAACGTCATCACGTTCGCGCTGGTCAAGGCCTCGATGATGGTGTGGGTGCGGGCGGCGGTCAGGTCGTGGACGGCGCCGGGCAAGGCTGCTGACGCCCAGATGAGCCGGCCTGCCGGATCGGCTATGACCTGCACGTTCACGCCGTGACGGCGGTGTTTTCCCGAGTAGTAGGGCTTCTGGTCGGCGACCCGGTCGATCGGGATGAGGGTGCCGTCGAGGATCACGTACGCGAGCACCCGGATCCGGTTCATCGCTGCTTTGAGGTCGTCGGCGGTAGCGGCGAGCAGGTCGATGGCTTCGCGGACGTAACGCCACGCGGTGGTCACGCCGATCTCGAAACCGCAGGCCAGGCGGGTCAAGCTGTCGCCGTTACGCAGGTGAGCAAGGGCGAGCAGGGCTTGCCTGCCGGGGTCGAGACGCCGCCACCGGGATCTACGCTGCTTACGGTGAGCCCGGATGAGGCCGGCGAGGTGGTTCAGGCTGCGAGTGGACAACGGAATCGCGGCAGGGTAAGACAGCACAGCGAGGCTCCCGGTTGGGGCATCGGATCTTGGTCGACTGCTGTCTTACCGGGAGCCTCGTCCTATGTCGACACCAGCCTCCCGCACAGCCTGTGACCTGCACCGTCACGATGAAAATGGCTCAGTTAAGGTCGATATCGCCTGGCCGATGCACTGATCTGCCGCGATCAGCGAAATTGTGAACAGGAAAGGTGATGGCCATGTCGGCGATCGCGCTGGCTGCCGGTGTCAGAGGCCGGGCGAGCCGGCCATCGAGAGCTCCGTCCGCTGGTTGTTCCTGCAAGGCTGTGGTCAGTGCGGGAACGCACGAGCTGGGCGAGTGGCGGTCTCCTTGCGGAAGGCGTCGATGTGTGCCGCAACTTGATGCATGTCGACGGTTTGTTCGATTCGATCGCGGTAGAGGCATCGGTTGGCGAGGCTGACCAGGTCCACGGTGAAGTAGGTGGCCATCAGCGGGTTGACGAACAGTGTGCTGCCAGCGGTTCGGCGAGTAAATTGGACGTCACCGAAGGCGCCTCGGGTTGCCGCGGCGATCTGGCCCTGCACGATGCTGGGCCGCATCGGAGTCGCCCGTTGAGCGTCAGCGACGGCATCGCGATACAGCACCGCCTCTCTGCTGGCGCCGGGAATGGACAACGCGCCCAAATAGCCGCCGTCACGGTCCACGGCGGCGATGTTCTCCAGAACCTGGCTGTGGACAACCCCGTGGTAGGCGTCGATGCCGAAGCCCAGGCAGCTCACCAGTTTCACCGGTACGTCCAGGCCGGCAACGGCGGTCAGGCTGGTGATGTCTTCTACGGGCGTGCCCAGGCCGGCTTCATCACCACGCATCAGGATGTCGGTCCCGCCGTCGACCAGCACGACGGCATCAATCCCGAGGTGGCCGGCCAGATGCCGGTAAGCGGCTCTCAACGGCTTTGCGCCGGTCTTGGCGAAGGCGTAAACCGTCGAAGGGAGATTGTGGGCATCCAGCCAGCGGGCAAGGGTCCGTTCTGGGAAATAGTCCTCCGGGCCATTGGTAGTCGGGGCGACGAGAGCCACATCTGGCGCCAACCAAGCATCCAGGTCCAGCATCTCCAGTGGGGTGAACGACAGGTTCGCCAGATGTGCCGCAACGCCGCGGTTCCACAGCGCGATGGCCAACGGCAATGCGGCATAAACGTCGAACCCTCCTCCGGCACCGGCCAACAGCACGCAGCGAGCGCCGTCCAGAGCGGCGAACAACGGCGGCACATCAAGAGAGCTTGACGTTGCCCGGTTCGAAGAACCGGAGGACGAGCCTGGAGAAGTGTTCACCTTCCCATGATCCCGGGGCACACAAGCTGCAGCCCGTGTGCCCCGTGACCGCCTGTGCCGGCGTGTCAGCCCAGCACTCGACGCAGTCCTCGTTGATGGGGTAGGGCGGTACTGTGCTGGAGCCCTCGGATGCCGTCACGCCGTTGGCTGAGAAGCGATGAGT
The DNA here is from genome assembly GCF_017592555.1 of Actinoplanes flavus. GTDB lineage: Bacteria > Actinomycetota > Actinomycetes > Mycobacteriales > Micromonosporaceae > Actinoplanes > Actinoplanes flavus. The sequence goes on along the minus strand of NZ_JAGFNS010000021.1, from coordinate 157,654 downwards.
CAGCGCGGTGGATCCGGTCTACCCAGCATGACGCGCATCATCGCTGACATCTCGATGTCCCTCGACGGCTTCGTCACCGGGCCGGAGCCCGGCCCCGCCAACGGCCTGGGCACAGGTGGTGAGGCCCTGCACAGCTGGGCGTTCTCCACCGACCCGGAGGACCGCCGGATCCTGCGCGAGTCGACCGCCCGCTCGGGCGCCGTCGTCCTCGGTCGCAGGCTCTTCGATGTGGTCGACGGCCCGCTGGGTTGGAACGAGGAGACCGGCTACGGCGCCGGCGAGGTCGGAAGACCGGCTTTCGTCGTCGTGACGAGCTCGCCGCCGGAGTCGGTTCGACTCACCGACCTCGACTGGACGTTCGTCACTACCGGCGTTCCCGATGCCGTGGCTGTCGCGCGTGAGCGCGCGGAAGCAGCGTCGTCGGACCGGGGTGAGGGTCTCGACGTGGTCCTCATGGGCGGTGGTGCGTTGATCCGCGCCTCGCTCGATGCCGGACTGGTCGACACGCTGTCGCTTCACCTCGCGCCCGTGATGCTGGGTGCCGGTACGCCACTGTTCACCGACGGAGTACCGCGCGCGCTGGTGCAACGAAGCGTGACCTCGACATCGACCGCAACGCACCTGATCTACGACGTTGCCTGACGCCGGCGTGGCCGGGCCGTGACGCAGCCTCGTGCTCCATGATCTGGTGCGCTCATGGCCGCGGAGAACACGCGTACCGCCGCTGGCGCCATTGGTGGTGATTTGACGAACGCCGGTCCTGGTCAGCGAAGCTCCGGTGTCCCGAGTTCCGGGTGACCACGCCGGAACGCGGCCAGTCGTGGGAACCGGCGATGGACCGCCGTGGGATCGTCGAGATCTGTGCGCTCACCGAACAGGTGCTCCGGCCCCTCAGGGTCGTAGCCGAGCGGCCAGACGCCCTGATGTGCCGCGGATCGGGCGCGGTGCCCCGTGTTTCGACGAGACGGATCAACGCCCTGGCCGGCTGCGTCCAGCTTTATCAACCGCTGGGCTATCTGGCGACGTTATCTGGGCCACGTTGCAGGGGCCTTTCGTCGTGACGAGGTCGCGTTGCTCCGAGCGCTGGACATGCTGACGGTGAGCCGGGAACTGTGGCTGGCAGAAGTCGACGCGTATGCCACCAGCCGGAGGAAGGCCAAACGGCTCGGACAGCGCACTCCACGAGCGTCAGACACCAACCCGAACCTGCCGACCTGCTGGTACGGCGATTCGCGCCGGGCTGCGACCTACACCCTGGGATACCTGCTGAGGAAGCCGGATCGAATCAGCAATGCGGATCCCGATGTCATCCGCCTCGCATCGTCTGTCCTGGAAACACCCGGGGACAGCAATCGCGTACCGCTCGAACAGCTGCACGCATTTCAGAAACGGCTCGAGCAACTCCGTGCGGCATCCGGCTGGCCAGACGTCGACTGGCCGAACTGGCACAAGGCCAACGAGTCTCTGTGGGTCCTACGCCAGATCTCCAACGCGATGGGATGACAGCGAACGCCGAGCCGAAGCCTGACGCGGGCGGCGACCACGACTGAATGATCACCCCTTGCGGATGATGCCGACCTGGCCGGGAGGGACAAAGCTGGCCGAATGATCGGAGCTCTGCTGCTCGGTTTCGTCGCGGGCGTCATCGCGAGGGTGCTCATGCCGGGCGATGCCTTTCGCAAGATGAGCGGACCGGTGTCATGGCTGGTCTCGGTGGGGCTCGGCCTGGCCGGCGCGTTGGCCGGGTACGTCCTCTTCACCCTCGGGTTGGGCATCGGCGACGACGACATCTTCGACTGGGGCGGGATCCTGAGCGCGATCATCGGCACCTTGATCGTGATACCGATCGCCGGCTGGCTGTTGCGCCGGTCGGGCCGCGCCCCGTGAATGCCGACACGATTCAGCCGGTCCGGTCGGCCCTGCCCGGGATGGTCGCCCTGCTCCCGCGGCGGCGCGCCGAGGTCGCCGGCTGAGCGCGGCGTGCCCGGCAGAGCAGGATCGCGGCGTAGCCGTGCGTGCCGCGCTGGGCCGTCGGTATGACCTCGATCCCCTCGTCCAGGGGTTCGAAGTCGGGGCGGAGGGCCGCTCGGAGGTCGTGTTCGTCGATGTCGGCGCCGGGGAACGTCTTGCCGCCGACCGTGTAGCCACGGCACCGGCGCAGCGCCGCGGTGAGGAAGAGGCCACCCGGCTGGACCAGGCCGGTGATGTGACGCATGAACAGTTCCCAGGTGGCGCGGTCGCCGGTGGCCGAGTCCGCGCAGTAGGCGCTGACCACGGTCGGGTAACGCCGGTTCACCGGACGCGGGTGGTGGGCGTCCACCCGTACCAGTGTGGTGATCTTTGCTCTGGTGAGGTCTTCGCGTGCGGTGATCTCGTCGTCGGTCGGACAGGTGTTGCCCTCGCACTGCAGGGTGTAGTGGACGAACGGCCGCCAGTCGTGGGCGCCCGGCGCACGTTCGATCCATCGTCGGATCTCGGCCAGGTTCTCGGGCAGGTAGTCACCCAGGTGGATCTCGGATGCCGTCTCGGCGCACGCGAACACGTGGTGGAGTGCCGGACCGGTCCCGAAGTAGAGGATCGGCTGGTCGCGTTCGGTGTGGCGCATCGCGTCGACGAGGAACCCGATGGTGGCGATCTCGTCCGGTTCGACGGTTCGGTAGTAGTCGGTGAGGTACTCGGCCGGCACCCAGTCGGTGTCGAACGACGCATGTCCGTGGCCCCGGTCGAGGACGGTCCGGGTGAGGCGGGCGAGGACGCCCTCGTAGAACGCGGCGCCCAGGTTGGCGCCGCCGAGGAAGACGAGCGCCTCATCGCTGGTGATCGCGTCGGTCGCGGCGGCGGCGCCGAACGCGGCCACGTAGTACGGCACCTCCTTGGCGATCTCGGTGCCGGTGTACGCGACGGCAGCGGCCAGCCGAGCGGCGGGCCCACCGCCGAACCGGCGCCGGGTGACGTCGTACGCCAGCTTCGACAGCACGTTGGTGCTCGCCCCCGTCTCCGCCAGCAGACGTCCGTTCGCTCTCAGGTTGGCGCGCAGACCGAACACCCAGGCCGTGTAGCTCGCCACGAGGAACGCCACCACCGATCGATGGCCGAGATCGGCGAGCAATCCGGAAGCGACCAGACCGGCGCCGGCGGCCGCCGCGCAGGCGTCCAGCGCGTAGGTGGACGCCACGGTGGCCGCCAGGCTGGCGGCCCAGGCGGCGGCCGGCGACATCCGCGTACCCCTGGCCGCCCTCGCCGATGGAACGAGCGGCACCGGACGTTGCGCTGCACCCATCGCGACTCCTCAACGGAACGGTCGTGATGGAGACGGCGGATGCTGGCTGTCGCGTACGTCGCCTTGCCGACAGCCGACGGCCCTTACGGTCCGGTTCCGTCCGGGGTGTCGAGGGCCCGGCGGACCCGGAGCAGGTCGGCGGCCAGGTGCGGGGCCCGGTCGGTGATTTCCGCCAGCGACGAGCGGGCGTCGAGCAGGCCGGTCCAGAGGACGCCGCGGCCGCGTTCCAGGATCTCCACCGCGCTCGGTGGGTCGTCGTTCGCCAGGGCGGCGGCGGCCGCCTGCGGCGGGGTGCCGGTCCAGCGGCCGAGCGCCTTGTCCTGGCTGGAACGGTTGATGCCGTGCCACGCGAGAGTGGTGAGCAGACCGACCGCGTACGAGAAGGCGCGCTGCACCTCGGGCAGGTCGTTCAGCCAGCGGGCCGCGTTGCCCCAGGACGCGGCGCCGTCGATGCGGGCTTCGGCCGGCGCGGGCCGATGGTGTGCCGCTTCCCGGCCGTGGTCGCGGGCAGCGGCCAGCGTCGTCACGTCACCACGGTCGACGCCGTCCAGGATGAGCACATCGGCCAGTGCCGCGAGGTGCACGGACCGCTTCGGCGCGTCCGGCCGGATCCTGGTCACGGCCTCGCGGTGGGCGGCGATCGCGGCGCGCAGGTCCGCCGGGTCGTGGGAGAGCCGCCACCGGCGCAGCCGGGCGTCTCCCAGCGTGGCCAGGAAGGCGGCCTGATTGCGGTCCTCGGCCGGGGAGATCGCGATCGCCTCGCCGAGCCGGTCGATCGCCTCCTCGAGGTGGTCACGCTGCCCGGTCCGGTCGAACCAGGCGAGCAGGGTGGTGGCGAGGTCTTCGCGAATCGACCCTTGACGGGGGTTGCCGAGATCCGGTCCGGCCAGCTCGACGGCGTGGCGGCCGTTCTGGACCGCCTCGCGCAGATCCGCCTCGTCGCCGAACAGGAGTGCCCGCAGCCGCAGCAGCCGGCCCAGGTCGGCGGCCATCGCGGCGCGACCGGGATGCCCCGGCGCGGCCCGGTCGATCGCCAGCCGCTGCATCCCGATCGCCTCATCGACGTCCGGCAGGTGCTGGTAGTGGCGGTAGCGGTCGCTGAGGTGCCCGGACAGGTTGGCGGCGTACAGCGGATCCGGGGCGCCGTGGCGGACCAGCGCGCGTTCGATGGCGATCGCCCGGTCGAGATCGGCCACCCGGCCGTCGCGATGGAACCGCAGCGTCAGCGCCACGGCGAGGTTGGCCGACACGACGTCGTACATGTGATGGGTTCGGGGAAGGCCGTCGACGGTGTGGCGCATCATCGCGATGCTCTCGTCGAGCCGGTCGTCGCCGCCGAGCCGCTCGAGTTTGGTGAGCAGGATGATCCGCAGGGCGCTGATCCCGTAGACCTGGGCTTGGCCGGCCTGTTCGGCCGCCGTGCCGACGAGTTCGGCCGCCGCCTCCAGATCGGCCGGGTCGCCGTGCTGTTCGAACCGGGTCGCCAGGGCCGTCGCCAGGTCCGCCTGGAGCGACCACCGGCCGACACCCTCGATCGGCGTCCGGGTCAGCGCCTCCCGGAGGTGGTCGATGCCGTCGCGGAGGTCCTCGGGGCGGCCGGTGAACGGGAACCGGTGTGTCAGGGCGGTGCCGAGACGACCCACGGCGAGGGTACGGGTGACCGGTGGCAGGTCCGTCCGGGACAGGACCTGCCGCAGCAGCAGGATGCCCTCCTCCAGCCGGCCGGAGTCCCGGAAACCGGCGGCCACGAGGGCGTTCGCGAGCTGGAATCGCAGTGCCGCCGCCAGCGGGTCGCCGTCGCCGATCATCGTGCCGGCCCGGCGCAGGACGGCGATCGCCTCGGGAAGGTCGCCGTCGCCGGCGAAACCGGTTCGGGCCGTCAGCGCCGCCCCGAGCGTCATCAGCCGATCGATCTCGTCCCGGTGGGATGCCGGGCCCGGTCCGTCGCGGCGGAGGACGTTGATCGCGCGTTCCAGGTCGGCCGGATCACCGCCGACCTGGTAGGCCGCCACCAGGGCGGTTCCGGTGGCGGTCGTGTGCGTCATGCTCGGCCGGGTGCGGTCCAGCAGTGCCAGGGCCCGGCGGATGTCGCCGAGATCGCCGTCGTGGTGCATGGTCCGCACCGACAGGATCAGCGCCAGGATGATCCTCGCGAGGTCGGAGTCCGGGCCCTCGGCGGTCTCGGCGCCGCTCAGCAGTTCCACCGCCGCATGCAGGTCGGCCGCGTCGCCGGTCACGTCGAACCGTAACCGCAGCGCGTGCGCGTGCGCGGCCAGCACGCCGATGTCCGGTGGCGCCGGGTATGCGCCGCGCCGGCGGAACATGTCGATGGCCCGGTCCAGGTCGGCACGGTCGCCGTAGGAGACGAAACGATGCAGGTACGCTCGTCCGCCGGTCTCCAGGGCGCCGTGCCGGGCCACCCCCGTGGCGTCCCGGGACAGCGTGACGGCCCGGTCCAGGTCGGCGCGGCTGCCGGTGCGTGTCGCCCGGAGGAGCAGGGCGTGGGCGATGCCCTGCGTGAGGTCGGTCCGTGTGGCGGCGTCACGTGCCCGCGGCAGCGCCCGGCCGAGTTCGCTGATCGCCAGGTCGATGTCGTCCGCGTTCTCGCCGGCGAGCAGGGACCTGGCGTAGGCGGGAACGAGCTGGAGCCGGGCCGGATGGCCGTCCGGCAGCGCGGTGACGGCGGTCGTGAGCAGCGTCCGGGCCTCGGTGGCGGGCGCGCTGTCGCCGGTCCGCTGGGACTGTGACAGCAGGGTGAGCGCGAGCATGCTGACCAGCGAGGGCCGTTGCGGTGAATCGGGCGGGATCAGGGCCAGGCACTCCCGTACCAGATGGATGGTTTTGCTGGTTTGGGTCTGGTGCAGGAACAACGCTGTGGCGTAGAGGTGCAGCACGGCCGGGCGGACCGGATGATCCTCGGGGAGGCGCTGCTCCAGCGGCCGCATGAGATCGGCGGCGTTCACCAGGACGCCGGGGTCCGCGTCGACGGCGTACGCCGCGATGAACGCCCCGGCCGACACCACGGCCCACTCGAGGAGGTGGGGGCCGTCCGGATCGGCCGCGCCCAGCTCGCTCGCCCGGTCCAGCACGGTGAACGCCTCCCGCAGGTCCCGCGTGGAGCCGGTGGCGGTGTGCCGGGCCGCCAGCAGGTGCGCGGCCAGGAGCAGCACCTTGACCGAGGCGGTGGCGCCGAGCAGCGGGCGGAGCCGGGTCAGGAGCCGGTCGGCCACCTCCGGGTCGCCGCGGGCCACGCCCTCCGCGAACTGCCGGTGGAATTCAAGAACATCCATCGCTTCACTGTGGTGTGCCGCCCGGCGCGCCCGCCACAGCCGATCGGCCACGAGCGCCGCGGGCGACGTCAAACACCACCGACCAGGGAGCCGGCGTTTCGGGGCCGGGCGCCGTCGTGGCCGCCGGTGGGCCGGACAGCAATTGCGTGGCGAGAGCGGCGAACCGGGCCGCCGCCGGGTGCGGCGCCTGCCGGGGCCACACCGCGGAGACCTCCTGCCACAGCGGAGCGCCGGCCAGCGGCCGCCACACCACCCGCGGCTCGCGCCGGACCGTCGCCTGCCGCTCCAGGGCGACGCCGTGACCGGCGACGACCAGAGCGCAGAGCATCTGCGGGCTGCGGGCGTGCCGGATCCGGGCGGCCGGGAACCCCCGCTCGCCGGCCGCCGCCAGGATCCGGTCGTACCAGTCCGGGGCGGTGGCCCGCGGGAAGATCACCAATCCCTGGCCGGCGAGCTCGGCGAGATCCACCTCCGCGGCGCGGGCCAGCGGCGACACCCGGGGCAAAACCACACCCAGCGGGGTACGGACGACGCGTCCACAGTGCAGGTCGACCAGGTCGACGGGATGCTCCACCACACCGACGTCCAGCCGGGCCGCCGCCAGCGAGTCGAGTTGCTCCGCGGTCGTCAGCTCCTGAAGGTCGACGTCGAGGCCCGGCGTCTGGTCCGACAGCCGGTCGAGCAGCTCGCCGAGCACCGGGGCCGGGGTGCCCGGCAGCACCCCGGCACGCAGGGTCCCGATCGCGCCGTCCCGGACGGCCCGCATCAACGTGCGCATCCGCTGTTCCGCGGCCAGCAGCTGCCGTGCCTGATCGGCGAGCACCTCACCGGCGGTGGTCAGTGTGGTGCCGCGCGGCAGCCGGTCGAACAGCGTCACACCGAGGTCCCGCTCCAGCCGGCGCATGGCCTGACTCAGCGGCGGCTGCGCGATGCCCAGCACCTCCGCGGCCCGGCCGAAGTGCAGCTCCTCCGCGACGACCAGGAAATACCGCAGGTGCCGGAACAGATCCACGACACTGCACCCTATGGTGGGCCGGTGTCACAGCTTCCGACGGTCTCCGGGGACGCCGAGTACTGGCTGCACGCCCGCGACATCGACTCCGGCCGGTGCACCGGCCACCGGTCCGGCGAGCCGGTGGTGATCGGCTCCATCTTCAAGATCCTGCTGGTGCTCGAGTACGCCCGCCAGGTCGCCGCCGGTGTCCTCGACCCGGCCGAGCGGGTCCTGCTCGGACCCGGCGACCGGCTCGGCGGCTGGGGGACCGGCGGCTGCGCCGACGACGTCGAGCTGTCGCTGCGGGACCTGGCCTACTTCACCATGTCGGTCAGCGACAACACCGCGGCCGACGCGCTGATGCGGCGGGTCGGCCCCGACCTGGTGCCGCTGCTCGCCGACGAGCTCGGCCTGACCCGGACCCGGGTGACCGGCGGGCCACGCGACCAGCTGTCGTCGATGTTCGCCGACGTGGGCGCCGACGACGACACCGCGTTCGCCCGCATCTTCCCCACCCTCACCGACGACCAGGTCCGGCGCCTGCGGATCTACGACCCCGAGCAGACGACCGCCAGCACCCCGGAGGAGATCACCCGGCTGCTGCGGATGATCTGGCAGGACACCGCGGGCCCCGCCGGCGCCTGCGCGACGGTGCGCGCGCTGATGGCGCGGCAGATGTTCTGGACGCGTCTCGCGGCGGCGTTCCCGGCGGGGGTACGGGTGTCCGGCAAGACCGGGACACTGCCCGGCCTGCACATGGAGGCGGGGGTCGCCGAATACCCCGACGGCGGCCGGTACGCCCTGGCCGTGTTCGTCCGCACCCGGAACCTGGCCACCACCCGCCTCGACGTGGACCTGATGCTGGGCCGGGCCGCCGCGGACGCGGTCCGGCGCCTGCGCGACGAGTGACCTGTGCCACCCCGGCTCGGCGGCGCCGCGTGCCCGGCCAGCGCTCATATCGAACCGGATATGAGCCGTTCACCCGGTCGATTTTGGACGGCGCCGGAACCGGGTTGATCTCCTGATCGGGCTCCGTCACCGCCCGGAAGGAACCACCATGACCAGAATGCCGTTCGGCCGTCGCGGTTTCCTGCGCGGCGCCGCCGCCGGAACCGCCCTCGCCTCGCTGCCGGCCGTCCCCGCCGCGGCCGCGCCCCGGTCACGCCGGCGGACCGCCACGTTCCGCTGGCTCGGCACCTCCGGCTGGCACATCGAGGTCGCCGGCCGCACCATCCTGATCGACCCCTACCTGAGCCGCTTCCCGACCGGCCTGTCCACCGGCGCTTTCGACCCGGCGACCCCGTTGCGTGTCGACACCGCCGCGATCGCCGCCGCCCGCCTCGGCACCCCGGAGACGATCCTGGTCACCCACACCCACTGGGACCACTTCAACGACGTGCCGCACCTGGCGACGTCGGCCGGCGCCCGCGTTCTCGGCACGCTCACCGCCTACCACCTGGGTTTGGCCCTGGGTGTTCCGGCCGGACAGCTGAGCCCGGTCAAAGGCGGCGAGGTGCTCGCCTTCGGCGACTACACGGTCGAGGTGGTGGCCGCGCTGCACAGCCGCAACGCCGCCTACTCCATGGCGTTCCCCGGTGTCCGGACCGAGGTGCCGAGCCGGGCGCCGGCGACCATCGCCGACCTGCCCGAAGGCGACACCCTCGCCTACCAGATCCGCGTCACCGACGGCCCGTCGGTGTTCCTGATGGGCGCGAGCGACTTCGTCGAACGCCACCTGAGCGGGCTGCGGCCGGACGTGGCGATGATCGCGATGACGAGCGGGGCCGCCACCCACGCGTACGTTCCCCGGCTGCTCGCCGCACTCGGGCACCCGGAGGTCGTCATCCCGGTGCACTGGGACGACTTCGAGTCGCCGTTGACGAACCCTCCGCCGGTCGGATCCGCCAACGCCGCCCGGCTGCGGGCGTTCGTCGAAGAGATCCGGGCGTCGTCGCCGCGGGCTCGCATTCTGATTCCGGAGTACGACACCCCGTACACGTTCTGACCATCCCGATGTTCAATGGCGTCATCGGTCGTGAGTTGCATCGGCGCGGATGCCGCGCGAACAACTCACGACCGATTCGCATTCAAGCGTTGCCACCCGAGCCGGTCGTCGGGTGTCTATCCTTACCGGTTGCCATCTGCCACGTGCAGGCTGAATCCCTTACGGCCCGGAAGCTCCAGGCCCTCCTTCAGCCGTAGTGACGGAATCTCGTAGTCGCCGAAGTTCTGGCGCCGGAACGCGATCGGCTCGGCTGTCTCCAGCGACAGCAGCCGCTCCTTCCACTTCTTCGCGGCGTCTCCGAATCCGCCCTCGGTGATGTTGTCAGTGCCGTACAGCACAAACGGCGGCAGCACATCGATGCCCGGGTAGTAGAGGATCCCGTGGTGGATCGGGAACAGCAGGTCCTCGATGGGGCCGTTGATCCCCCGATCGGTGTAGTGCGACTCGGGCCCTCCGACGGTCACCGACAGGATCGCCCGCCGCCCGTGCAGGGTTCCCTCGCCGAAACGCTCGCCGTAGCGGGTCTCGTCGTGCACTCCCACGCCGTACGCGAAATGGAAGGAGAACACCCGGTCCACCCAGCCCTTGAGGATGGCCGGCATCGTGTACCACCACATCGGGAACTGGAAAATGATGGTGTCGGCCCACAGCAGCTTCTCCTGCTCGGCCGTCACGTCGGGCGTGAGGGTGCCGGCGTCGTACGCCCCACCCGAACTGGGTATCACCCGCAGCGGGCTCGTGGCGTGCCCGCCGAAGTCCGCCGCGTCCACCACGGCCTTCCAGTTCATCGCGTACAGGTCGCTCACCCGCACCTCGTGCCCGGCCGCCTCGAGAGTGGACACTGCAAGATCCTTCAGCGCGCCGTTCAGCGAACGCGGCTCCGGATGGGCGTAGACGATGAGGGCCTTCATGGCCGATCCCTTCGACGAAGTATGTCGGCACCGATACTCGACGTCCGTGGCCGCGCCATTCAGGGGCGCCTCTTCCGTCGGACCGGACTTCCTGGGACTGGCAGGGCCACCCTCACGCGCGCCGCCGAAGCCATACTGGTGGACATGGACGATCTCGCGGGCTTCCTGCGTACCCGGCGATCGCGGGTCGACCCGTCCGCCGCCGGCATCCCCACCGACAGCCGCCGCCGGGTCGAAGGGTTGCGTCGCGAAGAAGTCGCCCATCTGTCCGGGGTCAGCGTCGACTACTACGTGCGCCTGGAACAGGGCCGCGCCACCCAACCCTCGGAACAGGTTCTCGACGCGCTCGCTCGCGTCCTCGAGCTCGACGAGACCGAACGCGGGCACCTGTACCGGCTCGCCCGGCAACGCCGCCGTGCCAAGTCGCCCAGCGGTAGCCTGCGGGCGGAGCTCCTGCGCGTGCTCGACCTGGTCATCGACGCGCCCGCTCTCATCATGAACCACCGGCTGGACGTGGTCGCCGGCAATCGCCTTGCCGGGCTCCTCTACGGCCAGCAGATGCCGGGCTTGAACACCGCCCGGCACATCTTTCTCGAGGAAGCCGAGCGAGGGCTTTACGCGGACTGGGAGAAGTGCACTCTCGACGTGGTCGGGCACCTTCGTCTGGCGGCCGGCAAATATCCCGATGATCCACAGTTGGCGTCGCTCATCGGCGAACTAGCGATAGGCAGCGGGCGCTTCCGCCGTCTCTGGGCCCGCGCGGACGTGCGTGCACGCACACACGGGCGCAAGGCCTACCGGCATCCGCTAGTCGGACTGCTGGAACTACACCAGGAGAACTTCGCCCTGCCGAACGAATCAGGCATGGAGCTGATAGTACTGTCGGCGATATCGGGAAGCGCCACCGAAGACGGGCTGCGCCTGCTGGCATCGCTCGGGAGTGACGGGAATCCCGAAGGGAAAGGGCTGCGAGTCACGAATTCGTCGTGAGCCGTGCGCTCGACTGCCGCCGATGGCGCTCCGGGCGCCGAGGTAAACCGGATGCGGGGACTACACGGTTGCGGTGATACTGCGGCGGGCCGGTGGCAGAGCCGGGTTATTGCAGCGCCGACGGGCCGGCAGACGGGTACGCACGGCGGCTTGGATGCGCGTGGGGCCACTGGCGTGCCATGCCCCACCAGGGGTTCAAATCCCCTTCGGCCCGCAACGTCCTGTCGTGCCGCAGACCGGGTTTGGTAGCCACATGTCGTGAGCAGCCGATAGGACGCTTGTGCGACTACTCGGGTTTGTGTGGGTGGTCTTGATTTGAAGGCCAGTCCCTCGTTGGCGTCCACATCGGGCGAGCACCCGGTGTAGGGCTTGCTGTGGTCCGGGCGAATCGAGGTTTCGGCTTGCCTGGCGCCCAGATAGCTTCGACGGATGTCGTCAATCCGCCCGATTGCCCTGGCCGTGCCACGTCGCGGTGAGGACTTGCTCGTCTTCGAGTATCACGACCCCACGAAGGACCAAACCTTCTACCGGCCCCTGGGTGGGGGCATCGACTTCGGTGAGACGGCCGAGGCGGCCGTACGTCGCGAACTGCGCGAGGAGCTTGACGTCGAGCTCGTCGACGTACGTTGCCTGGGCGTGCTGGAAAACATCTTTCACGGATTCGGCCGAGACGGGCACGAGATCGCTTTCGTCTTTGACTGCCGGCTCGCCGACCAGGCCGTCTACGAGCGGGATGTCGTTGGCGAGATCCTCGACGACGCGGGCACCAAGGTCATGTGGCGGTCGCTGGGTAGCTTCAACGCCGATAGCCCGCTCTATCCAGCCGGCCTCGCCGATCTGCTCCGCGGTCATCAGGCCGCCTGCGTCAACTCGTTGATCATGCCGTGCGGCTAACCACAGCATTCCACCGAATTCTCCGCCTTTCCGGGGCGACAGTGCAGTCGGAGGCTGAGCAGGCTCAGAGGAAGCGTGCGCTCGGTACCGGGCCTGGAGACCACAGGCGGTCGCGGCGGGCGGTGAGCGGCCACCGGCCCGCGAGCGCGGCGGTGAAAGCGGTGAGGTCCGCCGAGGTGTCGCCCGGGGCCACCTCGTCCTCGTCGGGGGCGGTCTTCAAGACGGCGGCGGCCAGCGCCTCGGCGGGGCGGTCGTCCGCTGGGATCTGCTCCGGCTCGCCGCCGGCTGTGAAGCGCGTGCGCTCGTCCCACGCGGACACCAGCGACTGGTAGAGCAGCCCGGTCGCGTCCGGAGCGAGCCGGCCCGGGGCCGTCCACGACGTGGCGTGTTCCACGAGCAGTGCGCCCGGCGCGCGCTCGGCCAGGGTCGGCAGGGGCTCGGCGAGAGCGGACAGGTCGTAGGCGGCGATGATCGTGTCGCGACGGTCGGGGTCGTACGGCTGGGCGGGTAGGTCCAGGGCGGAGGCCAGCGCAATGCCGAAGATCGAGCTTCCCCGGTCGGGCAGCAGGCTGACGCTCGACACGGACGAGCCGGCGGCCTCGAGCACGATCCGGAAGCGGTCGATCGTACGGCGCAGAGCGGCCAGGCTGTCGTGCAGGTAGGCGTAGCGGCCGCGCATCGGCTCGTCGAAGCCGTACGGGGAGAGGTGCAGCAGGATGCCGCCGTTCAGCACATAGTGCCAGGAGCGGAGCGCCTGCTGGTCGAGCGGGCCCGGTACGGCCGCGGCGCGCTCCAGCATGCCGGACAGGCGGTGGTGTGCGTGACCCCAGTCATGGGGTGGTGGGGTGAGGCGGGCGGCGGCCTGACGGGCCCGGTCGAGATCGCCGGACATGACGCTGTTGAAGGCGAGCAGATACCGGTCCGGCCAGTCCTGCAGGCCGGCGTCGTTGGCCTCGAGGACGGCGACGGCATCGCCGTAGCGATAGTCGTCCTCGTAGGCGGCGACCAGTTCGGTCACGATCCCGCGGTGGCCCGGCGCCGCATCCAGAGCTGCCTCCAGCAACGGGATGGCGATCCGGGAGACGCCGCGTTCGATGCAGGCCCAGCCCAATCGGTACAGGAGTCCAGCGTCGCCGGGAGCGGCGACCACCGCGTCGGCGGCCTCGGCCAGGTCGTCGAAGTCGGCCAGGCGCCCGGCGCGGGCCAGGAGCGCCGCCAGTTCGGTGGCCGGGGCGCCGGCCGCAGCGGTCAGCAGCGCGCGGATGGCACCGTTCAGGTCACCCGCATCGAGTTTTTCGGATGCCTCAACGAGATCGCTCATGATCATCCACGATATCCGACGCCCGCCGGTATTCATCCGGACGGTCCGGAACGGACGCGCCCGGGTGGGGCTCAGTCACGATGAGTAGCTGATCAAGGCGATCACCGTAGCCCAGCCGCCGCTCGCCTATCCTTCTGCGGGGTGGTGTTCGAGGATGGGCTGCGGCGCATCGGCGGCCGGTTCAGGGTTCTCGATCGCGGCTAGGGCGCGTCGGCATAACGTTGCGGCGGCATCGTGATCGGCGGCCCCCAGGCGGTGAAGCAGCCGATCCCGAAAACGATGGCCAGCACGGCTGCGACAACCGTGGATAGCCACCGGTTCGCGTTGCCTGCCTCCCGGACGTTGTTGCAGGGGTATCGCTTCGGGTGGTGAATCCGGACGACATCGCCGACCCGAACCCTCGTTTGCTCGGCGCGCCTGGACCGGAGGTAGTCCTCGCAGACCTGCCCTTCGGCCGTGGTGAAGCGGACGGTCAGCATCCGTTTGGTGCCGCTGCTGTCGACGCGCATCACGTCCGCGTCCGCGTCGGCGCCGCGGGCGTCGTCCAGGTTCGACCAGGTGGAGCCGGCCAGGCCGGTCAGCGCGAGTGACAGACCGAGCGTGAAGAAGATCCGGAGAAACGTTCGAGACCTCGGCGGTTGAGCCACGGTCGGCAGTGTAGAGGTCCACTACCAGCAATGACCCATACCGCCGGCACGCCACGTGAGCGCCGATCGCCCGTACCGAAGGGTTTGTCTTTGGGGGTTCGAAAGTCGAGCTTTCGATGGGGCCGCTCGATTGGCATCAGTGGAAGTTGATTCTTTCGGGCCGGGGCCGTCCATGGGCGCCGTCAACGGCGATGATGGGCGAGTTCTTTGTAGACGCCGGGTGCGGAAGGAATGCGCGATGACGGAGAGTGCGGCCACCACGGGACCCGACGGTCCTCCGCAGATCAACACGACCGTGCCGCACTCGGCACGGGTCTGGAACTACCTGCTCGGCGGCAAGGACAACTTCGCGGTGGATCGTGAGGCAGCCGACTACGCCGTCAAGTTGATGCCCGAACTCGTGCTGTCGGCTCGGGCGAACCGGCAGTTCCTCGGCAGGGCCGTGCGGTTTCTGGCCGGCGAGGGGCGGATCCGCCAGTTTCTGGACGTCGGCACGGGGCTTCCCACGGCCGACAACACTCACGAGGTGGCCCAGTCGGTCGCTCCCGAGGCACGCATCGTGTATGTCGACAATGACCCGCTGGTGCTGGCCCACGCCCGAGCGCTGCTGACCAGCAGTCCGCAGGGCGCCACGAACTACATCGAGGCCGACGTCCGTGATCCGCGGGCCATCCTGGAATCCGCCGCCGCCACACTGGACTTCACGCGGCCCACCGCCGTCGTGCTGTCCGGCATCATCAACTTCGTCATCGACGACGCCGAGGCCCACGCGGTGGTCGACCAGTTCGTCGACGCCGTGCCGTCCGGCAGCTATCTGCTGATCTCCCATCCGACCACGGTGGTCAACGGGCCGGCCGTCGAAGAGTCGATGCGGCAGTGGAACGAGAGCGGGGCCGCTCCGATCAGGACGCGCACCATCGACGAGATCCGCGGGTTCTTCACCGGACTCGATCTGCTGGACCCCGGCGTCGTCACCTGCACCGCCTGGCGGCCCGACCCGCAACACCCCGGCATCACCGAGGTCGTGTCGGAGTTCGTCGCGGTGGGATACAAGCCCTGAGCACACCACCGGGCGTTGGCGCGGGTTCAGTAGTGGATGGGGCCGACCAGGCCGCCGCCGACCGTGACAGCGTCGCCGGTGATGGCGACGCTGCGCGGCGAGGCGAGGAACGTCACCACGTCGGCGACCTCCTCGGCGGTCACCTCGCGGCCGATCGCGGTCCGCTCGGCGCGGCGTCGTTCGGCCTCCTCGAGGGTGACGCCCCACTGCTCGGCGGCGGCCGCGATCAGCGCGGGAGTGCGCTCGGTGACGGTGGCGCCCGGGTGCACGACCGTGACGTTGATGCCGTGCCGGCCGAGCTCGTCGGCGAGGTTCTTGGTGAGTGCGGCCACGCCGATGTTGCGGGCGGTCGCCACGAAGTCGCCGCTGAGCCGGGCGGCCAGCCCGGAGATGTTGATGATCCGGCCCCAGCCCTGGGCGATCAGGTCGGGCGCCACTGCCCGGGCGGTGCGCAGATAGCCCAGCACCTTGACGTTGACCGCGTCGACGAACTGCTGGTCGGTGGTCTGCGACGGGGTGACCGGTCCGCCCGGCCCGCCGCCGGGCACCGCCGCGTTGTTGACCAGGATGTCGATGCCGCCGAGCTGCTCGCGGACCCGCCGCACTCCGGCCCGCACGGACGCGTCGTCGCCGGTGTCGAGCTGCGCGGTGACGATCCGCCCGGGATGACCCGCCGCCGCCAGCTCGGCGGCGACCTTGGCCAGCCGCTCACCGTCGCGCGCGGCGATCGCCACGTCGGCGCCCTCGGCGAGCAGCGACCGCGCGATACGCAGTCCGATCCCGCGGCTGCCCCCGGTCACCAGGGCCCTCTTGCCGGCGAGTTGCAGATCCATCGACACCCTCCTCGGTTCGAGTTCACCCTATCACCTATAGGTTAAGTAGGCTTAGGGGCTGGAGGTCATGTGGTGTCGCCGAGCAGGCGGCGGGCGATCTCCGCGGCATGCGGGCCGGTGCCCGCGGTGCCCGGCCCGGGTGATGCGGAGACGAAGGCCTCGATCGCGTCGAGGTGCTCGGGTTGCAGGCCCCGGTTGGGTAGAGGGGCGATCAACAGGGCTCGCCCGGTCGCGAGGAGTTCGTCGTGCACCGGTCCGCTGGTGGGCACGGCGTCGTCGTCGGTCCAGATCAACCGGTGGCCTTGGTCCAGGACGGCGCGGGCGGCGGCGAGTTTGGCCGCGGGTGCCGCGCTGTGGCTGATCGGGTCGGTCCAGGCTCGTTCCAGCCGTGGCAGGGCGAACAGGCGCTCGATCTGGTCGGCGTCGGCGCACCAGGTGGAGCACCAACGTACGGTGACGGTTCCCGTGTCGTGCAGGGCCCGGATGCGGGTGATCAGCGCTGATGACCAGCGCAGCCGGTACGGGTGGCCGTCGCCGTACGCGGTGCCGCTGCGGGGCGCCGCGCCCCAGCCGGGCCGGGTGGCGTTGAGGACGCCGTCGACGTCGAGCAGCCAGACCACGCGGCTCACCGCGGCTGCCTCAGGGCGATCGTGAACTGCTTCGCGTCGTACATCCGTTGCGCCTTTTTCATCAGAGCGGGAGTCGCCCTTCACCTGTCAATGCCAGTAGCGGTTGTCCACCTGCCGGGCCAGCAGCACCGGGCTGCCCAGCCGGGCGGCGAGATCCACGGCGGCGGCGACCCCGGCCTGGATGCCCGGGGTGGCCTCCTCGTTGCGGAACCGCTGTTCGGCGGTCTGCGGCACGATGAGCCGCCAGGCCTGATCCCTGTCCGACGGATACGCCGCAGGCCAGATTCGCACCACCGCGCCGCCCGCGGCCACCACGGCACGCTTCTCCAGGGTGTGCAGCTGCGTGTGACCCATCGGGACGGCGATCTCGATGTCCCGGCGCACCTCGACACCGGGCATCGTGCAGGTGAAGCCCCAGTTCGTGGCGTAGATCAGCGATGTCTCGTCATGGCTCACATCGAACGCGGGAAGGCCGTCCGCGAACGGCCCGTCGTACGCGTACGTCGTCAGGTACGGAGGGGTGAAGGACGTGGCGTCCGGGGACGTCCACGCCGTGCTGTCGGTGACCTGGCCGAGATCAAATGTCACCGATTCATGATCGCACCCGCGTGGTGGTGCGGCGCTGGCATCGAGCAGGCCGTCGGCGAAAGCGTGCGGGTCGGTGTCGGACCGTGCCGGCTGGCCGCGGATCCTCGAGCGGTACGACCTCCTGCACGCCTTCGCGTTCAGGCCGTGGGGGGGGGGGGCCCCCGCGAGCCGGGGGGCGGCGCGGGGGGGGGGGGGGGGGGGCGGGGGGGGCGGGGGGG
>NZ_JAGFNS010000021.1:25153-139984 GCF_017592555.1 Actinoplanes flavus | reverse complement strand
GGGGCGGCGTCCCGGGGCGGGGCCCCCCCCCCGCCTCGCCCGGGGGGGCGGGGGGGGGGGGGCCCCCCCCCGCCCTCGACGGGAGTCGTCGCTTCGGGGCTGCGTGGGGCGCTGGGGAGAGCGAGCACGAACCGGCTGCCGTGCGGGACGACCGCTTCGTACCATATGTCGCCGTGATTGGCATCGGCGAGGAGCCTGGACAGATACAACCCGAAACCGGCGCCCGTCCTCGCCGCGCCGGCGCGGTCGGCTTGGGCGAAGCGGTCGAACAGGTGCGCGACGAAATCCGGTGGTACGCCCTCGCCTTCGTCGCTGACGGCGAGCAGGACCCGGGCGCCGGTGTCGTCGAGGGTTGCCGATATGTGGATGGCGCCGGGGCTGTACTTGACGGCGTTGGTGACGAAGTTGGCCAGCACCTGGTGGGTGTGCACCGGGTCGGCCCACACGACGGCGCCCGGCGAGCCGCAGCTGACGCTGACCCGCCCGCGTGCCTGCCGGGTCAGGTTGTCGGTGACCCGCGTCAACACCTGCTCGACCGGCAGCGCGACCGCCTGGGTGCGGATGTCGCCGCGCTCGGCGCGGCAGAGCGCCAGCAGATGCGCGGCCATGTCGAGCAGTTCGGTGACCCGTCTGTCCAGTGCCTCGACGGAGGCGCGTCGCTGCTGGTCGGTGGTGGTGTCCCAGTCGTGGGTCAGTTCCTCTGAGTATGCCGAGATCACTGTCAGGGGCTGGTTGATCTCGTGAGAGAGGGTGGCGAGGATGTCGCTCTTCCAGGCGTCGGCGGCCTCCAGTTCGCGGTTGGCGACGGCGAGATGTTCGGCTCGCCGGCCCAGTTCGCGGTGCGCCAGATCAAGGTCGTCGTGGGCCGCCGAGAGCCGGCGGTAGAGCGTCGCGGCTTCGCCGAGCAGCGCTATCAGAACCACCAGGGAGGAAACCAGCAGAGTGATACGAGCGGCATAGAAGCCGACCGTGTAGCGCTGTGGAGCGGCCACGGTCAGAAGCGCGGTGGCCAGTGACGCGCTGATCGCGACCACCACCCACCGTTCCACCGGCGGTCTATGGCGCACGTTCCTGGCCACGGCGAACAGGCTGGCGATGGTGCACAGCAGCGCCACACCGAAGATCGTTCGACCGGCTGCCGTCGGCGTACCACTCTGATAGAAATGGGGCATCCAGCTTGCGGCGCCGATCACGAGACCGGTCACCGCGGCCGCCAGTGTCACCGCCGCACCGACCGTGGCCGCGACGGTGATGCGCCGTCGGTTCCGGGCGAATTCGTTCCATCGGGGCGGCAACGCTGCCACGATCCACTGCTGTGCCGCGACCAGCAGGGGAAACCCGGCGACGATCACCATTCCCAACCACGGTGTACTGACCTCGGACCACGTCGAATCGGGACTCGACCGCTGCATCCGGGTGAAGGCGATGGCGTAGGGAACCATCACCATGCTGGAGAACAGATACGCCGTCGACAGCCCCAACGTCGCCAGTCGCCCGTCGGCCAGGAACTGCTGCCCCAACAGGTGCGCGGTCAGCAGGTCGGCCGTCGGCATGAGGACCAGGAACACGACGAAGAAGTAGGGGTAGACGCCGAGGTCGTGGCCGGCGAACGGCACGACAACCAGCGCGCCGGCGATCACCACGGCTGCGTACGCCCACAGACCTCGGCGTACCGGGACCTCTTGCGGCTGTCTAGCTACGCTCCCGGGGTCCACCCGCCACCCCCCAAAACGCATGAATCGCGCATCCTGAGGCTAACTGAGTGCCCGTCGGACGCGGAGGGAATCTCCGACATACCGCCCCGGTCGCGTTCCGGCCCGGATGGTCCCCGGCGAGAAGGCCCCTACCTGCTCGAGTGGCTGCGGCACGTCGATCATCGTCGCGATCTCCACAGGTGGAGATCGCGCGCCCGGCACCGATCCACAGTGCACGGCCGCCGGCGTGGTCAGGGGCGCCGGAAACAGGGGGAGTGGAGGATCATCGCGAAGGCTTCCGGTGAGACGGTCTCCAGGTCGAGGCTGTAGCCGTCGGGAGTCTTCGCGGTCAGGACCGCGTCGTAGGTTCCGAGTTCACGGTCGTCGGTGATGGTGTAGCCCTTGGCTGTCCAGTCCGTACGGACTCGGGTGATGACCGCCCGAGGCTGTTCGCCGTCCGGGGCGTCGATGTTGTAGACGCCCTGGATGGCGTAGACGCTGCGGCTGCTCTCGCCGAGTTTGCCGGTGCAGGGCAGCGGGCCGGTTTCCGGGTTGCGCAGGGATGTGCCCACCAGCCCGGCGATCGCGTCGGCGTGTTGCTGGACGAGGGCGGTCGCGTCGGCCTCGGACTTGGTTTCCATGTCTTCTCCCGAGCAGGCGGTCAGGGTCAGCAGTGCGGTCAGGGCGAACCCAGCGGCCCGGGTGCGACGGTTTCTCATGATTCTCACGGGATGTTCTCCGGGGCTTCGCCGTTCTCGAGTGTCACGCGGTCGTAGCGTCCGGCCAGCACGCGGGCCTGGTTGTTCAGGCTGTCACTGGCGGGTTCCCAGTAACCGGTGTGACCGTCGGTGTCGGCTTTCCAGGTGTTGGCGCCGAACCCGTCGGTGGTCGGCGCGGCGCCGTGTGAGGCGTCGGCCGCGCTTTCGAGTCCCCAGGCGGTCAGGCCGAGGCTCGGGTTGGTGAGGCCGAGGGCGATCCGGTCGGAGGTGCTGATCATCGGGGTGTCGGCGACCGGGTCGCTGTCGGAGGCGCCGGCCCACACGTGGCGGGGGTCGTCGAGCAGCCGGTCGGCGCTGTCGACGTGCATGCCGGGGCTGCCGGCGACCACGATGTCGTCGGCGGGCAGGTTGCCGGTGGCGGCTGCCTCGCCGATGACGGTGGAGCCGTACGAGTGGCCCATCGCCACCAGATGGGTGGGATCGCCCTCGTGGGTGGCCCGCAGGCCGTTCATGAAACCGAGGTACGGGTCACGGCCGGACTCGGAGCGACTGTTACCGAGCACGGAGGTGTTGTCGAGGTCGGGGGCGTCGTAGCCGAGCCAGTAGACGGTGCTGACGTCACCGGAACGTCCGTCGGTCAACCGGTCCGCGGCGGCGTTTATCCGCATGACGCGATCGATGTTGCCGTCCATCGAGCCGTACATCGTGGTGCTCAGGCCCGGCACCCATACGCCGGTGTGCCGGGCGGTGTCCGGATTGCCGACGGCGATGGCGACCTTGCCGTGGCCGTCGTAGGCCTCGGTGTCGACCATCAACAGGTAGCCGCGGTCGCCCAGCCGCTGCAGGGTCTGCTCGACCTTGGTGATCCGTTGCAGCTGTTCGCGGAGTTCGTACTGGTCACCGTGGCCGGCGGCGAGCAGGTCGACGACGGCCTGTTTCTGCTGGTGCAGGGCGAGGCGGTTGGCCTTGTCCCGGTCGTCGGCCGGTACGCCGTCGAGGGCGCCGACCTGCGCCGGGAAGTCGGTGATGAGCTGGTCCTGCTGCCAGCGGCTGAGCCCGTCCCACCACTGATGGATCTGGGCGGGTGTCTTGCCCGTCGGGTCGATCATGCACTGCGCCATGGTCGAGCCGCCGGTGGTGAAGCCGCTGCCGATCGCGGGCATGCCGGCCTGCAACACGGCGCGGGTGTCCTGGTCGAGGCGGATCGCCCGCATCAGCAGATCCGAGAGCTGGGCCCGGTAGCCCTCGACGAGGCCGGAGATCCGGGCCGCCTGCGCGGTGTCGGTGACGCTGCCCGGGACCGCGGAGACGGTCCCGCTGGTCAGGTCGACGGCGATCCCGTTGCCGGCGCACTCGGCGAGAATGTCGGCGAGGACGCCCTTGAGCTGCCATACCGTGTCGGCGTGGGCACGCAACGCGAGGCTGATGTTCTGGCACGGCTCGTGAACGTCGGCGATCTCGCGTCGCAGCACCGCGACGCGTCGCTCGGCGTCCGCCCCGGTCGGCCAGACGTCGGGCAGGTCCCGGGAGTCGGCGGTGAACTCGTCCAGCCGGGCGTCCAACGCCGCCGCCAGCCGGCCCCACGCGTCGGCGGCCTGCCCGAAGGCGTTGGAGTCGGTGTCGTGAAGGGTCTGCAGAGTGATGGTCATCGGGTGTCTCAGCGAACCGGGAAGTTGTAGGAGGCCGCCGGTGGCTCAGCCGCGGGGATCGGGATGTTGAACGAGTGCGCCGACGCCTGGTCAGCCGCCTTGAACTCGTCGGCGGTGGCGATCAGGTCATCGCCGAGCCGCCGGGTCCGTAGGGTCAGGTCCCGCAGATAGTCCGACCATCGCGCTGCGGTCTCCTGGACGACCGGCGCGGCGTCCCAGCTCGCGGCGCCGCCGGCGACGGTCAGGCGGGGCAGTTCCTGGCTGATGGCGTGGTCCACGCCGACCAGCGGAGTTCTGATCCGGATTCCCGTCGCGTGCAGGCCTTCGATGTCGACCGATACCTCAGGTTGCAAAACGCCAGCCTCCCCGCGTGCCTGTAACGTCCGGAGAGCGTACGTGCCGTCGGCAACCCGCGGGCGACCGGTGGCCGCCTGTGCCTGCTTCAGCCGCGGCCGGCCACCGATCCGGGCGTGGTCCTGGGCGGGGTGGCCGCACCGATCAGCAGGCCCAGCTCGGCGAAGGCGACCAGGAAACCGACCGCGTCGGCGGCCGGCGGCAGCGTCCTCAACCCCGCCGGGGCCGGCAGTCCGGCCCACGCCAGGCACGGCACGGCGAACGAGACGATCAGATGGGCGCCGACCCCGGCGGCCAGCAGCGCCGGCAACCCCGGCCGCCGCCGCCGGACCACGGCGCAGAGATGCACCACGTTCCACAGCAGCACCGCCACCAGCAGCACGACGAGCACTTGGCCGATCGGCTCCAGGAACACCGGGCCGCCGCGGCCGAGCAGCCCCGGCCGGTACGCGGGAGACGCCGCTTCCGGAGCCTGCAGAAAGCGCAGCAGCGCCGCTAACGACTGCACACCGGCCACCAGCACCGCCGGAACGAGGACGAGCAGCATCAGCAGCCGGCGCCGCGCGACCCGGCCGACCGGGGGCGCGGACGACAGGTCGGCCAGCGTCACCGCGTACAGGACCGGGCCGAGCAGGACCGCCGTGGCACGGTCACGCAGGATCGCCAGAACCGTGACGGTCGGCAGGGTGACGGCCACCGCCAGGTAGGCGAGATCGGGCCGGATCATGCGAGCGGCCAGCCCGCTCGCCAGGAGGAACGCCATCCCCAGCGTGATCGGCGGCAGCGGCGCGACGCAGCCGCTGCCGCCGGCGCAGGCGGCCTCGTCGTGCCACAGCGGAACTGTCATCGCGGCCAGCACGGCCAGCCCGGTGACCGCCATGGCCACGGCGTTCGGCCGGTCGTCGCAGCGGGCGCCGATCTCCGCGGCGACGAGGAAGAACACCATGCCGAGCCCGTAGACGAACCATTCCCGGGTCGTGCCGCCGCCGGTGAACGTCCGCAGCATCAGCCCGGACGCGGCCAGCATGGTGAAGATGGAGATCACCGCCCGCAGACGGGCCGCCGGCACGGCATGCCGGTCCAGGCTCGCGATCGACATCAGGTAACCGCAGCCGCCCACGCCGAGAGCGATCAGCAGGACGAGCGGCACCGATGCGGCGTGCAGGATCGCGCCCAGCACCAGGATGCTCACCGCGGGCAGCACGGCGGGGAGCAGGTCGCCCGGATCGGCGCGCGGGAACAGCGGCCACCGGTGTGAGGTGGCGGGGTTCGTCATCCGGCGCTCAGTACGGTGAGCAGGACCGCGACCACGGCCCACCAGACGACGAGCATCAGCAGGTGCAGCGAGAACGCGGTCGGCGCCGGCACGGTGACCTTGGCCGTGCCGATGTCACGGGTCCGCGGTTTCGGGCCGCCGCGGCGCCCGGTGTGGGTGTCGACGAGGTCGGCGGCGTTCGCGAGGTCGCGGGCGGGCAGGTCGCTGGCGGCGCCCAGGTCGATCCAGTGCCGGGCGGTGCCGACGCTGGAGCGGGCCGGCGGGCCGTCGACGAAGACCAGAACCGGCAGCTCAGGGTCGGTGATCTCGGTTTCCCAGGTGGAGAACGCCAGGTCGCCGTGGCAGGCCGCGACCGTCCACAGCAACGCCCGCGGATCGATGTCGCCCGCCCGTACCGCCCAGCCGTGCGGGCGGGCCCGGCTCAGTTCGGCCACCACCACGGTGGCCTCCCGGCGATGCAGGCGGGCCTGCCGGTCGAGGTCGGCGGCGAGGTCGCTGGCGTCGGCCCACGACCGTGGATAGCCGTCGGCCGGCTGGTCGAAGCGTTGCGGGGCCCGGTCCGGGCGCAGCGCGACAGCCCGCCGCATGGTGATCACCGACGGCGGCCCGACCAGCACCTGGGTGCTGGACGCCCACCGGTGGTGCGCGTCCCGGACGGGGAACCGGTGCAGGAGCGCCGCCTGGTCGCCGTACCGGAGATAGCAGGTGCTCGGCCCGGCGCCGCCGGACGGCACGGACACCCGCCGTTCCAGGCGCTCCGCCCAGACCTGCCGCTGCTCGGCGGGCAGCGTGGACTCGACCATGCCCAGACCGCTGCCGCCGCCCGGCAGCCGGGGCGCCCACTCGAAGACCAGCAGGTCGACGCGACCCGGCATCAACCGTCCCCGTCTGCGCGGTCCGGCAGGGCGCCCAGCATCGCGAGCAGCGAGATCAGCGGCTCGGCGCAGCGCTGCGGGCGGGCGCCGTGCGGGTAGCGGCCGCCCCGGTCACGGCCACCGGTCGCCGACGCGAAATGCAGCGTGCACCGGCGGATGCGGTGTACCGGCGCCAGCTGGGCGGTCCGGCCCCGCTGGTGCAGGTAGGCGTACACGTCGCGGCTCTCGGCCGGACCGTCGGCACGGCGGGCCCGGATCCAGCGGTCCACCGGCTCCTCGAACCGCAGCAGGTCCGATTTGGTGACCACCACGACCGACGGGATGTCCAGCAGCCCGTCGGGGCCGCGCCGGTGCGCGAGCCGGTCGATGACCGCCTCGAACGTGGTGTCCGGGTCGGAGCGGACGGGGTCGGCCACGAAGATCAGGGCGTCGGCGGCGGCCAGGAACTGGGTGGCCCGGCTCTGCCTGCGGCCGGGTTGCAGCATCTCCCCGGCGATGTCGAAGAACATCATCGGCCGTTCCCGGGATCCGGTGCCGAGGATCAGCCCGTCGGCGAAGTCGACGGTGTCCACCGGCCGGGTGTGTTCCAGCACCTCGCCGTCGCGGTACAGCCGGTTCATCCGGGACTGGCGGAAGTCGTCGTGCCAGGCGATGTCGACGGCGCTGGTCATGATCCCGAAGTCGCCGAGCACACCGCTCTCGATCTCCTGCATGATCCCGGCCAGCAGATGGGTCTTGCCCGCCGCCGTGTCACCGATCAGGCCGATGTTGATCGGCGACCCGCTGCGCAGGTAGGCGGCCGGCAGATAGTGCGGGCCGATCTCGCCGGCCCGGTTCGGGCAGCGGCGGAACGCCTGCCGCAGCCGGTACTCCCGGCGGTGCTGCGGCCCCGCCGTACCCAGGTCGAGGGGTTGGTAGCCCTTGTCGGTCCAGACGAACAGGTCGGTCTCGGCCCAGGACACCGGGTCGAGGCAGAGGTAGCAGTCGCGGGTGGCCGGGCCGGTGCTGCCGCGGCCGATGGACCAGAACCAGCGGCGACGCCGTTG
Organism: Actinoplanes flavus; assembly: GCF_017592555.1. Lineage (GTDB taxonomy): Bacteria > Actinomycetota > Actinomycetes > Mycobacteriales > Micromonosporaceae > Actinoplanes > Actinoplanes flavus. The sequence goes on along the minus strand of NZ_JAGFNS010000021.1, from coordinate 132,371 downwards.
CGGTGGCCGCGGGGCGGGTGCGGCGGCGCCGGCCCGGCTCACCCGGATCCGCTCGAACTGCTCCCGGCCGCTGTCCAGCGGCGAGGTGTCCAGCACCGGCACCGGCCAGCTCAGCGTCCGCAGCAGCTCCGCGGCGGTCGGGCGTTGCGCGGCCCGGGGCGCCAGCGCGTCGCCGAGCAGCACCGCATAGCGGGGGCCGAGCCGGTCCCGGTACGAGTCGCCGTCCAGGCCGAGCAGCACCCCCAGCAGCACGGCGGCACTCCACACGTCGTCGCGCGGGTCGGCCCGGCCGATCCCGCGCACCTGCTCGGCCGACGCCCACGGTTCGCGGCCGAACCCGGTGCGGGTGTCGCCGGCGAACACGGCGACCGGCAGGCCGGCGATCATCGCGCCCTCGCCGGTCCACCGCACCCGCGCATCGTTGACGCCCCGGTGCACGATGCCGGCGGCGGCCAGGTGCGCCAGCCCGGTCAGCAGGTCGCACAACACCCGGTCGATGGCGTCGTTGCCGAGCCGGGCGGCCACCTGCCCGACCTGGGTGGCCGGCGGCGGCTGCCAGAGCACGTACGGTTCGTCGACGTCGGCCCGGTAGCCGAGCAGCCGCGGCAGCACCGCCGGATAGCCGTTCTCGGGGTAGCGGCGGGCCAGCCGCAGACCGGCCGCGATCTCGGTGTCCAGCCGGTGCGGATCCGCCCGCGGGTCCAGTCGCCGCTGGATCAGCGGCTGGTCGCTGCCGCGGACCAGCACCACCCGTTCCATGACGGCGGAGCGGCGGGACGGGCGCGGCGCCGCCGGACGCTCCGGCCGCACGTTCCACCGGACCTCGTCGCCTGCGGGGGTGAGGAAATCCAACGTCTGGTCACGCACCGTGTCGACCATCAGCTTCCCCCTTCGGACTGGACGTAGCGGACCCCGGACCGCAACGGGACCAGATGCACCAGCCCGGCGGCCGTGCCGGTGCCGGTCCACACCACATCCGCCAGAGCGGCCGGCGGCACCGGCGGGTAGCCGCCCTGGTCGTCGTGATCACGGTCGGTGAAGGTGGAACGGGCGTGCCGCGGCGCGAACCGGATCGTCGTGGCCCGGTGCGGATCCCGGCTCAGCAGGCTGGTCTGCTGATCGCCGCACAGCAACTGGACCGGCTGGCCGTCGGCGAACACGGCGTCACGCAGCCCGTTGCCGTCCTGCCACCAGGTGAGCTGGTCGGCCTCCGGACGGGCCGGCCAGCCGGGCGGCGGCTCCTGCACACCCCACCGGTGCAGATGCCGCTCGTAGCCGGCGAGCAGCTCACCGGACCGGCGCTCGTTGCGTTCGGCCATCCCGGCCAGGTCACCGGCGGCGGCTTCCGGCCAGCGCGCCTGCATGCACATCCGTACCAGAGCGGTCAGGTCCTGCCGTACCGCGGCCACCGCACGCCCGCTGGAATGCGCGGCCATCTCGGCCGGCAGCTTCGCGGCGCCGTCGCGCAGCACCCCGGCGACCGCGTCGAGCGCCGCGGCGGTGGCCCGCAGCAGGTCGGAGGCGCGGCGACGGTCCTCGGTCACCGCCCATTCGGTGATGGTGTCGTGACAGACGCCGTCCAGGCCGTGCAGCGCGGGACGCACCATGCCGGGCACACCGACCCGGGCGTGCCAGCGGCGAGCCGCCAGCGCCCACCACAGCATCGGCGTGATCACCGCCAAGACCACACCGAAACCCATCAAGGGGTACGGCCACCGCATCCCCGACAGCCGCAGCGCCTCCCCGCCGACCAGCCCGGAGGTGGCCAGCAGCAGCACGGTCAGTACCCGGCCCAGATCCCGGCCCGGCTCGGGCGGCGACACCCCGAGGTGCCGGCGTTTGGCCCGCAGCAGCCCGGCGCCCAGGGTCAGCAGCAGCACCGCGGCGATCCCGCCCACCCGCCCGGCGAGCAGCGGCGCCAGCAGGATCAGCAGCGGGACCAGCGCGCTACCGAACCCGCCGGGCATCGGCGGCAGCGCGGTGATCGGTTCCACCGCCCGGTCCAGGTCGGGCCGGCGGGCGGCGCTGCCCATCGGCAGCATCCGGGCCGCCGCCGCCCGCAACGGCCGGACCGTCTGCTCCAGGCCCCGGCCGGACTCCAGCGAACGGTGCACGGCGCGGCGTACGTCGTCGGCGGCCATCGCCGCGGTGACCGTGACCGCCGGCAACTCGATGCCCTCGCGCCGCAGTTCCGCCCGCCGCTGGTCGTCGCCGCACTGGTCGAAACGCTGGAACAGTCGGGCCAGCACGTCCCGGTAGTCGCCGAGGTGCCCGGCGGCGGCCGCCGCGAGCCTCGCCACCGGCACACCGGCGAACGGCGCCCACACCGCCCACGGGCGGACCGCCGCGGCGACGGCCTGCTCGACAGCGGTCACCGCCGACTCGGCGGCCTGCCGGGCGGCCCGCACCCGGCCGCCGGGCTCGGCGTGCGACGACGGCACGTACCGGCGCCGCATCGTGTCCAGGTCCTCGACGAGGTCGTGATCGGAGGCCGGGGCGTCCGGCTGCGGATCGTACGGGTCCACACCGGTGGCCACCGCCAGCATGGCCCGCCGTCGCACCGCCGCCAGCGCGTCCGCACCCATCCGGCCGGACCGTAACCGCACCGCGGGCGCGGCGACCCGCGTCTGCGTGACCGCGGCCGTCGCCAGCACCTGTTGGAACACCTCCCGGGCCCGCAGCGCCTCCAGCAGGTCGGCCAACGGCGGCTCGGCGGCGGATCCGACCCGGACCAGTGATGCCGCGCCACCGTCGAGCCGCCACGGAACACCGTCCGGATCACCCGCCCACAGCACCGTCACGAACTCGCCGCTGAGCACCGACGGCAACACGATCGTGGCGCCGCCGTCCGATGCGGCCGTCCCGACCACGACGCAGACCATCTGCCGGACCGCCGGCGACGCCAGCACCGACGCCAGCGCGGCGGTGTGCCCCGGCAGCGCGGCCGCGTCGTCGACGACCACCACACCGCTCACGTCGACGTGGTCGTCGAGCTGGTCGTGCGGCAGCAGGAACCCGGCCCGCCGCTGCACGTAGTCGCCGAAGTCACGGCAGGACACCAGTTCGGCGTACTCCTGCCGCAGGTCGATGACCGGAACCGCTCCGGCGGGGCCGCGGCTCACGGCTCGTCGTGCCGGTTCTTGACGGTGATCTCCAGCGCGGCCAGCGAGTTGCCGTTCGGCGCCTCACCCAGGAAGGTCCGCTGCCGGGCCGCGGGCAACGTCCGGCTCCAGAACCCGATCATCTGCTCACAGCGCTGCCGCGCCCCGGCGGGCATCCGTTCCCGCATCTCGGTGAGCACCTTCACCTGCCGGTCGGCCATCCCGGCCAGCTGCCAGTAGAGCGGATGCGGATCGTCGAGGATCCCGGTGAATCCGTTCGGCATCGACTCCATCAGCTGGGCGCAGAAGTTGAGGCGGATCTCCCCACCGTCGGCCAGCGTCCACGTCTCGTACTGCCGCAGCAGGCTGCCCCACGACGACGCCCGCCCGAACGCGCCCAACTCCAGCACCATGGCCTCGGCGTCCGGCCGCCGGCTCAACGCGATCCGGATCCGTTCCGGCGACTCCATCCCGCCGAAGCATTCCACCTGCCCGTTCCAGGCCGCGCAGAGCAACCGCAGCAGAATCTCCTCCCGGTGCGCCTCGGTGGTCGCCAGCCAGTCCTCACCGAAACCCAGCCGCTGCCGCCACGGCAGGAACGAGTCGGCCCTCGGCTCCCGTACCGCCCCGGCCCAGTCGAGCAGCACCTGCCGCAGCTCCGGCACCTCGGTGACCCCCATCCCGGTACGGGTGAGCACCACCGTGATCGACTCGGTCTCCACCGCCCGGAACTGCACCGGCCGGTCACCACGCCGGGTGACGACCCGCAGCTGCCCGCCGAGCCACTTCTCCACCAGCTCGTCGGCCTCCGCCGCCGGATACACCACCAGCACCGACAGCTGTCCGGACCCCTCCGGCATGAACCCGCCCGGCAGCATCCCGGACAGCGTCCCGACGAACTGCTGCACGTCGCTGTCGGCCACCGGCACGTCCTGCGCCCGCTTGGCCGCGACCCGCAGCAGGCTGCTCATGTGCGGCAGCAGCGGCACCTCGTCCGGGTCGCCGCCCCGCAGGATCCCCGCGACCTCCTGCTTGAGCAGGCCGAGGATGGTACGCAGGCCTTCGGCGCCGCCGGACCGGCCGAGCACCGACGCCTCGGCGAGCGCGTTCGCCCAGCCGTCCGGGCCGAGCAGCGCGTTCAGGATCTCGCCCTCGGTGGCGTTCTCCCGCTTGCCGCGGCGGGCCAGCCGGCGCAGCATCTCGGCGTACGTCTGCTCCAGGTCCTGCCGCGGCGGCAGCAGATAGGTGACGCCGACCCGCGCCCGGTACAGCTCCTCGGCCCGCCGGTTGAACGCCTCCTCACAGCCACGCTCGTACGCGGTCAGCTCCTCGACCAGCGACCGCAGATGCCCGGTGAACCGGGTCAGCCGCTGCTGCCACGTCTGCCGGTGATCGTTCCAGCTGGCATGCCAGAACCGCCGCGCCCGGTACCGGAACCACTCGTCCTGCAACGCGATGGTGTCGACCACCGGCTTCTCACTGACCGCCGCCTTGACCAGCCCACCCATCCGGTCCCGCAGCTCGATCAGCTGCGGCGGCCGCGGATCGCTCTCCCACGCCTTCACCGGCGCGGCCGGCGGTACCCGCCGGCTCTCCATCACCCCGCGCACCCCGAGCTGGTCGATGTTCTCGGCCAGCGCCGCCTCACCGAGCACCACCCGCCGCAGCCGGAACAGATCGGCGTGCCGCAGCACCGACCGCGCCCCGTCCGCCGGATTGAAGTCCCGCACCAGCTCCGGCATGGTCCGCAGCAGCGTCTGGTCCAGGTTCTGCAGGCTGTCGCCCATCCGGACGCCACGTTCCCGCAGCATCGCGCGGATCGTGGCAGCGCCTTTGATGCCCTGCTCCGCGGCCGGATCGTCGAACGCGCCGGCGGCCCGCTGCCACACCGGCCCCACCGACGAGCCGTTGAAGAACTCCCGGATCAGGTCCCGGTTGGACTCCGACCGGCCGGGCGGCACCAGCTGCAACTCGCGGACCCCACGGCCGAGCAGCCGGCCGGCGAACATGTCGGCGAGATCGTCGAACGGCACCGTCAGCGACCCCACCAGGCTGGTCGAGACGCCCCGGCAGCCGATCCGGGTCGGCGACATGCTCTGCCGCTCCACCACGCCGTTGATGAAACTGTCGGCGAACGACACCGGGCCGCCGGCGTCGCGGCCCCCGGCCGGCACGTCCAGCCCGACCAGCGACAGGATCAACGCCACGATCGACCGGTGCAGGTCGTCGCGGGCGATCCCGACCGCCTTGCTGAACAGGAACGCGGTCTGCATCGCGCCGAGCCGCATCGGCACGTCACCCTCACGGGGATAGCGGACGTGACGGCCCCGGACCGTCGGCGTGCCGCCCAGGTCGCCGTGCGCCCGCTGATCCTGGTTCAGTTCGTCGACCAGGCGGAACATGTCGAGCAGCGCCCGGCCAGCGTTGAGCGACGCGGTGACGCCGCCGCCGCTGCCGGCCTCGAACGCGGACGGCATCAACACCAGTGGATAGATTTTGGCGTCGATCCCGGCCTGCCGGAACGCCGACTCGACGATGTGCAGGTAGTCGTAGAAGATGCCCGCGCCGGTGCCGCCGGCCACCGAGAAGGCCACGAACACGTCGACGGTCTGCAGGCCCGGTTCCCGGGCCGGGTTGAGCAGCCGCAGCTCCGGCGCAGAGTTGGTGATCCGCCCGATGGACCGGATGATCGGCTGCCGCAGCACCTCGACCGAATCGGAGACGGTGGCGTACAGGGCGGCCCGCCCGACGGTCGGCAGCTGCCCGGCGCCCAGGCGCAACGGCACCACCATCGGCTCGTGCTCGCCGGGCGGCAGCCAGTCGCGGACGAAATCGGCCGCCTTCACCCGCAGGAACTTCGCCACCTCCGGATAGCTGCGGAACTGCGGAAGCAGGTCGTAGGCGTAGTAGGCGGTCCGATCGGCGACCTCCGAGTGCGCCTCGTTGGGCACCGACCGCCGCCGCAGCTGGCCGAGCTCGTCCTCGCTCAGGTCGGCGTAGACGAATTGCAGGCACGACGGCAGTTCGAACGGGCGCAGCTCGGTCAGGCCGAACGCCGGACCGTGCAGTTTCAGCCCGTCCGGGCCGCACAGTTCCTCACGGAGCCGGCGTTCGAGTTCGGCGCCGATCCGGCAGCCGGTGCCGCCCAGCCCCACGAACATCACGGGGTGGTAGAGGTGCATACGAGATATCCGTTCCTAGAGGTCGTCGTCGCGTCCACTGAGGTACAGCGGCTGGGTGGCGTCGTCGGGCGCCGCGATGGCGGCCGGTGCGGGGGAGCGGCCGGACAGCTGCAGGCCGAGCCGTGGATACCGGGGCAGCGGCACCACCGCACCCGGGGTGAGCGACAGGAACGGGCTGTCCGGGAGGGCGTCGGCGTCCGGGACGAACAGGCGTACCGAACCGTCGGCGCCGCGTTCGATCCGATAGCGGTCGCTGCCGGCCGACACCCGCCGCAACGCCGGCGCCGAACCGTCGTCGGGCACCGACACGTCGAACTCGAACCGGGTCCCGGCCGGCGCGACCAGGCGCGGCGGCAGTTCCCGGCCGTCCTCGTGCAGGGCGACGGCCAGGCCCTTCACCTCGATCGCGGCCCGCCGGCGGCGCAGGGCCAGCAGCACGACCGCGAGCAGGACGACCAGCACGACCAGGGCCGCCAGCAGGTACAGCCCGAACCGTTCCAGCAGGCTGGGCGGCGCCAGCACGGTCAGTGCCAGCGGCGCGTTGCCCAGTACGGCGCCGTCGGCGCCGACCACCTGCACGATCCCACCGGCCGGGCCGGGCGCGGCGCCGTCCGCGACGGTCAGTGTGAAGGCGGTCTCGGAGGCGCCGGCCGCGAGCGTGACATCGGCCGCCGCGACGGTGACCGTCCCGGGGCGGCTCACGCCGGTGAGCACGATCCGGGCGGGCACCGCGGCGCCGGAGCCGTTGGAGCCCTGGACGGTGCCGGTGACCTCGGCGCCGGGCAACGCGGTCGCGGCGTCGAGCAGGATCCGTGCCCGCACCTGTGGACCGGCCGCCGCGATCCGGAACGTGGTCTCCTGCCGGTCCGACTCCACCCCGGGCCCGGAGGCGGTGCCGACCACCCGGTAGCTGCCCGCCGCCGTCGCGGGCAGGGTGAAACTGGCGCTGTAGTAGGTGTCGCCGTCGCGTTCGTCCGCCCCGGCGCCGTCGTCGGCCAGCCGCAGCGACTGGTCCAGCCCGGTGCCGCTGACCTGCGCCGCGAAGGTGTAACCCGCCAGTTCGGACGGGTCGCCGATCTCCGCGGTCCGGGTGTGCGGCCGCATCACCACCGACACCGTCTCGCCGGCCCGGGGGCTGGGCGGATCGAGCACGAAGACGGTGTGCAGCACCCCCTGCCACACCGCCCGCGCGGTGACGACGCCGGGTTTCGCGTCCGCCGGGGCGGTCAGCTTGACCCGCCAGGTGCCGCTGGCCGGGTTACGCATCCGCAGCGACTCGACCAGGCCGCCGCTGCCGGCCAGCTCGAAGGTGGTGTCACCGACCGTGCCGGTGGCCGGTGCCGGCTTCCCGTCCGGCCCGATGAACTCCACCGTGATCCGTTCGTCGCCGCCCTTGGTGACGTTGATGGCCCCGTCGGTGGCGATGGCCGGCACCGTGACGCTGAGCTCCACCGTCTCGCCCTCGCCGAGCCGGCCCTCCTCGGGAGGTTTTGAGTCGAGGCAGCGGCCCCGGACGAAGGCGTCCATCATGGCGGTGACCGCGGCCGCCCCGTCGGCGACCAGACGCGCCTGCGGGGTGACCTCGCCCTGCGAGCATCGGGCCGGGGCACTCTGCGCGGCCATCACGTCGAGCAGTTCAGCGCGTACGTCGTCGCCGAACCCCAGCGGCCAGATCTGCACCCCGGCTTCCTTGGCCGCCGGCAGGATCCGGTCGCGGATGTTGTCCTCCGCCTCCCGCTGCCGGCCCTCCGGCGTGTTGCCGTAGTGGCCGTCCTGGCGGACGTCGAGCTGGCCGTCGGTGAGCAGCAGCAGGATCCGCCGCCGATCGTCGGGCTTGCGGGTGAGCGTGCTGACGCCCTGGTCGAGCGCGGCCACGAAGTCGGTGTCGGCGCCGTCACCCGCACGGCGCCGAATGTTCTCCTGTACGCAGGCGACCATGGCGTCCCGGGCCGCGGCGCCCGCGCCGGCCGCGAGCTCGCAGGTCCGGTCCGGGTCGACGGCCTGTACGTTCCCGGCGCGGCTGCCGAACCCGAACACGGTCACATCGGATTCCGGGGACAGTTCGGCGATCGCGACGCTGGCGGCGGCGATCCGCTCCTGCCGCACCTCGTCGTCGCTGAGACTGCCCGACTCGTCGACGGCGATCGCCAGATGGATCGGCTCGACCTCGCCGCCCGGCGACGGAGCGGCCCGCGCCGGGATGACGGGAACCCCGAGGGCACACGCCACGAGCGACGCCGCCGCGACCGCCCGGCCGAACCTGCCGATCATGGAATTCCCTCCACGTTTCGCCGCGCCCACCAGACCCCATTGCGAAAGTCCGAGTGACGACCAGGCTAGGCCCGGAAGCGAAATGAATCGGGAATCGAAAAACCGTGAGTACGCCGTAGCCGAACTGAAACGTCCGTCAGATACCGAATACGGCTCCGCCGGCTCATCGCCGCCGGAGGACCGCCCCGAACTGCGGATACGTGATCACCGTAAAAAATCATCAAACTCTGCGCGGCACACCGCAACCGCGGGGGACGCTCGTTCGGATTACCCTGCCCGAGGCCGCATTCCGCCCGATCGGACTAACCCTCCGGGTGATTCGGCAACCCATTGAGCCCCTTTCATCCGATGCCGGGTTCTGCCGGTGGGGAACGAGGCGGGTCCTGTTACAGACGTGTGAATCGCCCGGCGACGACACCGCTCGAAAAATTAAGATCATGAATCTTGAGCGTACGAGAGGCGCGGCCGCGCTCCGCCGTCGTCGACGCCGGACCGGATTACCGGGACGGATTTCGCCGGCCCGTCACACGTGCTGTTTCGGATGGACGGTGGCCGTCTGGGCTGGTGGGACCGGGGACGTCGGCCATGTCGGCGAGCGCTCGCATCGCGTTCGGTGACGGCGGGCCGGTTGCCGAGCGCTACCGGCCGAGGGCCGGAAGCGCTGATTTCGGTACGGAACCGTCCACGACATCCGTCGATCTCGTGTGTACTATCTCGATCGACAAGCTTCAAGGTCAATTACTCGCGACCGGCTACGGGGGTAGGGTCCGTGGGATATCTCTATGCGCTGGTTGCTGTGCTCAGCGCGATAAGCGTCCTGAATCTACTGCTGACTCTCGGCATCATTCGCCGGCTGCGCAGCCGGCCCATGAACCAGCCGGTCGACTATCCCGGCGTACTGCCGGCAGGCACTGTGCTTGAGGACTTCGCTGCGCGGGACCTCCGGGGCCGCCCGGTGTCCCGCGACGAACTGTCCGGTCGAACCCTCGTCGGCTTCTTCTCGCCGGGGTGCTCGTCCTGCCTGGACCGGCTGCCGGACTTCGTGGCCGTCTCGGCGGCCTTCGGTCGCGAACGGTCCTGGGCTGTCCTCCTCGGCGACGTCGCATCGGCCGGCGAGTACCTGCCTTCGCTGGAACCCGTCGCCCGAGTGGTGCCGCAGGACCCGGACGGCCCCCTGATCTCGGCGTTCTCGGTCAGCGCCTTCCCGACGTTCTTCGTCGTCGACGCCACCGGGCGGATTCTCGCCAGCGGTCTCACCACCGACGACCTGTCCGTCCCGACGGCCGTATGACCGTCGACACCACCACCCGCCCCGGTCTCCGGGGCACGGCCGCACTGCTGTCCGCCGCTCTCGCCCTGGTCTGGCGCGCCTCCTCGACGCTGGCGATGATCCGGGCCGCCACCGCCCTGGTGACCGGCCTCACCCCGGTGGCCATCGCGTGGCTGACCAAGGTGATGCTGGACCGGCTGGTCACCCACGCACCGACGGCGCAGCTGCTCGGCGTCGTACTGGCCCTGGCGGGAACCGTGCTGATCGGCTCGCTGATGCCGTCGATCGCTGATTTCGCCGACGTCGAGCTGAGCCGGCGCACCCGGCTGACCGGCCGGCGCGAGCTCTACCGCGCGATCGGCCGGTTCGGTGGGCTGGGCAGGTTCGAGGACCCGGCGTTCCAGGACCGCCTCCAGCTCGCCGTGTCGAACGGGCCCGCCACCCCCGCGCAGGTGACCACGAACGGCTTGGGAATCGCCCAGGGCATGGTGACGGTCGCCGGGTTCGTCGTACTGCTGGCCGGCCTGGCGCCGTGGATGGCTGTCGTGGTCGCCGTCACGGCCCTGCCCACCGTCCATGCCGAGTTCGCACTGTCGCGCCAGCGCGCGGCGATGATGCTGCAACTCGGGCACGCCGAGCGCCGCGAACTCTTCTACGCCGACCTGGTCTCGTCCGTGACCGCGGCCAAGGAGATCCGGCTGTACGGCCTCGGCGACCTGTTCTCGGCCCGCATGACGGACGAACTGCGTCGCATCAACCGCGCCATGCGCGGCATGGACCTGCAAGAGTTCCGCGTGCAGTCACTGCTCACCGGGCTGGCCGCGGTGGTGGCCGGAGGCGGGCTGGTGTGGGCGGTGCTGTCGGCCCGGTCCGGCCAGCTGGTGATCGGCGACATCGTCGTGTTCACCGCCGCCGTCGCCGGGGTGCAGACCACCCTGGGCTCGATCATCGCCGGCATCGCCCGTACCCATCAGGCACTGCTCGTCTTCGCCCATTACCAGCACGTGGTGCAGGCGCCGGCCGACCTGGCCCCGCTGCCGGACCGGCCGGTGCTGCCCGTCCCGCCGCTACGCGACCGCATCGAACTACGTGACGTCTGGTTCCGTTACGGCCCGTCGCTGCCCTGGATCCTGCGGGGTGTCAACCTGACCATCACCGCCGGCTCCACGACCGCCCTGGTCGGCCTCAACGGGGCCGGCAAGAGCACACTCATCAAGCTGTTGTGCCGGTTCTACGACCCCACTCGCGGCGCGGTGCTGTGGGACGGCGTCGACCTGCGGCAGTTCCCGGTCGACGAGCTCCGCCGCCGGGTCAGCGCGGTCTTCCAGGACTTCATGGCCTACGACCTGAGCGCCGCGGAGAACATCGGGCTCGGCGACATCCACTGGCTCGACGACCGTCAGGCCATCGTGTCCGCCGCCGAGCAGGCCGGCTGCCACACCACGGTCGAAAAGCTCCCGCGCGGGTACGACACCCTGCTGACCCGGTACTTCTCGCCCGAGGACACGCCCGAGAACACCGAGGGCGTTCTGCTGTCGGGCGGGCAGTGGCAGCGACTCGCGCTGGCCCGGTCCTTCATGCGCACCGGCTGCGACCTGCTGATCCTCGACGAGCCGAGCGCGGGACTCGACGCCGACGCTGAGCACGAGGTACACACCCGGCTGCGCACCCTGCGCGGCGGCGCCACCGCCCTGCTGATCTCACACCGGCTCAGCGCCGTACGCGACGCCGACACGATCGTCGTCCTGTCGGACGGCGCCGCCGTGGAACGCGGCGACCACGCCACCCTGATGGACAGTGACGGCCCCTACGCCCGTCTCTTCAACCTTCAGGCCTCCGGTTACCAACCCGCCGTACCAGAGCTACGCCCGCCGACCGGCAGGTGACCGAACGGCCCCGGCACCGCGGCCGCCATCACGAGGGAGAAGACATGCGCATCATCGACAAGCTCGCCGACCGCCTCCTGGAAAAGCTCGCCCCGACCGTCACCGCGGACGCGGCGTGCAAGTACCTCAGCGCTGACCACTACCTGGCCCAGGACCTCAGTTGCAGCTCCGGGTTCCGCGCCTGGACCGTCACCTACTACGACAACTGCCCGTCGAAGCGGACCTCCGTCTGCTCGACCAAGGTCATCGTCATACCGGGCTGACCGGTGAAGAGCTGACCCGGCCACAGGTACCGCGTAGCAGATTTCCACCCATCGACAGGCGGTGACCGACCGGCCTGCCATCACGAGGGAGAAGACATGCGATTCATCAACCGGCTCGCCGACCACCTGCTGGAGAAGGTCGCCCCGACCGTCACCGCGGACGCGGCCTGCAGGTACCTCAGCACGGACCGGCAGATCGACGGCTTCTGCACCAACGGCACACTGGGAGTCCGCGTGCGGACCACCATCCACTACGACAACTGCCCGCCGAAGGTCACCTTCAACTGCTGAAGGCATCTGTCCCGGCGGCCACCGGACCGCTGCTGACAGAATTCCTGCTGCCGGGCGCCGACGCGCGATCCGGCGTCCGGCAGCAGAGTTCCAGGACAGGAGACCCAGATTCTCGTCATCGGCATCGCGGCGCTCGCCCTGGCGGCGAGCGGTGCGATATGGATCCGAACCAGCATGCTGGTGGCCGTCGTCCGTGGCCCCAGCATGCTGCCGACCTACCACGACGGCGAACGGCTCATCGCCCGGCGCCGCCGTCGTCGGGCCGTTCCCCGGCCCGGTGACGTGGTGGTGTTCCGCAACCCGCACCCCGCCGGGGTACCGGGATCGTCGGAGGGACCGCTGCTGATCAAACGGGTCGGCGCGGGTCCCCACGAAACGGCACCGGCCGGCATGACCGCCGACCGGGTACCCGCCGGCCACCTGGTCGTGCTCGGCGACAACCCCGCGCAGAGCCTCGACTCGCGCCACCTCGGATTCATCCCGGTCGACAACGTCATCGCCACCGTCGTACGCGGCCTCCACCGCTGACCGGACTCACCCTGGACGGCGCCACCCCGGCCGTCCTCGGCTATCGGCGGACGATGCGGTGCGCCGCGTCGATGCGGCAGGTGAGGCCCCGCTGGTCGAGATGTTCGAGCAGCGGCACCGCCACGCGACGACTGGTGTCCCACACCGCACGGGCCTGACTCACCGTGAACGGCTGCCCCAGCCCGGCGAGCCGGCGCACCGCCTCGGGCAGCGCGTCGGGCAGCAGATAGACGCCGTCGGCGACCCGGTACAGCAAGCCCGAGGCGACGGCGGCGGCCAGGTGTCGCCGGGACAGCCCCTGCCGGGCAAGGTCCGCGGCGCCGGGTGCCGCGAACGGGGCGTCACGCAGCCCGCCACAGATTCCTCCAACGCGCGGGCGCACCGGCTCCGGGAACCGGATCCCGGTCTCCCTGCCGCGTACCCCATGGTTGTCGACCACGAGCCCGGCCTCGGCGGCGAGAGCGCCGATCAGCCGTGGATCCGGGATGCCGGCCCGGCGCACAGCCGCCTCCGGCGCCAGACCGGGCGACAGCGGGTTCGCCGCCGCCCACTCGTCGACGGCCCGGCGCAGCGCGGCCGCCCAGCCCTTCCAGACGACCCGGTCGACCAGCCAGTCGCCGGCGGCGACAGCGCCTTCCGGAGCCGCCGCCGTCCGGTCCAGCACTCCCGCGGTGACCAGCGCCGTACGGCGAACGGCCCCCCGGCGAGCGACGTCACCGGCGGCATCCGGACGGTCGGTCATGGTCGACAACTGGTCGGCCCGGCGCCGGGCGTCGCCGCGGGCGTGCAGCAGCGGGGGCATGGTGTCCAGGACGAGCCGATACCGGGGCTTGTCCTTATGTTTGGCCCGGAACTTCGGGAACAGGACCTTGCGGCCCCGACGCTTTCCGGTCTTCGACGACTTCCAGTTCCCGAGCGCCTCTGCGGCGTCCACACTGGCGCACTCGAACACGTCCGTGGAGACCGCGTCCCGCCACAGCAGCCCACGTTCCCCGGTGTCGTTGCTGGCAGGGCTGTCCGTAGCTTTGCCGTTCTTCCACGCGTTCATCTCGCGACTCGCCGGCCTCGGCCGCGCCGGATGACGCCGAAACGGCCGCGCGGGCATTTCGAGGGTTGATCCGAATCGGCGCCGGTCCGTTTGCCCAGGTCACGTGCTGGATCTGGGAGCAACGTGACGGTCAATTCCTCGACGGGCGGCAGAGGGGATGTTTTCCGTCGAATGTCCGGCTGGCTTCCGGGAAGAATGACGACTCGAATTCGTTCGGTGGGCTTGCCATTTTCGAGGACCTCGATGGGATCACGGGTGTGATCCACAATATGGGAACATCCTTTGCAGTCGTCGCGACGGGGGAGTGTTTCAGGGTCGTCCATGACCGGGCGCTGCCTCTTGCCGGATCGATTCGGCAATGGAGGCCGTGACCAGGGCGCCCTGTCTTCACGGCGACACCACCCCTGCGTGACATGCACTCCGGCGAAGTCTTCTGGCAGTGTATCTGCCCAGCTCAGGAGGCTGGGGAGGGCCGGTGAGCCGCATCTCCTGTTTCTTCGGGCAACCGTTGGTGACGTGTCGCGCCCGGTTCCTTTCGAAGTGGTGGGACTCCCTTGAGCGCCTGCGGTTCGTCCTGCCTTTCCGGATCGGCCACGATCGGCCCGCCCGGCCGTATGGGGGCGCAGCCCCTGAACCGTGCATCATGTGGAGCCGAGAACAATCGATTTTCGCCGGTGTTCGCTGGTTGTTCATATTGTCGGCGGTCGGCAATATTCGGCATGCTGAACGCGGGTCCGGGGCGGCATCGCGTCCGATCCCTCCAGATGGGATGACCTTGAGGGGTTGTCAAATTCGGACGGGCGTTGCAGGATCGATGCACATCACTTGAGCCTTCACGGGGGTGTTTCATGGATCAAGGACTGGGGATCTCGCGTCGACAGATCATGAGGGTCGGGGCGGTCGCCGGGTCGGCAGTCGCGGTGGTCGCAGTGGCCGGGCGATCCGCTTCGGCGGCTCCGGCTCAGGCCCCGGACGCCAGCCAGGCCAAATCGAGAGGTGACCTCGGGCGTGTGTCCTCCGCCGGTGGTGGCCGAGGTTTCGTGGCGGCGCCGCAGCAGGCCCACTTCAAGAAGGTGATCAAGCCGGAGCAGGTGCCGTTCGCGGGTTTCCCGGAGGGCATCACGCCGCGTCCGGGCGATCTCGTCACGGTCACCGACAACTGGGACGGGTTCGCGGTCGCGGCCGTTCCGGTGGTCCACTGGCTGGTGGGCAAGCCGAAGAAGCTCTCGGACGGCGCCTACGAGGTGGCCGGCGAGCGTGTCGTCGCGTCGCCGCTGCTCGAGGCGCAGAAGTCGAAGCGAGTCCGGGTCTGTGTTCTGGACACCGAGCTCCCCGAGGCCCAGGTCATGGCGGTCCAAGCTGCCTGACATGCCGCCGCTGCTCGACGCTGCGGTGCGTTTCGTCGCCGCAGCCGTGTTGCTCTACTCCGCGGGGCAGAAGCTCGTAGCTCCCAAGGTCATGCGGCAGACGTTGCAGGGTCTGCGGTTGCCGGCGCCCGGCGTGCTGAACTTCGTTCTCATCGCCGTGGAGCTGACCACCGCCATCCTGTTGCTGACGGCCCCTCGATCACTGGTGACGACAGCGATGGTCGTCGGGCTCGGATCATCCTTCGCGGGGGCGGCGCTGCTGGCCATGACGCGAGGTGAGGTCGTGCGGTGCGCCTGCCTCGGCCGGGGCACCGAATCCAACCTCGGATGGATGCAGATCGCGCTCCTGCCGGTGTGGCTTTCCGTTGCCTGGGTGGCACGTTCCGGCACGTCGGACGATTTCGTCGGAGCCGCCTGGGTCGCTGTTGTCGCAGTTTCGCTGAGCCTTGCGGTGATCGCCTTCCAGTTGCGGCCGCTGGCTCTCAGGAACTGGAGCTACCTCAAGATGTTGGAGAGTCAATGGGATTCCTCTGGGTCCTCGTCGCGGCCTTGAGTGTCATCGTCCTGATCTGTGTCTTCGCCTTGGTCGACCAATATCAGAGCCTGGAACTGATCCGCGCCGCCCTCAAACTGGAAGACAATCCTTCGCCGATTCCGTTCGCATCCGACGGATCAGTGAAGCCGTCCTTGGTCGGCTTGCCGGCGGAGCTCGATCAGCAATCGTACTTGCCCGTTCTTTTCGTCTCCGTCTCCTGCAGCACGTGCCGGTCCATCGTGGAAGGCCTGCGCCGCAGGGATTTCGACCTCGTCTGGATCGTGTTGCAGCACGCCCATTCCGAGGACGAGGGTCGGCTCTGGCTTGAGGGGCTGGGTGTGCCGCTGGCCCGTACGACTGTCGATGTTGACGGCAGCGTCGCCCAGGCAATCGGCATCGACACCGTTCCGGCGGTGATCATCTACGGTTCCGGTGAGCCGTTCCTGGCGCAGACCCTACCCTCGTTCCGGCAGTTGCAGCCGTTGTTGAAACCTCGTGAGATGGCACCGGACATGACGCCTCCGCTTCCCTTCGCCAAGGAAGGAACTGTACGACTATGAGCACCACTCTGGAATGTGTGACCCCGACCGGAACCGCATCCGTCGTCGAAAGGCCGACGGGTCGGCGGTTCGCTGTTCTCGGTGCCGCCACCGCGGTCATCGCCGGTCTCGCGACCGTCCTGAAGGCCTCGCCGGCGGTGGCGGACTGCCAGGGCTCGCCCTGCTGTTCGCTGGCCAAATGCAATCAGTGCCACTATGCCGTCAGCAAGGACCGCTACACCTGCCCCTCGGGCTACCGGCGCAGCTACTGGACATGTGTCAGCGGCAGCCGGACCTACGGATGCGGCGAGTGCACGACGGGATCCAACTGCTGGACGGGCCCGTTCGCCTGTTCCATCTGGTACGTATGGTAGATATCTGGATCGTCGGTGTGGCCGCGATGGCCGGCTTCGCGCAACTGTTCAGCCCTTGAGGCCAGTCATTCATCGGAGTAATCCGCCCCTTCGTGCAAGGGGGTTCGAGGAAGACGATCCGCGACTGGCTACGGTTCTTGCTGACTCTCTCCGTCGCGCATGTCGCGATGGCCGGGCTCGTCGTGGGTTTGCTTTATCAGATCGGAAGTGTCGTCAGTAGTTACATCGATGACCGGGTCGCTGTCGCCGTGTGCGTTGGTCTGGCGGCGGTCGGAGCCGTCTTCGACATCAGAGCCATCCGGAACGATTCATATGCGCCGGGCCTACGACGTCAGACGTCGAAGGCATTGGCCCAGCGTGATGACCTTCCGCAGTGGGTGGCGCCGATGATCTGGGGTCTCGACACCGGTACGATGTGGACCACGTTCCGGGTTTCGGCGTCAACCTGGGTGGTAATGATCGCTGCGCTGTTGCACGTCGCCCCGCAATGGAGTGGGCTGGTGTTCGGTGCCGCTTTCACCATTCCGTTGTCGTTGGCGGTGATCGCTGGTCGCGGTGACGTGACGGAGCTGGGTGGGCCCGGTTCCCGGCGCGTGGTCCAAGCGATGACGGTCACGGTGGCGCTGCTTCCCGCGGCGGTGCTGGCCGGTTCGATGGCGATGTAGCTCGGGTGGGCAGGATCGGGGATTCC
Source organism: Actinoplanes flavus (assembly GCF_017592555.1). Taxonomy (GTDB): domain Bacteria; phylum Actinomycetota; class Actinomycetes; order Mycobacteriales; family Micromonosporaceae; genus Actinoplanes; species Actinoplanes flavus. Next base: position 115,025 of record NZ_JAGFNS010000021.1, on the reverse strand, counting down.
CGGTCCTGCCCGCCGCTGTCGGCGGGGTTCTGGCGAGTCCGACATTGATCGGGCCCTCTGGAACAAATGGGGCTTTTCGGGGTATCGTGCCGTGCAGTAAAGGCATGGTCAATCCCCGAGGCAAGGGCACCAGCGTCGATGACCTGGGCTGACTTGCTCAGCATCAGAACCGCCCCGGGGGTTGGCGCCGCAACCACCATGGGGGTTAACAACTGCCGGCATGTCGGTTGTCATTAGTGCTCATTAGTCACCTAAAGTCGATATCGTGAACTTGAAGGAATGGGCAGCGGCCACGGGGATCTCGTACGCGACGGCACGTCGGCGTTACGAGTCCGGGACGCTGCCCATTCCCGCTTACCGTCTCGGCCGCCTCATCATGGTCGGCGAGCCGGTCACCGGAACGCCGGCCGAGGTCGGGCAGACGGTGGTGTATGCCCGGGTGTCGTCGGCTGACCAGAAGCCGGACCTGGACCGACAGGTCGCTCGGGTGACGGTGTGGGCCACCGGCCGGAAGCTCGCCGTGGACCGAGTGGTGACCGAGGTCGGCTCGGTGCTCAACGGGCACCGCAAGAAGTTCCTCGCCCTGCTGCGCGACCCCGCCGTGTCCACGATCGTGGTCGAGCACCGCGACCGGTTCGCACGCTTCGGCGCCGAGTACGTCGAGGCGGTCCTGTCCGCGCAGGGCAGGCGCCTGCTCGTCGTCGATCCGGCCGAGGTCGACGACGACCTGGTCCGCGACGTGACCGAAATCCTGACCTCGCTGTGTGCGCGGCTGTACGGCCGTCGCGCTGCCGCGAACCGCGCCCGCCGTGCGGTCGAAGCCGCCACCGAGGACCCGGCGTGACAACGATCCAGGCGTACCGGTTCGCCCTCGACCTCACGCCCGGTCAGGAACGCGACATGCTCGCGCACGCGGGGGCGGCCCGCGTCGCCCACAACTGGGCCCTCGCGAAGGTCAAGGCCGTGATGGGCCAGCGCGCGGCGGAACGGTCCTACAGTGTCCCGGACGAACTTCTGACCCCGTCGCTGTCGTGGTCGCTGGCCGGGCTGCGTAAGGCGTGGAACGCAGCGAAGCCCGAGGTGGCTCCGTGGTGGGGCGAGGTGTCCAAGGAAGCGTTCAACACCGGCCTGGACGCCCTGGCTCGCGGCTTGAAGACCTGGGCCGACTCACGCACCGGCAAACGGGCCGGGCGACCGAGCGGGTTCCCCCGGTTCAAGTCCCGCCGCCGCACCACACCGTCCGTGCGGTTCACCACCGGCGCGATCCGGGTCGAACCGGACCGGATGCACGTCGTCCTCCCGCGCCTGGGCCGCCTGAAACTGCACGAGTCGGCCCGCAAACTCGCCCGCCGCCTCGAAGCGGGCACGGCCCGGATCATGTCCGCGACCGTGCGCCGTGACGGTGGGCGCTGGCACGTGTCGTTCACCGTCGAGGTCGAACGCGCCGAACGGGCACCGGCCCAGCCCGGCAGCGTGGTGGGGGTCGACGTGGGCATCAAACACCTCGCGGTGCTGTCCACGGGCGAGTTGGTCGACAACCCGCGGCATCTGGCCGGAGCGCAGCAGCAGATGCGGGCGCTGGGACGGGCGCTGTCGCGTAAGACCGGCCCGGACGGGCGCACTGGACAACGGCCGTCGAAACGCTGGCAACGGGCAGCCGCCCGGCTCGGCCGCGCCCACGCCAGGGTGGCCAACCTGCGCCGCGACGGCCTGCACAAACTGACCACCCGGCTCGCCCGTGAGCATGGCACGGTCGTGGTCGAAGACCTCAACGTGACCGGGATGCTCGCCAACCACAGGCTGGCCCGGCACATCGCCGACGCCGGGTTCGCCGAGATCCGGCGGCAGCTGGCGTACAAGACCACCTGGAACGGCGGCCGGCTGCTCGTGGCCGACCGCTGGTATCCCTCCAGCAAGACCTGCTCGGGCTGCGGCGCGGTGAAAACCAAGCTCGCCCTTTCCGAGCGCGAATATGCCTGTGCGGCGTGCGGCCTGATCCTTGATCGCGACCGCAACGCCGCACTCAACCTGGCCGCTCTCGCGGCGCAGTTCGACACCGCCGGGAGTGGCCCGGTGGCAGGACGTGGAGCCGACCAGAAGACCCGCGTACGCGGGCAGGTGGCCGTGAAGCGTCAACCCGGCACGGCATCCGCCGGTCAGACCGGGACCGTCCCGCCGCAAGGCAGGACTACCAACCGTGTGCTCACTAAAGCGCACTGAAAGGTAACGGAAACATGACCGCGTATCGGGCCGCGCTGCAGGCTGTCCTGGACACGGAGGTCCGGCCGCGTGCGGCCGACGTCGACCGGACCGGAGACTATCCGAGAGCGGCGATCACAGCCCTCGGCTCGGCGGGACTGCTGGGGCTGACCAGCGCTCGGGAGATGGGTGGCGGCGGATCGGCGTTCCGTAAGGAGCTCGGCATCGAACGGCACTTCCGCGACGCCCTCGCCGCCCGGGTGATGGCACCGACCACCGAGGCGTTGCACGACTTCACCGGCCGTGCGGCCCTCGGCCTGCCGCTGTTCGACACCCCGGAGGCGTCGGCATGACCACCTTCACCATGGGGGCGGTCGCCTACGACCCGAAGGTGGTGACCATCTGGGACGGCTTCCGGGCCTGGCTGACCGCGGCCGGCCTGCCGTTCGACTACGTCCTCTACTCCCACTACGAGCGGCAGGTCGAGGACCTGGTCGCCGGGCGCATCGACGCGGCGTGGAATTCCCCTCTGGCCTGGATCCGGGCCCGGCGGCTCGCCGAAGCGCGGGACCTGCCGATACGGGCCCTGGTCATGCGTGACACCGACCGCGACCTGGCGACCGCCGTCGTGGTGCGCGCCGACAGCGGGATCACCGCGGTCGGCGACCTGCGGGGCCGGACGGTCGCCACCGGCGCCGTCGACTCGCCACAGGCCACCCTGCTGCCGCTCGAACACCTGCGCGGGTGTGGTCTACAACCCGGCACCGACTTCACCGTCCACCGCTTCGACGTCGGCGTCGGCCTGCACGGCGACCACGTCGGCGGGGAACGCGACGCCGCCCGCGCCCTGATCGCCGGCGATGTCGACGCCGCCTGCGTGCTCGACGGCAACCATCTGCTCTTCACCAAGGAGGGCGTTCTGCCGTCCGGAAGCACCCGGCTGCTCACCACCACCGCCCGCTACGACCACTGCAACATGACCGTCACCGGCGCCGCCGACCCGGCCCTGGTCGCACGGTTCGAGGAGTTGCTGCGGTCGATGTCGTACGCCGATCCGGCCGTACGCGGGCTCTTGGATCTTGAAGGTCTGACCTCCTGGGAAGAGGGCCGCACCGATGGATACGACCTGCTGGAGGCGGCCGTCACCGCGTCCGGCTTCTATGACGCGACGGGTGCCGTGACCGCTGCCGGGTACCGGCCGTGAACCTGGACCTGGCCGGCCTGGCCTTCGACGCCGGCGGACGCCTGCTGGTGCGGAAGACCCTGGCCGGCCTGCCTCCGGGCAGCACCGTCACGGTCACCGGCCGCGACCCGTTCCTCACCCTGCACCTGCGGGCCTGGTGCCGCTCGGCCGGTCACGGCACCAGCACCACCCCGGACGGCGGCGTCGAGGTGGTCACGGGCCGCCGGGACGCCCACCGCTGGGCTCAGGCGGAACGGGCCGGCGAGCCCGGCACCGTCACCCGCCGCCCGCCCGGGCACTGGGGCCTGGCCGCCCGCGGCGCCCTGCTGGAAGCCGGCGGTCCCGACCCGGCCTACGACCTCAGCGACCGCGATGTGGTCTGGGCCGACCTGGCGCCCCGGCTCTACGCCCAGGCCGCGGCCTCCCAATGGAACCCGGCCACCGCGATCCCCTGGGACGCGACGTTCGCCCTGCCCGCGGACATCGAGGCCGCGGTCGTGCAGATCATGACCTATCTGGTGGAGAACGAGCAGGCCGCCCTGGTCATCCCGGCACGCCTGCTGACCCGCGTCCACCCGCACTTCCGCGAGGTGGTCGGATTGCTCGCCGTCCAGGCCGCCGACGAGGCCCGGCATGTCGACGTCTTCACCCGGCGGGCACTGCACACCGGCGGCCGGATGGGCAGCTCGTCGGCCGGCGGCCGGGCGTCGCTCGCGTCGCTGCTGGCCGAGCCCGACTTCACGCTCGCCTCGTTCCTGCTGTCGGTGCTCGGCGAGGGCACCTTCGTGCACCTGCTCACCTTCCTCGACCGGCACGCCCCCGACCCGGTGACCCGGGCGGTCACCCGGCTGGCCCGCGCCGACGAAGCCCGGCACGTGGCATTCGGCGTCGCCCACCTCGAACATCAGTCGGCCTCGGACCCCACCATGCTCGGCAGGCTTCGGGCGGCCGTCGAACGCCGTCATGACGTGCTGATCGATACCGCCGGCCTCAACCAGGACGTGTTCGACGCCCTGCTGCTTCTGGCCGCGGGGGAGTGGACGCCGGAGGCGCTCGGCCGCGGCCACCTCGCCGTGCAGCGGTTACAGGAGGACATGGACACCGGCCGCCGCCGGCACCTTTCCCGGCTCGGCTTTCCCGACGACGAGGCCGCCGAACTGTCCGCCCTGCACACCCGCAACTTCATGTGACACGGAGGCGGCTCCCCGGCCGGCCATGGTCGCACGAACCGCCGGCGCCGAAACAGGCCGCGACGGTGGGTGGGGCCCGGCGGTCGCGCCGTTCTTGTGGCATCGATCGCCCCGGTCCTACCGTCCGACTCGGATGTCTCGCCAACAAGACAGGCGCGGCTGGAGGCGGACCAGATCATGATGATGCGCGGAAAGCGGGTGGCCCTGCCCCCGGCCCCCGTCGTCCACCAGCGTTTCGAGAGGTACGCCGGGGCGGCACCCGACGCGGTCGCCGTGGTCTGCGGCGGGGAACACGTGACGTACGGGGAGCTGGACGCCAGGGCCAACCGGTTCGCCCGCCTGCTCGTGTCGCGGGGATACGGCCGGGGCGCCCTGGTCGGTGTCTGCCTGCGCTACTCGATCGACCTGCTCGTCGCCGTCCTCGGAGTGCTGAAGGCGGGAGCGGCCTACGTACCGCTCGATCCCACCTATCCGCCGGCGCGGCTGCGGCTGCTGCTGGGGCAGGTTCCCGATCTCGCCCTGATCGTCGCCTCCCCGGCGACGGCGGAGCTGGTCGAGTCGGCGACGGCGGAGATCGCCGACCTCGACGCGCTGCGGACCGACCTCGAGAGCCGCCCGGCGACCGCGCCGGACGTCACGGTCACCGGCGACGACCTGTGCTACGCGATCTTCACGTCCGGGTCGACCGGCATCCCGAAGCTGACCGCGGTGCGCCACGAGGGCTGGTTCAACCTGCTGAACTGGCTCCAGGACGCGTTCGGTCTGCATCGCGGATCGCACCACCTCGTCGTCAGCGCGTTCGGATTCGATCTGTCCCAGCGCAGCCTGATGACACCGCTGTTCTGCGGAGCCACGCAGCATCTGGTCGCCAGCCGCCATTTCGACCCGGCCATGGCCTACCGCATGCTGCAGCGCCACGACATCCGCACGGTGCACTGCGCGTCCAGCACCCTCTACCTGCTGGCGGACTGGGAGAAGGCGTCCGGCGGGACCGCCCTCACCGAACTGGACCAGGTCCTGTTCGGCGGGGAGCCGCTGCATGTCGAACGGCTCCGCGACCTCGTCGGGCGCGAGCCGGGCGGGTGTGCCCTGCTGCATCAGTACGGCGTGGCCGAGTGCACGGACGTCGCGACCTCCTTCGACCTCGCCGGCTACCGGCCCGGCGACCACGAGATCGCACCGGTCGGCCGTCCCGTGCACAACACCGACATCCACGTTCTCGACGAGCGGATGCGCGGCGTCGGGGCGGGGGAGTACGGCGAGATCGGCATCTCCGGAGCGGGGGTCGGTGCGGGCTACCTCAACGGCGCGGGGCCCGAGTCGCAGCGTTTCACGACGGTCGAGGTGGACGGTGTGCCGCGCCGGCTCTACCGCACCGGCGACCGCGGCTACGTGAACGAGGACGGCGACCTGGTCGTCGCCGGGCGCATGGACGCGCAGGTGAAGGTGCGGGGGATGCGCATCGACCCGGCCGATGTCGAGCGGGCGCTGACCCGGCTGGCCGGGGTCCGGCAGGCCGCCGTGGTGAGCAGGTCCACCGACGCCGGTGACACCGAGCTGATCGCGTTCGTGGTGCCGGAGGGCGACGATCTGGCCGGCGCCGAGTTGGGCGCGCGGCTGCTGGAGACGTTGCCACGCAACATGGTGCCGGCCGAGTTCGTCAGCATTCCCCGGATCCCGCTGAGCCCGCACGGGAAGTCGGACCGGTTCGCATTGCTGGACGTACTCCGTGACCGGCGAAAGGAACAGGGTGTTCGTGGATGAGGTGCGCACCATCTGGTGCCGCGAGCTGGAGCGTTCCGATATAACGCCCGAGCAGGACTTCTTCGCCCTCGGCGGCCATTCCGTGATCATGGCCAGAATTCAGCGGGCCTACATCGACGAAATGGGCTACGAAATACCGATGGACGAGATGTACGCCCATCCGACGATCGCGTCGATCTCCGCTTACATGGAATCGCTGCCATGAGCGCCGGCTCCTGGCTCGTCCGGCCGGTGTCCGCCGACTCCCGTGCGCGGGTCTTCTGCTTTCCGTACTCCGGGGCCGGAGCCTCGGCCTTCCGGGCCTGGCCGCACACGGTCGGCGACGTCGAGGTCTGCCCGGTGCAGTTCCCCGGCCGTGAGAACCGGCTGGCCGAACCCCACTACGGCACCTACCGGAGGCTGGCCGCCGACCTGGCCGACGGGCTGGGCCCGGCACTCGACCGCCCGTACGCGTTCTTCGGACACTGCGCCGGAGCGCTGCCCGCCTTCGAGGCGGCGGTGGTCCTCCGCGAACGGGGCCTGCCCCGGCCCGCATGCCTGTACGTGTCGGGTCAGCTCGCCCCGCACGACTCCGCGCGCGACCGGATGCTCACCATGACCGAGCCCGAACTACGCGCGGAACTGGAGTCGGTGATGCGCAGCCGTGGGCTCGAACCGTGGCCGGACATGGTCCGGATGGGTATGTCGGTGCTCCTGCGCGACCTCGACGCCGCACGCGAGTACCGCCGGGCGGAGCCGATCGACGTCGGAATCCCCATCGTCGTGCTGCACTGGCGCGACGACGACGAGGTGAGCCTGGACGGGCTCCAGGGGTGGCGCGACTACGCGGAGTCGGTCGAGTTCCGGGTCGTCGACGGCGGGCACCACGACTTCATGAACGCTTCCGCCGACCTGTTGCGTGCGGTGACCTCGTGGCGGTGAGCCGCGGTTGCTCGTCGCACGCCTGGGCCGCCGCGCTGGCCAGCGCCCGTTCCGCCCAGGTCTCCAAGGGGAGGCCGAGCCTGCTCGCGGCCTGCTGAAACGACTCGAGGCGCTCCACCGGGATCGACATGTTGAGCACCGCGACGGCGCCCCGGCCCGCCCCGCCGGCCCGCCCACCATGGCCGTCGTCGGTCCGTTCCAGCAGGCTGTCCTTCACCTCCCGGCGCAGACGTTTCGCCGACCAGGCGTACTCCTCCGCCTTGCGCAGCCAGAACTCCTGCTCGGGTTCGGAAAGGGCGGCCACCTCGGCGTGGTGGGTGAAGCTCAGCCCCTCCCGGCGCCGGGACATCGGAAAGCGCCGCGCCACCCAGGCATGGTTGCGCAGCGTCTGGTAGTCCAGCTGGGTGAGCTTCACGGCGTCCTGATACCGGCCGCGGTAGGCGGTCTCCCCGTAGACGAGCCAATCCCCGAGGCACCACGCCGAGGAGCTGTACACATCGCAGAGATAGCCACCGACTCCGAGCCACCTGTCGAACGGCATCTGGTGCGGCAGGACGAGTCCCCGCCTGGTCACGAATGCCGAGCCGTCGAGCGCCTGCACTGGCGAGTCCCCGCCCATGCCGTCTCCTTCAAAAGCCCGCGAACGGCGATTATCTTAACCACGCCGGGATCGCGAAGTAAACCAAACAATTGCTATTCATCTCGGCCGCTATCGCTTCTCTATCGCCACCGCATTTGGCTTCCGTGCTCCCTTGACCCACTTGATCGGCGCTCCCTAGCCTGACTTCCGATCCCTTTGGCAAGACTCTGCCGAGCGCCTTTGAAAATCAGCGGGAAGGGAATCATGGAAAGCCACCACGCATCCGCCGCCGCGGCATTACGACCCCGTACAGCGCAACGAGGTCCGCTGTCGCACGGCCAGCAACGGCTGTGGTTCCTCGACCGCTGGCTGGCGGGCCGGCCGGTGTTCACCATGCCGGTCACGCTGCGCCTGACCGGCCCGCTGGACGCCGACCGTCTCATCGGCGCCGTCCGGGCCGTGGCCGCCCGGCACGACGTGCTGTTCACCGTGTACGAGGAGGGCCCCGGCGGCCCCCGCCAGCGGGTGACCGAAAGCCGGGAACTGCCGTGCCCGGTGACCGACCTCGCGGAGCTGGGGGAGGACGCGGCGCGGGAGCGGGCCGAACAGCTCGCCGAACAGGACGCGCGACGTCCCTTCGATCTCGCGGCGGGCCCGATGGTCCGGGCGCACCTGTTCCGGCTGGCCCCGCAGACCCACTGGCTTCAGCTGACCTTCCACCACATCGCCTTCGACGGCTGGTCGTTCGGCGTCTTCCAACGCCAGCTCATCGCGGCCTACCGGACCGGCGCGGCGCCCGGCGAACCGCTGGCCGTGCAGTACGCCGACTACGCCCTGTGGCAGCGCGAGAAGCTGACCGGCGAGGCCACCGACCGTGCCCTGCAGGCGTGGACCCACGCCCTGGCCGGCGCGCCGGACGTCCTCGACCTCGGCGCCGACCGGCCGCGTCCGGGCGAACTCAGCTACCGCGGCCGCACCGACCGGTTCACACTGTCCGGCATCCCCGTCGCGGCTTTGGAGAAGTTCGCCGCCGGGGAGGGGGTGACCCCGTACGTCGCGCTCCTCGCCGCCTTCCAGGCCCTCGTGGCCCGGCACGCGGGCAGCGACGACATCGTGCTCGGCTCACCGACGGCGGGCCGGGGGCCGGCGGCGCTCGACGAGATGGTCGGCTTCTTCGCGGACTCGCTGGTCATCCGGACCAGCCTGGACGGCGACCCGACCTTCCGTGAGCTCGTCACCCGCACCCGGGCCGGGGTCCTGGACGCCCTGTCGCGCAGCCGGATGCCGTTCGACCTCGCCGTGAACCATCTGCACCCGGCGCGTGACCTCAGCTTCAGCCCGGTCGTCCAGGTCATGTTCGGCCTGCACGAGGAGGACGCCGCCGAGGTGCTCGACGACGGCGTCGGCATCGAGCGCGCCGACATCGACACCGGCACGGCGAAGTACGACCTCACCTGGTCGGTCTACCGGGGACCGAACGGGCTGCGGCTCGACGTGGAATACGCGACCGACCTGTTCGACGCCGCGACCGTGCGGACCCTCGTCAGCCACTGGGAGACCCTGCTGCGAGGGGTCGTCGCCGACCCGGACGTCGCGCTCAGCCGGATCGAGCTGGCATCCGAGGACGAGGCCGGCAGACTGCGGCGCTGGTCGGGCGAGGAACGTCCGGCACCCGGCGGCACGATCCACGACCTCGTTTTGCGTGGCGCCGCCGCGCGGCCGGACGCGGTGGCGATCACCGGCGCCGGGGAGACGCTCACGTACGCGGAACTGGAGCGGCGCAGCGCGGCGCTGGCCCGTCGGCTGCGGGCGATGGGCGTGGGGCCGGAGGACCGCGTCGGCGTCTGCATGACGCGGTCGCCGGAGACGGTGGTGGCCTGCCTCGCGATCCTGCGGGCCGGCGGCGTGTACGTACCCCTGGACACGGCGTTTCCCGCCGACCGCATGGCGTTCATGCTGCGCGAGGTCGGCGCGCGGATCGTCCTGATCCATCCGCCGACCGCCGGGACGGTCCCGGACGGCCCGTGGCGCGTCGCCGACGCCGGTGCGATCGACGACGGGAGCCCGGACACGCAAGCCGTACTGCCCGAGGTGGGACCCGGCAACGCCTGCTACGTCATCTTCACCTCGGGGTCGACCGGCCAGCCGAAGGGCACCACGGTGACCCACGGCAACGTCCTGGGACTCCTGAGCGGCGTCCGGGAGCGGCTGCCGTTCGGCCCGGACGACGTGTGGACGTTCTTCCACAGTTTCGCGTTCGACTTCTCGGTGTGGGAGATCTGGGGTGCGCTGACCACCGGCGGGCGCCTGGTCGTGGTGCCGTACGACGTGAGCCGCGACGCCGGCGCGTTCCACCGGCTCGTCCGCGACGAACGGGTGACGATCCTCAGCCAGACACCGTCGGCGTTCCGGCAGTTCGAGACGGCGGACGAGCAGGCCGGCGGCGAGCTGTCGCTGCGGGCCGTGGTGTTCGGCGGCGAGGCACTGCACCGGCCCTCGGTCCGGCGCTGGGCCGCCCGGCACGGCTACGACGAACCCCTGCTCGTGAACATGTACGGCATCACCGAGACCACCGTGCACGTCACCTATGCGGCCCTCGCCGAGGACGACCTCGACCGTGAACCGACCCCGATCGGGCAGCCCCTGCCCGGTGTGGTCGCGCACGTGCTGGACGCGTACGGGCGGCCCTGCCCGGCCGGGGTGACCGGCGAGATCCACGTCGGTGGCGTGGGCCTCACCCGCGGCTACACCGGGCGGCCCGGGCTGACCGCCGAACGGTTCGTGCCCGATCACCTCACCGGGCGTCCCGGCCGCCGCCTGTACCGCACCGGCGACCTCGGCCGCTGGAACGCACGAGGCGGGCTGGAGTACGCCGGGCGTACCGACTCGCAGGTGAAGATTCGTGGCTACCGCATCGAGACCGGCGAGATCGAAGCCGTCCTCGGGCAGCATCCGCGCCTGCTGGAGGCGGCCGTCATCGCCCGCGGCGACACCGACGGCCACGTCGGCCTGGCCGGCTACCTGGTCGCCGACGGCACCGCGCCGTCACCCGACGAACTGCGCGCGTGGCTGCTGCGGCGGGTCCCGGACTACATGGTGCCCCGCCATTTCGTGATCCTGGACGCGCTGCCGCTCACCCCGCAGGGCAAGGTCGACCGCCGGGCCCTGCCCGCCCCGGAGGCCGTACGCCCGGACCTGGCCCAGGAGTACGTGCCGCCGCAGGGCCCCGTCGAGCAGCTGCTGGCCGAGATCTGGGGCGAGGTGCTGGCGGTGGACCGGGTCGGCCGGCACGACAACTTCTTCGATCTCGGCGGCGACTCCATCCGCAGCATCGGCGTGCTCGGCCGGGCCCGCACCAGGGGCCTCGCCTTCGACCTCCAGGATCTGTTCCGCAGCCCGACACCGGCCGGGCTGGCCACCCTCGTACGGACCACCGCGCCGACGGCCACGGCCCCCGAACGCGAGCCGTTCGCGATGCTGACCGACCAGGACCGGGCCCTGCTGCCGGACGGGGTCGAGGACGCCTACCCGATGGCGGAGCTCCAGGTGGGCATGGTCTACGAGATGGAGCTCAACCCCGAGCGCCGGGCCTACCACAACCTGGACGGGCTGCGTATCGTCGGCCCGTTCGACGAGGAGCGCTTCCGGGAGGCCACGGCCCGCGTCGTCGCCCGCCACCCCATCCTGCGGACGGCGTTCGACCTCAGCGGGTTCAGCGAGCCGATGCAGCTGGTGTACCGCGCCGCCGAGATGCCGTTCACCGTGGTCGACCTGCGCCACCTCGACGAAGCGGCCCGCGACGAGGCCCTCGACGCGTACGTGCTGGCCGAGCGGCGGCGCCCGTTCGACCACTCCCGCCCGCTCCTGCTGCGGTTCGCCCTGCACCGGCTGACCGACGAGTCCTTCCAGTGGACGCTCACCGAACACCACGCCATCTTCGACGGGTGGAGCCTGCACTCCACCATCTCCGAGATAGCCGAGGTCTACCAGCGGCTGCTGGCCGGCGAGGATCCGGTGCTCACACCGCCGGACTCCACCTACCGCGACTTCATCGCCGCCGAGCGGGAGACCCTGACGTCCGAGGAGAGCCGGCGGTTCTGGCTGGAACGCGTCGCCGACCGCCCGGACTGCCGGCTGCCGCGCCGCCCGTCCGACCGGCCGGAGCGGCTGTCCGGGCGGGCACAACCGCACGAATGGCGCGCCCACTACCCCGACCAGGGCTACGGCGCCGTCGAGACGCTCCTGCCGGAGGATCTGTGCGACGGCCTGCGCGACCTCGCCCGCCAGTGCGCGATCCCCCTCAAGACGGTGCTGCTGGCCGCCCACCTCAAGGTGATGAGCCTGGTCACCGGCGTGTCCGACCTCCTGGTGGGGCTCACCGCCAACGGGCGGCTGGAGGAGGAGGGCGGAGCCGAGGTCCGCGGCATGTTCCTCAACACCGTGCCGTTTCGCATCGCGCTGCCCGACGGCAGCTGGCGCGACCTGATCCGTGCGGTCTTCGAGACCGAGCGCGAGCTGCTGCCGCACCGCCGGTATCCGCTCGGCGCGCTCCAACGTGAGGTCGGCGGCGACCCGCTGTTCGAGGTGAACTTCGTCCACAACCACTTCCACGTCCTGGACCGCGCGTTCGGCCCCGGCCTCATGCGCATCGAGGACGGCAAGATCGACAGTTTCGCGACGGACCGGGTGGAACCCACCAACTTCCCGCTCAACGTCGGCATGGTCCGCAACCCGTACTCCCACCGTCTGCTGTTCGGCATGGACTACCACACCGACGTCCTCACCCAGGACCAGGTGCTGCTGTACCGCGACTACTACCTGCGGGCGATGACCGAGATGGTGGCCGATCCCGGGGCGGCGCACCGGTCGGCGCCGCTGCTGGGCGACGACGAGCGGGCGCTGCTGGAATCCTGGAACTCGACGACGGCCGACGTCCCCCCGGCGCCGGTGCACCGCATGGTCGAGGCCCGGGCCGCGGCCGCGCCGGACGCGGTCGCGGTGGAGTCGGGCGGCACGGCCCTGACCTACGGCGAGCTCAACGCGCGGGCGAACCGGGCCGCCCGCCGGCTGCGTGACCTCGGCGTCGGCCCGGACGTCCCGGTGGCGCTGTGCATGGACCGGTCGCTCGCCACGATCACGTGCCTGCTGGCCGTCCTCAAGGCCGGCGGTGTCTACGTGCCGATCGAGCCCGACTACCCGGCCGAGCGCATGGAGTACATGCTGCGCGAGACGGGCGCCCCCATCGTGCTGGCCGACGCGCCGGCCGCGGACCGGGTGCCGCCCGGGCCCTGGTGGGTCCGGACCGTGGACGACCGCCTGTGGGACGAGGGCGACGACGGGAACCTTCCCGGTGGCGCCGGGCCGGACAACGGCTGCTACGTGATCTTCACGTCGGGGTCGACCGGGCAGCCGAAGGGCGTGGTGACCCGGCACCGCAACGTCACCGAGCTGCTGCACGGCGGCGAGTTCCTCCGGCTCGAAGCCGCCGACACCCTGCTCCAGCTGGCGCCCCTGTCCTTCGACAACTCGACCTTCGAGGTGTGGGCGCCGCTGGTGGGCGGGGCCCGGCTGGTCCTGGCGCCGGCCGAACGATACGGCCCGGCGGAGATCGCGGAATGGGTGGCCGCGGCGGGCGTCACGGTGCTGCACGCGACGGCGTCGTTGTTCGCGTTGCTGGTCGACCACGAGCCGGGGATGTTCGACGGTCTGCGCCGTTTCCTGACCGGCAGCGAGACGGTGTCGCCGGGTCATGTGGCGCGGATTCTGGAGCGTTGCCCGAATCTGGAGGTGGTCAACTGCTGGGGGCCGACGGAGACGACGACGTTCTCGGTGTGCGGGGTGTTCCGGCGTGGCTCGGTGCCGGCGGGTGCTCTGCCGCTGGGTTCGCCGTTGGTCAACACCCAGGTGTGGGTTCTCGACGAGGCCGGCATGCCGGTTCCGGTGGGGACTCCGGGCGAGTTGTACGTGTCGGGCCCCTGCCTGGCGCGGGGCTATCTGGGCCGGCCGGGGCTGACGGCGGAGCGGTTCGTGCCGCACCCGTTCCGGGCCGGGGAGCGTCTCTATCGGACCGGGGACCGGGGCCGGTGGTCGGTGGACGGGCTGGTGGAGTTCCTGGGCCGGACCGATCACATGGTCAAGGTGCGCGGCTACCGGGTCGAACTGGGCGAGGTCGAAGCCACCCTGCGCGAGCATCCGGATGTTCGCGAGTGCGTGGTGGTGACCCGGCCGGACGGGGCGGCCGGGGTGGACCTGGTCGGCTACCTGGTGGCGGACGGCGAAGGCCTGTCGTCGGGTGAGGTGCGGTCCTGGCTGGGCGGGCGGCTTCCGGCGTACATGGTTCCCCGCTTGTTCGTCTTCCTGGACGCTCTGCCGTTGACGCCGCGAGCGAAGGTCGACCGCCGCGCGTTGCCGGATCCGGAGCTGGTGCGGGCGGACGCGGGGCAGGAGTACGTGGCGCCCGAAGGCCCGGTCGAGGAGCTGCTGGCCGAGATCTGGTGCCGGGTGCTGCGTGTCGACCGGGTCGGCCGGAACGACGACTTCTTCGCCCTCGGCGGCGACTCCATCCGCAACATCCAGGTGGTGGGGCATGCCCGCGCCAACGGGCTCACCGTCGGTTTGCAGGATCTTCATCGGCATCCCACCGTGGCGAGCCTCGCCGAGGTCGTCCAGCCGCGCGGGTCCGTCCCGAAACGGGCGAAGACGTCGGCGTTCGACCTCCTCTCCGACTGCGACCGCGAGCGGTTGTCCGCGCGCGGGTCGGCCGGGGACGCGCGGTGACGGAGGTGATGCAGCGCCGGCAGGCGGCCGGCGGGATCGAGGACGCCTACCCGATGTCGGCGCTCCAGATCGGCATGGTCTACGAGATGGAGCGCGACCCGGAACGGCTGCCCTACCACAACGTCCACACCCTCCGGATCCCCGAACGATTCGACGAACATCGGTTCCGGCGGGCGGTGGCACATGCCGTGGCCCGCCACCCGATCCTGCGCACCTCGTTCGCGCTCGTGGGGTTCAGCGAGCCGATGCAGCTGGTGTACGACGCGGCCGAGGTCCCGATCACGGTGGCGGACCTGCGGACGGCCGACGAGCACACGACCCGGGCGGCGCTCACCTCCTACCTGGACGGCGAACGGCGGACGCCACTGGACCCGGCGACGGCGCCCCTGTGCCGGATGGGCGTGCACGTGCTGGCCGCCGACGCCTTCCAGTGGACCCTCACCGAGCACCACGCCATCCTCGACGGCTGGAGCCTGGCCTCGGTCGTCGCCGAGATCACCGACGGCTACCGGCGGCTGCTCGCCGGGCGGGAGCCGCAGGCCGCACCGCTGCGCTCCACCTACCGCGACTTCATCGCCGCCGAGCGGGAGACCCTGGAATCGGCGGAGAGCCGCGAGTTCTGGCACGAACGGCTGGACGAGCCGCCCGACAGCCGCCTGCCACGCTGGCCGGACGACCGCCCCGCCAGGCCGGCCGCCGAGACGGTCCGGGGAGAACGCCACCGCCCCGGCTCGCTGATCAGTCCACTGCCGGCCGAACTGGCACCCCGGCTACGGGACCTGGCCCGCCGCTGCCGGGTGCCGCTCAAGTCGGTGCTGCTGGCCGCGCACATGAAGGTGATGAGCCTGGTCACCGGCTCCGCCGACGTCGTCGCGGGCCTCACCGCCAACGGCCGGCTGGAGGAGGAGGACGGCGCCGACGTGTGCGGCCTCTTCGTCAACACCGTGCCGTTCCGGCTGAAGCTGCCGGGCGGCGCCTGGCGGGACCTGATCGGGGCGGTCTTCGACGCGGAGAGCGCACTGCTGCCGCACCAGCGTTACCCGATGGCCGCGCTCCAGCGGGAGCTGGGCGGCACGCAGCTGGTCGAGACCAACTTCGTCTACACCGACTTCCAGCAGATCCCCGCCACCGCGGCCGGCGACGGGGAAGACCTCACCGACGTCTCCCGTACGCACTTCGCCCTCGTCGTCGCCTTCGGCCGGGAACCGGAGACCGGTGGCGTGATCCTGGAGATGGAGTACGACGCACGCGCGTTCCCGGCCGCGCAGATCACCGTCCTGCGCGACCACTACGTACGCGTGATGACCGCGATGACGGCGGATCCGGCCGCCGACCACCGATGGGTGCCCCTGCTCGGCGACGGCGAGCGGGCACTGCTGGAGTCCTGGAACGCGCGGACCGCCGACGTGCCGCCCGACCCCGTACACCGGCTCGTGGAGAGACGTGCCGCGCAGGCGCCGGACGCGGTGGCCCTCGTGACGGAGACCGGGACGCTGACGTACGGCGAGCTGAACGCGAGGGCCAACCGGATGGCCCGGCGGCTGCGGGCCCTCGGCGTCCGCGCCGACACCGCGGTCGGCGTCGGCGTCCGCCGGTCGGTCGCGATGGTGACCAGCTGGCTGGCCGTGCTCAAAGCCGGCGGCATGTACGTGCCGCTCGACCCCGACCTCCCGGCCGACCGCCTGCGATCCATGCTCACGCGAGCCGGGGCGCCGCTCGTCCTCACCGCGGGCGACCCCGTTCCCGACGGCCCCTGGCAGCGGCTCACCGCCGACGAGAAGCTGTGGACCGACGGCGACGCCGACGACCTGCCCGGCGGCGCCGGCCCGGACGACGGCTGCTACATGATCTTCACCTCCGGTTCGACCGGGCAGCCGAAAGGCGTGGTGACCCGGCACCGCAACGTCAGCGAACTGCTGCACAGCGGCGACATCATGACGGTGCCGGCCGGCGACACCCTGCTCCAGATCGCCCCCGCCTCGTTCGACGTGTCCACCTTCGAGGTGTGGGCGCCGCTCGCCGGCGGCGGGCGGCTGGCGCTGCCGCCGGCGGTGCGGTTCGGGCCGGCCGAGATCACCGCATGGGTCGCCCGCTTCGACGTGACCGTGCTGCACGCGACGGCGTCGTTGTTCGCGTTGCTGGTCGACCACGAGCCGGGGATGTTCGACGGTCTGCGCCGTTTCCTGACCGGCAGCGAGACGGTGTCGCCGGGTCACGTGGCGCGGATTCTGGAGCGTTGCCCGGATCTGGAGGTGGTCAACTGCTGGGGGCCGACGGAGACGACGACGTTCTCGGTGTGCGGGGTGTTCCGGCGTGGCTCGGTGCCGGCGGGTGCCCTGCCCCTGGGAGTGCCGTTGGTCAACACCCAGGTGTGGGTTCTCGACGAGGCCGGCATGCCGGTTCCGGTGGGGACTCCGGGCGAGCTGTACGTGTCGGGCCCCTGCCTGGCGCGCGGATACCTCGAACCGGCGATGACCGCCGAGCGATTCCTGCCGCACCCGTTCCGGGCCGGGGAGCGTCTCTACCGGACCGGGGACCGGGGCCGGTGGTCGGTGGACGGGCTGGTGGAGTTCCTGGGCCGGACCGACCACATGGTCAAGGTGCGCGGCTACCGGGTCGAACTGGGCGAGGTCGAAGCCGCCCTGCGCGGGCACCCGGACGTACGCGAATGCGTGGTGGTCGCCGCACGCGGG
The DNA here is from genome assembly GCF_017592555.1 of Actinoplanes flavus. Taxonomy (GTDB): domain Bacteria; phylum Actinomycetota; class Actinomycetes; order Mycobacteriales; family Micromonosporaceae; genus Actinoplanes; species Actinoplanes flavus. The sequence continues at coordinate 97,718 of NZ_JAGFNS010000021.1, read as the reverse complement.
GACCTGGTGGCCTACCTGGTGGCGGACGGCGAAGGCCTGTCGTCGGGTGAGGTGCGGTCCTGGCTGGGCGGACGGCTTCCGGCGTACATGGTTCCGCGTTTGTTCGTCTTCCTGGACGCTCTGCCGTTGACGCCGCGGGCGAAGGTGGACCGCCGTGCGTTGCCGGATCCGGAGCTGGTGCGGGCGGATGCGGGGCAGGAGTACGTGGCGCCGCAGGGCCCGGTCGAGGAGCTGCTGGCCGAGATCTGGTGCCGGGTGCTGCGTGTCGACCGGGTCGGCCGGCACGACGACTTCTTCGCCCTCGGCGGCGACTCCATCCGCAGCATCCAGGTCCTGGGACTGGTCCGGGAGGCGGGACTGACCGCCGGCATGGCGGCCCTGCTGGCCGATCCGACGCCGGCCGGCTTCGCGGCCGCCCTGGGGCAGAGCACGACGGAAACCCGGTCCACCGCCTTCTCACTCGTCACCGAGGACGACCGCGAACTGCTGCCGGACGGCCTGGAGGACGCGTACCCGATGTCGGACCTGCAGACCGGCATGGTGTACGAGATGGAGCGCGACCCCGGCCGCAGCCCCTACCACAACGTTCACACCATGCGGCTGACCGGGCCGTTCGACGAGGCGTGCTTCCGCGCGGCGCTCGCCCGGGTGACCGCCCGGCACCCCGTCCTGCGGACCTCCTTCGCTCTGAGCCGCTTCAGCGAGCCCCTGCAACTGGTGCACCCCACCGCCGAGATCCCGTTCACCGTCCACGACCTGCGCGGCGAGCCGGCGGACCGGCAGCGGGCCGTCATCGACGAGCACCTCCGTGTGCAGCGCGGCGCCCCACTGGACCTGACCGCGGCCCCGCTGTGCCGGATGGCCGTCCACCTGCTGTCCGGCACCACCTTCCAGTGGACGGTCACCGAACACCACGCCATCCTCGACGGCTGGAGCCTGACCTCCACACTCTCCGAGATCACCACCCTCCACGAGGAGCTTCTCGCCGGGCGCGACCCGGGCGACACCCCGCCGCGATCGCTCTACCGGGACTTCATCGCGGCCGAACGCGAGGCGCTGCGCACCCCGGCCACCCGCGACTTCTGGCGCGACCGCCTCGCCGGCAGCGACGGGAGCCCGCTGCCCCGCTGGTCGGCCGGCGCACACCAGCCGCTGGGCGACACACTGCCCGGTGAACGCCACGACCGGGACGAGACCCTGGGACACGGCTCACTCGTCACCCCGCTCGGCGACGACCTGCGGGCCGACATCGAACAGTTCGCGCGCCGGGCGGGCGTCCCGGTCAAGACCGCGGTCCTCGCCGCCCACCTGCGCGTGGTCGCCGCGGTCACCGGCGGCCGGGACGTCACGATCGGCCTCTCCTCGCACGGGCGCCTGGAGGAGGCGGACGGCGCCGAGGTGTGCGGCCTGTTCCTCAACACCCTGCCGCTGCGCGTCACCCTCCCGGACGGAAGCTGGCGGGACCTGGCCCGAGCCGTCCTCGACGCCGAGCACGAGGTCATGCCGCACCGCCGCTACCCGATGGCGGCGCTGCAACGGGAACTCGGCCGCACCTCGCTGTTCGAGGCGGGCTTCGTCTACAACGACTTCCACCGCTTCGGGCGCCTGGCCGACGGCACCGGCGGATGGCGCATCGACGCCGCCGGCCAGGGCCCGTCCGGCTCCTCCCGCACCAGCCTGCCGCTGCTCGTCTCGGTGAGCCGGGAAGCCGGGGCCGCCGGGCTGCGCCTCGAACTCGAATACGACACCCGCAAGCTCACCGGCGACCAGGTGACGCTGCTGCGCGACTATCACGTGCGCTGCCTCCGGGCGATGACCGCCGGCCCGTCGTCACGGCACACCACCGTCGCTGTCGCCTCCGGACGGGAGGCCCGGCAGGTCTCGGCGTGGTCGCGGCCGGGGCTGCCCGTCCCGGGCGCGACGACCGTGCACGAGCTGGTGGCGGCCGCGACCCGGGCCCGGCCCGACGCGGTGGCGCTGACCGGCGGCGAGACCGTCCTGACGTACCGGGAGCTGGACGAACGCGCCGGCCGTCTGGCGCGACGGCTGCGCCGCCTCGGCGTCGGCCCCGAGGTGTGCGTCGGCGTCTGCGTGGAGCGGTCCTGGGAGACCGTGGTGGCCTGCCTGGCCGTGTTGCGGGCCGGTGGGGTGTACGTGCCCCTGGACACGGCGTTCCCGGCCGAGCGGATCGAGTTCATGTTGCGCGACGTCGCGGCGCCGCTGGTCGTGGTGCACGCCGCCACCGCCTCCCGGGTGCCGGACGGCCCCTGGGCACAGGTCGACCTGGGCGACGACACGACCGAACCCGGCGACCCCGCCCTCCCCGCGGTCGATCCGGACGGCGGCTGCTACGTGATCTTCACGTCCGGGTCGACCGGCCGCCCGAAGGGGACGACCGTGACCCACCGCAACGTGGTTCGGCTCATCCACGGCGTACGCGAACACCTGCCGTTCGGCCCCGGCGACGTGTGGTCGCTGTTCCACAGCTTCGCGTTCGACTTCTCGGTGTGGGAACTGTGGGGCGCGCTCACCACCGGCGGCCGCGTCGTGGTGGTGCCGTACGCCGTGAGCCGCGACGCCGACGCGTTCCACCGGCTCGTCCGCGACGAGCAGGTGACCATCCTCAGCCAGACGCCGTCCGCGTTCCGCCAGTTCGAGACCGTCGACGAGCGGACCGGAGGCGACCTCGCGCTGCGGGCGGTGGTGTTCGGCGGCGAGGCCCTGCACCGGCCGTCGGTGCGCCGCTGGGCGTCCCGGCACGGCTACGCGTCCCCGCTGCTGGTGAACATGTACGGCATCACCGAGACCACCGTCCACGTCACGTACCTGGAACTCGACGCCGGCCACGTCGAAGGGACCGTCAGCCGGATCGGACGGCCCCTGCCGGACCTCGGCGCGCACGTGCTGGACCGCGACGGCGTACCCTGCCCGATCGGCGTCACCGGCGAGCTGCACGTCTCCGGCGCCGGACTGGCCCGCGGCTACCTCGGCCGCCCGGCGCTGACCGCCGAACGGTTCGTGCCCGACCACCTGTCCGCAACCCCCGGCACGCGCCTGTACCGCAGCGGCGACCTGGCCCGATGGAACCCGCGGGGCAGCCTGGAATACCTCGGGCGGGCCGACACCCAGGTCAAGATCCGCGGATACCGGATCGAGACCGGTGAGATCGAGAACGCGCTCGCCACCCACCCCCGGATCCTCGAGGCCGCCGTCGTCCCGCACGCCGATCCGGAGGGCCGCACCGAGCTGGTCGCCCACCTCGTGCCGGACCCGGCCGGGCCGGGCGCGCCGACCGCCGGCGAACTGCGAGCATGGCTCGGCCGGGGACTGCCGGACTACATGATCCCGCGCCATTTCGTCACCCTCGGCACGCTTCCGCTGACACCCCAGGGCAAGGTCGACCGGCGTGCGCTTCCGGAGCCGGGCACCGGCCGGCCGTCGCTGGAGCAGCGGTACGAACCGCCCAGCGGCGACGTCGAGGAGATCCTGGCCGGCATCTGGCGCCAGGTGCTGGGCGTCGACCGGGTGGGCCGGCACGACGACTTCTTCGCCCTCGGCGGCGACTCCATCCGCAGTATCCAGATCGTCGGCCGGGCCCGGGACGCCGGCCTCACCCTGGAACTCCAGCAGGTTCTCGACACACCGACGCTGGCCGGGCAGGCCGCGGCCCTGGACCCGACCACACGCCACGAGGCGCCGCCGACCCAGCCGTTCTCCCTGGTCCACCCGGACGACCGTGCGCTGCTTCCGGCCGGGCTGGACGACGCCTATCCGATGGCACAGCTACAGGTCGGCATGGTCTTCGAGATGGAGCGCGACCCGGCACGCAACCCCTATCACAACGTCGAGACGCTGCGCCTAGCCGGCCGCTTCGACGAGGCGTGCTTCCGGGAGGCGGTCGACCGTGTGGTGGCCCGGCACCCGGTGCTGCGTACCTCGTTCGACCTGGCCGGGTTCAGCGAGCCGATGCAGTTGGTGCACAGCGCCGTCGAGGTGCCCCTCACCGTCGTCGACCTCCGTGGCGGCTCCGGCGCCCCGCTGCGCGACCATCTCCGCGACCAGCGGCACGCACGGTTCGACCTGTCCGCGGCGCCGCTGTTCCGGATGGCCGTGCACGTGCTGTCCGACCACGCGTTCCAGTGGACCATCACCGAACACCACGCCATCCTGGACGGCTGGAGCATGGTCTCCACCATCTCGGAGATCACCGACCTGTACCGCCGGCTGCTCGCCGGTGACCAGCCGGCCATCGAACCCCTCCGCTCGCTCTACCGGGACTTCGTCGCCGCCGAACGGGCGGCCGTCAGCTCGCCGGAGATCGCGGCGTTCTGGCGCGACCGCCTCGCCACGGCCCCCGGCGGGCGGATACCCCGCTGGTCCGGCGGCCCCGACCTCGCGGTACGCCCGGACGAACGACACGACCGCGACGAGGCTGCCGGCCACGCAACCCTGACCACCCCGATCTCCGCCGAGCAGCTGGCGGCGCTGGAGACGTTCGCCCGTCGCGCCGGAGTGCCCCTCAAGACGGTCGTGCTCGCCGCCCACCTCAAGGTGATCGGCCTGATCACCGGCTCGACCGACGTCCTCATCGGTATGACGGCCAACGGCCGCCTGGAGGAACCCGACGGCGCCGAGGCACGTGGGCTCTTCCTCAACACGGTGCCTTTGCGGGTACGGCTGCCGGAGGGCAGTTGGCAGGATCTCGTACGCGGCGTCCTGCGCGCCGAGCGTGACCTGCTGTCCCGCCGCCGCTACCCGATGGCCCTGCTCCAGCGCGAGTACGGCGGCGACGCGCCACTGGTCGAGACCAACTTCACCTACAACAACTTCCACCGCATCGCGCGGCTCACCGTCGACGGCACCCTCGACCGGGACGGGACCGAGGTGCAGCCCGGCGTGGCGCGCACCAACTTCCCGCTGGACGTGACCGTCAGCCACGACCTCGACACCGGCGGGCTCCTCCTGGAGATCGGCTACTCCCTCCGGGACCTCACCGACGGCCAGATCGGACAGCTTCGCGACCTCCATCTGCGGGCCCTCGACGCGATGGCACGCAACGGCGAGGCCCACCACCGGGCGTCGTCCCTGCTCGACGCCGAACAGGGACGCCTGCTCACCGCATGGCAGGGAACCGACGTGTACGAGGCCACCGCCCCCGTACACGAGCTGCTCCGGGAGCGCGCTGAGCGGTGGCCGGATCTGGTTGCGGTGGAGTCGGACGGGGAGTGTTTGACGTTCGCTGAGCTTGATGCGCGCAGTGATGCGTTGGCGCGGTGTCTGGTGTCGGCGGGTGTCGGTCGTGGTGGCGTGGTGGGTCTGCATCTGCGGCCGGGTGTGGATGCGGTCGTAGGTGTGTGGGCGGTGTGGAAGGCGGGTGGTGCGTTTCTGCCGTTGGACCCGGATCTGCCGTCGATGCGGTTGGCCGCGATGGTGCAAGACGCGGAGCCGGTCGTGGTCGTGTCGCGGGAGTCGTGTCCGTGGCCGTCGGTGTCGCCTGACGAGGACGCAGACGCGGTTCTTCCCACGGTGGGGGCGCGGGATCTGGCGTATGTGATGTTCACGTCCGGCTCGACGGGGCGGCCGAAAGGCGTGATGGTCGAGCACGGCGGTCTCGCCCATCTCGCCGTACACATGCTGCCGTCCCGCATCGGCGGCCTGGAGCATGCCAGGGTTCTGGCCGGGTCGTCGGCGTTCATCTCCGACTTTTTCCTCGCCCAGGTGTTGCCGTTGCTGGGTGGTCACACGCTGGTGGTGGCGCCGGGTCGTGATCCGCGGCATCTGGTGGCGTGGGCGCAGGATCCGCAGCGGGCGGTTCAGGTCATCGATGCGACGACGTCGCAGGTGCAGTTGATGGTGGAGGCGGGGCTGTTGGACGCCCCGCATCCGCCGCGGGTGATCGCGGTCGGTGGTGAGGCGTGCCCGCCGGATCTGTGGCAGGTTCTGCGATCGCGTCCTGGCGTGGCGGCCTACAACACGTATGGGCCTGCGGAGACGACGGTCGAAGTGGCTATGGCGGACATCGCCGCACACCCGTCGCCGGTGTTGGGCCGGCCGTACGGCGGCGCCCGCCTGTATCTGGTGGACGAGTCGCTTGATCTGGTGCCGCCGGGTTCGGTGGGGGAGATCGTGGTCGGTGGCCCGGGTGTCGGTCGTGGTTATGTGCGGCGGCCGGGGGCGACGGCGGTGGTGTTCGTGCCGGATCCGTTCGGTGCGCCGGGTGGTCGCTTGTATCGGACCGGTGATCTGGGCCGGTACACAGCGGACGGTCAGATCGAGTTCCTCGGCCGTCGGGACCTTCAGGTGAAGATTCTCGGGCAGCGGGTCGAGTTGGAGGAGGTCGAGGCGGTCCTGCGGGGCCATCCGGCGGTGGTCGCGGCAGCGGTCAGCGTTCACCGGCAGCAACTGGTGGGGCACCTCGTGCTGGCTGACGATGCGGTGATGCCGGATCGGGACTATCTGGCGGCTCGGCTGCCGGCGGTGGCGGTTCCGGCGGTGCTGGTGGCGGTCGAGGCGTTGCCGATGACGGTCGGCGGCAAACTCGACCGGCGGGCACTGGCCGAGCCACCGGAGCTGTCCCCGCGAGAGGTGGTGGCTCCGCGGACGGAGGCCGAGCAGCGGATCGCGGCCGTCTGGCAGAGCGTGCTGGGTGTGGAGCGGGTCGGCGTACACGATGATTTCTTCGCTCTTGGTGGGCACTCGCTGCTGGCTGTTCGGCTCACCATGCGGGTCAGCGCGGAGTTGGGTGCCGAGGTCGCGTTGCACGAGGTGTTCGCCCGGCCGACGGTGGCGGCGCAGGCGGAACTGGTCGACCGGCACAGCGGCACCCTGGAGCGGATCCCCCGGGCCGAGCAGGCCGGGATCGCCTCGCACGCGCAGGAACGGCAGTGGTTCCTCTGGCAACTCGACCCGGACAACCCGACCTACAACGTTCCCTGGGGCTACGAGGTACGCGGCGAGCTGGACCTGACGGTGTTCGGCAGGTCGGTGGATACCCTCTTTGAGCGCCACGAGTCGCTGCGTACGACCCTGCATCTCGACGCGGAGGGGCGCGTGGTGCCGAGGCTGGACGCCGTCGAGCCGGGCGTGATGGCGTTCTCGGTGGCCGGCGAGGCGGAGGTGCCGGGGCTCGTCGAGCGGGCGGCCCGGCAGCCGTTCGACCTCACCACCGGGCCGATGCTGCGGGTGAACGTCTGGCGTACGGCGCCGGACCGGCACGTCGTGCTGTTCGTCGCACACCACATCGCCGTCGACGAGTGGTCGATCGGCGTACTCGAGCGGCAGTTGTGGGAGCTGTACCGGTCAGGCGGCGACGGCGAGCTGCCGCCGACGGCGGTCCGCTACGCCGACTACGCGGCCTGGCATCGGGACCTGGTGGAGAGCCGGGCGGACGAGGATCTCGCGTACTGGCGGGAGGCGCTGGACGGCGCCACGTCGTCCTGGCCCCAGCCCTCCTCCGGCTCCGGCGAGGCCGACGAGCGTGCCCGGATCGTGCCGGCGGAACGCTTGCGAGCGCTGGACCGGATCCGCGCGCAGGCGGGCGCCACGGAGTTCATGCTCTACCTGGCGGTGTACTGCCTCCTGATCGCCCGCAGCTCCGGTGAGCGGGACCTCACGGTCGGCGTCCCGGTGTCCGGGCGTACCCATCCCGATCTGGCGCCGGTGGTGGGCTTCTTCGTCAACACCCTGGCGTTGCGGGTGACGGTCGATCCGGCCGACGATTTCCTGGCGCATCTGCGGCGGGTCCGGTCGGCGGTGCTGGCGGCGTTCGCCCACCAGGAGACGCCTTTCGAGCATGTGGTCCGCGCGGTCGCGCCCGACCGCGCCGACGGTGTCAACCCGCTGTTCCGCACGCTCTTCTCCTTCGCCCCGGATGCCGGGACCGGCGACCGTCCGGCTGAGCTCGCCGCCGCCGGGCTGACCCTCGGCGACCTGCCGATCGCGGGCGGCGGCAACCACTTCGACCTGTTGATGGGAACCGCGCGTACGGCCGAGGGGCTGCACCTGACAGTGGAGTTCAGCACCGCGATCCTCGAGGCGGGCGAGGCCGAGGACCTGCTGGGGTCGTTCGTGGATCTGCTCGCGGCGGTCGGCGGGTCACCTCAGGTGGTGGTGTCGGAGCTGCTGCGCGCGAGCGGCTCGGAGCGGGAGCGGATCGCCGCGTGGACCGGTGACGCGGAGGTTCCGGCGGTTGGCGTTCCCGTACACGAGCTGCTCCGGGAACGCGCCGAACGCTGGCCGGACCTGGTCGCGGTGGAGTCGGACGGGGAGTGTTTGACGTTCGCCGCGTTCGATGCGCGCAGTGAGGCGCTGGCGCGGTGTCTGGTGTCGGCCGGTGTCGGTCGTGGTGACGTGGTGGGTCTGCATCTGCGGCCGGGTGTGGACGCGGTGGTGGCGGTGTGGGCGGTGTGGAAGGCGGGTGGCGCGTTCCTGCCGCTGGACCCGGATCTGCCGTCGATGCGGCTGGCCGCGATGGTGCAGGACGCGCAACCCGTCGTGGTGGTCTCGCGGGAGCCGTGCGCCTGGCCGTCGGTCACACCCGACGGCGATGCCGACGCCGTCCTCCCCACGGTGGGCGCGCGGGATCTGGCCGCGGTGATGTTCACCTCCGGCTCGACCGGCCGGCCCAAGGGCGTGATGCTGGAACACGGCGGTCTCGCCACCTTCGCCGAACGCCAGCTGCTGCCGAGGCTGCGCAGAGCCGGGGCCGGCGAACACGCCCGGGTCGTCACCGGCACGTCGGCGTTCATCTCCGACTTCTTCCTGGAGCAGACCCTGCCGCTGCTGGGCGGCCACCGGCTGCTCGTGCTCTCCGGACTGGAGGGCCGCGACCCCCGTGGACTGGTGGAACGGGCGCGGGATCCGCAGCGGGCGGTGGACGTCGTCTGCACCACCACCTCGCAGGTCCAGCTGCTGCTGGAGGCGGGACTGCTGGACGCTCCGTACCCGCCCCGGCTGATCGAGCCGGCCGGCGAGGCGTGCCCGCCGGACCTGTGGCAGGCCCTACGATCGCGTCCCGGCGTGGCGGCCCACAACATCTACGGCCCGGCCGAGACGACGGTCGACACGACGTGCGCCGACATCGCCGCGCACCCGTCTCCCGTGCTGGGCCGCCCCTACGGCAGTGCCCGGTTGTATCTGGTCGACGAGTCGCTTGATCTGGTGCCGCCGGGTTCGGTGGGGGAGATCGTGGTCGGTGGCCCGGGTGTCGGTCGTGGTTATGTGCGGCGGCCGGGGGCGACGGCGGCGGTGTTCGTGCCGGATCCGTTCGGTGCGCCGGGTGGTCGCTTGTATCGGACCGGTGATTTGGGCCGGTACACAGCGGACGGTCAGATCGAGTTCCTGGGCCGTCGGGACCTTCAGGTGAAGATCCTGGGTCAGCGGGTCGAGCTGGAGGAGGTCGAGGCGGTCCTGCGTGGCCATCCGGCGGTGGTCGCGGCAGCGGTCAGCGTTCACCGGCAGCAGTTGGTGGGGCATCTGGTGCTGGTTGACGGTGCGGCGGCGCCGGATCGGGAGTATCTGGCGGCTCGGCTGCCGGCGGTGGCGGTTCCGGCGGTGTTGGTTGCGGTTGAGGCGTTGCCGATGACGGTCGGTGGCAAGCTCGACCGGCGGGCGTTGGCCGAGCCGGACGAGCTGTCCCGCCGAGAGATGGTGGCTCCGCGGACGGAGACCGAGCAGCGGATCGCCGCCGTCTGGCAGAGCGTGCTGGGTGTGGAGCGGGTCGGCGTACACGATGATTTCTTCGCTCTTGGTGGGCACTCGCTGCTGGCTGTTCGGCTCACCATGCGGGTCAGCGCGGAGTTGGGTGCCGAGGTCGCGTTGCACGAGGTGTTCGCCCGGCCGACGGTGGCGGCGCAGGCCGAACTGGTCGACCGGCACAGCGGCACCCTGGAGCGCATCCCCCGGGCCGAGCAGGCCGGGATCGCCTCGCACGCGCAAGAGCGGCAGTGGTTCCTCTGGCAACTCGACCCGGACAACCCCGCCTACAACGTCCCGTGGGCCTACGAGATCCACGGGGAACTCGACGTGGCGGCGCTGGGCTCGGCGGTGGACGCCCTCGTTGCCCGCCACGACGCCCTCCGCACCACGTTGCACCTCGACACGGACGGCCGGGTCGTGCAGCGGATCGGCGTCGCGGGCCGGACCGGCCTGACGGTGCACGACACCGGGGAGACGGAGCTGATGGGGCTCGTCGAGCGGGCGGCCCGGGAGCCGTTCGACCTCACCACCGGGCCGATGCTGCGGGTCGACGTCTGGCGTACGGCGCCGGACCGGCACGTGGTGCTGTTCGTCGCACACCACATCGCCGTCGACGAATGGTCGATGGACATCGTCGAGCGCGAACTGTGGGAGCTGTACCGCACGGGCGGTGACGCCGAGCTGCCGCCGACGGCGGTCCGCTACGCCGACTACGCGGCCTGGCACCGCGACCTGGTGGCGAGCCGCGCCGACCAGGACCTCGCCTTCTGGCGCCACACGCTCGACGGCGCGCCCACCTCGGCCTGGCCGGACCGGAACGCCGACCGCGCGGCCGCCCCCGGCGAGAGCACCCGCCTCGTTCCGGCCGACCGGCTGCACGGGCTCGACCAGGCTCGCGCCGAAGCGGGCGCGACGGAGTTCATGGCGTTCCTGGCGGTGTACTGCCTGCTGATCGCCCGCAGCTCCGGTGAGCGGGACCTCACGGTCGGCGTCCCGGTGTCCGGGCGTACCCATCCCGATCTGGCGCCGGTGGTGGGCTTCTTCGTCAACACCCTGGCGCTGCGGGTGACGGTCGATCCGGCCGACGATTTCCTGGCGCATCTGCGGCGGGTCCGGTCGGTGGTCCTGGCGGCGTTCGCTCACCAGGAGACGCCTTTCGAGCATGTGGTCCGCGCTGTCGCGCCCGACCGCGCCGACGGCGTCAACCCGCTGTTCCGCACCATGTTCGCCGTCACCGCCGGCGCATCCCGGACCGGCGGCCCGCCGCCCGCCGGGCTCACCGTGCGCGACCTGCCGATCGAGGGCAGGGACAGCCATTTCGACCTGTCCCTGAGCGCCACCCGCACGACCGAAGGGCTCCACCTGACGCTGGAGTTCGGTGCCGGGATCCGCACCGACGGTCTGCTGGAGTCGTTCGAGGATCTGCTGGCGGGGGTCGGCGGATCGGTGTCCGGCCTTCTGGCCGCGAACGGCCCGGAACGAGCGCGGATCGCCGGGTGGACCGGCGATGCGGAGGTTCCGGCCTTCGCCGCCCCCGTGCACGAGCTGCTCCGGGAGCGCGCCGAACAGCGGCCGGACCTGGTTGCGGTGGAGGCGGACGGGGAGTGTTTGACGTTCGCTGAGCTTGACGCGCGCAGTGATGCGTTGGCGCGGTGTCTGGTGTCGGCCGGTGTCGGTCGTGGTGACGTGGTGGGTCTGCATCTGCGGCCGGGTGTGGACGCGGTCGTAGGGGTGTGGGCGGTGTGGAAGGCGGGTGGTGCGTTCCTGCCGTTGGACCCGGATCTGCCGTCGATGCGGTTGGCCGCGATGGTGGAAGACGCGGAGCCGGTCGTGGTCGTGTCGCGGGAGCCGTGCGCCTGGCCGTCGGTGACGCCCGACGGTGATGGCGAGGGGGTTCTTCCGCGGGTGGGGGCGCGGGATCTGGCGTACGTGATGTTCACGTCGGGTTCGACCGGGCGGCCGAAGGGTGTGATGGTCGAGCACGGCGGCCTGGCCCACTTCGCTGTGCGGATGTTGCTGTCCCGTTTCGGTGGCCTGGAGCATGCCAGGGTTCTGGCCGGGTCGTCGGCGTTCATTTCGGACTTTTTCCTCGCCCAGGTGTTGCCGTTGCTGGGTGGTCACACGCTGGTGGTGGCGCCGGGTCGTGATCCGCGGCATCTGGTGGCGTGGGCGCAGGATCCGCAGCGGGCGGTTCAGGTCATCGATGCGACGACGTCGCAGGTGCAGTTGATGGTGGAGGCGGGGCTGTTGGACGCCCCGTATCCGCCGCGGGTGATCGCGGTCGGTGGTGAGGCGTGCCCGCCCGACCTGTGGCAGGCCCTCCGATCCCGCCCGGGGCTGACCGCCTACAACACCTATGGGCCCGCTGAGACGACGGTTGAAGTGGTTATGGCCGACATCGCCGCACACCCGTCGCCGGTGTTGGGCCGGCCGTACGGCAGTGCCCGGCTGTATTTGGTGGATGAGTCGCTTGATTTGGTGCCGCCGGGTTCGGTGGGGGAGATCGTGGTCGGTGGCCCCGGTGTCGGCCGGGGTTACGTGCGAAGGCCGGGGGCGACGGCGGCGGTGTTCGTGCCGGATCCGTTCGGTGAGCCGGGTGGCCGCTTGTATCGGACCGGTGATCTGGGCCGCTACACAGCGGACGGCCAGATCGAGTTCCTCGGCCGCCGGGACCTGCAAGTGAAGATCCTCGGGCAGCGGGTCGAGCTGGAGGAGGTCGAGGCGGTCCTGCGGGGCCATCCGGCGGTGGTCGCGGCAGCGGTCAGCGTTCACCGGCAGCAGTTGGTGGGGCATCTGGTGCTGGTTGACGGTGCGGCGGCGCCGGATCGGGAGTATCTGGCGGCTCGGCTGCCGGCGGTGGCGGTTCCGGCGGTGCTGGTTGCGGTTGAGGCGTTGCCGATGACGGTCGGTGGCAAACTCGACCGGCGGGCGTTGGCCGAGCCGGACGAGCTGTCCCGCCGAGAGATGGTGGCTCCGCGGACGGAGACCGAGCAGCGGATCGCCGCCGTCTGGCAGAGCGTGCTCGGTGTGGACCGCGTCGGCGTACACGATGACTTCTTCGCTCTTGGTGGGCACTCGCTGCTCGCCATCCGGCTCACCATGCGGCTGAGCGCGGAGTTCGGGGCGGAGATCCCGCTGGCGCACCTTTACACCGCCCCCACCGTCGCCGAACAGGCCGAACGGATCGCGACGCTGTCGCCCGACCGCTCGGTCGTGGTGTCCCTCGGCGGAGTCCGGGGCGCGCGGCCCCTCGTCCTCGTCCACCCCATCGGCGGCACCCTGTTCAGCTATCTGGATCTGCTGAGCGAGGTACGCGACGACGTCGAGGCGTACGGCCTCCAGGGGCACCTCGGCGAGGATTCCGGTGCGTCCGACATCGCCGGACTGGCCCGGCGCTACGCCGGCGAGCTGGCATCGGCCCTCGGCGACCGGGAGCCGGTGATCGCCGGCTGGTCCGTCGGTGGTGTCCTCGCCCACGAGGTGGCCCGCGCGCTCGCCGACCGTGGGATCCGCACCCACCGGCTGGTCCTGATCGACTCCGATCCGCGATCCGATGAGGTGGACGACGCCGCGGCGTACCGCGCCGACATCGCCACCCTCGACGCGCTCCGCCGCGAGGTCGCCGACCATGGGCCGGCGCCACTGCTGGGGTCGGCCGACGCGGGCCGCCTGTTCGCGGCGCTCGGCGTCGACCCGGCCGCCGTCGCCGAACTGGACGGGCCCACCACCGCCGCGCTCATCACCTTCTGGCGCGACATGCTCACCGGGCTCGCGGCCCACCGGCCGGGCGTGTTCGCCGGCCCCGCCGAGCTCGTCCTCGGCCGCGGCGAGGGCCGCGATCTCATGGCCGCGGCGTGGCGCGAGCTGACCGGAACGCTCACGGTCACCCACGCCGGTGGCGACCACTTCCAACTGCTGCGCCGTCCATGGGTGACGGCGATCGCCGACGCCGTCCGCGGGTCCACCGCACAGACAGGAGAGTGACGTGCTGGTCCTCGGAATCAGCGGTCTCGACCGGACCGCCGCACTCAAGAAACGGATGATGCCCGACCTCGACCGGCGTGAGCAGCGTCTGGTGCAGGGCCTCGACTCGGCCGCCGCCCTGGTCGACGAGAACGGCGTGATCGCCGCCTCGGCGCAGGAACGGCACGACGGCGTCAAGGGGACGGGCGCGTTCCCGGCCGACGCCGTCGCCGCCTGCCTGCGGATGGCCGGCGCCACCCTGGACGACGTCGATCTCGTCGCCCACGGCTTCCGCTATCAGCACTCCGCGGCCTTCGAACTCGACGGGTACCTGCGGCGGTGGTACGGGGAGGCGTACAGCGAAGAGGTCCAGCTGGACGTGCTGCGGTCCCATTACCCGGACCAGGACTGGGAACGCAAACTCGTTCGCGTCCCGCACCACACGGCGCACGCCGCGAGCACCTACCACCTGAGCGGCTTCCGTGACGCGCTGGTGCTGGTCGCCGACGGGATGGGCGAATCGGAGTCGACCTCCCTGTTCAGCGGGCACGACGGCCGACTGGAGACGCTGCGCACCTATCCCGTCGCGAGTTCGCTCGGCATCCTCTACAGCGTCGTCACCCAGTACCTCGGGTTCCTGCCGGGCATGGACGAGTACAAGGTGATGGGGCTCGCCCCGTACGGCGACCCGGGCTCCTTCCCGGACGCCGGGCTGGTCGTCCTCCGCCCGGGCGGAGGCCTGAGCGTGCCGCTGCTGGCCTGCGACAAGACCCCGGACGAGCGGGAGACCCACCGCGGGGCGATCCGCCGCCTCGAAGAGCTGTTCGGCCCGGCCCGCCATCCCGACGCCCCGATCACGCGGCGGCACATGGACGTCGCCGCCGTCCTGCAACGGTCGCTGGAGCAGAGCCTGCTGTTCGTCCTGGACGCCGCGGCCGCCGGGGGGACGTACCGCGATCTCTGCATGGCCGGCGGCGTCGCCCTCAACTGCACCGCCAACGGCCTCATCGCGCGCAGCGGCCGGTTCGACCGGATCTTCGTCCAGCCCGCCTCGGGCGACGACGGAACCGCCCTCGGCGCGGCCCTGCACGTGTTACGCGGCCACGTTCCCGCCGTACCGAAAGCGATGGGAATGCCCTTCTGGGGTGAGGAGTTCGGCGAGACCGAGATCGAGGCGGCGCTGGCCACGCTCGGGCCCGGGCACCGGGTGAGCCGTCTTCCCGGCGAGGCGCTGCTGGCGGAGACGTCGCGCCTGATCGCCTCCGGCGCGGTGGTCGCCTGGTTCCAGGGGCGCATGGAGTTCGGGCCACGTGCCCTGGGCAACCGCAGCATCCTGGCCGACCCGACCGCGCCGGACATGCGCGCCCACCTGAACGCGGTGGTCAAGCAGCGCGAGGAGTTCCGGCCGTTCGCGCCGGCGGTGGTCGCCGAGGAGGCGGGCGAGTACTTCGAGATCGAACCCGGCGAGCAGGGCCGCTACCGGCACATGCTCGTCGTCGCCCAGGTGCGGGACAAGTACCGCGACGAGTTGCCGTCGGTCACCCACGTCGACGGCTCCGCGCGGGTCCAGGTCGTCGACCGGGAGCTCGCACCCCGCTTCCACGCCCTGATCCGCCGGTTCGGCGACGACCACGGCACCCCGGTGGTCCTCAACACCTCGTTCAATCTGCGGGGCCAGCCGATCGTGCGGACGCCACAGGAGGCCGTCGCCACCTACGCCCGTTCCGCTCTGGACGCCCTCGCCATCGGTGACTGGCTGGTGCGGCGCGAGCCCGCCGCGGCCGCGGACGGAGACTCCGATGACTGAGCCCCACGACGTCGCGGCCGACCACCTGCGCGAGGCGGTCACCGGGATCTGGTGTGCCGTGCTCGGCGCCGACCACGCCGGCCCCGAGGACGACTTCTTCGCCGAGGGCGGCGACTCCGCGCTGGCCGTCGAGGCCGCGCTCAGCCTGCGCGCCGTCACCGGAACCGACCTCGAGATCGACATCCTCTACCAGTATCCGCGGTTCGGGCGCCTTCTGTCCGTCCTGACCGACCCGCGGCCCGAACGTGAGGAGCGCCCGCTCACACCGGCCGAGGAACTGCTCTGGTTCGTGGAACGGCTGCGCCCCGGCACGCCGGTCTACCACATCGCCGCGCTCTACCGGTTCCCCGGCCGCATCGACATCCCGCGTCTGCGGACCGCCCTGGACACCCTCGTCGCCGGCCACCCGGCCCTGCGGCGCGGCTTCGAAGCCCCCGGCCGGGCGGTCACCGCGGCCCGGGCGACCGTCTCGTGCCGGTGGCTGGACGGCCGCGGCCTGCCGCCCGAGACGCTGCGGGAGCTGATCGACGAACACGCCCGCCTGCCCTTCGACCTGGCCCGCCCGCCGCTGCTGCGGGCGGTCGCCGTCGAGCGGGGCGACGACGGTGACCTCCTGCTGCTCACCGTGCATCACCTGGTGTGCGACGGCGGGTCGCTGGCGATCCTCGAGGACGCCCTCAGCGAGCTCTACACCGACGGGGGCGCCGGGCCCGCGCCGGCGACCGCCGCGATCCCCGAGGGCGCGCGAGCGGTCAACGAGGAGTCCCGGGCCTACTGGCGGCGGGCCCTGGCCGGCTGCCCCCGGACCATCGCCCTGCCGCACGACCTGCCCCGGCCGGCCGCGCTGGACAACACCGGCGACGTCCACCGCCTCGTCTGCCCCGAGGACCTGGTGGCCGACATGGCGCGATTCGCCGCCCGGGAACGGGTCAGCCCGTTCATGACCTGGATCGTCGCCTACGTGGCGGGCCTCGTCGCGCAGACCGGCGAACGTGATGTGGTGATCGGGATCGCCGCCTCCTCGCGGACGGCCGAGCAGCGCGGCGAGATCGGGATGTTCGTCGACCCGGTGCCGCTGCGGCTGACCATCCCGGACGGGACCACCGCCCGGGACCTGGCCCGCCAGGTTCGCTCCACGACCGCCGCGGCACTGGCCCACCGCGGCGTGCCCTTCCCGGCCATCGTCGACGACCTGGGCCCCGGCGGCGATCCCACCCGCGCGCCGCTGGTCCAGGCCGGGCTCAGCTATCTCGACGTGGCGGGGAGCGCGCTGCGGTTCGACGGGCAGCGGGCCGTACGCGATCTGCTGCCCACCGGGACGGCGAAGTACGAGCTGCTGTGGGCGGTCACCCGGCAGGCGGACCGCACGATCGCCGAACTCGAATACCTCAGCGGGCTGTTCACCGCCGAGCACGCCGCGAAGCTGCACGCCGCGATGCTGGCGGCGGCCGGCGCGGCCTTCGCGAACCCGGACGCGCCGTTGCGGCTGCCCGAACGCCCGATCCACGCCGGCCGGCGCCCGCTTCCGGAACTCATCCGCCTGCGGGCCGGCCAGCGGCCGGACGCACCGGCCATCCGCGACCACGGCGTCGAACTCACCTACGCGCAGCTCGACGAGCGGGCCGTCGCCATCGCCACCGGACTGCGGGCGGCCGGACTGCGCCGCGGTGACGTCGTCGCCGTACCGATGGCGCGCGGAGCCGACGCGATCTGCTCCTACCTCGGCATCTTCTACGCCGGGTGCGCCTATCTGCCGGTCGACCAGGGCCAGCCCGCGCAGCGGCTCCGGGCCGCCCTCGACGGGGTGGCCGACGCGGCGCTGGTCACCGCGGCGTCCCCGCCGATGCCCGCGGGTCTGCGCGTGCTGCGGCTGGACCGGTTGCTCGACGACCCGGGCCGGGTGGCCGACCCGGGCGTCCCGGTACGCGTCACCGGGGACGACGCCGCCTACCTGATGTCCACCTCCGGCACCACCGGGCGCCCCAAGACGGTCGTCGTTCCGCACCGCGCGATCAGCCGTCTCGTCCCCGACGCCGCCGGCCTGGAGTACCGGCGCGACGACCGCGTCGCGCACCTGTGCAATCCCGCGTTCGACGCCGCCATCCTGGAGATCTGGGGTGCGCTAGGCGCCGGCGCCGTGCTGGCGATCGGCAACCGGGAGGACGTCTCGTCGCCGGCCCGGCTGCGCGCGTTCCTCGACGAGCACCGGATCAGCGTGCTGGGGCTGCCCACCGCGTTGCTCAACACCGTCATCGACTTCGCGCCGGACGCCCTCGGCGACCTCCGGCTGCTGATCTTCGGCGGGGAGAAGGCCGACGAGCAGCGGCTCGCACGGCTGCTGGCACACCGGCCGCCCGCCTCGGTCGTCAACGTCTACGGCCCGACCGAGAACACGACGGTCAGCACGCTGCAACAGGTGACGGCGGCCGGTCTCGACCCGGGCCCGCTGCCGATCGGCCGGCCGGTCTCCGGGTCGACGGCGTACGCGCTCGGACCCGACGGAGAACCGGTCCCGCCCGGCGCCGAGGGCGAACTGTACGTCGGCGGCGACGGCCTGGCCCGCGGCTACCACGGCAACCCCGCCCTCACCGCGGCCTCGTTCGTCCCGAACCCGTTCGGGCCCGGGCGCCTCTACCGCACCGGAGACCGGGTGCGCATGCTGCTGGACGGAACCTTCTTCTTCCGGGGCCGGACCGACGACCAGGTCAAGGTTCGCGGCTTCCGGGTCGAGCTCGGCGAGATCGAGCACACGCTGCGTTCCCTGCCGGGCGTCGACGACGCGGTGGTCGCCGCCCGCGCCGCCGCCGACAGCGCCGAGTTGCTGGCCTGGGTCACCGGCACCCGCGACGCCGCCGGGCTCACCGAGGATCTGCGGACGCGGCTGCCCGCCTACATGATCCCGGCCGTGGCCGTCGCCGATCGGCTGCCCCTCAACGCGAACGGCAAGGTGGATCGCGCCGCGCTGCTCGCCTCCCTGGACGCCCCGGGCACCGCCGCCGAGGCGCCCCCCGAAGACCCCGCGGACGACGCCGTGACCGAGGCCGTCGCCGCGCTGTGGCGCGAATCCCTCGGCCTGGCGCGGGCCCGCCCGGACGACAGTTTCGTCGCGCTGGGCGGCCATTCCATCAAGGCGCTGAGGCTGCTCGCCCGCCTCGACGAGGAGCTCGGCGTCACCGTCGACCTGGCCGACTTCCTGGCCGACCCCACCATGCGCGCGCTGGTCGCCGCCGTGCACCACCTCCAACCGACCACGGAAAGGAAGCAGCCATGAGCGAGGACGAGTACGACGTCGTCGTCAACGACGAGGAGCAGTACTCCATCTGGGCCGCGGGCCGCGCGGTCCCGGCCGGGTGGCAGACCGTCGGCGTACGGGGCAGCCGCGAGAAGTGCCTGGAGCACATCGAGACGGTGTGGACCGACATGCGGCCCCGAAGCCTGCGCCTCGCCATGGGCGAGCACTGAGGAGGATCCCCATGTGGACGCTGCTGCGTACCAACCGGAGCTTCCGAACGCTGTTCGCCTCCAGCGCGGTGACGAGCTTCGGCGAGACCGCCGTCTATCTCTCGCTCGCGATCTGGGTCAAGGACCTGACGGGCTCGAACGCCGCGGCCGGCATCGTGTTCCTCACCATCACCCTGCCCAGCCTGTTCGCGCCGGTGCTCGGCCACATCGTCGACCGGGTCAGCCGGCGGCGGCTGATGATCGGCATGGATCTCGCGATGGCGGCGCTGTTCCTCACGCTGCTGACGGTGCACAGCGCCGACCAGGTGTGGATCATCTATCTGGTCACCTTCGCGTACGGCGTGCTCTCCGCCAGCCCGGCCCCGCCCGCGCTGCTGAAGGACGCCCTGCCGTCGGATGACGCGGCATCGGCCCGTGCCTTGATCATGGCCGTCGGTGAGGGCGTCCGGATCGTCTCCCCGGTGGTCGGCGCCGGGGTGTACGTCGCGTTCGGCGGGGCCGCGCTGGCCGTGTTCGGCAGCGCGACCTTCCTGATCGCCGCGCTCCTGCTGATCTCCGTCCGGGTCGTGGAGTCCGAGCCCGAGCCGGCCGGCGAACCGCTCCGCACGTCCGTCCTCGCCGGTTTCCGGTTCGTCCGCGGCGTGCCGCTGCTGCTGCGCCTCTCGCTCACGACCGTGGCGTTCATGCTGGTGGTCGGGCTGCTGGAGACCGCGGTGTTCGCCGCGATCCACGGACTGGACCGGCCGGCCGCCTTCTTCGGCGTGATCACCTCGTTCCAGGGCGGCGGGTCCGTCGTCGGCGGGCTGGTCTCCGGCTCGTTCCTGAAGCGGTGGGGCGAGGTCCGGACGACCTGCGCCGGATACGCGCTGATCACCGCCGGTCTGCTGCTCTGCCTGGCCGGGAACGTCCCCCTGTTCCTGCTCGGCGTCTTCGGCGTCGGGTTCGGCATCCCGTTCGTGATGATCTCCCTCGGCACCGCCCTTCACCTCTACACCCCCGGACGCATGCAGGGCCGTGTCAACGCGGCGGTCAGCGCGGTCACCGCCGCCGCGCAGGCGCTGTCGATCGCCGCCGGCGCCGCCCTCATCGGGATCCTCGGCTACCAGGTGATGTATCTCCTGACGGCCGGCACGGCCGTCCTGTGCTCGGCCTCGCTGCTGTTGGGACGGGTGCCGCAGCCGGAGATCGAGAAGTCGGTGGCCGACGACGCTCTGGATCCGGAGACCAGCCGATAGACCAGGAGGACCGTACGTGGACCACATCGCACCGCGACCGAGGGCCGGGCGGGCCGGCGGCTGGATCACCGGCCCGTCGCCCCGGCGATCTCCGGCCCTGCGCCTGTTCTGCCTGCCGTACGTGGGCGGCGGGGCGCAGGTCTACGAGCCGTGGCGCGGCGCCTTCGGCGACGACGTCGAGGTCTGCGCCGTCGAACTGCCCGGCCGTCAGACCCGCATGCGTGAACGTCCGTACACGCGGCTGGACGCGCTCGTCGGTGCGCTCGCGTCCGCGATCGGGGACGAGCTCGACGTGCCGTACGCCCTCTTCGGCCACAGCATGGGATCGCTCGTCGCGTTCGAACTGGCGCACGAGCTGCGCCGACGCGGCGCCGGCGAGCCGTGCGTCCTCTTCGTCTCGGCCGGCCCGGCGCCACGGCTGCCGCGCCTGCTGCCGCCGCTGCACGCCGCACCCGAGGAACGGGTGATCGCGCGGCTCGCCGAACTGGGCGGCCTGCCCCGGGAGATCCTCGACGAACCGGAGCTTCTGCGCTACTTCCTCCCGGCAATCCGGGCCGACTTCGAGGTGATCGAGACGTACGGGTACCGGCCCCGGAAACCGCTCGCCTGCCCGGTGGTGGCCTTCACCGGCAGCGAGGACGAGGATCTGCCACCCGCCGGCCTGACACCGTGGGGCGAGGAGACTACCGGCCGGTTCGACCAGTACGTCCTGCCCGGGGACCACTTCTTCCTGCGCGGGTCGGAAGGGGAGCTGCTGACGCTGATGCGCGGCGTCCTCGCCCCGTACACCCGCTCGTGGAGGAGATTCGCCGATGCCTGAGAATCCGGCCGGCCGGGGACCTCTACCCGCGTTCCTGGCGACCGACGGCACCGGTGTCGTCCCGATCGTCACGCCGATGGGCGACAAGATGTGGCTGGTGCGCGACCACGCCCTGGGCCGGTTCGTGCTCACCGACCAGCGGTTCAGCCGGGCCGAGGCGACCAGGCCGCAGGCGCCTCGCTTCAACGACGCCCAGCCCGCCGCCGACGCCATGATGAGCATGGACGGCGCCGAGCACACCCGGCTGCGGCGGGTGGTGAGCGGCGCCTTCAGCGCCCGCCGGGTGGCCGCGCTGGCGCCCCACGTCGAACGCCTCACCGACGAGTGCCTCGACCGGCTCGCCGCGGCCGGGCCGGGCGCCGACCTCGTCGCCGGCCTCGCCACCCCCCTGCCGCTGGCCGTCCTCTGCGCGGTGGTCGGCATTCCGCCGGAGGACAGCGACGTCTTCCGCGACCGGGTCGAGGTGCTCTTCGACATCTCGGCCAGCACACCGCAGGAGAAGTCCCGCCGCCGTCTCGAACTCGTCGACTACATGGGTGACCTGATCGAGCGCAAGCGGCGGCGCACCGACGACGACCTGCTGACCGCCCTGATCGGAGCGCGCGACCAGGGTCTTTTGTCTCCGGGGGAGCTGCTGACGCTCGGGCTCACCCTGCTGATGGCCGGGTACGAGACCACGGTCGGCCAGATCGGCCTGTCGGTGCTCGCGCTGCTGTCGGACCCGGCCACCCTCACGCGGCTGCGCGACGACCCCGCGCTCGTGGAACCGGCCGTGGAGGAGCTGCTGCGTCTCACGCCGGCCACGCCGCTCAGCTTCCCCCGGGTGGCCGTGGCCGCGGTCCAGCTCGGCACGGTCACCGTCCAGCCCGGCGAAGCCGTGGTCGTCTCGCTGCTGCACGGCAACCGGGACGAGGAGATCTGGCCACGGCCGGAGCAGCTGAACACGGACGGCCGCGACGCCGTCCACCTGACCTTCGGGCACGGGGTGCACCGCTGCCTCGGCGCCCCGCTGGCCCGCCTCCAGCTGCGCATCGTCCTGGACCGCCTGCTGCGCCGTTTCCCCCGGCTGCGCCTCGCCGCCGGGCCCGACGCCGTGGTCTGGAAGTCCGGGCTGTCCATTCGCGGCCTGGTCCGGCTGCACGTCGACTGGTAGCCGAGCCGGTCGCCGAGTCTAGGAGGAGCACCGTGCCCATCGCCGTCGTCGGCCTCGCCTGCCGATTCCCGGAGGCGCCTGACCCCGCCGCGTACTGGCGGCTCCTGGCCGCTGGGAGAAGCGCGGTCGGTGAGGCCCCGACCGGCCGCTGGACCGGAGTGGCCGGGCCGCGGCGCGGCGGCTTCCTCGACGCCGTCGGCGACTTCGACGCGGCGTTCTTCCGCGTCTCACCCCGCGAGGCCGCGGCCATGGACCCGCAGCAGCGGCTCGTGCTGGAGCTGGTCTGGGAGGCCCTGGAGGACGCCGGCATCGTGCCGGCCGCCCTGCACGGCAGCCGTACGTCGGTCGTGGTCGGCGCGCTGCGTGACGACTACGCGGCCCTGGTGCACCAGCGGGGCGGGGCGTCGGTCACCCAGCACACCATGACCGGCGTCAACCGCGGGATCATCGCCAACCGGGTCTCCTACCACCTGGGGCTGCGCGGGCCGAGCCTGGTCGTCGACACCGCACAGTCCTCCTCGCTGACCGCGGTCCACCTGGCCTGCGCCGGCCTGCACAGCGGCGAGTCCACCCTCAGCGTCGCCGCCGGGGTGAACCTCAACCTGCTGTCCGGCAACGTGCTGGCCGAGCAGCGTTTCGGCGGGCTGTCGCCGGACGGCACGACGTACGCGTTCGACGCCCGCGCCAACGGCTTCGTGCCCGGCGAGGGCGGCGGCGTCGTCATCCTCAAACCGCTGAGCGACGCGCTGGCCGCCGGCGACCGGATCCACGGCGTGATCCTCGGCAGCGCGGTCAACAACGACGGCGCCACCAACGGGCTCACCACGCCCAGCCGGGCCGCGCAGGAGGACGCGATCCGCCAGGCCTACGAGCGGTCCGGTGTCAGCCCCGACGACGTGCAGTACGTCGAGCTGCACGGCACCGGCACGCCCGCCGGTGACCCGGTCGAGGCGGCGGCGCTGGGTGCCGTGCTGGGGTCCGGGCGCGGCGGCGGGCCACGCCTGCGGGTCGGCTCGGTCAAGACCAACGTCGGGCACCTGGAGAGCGCCGCGGGCATCGCCGGGCTGATCAAGGTGCTGCTGTGCATCCGCAACCGTCAGCTCCCGGCGAGTCTCCACTTCACCGCCCCGGGCCCGGCCGTCCCCCTCGCCGAGCTGGGACTGGAGGTCCAGACCCGGCTGACCGGCTGGCCGCGGCCGGACCGCCGGCTGGTGTCCGGCGTCAGCTCCTTCGGCATGGGCGGCACCAACTGCCACGTCGTGGTGGCCGAGCCCCCCGCGGCGCCCGGATCTCCCGACGTCGCCGCCCCGAGGTGGCCGGTGTCGTGGCCGATCTCCGGGCACAGCGAGGCGGCGTTACGGGCGCAGGCGGCACGGTTGCGGGAGTTCGTCACCGCCCATCCGGAGCACACGGCCGGCGCCGTCGCCCACACGCTGGTCACCCACCGGGCCGTGTTCGACCACCGCGCGGTCGTCACCGCCGGTGACCGCGACGGCCTGCTGAGCGGACTCGGCGCGGTGGCGGCCGGCCGGCCCGCGGCCGGCGTCGTGAAGGGAACGGCGGCCCCGGGCCGTCTGGGTTTCCTCTTCACCGGGCAGGGTGCGCAGCGCACCGGCATGGGCCGCGGCCTCTACGCCGCCTTCCCCCGCTATGCCAGGGCGTTCGACGAGGTCGCCGCCGCTCTCGACCCGCTGTTGGACCGGCCGATCGCGACCGTCGTCGCCGAGGGCGGGCCGGACCTCGACCGCACCGTGTACACCCAGCCGGCCCTCTTTGCCGTCGAGGTGGCGCTCTTCCGGCTGCTCGAATCGTGGGGGCTGCGCCCGGACTACGTGGCCGGCCACTCGATCGGGGAGATCAGCGCCGCGTACGTCGCCGGAGTGCTTGCGCTGCCCGCCGCGGCCCGCCTGGTCGCGGACCGAGCCCGGCTGATGGCGGCGCTGCCGGCGGGTGGGGCGATGCTGGCCGTACAGGCGACCGAGGACGAGGTACGCGACCTGCTCCACGCCGAGCGGGGCCGGCTCGCGGTCGCGGCCGTCAACGCCCCCGACGCGGTGGTCGTCTCCGGCGACGAGGCGGCCGTCCAGCGTGTCGCCACCGCACTGACCGCACGCGGCCGCCGGGCGAAGCGGCTCGACGTGAGCCACGCCTTCCACTCGCCGCACATGGACCCGATGCTCGACGACTTCCGCGCGGCGGTGGCGAGCCTCGACCTCGCACCACCCGCCATCCCCCTGGTGTCCACCGTCACCGGCGCGCTGGTGGCGGCCGCCGAACTCACGTCGCCGGACTACTGGGTCCGGCAGGTCCGGCAGCCGGTGCGTTTCCTCGACGCGGTCCGCACCCTCGAAGCCGAGGGCGTGACCACCTTCCTGGAGCTGGGACCCGACGGTGTCCTCGCCGGGCACGCCGCGGCCGGCGTACGCGACACCGCCGCCGTCGGGACCGCCGCCATGCTCAGGGCCGGTCGCCCCGACCCGGCCACGGCCCTCGAAGCGGTGGCGCGCGCCCACGTCCGGGGGCACGCGGTCGACTGGGACGCGGTGCTCGGCGATCCCGGCGCCGCCCGCGTGGAACTGCCCACCTACGCCTTCCAACGGCGCCACCACTGGTTCGACGGTTCCGCCGGCGCGGCCGCGCCCGCCGACCCGGCTCTCGGCGCGGAGGAGCTGGTGGCCGCGCACCTCGCCGCCGTGCTCGGCAGCGCCGCCGGCGAACGGGTGCCGCCGCACACCCCGTTCCTCGACCTGGGCGTCAACTCGCTGATGGCCACCGAACTGCGTACCGCCCTCGCGGACGCCACCGGTCTGCCGCTGCCGAGCGGCCTGCTCTTCGACCATCCCACGCCGGCCGCACTGACCGCGTTCATCGCCGCCGGGCTGAGCGGCGCCACCCCCGCCGAGCCGCAGCCGGTCGCCGAGGCCGTGGCTGACCCGGGCGATCCGATCGCGATCGTGGGGATGGCGTGCCGTTTCCCGGGTGGGGTGTCGTCGCCGGAGGATCTGTGGCGGCTGGTCGCCGACGGGGTCGACGCGGTGGGCGAGTTCCCGGCCGACCGGGGCTGGGACCTCGACGAGGTCTTCGCCGCCTCGCACACCCGGCACGGCGGATTCCTGTACGACGCCGGCGCGTTCGACGCGGCGTTCTTCGGCATCTCGCCCCGCGAGGCCGAGGCGATGGATCCGCAGCAGCGGCTGCTCCTCGAGACCGCCTGGGAGGCCGTCGAGCAGGCCGGCATCGACCCGGTGTCGTTGCGGGGCAGCGGGACGGGCGTCTTCGTCGGCGCCACCGCCCTGGAGTACGGCCCGAGGATGGCCGACGCTCCCGAGACCGCCCAGGGACACGTGCTGACCGGCACCACCCCCAGCGTCGCCTCCGGGCGCATCGCCTACCAGCTGGGCCTGACCGGTCCGGCGATCACCGTCGACACGGCGTGTTCGTCGTCGCTGGTGGCGCTGCATCTGGCCGTTCGTTCGCTGCGGTCCGGCGAATGCGACCTGGCGCTGGCCGGGGGAGCCACGGTGATGTCCACACCCGGCATGTTCGTGGAGTTCTCGCGGCAGCGGGGGTTGTCGGCCGATGGGCGGTGCCGGTCGTTCGCGGAGGATGCGAACGGGACGGGGTGGTCGGAGGGTGTGGGCTTGTTGTTGGTGGAGCGGTTGTCGGTGGCGCGGGCGCGGGGTCATCGGGTGTGGGCGGTGGTTCGGGGGTCGGCGGTCAATCAGGATGGTGCGTCGAACGGTTTGACGGCGCCGCATGGTCCGTCGCAGGAGGGGGTGTTGCGGGCGGCGCTGGCGGATGCCGGGTTGGGTGCGGGGGATGTGGATGCGGTGGAGGCGCACGGCACGGGGACGGTGCTGGGGGATCCGATCGAGGCGGAAGCTCTGGCGGGGGTGTATGGGCGGGTCCGGTCGGGCGGGTTCTTCGTGGGTTCGTTGAAGTCGAACATCGGGCATGCGCAGGCGGCGGCGGGTGTGGGTGGCGTCATCAAGATGGTGGGGGCGTTGCGGTCGGGGGTGCTGCCGGGGTCGTTGCATGCCGAGGTGCCGTCGTCGCGGGTGGATTGGGCCGGTGGTGGGCTGGTTCTGCTGTCGGGGGAGCGGGCGTGGCCCGTGGTGGGTCGTGCGCGCCGGGCGGGGGTGTCGTCGTTCGGCATTTCCGGGACGAACGCACACGTGATCCTGGAACAAGCCGAAGAACCAGAGCCTCCGGTACGCGCAGGGGCGGGCACCCCGGCCGTCGTCCCGTGGGTGCTGAGCGCACGCAGCGAAGCCGCCCTGCGCGCCCAGGCCGCACGGCTGCGCGACCACCTCGGCACGTCCCCGGCGGACGAGCGGGACATCGGACTCGCGCTCGCCACCACCCGGACGACCTTCGAGCACCGCGCCGTGATCCTCGGCCCGGCCACCCGCGCCGGACTCGACGCCCTCGCGGCCGGTGCGACGGCGCCGAACCTGCACGTCGGCTCGGCGGCCGCCGCCGGGCGTACCGCCTTCCTCTTCACCGGCCAGGGCGCCCAGCACGCCGGCATGGGCCGCCGCCTGGCCGCCGCGCACCCGGTCTTCGCCGCCTTCCTCGACGAGGCCTGCGCCGCCTTCGACGGCCTCCTCGACGAGCCGCTGCGCGATGTCATGTGGGCCGTCGAGGGCAGCGCGCGGGCACGGCTGCTGCACCTCACCTCGTACACCCAGCCCGCCCTGTTCGCCCTGGAGACGGCCCTGTTCCGGCTGCTGGAGCACCACGGCACGGCTCCCGGTCTGCTCGCCGGGCATTCGATCGGCGAGATCAGCGCGGCCCACGCGGCCGGTGTGCTGCCGCTGGCCGGCGCCGCCCGGATGGTCGCGGCCCGGGGCCGGCTGATGGGTTCCGCCCCCGGCGGCGCCATGGCCGCGATCGAGGGCGAGCCCGGCGAGGTCCAGCACTCGCTGGCCGGTACGGAGCGGGTCTGCATCGCCGCGATCAACGCACCCCGCTCCGTCGTGGTGTCCGGCGACGAGGACGAGGTCGACCGGGTCGCCGCCGGCTGGCGCGAAGCCGGCCGCCGCGTACGCCGCCTGGCCGTGAACCACGCCTTCCACTCCCCGCACATGGACGCCGTCCTCGACGATTTCCACGCCGTCGTCGCCGGCATCGAACTCCGGCCACCGCGCATCCCGATCGTCTCCACCGTCACCGGTGAGACGGCCACCGCCGCGCAGCTGACCTCGCCCGGCTACTGGACCCGGCAGATCCGCGAGACCGTCCGGTTCGCCGACGCCGCCGCCCGGCTCGCCGGGCTGGGCGCCACCGTCCTCATCGAGATCGGCCCCGACGCCGTCCTGGCCCCGCTGGCCGCCGGCGCCCTGGAGGGCACGGTCACGACGGTCTCCCTGATGCGCGCGGGCCACGACGAGGCCGGGACCTTCGCCGCCGGCATCGCCCGCGCCCACGCCCACGGCGCACCGCTGAACGCCGGCTCGTTCTTCCCCGGCGCGACCCCGGCCCCGCTTCCCACCTACGCCTTCCAGCGGGAACATTTCTGGTCGGCACCCGCCGCCCGCACCGGCACCCGCGCCCTGGGACTCGAGCCCGCCGACCATCCGGTGCTGACCGCCGCGCTGGAACACGCCGGAGACGCCGGCGTCGTGTTCACCGGGCGCATCACGCCGGCCACGCACGCGTGGATGTCGGACCACCGGATCGGCGGGACCACCCTCGTGCCGGCCACGGTGCTGCTCGAACTGGCCGCCGCGGCGGGTGAGCGGATCGGCGTCCCCCGGGTGGCCGAGCTGACGCTGGAACAGCCGCTCGAACTCGCCGGCAAGACGGTGCTGCTGCAGGTGGAGGTCGCCGCCCCGGACAGTGCCGCGCACCGCGCCTTCACCATCCACGCGCGTACGGACCGGGAATGGATCCGCCACGCCGCCGGAGTCCTGGCACCCGCCGAAGCACCCGCCGCCATCGCACCGGACGCGTGGCCGCCCGAGGGCGCGGTGCCGGAACCGGTCGAGGGGGCGTACGCGCGGCTGGCCGAACTCGGCTACGACTACGGGCCGGCCCTGCGGGGTCTCGAAGCGGTGTGGCGGCGCGGCGCGGCCACGTTCGCCGAGATCCGGCTGCCCGCGAGCACCGACCGGTATCCGGTCCATCCGGCTCTGCTGGACACGGCACTGCACGCCCTCGTCCTGGGCGCGGCACCGCAGACCGGGCCGATCCTTCTGCCGTTCAGCTGGCGCGACGTCACCCTGCACGCGAGCACCGCCACCCGGCTCCGGGTCCGCATCACCCCGGACGCCGACGGCACCGTGGCCGTGGTGCTGACCGAAACGGACGGCACCCTCGTGGCGTCGGTGCGGTCCCTGGCCCTGCGCCCGCTGCCGCAGCGGCGGATCACGACCGGCGACCTCTACACCGTGGACTGGTCGGTCGTGCCCGCCCCGGCCGCGGACATGACCGGTGTCGTCACCTCCGACGTCGCGGGCGCCACCCCGGCCCACGTCCTGCGTCTCGTGCGGGAGTGGCTGGCGCGGGAGAATCCCGGCCGGCTGCTCCTGGTGACACGGAACGCCGTGGCGGTGCGCCCGTTCGACGACGTCGACCTCGACGCCGCCGGGGTCTGGGGCCTGGTCCGCTCGATCCAGTCCGAGTACCCCGGCCGGGTGCTCCTGGCCGACCTCGACACCGGCGACGCCGCGACCGCGCTGCCGGCGGCCGTGGCCACCGGGGAACCGCAGATCGCGGTACGCGCGGGCGAGCTCCACGCGCCACGGCTCGTTCGCCGCCGGCCCGCCTCCGCGAACGCCGCGCGCCTCGACCCGGACGGGACCGTGCTCGTCACCGGCGGCACCGGCGGCCTCGGCGCGCTCGTGGCCCGGCACCTGGTGACCGAACACGGCATGCGGCACCTGCTGCTCGTGAGCCGCGGCGGCCCGGCGGCGCCGGGCGTGGCCGAGCTCACCGCCGAGCTGACCGCCGCCGGAGCGCGGGTCACCGTGGCCGCCGCCGACGTCACCGACCGGGACGCACTGGCCCGCCTGCTGGCCGCCGTCCCCGACCGGCACCCGCTGACCGCCGTGGTGCACGCCGCCGGCGTGCTGGCCGACGCGACCCTGCCGAACCTCACCGAGGAACGCCTCGCCGAGGTCATGCGCCCCAAGGCCGACGCCGCCCGCGCCCTGCACGAGCTGACCCGGGACCTGGACCTCGCGGCCTTCGTCCTGTTCTCCTCCGTGACCGGCATCGTCGGCACCCCCGGCCAGGCCAACTACGCGGCCGCCAACACGGTCCTCGACGCCCTGGCCCACCACCGCGCCGCCCACGGGCTGGCCGCCACCTCCCTGGCCTGGGGACTGTGGGACGCCACCCACGGCATGGGCGCCCGCCTCACCGAGACCGACCTCGCCCGGTGGGAGCGGACCGGCGTACGGCCGCTGACCCCGGCGCAAGGCCTGGCCCTGTTCGACGAGGCCCTCGCCACCGGTGCACCCCTCGTCGTGCCGGCCGTGCTCGAACCGTCCCGGCTGGTGCGCGACGACATGCCCGTCCCGCACCTCTACCGGGCGCTGGTCCGAACCACCCCGCGCGTGGCTCCCGCGCCACCGGCGGCCGGGTGGGCCGCCCGGATCGCCGCGCTGCCGGTGGCCAAGCGGGCGGACGCCGTCGCCGATCTGGTCCGGGCCGAGACGGCGGCGGTGCTCGGCCACACCGGCGCCGGCGCGGTCGACCCGCGGCGAGCCTTCAACGACCTCGGCTTCGACTCGATGGCCGCCGTGGACCTGCGCAACCGGCTGGCGACCGCCACCGGCGTCCGGCTCACCGCCACCGCCGTCTTCGACCACCCCACGCCCGAGCGGCTCAGCGCCCATCTGCTGGCCACCGTCGCCGAGCAGGAACCGGCGCCGCGGGCGATCGCCGTCACCGCGCCCGGCGACGGCGATCCGATCGCGATCGTGGGGATGGCGTGCCGTTTCCCGGGTGGGGTGTCGTCGCCGGAGGATCTGTGGCGGCTGGTCGCCGACGGGATCGACGCGGTGGGCGAGTTCCCGGCCGACCGGGGCTGGGACCTGGACGCCCTGTACGACCCGGACCCGGACCGGTTCGGCACGTCGTACACGCGGCACGGCGGCTTCCTCTACGACGCGGACCTGTTCGACCACGACTTCTTCGGGCTGTCGCCGCGCGAGGCGACCGCCACCGACCCCCAGCAGCGGCTCCTGCTCGAAACCGCGTGGGAGACCTTCGAGAACGCCGGCATCGACCCCGACTCCCTGCGCGGCAGCAACACCGGCGTCTTCACCGGCGCGATGTACGACGACTACGCCTCCCGCCTCGCCCGGACCCCGGAGGAGCTCGAGGGGTTCCTGCTGACCGGCAACCTGTCCAGCGTCCTGTCCGGCCGGTTGTCCTACCGCTACGGCTTCCACGGCCCCTCGATCACCGTCGACACGGCGTGCTCGTCGTCGCTGGTGGCGCTGCATCTGGCCGTCCGTTCGCTGCGATCCGGCGAATGCGACCTGGCGCTGGCCGGCGGCGTCACCGTCATGAGCAGCCCTCGCACCTTCGTGGAGTTCTCGCGCCAGCGGGGGCTGTCGGCCGATGGGCGGTGCCGGTCGTTCGCGGAGGGTGCGGACGGGACCGGGTGGTCCGAGGGCGTAGGCCTGTTGTTGGTGGAGCGGTTGTCGGTGGCGCGGGCGCGGGGTCATCGCGTCTGGGCGGTGGTTCGGGGTTCGGCGGTCAATCAGGATGGTGCGTCGAACGGTTTGACGGCGCCGCATGGTCCGTCGCAGGAGGGGGTGTTGCGGGCGGCGCTGGCGGACGCGGGGTTGGGTGCGGGGGATGTGGATGCGGTGGAGGCGCACGGGACGGGGACGGTGCTGGGGGATCCGATCGAGGCGGAAGCTCTGGCGGGGGTGTATGGGCGGGGCCGGTCGGGCGGGTTCTTCGTGGGTTCGCTGAAGTCGAACATCGGGCATGCGCAGGCGGCTGCGGGTGTGGGTGGCGTCATCAAGATGGTGGGGGCGTTGCGGTCGGGGGTGCTGCCGGGGTCGTTGCATGCCGAGGTGCCGTCGTCGCGGGTGGATTGGGCGGGCGGTGGGCTGGTTCTGCTGTCGGGGGAGCGGGCGTGGCCCGTGGTGGGCCGCGCTCGCCGGGCGGGGGTGTCGTCGTTCGGCATCAGTGGCACGAACGCGCACGTGATCCTGGAACAAGCCGAAGAACCAGAACCTCCGGTACGGGTGAAGCGCACCCCGGCCGTCACCCCGTGGATCGTGACCGGTGCGACCCCCGAAGCGGTGCGCGCGCAGGCCGCCCGCCTCGCGCGGCACGTCGCGGAGCACCCCAGGCAGTCCGACGCCGACATCGGGTTCACGCTCGCCACCGGGCGGGCCCTTCTCGGCCACGGCGCCGCGGCGATCGGCGCCGACCGCGACACGCTGCTGCGCGGGCTCACCGCCATCGCCGAGGGAACCGACGCCCCCGGTGTGGTGCCCGCCCGCCGCCGCGGCCTGCCCGGCCGGACGGCCTTCCTGCTCACCGGGCAGGGCAGCCAGCGCCCCGGCATGGGCGGCGAACTGTACGCGACCAGTCCCGCCTTCGCCGCGGCGCTCGACGACGTGTGCCGCCACCTCGACCCGCACCTGCCCCGGCCGCTCAAGGACGTCCTGTTCGCGCCGGCCGGCTCGGCCGAGGCGGACCTTCTCGGCCGCACCGCGTTCACCCAGCCCGCGCTCTTCGCCGTCGAGGTGGCCCTCTGCCGCCTGCTCGACCACTACGGACTGACGCCCGCCTACCTTCTCGGCCACTCGGTCGGCGAGATCGTCGCGGCATGTGTCGCCGGCGTTCTCGACCTACCCGACGCGTGCCGGCTGATCGCCGAGCGCGGCCGGCTGATGCAGGCGGCCCGCGGCGGCGGCGCGATGATCGCGATCGAGGCGGCCGAGGCCGAGGTCCGCGAGACCCTCCTCCCGTACGGCGACCGGATCGGCATCGCCGCGGTCAACGGCCCCCGCGCCGTGGTCGTCTCCGGCGAGGCGGACGCGGCGGACGAGATCGCGGCCACCTGGCGGGCCGGCGGCGTACGGACGGCGCGCCTGCCCGTCTCTCACGCCTTCCACTCATCGCACATGGACGAGGTGCTCGACGAGTTCCGCACCGTGGCCCGGAGCCTGACGTTCCACCCGCCGCGCATCCCGATCGTCTCCAACGTGACCGGCGACCTCGCCCGCCCCGAGGAGCTGGCGTCGCCCGACTACTGGGCACGCCACATCCGGGAGGCGGTGCGCTTCGCCGACGGGGTGCGCCGCCTGGAGAGCGAGGGCGTCACCGACCTGGTCGAGATCGGCCCCGACCCCGTCCTCACGTCGCTGGCCCGGGCTTGCCTGACCGAGCCGGCCGGGGAGCTCGTCGCGACGCTGCGCCGCAACCGGTCCGAGGCGGAGACGGTCGCGCGGGCCGTCGCGCTGCTGCGGCTGCGCGGCGCCGCCCCCGACTGGGCGGCGGTCTTCCCCGGTGCCCGTCAGGTGTCCCTGCCCACCTACGCGTTCCAGCGCGAGCGGCACTGGATCGAGGCCCCCGAGGGCGCTCCCGGCGCGGACCACCCGCTGCTCGGCCCGCCGGTGAGCCTCGCCGGCCGCGACGTCCTCGTGTTCACCGGGCGGCTGTCCGTGCGTACCCACCCGTGGCTCGCCGAGCACACCGTCGCGGGCGCCGTCCTCGTCCCGGCGACCGCGGTGGTGGAGATGATCGCGAGCGCCGGCGAGCGGGCCGGGGCGCCGCGGATCGCCGAACTGACCTTGACCAGGCCGCTGGTCGTGCCCGTCGCGGGCGCCGTCCAGGTCCAGGTCACGGTCGCCGAGGTGGACGAGTCGGGGCACCGCCCGGCCACCCTGCACGCCCGGCCCGACGACGGGGACCACCCCTGGACGCAGCACGCCCAGGGCCTGGTGGGTCCGGTCTCCGGCGGTGCCGGGGAAGGGCTGGCGGTGTGGCCACCGGCCGCCGCCGAGGTGCCGCTGGACGGCTTCTACGACACGCTCGCCGCCGCCGGGTACGCGTACGGGACGGCCTTCCGGTGCGTGCGCCGCGTGTGGCGCGGGGACGGCGAGCTGTTCGCCGAGGTCGAGCTGCCGGATGCGCAGCGGCCGGGAGCCCGCCGTCACGGCCTGCATCCCGCCCTGCTGGACGCGGCGCTGCACCCGCTGCTTCTCGGCGTGACCGGGAGCGAGCCGCTGCGGCTGCCGTTCGCCTGGACCGGGGTGAGCCGGTACGCCACCGGGGCCACCGCGCTGCGGGTGCGGCTCCGGTCCGCCGGGCCGGGGGAGGCGTCGCTCACCCTGGCCGATGGGGCGGGCGCGCCGGTGGCCGGTGTGGAATCCGTGCTCCTGCGCCCGGCCGACCGCCGTGCGCTGACGATGGCCGCGGAGGGACTGTTCCGCGTCACCTGGACGCCGGTGCCCGCCCCCGCCGCCAGCGCTCCCGCCGACACGACGGCGTCCTTCCCGGTGCTCGACACCGGCGCGCCCGTCCCCGCGACCGTGGTCCTGGCCGCCGTCGCCGACTCCGGCGAGGTGGACGTTCCGGCCGCGGCCCACGCCCTGGCCGGCCGGACCCTGCACGCGGTGCAGCGGTGGATCGCCGACGAGCGGACCTCCGGCGCGACGCTGGTGGTCGTCACGCGTGGCGCGGTGGCGACCGGCGACGCGGACGTCGTCGACCCCGCCGCCGCCGGGGTCTGGGGGCTGGTCCGTGCCGCGCAGACCGAGCATCCGGGCCGCATCGTCCTGGCCGACCTCGACACCGGCGAGGTGCCGCCCGGGCTGGCGGCCGCCGGCGAACCGCAGCTCGCGGTGCGGCACGGTCGTCTGCTGGCGCCGCGGCTGACCCCGGCCCGCCCGGACGCCGGCCGGGAGGCGGTGCGGTGGGACCGGGGCACCGTGCTGGTGACCGGCGGGACCGGGACGCTCGGTGCGCTGCTCGCCCGCCATCTGGTGACCGAGCACGGCGTACGCCGGCTGGTCCTGGTCTCCCGTAGCGGAGCCGCCGCGCCGGGAGCGGCCGAACTCGCCGCCGAGCTGGCCGCCGCCGGCGCCGAGGTGGTCTTCGCCGCCGCCGACGTCAGCGACCGCAACGCGCTGTCGGCCGTGCTGGCGGCCGTTCCCGGCGACCAGCCGCTCACCGCGGTGGTCCACGCGGCCGGTGTGCTCGACGACGCGCTCGTCACCGACCTGAGCCAGGACCGGCTGGACGCGGTCCTGGCCGCCAAGGCCGACGCCGCCTGGCACCTGCACGAGCTGACCAAGGATCTCGACCTGTCGGCGTTCGTCCTCTACTCCTCGGTCGCCGGGCTGCTCGGCACCGCGGGTCAGGCCGGATACGCCGCGGCCAACGCCTTCCTGGACGCTGTCGCCCAGCATCGGGTGGCGCGGGGTCTGCCCGCCCGATCCCTGGTCTGGGGCCTGTGGGAGCAGAGCAGCGACCTGAGCCGCGACCTGGCCGCGACCGACCGGCGGCGGCTGGCCCGGATCGGCCTGCGGCCGCTGTCCACGGAGGACGCCCTCGGCCTGTTCGACGCGGCGGCGGCCACCGGGGACGCGGTCCTGGCCCTCACCCACCTGGACGCTCACGGCGACCACCCGCTGCTGCGCGGCCTGGTGGCGCGACCGGTGACCCGGTCCGCTCCGGCGGCCGGCGGCACGGCGGGGTTCGCGGCGGGAATCGCCGAACTGCCCGAGGCGGAACGCGACCGGATCCTGACCGACCTCGTCCGTGGCACCGTCGCCACCGTGCTCGGCCACGGCGACCGGGCGGCCGTGCACACCGATCGCAGCTTCCGGGACCTGGGCTTCGACTCGCTCACCGCGCTGGAGCTGCGCAACGCGCTCGCCCGCGGGACCGGGCTCGAGCTTCCCGCGAGCCTGGTCTTCGACCACCCGACGCCGGCCGCCGTCGCCCGGCATCTGGGCGACCTGGTGGACGCCGGGCGCAAGCCCGCGGGGGAACCGGTCGCCGCGCGGCTCACCGGGCTCGCCGCCGAGATCCGGCGGGCGGCCGCGGATCCCGAGGCCTTCGGTCGGATCGCCGCCGAGCTGCACGCGCTGCTCGACGTGGCGGCCGAGGCGGCCGGGAGACCGGCCGCCGTCGGCGCCGCCGTCGCGTCAGCGAGCGACGAGGAACTGTTCGCCCTGATCAACGACTTCGATTGACCGGCTCGTGCTTCTCGCACAGGAGCAGGATGCCGCCGGGGACGCGGCACCGGACGATCTCGCGGACGTCGAAGCCGCCCTCGGTCAGGACGTCGCGCCAGCCGTCGGCGGGCAGCAGGGTCTGGCGCACCAGCGCGTGCACGTACGTGAACTCCGGGGTGAACGGCTGGCCGGGCTCCCCCTCGACCGGGGGCTCGATCTCGCCGACGAGCAGCTTGGCGCCGGCCGGGAGGCGGGCGGCCAGGTCGGTGAGGTAGCCCAGCAGGGCGTCGCGGCCGCCCGCCAGGATCTCGTGCAGAAGGTAGAAGGTGACGACCAGGTCGACCTTGTCGATCCCGGGGATCTCGTCGAGCGCGCGGACGTCGGCCCGGACCAGCTCGATCCGGTCCTGCATGCGGTTCGCCGCGACGGCTTCCCCGGCGGCCGCGTGGGCGGCGTGGTCGACGTCGACGCCGATGCCGCGGGCGCCGAACCGGTCGCAGACGGCCATGAGGAAGCGGGCGTTGCCGCTGCCGAGGTCCAGCACGGTGCCGAAGGAGATCTTCGCCAGGGTCTCCATCACCTGCGGGACGACGTCGGTGCGGGCCATCATCGCGGTGCCGCCGGCGACCCACCGGCCGTCCCGGGTGACGTCGGAGCCGTACCGCATGCGGTGCGACAGGAACGCGTCGATCCGGCGCATCGGCTCGCCGTACCCACCGACCAGCCAGACGAGGAAGCCGCGATCGGCGTACACCCGGGCGCCGTACTCGGTCAGGGTGAAGTGCTCGCCCGACTCCCGCAGGACGCCACGGTGGCACAGGTATCGCAGTGTGGCGACGAGCAGCGGGTCGCGGCCCTCCAGGGAGGCGAGAGAAATCCCGCCATTCTCCAGCGCGGACAATTCGTCGGCCATTTCGAGTGCGGCGATGGCACTCGCGAGAGCATATCCGTGAAAAAGGTCGAGAGCGGGGCGATCTTCCGGCTTGGTGGACACGGGAACAGACACGAATTCGTCCTCCTTGACCCGAGCGAGAGAGGCCGACTTTACCATTTTGGATACCACAGAGGAGGGTGCGGGAAATGCCGATTACACCGCGGGCCGAAATTGTCGCGCTGCCGGGATATGCGGCACGCCGATCCGAGTCGTTGCCCGCGAAGCTGGCCAACAACGAGCTTCCGGAGGCGCCGCTGCCGCCGCCGGTCGCCGCCGCGATCGCGGCCGCCGTCGCCGAGTCGCACCGGTATCCCGACATGGTCGCGACGGGCCTGCTCGACCGGCTCGCCGAGAGGCACGCCCTGCCGGCCGGGCGGCTCGCGGTCGGCTGCGGCTCGGTGGCGCTGTGCCAGCAGATCATCCAGGCGTTGTGCCGGCCGGGGGACGAGGTGGTGTTCGCCTGGCGCTCGTTCGAGGCCTACC
The DNA here is from genome assembly GCF_017592555.1 of Actinoplanes flavus. Taxonomy (GTDB): domain Bacteria; phylum Actinomycetota; class Actinomycetes; order Mycobacteriales; family Micromonosporaceae; genus Actinoplanes; species Actinoplanes flavus. The sequence goes on along the minus strand of NZ_JAGFNS010000021.1, from coordinate 61,005 downwards.
CGGTCTTCGCCCGGATGATGAACGCCACCGGCGTGCCGGTCGCGCTCGACGACGGCCACGCCCACGACCTCGACGCCATGCTGGCCGCGATCACGCCCCGCACCAGGATCGTCTTCGTGTGCAACCCGAACAATCCGACGGGCACCGTGGTCTCCGGCGAGGCGCTGCGCGACTTCGCCGCCCGCGTGCCGGCCGACGTCCTGGTCGTCATCGACGAGGCGTACCGGGAGTTCGTCACCGACCCCGGGGCGCTCGACGGGCTGGAGGCGGTACGCGGTGCGGAGAACGTCGCGGTGCTGCGTACCTTCTCGAAGGCGTACGGCCTCGCGGCGCTGCGGATCGGCTACCTGGCCGGCCCGGCGGTGGTCGTGTCGGCGGTCCGCAAGGTCGGCGTCCCGTTCGGCGTGAACGGGATCGCCCAGGCCGCGGCGGTCGCCGCCCTCGACGTCGAGGACGAGGTCACCGAGCGGTGCCGGCGGATCGCCGCCGAGCGGGACCGGGTCCGCGGCGAGCTGCGGGCGCAGGGTTATCCGGTTCCGGCGAGCCAGGCGAACTTCGTCTGGCTCCCGCTCGGCGAACAGACCGGGGACTTCGTCGCGCACGCGGCGAGGTACGGCGTGGACGTCCGCGGCTTCGCCGGTGACGGGGTCCGGGTCACCATCGGTGGTCCGGCCGAGAACGCGGCCCTCCTCCGGGCGTCCGCGTCATTCCCGTGCGCCGTCGGCGAACTTGCGCAGCGCGACGCGGTTGGGCATGCCGGTCTTGGCCAGCAGGTTGCTGACGTGCCGCTCGACGGTGCGCGGTGACACGTGCAGGCAGTCGGCGATCTCCCGGTTGCCCATCCGCCCGGCAAGCAGTTCCAGCACCTCGAACTCGCGCCCGGTGACGCCCGCCGACCGCAGTTCCTCCGGGACCCGGTCCACCCCGGCCCGGCGCTGCGGGACCCGGGTGCCCGACCTGCGCAGCAGGGACCGGCAGGCGTCGGCCACGGGACGCACGCCGCGGTCGTGGAAGTACCGCTCGGCGGTGCGCAGCCAGGCCGGTGGGTCGCCCCAGCCGTCCTCGATCGCCGCCTCGGCCACCAGGCGCAGGCCCAGGTGGCGGCTCATCGCGAAGGGCTCGGCCGCCTTCAGCGCCGCGGTCACCGCGCCCGCCGCCTCCGCGCCGCGCCCGGAACGGCCGAGCAGGATCGCGTACGCGAACTGGGTGAACTGCCGGTCCCATCGCAGTGCGCCCGCCGGGTCGACGGCCATCGCGTCGTACTCCGCCCAGTCGGCCTCGCCGGCCAGCACGCGCATCAGCAGGTGCAGGCCGTGCCGTCCGGAGAGGTAGTAGATGCTGGGCCCGCCCTCCACCCCGGACATCGCGCGGCCCAGCTCGTCGTGTGCGAGCCGCCGGTCCTCGCCGAGCAGCGCGCAGAACGCCCCGGCGAGCCCGTGTGCCCGGGGCGCGTGCAGGGCGAGGTTGCCGCCCCACTTCTCGAACTCGGCGAGCGCCGCGGTCATCGCGGTGCGGTCGCCCTCGTGCCCGGCGCACACCGCCCGCAACAGCAGCAGGTAGCGCGTGGTCTCGAGGAGCTTCAGCCGTACCGTGGAGTCCAGTGCCTGATCGATCAGGGCCCGCGCCGCCGGGTAGTCGCCGCGCAGGATGGTGTGCAGCGCGATGCTGGACTCGGCCTGGTAGTGAGCGGTCACCGCGCCCACCCGGCCGGCCTTGTCGCGGGACTCCTCGAGCCGGGTCGTGTCGGCGTGCCGCAGCGCGTCGTCGTTGCCGAGCCGGATCAGCGCGTGGATCTCCCAGATCGGCAGGCCGTGCCGGGCGGCCAGGACGTTGGCCCGTTCCAGGCAGCGGGTCGCCTCGTCCGGGTCGCGGTGCCGCACGATGGCGCCGAGCAGCTGCCACGCCTGGCAGGCCACGACCGGCAGCGGTACGGCCTCGGCGACGGTGGCCGCGTGGCGGGCCAGCCGTTCGGCGCGGGCGAACTGGTCGGGGCCGGTGATGTCGAGGACGAGGTGGGCCTCCACCACGTCGATCGGCGCGATGTCCTCCGGCGCCGGGACCGGGCCGAGCAGGCCGCGTGCCACGGTCGCCTGATGCACCGCCTCGTCGAGCCGGCCGGCCACGGCGGCCGCCCAGGCGACCTGGGTGTGCAGGCGGGCGCGGCGCCGGGGGGTGAGCCCGCGTACCTGGTCGAGGGTGTTGATCGAGGCCAGCGCCCGCTCCACCTCGCCGGCCTCGGCCAGGGCCAGCAGCAGCTGTTCGAGGGCGTCGGCCCGGTCCGTCGCGTCGGTCAGCAGCTCCGTGGCACGGTCCAGCAGGGACACCGCCGAGGCGGCGGCGCCACTGGCGAGCGCCCGCCGCCCGGCCTCGGTGAACAGCCGGCCCGCGGCGGCGCGGTCGCCCGCGTCCAGCCGCAGCCGGGCCGCCACCTCGCACCACTCGCCCGGGTGGTCGGGAAAGAGGGTGTCGACGGCGCCGGCCACCGTGGCGGCGAGCCGAATCTGTTCCGCGCGATCCATGCGGGCCAGGACCGCGTCCCGGTTGAGCTGGTGGCGGAACGTGTACCAGTCGGCGGCGTACTCGTCCGGAGCCACCAGGTGACCGGCCAGGTCGTCCTGGAGCAGGCTCAGCATGACCCGGTCGGACAGGCCGGTGGCCAGCTGCACGACCGCGAGCGGAAAGCGCGGCCCGAAGGTGGCCGCCGCCGAGAGCACCTCGAGCGTCTGCGGCCCGAGGATGGCCAGGCGCCGGGCCAGCGGGCGGGTGAGCTCCGGGGTGACCGCGGCCGCGTGCTCACCGAGCCGCCACGAGCCGCCGTCCGGGACGATCAGCTCGTCGTCGACCATGACCTTGAGCATCTCCTCGGCCATGAACGGGTTTCCCGCACTGCCCGCCCACAGCAGCTCCACCGCGCTCTCGGGCAACCGCGCCCCGTCGACGTCGAGGCAGGCGCCGGCCATCCGGCGCAGCGTCGGACGGCGCAGCGGGCCGAGCTCGATCAGGGTGCACCGGCCTCGCTGGGTGGCGGTCCTGGCCAGCGCGTACGCGACGCTGTCGCCCTCGCGGATGCCGCCCAGCAGCAGGGTCGGCTGCATGTCGACGTTGTCCACGAGGTACTCCAGCACCGCGAGCGTCTCGGCGTCGGCGTCGTGCAGGTCGTCCAGGCTCAGCAGGCACCCGCGGTCGTGGCCGGCGAGCCCGGTGAGCCGGAGGGTGGCCTCGGCCAGCACGACCAGGGACTCGCCGCCTCCGCCGGGCGGCTCGCCCCAGCCGGGGATCATCCGGCCGAGGATCGGTCCGTACGGCCCGAGCTCAGCCGGCTCGACCCGTTCCATCCTGAGCAGATAGAGGGCGGCCTCGGTGAGCGGCCGCAGCGGGGTGGCCGGGCCGACCGAACTGGCCCGGCCCCGCATCAGGCGCATGCCGGCGGCGTACGCGATCTCGGTCATCGTGGACAGGAACCGGGACTTCCCGATGCCGGCCTCTCCGGTGACGAAGACCGCGCCGCCGCGGCCTCCCCGGGCCTCGGCCAAGGCCCTCTCGACGACGCTCACCTCCCGGTCTCGGCCGATCAACGTGGTCGAGTGTGGACGCATGCGGTGAACCTACTCGGGGCGTCGACCGCCCAACAGATGGACATGGATTGCCGACAGCCCCTGGGCGGGCGCCCCTATCGAGGGGACGGCGGGCAGCAGCTGGTCTCGATGGCGACCAGGTTCTCCGCTCCCAGTCCGTTGGCCGCGGCGGCGATCCCGGCCGTCACCACGGCGACTGGCAGGGCGATCTGGGCCAGAGCGGCCGCCCGTACGCCGAAGGTGACCGACGGCAGCAGGCGCAGGCGGCCGACAGCGCGCTCGGTGGTTTGTTCGCTCTCGCCGTACTCGTCGTTCTCGTCGTTTTTGATCTCAGACATTGATCAGATCCCCTCTGTCGGATGGTTGACTGCCGATGCCAGGTCAAGGGCGGGTTGGAGCAGCAGGACCGAGGGCACGTCGCCGGGGGCGGCGAGCCGCAGCAGCCCGTGGCCGATCCCGGCGAGCCCGGTCAGCAGGCCGGGCGTGCCGACGTTGCCCGGCACCCCGCACACCGGGCCGTTGCGGCGCAGGGCCTCCAGCACCCTGCCGGTCCGCCGGTGCAGCGCCGCGGCGGCCGGGGAGGGCTGGTCGCCGGACGCCGCGATCGTCCTGAGCACTTCGAGCACGCCGAGCTCGCCGTGGCACAGCGACAGGTCGCGGTGGGCCGGACCGTCGGCCAGCGCGGTCACGTCGGCGGCCGGCATCTCGCGCGGCACGCAGACGCCGGCGAGAGCCACCCCGGGATCGCCGTTGCACCAGCCGCCGCCCACCGGCGCGCCGCCGCCGGTCGCGCGGGCCACCACCCGCGCGGCCAGCCGGCGCCCGGCCGCGCGGTGCTCCGGCCGCGGACCGCATCGCACGAGTGCCCACGCGATGCCGCTCAGCCCGTCGGCGAACGACAGCGGCAGGGTGCCGTCGTCGTGGTCGGCGATCCGGGCGAGCCGGTCGGCGCAGTCGATCTCCGCGTCGGAGGCGGATCCGGGACCGAGGTGGAGACGCGCCGCGGACAGGGCGGCCAGGCAGCCGGCGAGGCCGTCGGCCCAGCCGGGCCCGGACAGCGCCGGCGACGATCGGCCGGCCAGCGCGGCCAGCCGTGCGGCGGCGTCCCGCAGCGCCGGGTCGTCCAGCAGCAGACCGAGCCGGGCCAGGCCGTACGCGATCCCGCCGAGGCCGTTCAGGCCGCCCCAGCCGACCGTCTCGGCCAACTCGGGATGGTCGGTGAACAGGTCGACCAGCGCGGGCATGCCGGCCACCGCGCCGCGGGCCTGACCGGCGTAGCGGCCGACGCCGGTCACGGCGGCCAGCTCGGCCAGGAACAGGGCCACCCCGAGGTATCCCGTGCCGAGGCTCGCGCCCATCGGCAGCACCAGCCACTGGCCGTCGACGTGTTCGACACCCAGCCAGTTGATCCGCTCCTCGCCGGACATCCGGGCGACGATGGCGTCGGCCATGGTACGGGCGGCGGTGAGCAGGGCGTCCGGATGCACGACGGGGTTCGTCGGAGGGGCCGGGGCCGGGGCGCCGGGCCGGGGCAGCGGGTGGGCGGGCGCGCCGTGCCGGGTGGCCAGCGTCGCCGAGATGATCCACTCCTGCTGCCGCCGGTCCACGTGGCCGAGCCCGGCGAGGGTGTCGAGGGCGGCGGCGAGGCCGGCCCGTGGCAGTGGCACGGGGAAGCACGTGCCGTCCGGGGCCCGCAGCTCACCGCGGCCGGCCGAGGCGAGGAACATCGGCACGTCGCCGTTCCACATCGCCGTGATCTCGTGCCCGACGAGCTGGGCCAGCAGCGGGTTGGCGGTGCGGTTGGCGTAGAGCACCGAGAACGCCTCGTCGCGGTCCAGCGCGTCGCGCAGCACGTCCGGGTGCGTCGTCTCGTCCAGGATCGTCGCGTACATCCAGCTGGGCCGGGTGACCACCCGGATCTCCAGATCGGCGCAGGCGGCGACGGCCGCGGCGAACTCGGCACGGTGCGCGGCGACGAAGTCGTAGGCCTGCCGGAAGCCGGCCACGATGGACCGCTCGTACTCGCCGGGGTCGAGATCGACGCCGGCCACGCGGGGCCGGTTGGCCGAGCCGGTCATGGCGAACGGGCGGCGGACGAGCCGCATCCGGTCGGTGCCGGCGTCGAGCCAGTCCACCATGCTCGTCGGGCAGTGCCCGTCGCGGTCGCCGCCCAGCCCGGACAGGTCCGCGGCGCCCTGGTCGCCGATCACCAGCAGCGGCAACAGGGCGGTGCGGTAGACCGACAAGGCGAGCGCGCCGGCCGCCGGGTCGCCGTCGCCGGCGGGGGTCAGCTCGGCGTTGAACAGCGTCTCGGTGTCGATCAGCACGGGGGTCCCGGCGTCGGCGATGACGTTCTCGTAGTGCATGTCGGTGGTGCGCAGCACGTGCAGCAGGGCGAGCAGCGCGCCCTGCCGGCGGTAGAACCGGCCGGCCTCGGCGCGGTCCGGCAGGTCGCGGGCCGCCACGTACGCGGTCCAGCCGTAACCGGACCGGGCGACGGTGCGTGCGATGCCCGGAGACAGCTCGGGATGCCCGGCCGACAGCCGGTCGATGAACCGGCCCATGACGACCTGCGTGGTCACGTCCCGCGGCTTGTAGACCACCCGGCTGCCGTCGGCGAAGTCGACGAAGGTGACCGTGCGGCCGTTCTGGTGCCGGTCGCCGAGGCCGGCCACGATGGCGACGACCGGCCCCGGGTCGGGGGTGCCCAGCAGCGCGCCGACCACCTCGTCGCGGTCGGCGGCCAGGCGGTCGAGCAGTTCCCGGGTCGCCGTCACGGTCGCGTCGGCGGCCTGGGCCAGCAGCCGCGCCAGCACGGGATACCGGGTGAACAGCCCGGCCAGGCCGCCGGGCGACGCCATGCGGCACGCGAAGTCGAGGAACCGGGCCCGCTCGTCGTCCCCGGTGAGCCGGCCACGGGCGCCCCAGCGGTGCAGCTCGGCGACGAGCGCGCGGGCGGCCAGGTCGACCAGGCCGCGGCGCAGCGCCGTACCGAGATGGAGAGTGACCCGTGGCAGGTCGAGCCAGTCGCACGGGCCGGCGCCGGCGGTGATCCGCTCGACGGCGTCGTCGGCGAACGGCCGCAGCACCCGGCCGAACGCGTCCCGCCAGTCGCCGTCCACCTCGGCCGTCGAGGCCGGCACCGCGGCCGCCACCGCACGCTCGGCGGTCGCCACCCACGCCGGCCGGATCGTGCGGGCGGCGAGGCAGGCGGCCGGCTCGGCCCGCAGCGCCGGTATCGCGTCCGGGCTCAGCCCGAGGTCGGCGAGGCGCGCCGTGACGGGCTCGGCGGGGTCCGCTGCCGACGGGCCGGCGGCCGGGCCGGGGCGGATCCGCTCGTGCAGGGCCAGTGCGGGCGCCCACCACCCGGCACCGAGAAGCGTCCCGCCGGAGGGGATCGAGGGGACGGTCATGGCGGAAACGATGCCCGCCCGCTGGTACGCAGTCATGGGTGTTTCGCACCCACATTTTCGCCGCGGTTCAGGTCGGGGGCGCCTCACCGGCCACGATCCGGCCGTGCGGAGCCGCCACGAGGGCCGTTCGCCGGCGCCGGAACCGTCGGTCGGCGGCGGCAGCCGGGGGGAAATGTGCGCGGCGGCGCCGGATGCGGCTCGTCGTGACCCGCGGCAACTCTGGGGCCACCGCGCGTGACGATCACTACGAGTTGCGGAGCGAGCGATGGAGTACCGGATTCTCGGCCCCCTCGAAGCCCGGCGCGGGGGTACCGCCATAGACCTCAGGGGCAGACGCCAGCTGACCGTACTGGCGATCCTGCTCGTGGACGCGAACCGGGTCGTACCCACCGATCACCTGGTCGAAGCGGTATGGGGCCGCAAGCCGCCGACCACCAGCCGCAGCCAGATCCACATCTGCGTCTCGTCCCTGCGCCGTCAGCTGTTCGCCGGCGACGACCTGATCGACACGCGCGCCCCCGGCTATCGGTTACGGGTCGCCGAGGAGGAACTGGACCTGCACGTCTTCCAGGCCCGCGTGGCGGCCGCCCGGACGGCGGTCGGGGACGGGGACCCGCGGCGTGCGGTGGCCGAACTGCGGGCGGCGCTCGCGCTGTGGCACGGCCGCGCGCTGGCCGGCATCGGCGGCGACGCGGTACGCGCCCTGGCCGCCCGCTACGACGAGCAGCGACTCGCCGTACACGAGGAATGCCTGGAGCTGGAACTGGAGCACGGCCCGTCGACCGCCCACGACCTCGCCGGTGAACTGCTGGCCCTGGCCGCCGCCCACCCGCGCCGGGAACGCCTGCTGGCCCTGCTGATGACCGCGCTGTACCGGGCCGGCCGGCAGGCGGAGGCCCTGGACGAATACCACAAGGCCCGGCTGCGGTTCGTCGGTGAGCTGGGCATCGAGCCCGGCTCCGGACTGGACGCGCTGTACCAGCGGATCCTCGCCCACGATCCGGCGCTGGCGGGCCCGGCCGCCCCGCCGCCGGAGCCGGTGCGAGCGGCGCGGACCGCCGACCGGGTCCCGCGCCGGCTCCCGGCCGACGTCGCGGACTTCACCGGGCGCCGGGACAGCCTCACCGGCCTGTTGACGGCGCTCGAACGGACCGGCGGGACCGCGGTGCCCACGGCGGTGGTCAGCGGCCGCGGCGGCGTCGGCAAGACCACGCTGGCCGTGCACGCCGCCCACCTTCTCGCACCGCGGTTCCCGGACGGGCAGCTGTTCGCGCGGCTCTCCGGGCCGGACGGGGCGGAGAACCCGCACGAGGTGCTCGGGCGGTTCCTGCGCGCGTACGGGCTGGGGGAGCGGGACATCCCGGACGGCGCCGAGGAACGGGCCGAGACCTACCGCGATCTGATGGCCGACCGCCGCGCCCTGGTGATCCTCGACGACGCGCTCACCGAGAGCCAGGTGTTCCCGCTGCTGCCGGGCACGTCGCGATGCCGGGTGATCATCACGTCGCGCCGGCCGTTGCCCGGCCTGCCCGCCGCCGTACGGCTGCGGCTGACGCCGTTCACCGAGCGCAGCGCGCTGGAACTGGGCGGCCGGATCGCCGGGCACGCCCGGATCGACGCCGACCGCGCGGCCGCCGTGACGCTGAACGAGACCTGCGGCTACCTGCCCCTGGCGCTGCGGCTGGCGGCGGCCCGGCTGGCCGCGCACCCGCACTGGACGGTCGCCGACCTGGTCGCCCGGCTCGGCGCCGGCTCCGCCTGGCTGGCGGAGATGGAGGCCCAGACCGGCGTGGACCAGGCGTACGCCGGCCTGTCCGACGACGCGCGCCGCCTCTTTCGGCTGCTGCCGCTGGTCGAGGCGGCCGACTTCCCGGCCTGGGTCGGCGCACCGCTGCTGGACGTGGACGTCTGCCGCGCCCAGGCGCTGTTCGACGAGCTCGCCGACGCGGACCTGCTGGTCGCGCGGCCCAGCCCGGCCGGTACGCGGTACTGGGTGCCCGGCTGGATCCTCGGCTACGCGCGACGGCTACAGACGCCGGAGCACGACCAGTCCCGGCGCAAGTCGCTCGAACGCCTGCTGGGCGCGCTGCTCTACCTGTCCGAGATGGCGCATCGCCGGCGCGGCGGCCACGACCTGCGGATGGCCGGGAACGGGGCGAGCCGCTGGGAGCCACCGGGCTCCCCGGCCGACCTGAGCACCGCCGACCCGGCCGGCTGGTACGGGCGGGAACGTCCCTGGGTACTGCGGGCGGTGCGGCAGGCGACCGCGGCCGGCTTCGCCGAACACGCCTGGGGACTGGCGATGTGCACGGTCACCTTCGCCGGGCTGCCGGCGCCCGCCGGCCGCTATCCGGACGACGCGCCGTGACCGTCCGGCCGGCCGAGCCCGGCCTGCGCCCCCAGCACCGCCTGCAACAGCACGTTCGCTCCGTCGACGAGGTCGCCGGGCCCGGTGTCCTCGCCGGGCGCGTGGCTGATCCCGCGGCGGCTCGGCACGAAGATCATCCCGACCGGGGCGATCCGGGCCACGATCTGGGCGTCGTGCCCGGCCCCGCTCGGCATGGTGAGATGCGGCAGCCCCAGCCGGTCGGCCGCCTCCCGGATCACGCCGCGCAGGGCGGGCGCGGTCGACACCGGCCGCGACCGCATGGTGGCGGTGACCTCGACCCGGCAGCCCGAGGCCGCCGCCACCCGCGCGCACTGCTCCCGTACGACGTCCTCGCCCCGCGCCTGCCGGGCGGGGTCGGTGTCGCGTACCTCGGCGGACAGCCGCACGACACCGGGGACGGTGTTGGTGACGTTGGGCGCGGCCTCGAGGAAACCGGTGGTGGCCGTCGCGCACACCCGGTCCTCGGCGGCGACGCGGCGGACGGCGAGGACGATCTCGGCCGCCGCCGTCAGAGCGTCGCGGCGGTCGGCCATCGGTGTCGTCCCGGCGTGCTGCGCCTCGCCGGTCACGTCGATGTCCAGGATCGTCCGCCCGACGATGCCCTCCACCACGCCGATCGGCACCCCGAGGCGTTCGAGCGACGGGCCCTGCTCGATGTGCAGTTCGAGGAAGGCGGCCACGCTGCCCGGCGGCCAGGCCACCTGGGACAGCCGCTCCGGGGCGCATCCGGCCGCGGCCAGGTAGGCGCCGACCGGCCGACCGGTGCGGTCGGTGGCGGCGAGCGGGTCCTCCAGCGAACCGCACAGCATCCGCGAGCCCCAGAACGGGGTCTGGACGAGCGCGCCCTCCTCGTTGGCGAACGCGACGACGACCATCTCCACCGGCAGGTCGACCCGGTGCTCGTGCAGCACCCGCAGCGTCTCGAGGGCGGCGAGCACCCCGTACGCGCCGTCCAGCCGGCCACCCTGCACCACGGTGTCCACATGCGAACCCACCAGCAGGACCGGCTCTCCCCGGGAGGTGCCCGGGCGGCGGGCGAACAGATTGCCGGCCGCGTCCGTCTCGGCCTCCAGACCGGCCGCGGCGCACAGGTCACCGAGGAACACCCGGGCCGCGGTCTCCTCCGCGCTGAGCCCCAGCCGGGTCACCCCGCCGGCCGGATCGGCGCCGATCTCGCCGAGCCGCTCCAGCGTATCGATCAGTCGCGCGCCGTCGATCCGGAGCCCGGCGTGGCCGTCCAGGACGAGCTCGCCGGATGCGCGTGCTTTCAGGTTCGACTGGGACATTGCCCTTCTTCCGCTCGTAGGGTTCCGTCTGTCCGGAGGGGACGACGCCGATGACCCGGGTGCTGATCTGCGCGGTTCACACGCTGACCCGGCTGGGCCTGCGCGCCGTCGTCGACGGCTGCCCCGGCGTCGCGCTCGCCGGCGAGGCGGCCGACGGGCGGCGGGCGCTGGGACTGGTCCGGTCGTTGCGGCCGGACGTGCTGATCGTCGACGAGGCGCCACCGGCGGTCGACGGCGTGGAGCTGTCCCGGCGTACCCGCGACGATCCGCCGGCACCGGCGGTGCTGTTGCTGCTCGACCACAGCGACCAGCGGGTGGTGGAGGGCCTGCGAGCCGGTGCTCTCGGGATGCTGAACAAGGACTGCGAACCGGCCGAGCTGGGCGCCGCGGTGCTGGCCGTGACCGCCGGGCGGCGGTTCGTCTCCACCCGGCCGGGCGACCGGGCGGCGGACCGGGCCGGGCCCGGCGTCCCGCTGGCCCTGGCCCGGCTGACGCCCCGGGAGCTGGAGGTGCTCATGCTGCTGGCCGGCGGGCTGTCGAACGAGGAGATCAGCGCGCGGTTGCTGGTGAGCCGGCCCACGGTCAAATACCACGTGTCGCATCTGCTGCAGAAGCTCGACGTCCGGGACCGGCTCCAGGCGGCGGTCTTCGCATACCAGCACGGCATCACCGGCCCGGCCGGCTGACCGTCGTGAGATCCACCATGGTGCGACCGTAGGGCCCGCGACCCGAGGCCGACACCGCCGGAAGAACAGGTCCGGCCTATCCCTCGGACGGGGGCCGGAAAACGCTATCGCCGACCTATTCCCATCAGCGTCTGTCGTTTCCCCATCGTTTGTCCTTCACCCCGTTCCCGGACCCTTGACCCTGGTCGATCGCGATTCCTAATGTGCGCTGGGATGGCTACTGAAGAGGAACTCCGAAAGTATCTGAAGATCGCCGTCGGCGACGCTCAGGAGTACCGTCGGCGGCTGCGCGAGGCCGAGGAACGAGACCGGGAACCGATCGCGATCGTCGGCATGGCGTGCCGCTATCCCGGCGGAGTCACCTCGCCCGAGGACCTGTGGCGGCTCGTCGCCGACGGGGTGGACGCGATCGGCCCGTTCCCCGGCGACCGGGGCTGGGACCTGACCGCCCTCTACGACCCGGATCCGGACGCCACCGGCACCTCGTACGCCCGGGCCGGCGGATTCCTGCACGACGCCGCCGACTTCGACCCCGAGCCGTTCGGCATCTCGCCGCGCGAGGCCCACGCGATCGACCCCCAGCAACGGCTGCTGCTGGAAGTCGCCTGGGAGACCTTCGAATGCGCCGGCATCCCCCCGGAGAGCCTCCGCGGCAGCCGCACCGGCGTGTTCGTCGGCGTGATGTACGACGACTACGCATCCCGGCTGACCCCCGCCCCCGCCGCGTACGAGGGTTACCTCAGCGCCGGCAGCGCGGGCAGCGTGGCGTCCGGCCGGCTCGCGTACACCTTCGACCTCAAGGGTCCCGCCATCACCGTGGACACGGCGTGCTCCTCGTCGCTGGTCGCGCTGCACCTGGCCGTGCAGGCGCTGCGCCGCGGCGAGTGCCGCCAGGCCCTGGCCGGCGGCGTGACCGTCATGGCCACACCCACGTCGTTCATCGAGTTCAGCCGGCAGCGCGGCCTGTCCGCCGACGGCCGCTGCCGGGCCTTCGCGGAGTCGGCCGACGGCACCGGCTGGGCCGAGGGCGCCGGGCTGCTGCTGGTGGAACGGTTGTCGGACGCGGTACGCGAGGGCCATGAGGTGCTGGCGGTGATCCGTGGCTCGGCGGTCAACCAGGACGGTGCCAGCAACGGCCTGACCGCACCCAGCGGCACCGCCCAGGCGCGGCTGATCGAACAGGCCCTGGCCGACGCCGGCGTGCCGGCCGCGGAGGTCGACGTGGTCGAGGCGCACGGCACCGGCACCCGTCTCGGTGACCCGGTCGAGGCGCGGGCGCTGATCGCCACGTACGGGCGGGCGCACACGGCGGACCGTCCGCTACGGCTGGGGACGCTGAAGTCCAACATCGGGCACACCCAGGCGGCCGCCGGTGTCGGCGGAGTCATCAAGATGGTCGAGGCGCTGCGGCGCGGCGTGCTGCCGCCGACGTTGCACGCCGACCGGCCGACGTCGCACGTGGACTGGTCGGCCGGCACCGTGACCCTGCTGACCGAGCCGGTCCCGTGGCCCGCGGCCGGTCACCCGCGGCGGGCCGGGGTCTCGTCGTTCGGCATCAGCGGCACCAACGCGCACCTGATCCTGGAAGCCGTGGCGCCCACCGCGCCGGCCGGACCGGACCTGCCGGAACCGGACGCCGGTGTCGTACCACTGCTGCTCTCGGCAGCCGGCGCCGACGCGCTCGGCGCCCAGGCGCACCGGCTGCTCGGCGCCCTGGAATCCGTCCCCGGCCTCGCCCCGCTCGGGTTCTCCCTCGCGACCGCCCGAGCCGGTCTGCGGCACCGGGCCGTGGTTCTGGCCGCGGATCCGGCCGAGGCCGGAGCGGGCCTGCACGCGCTCACCGCCGGCGAGTCCACGCCACAGGTGGTGCGCGGCGTGGCCGACGAGGGCCGCACGGCGTTCCTCTTCGCCGGCCAGGGCTCCCAGCGCCCCGGCATGGGGGAGGGGCTGTACCGGGCGTACCCGGCCTACGCGGCCGCCTTCGACGAGGTGTGCGCCGCCATCGACCCGCATCTGACCCGGCCGTTGCGCGACGTGGTCTTCGCCGCCGAGGGTTCGCCCGACGCGGCTCTGCTCCGGCGCACCGAGTGGGCGCAGCCGGCCCTGTTCGCCGGGGAGGTCGCCCTGTTCCGGCTGCTGGAGTCCTGGGGCGTACGGGCGGACGCGGTGCTCGGCCACTCCGCCGGCGCCCTGGCGGCCGCTCACGTGTCCGGCGCCCTGCCACTGGCCGGAGCCGCCGACCTGGTGGCCGCCCGCGGCCGCGCCATGGGCCGGTTGCCGGCCGGCGGCGCGATGGTCGTGCTGAACATCGCCGAGCCGGAAGCGACCGCCCTCATCGCCGGCTACGAGAACCATCTCGCGGTGGCCGCGGTGAACGGGCCGGAATCAACCGTCCTGTCCGGCGAGCGCCTCGCGCTGGCCATCGTCGTGGCGGCCGTCCAGTCCGACGGCGGCACGGCGACCTGGCTGCGCGTCAGTCACGCCTTCCACTCCCCGCTCATCGAGCCGGCCCTCGCCGCGCTGCGCGATGCGGCCACCCGCCTCGACCCGGCCGAGCCCGCCATCACGCTGGTCTCCGACCTGACCGGAAAGGCCGTGGAACCCGGCGGCCTGACCGACCCGGACTACTGGGCCCGGCACGCCCGAGGCACCACCCGGTTCCTGGACGGCATGCGTCACCTCGCCGAGCTGGGCTGCACCCGCTTCCTGGAGGTGGGCCCCGGCGGCGACCTGGCCGCCCCGGCCGCCGCCTGCGTGCCCGGCGGCACCGTCGCGGCCGCCCTGCGAGCCGGCCGGCCCGAACCCGCGACGTTGCTCGGCGCGCTCGCCCGGCTGCACGTCGTCGGCCAGCCGATCGACTGGGCGGCCGTCCTCGGCGGACACGGCGCCCGGCGGATTCCGCTGCCGACGTACGCGTTCCGGCGCAGCCGATTCTGGCTGGACCCGCCCGCACCGGCCGCGGGCCACGACGCGGCCCGCGCCGCCGGGTGCACCCCGGCCGGCCACCCCCTGCTGAGCGCCGTGGCCGAGATCCCCGGAACGGGCGCCCTGCTGCTGACCGGCCGGCTGGCGGCGGGCGACCACCCGTGGCTGGCCGGGCACCGGGTCGCCGGCACGGTGCTGCTGCCGGGCACCGCGTGGCTGTCGATCGCCGACCACGCGGCCCGGGCGGCCGGCCGCGCCACGGTCGAGGAACTGATCCTGGAGACCCCCCTGCCGGTGCCCGACGGCGCCGAGATACAGCTGCGGGTGTTCGTCGACGCGCCCGACGACGCCGGACGGCGGGCGGTCACCGTGCACGCCCGCCGGGAGCAGCAGGAGTGGGTCCGGCACGCCCACGGCACCCTCGGCGACGAACCGGCCGGACCGGTCGCCGACCTGACCGCATGGCCGCCGCCGGGCGCGGAGGCCGTACCCCTGACGCCGGACCACCTTTACGCTCGGCTCGCCGCGCGAGGACTCGACTACGGACCCGGATTCCGCGGCGTCCGGGCGATGTGGCGCCGCGGCCCGGAGATGTACGCCGAGGTGGCGCTGCCGCACGACGGTCATCTCCTGCACCCGGCCCTGCTGGACGCCGCACTGCACCCGCTGGTGCTGACCGGCGTCGCCGGCCCGGACGGCACACCGGTGCCACACACGTGGTCCGGCGTCCACCTTCCGGACACCGCGGTCGCCGCGCTGCGGGTACGCCTGGCCCCGGCCGGCGCGCGGGCGGTCTCGATCGACATGGCGGACACCGACGGCAAACCGGTGGCGTCGATCCGCTCACTCGCGCTGCGCCCGATGCCCGGCGCCCGCGACGGCCTGCTGGTTCCCTCGTGGACGCCGGTCGCGATCCCGCCGGGTCCGGCCGACCGGTGGACCGAGGTCGACGCTCACTCCCGCCCCGTCGCCCTGCCGCAGGCCGACCGGATCCTGTACCCCTGCGATGTCCAGGGCGACGACGCGGCCGCCGTCCGGGCGGCGCTCCACCCCCTGCTGTCCCTGGCCCAGGTCCTCACCTCCGACGACCGGTTCGCCGGCGCCCGCCTGGCCGTGCTCACCCGCGACGCCGTCGCCGTGGACGGCCGGCAGCGGCCGGCCGGGCTCGCTCAGCGGGCCGTCTGGGGCTTCGTACGGGCCCTGCAGGCCGAGCATCCCGGCCGGTTCCTCCTCGCCGACGAGGACGGCGAGCCCACCTCCCGGCGAGTGCTGGAAGCGGCCCTCGCGACCGGCGAGCCGCAGATCGCCCTGCGCGCCGGACTCGCGTACCGCCCGGTGCTCGCCCACGACGAACCGGCCGCCGTGCTCACCCCGCCGGCCGGGGAGCCGCACTGGCGTCTCGACTTCGTGGGCCGCAAGACCTTCGACGACCTCGCCCTGGCGCCGTGGCCCGAGGCGGGCGCCGCGCTCGGGCCGGGCCAGATCCGGGTACGGATGCGGGCCGCCGGCGTGAACTTCCGCGACGTCCTGCTGACCCTCGGCGTCATTCCGCCGTCGGTGGACGCCGACGCCTCCGGCCCGGGCCAGGGCGGCGAAGGCGCCGGTGTCGTCATCGAGACCGGCCCCGGCGTGACCGCATGGCGAGCCGGCGACCGGGTGATGGGCCTGTTCGCCGGCGTCGGACCGGTCTCGGTCACCGACCACCGGCTGGTCTGCCGGGTCCCCGCCGGCTGGTCCTTCGAGCAGGCCGCCGCCGTGCCGGTGGCCTACCTCACCGCGTACCACGGCCTCGTGGACATCGCCGGCCTCGGCGCCGGCGAATCCGTCCTCGTGCACGCCGCGACCGGCGGCGTCGGCACCGCCGCGGTCGCGCTCGCCCGGCACCGGGGCGCCGAGGTGTACGCGACGGCGAGCCCGGCCAAATGGGACGTGCTGCGCGCCGCCGGGCTGCCGGCCGACCACATCGCCTCGTCCCGCACGCTGGACTTCGCCCGCTTCGGGCGCGTCGACGTGGTGCTCAACTCCCTGGCCGGGGAGTTCATCGACGCGTCGCTGGGCCTGCTGCGCGACGGCGGCCGGTTCCTGGAGATGGGCAAGACCGCGCGGCTCGACCCGGCGGCGGTCGCCGCGGCGCATCCGGGCGTCACCTACCGTGCCTATGACGTACGGGATCCCGGGCCGGACCGGATCAAGGACATGCTCGCCGCCCTTCTCGACCTCTTCGACCGGGGGATCCTCGCACCACCGCCGATCGCCACCTGGGACATCCGGCGGGCACCGGCCGCCTTCCGCCACCTCGGCGAAGCCAGGCACATCGGCAAGGTCGTGCTCACCCTCACCGGCGACGAACTCTGGGACACCACCCGCGCGGTCCTGATCGTCGGCGGCCACGGCCGGCTCGGCCGGCTGGTCGCCCGCCACCTGGCCACCGCGCACGGCGTCCGGCAGCTGGTGCTGATGGGCCGGCACCTGCCGGCGCCCGGCAGCGCGACCGCCCGCGACATCGCCGACCTCGCCGCCGGCGGCGCCGACGTACGCAGCGTGGCCTGCGACGCCGCCGACCGGGACGCCCTGACGGCGGCACTCGACGGGCTCGGCGGCGACGGCGTACGCCTCGGCGGCATCGTGCACGCGGCGGGCGCCCTCGACGACGGTGTGCTCGCCAACCTGACCCCCGAACGGCTCGAACGCGTCCTGCGGCCCAAGGTGGACGCGGCTCTCAACCTGCACGCCGCCAGCCGTGGTACGGACCTGCGCCGGTTCGTCGCGTTCTCCTCCCTCGCCGGCACCCTGGGCACCGCCGGGCAGGCCGGTTACGCCGCCGGCAACGCCTTCCTGGACGCCCTCATGGAGCTGCGCCGGGCACAGGGGCAGCCGGGCACCTCGATCGTCTGGGGCCTGTGGCACGGCGACGGTGACGACGGCGGCATGGGCGGCGGCCTGACCGGGGCCGACCTCGCCCGGATGGCCCGCACCGGAGTGGTGGCGCTCTCCGGCGAGCAGGGTCTCGCACTGCTCGACGCCGCGATCCGCCGGGACACGCCCACCGTCGTCGCGGCCGCCTGGGCACCCGGTGACGCGGCACCCGCGCCGATGCTGCGCGACCTCGTACGCCCCCCAGCCGCCGAACCGGAGCCACCGTCCGGCGCCCCGGCCGGCACACTCATCGACGTGGTACGCCGGGAGACCGCCGTCGTGCTGGGACACCCGTCCGGTCTGGCGGTCGAACCCCACGTGCCCTTCGACCGCATCGGCCTCGACTCGCTCGCCGTGGTGGAACTGCGCAACCGCATCGCCGCCGCGACCGGGACCCGGCTGCCGGCCACCTTCATCTACGACTGGCCGACCCCGGCGCACCTGGCCGACCATCTCGGCCGGCTGGCTCAGGAGGCGACGTGCTGAACGTGCGGACCACGCCGATCCGGACCGTCCACCCCCGGCCGGCCGCCACCGCGCGGCTGGCCTGCTTCCCGCACGCGGGCGGCGCCGCCGACGCCTTCACCGCCCTCGCCACCGCCTTGGCCGCCTCCTTCGCCGCCGACGTGGAAACCCTCACCGTCCAGTACCCCGGGCGCCGGGAACGCGCGGCACAACCGTGCGCCACGGACATCACCGCGCTCGCCGCCGAGGCGGCCGGCGCGCTGTCGTCCCGCCTCGACCGCCCGCTGTACCTGCTCGGCCACAGCATGGGCGCCCTCGTCGCGTTCGAGACCGCACGGCTGCTGGAACGCGAGGGCACGGTCACCGGGATCTTCGTCTCGGCCGCCCGGCCGCCCGGCGACGACTGGGCCGAACCCGATCTCGACACGATGGACGACGCGGCGGTGATCGCCGAGCTGCGCCGGCTCGGTGGCGTCCCCGAAGCCCTGCTGGCCGAGGCCGACGTGGTCGAGGAGATCCTGCGCCTGCTGCGGGCCGACCACCGGGCGCTGCGCCGCTACGCGTGCCCGCCCGGCGCCGCGCTCCGCGCGCCGGTGACCGTCCTGCTCGCCGACGCCGATCCCAAGAACGCGCCGGAGCAGGTCGGCCGCTGGGCCCGGCACACCACCGGCGGCTGCGACACCGTGCTGCTGTCCGGCGGCCACTTCGCGTTGCTGGCCCCCGGTTCCGCGGCGGCCGCCATCCTTGCCGACCGGCTGCGCCCCGCGCCCGCCGGCCTGGTCCGCGACATCTACCTCGCCGGTCTCGGAGGCGGCACCCCCCGGCTGACCACCGACCTGACCGCCCTGGAAGAGCTGGCCCGCCCGGTCCTGACGCCGGCCGCCCTCGGCTACGTCACCGGCGACGCCGGAACCGGTGAGACCGGCCGGGCCAACCGGGCCGCCTACACCCGGCGTCGCCTGCTGCCCCGGATGCTGCGCGGCGCCGATCGCCGCGACCTGAGCGTCACCGTTCTCGGGCAGCGCCTGCCGGTGCCGGTGATGCTGGCCCCGGTGGCCGCCCAGACCCTGGTGCACCCCGAGGGCGAGCTGGCGTCGATCCGCGGCGCGGCCGACGCCGGCGTCCCGTTCGTGCTGTCCACCTGCGCGTCGCACACCCTCGAGGAGGTCGCCGCCGCGGCCGGCCCGCAGCCGCGATGGTTCCAGCTCTACCTGCCCGACGACCGTGCCCTGGCCGAGTCCCTGGTCCGCCGCGCCGAGCGCCACGGATACTCGGCCATCGTGCTGACCGTGGACGCGCCGACCTTCGGCTACCGCCCTACCGACCTGGACCGCGGCTACCTGCCGTTCCTGCACGGCGCCGGCATCGCGAACTTCACCGCCGACCCGGTCTTCCGGGCCGCGCTGGAGGACGGCCACGACACCCGCGCCGTCCTCCAGCACTGGGCCGAGGTGTTCGCCAACCCCGGCCTGAACTGGGACGACCTGCCGTGGCTGCGGACCGTCACCGCGCTGCCGATCCTGCTCAAGGGCATCCTGCACCCGGCCGACGCCCGGCGCGCGCTGGACCAGGGCGCGGTGGACGGCCTGATCGTCTCCAACCACGGCGGCCGCCAGCTCGACGGGTCGGTGGCCGCCCTGGACGCCCTCCCCGCCGTACGGGCCGCGGTGGGCGACGCCGTGCCGATCCTCACCGACTCCGGCATCCGAACCGGCAGCGACGTCGTCAAGGCGCTGGCGCTGGGCGCGGACGCCGTCCTGCTGGGCCGGCCGTACCTCTACGGGCTGGCCCTCGACGGCCGGACCGGCGTGGCCCACGTGCTGCGCTGCCTGCTCGCCGACCTCGACCTGGCCCTGGCCCTCACCGGCTGCACCCGCATCGCGGACGTCACCACCGACCTCCTCGCGGAGGCCTGACACCGGTGGCGCGGGCCGGGCGGTGGTCCGCCATCAGCAGACCAGGAGGCTGAGGCTGCTGTCGGTGGAGGCGGCGGCCTCGTCGAGGTGCTGTTCGTCCTCCTGGTCCTCGGCGGTCAGCTGCTGCAGGTCGAGAATGTCTTGCATGGTGGTGCTCCTTCCGGTGCTGGTTGTGACGGTCCGGCCGGTGCCGGCCGGAGGCTGGTCAGGGGAGTCAACAGCGGTAACGCCGGGCGGTGCGGGCCGGCCAGGGCGAGCAGGACACCCGCGGTTCCGGTGTGCACGTCCATGGACAGGCGGCGCAGAGTGGTCCCGGGATAGGCGACGCCACCCGCGTATCCGACGGCGTGCAACCGCAAGCCGGTCAGGTGCCGGTCGACGACGGCGGCCCGGAGCGCGGGATCGGCGGTGAGGGAGGCCTGGGCGAGGAGCAGTCCGGCCCGGCCGGCGAGGAGTCCCGGATAGATGGTGAACGCGGTCTCGCAGGCCCGCAGCAGGTGCGGCAGTCGTTCGGTGGCGGGCGTGTCGGGCAGGTGGCGCGCCAGCCGTGCCGCGACGAGCGCGATGCCGGCACTGCCGTGCCACAGGTAGGGCAGCGTGCGGCCGCCGTCGAGGACGGCCAGGCCGTGTCCGGTGTCGACGCACCCGGCCAGCGCCTGCTCCATCGCCTGTCGCGCCCGCGCCAGCCAGCAAGTCTCGCCGGTGACGTCGTAGAGCCGCAGGAAGGTGAGCGCGACGCCGGCGGCGCCGGTGAACAGGCCCGGCGGCAGGCCGGCCGGGTCGAGGTCGCGGGCGAGTGCGGCGGCACGGTCGGTGAGGCGCCGGTCGCCACGATCGATGCCGAGGTCGAGCAGCGCCAGTGCGGCCCCGGCACGCCCCTCGGCCAGATCGGCGCCGGTGACGTCGCGGTCGGGTATGCGCGACAGGATGGTCTCGGCGCGATCGGGTGCCCCGAGCAGATGCAGGGTCCAGGCCACGCCGTGCGCGCCGGTCCAGAATCCCGGCCGCTGCGGCGGGGTGTCGCGCAGACGGGAGTCCAGCCACTGACGGTATCGGGGCGGGACGGGTTCGCCCGCGGTGCGCAGCGCGAAGAGGACCCCGCAGGCGCCGTAGCCGAATCCGAGTCCGTCGCTGCCGGCCTGTTCGACGTCACCGGGGAACAGCCGATCGGCGCGTTGCGGTGTCGCGCTGGCGGACAGCGCGCGGACCAGGGCGGCCCGGAGCCGGCCCGGGTCGGTGGGTGCGTCGACGGGCGCGGCGCGATAGTGGCGTGGCCCGGCCCGCAGGGTGCGCCGCAGCGCCTCGAGTGCCGGCCGGGGCACGCCGTAGCGGCGGTGCGCCCAGGCCAACTGCCGGTCGCTCACCGGGGGTACGAGTTCGTCCATCGCGACCAGCGGCAGCCACAGCCACCACCGGATCGCCGCCAGCGCGTACTCGTCGACGGCGGCCCCGCGCAGGTGCGCCGGGCTGCGGAAGCCGGGTGCGCCCAACGCGGGCCGGTGTTCGGCGCCGGTGACCGGAAACGCCGTCTCCGCGTCGATCAGCGTGGGCTCGTCGTGTTCGCCGACCAGGACGTTGCGCGGGTGCAGGTCACCGAAGATCCAGCCGCGCTCGTGCATGCCGGCGATCACCGCGGCCAGCCGGTCCGCCAGCGCGGTGGCTCGCCTCGCGTACGCGCGGAGTTCGGTGTCGGTGGCGTCGGCGTGCAGCGGACAGTTCGCCGCCACCCATCGGCCCAGGTGTACGCCGGGCACGTGCCGCATCGCCATGAAGGTGTGTTCCCAGGCGGTGAACAGCTCGTACACCTCGGGTATCCCGGGCAGACCGGCCAACTCGGACCACACCCGGTGCTCGTGGCGCAGCCGCTGCACGGCGTCGGCGCCGCGGGCGTCCAGGCCGGCATGCGGGCGGCCCTCCTTGAGCACGACCGGCGACCCGTCGGTGTTCCGGTACGCCTGGTACACCCCGCCGCCGTTGGAGAAATGCAACGCCTTGACCACCCGGTACGGCAGCCTCTCTCCGCCGGCCCGTGCCGCCACATGCGGTGCCAGCACGTCGGGCAGGCTCACCCAGCCGGGGACGGTGAACGCCGCGGTGCGCGGGTCCGGCACCAGGATGCCGTCCGGCCGGCGGATCGCCGCGACCCGCCGGCCGTCACCGGTCACCCACATCGGCCGGAATCCGCCGTAGCGTACGTACAAGGGACCGTCGCCGATCCTCAGGTCACTGAGCACGTACGCCCCGGGCATGCCCGCCAGCCTCGCCTGGAGAGCATCGAGCGTCGCGGCCAGCACGTCGTCGTCGGCCGGGTAGACGGTCACGAACTTCCCGCTGGCCGCACGAGGTGCGTACTTGCCGTTGCGGCGCAACAGCTCGGCCGGCGAGACCAGATGCTTGAAGGCCACTGTCTCCGGTACGCAGTGGCCGTGCACCACCCGCAGCACCTCTGCCGCCGTGCCGCTCGTCGCCGAGACGTGGATCTTCCAGCCCTGCTCCGGCAGCACGCGTCCCGCCGGCGTCAGCTGCCGCCACTCGCCCTGGACGCGACAGTCCCATCCCTCGGGCGCGGGCGCCAAGGCGGCGTAACCGTCACTCGGTTCCGGCGCTACGGGTATGTCGAAGAACGGCCCCGGCGCGTCACAAGCACGGTCATAACGGACATCCACATCAGGTAGCTAAGCAGATGCGGAGCAGGTGCCACGCGTCAATGACGTACAACCTCTCGTGGTCAGCCGGCCGGGAGGAACCCTTCCGCGCCGAGCCACGCCTCGCAGGCCTGGGCCCATTGGGCGGTGTGCGGAATGTGGATGGCACCGTGCTCGCCGTAGGCGACTCCGTTCGCCAAGCCGAGGCCGTGCCATCCCCGCGGATAGATGTGCAGCTCCACGGGAATGCCGGCGTCGAACAACGCCCTCGCGTACGCGAGGGCGTTCGGGAATCCCGGCGGATCCTCGGCGGTGGCCCACAGGAAGGTCGGACAGGTGTCGGCGTCGATGTTGCTGGCCGGTGAGAGTTCCTCGCGCAGGTCCATCCGCCCGTCGAGGATCCACTGCACCGGCGCGTCCGGCAGGAGGTGCAGATCCGCTGGTGAGTAGGCGAGGATCGCGAAGTCCGGCCGCGGCGGCGGCGCGTCCAGCCGTTCCGTCGACAGCACCGTGCCGGTCGCCAGCAGGCCGGCGAGATGGCCGCCGGCGCTCGAGCCGATGACGCCGATGCAGTCGCCGACGTCCCATCCGTGTTCGCCGCTGCGGATCCAGTCCAGGGCGGCGCGGCCCGACTCCAGCGGTGCGGGGAAGCGGTGGTCGGTCATCAGCGGGTACCGCAGGACGAACGCGTGAAATCCGATTCCGCTCAACCAGCGGGCATAGCCTTCACCCTCGTGCTCGGTGTGGAAGCGGTATCCGCCGCCTGGTAGCACGAGCACCGCCGGTCGCGGGCCGGAGAAACGCTCATGAGCTGGGTAGCAGGTGATGTCGGGGGCGCCCTCGGCGTGATCGCGCCGTGCCGTCGTGGTGTCGACCTCAGCGGTCTGACCTGCGGTAGTGGATGTCCGGGTTGTGTCGGTAGTCATGGATCCTTCTCGTCGTCGGAGTGGCGACGGAAGCAGCAACGGGCACCGGAGAACACTCGCGCTGGTGTGGGTCGCAGAGGATCCGCTGTCGCGGCACATGCAAGACCGGCCCACACCGGGCAGAAGTGGAAGAGGAAGAGGATTCCGGATAGGCCCGACCGGCGAGCGGCGCGGGTGACGCGCCATTGCTCAGCGGTGGCTGAAGTTGCTGCCTCCATCGTGTCGGCCCATCCGGGGCACGCGGCAACACTAGCGATCGATGCCGGAGCATTCAAGTCACCGCCGTCAGGTCCATGGCGTCAACAGGCCGGCATGGGTCAAGCGGGCGGCTTGCCGTTGACGTTGGTGGACATGGTGTGCAGGATGCCGGGCAGTTGCTCCAGCATCTCGGCGGGCAGGTCCCGTACCGTCTCCTCCGCGAGGGTGACCCAGAGCTGCCGGATCTGCTCGGCCACCGCCTTGCCGCTGTCGGTGAGTGCGACGACGGTGGCGCGCTTGTCGGTCGGGTCGGGTGTGCGCTCGATGTGCCCGGAGGTCTCCAGTTTTCGGGTCATCAGCGTCACGCTGGGTGGTTCGCAGCCGAGCGCCTCGCTGAGCTGTGCCTGGATGCGAGGGCCGGTCCGGTCGAGTTCCAGTAGCAGAGCCTCCTGACCGACATGCAGGCCGAGCGGGGCGAGCAGCTGTGCCGCCCGAGCGCGGTGACGCAGGCTGAGCAGGCGAATCGCCTGGTTGAGGGCGTCGGCGTACTCGAGATTCATCAAACCCTCCTTGACAGCATCATTCATTACGCGCATAAGATTATTTGCGTAACTATTACGCGCGTAACTAATGCTACACACGTCAAGGAGCCGACATGCCGGTGAAGGTCGCAGTCATCTACTACAGCTCGACGGGCACGGTGCACGCCCTCGCGCAGGCCATCGTCGAGGGCGCCACCTCGGCCGGGGCCGAAGTCCGCCTGCGCCGGGCCGCCGAGCTCGCCCGCGACGACGCCATTGACCAGAACCCGATGTGGCGCCGTCACGCCGATGCGACCGCGTCGATTCCCGTGGCCGAACTCGAGGACCTGGCCTGGGCGGACGCGTACGCATTCGGCACACCCACCCGGTTCGGCACGCCGGCTGCGCAGCTCAAGCAGTTCATCGACCAGGCCGGCGGCCTGTGGCGCGACGGAGTGCTGGCCGACAAGCCGGCGACCGCCTTCACCTCCGCCTACAACCGGCACGGCGGGAGCGAGGCCACGATCCTGGCGCTGAGCAACGTCTTCTACCACTGGGGTGCGGTGATCATCCCGCCCGGCTTCACGGACACGACGGTGTACGCGGCGGGCGGGAACCCGTACGGCACGGTCGCGACCGGTGGCGAGGGCGCCGACGCCGCGGCCCTGGAGGCCGCTCGTTACCAGGGCCGGCGACTGGCTCAATTCGCTGTCCGGCTCAAGGGCGCCCCCCTCGCCGCGGGCGTGTCCCCGACCGCCTGAGTCGTGGCTGAAGAGGAGGAATCCATGACGGATACCCGTACCGAAATCCAGTCGGTCAAGCCGTACTCCGGCCCGGCCTGGCTGGTCCTCGCGCTGACGTGCGCTTGCCAGTTCATGGTCATCCTGGACGTGTCGATCGTGAACGTCGCGCTGCCGTCGGTGCAGCACGATCTCGGATTCACCGACACCGGGCTGGCCTGGGTGGTCAACGGTTACGTGCTGGCGTTCGCCGGGTTCATGCTGCTGGGCGGCCGCGCGGCGGACCTGTTCGGCCACCGCCGCATGATGGTCGCCGGGCTCGGCCTGTTCTCCCTGGCGAGCCTGGCTGCCGGCCTGGCGTCCACGCCGGAGATTCTGGTCGGCGCCCGCGCCGCGCAAGGTCTGGGCGGCGCGATGCTGGCCCCGGCCACACTCGCCGTGATCAACACCTGCTTCCCCGAAGGGCCGGAGCGGGTTCGGGCGTTCGGCGCGTGGTCCGCTTCGGGCGGCATCGGGGGCATGGTCGGCGCGGTCGCTGGTGGTGTGCTGACCACGGGGCTCTCCTGGCGCTGGGTTTTCCTGATCAATGTGCCGATCGGGGTGGTGCTGGTCGCGGTGGCGATGAGGTCGCTGACCGCGGCGCAGGGCGGCCGTCGGGAGTCGATGGACCTACTCGGCGCGGTGACCGGCACGGCCGGCCTGGCGTCGGTGATCTATGGCGTCATGCAGACCGCCGACCATGCGTGGGGATCTGCGGGGGTGCTCGTCCCGATTCTGGGCGGTGTGCTCCTGCTGGCGGTGTTCCTGCTGGTGGAGAAGCGGTTCGCGACGGCGCCGACCATACCGTTGCGGCTGTTGACGAACCGTGGCGTGGCGGTCAGCAACGCGATGCTGCTGCTGTTCGGTGGCATCGCCATCGCGATGTGGTTCTTCTCGTCCCTGTTGATGCAGAACGTGCTCCAGTACAGCGCCCTCGAGACCGGGCTCGGGCAAACCCCCGCCGCGATCATGTTCGTCGTAGTCGCCCGGTTCGGCGTCGGCTGGCTCCCCCGTACCGGTGTCCGCTCGCTCATCCTGGCCGGCTGCGCATGCTTCGTGGTCGGCTTCGGCTGGCTCTCGCAAGCCGGCACTGGCAGTCACTATGTCGCCAGCGTGCTCGGGCCCACGTTGCTCGTCGCGATGGGCATCGGCCTGGTCTTCCCGACGCTCATGGCCTCGGCGACCGCCGACGTCCCACCGGGTGACGCCGGCATCGCCGGAGGCTTGGCCAACACCGCCAGCCAGGCCGGAGGCTCGATAGCCCTGGCCGTCTACGCCACCGCGGCCGCTGCCCGGGCCGCCGCGCCGAAGGGCGCGAGCTCCTCGGCGGAGGCGCTGGCCTCGGGATACGAATTGGTGTTCGAACTGGCGGCCGCCGTCGCCGTGGCGATCGTCGTGGTCAGTCTGCTGCTGCCCAGGCGGCAGCAGAGCCGAATGGCCACGACCGATTGATGTCCGCGCCACGCACGGTGACCACTCGGGTGTCAGGCCGTACCCGGCTCATCGTCGCCTGAGAATCATCTGTGCCACCAGTCAGCGGGCCCGACACTCGTGTCGGGCCCGCTGACTTCGCGCCCCGAGGGGATGCGTTTCCCATCGGAAAAATTCGGATGGCCGGTTCGGGCCCTTCGGCACATTCGGTGCTCGCCCACTAAAGGGCAGGGAGTCCGACACCGAACTGTCGTGCGTGTCGGCGGCAAACTGCCGGTTGTGGCGCTTCGGGCGATACGTGTTCCCGGAGGTGTTGACGGAAGAGGGAAATCACGTGGTTGCGGTAGGAAGCGTTCAGACAGTGTCCGTCACCCCCACGCGACGGCGCTCGTTCCGCGATCTCAGCGTCAACACCAAATCCTGAGCGCGGTGTCGGTGTCGTCCCTGGTCGCGTTGACCATCAGCGTTCTGGCTTGGCAGGGGCTGCGGGAGAGCAGCGGACACGCCGACACGCTCTACCGCAGCAACGTCGCCAGCATCGAGGCATTGGGCGATCTCCAGTCCGGCTTCCTGAAGAGCCGCCTTGACGCGACCAGCCACGCCGCCCTGCGGGACAAGACCGACAAGACCGCCTACCAGAAGGCGTTCACCGCCGACCAGGAGGCGACGGCAGCCGCATTCGCCGCCTACCGAGCCAGCCACCCGGCCACCGCCGTCGAAGCCATCGACGAACTGGAAGCTGACTTTCAGCAATACGTGACGGTCGTCGAGGACCAGCTCATTCCGGCCAGCGACCGCAACGACCTCGTCACCTGGCAGAAGATCCGCGAAGCGGAGATCGTGCCGCTGGCGAAGGAGATGGCGCAGGACATCACCGCCATGACCGCTGCCGAGAACGCCGACGCCGAGGCCAATCCCACCGCGGCCCGTGACTCGTACGAATCGAACCGCACGATCTCGATCATCCTGCTCGTGGTCGGACTGACCGTCGCTCTCGGCCTGGGTGTGCTCATCGCCCGCGGCATCGTCCGGTCGTTGCGCAAGGTTCAGGCGGTCTGCGACAGCCTCGCCACCGGCGATCTGACCCAGACCGCGGGGCTGACCTCTCTCGATGAGCCGGGACGGATGGCCCGCGCGCTGGACACCGCGGTAGACCACCTGCGCCGGACCATCACCACCATCGGCGGGTCCGCGGTCACGCTGGCCAGCGCTTCGAAGACCCTCTCCGCGGTCAGCGCCGAGTTGCAGACCGGCGCCACCGACGCCGCCGCGCAGGCCGGTGCGGCCTCGCAGGGCACCGAGGACGTCAACTCCGGGGTACAGACGATCGCGGCGGGCGCGGAAGAGATGAGCGCGTCGATCGCCGAGATCGCCAACAGCGCCGGGCAGGCCGCCCAGGTCGCGAACCGGGCCATGAGCGTCGCCGAGCGCACCACCGCGCAGGTTACCGAGCTGGGCACGGCCAGCGCCGAGATCGGTGACGTGGTCAAGCTGATCACCGTGATCGCCGAGCAGACCAACCTGCTGGCCCTGAACGCCACCATCGAGGCCGCCCGGGCGGGCGAGCTCGGCAAGGGCTTCGCGGTCGTGGCCGGCGAGGTCAAGGACCTGGCACAGCAGACCGCGAAGGCCACCGAGGAGATCACCACCCGGATCGCGGCGATCCAGTCCTCCAGCGGCACGGCCACCGAGGCGATCAGCGAGATCACCCAGGTCATCCAGCAGATCAGCGACTACACCACCACGATCGCCTCGGCCGTGGAGGAGCAGACCGCCACCACCGCGGAGATGAGCCGGTCGGTGTCCGACGTCGCGACGAACACCGGCGGCCTGGCCGGCACCGTCTCCCACGTCGCCCAGGTCGCCACCGCCACCGCCGACGGCGCCAACTCCACCCAGCAGGCCGCCATCGACCTGACCCGCCTCTCCGACGACCTGACCGCCATCGTCAGCGAGTTCCGCCACTAGCAAGTTGAGCCGGCCTGGAGCGCGGTGCCCGAGTTTCCGCAGGTCCGTTTCTCCAGGCCGCTCGCCGAATCCGCCGATCGCAGCCGCTCGGGTATCTCCTCCTCGAGACAGTCGTTCCACGAAGCGGGGTCGCGGGGGTGGAGCGCGTAGTGGGGACGCCGATCCCGGGGTAATCCATGATGGCCGTAACGGACGCTTCTCCAGAGCCGCAAAGCAGGCAAGGCCGACGTGGGAGCTGGGCCGCACGACCGGGCCGATACGAACCGCCTACACGTGATCGTCAATGCCGCAACCAAGAATGCGGAGCATCTGCGCGCGTGCCACCCGGTGCGGGATATTCACCTAGGCCCAGTCCTCCACCCCGGTGGTGACCGTGCGATCGGTGTCGGCGGCCTCCTCGATGGCCAGCGCGACGAGGTGGTCCTGTGCCCCGTCCGCCAGCGGGTACGGCGCCGGGCCGGTCCCGCGCACCCAGGCCGCCGTGGCATCCAGCAGCGTCGCGATGGCGATCTCCTCGTCACTCCACCGGCGCCCCGGGTACGGGTTGCGATAGAGCACCTCGCCGTCGAGGGTGATGGTGTCCGTGTCGAAGCCGTCGAGGTCCAGGTCGTAGCCGGTCTGGCGGCGCACCAGCGCGGACCGGAGCAGGGTACGCGGCGGGCCGAGCCGGATCAGCTCGTCGTCGCGCAACTCGCCGTGGCTGCCGCGCACCAGCAGCCGCCGGAAGCGCAGCTGGTTGTGCCACTGGTTGTCGGTGAAGTCGTACACCCCGGAACGGCCGTCGCCGAAGTCGAGGGTCGCGATCGTGGTGGTGGCGGGCCGCGGACCGGGGTCGTCGGTCCAGCCGTCACGGGTCAGCGGGTCGACCAGCGGCGCCGTGCTGCGGGTGGCCCGCACCCGGACCGGCCCGCGCCCGGCGCCGAGCAGGCCGCGGATCAGCGAGACCGCGTGGTACTGGTGGGTGGAGGAGACCTGCACCTGGGTGGGGGTGCCGATCAGCCCGGCACGCACCGCGGCGGCCCGCGCCGCGTGTGACGGCATCAACAGGTACTGTTCGGCGACCTGGACCAGGCCGGAGTCGCCGACGGCGGCCCACAGCTTGCGCAGCCCGGCAGCGTCCGGCGCGGGCGGTGTCTCGGCCAGCACCGGCAGGCCGCGCTCGACGGCCTCGACGATCACCGATGGGGTGGCCGGCCACGGCACGGCGGTCACCACGAAGTCCGGCGCCGCCTCGGCCACGCAGGCCGACAGCGACGGGAAGGTCGGCACGGGCAGCTCCCGTGGGCTGCGCACGACCGCGCCGGCGCACCGCAGGCCGGACAGCCCGTCCGCGATCCGCCAGAACATCTCGGCCCGCCATCCGGCGCCCACCACCGCGAACGAGGTCATCAGCGCACCCTATCCCGCTGGGCATCGCGCCGGTGAAGTCCCGGACCACCGGCTCGGTGGCGACTTCACCGGCAGCACCTCCAGGACGTGCCGCCCGACCGGCTGCTTGTCGGCCCGCGCCGTTGTGGAGGCGTGTCGACGTTCACGCGGACGGACGCAGGTTTCCGGACGACGGTTCGCCGACGCGGTGAGTTGCGCCTCGATGTTCACGATCTTCCGGGTGTCGATGACATCGAGCGCCACCAGTTCGGGCAGTGCGGCGAACACGGCGCAGTCGACTTCGGCGCGTACGCCCTTGAGACGGAGTGCTTCCAGCGTCGGTACCGCGGAGATCTTGCGGAAGGGAAAGTCGCGCCCGGTCGAGCTGAGCTCCAGCGCTTGCAGTGGGGCCCGGGTGGCAGAACGAGCGCTGTGGACTGCAGTCGCCGTCCGGGCGCAGCCACGGCGAGACGTCCACCGCGAGGACACGACGGCCGCCGACCACGAACGGTCCGGACCATCGCTTGGGTGCGGCGCCGGGAGACCAGCACCGGACATTGTGTATTAAATATTCACAATGTTGATAAAGGTGCTCATGCGGCCCTTGCTCGACCACGACTGCTAGTCCATGATGGGCGTCGATCTAGGTACCTATTCACGGGGAGAGTAGATGTCCAATCACATCGCCGCGCGGACGCTGTCCGTAGCTGCGTTTGTCGCCCTGAGTACCTTCGTGGCCCCGATGGCTGCCCACGCCACGGCCGATGAGTGTTCCAGCCAGCGTTGGTCTGGCGGAAGTGACCAAGACGGGTGGCAAGTGAGGTGCACGCTGCACAGGCCCGGTACAGACGCGTATCGCGCGAAGGCGGTTTGTCAGAGAGACACCAATCCCAGCAGCAAGGTCACGGTGTATGGCCCGTGGTTGACCCTGGCGGGTTCCCAGTGGTCGATTGCAAAGTGTGCAGTCAACTACTCCCTGTACAGCGGCAGTAAAGAGGTCAAATAGTAGGTCGCCTCATCACGCCGTTCCCTGTGACAGGCCGGCCTGCTGGCACAGAGTGGCGTAGGCGGTGTCCGAAAGCGGCCACCGGGCCGGTGCTCGGAACTGCTGTTTCTCGGATTTTCTCGCCATGATCGTCCTTACCGAGGCGCGTCCGGGCCGCCAGACCCCGCGAGGGTCGGCGGCCCGATGCATGCACGGTATCGACTCTCGGATTTCCGACTGACACGCCGCGCGGCCTGGACCGACCACGACCAGGCGCTGCCGATCATCGAGGGCACGGTCATCCGGCTCACCGCCGACCACCTGCCCAGCCGGGGCGAACCGAAGCCGCTCTGGCTGTGGTGGTCCAAGGTCGACGCCACCGCCAGCGACGTCGACCGGTGCTGGCAGGCGTTCCTGAGCCGCTTCGACATCGAGCACACCTTCCGCCTACTCAAACAGACACTCGGCTGGACCGCACCGCAGCTCCGCGAGCCCGCCGCCGTTGACCGTTGGACGTGGCTCGTGCTGGCCGCGCATACTCAGCTGCGTCTCGCCCGGCCCCTCACCCAGGACCTGCGCCGGCCCTGGGAACGCCCGATGGCGCCGGAACGGCTCACCCCCGCCCGAGTGCGGCGAGGGTTCTGGAACCTACGCACGATCAGCGCCTCGCCAGCGCGTGCACCTCAACCCAGCCACCCGGGCCCCGGCCGCCCGCCAGGCTCCCGCAACCGGCAGTCCGCCGCTCGCCACGACGTGGGGCTCATGCTCGTTACGGGCCAGGCACGCCAGCGGCCGAGCCATCACAAGAAGGGCGCCAAGCCCCGCCGAACCGGTTGAACGACAAGCTCATTCCGGCTCGGGCACACCGATGAGCCGCAGGGCCCCCGGCCGGACCGTGACGGTGCGGGGCCCGCCGCCCAGCGGTTCGCCGTCGGCGTACACCGGCAGCGGGCGGTCCGCCGCGACGGTGATCGTCCGCGCCCGGTGGGTTTCGATGCCGGGCAGGTCCAGGTGGGTGCCGTGCCGCAGGGCGGCGAGGGCCCGGAGCATCCGGTGTCGTGGCAGGGCCGCGACGGTGACCACGTCCAGTAGGCCGTCGTCGAGCCGGGCGTGTGGCGCCACCCGCAGGCCGCCGCCGTACCACGGTGCGTTGGCCACGACGACGGTGTGCCCGGTGAACGGCATGGTCCGTCCGTCCATCGTCAGCGTGTACTCCACCGGGCGCCAGCGGGTGATGACGGCCAGGCCGGCGAGCTGGTAGGCGATCGGGTGGCGGGGCAGCCGGCGCCGGTTGGCCAGGTCGTTGGCGGCCGCGTCGATGCCGAAACACGCGCTGCCGGTGACCACCCGGTCGCCCGCCTGCGCCACGTCGACGGGACGGCTGGGCAGGGTACGCAGGGCCCGGGCGGCGGCGACCGGATCGGCGGGAAGCGGGGCGGTGCGGGCCATGTCGTTGCCCCGCCCGGCGGGGACGATCGCCAGTTCCGCGTCGGTGCCGACCAGGCCGGCGGCGACCGCGCCCGCGATGCCGTCGCCGCCGACCGCGAGGACGGTGTGGCCTGCGGCGGCGGCCGTGGCGGCGAGTTCGGTGGCGTGGCCCAGCGAGCGGGTGTAGGACACCGTCACGGTGGCGCCGCTTTCCCGCAGTGCGCGTGCCAGTGGGGTGATGCGGGCGGCCGCGACGCCCGCACCGGCCGCCGGGTTGGCCACGGCGGTGAAGACGTCGCGGTTCACGGCAGCAGGATGCCCGGGTTGAGGATGCCGTGCGGGTCGAGCGCGTTCTTCACACCGCGTAGGGCGGCCACGCCGACGTCGCCGATCTCCCGCGTGTACCAGGGCAGGTGGGCGCGGCCGACGCCGTGGTGGTGGGTGATGGTGGCTCCGGAGGCGGCGATGGCGTCGCCGGCCGCCGCCTTGGCCGCCCGCCACTGGGCGACCGGGTCGTCGGTCTGGGCCGCGGCCACGGTGAAGTACAGCGAGGCGCCGCTGTCGTACACATGGGAGATGTGGCACATCACCAGGGGTGGTGTGCCCGCGCCGGAGAGGGTTCGTGTCAGGGCGTCGCGTACGGCGGTGTAGGTCGCCGGCAGCCGGTCCCAGAAGGTGGCGGTCTCCAGCGTCTCGGCGATGGCTCCCGCGTCGAGCAGGGCGTCGCGCAGGTAGGGGGCCCGGAAGCGGCCTTCCCGCCACGCCTCGCCGGGGGCGGCGCCCAGTGGGGTCCCGCCGAGCGCGGGCAGCCGGTGCTCGAGCGCGGCGGTGCGGGCGGCGACCTCCTCGGCGGTGCCTTCGACGCCGACCACGGCCAGGCATCCGCCGGACTGCGGACCGCCGGTGGCCGCGTTGATCGCCGTCTCGGTCTCGTCCGACAGCCGCAGCACGGTGGGCAGGGGCCCGTCCTGGGCGAGGGCGCGCACCGCGTGGGTGCCGGCGTCGAACGACGGGAAGCTCCAGCCGGTGTAGTCGCGGGCCCGCGGTGCCGGGCGGACTCGTACGGTCACCTCGGTGATCACGCCGAACGCGCCCTCCGAGCCCAGCAGGAGCTGACGCAGGTCGGGTCCGGCGGCCGACTCGGGGGCCCGGCCGGTGTCGAGTGGACCGACCGGTGTGGCGGCTCGCAGGCCGACGACCATGCGATCGAAGCGCCCGTACCCGGAGGAGGCCTGGCCGCTGGACCGGGTGGCGGCGAAGCCGCCGAGGCTGGCGTACTCGAAGGACTGCGGGAAGTGGCCGAGGGTGAATCCCTCGGCGGCGAGCAGTTCCTCGGCTCGTGGTGCGCGTATGCCGGCTTCGAAGGTCGCGATCCGGGAGACGGGATCGAGGTGAACCAGGCGGTCGAGTGCGGCGAGGTCGACCGCGAGCACGCCGGTGAAGCCGTCCCGGCGGGCGGCGAGGCCGCCGACGACCGAGGTGCCGCCACCGAACGGCACGACCGCGACCCGGTGCCGTGAGCAGACGGCCAGCAGGTCGGTCACCTGCTGTTGGGTGGCCGGCCGGGCCACCGCGTCCGGGGCGTCGCCGGCCTGCCCGGCACGTAGCCGCAGCAGGTCCTCGGTCGATTTGCCGGCCGCGTGCGCCAGGCGGCCGTCGTCGCCGGTGGACAGTGCCGGGCAGGCCGTGCGCAGGTCCTCGAGCACGGTCTCGTCGAGGGTGACGGCGGGCAGGGTGACGGTCGAGGCCGCCGGGCGGGGGCCGGTCACGCCGAGGGCCGCGCCGAGCAGGTCGCGAACGTCGGGGGACAGGGTCACGGCGGCGGCGGGGGTGCCCCATCGCGCCACGTCGCGCAATTCATTCATGAGTTACACTGTGACACATGACGTCGATTCGTCACACCCCTGAGCCGGTCAACGGCTCGTCCAGGACCAGCAGCCGCACCGATGAGGACGCTCTTCTCGACGCGGCCCGCGACTGTGTGCTCGCCGTGGGCCTGCGCCGCACCACACTGACCGACGTGGCCCGCCGGGCCGGCGTCTCCCGGATGACGATGTACCGGCGGTGGCCCGACATGGCGACGCTCGTCGCCGACCTGATGACCAGGGAGTGGGGTGAGCTCGCCCAGCAGGCGCAGGCGGCCGCGACCGGCCGGCACACCCGCGAACGCCTGGTCGACGGGCTCACCACCGGAGCCCGTCGGCTGCGGGAGCACCCGGTGTTCCGCCGCATCGTCGAACTCGACCCCGAGGTGCTGCTGCCCTACCTGGTGGACCGGCGTGGCACCAGTCAGGACCGGATGCTCGACGGGCTCCTCGTCACGATCGGCGAGGGCCAGGCCGACGGCTCGGTCCGGTCCGGTGCGCCCGGCCTGCTGGCCCGCAGCCTGCTGCTGGCCCTGCACGGCTTCGTCATCTCCGCCGGCACCATGACCGATCAGGTCACCTCGGCCGACCTGGACAGCGAGTTGCGCCTGCTCCTCGACCGGTACCTCGCGCCGTGACCGCCGCCGCCACCGCGCTGACCGCCGCGCGCCGCGCCCGCGACCTGGCCGAGCTGGCCGCCGGCCAGACCGTCGACCTGCTCGTCGTGGGGCTGGGGGTGACCGGGGCGGGTGTCGCCCTCGACGCCGCCTCCCGCGGCCTCACCGTGGCCGCCGTGGACGCGCACGACCTCGCGTTCGGCACCTCCCGATGGAGTTCCAAGCTCGTGCACGGAGGGCTGCGCTACCTGGCCGGCGG
Organism: Actinoplanes flavus; assembly: GCF_017592555.1. Classification (GTDB taxonomy): domain Bacteria; phylum Actinomycetota; class Actinomycetes; order Mycobacteriales; family Micromonosporaceae; genus Actinoplanes; species Actinoplanes flavus. The sequence goes on along the minus strand of NZ_JAGFNS010000021.1, from coordinate 26,444 downwards.
GCACGTCGGCCTGGCGTACGAGAGTGCCGCCGAACGCGACGTGCTGATGCGCCGCGTCGCCCCGCACCTGGTCAACCCGCTGCCCTCGGTGCTGCCGCTGACCACGGTGACACCCGCGGTGCCGGCGGCGCTGGCCCGCTTCGGCTTCGCCGCCGGCGACGTGTTGCGGGCGGCGGCCGGCACCCCCGGCAGCATCCTGCCCCGGTCGCGGCGGATCGCGCCGGTCGAGGTGCACCGGCTGGTTCCGGCGGTGCGGCGCAGTGGCCTGCGCGGTGGCCTGCTCGGCTGGGACGGCCAGCTCATCGACGACGCGCGGCTGGTCGTCGCGCTCGCCAGGACCGCCGCCGGGCACGGTGCCCGGGTGATCACTCGTTGCCGTGTGGAGCAGTTGCACGGCCGGGGCGCCACCGTGACCGACACGCTCACCGGCGAGCACCGCGACCTGCGTGCCCGTGCGGTAGTCAACGCCACCGGCGTCTGGGCGGACCGGCTCGACCCGGGAGTCAGGCTGCGCCCGTCCCGCGGTACGCACCTGGTGCTGCGCCCCGGCGCTCTCGGCCGGCAGCAGGCCGCTCTCACCGTGCCGGTTCCCGGCAGCACCAGCCGGTTCGTGTTCGTGCTGCCCCAGCAGGACGGTCACAGCTATCTGGGACTGACCGACGAGCCGGTCGAGGGGCCGGTGCCGGACGTCGCCGAGCCGAGCGCCGCCGAGCGGGGGTTCCTGCTCGACGTCCTGGCCACGGTGCTCGACACGCCGCTGTCGGAGGCCGACGTGGTGGGCGCGTTCGCCGGGCTGCGCCCGCTGCTCGCCGGCGCCGCCGGAAGCACGGCCGACCTGTCCCGGCGGCACGCGGTCCGGGTCGCACCGGACGGGATGACCACCGTCGTCGGCGGCAAGCTGACCACGTACCGGCGGATGGCCCGCGACGCGGTGGACGCCGCCCTGACCGCGGCCGGGCTGCCCGTGGGCCGGTGCCGGACCGCGACGCTGCCCCTGGTCGGGGCCGCCGCGCCGCAACAGCTGGCCCGGCTGGGCGCGCCGGCCCGGCTCGTCGCCCGGTACGGGACCGAGGCGGTGCAGGTGGCCGCCCTCGCCGACGACGACCCGGATCTGGCGAGCCCGGTCGCCGAGGGTCTCGCCGTGACCGGGGCCGAGCTGCTGTGGGGGACGCTCCAGGAAGGGGCACTCGACGCCGGCGACCTGCTCGACCGGCGTACCCGCATCGGGTTGGTGCCGGGCGCCCGCGGCCCGGCCCCCGCGGCCCCCCCGCCGCGGATGGCAACAGGGGGG
>NZ_JAGFNS010000021.1:0-25143 GCF_017592555.1 Actinoplanes flavus | reverse complement strand
CGCCCCGGCTGGGGGTGGGGGCGGGCCGCCGGGGCCGGGGCCCGGCCGCCCGCCGAGGCGATGATCGAACGAGGGAGGCCGGCGCCCACCGCTTGAGCACGGGGCCGGATCCCGATGGTGCCGGTCTCAGCGCCGGTACGTGCGGTTCTCGCTGTAGACGACGTTTCCGGCGTTGTCGTATGCCCGCAACCGCACGGTGAACGTCCGGCCGTACCTGGCCGGGTCGAGGACCAACTGGTAGGCGGCCGTCCTGTCGACGGCCGCGACCTTGCCGTCGACCAGCATCTCGACCCGGCTGACGCCGCGTTTGTCGCTGACGGTGGCGGAGATCGTCACCTTCTTGCTCAGCGTGCTGTCGTTCTTGGGCGCGCCGGTGAGGCGCAGTGCCGGCTTCTGGTTGTCGACCAGCACCTTCCGGGTCGTCACCGTGACGTTGTTGAGCTTGTCGTAGACCCGGACGGTCATCGTGGCGGCGCCGTCACGTGCGGCACGGTCCCAGCGCAGCGAGGCGCTGCCGTCGCTCTGGAGAGCCTTGACGCTGTCGGCCGGCTTGCCGTTGATCAGCAGCTCGGCGCCGGAGATGCCGCTCGGATCGCTCGCCTCGACCCGGATCCGGTCGCCGGCCCGGAGGTAACCGTCGGTGGACGGGAACCGCACCCGGCTGGTCGGGCCGGAGACGTCCGCGGTGGTGCGGTCCCGGTCGTACACGGTGACCGTGCCCGCGCCGGACCGCTTGATCGTGACCATCTGCGACGGCGTCGGAACACCGTTGCCGTCCACCCCGGACAGCAGGTACGTGCCGGGCGGCAGCAGCTTCGCGTTCGCCGGCATGGTGGCGGTCACCACGGGGCCGATCTGGCGGAACGACAGCGGCACCCGCCGCTGGTCGGTGTTGTACGAGTGAGTGACGCTGGTGGCCCGGATCAGCGACAGGGACGCCAGCTTGCGGTTGTCCGCGAGCCCGAGCGACACCTTGCCGCCGTAGGTCAGCGAGCCGCTGATGCCGGTGATCCGCGGCCGGTTCGCCCAGCGCACCCGTCCGTCGGCGCCCTTGGTGAACAGGTACGGCGGGTAGTAGATCTCGGCGTTGAAGTTGTCCTCCGGCCCGGGCACCCCGCCGGCCGCGGTCAGCACCGAACCGCCGGGCAGCAGCACCGCGGTGGAGTGGTAGCTGCGGATACGCTGCGCCTTGGCGGCGTTACGCCACCGGCCGGTGGCCGGGTTCCAGATCTCCGAGTCGTACTGGGAGTTGGCCGCGCCGCCCTGGGTGCCGACCCGGGTGCCGCCGTTGGCGAGCACCTCACCGTTGGGCAGGACGGTCAGGTTGAGCCAGTTGCGGGCGAGCCGCATCGCGGTGGTCGCGGCGGTGGCCGGCTTCGCGCCGTTGATGTCGACGAGGGTGGCCCGGTTGGTGGCGACCTGGTTGCTTCCGTTGTTGTACTGGCCGCCGCCGGCGAACAGCAGTTTGCCGGGCGCGTACATCACCGAGGAGCCGGAGACGCCGATCGGCACGGGCAGGGTGCCCAACGGGGTCACCCGTCCGGCGCCGGCCGGGTCGAGCTTCCACATCCGATCGTACGAGACGCCGAAGACCTTGCCGTCCGGTGCGACGTACGCCCGTGGGTACCACCAGCGGTTGTCCCGTGCGCCGAACGCGACCGCGCTGTCCGCGCCGGTGAGCCGCGTCCACTGGCCGGTGCCGGTGCCGACCTCCGGGGTGGTGGCCACGGTGGAGTTGTCGTTCGGCTTCTGGAACGCGTCGACGTTGTAGGAGTTGCCGCCGCCGAGCACCAGCATCCGGTCGTCGGGCAGGCGCAGCACGGAGGCGTACCACCGCTGCCGGTTCAGCGGGGAGCCCATCGTCTGCCGGCCGTTCGCCGGGTCGTAGACCATGGTCGCGGTGGTGGAGTTGCCGCCGACCATCAGCAGCCGGCCGTCGGGCAGCCGTTCCAGCGAGTTGCAGAAGGCGTCGTAGTGGTGCGGGGACGTCGCCTGCCGGTGCGCGCCGGCGCCGACACCCGCGGCCGGGTCCCAGTCGTCGTAGGAGAATCCGCCCTGCTGCGCGGTGTTCGGCGGCGTCCCGTAGCTGACCACGTGACCGTTGGGCAGCAGCGCCATGTGGATGCCCACCAACGGCCACGCCGCCTGCGGCGAGTACATGCCGGTGACGTGGGCGTTCGCCGCCGGGAGGATCTTGCCGAGGTGGGGCTCGGCGGGTTGGTTCAGCGCGACCCGGCTCGATCCGACGATCACCTGGGCGGTGCCGGCGGCGAGGGCGTGGACCGTGGCGTGGTCGTGCTGCGGCGCGGGGTCGTTCTCGGCGGAGAGGGCGGTCCCCACCGACAGCGCCATTCCTCCCGCGACGACCGTCCCGACGGTGGCGCCCGCCACCCATCGGCGTCTGCGGCGCGACATCTCCCGAACCATTCCCGCTCCCTCCACACGGCCGTGGTGCGGCGTCACGGAGCCGCCGCACCACGAGTCATGACCGCTCGGTATCGGCGGAACCGTCGGAAGGCAGGTCCGCACGGGTGTCGGCCGATCGCATGCTTCGCATACCGAGCATCGATACGATGCCGGGCGATCTTACGGTCATCGGTCGACAGGCGGACATAAGGGTCCGCCGGTGGTGGAACCGACCCGCTCACACCGGTGGAGTGTCCGTAGCGCCCACTCAGGTCACGCTCAGCACGCCGTCCGCGAGGGTGCCCTGGACGGTGGTCTCGCCACCCCACACGATGCCCTGGGCGGACTCGCGGTTCGGGATCAAGTCGGCGGCCAGTCCCTGGACGACCAGGGCGGGGGTGCCGCATTGCGGGGGATAGGAGCCGGCGAGCCCGGTGCAGAGGTGCGTCACCTGGTCCTTCGTGACCAGGATGTAGCCGCGCACCCGAACCTGTCCGGTCCCGACGTCGAGTGCCTCCTGCACGGTGAGCACACCGCCGTCGTCCGCTCCGGTGTCCGGTGCCGCGCATCCGAACAGGACGGTCAGCACGCTGATCGCGATCATGACGGTGATGCGGGAAGTGCTCATCGGGATCCTCCGTTTTCGTCGTCGACGGATGGGACGCCGCGGCGAGCTTCCCGGTTTCACGCGAAGGGTGCCAGGCATTCGCCCGGCACCCTTCGGTTTGTTTACAGGTTGGCGACGGTGTTGTAGAAATCGCGTGCGTTATTTCCGAAGTAGGGGCCGTTCCACTTGTACCGAACGCCACTGGAGTTCCAGAAGACCCAACTATTGACGGAGTCGAGCCAGCCGAAGGTGCCATCGAAGTCGTCCAGCCACGGCCCGCCGCTGGCGCCCTCGGTCATGTTGCAGTTGATCCCGTTGTGTCCGCCGTCACTGTACGACTGCCCGGTGCAGTATTTGAGGATCTGCCCGTTGAACGGAGTCCTGGACGGGTAGCCGAACTGGAACTGATATTGCGACAGGGGATAGTTCCATTCGATGCCCTGCCCGCCGACATAGTCGACGATTCTGGTGCCGGCGGCGTTGGTGAACATGACCGCCGCGCCGATGTCCTCGGCCCGGTTCGCGCCGTTGTGCCACGCGGTACGCGTCCAGAGCTGGCGGGCCGTCCATTGCCCGTACGGCGCGTTGCCGTTGTTGTAGCCGGGCACGAAGACCCACGGTGCGCTGTTGTACCAGGTGCCCGAGCCGTTGGAGACGCAGTGCCCGGCGGTGAAGACGAGGTTCTTGCCGCCGCTGTTGACGGTGCTGCCGGAGCAGACGTAGTTGCCGCCGTCGGCCCCGACGAAGAAGACCTTGCCCGACGTCGCCCCGGGCGGCGAGGTCGTCGAGCTCCACGTGGCGGCGCTGGAGCCCGGATCGGCGAGCTGTGTGACCGACCTCTGTCCTTGCACGAAGGGGGCCGAACCGTTGATCTTGCCGGCGGCTCCCTGGGGTTTCGCCTGCTCGGACAGCTTCGCATTGGTGGCCGCATCCACCTTGGGAACCGGCACGGGCTTCGCGCTGAGCATGCGCTCCGCGGTCCAGTAACCTGCCGCGGAACGCGCGGCGGCCGGCGCGACGGAGGTGCCGACGCTGCCGGACGCGGGGGCGGCCTCGACCGGGGCGGCCAGGGCCGCCCCGACGAGTGCGCCGGCGAGTGGAATCGCCACGAAAAGTGATCGGAGGCGTCGTAGCATGTGTCCCCTTTCGCAGGAATCGGCTCGAATGCAGTGATTTACTGCATCCGCCGCCGGGCAGACGGGGGTCGTGATCGATTGATCTACTCTTTGTCCCCGTGCAGCAATGCGACTATAGGGCGCACAGTGAGAGCCATCTATGGCTGGAATGAATGCTCGCCATCAAATCGGGGCATCGATACAGGTCAAGGCCACGATCATTTGATGAAGCTTAACAACATATTCATCAACGTAGCGCCGATCTTGTTTCCGGCGCCGGGCCGGTGGGGGCGGTTTGATCGGTTCGCGCGTTTCAGGGGCTGGTGAAATGGGCCTGTCGATCAGCACGGTGGTGCAAGTGTCCACTGCGCCACCGTGCGGATCGACCAAGGGACCCCCCCGGGGGGGTCCTGGTGCCCCCCCCCCCCCGGGCCCCCTCGACCATGGGACCCCGCAGGGGTCGCGACCGTCAAACCGGGCCGAAACCGTTGTCGGCCATCCACTGCGGGTCCGGCGCCACCGTCTGCAGAACCTCGACCAGCAGCCCGTCCGGTCCGGCGACCTGGAACCGGCGCTGTCCCCACGGCTCGGTGACCACCGGCAGGACCACCTCCAGGCGCGACACGCGGCAAGACCGTGGTCGGCCCGCGAACCCGATCTGACCGAGGGGCCGGTCCTGCTCACCGAGGGCCGCCTGATGGGGGTGTGGACCGGGCACGAGCTGGCCGGCCGCACGTCGGTGTCGATGGAGGACTTCGCCGGGCGCACCGGCGGGTTGAGTCAGCGGGCACGGGCCTTCGTGGACGTGGCGTCGGCGCTGGGCCCCCGGGCCTACACCGCGCCGCTGGGCTGACCACGACCGGCCACCCCGGATCCGGAAAGAACGTTAACGATCGACACCTTTCGAGGTGTTGTCAAGTGCTCTCGAATCATGAACTACCTTCAGAAAGCCAACTTTCGCATGTGTCGATGAAAGTTCCGTTCGAACACCTCGAAGATCTGGACCGGTGCGCGAAAAGCGTCCTACGGTGACGCCCTCCACACGTTCGCGTCAAGGGCATGTGACGCCGCACGGCCTCCTCAAGGGACCTCCGGCGCCAGCGGATCCACCTCCGGAGCCCCGAGCGCCTCCATCCCCCGAGGAGAACGGATGCTCATAACGCCGTACCGGAAAGTCTTCTTGTCGCTGGTGACCCTCAGCCTCGCCGCCGCGGCCGGCGCGTCGACCGCCCTGCCCGCTCACGCCGCACCGCCCCCGCAGGAGCCGGGCGTGACGCTGCGGGTCTTCGATGTCCAGACCCCTCTGGACAAGATCTGCACCTTGAAGCCCGCCCAGACCCCGAACATCGACAAGCTGATGCCCACCATCGCCTGGACCGGCGGGGACTTCGGCATCGAGGACAACTTCGTCGCCCAGGTGCTCGGCAACGTGACGGTCCCGGCCGCCGGCGCCTACACGTTCCGGTTGACCAGCGACGACGGCTCCCGGCTCTCCGTCGCCGACACCCTGGTGATCAACCACGACGGCCTGCACGGAGCGACGGCCAAGGAGGGCACGATCACCCTGGCCGCCGGCATCCACCCGCTGCGGATCGACTACTTCGAACGTGGTGGCGGGCAGACGCTCACCCTGGAATGGCGCGCGCCGGGCGCCACCGCCTTCACGGTGGTGCCGAACTCGGCCCTGAGCACCGACGCCGGCGTCGTCCGGGTGACGGCACCCGGCCGCAAGGAATGCGAGAGCGCCGGCGACAGCCCAGGCGACGGCCTACCGCTGACCGGGGTGCACCCCGGCTACGACCTGACCAACCTGCGGCCCGGAACCTTCCAGCCCAAGGTCACCGGAATGGACTGGTTCCCCGACGGCCGCCTCGCCGTGCTCACCTGGGGCGGCGCGGACGACTCGGGCACCTCGTCGGCGGGCGAGGTCTTCATCCTCGGCAACGCGACCGGCACCACCAGCCCGGGCAACGTGACGGTCAAGAAGGTCGCCGGCGGACTCAAGGAGCCGATGGGCCTCAAGATCGTCGACGGCGTGATCTACGTGTCGGAGAAGGCCCGGCTCACCCGGCTCGTCGACACCACGGGCGACGAGGTGACCGACCAGTACCAGAGCGTCGCGACCTGGCCGTACGGCGGAAACTTCCACGAATTCGCGTTCGGCCTGCTCTACGAGGCGCCGAACTTCTACCTCAACCTGTCGGTGTCGATCAACTACGGCGGCAACACCACCAGCCCGCAGCCCGCCGCCAACCGCGGCACCACCATCAAGGTCAACAAGGACACCGGCGCGGTCTCCTACGTCGCCGGCGGCCTGCGCACCCCGCACGGCATCGGCTGGGGACCGGAGAACGGCCTGTTCGTCACCGACAACCAGGGCGGCTGGCTGCCCTCCTCCAAACTGCTGCACATCAAACAGGACCGCTTCTTCAACCACTACACGACCCCGCCCGGCCCGTTCGACGCCAAGCCGGTGACCGCACCGGTGCTGTGGATGCCGCAGAACGAGATCGCCAACTCGCCCAGCACACCGGTACTGGTCAAGGAGGGCGTCTACGCCGGGCAGCTGCTGATCGGCGACGTCACCTACGGCGGTATCCAGCGCGCCTACCTGGAAAAGGTCAACGGCGAGTACCAGGGCGCCCTGTTCCGGCTCACCCAAGGGCTGGAAGCGGGCGTGTCGGAGCTCAGCATCGGACCCGACGGCGCGATCTACGCCGGCGGCCTCGGCGCCGGCGGCAACTGGGGACAGACCGGCAAGCTCACCTACGGTCTGCAGAAGCTGAGCCCCAACGGCAAGAACACCTTCGACATCCTGGCCATGCGCGCGAAGAACGGCGGCTTCGAACTCGAATACACCAAACCGCTGTCCACCGAGACGGCCAACGCGCTGGCGGCACGATACGTGGTCAAACAATGGCGGTATCAGCCCACCGCCACCTACGGCGGCCCCAAGATCGACGAGCAGGCCCTGAACATCACCTCGGCCAGCCTGTCGGCGGACCGCAAGAAGGTCACCCTGGCCATCGACGGCCTCAAGGCCGGGCACGTGGTGCACGTACGATCGCCGCGCCCGTTCTCCGCCGACACCGGCGAAACGCTCTGGAGCACCGAAGCCTGGTACACCCTCAACTCGCTGACCAGCGGCCCGCCGCCGATCGGCAACACCTATCAGGCGGAGAACGCCGGCCTGTCCGGTAGCGCCGGCGTGGCCAGCAACCACACCGGATACACCGGCTCCGGCTTCGTGGCCGGCTACGGCACCGTCGGCGCCACCACGACGTTCACCGTCACCGTCGCCGCGGCCGGCACCTACGACGTGGCATTGCGCTACGCCAACGGGCCCAACCCCTTCACCGGTACGAAGAAGATCAGCGTGTACGCCAACGGCACCAAGGTCGGGCAGACCAGCCTGGCCGACACCGGTGCCTGGGCGAACTGGACCACCAAGACCGAGAGCATCCCCCTCAACGCCGGCGCGAACACCATCGCCTACCGGTACGACACCGGCGACGACGGCCACGTCAACCTCGACGCCATCACCATCAGCGGCGGCACCGCACCGATCATCGGTCTCGCCGGCAAATGCCTGGACGTCGACCACGCCGGGACCGCCGACGGCACCAAGATCCAGCTCTGGACGTGCAACGGCAGCAACGCCCAGAACTGGAGCCGCGCCGGCACCACCTTCCGCGCCCTCGGCAAATGCCTGGACGTCGACAACGGCGGCACCACCAACGGCACCAAGGTCCAGCTGTGGACCTGCAACGGCTCCGCGGCACAGGTCTGGCAGCCGCAACCCAACGGCTCCATCCTGAACCCGCAGTCCGGCAAGGTCCTGGACGTCGCCACCGCCAGCTCCGCCGACGGCACCCAGATCCACATCTGGGAGTACGTGGGCGGCGCCAACCAGCACTGGATCCTCGGCGGCGGATCCGGCGCGGTCGTCCTGTTCGACGGAGACGACCTGGACTCCTGGCAGAAATCCGACGGCACCGCGGCGAACTGGCCACTGTCCGGCGGGTCGATGGAGGTCATCGGCGGTGACATCCGCACCCGGCAGACCTTCACCGACTTCAAACTGCACGTCGAGTGGTGGGAACCCACACTGCCGTCGAACGTGACCGGCCAGCAACGTGGCAACAGCGGCATCTACCTCCAGGACCGCTACGAACTTCAGGTCCTCGACTCGTACGGCGACACCACGCTCGCCAACGACGAGGCCGGCAGCATCTACCTGAAGAAGGCACCCGACAGCAACGCCGCACGGGCGCCGGAGACCTGGCAGACCTACGACATCACGTTCCGGGCGGCCCGCTTCAACAGTTCGGGCGCCAAGACCGAGAACGCCCGCGTGACCGTCGTGTGGAACGGCGTCACCGTCCACAACGACGTGGCGATCGACGGGCCCACCGGCGGGGGAGCGGCCGAGAACGCCGCGCCCGGCCCCATCCGCCTACAGGACCACGGCGACGCGGGCGCGAACGTGCGCTACCGCAACATCCGCATCGAACCGCTCGGCTGACCACCGCGACGCGGTGCCGGGAGGAGTCCCGGCACCGCGTCACCGCCCGCACACCTCACCAGCCGAGCAGATTCCACTGCCACAGGAACCAGGTCAGGGCCACCATCGCCGTCAGCAGGGCCACCTGGTGGACACGGGCGGCCAGGCCGGCACCACTGCCGCGCCAGCCGGTGACCGTCACACCCGTCGCGGCCACGGCCGCCGCCAGCGCCACGACCGGCACGCCCAACAGCAAACGGAAACTCAGCGGTACGCCGTAGAGGAACTCGCCGGACCGGGTCAGCACCGTGACGATCAACCCGCCCAGGAACACCACACCGAGCATGGCCGCGGCCACCGCCAGCCGGCGCGCCAGCCGCCAGACCGGCGTCGTTGCGGCCGGGCGCCGCCGGATCCGGCGTACCAGCCAGCCGATCGCCAGGGCCGGCACGCCGAGGACCGGCAGCAGGAAGGCCAGGAGCACACCCAGGTTGACCGGAAGGGTCTCGGCACGCGACATCAGTTCGGCCGCCGATCCGTCGGTGGCCACGTAGTGCCGGCCGTCCGTACCGACGAGGAACACCAGCCGGTCGCCGTCGGCGGCCTGATACCGGCCGTCGTCCTGCGGCGTCCACGTCTTCTGCCGGAACGTGACCGTGCCGGCATCGTCGATGGCCAGCCGGGACGGCGAGAGCAGAGTGGTGAACTTCTCGAAGGAGGTCGCGTTGTGCCGGGTCGGCTTGTAGAACCCGGCCTGTGGCCCGGCCGGCCGCGCCGCGCCGACGGTGGCCGGGTCGGCCTGCCCGCCGCCGGCGGCACCACGCTCCGGAGCGAACCGGTCGAAGAAGTCGTCGACGAGCCTCTGCAGGTCCGGGTTGCCGCCGCTGAGGCTGTTCATGGTGAGGAACAGTCCGAGGTCGCAGTCCGGCACCAGCATCATGATGCTGGTGAAACCCTCCCAACCGCCGTCGTGCATCAGGACCCTGTGACCGTTGATCGTGCGTTCCTTGAAGCCGTGGGCATAGCCGTCGACGCGCGGGTCGGCGGTGAACGAACGCTGATGCATCCGCGCCGTGGTCTGCGGGGTGAGGATCCGCCCGGCACCGAAGCGGCCCTCGTGCAGGTGGGCGTTCATGAAGCCGGCCATGTCCGCCGCGGTGGTGGTGATCGAGCCGTCCGGCGGCATCCGGTCGAAGGTGAACGGATACACCTTCGGCGGGGTGAGGTCGGTGTCGTAGCTGCGGGCCAGATCGGGGGCCAGGGCGGCGGGCACCGGCTCGGCGGCGGTGCTGTGTGCCATGCCGAGCGGGTCGAGCAGGTGCCGCTGGACGTACTGGTCGTAGCGTTCACCGCTGACCTCGCTGACGATGTGGCCGGCGAGGGCGGCCCCGTAGTTCGAGTAGGCGGAGACCTCACCGGGTGGGCGGATCCGGGCGGGCATGTGGTCGGCCAGGTACCGGCCCAACGGCGGCACGTCGGCGGCGTCGCGCGCGCCGGTGCCGGTGATGACGTCCTCGAAACCGGCGGTGTGGCTCATCAGGTGCCGCAGCGTGACCGGCCGGTCGTAGGTGGCCGGCACCTGGAAGCCGGTGAGATACCGGTTCACGTCCGCATCGAGGTCGAGGCGGCCGGCCTCCACCTGCTGCATGACCGCCGTCCACGTGAACAGTTTGGAGATCGACGCGATCCGTACCAGGGAACGGGACGCGTCGAAGGGCACGGCACGTGCGGTGTCGGCCATCCCGTACCCCTTGGCGAAGGCCGTGGCGCCGTCGGCGGCGACCGACACCGCCGCGCCGGGCACCCGCGCGGCCGTCAACCGGGTGGGCAGGGCGCCGTCGAAGAACCCGGCCACAGCGGCCGGAGTGGCCGGCGGGCACGCGGCCGGCACCGCCGCGGCCGGCTGCGCGGGTGCGACGGCCGGTACCGCCACGCAGCCGAGGGCCAGGCTGATCAGTGTCCGGCGGGTCAGGGCTCTCATCGTGGTGCTCCTCGGGTCTCATCGCTGGCGGGCGATGCCGAGCCTGCCGCTGACCGGTGCGCCGGCACATCGCCGCGCGGTCGGCGCCGGAATCCCACGAAAGGCGCACCAGGCGAGCCCCGATCGTCGACGAAAGTCGCAGTGGCCGCCCGGGCGGCGTTGCCTAGGCTGCCGACATGCGAACGCGACCTTGGGACCCCAGGCTGACGGATGCCGCGTTGGTGCTGGTGTGTCTCGCGCTGAGTGTGCTGGCGGTGAAGACGCCCTGGTCGCCGCTGCCGTGGCCGGTCGTGGCGGTGTCCGGGGCGCTGGGCAGCGTGGCCGTGTGGCTTCGCCGCCGGTGGCCGGTGGCCGGCGCGGTCACCGGTGCGGGTACGTTCGCGCTGGCCGGCAATCCCGGGCCGCTCCTGATCGGGCTCTACCACGGTGCCCGGTACGCGTCACGTCGCGGCCGCTGGCTGTGCGGGCTCGCCGCGTGGGCCGGTTTCGTGGGGTGGTCCTGGTTCGACACCGGCCGGCTGACCCTGGACAACGTCGCCTTCCCGCCCCTGGGTATCGGCCTGGTGGTCCTGGCCGGCATCAATCTCGCCACCCGCGACGAACTGCTGGCGTCCCTGCAGGAGCAGGCCCGGCGGGCCGAGTCCGAGCGGCTGCTGCGCGACGAGCAGGCCCGCGCCGCCGAGCGCACCCGCATCGCCCGGGAGATGCACGACGTCCTGGCCCACAAGATGTCGCTCATCGCCCTGTACGCCGGTGCGCTGGAACTGCGCGCCACCGACGATCCGAAACTGCGCGACGGCACGGTGCTGATCCGCACCACGGCCCGGGAGGCGCTGGTGGACCTCCGTGAGGTGCTGGGCGTTCTGCGTACCGACGTGGCACCCGCATCGGAGGCCGCCACCGCCGGGCAGTTCCCGGACCTGAGCGCACTGGTCGGGGCGTCCAGCCGAGCGGGACACCCGGTCGAGTTGCACGACGAGGCCGGCGACCTGCCGGCGGCCACCGCCCGGGTGGTGTACCGCATCGTCCAGGAAGGCCTGACCAACGCCCACAAACACGCACCCGAGGCGCCGACGACCGTGTCGGTGAGCCGTACCGGGGACGGGAGCGTCGCCGTGTCCGTCCACAACGAGACGGGTGCCGCACCGATGGACCTGCCCGGCTCCGGGGCCGGGCTGGTGGGCCTGGCGGAGCGGATCCGGCTGGTCGGCGGGTCGTTGCGCAGCGGTCCGGTGACCGGGGAAGGCTGGCAGTTGTCCGCCGTCGTACCCTGGCTGGACCCTCGACCGGAGGTTCGATGATCTCAGTACTGCTCGCCGACGACGAGGCGCTGATCCGGGCCGGCCTGCGGATGATCCTGGAGACGAGCGACGACCTGACCGTCGTCGACGAGGCCGGTGACGGTCAGGCGGCGGTGGCCGCCGTGCAGCGGCACCGGCCCGACGTCGTTCTGATGGACATCCGCATGCCCCGCCTCGACGGGCTCGACGCGACGGCGGCCATCCGGGCCAGGCCGCGACCACCGGCGGTCATCGTGCTCACCACGTTCAACACCGACCACGACGTGTTCCGGGCCCTCGAGGCGGGCGCCACCGGATTCCTGCTGAAGGACACGCCACCGGCCGATCTGCTGCGAGCCGTACGCCTCGCCGCCGCGGGCGACGCCATGCTGTCACCGAGCGTGACCCGCCAGGTGATCCAGCGCTTCACCGCGGAGGACCGGTCGCGCAGCCGGGCCGCGGCACTCGACAGGCTCCGTCCGCTGACCGAACGGGAGCGCGAGGTGCTCGTACAGATCGGGCTCGGTCACGCCAATGCCGTCATCGCCCGCGCCCTGCACATGAGCGAAGCCACCGTGAAGAGCCACATCACCCGCCTGTTCGAGAAGCTCGCGGCCACCAACCGGGTCCAGTTGGCCATCGCCGCGTTCCGGGCCGGTCTGGTCGACTGACCCGGTCGCCGGCCGGCCCGGTCGCTCAGGCGTCGGCACTGCTGGGCCGGGTGGCCCGCGGCCGGGTGACGAGGTAGCCGAAGGCGGCCGCGGTGAAGAACATGACGATGCCGTAGACGGCGCCCGGAATCGCCATCTCCGTGCTGTTCAGCAGGGCCGGGCTGACCGCCACGGTGATCGCCAGGGTGCTGTTGTGGATGCCGATCTCCATGCCGGCGGCGATCGATTCGCGCCGGCCGGCCCCGGCGAGGCGGGGCGCGCCGTACCCGACGGCGAGGCTGACCACGTTGAAGATCAGGACCGCGACGCCGACGGCGGCCAGGTATTCGACGATGTTGTCGCGTTCCTTGAGCAGCGTCCCGGCGATCACCGCGACCAGGACGATCACCGACAGAATCTTGACCGGCCGGGCGAGCCGGTCGGCGAGCCCTTCCCGGAGTGCCCGGATCGCCATGCCGATCGCGACCGGCACGAGCACGATGGCGAAGACCTGCAGCACCTTGTCGAACTGCAGCCCGATCGACGTGCTGTCGGCGAGGAGGTATCCGGCTGACAGGTTCACCACCACCGGCAGCGTGACCACCGCGAGGACCGAGTTGACCGCGGTCAGGGTGACGTTGAGCGCCACGTGCCCGCCGAAGAGGTGGCTGTACAGGTTGGCCGTGGTGCCGCCGGGCGATGCCGCGAGCAGCATCATCCCGACGGCGAGTTCGGGCTCGAGGTCCAGGGCGACGACCAGTCCGAAGCAGAAGGCGGGCAGCAGCAACGCCTGGCAGGCGAGGGCGATGAGCGCCGGTTTCGGGTACCGCCCGACGCGCCGGAAGTCGGCGACGGTGAGACCGAGGCCGAGGCCGAGCATGATGATGCCGAGCGCGATCGGCAGCCCGATGGTCGTCAATGGCGAATCCATGCCGCATTCTGCGTCGCCGCAGGGATGCGAGGAATCCTCATTTCGGCCGATCGTGTGGCGCCGGTCATAGCCGCCGGGTTCGACCGGCGAACACCGGCTCGTCCCCCCAACTCGTTGAAGGTGCAACGACGGGTTGGCTGTTGACAATGCGGCCTTGCGGGTACGGTAATCGGCGTCACCGTCCATAGGGGTTGGCAAGGCGGAGGTAGGGCGTGCCGGTCACAGGCCAACGCGTCGTGCGGCGGGCGTTGGGGCGGCGGTTGACGCGGCTGCGCACGGCGTCCGGGATGAGCCGGCGGGACGTGGTGCAGTCGCGGCTGGGCATCTCGGAGCCGACGCTGCACCGCATCGAGACGGGCAAGGTGCCGGTGACCGGGGCAAACGTCCGCGCCCTCTGCTGGCTCTACGGTGCGGACCAGAGCGTCACCGACGCGCTTGCCGACCTCGCGCTGGGCACGTCACAGCAGGAGTGGTGGGACGCCAGCCCGGTCATCCCCGAGTGGTTCAAGCTGTATGTCGGGCTGGAGGCGTCCGCATCCCGCATGTTCGGGTACGACGGCGAGGTCGTTCCCGGCGAACTGCAGACCCCGGAGTACGCGCGAGCCGTCTTCGGCGCCGAGCAACCGGCCGACGAGGAGGTCGCCGAGCGCCACATCAACCTTCGCATGCAGCGGCAGAAGACGCTGTTCGCGCGCAACCCTCCGATCCGCCTCGTGACGGTGCTCGGCGAGGGAACGCTGACCCGGCCGGTCGGTGGCGAGCAGGTCATGAAGGGCCAGATCGAGCATCTACGACGGCTGTCTCGAGAGGGTACGGCCGACGTCCGGGTCCTGCCGTTCTCGGTCGGGGCGCACGCGGCGATGGCCGGCGCGTTCCGGATCCTGGAGTTCGACGACCCGGACGATCCCGACGTGGTCTACCTCGAATCCCACGTCGGTGCCCTCTACCTGGAGGAGCAGGTCGAGGTTGACGAGTACCGGCGGGTCTTCGACCTCATCAGCAGAGATTCCGTGCCGGTCGCGGAGTTCCGGTGACGACCTGAGAAACGGGTCCTCGCCCGCGTCGCCGGCTATCGCGCAATGGGGTTGATCAGTCGGTCAGGAGCTTGTCGAACTCGCCGCGCTTGGCGCCGAACAGGAACGAGTCCCACTCCTCGATCGTGAACACCACCGTGCCGGCCTCGCGTGCCTTGCTGTTGCGGACCTCGATGAGACCGTCCTGGCGGCGGGCCTCGACGCAACTGCCTCCGTTGCCTGTCGACCTGCTGGAGATGATCCAGCCACCTTCACTACTCATCAGTGCCCTCCCCCGAGTTGATCACTGTGGGTGATCGTCCTGCCACCGAGTGAGTGGCTGGACGCGGCCGTCAATGCCTGCCCGAAGTGCAAAATCAGGATTTCACGTCCACGGGCGGCTCTTTCACCACGAAAGAGCACGCACCTAAAGTAGCCGAAACGTGCTTCGCATGCATCATGTCACCGTGACAGTTGTCCACGTGAAATCTTGCACGTGCCCAGGCCGGCTGCCATGATTCCACTGTGGCGCTTGGCGACCCCTCGCCGTCGACTCGACAGCTCCCGCTGGTCCGCCAGAGATCGGAGAGGACGGCCGATGCGGATCCTCGATCCTGCCGCCGCCGACACGGGCGGCGTTCCGTCGGATGACACTCAGCCGAGGACCGAGCCCGAAACCGCCCGCCTCCAGGCCCGCATCGATCAACTCGCGGCGCACGTCCAGCAGATGGAGCAGGAGCGAGCCTCACTCCAATGGATGGCAGGCCACGACGACCTCACCGGACTCGCCAACCGCCGCCTCTTCCACACCCTCGCCCCGGACCTGCTGCGCGACGACGACCACTCGTCGGCCGTCCTGATCCTCGACCTCAACGGTTTCAAACCCATCAACGACACCTACGGGCACGATGCGGGTGACGAGGTCCTCTGCGTGGTCGCCCGGCGCATCGTCGACTGCCTGGGTGACCCCCTGGTGGCCCGGTTCGGCGGTGACGAGTTCGCCGCGCTGCCGCGCGCCCCGCGCGCCGATGTCCCGCCGACGTGGTGGCACGAGGTGGCCGGCGCGCTGAGCGCCGCGATCGCGCCGCCGATGAACGTGCGGGGCCACACCCTGTCGGTCACCGCCTCGATCGGCGTCGTGCCGGCTGGGCGCTCCGGCGACCTTCCCGACCTGCTGCGCCGCGCGGACCAGGCCATGTTCAGCGCCAAGCGGCACGCGAAAACCACCGACAAGGCCGGTATCACCTGGGTGGTGGCCACCAAGACCGGCGACCACACCGGGACGTACGAGCCGGCCGCCGTCCCGGTGCCCCCGCCGGGCCCGGCCGCCTCCGGATCCGCGGTGGTGTACCGGCCGGGCGACCCGGTGTGGGTGCACCGCGGTGGCGCCCGTCGTGCGGGAGTGGTCGAGGGCGCCTGCGAGTGGGCGGCCCTGGTCCGCTACCGGGCCCAGAACGGAGCCGGAACGATGGTCGACACGATCCCCACGAACTGTCTCACGGCCCGGGCCGAAGCCGATCCCTACCTGGACCCGAAGTCCTCCGCCTCTGATCGCGCGAACTGACGGACACCGGGACGCCGGTCACGTCACCGGGGCGGCGCCGTGGTGTGCACGGGCGCCTCGGGGAACGTGACGGTGACCGCGAGCCCGCCACCCGGGCGGGGAGCGATGTGCACGGTCCCGTCGTGGGCCTGGACGATCGCCTGGACGATGGACAGACCCAGCCCGAGCCCGTCGGTGTGTGCCGTCCGGTCGGTCCGCAGGCGTTGGAAGGGCTGCAGGAGCCGGTCGATCGCCTCCGGCGGGACCACGGGGCCGCTGTTGCGGACGGTGAGGACGGCACGGGCGCCGACGGTGGTGACGTCGACCTCGAGCCAGCCGTGGGGGGTGTTGTGCCGGATGGCATTGTCGATCAGGTTCGTGATGAGACGTTCGGTGAGGTTGCGGTGTCCCGCCATCGGGGCCGGCGTGATGCCGGAGCGAAGGGCGAGGAGCCGGTGCTCTGCTTCGGCCTGGCGCCTGGTCACCGCTTCCCGCGTGAGGTCACCCAGGTCGAACGGCTCACGAACTTCGATGCCGGCCTGGCCCCGGGCGAGAGTGAGCAGCGCCTCGATGAGCCGTTCCTGCTGAGCGCCGGCGGCCAGGATGCGCTCGTGAGCGACGCGAAGAGACTCCTCCGAGGCGTTCGGGTCGGCGAGCGCCACCTGCCCGAGGGCCCGTTGCCGGGCCAGCGGGGTGCGAAGCTCGTGGGAGGCGTTGGCCACGAAGCGGCGCTGGGCCTCGAACGACACCTGTAGCCGGCTCAGCAGGCCGTCGAAGGTGTCACCGAGCTCCTTCAGCTCGTCGTCGGGCCCCTGCAGGGACAGCCGCTCGTCGAGGCTGGTGGCCGAGATCCGGCGGGTGGCCGCGGTGATGGTCCGCAGCGGGCGCAGCACCCGCCCGGCCATCAGCCACCCGAGAACGACCGAGGCGGCCGACATGATGGCGAGCGCGATGGCGGAGTTGACCCAGAGCGTCTGCAACACGACGACCCGCTGGCTCGCCAGGGCGGCCTCGGTCGCCGGCATCGAGAATTCCATCGACTGCCGGGGACCCGTGCCGCCGCCCACCTCCGGCAGCAGGGGCGACGGTGCGGCCTGCCCGGCCGGGGCCATCTGCGCGCCGTCCTGCGGGCCGGAGCCGATGTGCATGATCGAGTACCGCATCAGGAGATAGGTGATGATCAGCAGGGTGGCGCCGATGCCGAAGAACAGCAGGCCGAAGAGCACGGCCAGCCGCAGGCGGACGGTACGGCGTGGCAGGCGGGAAGGCAGCGGCACGTCGGTTCCTCAATCCTCGTGGATGCGGTAACCACGTCGGGCGACGGTCTCGATGATCGGCGGATCACCCAGCTTGGCCCGCAGCCGGCTCATCACGATCTTCACGGCATTGGTGAACGGGTCGGCGGACTCGTCCCACACGCGTTCCAGCAGCTCCTCCGCGGAGACGGCGCGGCCGTCGGCGGCCATGAGGATCTCCAGCACACCGAACTCCTTCGGGCGCAGATCGAGCGGGTGGCCGCCTCGCGTGCAGGTGCGGCGGGCGGTGTCCAGCACGAGGTCACCCTGGCGCAGGACCGGAGGCACCGGAGGCTGGACCCGGCGGGCGAGGGCGCCGACGCGCGCCACCAGTGCCGGAAAGTCGAAGGGTTTCGGCAGGTAGTCGTCGGCCCCCAGGTTCAGGCCCTCCACCAGGTCCTCGGTGGTGGCGGCCGCGGTGAGCATGAGGATGCGGCTGCGGCAGCCCGCCGTCATCAGCTCGTTGCACACGTCGTCGCCGTGCATGCCCGGAAGATCGCGGTCGAGGACGATGACGTCATAGCCGTTGCAGGTCGCCCGCTCCAGCGCGGTGACGCCGTCGAATGTCACATCGACCGCCATGTGCGCCTGACGCAACCCGACGGCGACGATCTGCGCCATCTCCTCGTCGTCCTCCACCACCAGCACTCGCATCCTCGCCGGACCCTCCACTTCGTATCCCGAGCCCCAGCCGTCCTGCATCAGCTTCCCCATGATGCTCCGGCGGCGGTTTCCCGGAGGTTTCAGCATCGCGGCGGTCGGCCTGCCCGACGTGATCGTGAAACGTAGGTGAAACCGGTCCTCCGATAGAAAGTCGCCGAGGCAAGAACACCGGTCGCACCAGGAGGACGAGATGTTCACGATCAAGCGCGCCGACGTGTCGCGCATCGGATGGCTTCGCCGCATTGGCGTCACCGCTCTACTGCTGGTGACGGCAGTGGTCGGCGCGGCCTGCGACAACGACTCCGGCGAGGGAGACAATGCGGTGGCGTCGCTGCCGGACGATTCGGCCGCGTCGGCGCCGGCCGTTTCCGGAAGTGGCACCGGCGACCTCGCCGCGTACGCCAACTGCCTGCGCAGCAACGGTCTCCCGGACTTTCCCGACCCGGAGAACGGCGCTCTCGCCCTGCCCGAAGGGATCAACCCGAACTCCAGGGAATTCAAGGACGCCGAGGCGAAATGCGCGCGGTACAAGCCCGAGGGCAAGCCGCAGAACGGCGGCGACGCGGGCGGGCAGACCTGGTCGCGGGAGGACAAACTCAAGTACGCGAAGTGCATGCGTGAGAACGGCGCGACCGGCTTCTCCGACCCGGACGCCAACGGCGATTTCGCCAACCGCAAGGGCGACGGCCCAGACCCGGAGTCAGCGCAGTACAAGGCCGCCGAAGAGGCGTGCAAGCAGTACAAGTCGACCATCCCTGAGGACGCGCCGCAGGGTGGAGCCGGTCAGTGAGCCAGACGGAGACCCGCACTGAACCTCAGGCGAACCGGGCGCGACGCCGGTGGCCGGCGGCGGTTGTCGTCCTGCTCCTGGCGGGCACCGGGGCCGCGACGGTCGTGGTCCTGCGCCCCGGGGAGAAGCAGGCCGAGCAGGCGACGTACCAGAACAGGACGCCGTTCGCGCTGGCGGACGTCACCAGGGGCGACATCTCCGCGACGTCGTTGCAGAACGGCAAGCTCGGCTACGCCGGCTCCTACCAGGTGGTCAACAACGCCGACGGCAAACTCACCGGCGCGCCGTCGGCCGGACAGGTGATCAAGGCGGGGAAGCCGATCTACCGGGTGGACGGCCAGCCAGTGATCTTCATGACGGGGCCCCACCTGCCGGCGTACCGGGCGCTCGAGCGGGGCCTCAAGGGCGCCGACGTACGGCAGCTGAACGCTTCCCTGGTGGCATTGAAGTACGCCACCAGGAGCCAGATCGACCCGGACTCCGACTACTTCGGCAAGCAGACCTACTGGGCCGTGTGGCGCTTCCAGAAGGCCATGAAGCTGGAGAAGACCGGTTCGGTGCCGCTCGGGCAGGTGATCTTTCTGCCGGCGAAGGAACTGCGCATCACCTCGGTCGCCTCGACCGTCGGTGCCGGCGTCGCCCCGGGAACGACCGTCCTGGAGGCGTCGTCCACGGAACGCCGGGCCGCGCTGTGGCTGAACGCGAGTCAGCAGTCGCAGGTCAAGGCCGGTGACAAGGTGACGGTCACGATGCCTACGGGCAAGTCCACGCCGGGCGTGGTGTCGGCGGTCGGCAAGATCGCGTCCACCGAGGGCGACAAGACGACCGTCGACGTCTCCATCAAGCTGTCCAAACCGGAGGAGACCGGCGCCCTGGACCAGACCCCGGTGCAGATCGCCATCGTCTCCGACGTGTCCGAGGACGTCCTCTCGGTTCCGGTGAGCGCGCTGCTGGCCCTCGCCGGCGGCGGGTACGCGGTCGAGGTGGTGGCCGCCACGGGGGCACACACACTCGTACGGGTCGAGACCGGACTGATCGACGACGGCGAAGGCCGGGTCGAGGTCTCCGGTGACGGCCTGGCCGAGGGACAGAAGGTCGCGGTGCCGGCGTCATGACGGGAAGGCAGACGGCCACGGACGACAGGGATGTCCCGCAGGAGGCGATCACCGCACCGCCCCGCAGCGAACCGGTGCTCCAGATGGACGACGTTCAGAAGGTCTACCCGGGTCTCTCCCCGGTGGTGGCGCTGGACAGCGCCACCTTCACCATCCATCGGGGTGAGCTGGTCGCCATCGTGGGTCCGTCGGGCTCCGGGAAGTCCACCCTGCTGCAGGTGATGGGCACCCTGGACAGGCCGACCGCGGGAACGGTCCGGGTCCTCGGTGACGACGTGGCCCAGATGTCCGACCGCGCTCTGGCCCGGCTGCGGGCGACCCGGATCGGCTTCGTGTTCCAGCAGTTCTTCCTGGCCGACCACGCCACGGCCCTGGAGAACGTCGCTGACGGGCTGTTCTATTCGGGCACCCGGCACCGCGACCGGATCGGCGCGGCCGGCATCGCACTGCAGCGGGTGGGCCTCGGTCATCGGGTGCACCACCGTCCGGCCGAGTTGTCCGGTGGTGAGCGGCAGCGGGTCGCGATCGCCCGCGCGCTGGTCGGCAGTCCGGCCATCGTGCTGGCCGACGAGCCGACCGGAAATCTGGACAGTGTCTCCGGCCGGTCGGTCTACCAGTTGCTGCGCCGGCTCAACGAGGAGGGCACGACGATCGCCGTGATCACCCACGACCGCGATCTGGCGGCCAAGCTGCCGCGCCGCATCGAGGTGCTGGACGGGCACATCGTCGCCGATGTCGCTCAGCACGAGCACCGGACCTTAGCGGAGGGGGACTGACATGCCGGCGACGGCTACCGTACGGCTGCATCCGGTCGACCTCGCCAGGGTGGCGAGCGTCGGGTTGCGTACCCGGCGGGTCCGGGCCACGTTGTCGGCCCTGGGCATCGCGATCGGGGTGGCGGCGATGGTCGCGGTGCTGGGCCTGTCCGCCTCCTCCCAGGCGGGCCTGCTGTCCGAGATCGACGAACTGGGCACCAACCTGCTCACGGTCGAGCCCGGCCAGACGATGTCCGGCGAGGCGGCGAAGCTGCCCGAGGACGCGGTGCCGATGATCTCCCGGATCGGCCCGGTCGAGAACGTGCAGAGCACCGGCGAGGTCACCGCCAAGGTGTACCGCACCCCGTACATACCGGAGGTCAACACCAACGGCCTGTCGGTGCACGCCGCGAGCCTCGGCCTGCCCGCCGCCGTCAGCACCTCGGTCGCTCAGGGGCAGTACCTCGACGCGGCCACCGCGACCCAGCCGGTCGCCGTGCTGGGTGCCGACGCGGCCCAACGGCTGGGCATCCACCACCTGATCCCGAACCAGCGGATCTGGGTCGGTGACCAGTGGTTCTACGTCGTGGGCATCCTGAACCCGGCGAAGCTGACTCCGGAGATCGACACCTCGGTGCTCATCGGATACGAGTCGGCAGCCCACTACCTGGACTTCGACGGTCACTCCACCAAGGTGTACGTGCTGTCGCAACCCGAC
This sequence comes from Actinoplanes flavus, assembly GCF_017592555.1. GTDB lineage: Bacteria > Actinomycetota > Actinomycetes > Mycobacteriales > Micromonosporaceae > Actinoplanes > Actinoplanes flavus. The sequence goes on along the minus strand of NZ_JAGFNS010000021.1, from coordinate 3,777 downwards.
CAGGTCACCTCGGTCCACAACGTGCTCGCCGCGACGGCCAACCCGGCCACGCCGGACGAGATCACCGTCAGCCGGCCGTCCGCGGCATTGATCGCCAGGGCCGCCGCCCAGTCCGCGTTCAACGGACTGTTCCTCGGTCTCGGTGCGGTCGCCCTGCTGGTCGGTGGGATCGGTGTGGCCAACACCATGGTCATCTCGGTGCTGGAACGCCGCTCCGAGATCGGGCTCCGGCGGGCCCTCGGCGCGACTCGGGGTGACATCAGAACCCAGTTCCTGTCCGAGGCGATCCTGCTCGCGGCGATCGGTGGCGCGGTGGGGGTGGGTGCCGGGGTGCTGGCCACGTTGGCCTATGCCCAGGTCAAGGGCTGGGAGACGGTGGTACCCCCACTCGCGTGGGCGGGTGGGCTGGGTGCCTCGATGCTCATCGGCGCGGTGGCGGGACTGCTTCCGGCCCTCCGCGCGGCCCGAATGGCACCGACCGAGGCGCTCCGAACGGCGTAGGCCGTGACCGACTCCCGCCTGCCCTTCGCCCCGTTATGTACATGGGTACGTAACGGGGCGCCGTGTGCCGGTCGAGCTCGTGCCGCGGGACAGCACGGGCGGTTGGAGCCGCGAAACCACTGGTGCTGAGAGCGCTCTCACGCGTACCGTCCGCGTCGTTCTCGTCGTCGCGGCGCGAGTCACCGGAACGAACATCGCGCACCCCCGTCAGCAAAATCGAGGCACCGATGGAAAGCATCACCAAGAACCGCCAGTCGCCGGACACCCTCCGCGCCATGATCGCCAAAGCCTACGGCCCGCACCAGGTCCCGGACGGTGACGACTGGCTGCGGGAGATGGGCCACGGCTGGTTCAACGTGGCCTATCGGATCCGGCTGCGGGACGACTCCGACGTGGTGCTCAAGATCGCTCCACCGTCGCACATCGACGTGATGACCTACGAGCACGGCGCGATGGGTATCGAACTCGCCACCCTGCGCCTGATCGCCGAGAACACCAGTGTTCCGGTCCCGCACGTCGACTACGCCGACCGCGGTCACGAACTCTGCGACGCCGACTGGTTCTTCATGCCCTACATCGATGCGGACAACTTCGGCATCGTCAAGGACACCCTCACCGCGGCCGAGCGGAACACCTACAACGAGGCCCTCGGCGCGGCCACCCGCGAGATCAACAGCATTCGGGGTACGGCGTTCGGCCCCCTCGCCGGGCCCGGCGACCCCACCTGGCGCGCCTGCTTCAACCGCATGATCGGTGACGTGCTCGCCGACGGCGAACGCCGTGACGTCGCCCTCGGCTACGACTACGACCTCATCCGCCGGGTGATCGCGCAGAACCAGGACTGCCTGGACGAGGTCACCGAACCCCGGCTCGTCGAGTGGGATCTGTGGGACAGCAACGTCATGATCCGCGACGGCAAGATCATCGCCATCATCGACCACGAACGCGCCTTCTACGGCGATCCGCTGATGGAGGCCGGGTTCACCGCCGTCGACCTGCCCGCCTTCGGCGACCCCGCGGCCTTCATGCGCGGCTACGGGCACGACGAGCTCACCGCCACGCAGCGGCGCCGCCGCAAGCTCTACACCCTCTACCTGATCCTCATCATGATCATCGAAACCGACTACCGCGGCCACACCGACACCACCCAGTACGACTGGGCCCGCGAACGCCTGCACGAGGTGATGGCACTGTTCGGCAGGGAGGCTCGCTGAACCGTTCCACCGACCGGCGCCCGACCCCGGGCGCGGCGATGCTCGGCAGCCGGCCGATCGGGCGGCTGCTGTGGCACACCTGCTCCCAGACCACGCTGTCGGTCGGCGTCTACGGCGTCTACGCCCTCACCAACGCCTGGTTCGTCGCCCGAGGCGTCGGCGCCGACGCCATGGCCGCGGTCAACCTCGCCGCCCCGGTCCTGCTCGTACTCGGCGCTGTCTCCACCACCGTCGGCGCGGGCGGCGCCTCGCTGGTCTCCCGCCGTCTGGGCGCCGGCGATCCGGCCGGCGCCGCCCGCGCCACCGGCAACGCCTTCGCCGTCTTCTGGGCCGCCGCCGTCCTGATCACCGTCGCCGGCCTGATCGGCATCGAACCGTTGCTCACCGCGCTCGGCACCGACCCCGCCACCCGGGACCTGACCCGCGACTACACGATCGTGCTGCTCTGCGGCGCGCTGGTGTCGACCGGCTTCTCCAGCCTGGTCCGTGCCGAGGGCCGCCTGCGGTTCTCCACCCTGCTGTGGGTCGTACCGGTCCTGGTCCAGATCACCCTCGACCCGATCCTGATCTTCGGGTTCGGCTGGGGTGTCCGCGGCGCGGCCCTCGGCACCGTCGGCGGCCAGGCCGTCTCCGCGGCGATGAGCATCTGGTTCTTCTTCCTCCAGCGCGACCGGCCCTACCGCATCACCCGCGCCGACCTGCGCCCCCACGGCCCGACCGTGCGCGCCCTCGTCGGGGTGGGCGCCCCGTCCTTCCTGGCCGGCTTCGGCGCGACCCTGCTGGCGGTGCTGGTCAACAACACCCTGTCCGGCTCGGGTGGCGCGGCTGCTCTGGCCGCCTATGCCGTGTGCGCCCGGATCCAGACGTTCGTCCTGATGCCGCAACTGGGCATCAGCCAGGGCCTGCAACCCGTCGTCGGCTACAACGCCGGGAGCGGCCGCCACGACCGGGTCCAGCGCGCCGAAGCCTTGGCCTTGCGCGCGACCGTCCTCTACGGCACGGCGACCGCGACGGTGGTCGCGATGCTGGCCGAACCGCTCGTGGCGCTGTTCCTGCCCGACGGCGAGGTTGCCGACACCGCCCGGTACGCCCTGCGCATCATCGCCGTCGGGTTCATCGCCGCGGGCGTCACACCGCTGATCTCGGCCTACAGCCAAGCTCTCGGCCGGCCCGCACTGTCCTACGCCGTCGCCATCGGCACCCTGATCGCCGTCAAAGCGCCCCTGGTCGTCGGCCTCGCCCGCACCGGGACGACGGGGGTCTGGGTGGCACTCGCCCTCGGTGAGATCGTCTCCGCGCTGACAGCCCTCATCCTCCTGCGCCGGCTCCGGCGGAACTCGCCAGCACCATGCTGACGCGGTCTCCGCGGGCTGGCCCAGGACAATTGTTCCTGCTTGTGCGCGACCGCGAACGCTTGCCGAGACTGCGACACGCCAGGCTGCGTCCGTCGGTAGCTGTCGGTAAAGGTTTCCGCAACAGCGTTGATGTCGGCCGTGAGACGTGGGTGAGAGCCAACAGCCTCTGCCACAACTAGCTCTCGGTGTGGTTCGTCGCGACAAAGGGGGGTGAATCAAGCATGCCGGCCCAGTTGCTGTACCTGAACCTGTTCTCGCAGCACCGCGAGGACTATGAGGGTATATTCCGGGCATTAAGGGAATTTGTCGGCGAAATTGCGAGGGCGCGCATGCAGTACACATCGGCCACAAACGCGTTGCGGCGTACGAGGCGGTGCTTCTCGGCGGGCGCGGTGGCTACGGCGAGCGTTGTCACTGGCCTGCTCGCCGTCGTCGCGTCGCCGACGGTGATCAGCACTGACCAGCACCAGGCCATCAAGGTCGACCCCAACCTCGATTCGGGTGGCGAGGTCGAGGTCGACATGTTTACCCAAGCACAGACCGACCTCATGACTGAGTGACGTTCCTAGGCCGTGTTTACAAGGTGGGTTCATAGCCACCTGTTGATCGCGGCGATCTGCACGGTGGCCAGGTAGCGCACGGCTAGCTTGTCGAACCGGGTGGCCACAGCCCGATGCTGTTTAAGCAGGCTGATGCCCCGTTCGACA
>NZ_JAGFNS010000020.1:108977-174137 GCF_017592555.1 Actinoplanes flavus | reverse complement strand
TAGCCGGCCCGCTCGGCGTCAAAGACGTATGCCGCGCCATGGGCACCGGAACCCTCGCCCGACACGTCGAAACCATGCGCGCCAAACTGAAACGACTGGTCGCCCGCGGCGTGCTGACCGAAGGCCCACCCGGCACCTTCAGCCTTGCGCCAGTCTCAACCGCCAGCCCTACCCATCAGGGCACCTAACCCCGCCCCAGCAGCAAAACAGTCAAAAGCTCACGGAACACCCTCTGACACACCACCCCCACCCTGCTTCCCCGCCAGCCGCCCACCCCGGCCTCGGCTGCCCGCCGGCCGCCCACCCCGGCCTGGGCTGCGCGCCGGCCGCCCACCCCGGCCTGGGCTGCCCGCCAGCCGCCCGCCTCGCCTGGGCTGCCCGTCGGCCGCCCACCCCGGCCTCGGCTGCCCGTCGGTCGCCCACCCCCGCCTCGGCTGTCCGCCGGCCGCCCACCCCCGCCTCGGCTGTCCGCCGGCCGCCCGCCTCGCCTCGGCCCGCCGGCCGCCCACCTAGCCTCGGCGATCTTGGACGTTTTGCCACCGAATGCGGTGGCTGATCGTCCAAGGTCGCGGGTGGCGTTCGTGTGCACGACTGGCGCGGCGGTTGTTGGTGCGGGGCGCTTTGCGTTCTTGGTCGTCTTGCCACCGGGTGGGGTGGGAATTCGTTCAAGATCGTGCGTGCCGGGGTGGTGAGGGGCCTGGAGGCGGGGAGTCGGTGGGGGTGGGTGAGTGGGCCGCTCGGCTCGGCGGGGCGGTTTGTTGGTGCGGGTGGGCTTTGGGTTCTTGGTCGTCTTGCCACCGGGTGGGGTGGGAAAACGTTCAAGATCGTGCGTGCGGGGGTGGCGAGGGGCCTGGCGGCGGGCGGTCGTGAGGGGTGGGTAGTGGCAGCTCGGCCTGGCGGGGCGGTTGTTGGTGCGGGTGGGCTTTGGGTTCTTGGTCGTCTTGCCACCGGATGGGGTGGGAAAACGTCCAAGATCGTGGGTGCCGGGGAGGTGAGGGGTCAGGAGGCGGGGAGTGAGGGGTCAGGAGGCGGGGAGTGAGGGGTCAGGAGACGGGCAGTGAGGGGCCAGGAGGCGGGGAGGGGTCAGGAGGCGGGGAGGAGGGGTCAGGAGGCGGGGAGGGAGGGGTTAGGGGGCGGGGAGGGAGGGGTGGGTGAGTGGGCAGCTCAGCCCGGAAGGGCGGCACGGGATGGAGTGGGCAGGTGAGTGCGGTGCGCCACGGGACTCGGCAGGTCCGTACCGGATCAGGGGAAGCCGTGGGCGCGGCGGACGGTGACGTAGGTTTCGGTGGCCTCGCTGATGTCGGCGGGGTCCGCGCGTAGCGCGCGGAGGATGAGGCGTGCCGATTGCGCCCGGGTGAGTGCGGCGGGGTCCGACGGGTGCCGGCCGGCCGCGGCGGTGAGGGCTCGCGCGAAGCGGGTGAGGACCTCGGCGGGGGAGCCGCCGGGGATCGCCGGCCAGCCGTGGCGGGAGGCGGCGGCGCACGCGTAGTCGGCGGCCGGGCCGGGGCGGTCGGCGCGCAGGTGGGTGACCGCCGCGTGCAGCAGGATCGTGGTGGCCTCGGGGTCCGGGTTGTCGGCGCGGGAACCGGCCAGGGTGACGGCGCGGGCGGTGAGCCGGCAGGCGATCCGGTGGTCGCGGCCGGCGCTGCGCAGCAGGCCCGCCTCGGCGGCGGCGACCGGCAGCAGTTCGGGCAGCGGGGTGTGCCGGCAGAGCGCGAAGTTCTCCATGGCCAGTTCGGTGGCCTCCCGGAGGCGCCCGCGGTGGCGGGCCACGGTGACCGCCTCGGCCAGGTCGCCGGCGAGCAGCGCGGCGAGGTCCGGGTCGGCGCGGTCGGTGTCGCGCAGGGCCCGGCTGATCGCCAGGCCGGCGGCGTAGACCGGGTCGGCGTCGGCGAGCCGGCCGGTACGGCGCAGGCAGCGGCCCAGATGGCGATGCATCAGGGCGACCCGGCCGCGTGGCGCGCGTACCGGCGGGTCGAGGGTGGGATCCCGGTCGAGGCAGTGGCGCAGGTCGCCGATCGCCTCGGCGGGCCGGTCCAGGTCGGACAGCAGCAGGCCGCGCAGCCCCCGCAACTCGACGAGCGCGATCTGTTCGTCGTAGGTGCGGGCCACCGGTTCGGCGTACTGGCACACCTGGAGAGCGGTTTCCGGATCGACGACCTCGATGAACGCCATGGCCATGTCGTAGAGCGGCAGCCCCAGCCAGTCGGCGGCGTTCGGGCCGGGCATGTCGAGGACCGCGCGGACCTCCGACCACAGGGCGGTGGCCTGCCGCGGGTCGCCGTCGTGGGCCGCGTCGACGGCCAGTCCGGCGGCGACCCCGGCGTGCAGGGCGCGGTCCGGCAGTGTGAGCCCGCCGCGGGTCCGGTCCAGCAGTTCGCGCGCCTTGCCGGTGCCGGCCGCCACGTCGGTGAGGTGGTAGGCGAGCAGTCCCAGCCGGACGAGCACGGTGGACGCGATCTCGTCGTCCGGGTCGGCCGGATCCTTCTCCGGCACCAGGGCGAACGCGGCCGTGAACAGGCGGCGGGCATGCCGGGGCCGGTCGCCGACGTGGGCGATCACCCCGCCGTCGTGGAGTTCGATGAGGCGCATCAGATGCTCGAACGTGTACGGCGCGGGCGGGTCACCGGCCCGCTGCCCGATCCGGCGGGCGCGGTCGTGTTCGTGGCGCAGCCGGCAGTGCAGCGACAGCAGGTTCACCAGCCGGTCGCGGGTGAACGGCAGGTCGACGCCGTCGGTGACCGCCTGGTCCCGGATGGCCCGGTCGTAGTCGCGGGCCTCCGCCATGGCGGTGTGATTGCCGGCGGCGGCGAGCAGACCGGCGGCGACCCGGGTGTGCAGGTTGAGGCCGAACGCCGACGAGTCCGCCAACGGGGGCAGCAGTTCCCGGACCGCGCCGAACTGGGCGTGGGCGCCGGCCGGGTCGGCGCCGATGAGATGGTGGCCCAGGGCGAGCCGGGCCAGCGCCATCGTCTCGGCCGCGCCGGTCCGGCCGTCGGTGACCGGCCGGGCGCCCAGCGCGACGGCCTCGGCGGCGTACGTCCCGGTGGCGTCGACGTCGAGGAAGTGCGCGGCCCGGATGGCGGCCCGGGCCAGCGCCTGGAACAGGTCGCTCTCGCCGATCGGCTGGTTCGCGGCGATCCGGCGGCGGCACACGTCGACCAGGTCCAGAGTGGTCCGGTAGGCCTGAAGACCGAGGCCGTGCCGTTCCTGCCAGTCGGCGAGTTCCCCGGCCACGGTGGGCAGCCCGGCCGCCGCCCACATCGCCGGCGCTTTCGCCACGACCGCCTCGATCTGCCGTTTCGCCTGGCTGCCCGCGCTGATCGCGCCGGAGACGTCACCGGCCTCGATGCGCAGCAGGCCCAGCATCCGCCACATCTCGCCGTCCCGGACCGCGAAGCCGGGCTCGCTGACGTCGTCGGGGACGGTGCCGCGCAGCCCGTCGACCAGGTGCCGTTCGGCGTCGGCGTTGCGGTCCGTGAGGATCGCCAGCCGGGCGGCGGCCCAGTGCGCGGACCGGCGCAGGTGCACGCCGATGGCCAGGCCGCTGACCCGCTCGGCGACCCGGAACGACTCGTCGGACCAGCGCTGGGCCAGATCGTTGTCGTCGAGCTGGACGGCGATGCCGACCGCCACCACCAGGGACTGGGCGAGCAGGATCTGCATCTGGGTGTAGCTGGGCGGCTCGGCGCGCAGCAGTGCGAACAGGTCCTCCGCCTCGGCCAGCGTGTCCGCGGTGACCGTGCCGATGGCCAGGACCTGGAGGCGCAGATGCCCCACGAAGATCGAGGCCGTGCGGTAGACCGGGTGGTCGCCGGGGATGCTCGCGAGCGTGTCGACGGCCTGCTGGGCGAGCCGGGTGGCCTGGTCGTGGTCGCCGACCACGACCAGGTTCATGGCGTTGCTGGCCAGGGTGATGGCCAGTTGCATGGCGGCCACCGGGTTCATGCCGATCCGCTGGTAGGCGCGGTGCGCCTCGGTGAAGAACGCGGACGCCTCGGTGGCCGATCCCTGCGACATCAGGATCTGGCCGAGACCCAGGCTGGCCTCGGCCACCTGTACGTCGTCGAGCCCGCTGGCCCGGCGCAGCAGCCGCAGCGCCCGGCCGGAGGCGGCGCCGGCCTCGCCCGGCTCGCCGAGACCGTTGTGCAGCTGTGCCTTGAGGGTGAGCGCCTCGACCAGCCGGCCGGTGCGCTCGGGGTCGTCCGGGGTGATCCGCAGCGCCGGTTCCAGCCGGTCCAGGGCCTCCCGCAACTGGCCGCCGACGAGCAGGTAGCGGGCGATCGTGATGCGGAACATGACGACCACGGACTCCTCGAACCCGTCGTGGCCGGCCGCGTCCAGGATCTTGCCGAGGACCACGACGGCCAGGTCCTTGAGCGCCCATTCGACGTGGTCGGGCAGGTAGGACCCGACCTCGTAGAACAGTTCGTCGTCCAGGGCCAGCTGCGCCTCGACCACGGCGCCGGCCGCGTTGCCGAGTTCACCGCCGACCGACGGGGCGAGGCGGACGGCCAGCGGCACCAGCCGGCGGATGTCGCTGCCGAGCAGGTCCCGCAGGGTGGCCGCGGCGGTGGGGGAGTGCCGTCCGGCCCGGGCCAGCACGGTCAGCGCCTGACCGGCGCGGCGGTCGTCGACGACGGCGGCGACCCGGCGCGGCAGGTCCGGTTCGGCTTCGCAGACCACGGCGGCGAGGCGTTCGGCGAGCAGGTCGGGGCCGAGCGGGGTCCAGTAGCCGGCGCCGTGCTGGGAGTCGTCGTACAGGTCGTGCAGCCATTCCGCGACCGGCTCGGCGCGTTCCAGGCGCCAGCCCAGCACGTCACCGAGCAGGGCGCACCCCTCCGCCTCGGTGGTGGCGCCGGCCAGGCTCATCAGCGCCACGGCCCGGCGTTGCGCCACCGGGTCGAGGCGCAGTCCGGCGACGCGGGCGGTGGCTCTCCAGTAGACCTGCTCGTGTTCCAGAACGGCGTCGAGGGCGTCCACGCCGCTGCGCGCGACCGTGCCCGGGTTCAGGGCGGCCACCACGGCCGCGGCGTGCAGGTGCAGCAGCGGGGTGTCGCCGCGGAAGTCCGGCGGCGGGCCCGGCGGCCCGGGCGGCACCCCGGCGTGGGCGGCGAACGCGGCGCGGGCCCGCTCGTACTCGCCGGTCCAGGCGCCGGGCGCGACCCCGGACAGGTGCAGCCGGCAGACCCGGGTGTCCAGGCTGGTCATCAGGGAGGCGCTGATGCCGATGCCGACGTCCTCCCACCAGGCGCCGGCCCGGCGGGCCAGGACCAGCAGCCGGATCGGTGGGCGCTCCGAGCGGGCCAGCTCGTCCAATTCGGAGATCAGATGCTTGAGGCGTACGTGGTCCTCGCCGTAGTCGGCGATGATCAGGGCCGGCTCGCCGAGCCGGTCGAGCGCCTCGATCAGCCGGTCGACCGGGCCGGGGCCGGGGTCCATCCGGTCCACCGGCCGCAGGAATCCGGCCACCCAGCCGTGCTCGTGCCGCCCGCTGACCAGCTGCCCGGCCAGCCGGGTCTTGCCGACGCCGCCCGCGCCGGTGACCAGGCGTACCGAGAACGGCTCGGCCGAGTCGCACCAGGCGGTGAGGGCCGCGATCTCGGCGTCGCGGCCCTCGAACGGCACGATGCCGCGCTCCGGGCGCAGCAGGTCGGCGGTGCTGCCGTGGGCGCGGGCCGCGCGCTCACCGGGCCGGTGCAGGATCGAGCCGAGTTTCGGGACCAGCCAGCGGCGGCGGGCCGCCTTCCAGCTGGGGCTGCCGTCCAGACCCTCCAGACCGGGTACGCCGGCGAGCGGCACCACCCAGCCGCCGCGGGCCCCGTGCTCGCCGCCTCGGGTGGCCTTGACCGGCCCGATCACCCGCCCGGTCCGTACGTCGAACGCCGGTGACCCGCTGATCCCCGGCTCGACCGTGTCGTCCCCGATCTGCAGGAACCGGACGCCGTCCGCCTCGGTCGGGCCGTCGATCCGGTACCGGCCGTGCACGAGGGCGGGCCGGTCGCTGAACAGCCGCTGGTAGCCGGCGATCCGGACCTCGCCCGGGTGGGCCTCGTCGGGGTGCGGGGCGCGCTGCACGTCGGCGTACGGATGCTCGTCGCCGATCGTCACGTCCACGACCGCGAGGTCCGGCAGCGGGGTCCAGCCGTCGTCCGGCTGTCGTTCCGGGCGCCGCCAGCGGACCGTGCCCGGGTAGTCGCGGCCGTGCCAGTGGACGGTGCACCCGGCGTGGTCCTGGACCACGTGCGCGCAGGTGACCAGGACCCCGGGCGCGACGAAGAAGCCGTTGCCGTCCGAGTCGCCGGCCCGGACGGCCGCACACACGTCGTACAGCTCGTCGGTCGTCACGCCGACGATGCTGCCGTGCGGACACCTCCGGGGGACATACCTCGTTCGGCTTCGTTCACCAGCCGGAGGGCGGGGCCTCCAGGTGCACCACTGTGGTCACCGTCATCTCGTCGAGGAGCTCGGGGCCGTACCCGAAGCCCTGTCCGCTGCCGCGGCGCGGATGCGCGGCACCGCCGGGCGCACCGCCGAACACCGCGTTGATCTTGACGGTGCCGGCCGGCAGCTCCCGCCAGGCCCGCTGGGCGTGGCTCATGCTGGGCGTCAGCACGGTGGCGGCCAGCCCGTACGGGGAGTCGGCGGCCCGTTCCAGGGCCTCCTCGAAGGAGTCCACCACGAGCACCGGCGCGACCGGCCCGAAGGTCTCCTCCCGCATCACCGGCATGTCGTCGGCGCAGCCGGTCAGCACGGTCGGCGGGTAGTGGGCGCCCGGCGCGTCCGGGATCGTGCCGCCGCAGACCAGGGTGGCGCCGTCGCGGACCGCGGCACGCACCTGCTGGTGCACGGTGTCGCGCAGCCGCCGGTCGACCAGCGGCCCGATCTGCTTGCCCCACGTCTCGGCCTCGGCGGCGAGCGCTTCGACGAACGGCTCGGCCACCTCCCGGTGCACGTAGATCCGCTCGACGGCGACGCAGATCTGCCCCGAGTTGACGAACGCGCCGAGCGCCGCCTGCCCGGCCGCCCACACCGGGTCCACGCCGGCGTCCACGATCAGCGGGTCGCTGCCGCCGTTCTCCAGCAGCGCCTTCGCGCCGGTCCGGGCGCAGGCGGCGGCGATCGACCGGCCGGTGGCGGTGGAGCCGACGTGCGCCACCACGTCCACGGCCGAGCCGGCCAGCGCGGCGCCGGCCGGGGCGTCGCCGTGCACCACGTTCAGCACGCCCTGGGGCAGGTGCGGCGCGATCAGCCGGGCCAGCCGCCAGCCGGTCGCCGGGGTGCGCTCGCTCGGCTTGTGCACCACCGTGTTCCCGGTGACCAGGGCGGCGCCGAGCAGCCCGCAGGAGACGGCGACCGGGTCGTTCCACGGGGTGATCACCGCGACCACGCCGCGCGGCCGGTACGCCATCAGGTCGATCGCGCCGTCGTCGCCGGCCAGTGAGCGGCCGCGGTGGGTGGGGCCGAGTTCGGCGTACTGGCGCAGGGTGCCGACCCCGGCCGCGATCGAGTCGCGGGCGCCGTCGACCGGTTTGCCCATCTCGCTCGCCATGATCTCGGCCAGCTCACCGGCCGCCGCCTCGATGGCGTTCGCGGCGGCGTGCAGGGCGGCGGCCCGGGCGGCCGGGGCGGTGCGGGCCCACTCCGGCGCGGCGGCGCGGGCGGCCCGGACCGCGGCGGCGACGTCGGCCTCGGAGGCGACCGGGGCCCGGGTGACCGGGCGATCGTCGCGCGGGTCGGTAACGGTCAGGGTCCGCCCGCCGGTGCCCGGGGCCCACCTGCCGTCGATGAGCTGTTCCACCTCATGCATGCGGCCAGTCTGCCCGTACTGCATCGAATGAAAACGTGCCTTACGGCAAATGTTCACCATGAAAGTGCAGGAAAACAGGGATACCAGCTATCCGGGGGAAGTTGATGATCATACGGTTAGACGGGAGATCAGGGGGTATGCGGCCCGCCATGCGTGTTCTCGGGATCAATGCGATCTTTCATGATCCATCGGCGGCTGTGATCGTGGACGGTCGTGTGGTGGCGGCCGCGGAGGAGGAGCGGTTCAGCCGCCGCAAGCACGGCAAGCGGCCGGTGCCGTTCGCCGCCTGGGAACTGCCGGAGCTGGCCGCCGCCTGGTGCCTGGAACAGGCCGGGCTGCGCCCCGGCGACCTCGATGCGGTCGCCTACTCGTTCGACCCCGGGCTCTGCCGGGACGCCGCCGAGATGGGCCTCGACGATCCCTGGGACCACCTGCGCGCCGACTACGCCCGGCGGGCCCCGCAGTTCCTGGCGACCGCGCTGCCCGGCCTCGACCCCGAGCAGGTGCGGTTCGTGCCGCACCACGTCGCACACGCCGCCTCGGCCGGGCTCAGCGTGCCCGAGGACAGCGCCGTGCTGGTGCTCGACGGGCGCGGCGAGCGGGCCAGCCACCTGGCCGGCGCCTACCGGGGCGGCCGGCTCGACGTGCTGTGCGGCCAGGAGCTGCCGCACTCGCTCGGCCTGCTCTACGAGGACCTCACCCGGCACCTCGGCTTCCTGCACTCCAGCGACGAGTACAAGGTGATGGCGCTCGCCTCCTACGGGCAGCCCCGGTTCCTCGGCCTGCTGCGCGAGCTGGTCCGGGCCGACGGCGACGGCGGGTTCACCGTCGAGCGCATCGACTGGGACGCCCTCGCCAAACCGCGGACCGCCGGCGAGGAGATGACCGAGGCGCACGCCGACCTCGCCGCCAGCGTGCAGAAACGCCTCGAGGAGGTGCTGCTCGACCTGGCCCGGTGGACGTACCGGGCGGCCGGCGGGCTGTCCACGCTCACCCTGGCCGGCGGCACCGCGCTCAACTGCGTGGCCAACGCCCGGATCGCCGCCGAGGGCCCGTTCGAGCGGGTGTGGGTGCAGCCGGCCGCCGGTGACTCGGGCACCGCCCTCGGGGCCGCGCTCGCCGTCAACGGCGAGCACCTGCCGTTCACCACGGCCGCGCTGGGCCGCGGCTGGAGCGACGACGAGCTCGAGGCGGAGCTGCGCCGGGCCGCCGTGCCGTACACCCGGCCCGCCTCGATCGCCGCCGAGGCCGCCGGGGTGCTGGCCCGCAACGGCATCGTCGCCTGGTACCAGGGCCGCAGCGAGTACGGGCCGCGCGCCCTCGGCCACCGGTCCCTGCTCGCCCACCCCGGCGACCGCGACACCCAGACGCGGATGAACGACGTGAAGGGCCGCGAACAGTTCCGGCCGATCGCGCCGATGGTCCGGGCGGAACGCTTCCACGACATCTTCGAGGGCGTCTACCCGAGCCCGTACATGCTCTTCGTCCACCGGGTGCGACCGGACTGGAGGGACCGCATCCCGGCGGTCACCCATGTCGACGGCACCGCACGTGTGCAGACCGTCCATGCCGAGGACGAGCCGGTCGTGTCGTCCCTGTTGACGGAGTTCGAGCGGTTGACCGGACTGCCGGTGGTCGTCAACACGTCGCTCAACACGGCCGGCCGCCCGATGGTCGACACCCCGCGCGAGGCCCTCGAACTGTTCGGGTCGGCGCCGGTCGACCTGCTCGCGCTCGGCCCGTTCGCGGTGCACCGTGCCCAGACCTACCGGAGCGTGGAGTGACGTTCGCCAGCATCGTCGTACCCACCGTGGGGCGGGTCAGCCTCGGCGCTCTGCTCGCCGCGATCGGTTCGCTGCCGGAGGACGTCGAACTGCTGATCGTCGACGACCGGGCCGACCGGCGTACCCCTCTCGAAGTGCCCGCCCGGGTGATCGCCGGCCGCGCCGCCGGGCCCGCCGCGGCCCGCAACACCGGCTGGCGGGCCGCCGAGGGCGAGTGGGTGGCGTTCCTCGACGACGACGTGCTGCCCGACCCGGACTGGATCGAACGGCTCGCCGACGACCTGCGGTCGGCGCCCCCGACCGTCGGCGGGGTGCAGGGCGACCTACGGGTGCCGTTGCCGCCGGGCCGGCCGCCCACCGACTGGGAGCGGGTCACCGCGTCCCTCGCCGACGGCGAGTGGATCACCGCGGACATGGCCTACCGCCGGGCCGCGCTGGCCCGCGCCGGCGGCTTCGACGAACGGCTGCCGCGCGCCTTCCGCGAGGACGCCGAGCTGGCCTTCCGGGTCCGGCGGGCGGGCTGGGAGCTGCACCGCGGCCGTCGCCGGGCCACCCACCCGGTCCGTCCGGAAGACCGATGGATCAGCGTACGGGCACAGCGCGGCAACGCCGACGACGCCCTGCTGCGCCGCCTCTACGGTCCGGAGTGGCGGGCGATGCTCGGGATCCCGCCCGGCCGCCGGCACCGGCACGCCGTGACAACCGCCTGCCTGGCCGTGGCCGCCGGATCGGCCGTCCTGCGCGCGGCCACCGGCGGCCGCGTCTGGTCGCCGGCGGCCGCCCTGGCCGCGGCCGGCTGGGCGGCCGGGACCGCCGAGTTCGCGATCGCCCGCATCGCTCCCGGCCCCCGCGACGCCCGCGAGGTCGCCACCATGCTGGTGACCAGCGCCGTCATCCCCCCGGTGGCGATCGCCCACTGGCTGTACGGCTGGCTCCGATGGCGCGGCGCCGAGCCGCACCGGCCGGTTCCCGAGGCGCCGTCCGTTCCGCTGTCCGACGGCTCCGCCGGGTCGCACGGGGGGCGGGCGCGGTGAGCGCGCCGCTCTACGACGCGGTGCTGTTCGACCGGGACGGCACGCTGATCGTGGACGTGCCCTACAACGGGGATCCGTTCAAGGTCCGGCCGATGCCCGGCGCCCGCGCCGCCCTGGACCGGCTGCGGGCCGCCGGCCTGCGGCTCGGCGTGGTCACCAACCAGTCCGGCCTGGCCCGCGGCCGGTTCACCGCCGAGCAGCTGGCCGCCGTCAACGAACGGGTCGAGGAGCTGCTCGGCCCGTTCGGCACATGGCAGGTGTGCCCGCACGACGACACGGCCGGCTGCGCGTGCCGCAAACCGGCCCCCGGACTGGTGCTGGCCGCGGCGGCCGCGCTCGGCACCACCCCGGACCGCTGCGTGCTGGTCGGCGACATCGGCCGGGACGTGGAGGCGGCGCTCGCCGCCGGGGCCGCCGGGATCCTCGTCCCGACCGGGGTCACCCTGGAGGCCGAGGTGGCCGCCGCCCCGCACCACGCCGCCGACCTGGCCGGAGCCGCCGACCTGATCCTCGGCCGGCAGCGGCTGCTCAGCCCGGCGCCCCGGCCGCGCGCCGCCGGCACGGTCCTGGCCGTCCGCTCCGACTCGGCCGGGGACGTGCTGGTCACCGGCCCGGCGATCCGTGCCCTGGCGGCCGGCGCGGATCGGGTGGCGCTGCTCTGCGGCCCGCGCGGCCGGGCCGCCGCCGAACTGCTGCCCGGCGTGGACGAGATCATCGAATGGCGGCTGCCGTGGATCGACCCCGAGCCGGGACCGGTCGACCCGGCCGACATGCGGGCGCTCATCGACCGGCTGCGGGCGGCCGGCGCGGACGAGGCCGTCGTGTTCACCTCGTTCCACCAGTCGGCGCTGCCGCTGGCCCTGCTGCTGCGGATGGCCGGCGTCGACCGGATCACCGCGATCAGCGAGGACTATCCGGGAACGCTGCTGGACGTACGGCACCGCGTACCGGACGACCTGCCCGAACCGGAACGTGCCCGCAGCGTCGCGGCAGCCGCGGGTTTCGCTCTTCCGGCGGATGACGATGGGCGCCTGCGGGTGACCGTCGCGCGCCGGCCGCGTGGCGGGTACCTGGTGGTGCATCCCGGCGCGAGCTGCGAGGCCCGGTCGTGCCCGCCGGACAACCTGCGCCGCATCGTGGCCGCCCTCGCCGACCAGGGCCACCGGGTCGTGGTCACCGGCGGGCCGGGGGAGCGGCACCTGGCCGCCTACGTGGCCGGCGACGCCGCCGACGACCCCGGGCCGATGCCGCTGTCCGAGCTGGCCGCCCTGCTCTCCGGCGCCGACTGCCTGATCGTCGGCAACACCGGCCCGGCCCACCTGGCGGCGGCCGTCGGCACCCCGGTGATCAGCCTGTACGCGCCGACCGTCCGCTACGGCCGGTGGGGCCCCTACCGGGTGCCCGCCGTCCGGCTCGGCGACGCGGCCGCACCCTGCCGGGACACCCGGGCCACCCGCTGCCCGGTCCCCGGCCACCCCTGCCTGACCGGCATCCGACCGTACGACGTGCTGGCGGCGGTGCACCGTCTCGGCATCGCCGTACCCGACCCGAACCACGACGAGGTGGCCGCGTGAACATCCTGCTCTGGCACGTGCACGGCTCCTGGACGACCTCGTTCGTCCAGGGCAAGCACCGGTACCTGGTACCGGTCAACCCGGCCCGCGACGAGTGGGGCCGCGGCCGTGCCCGTACCTTCGACTGGCCGGACACCGTCGAGGAACTGCCGCTCAACGAGATCCGCGACGTGGACGTGGCGATCGCCCAGCGTCCCGCGGAACTCGACCTGATCCCCCCGCACGTGCCGGTGATCTACGTCGAGCACAACACCCCCAAGGGCGACGTGCCGAACACCCGGCATCCGCTCGCCGACCGTGACGACCTGGTCATCGCGCACGTCACCGACTTCAACGACCTGTTCTGGGACTGCGGCGGCACCCGGACCGCGGTCATCGAACACGGCGTCGTCGAACCGGCCGCCCGCTGGACCGGCTCGCTGTCGCGCCTGGCCGTGGTCACCAACGAACCGGTCCGTCGCGGCCGGGTCACCGGCACCGACCTGTTCCCCCGGTTCGCGTCCGTCGCCCCGCTGGACGCCTTCGGCATGGGCGTCTCCGGGCTCACCGGATGCACCACCTTCGAGGACCCGCCGCAGCACGAGATGCACGCCGCGGTCGCCGAACGGCGCGCCTACCTGCACCTGTGCCGGTGGACGTCGCTCGGGCTCAGCCTCATCGAGGCCATGCAGATGGGCATGCCGGTGCTGGCCCTGGCCACCACCGAGGCGATCGCCGCCGTCCCGCCGGACGCCGGGATCCTCTCCACCCGGGTGGACACCCTGGTCGAGGCCGCCCGCCGGCTCATCGACGAACCGGACGAGGCGGCCCGCCTCGGCGCCCGGGCCCGGCAGGTGGCCCTGGCCCGGTACGGCCTGGACCGCTTCCTCGCCGACTGGGATCGATTGCTGGAGGAGGAAACATGCGCATCGCGATGATCTCCGAACACGCCAGCCCGCTCGCGGCGCTCGGTGGCGTCGACGCGGGCGGGCAGAACTCGCACGTCGCCGAACTCGCCGCCGCACTGGCCGCGAACGGGCACGAGGTACGCGTCTACACCCGGCGGGACAGCCCCGACCTGCCGGAGGTGGTGCCGATGGGAGAGCGGGCCGACGTGGTCCACGTACCGGCCGGTCCGCCCGAGGCGCTGCCCAAGGACGAGCTGCTGCCGTACATGGGCGCCTTCGCCGCCTGGATGGCCGGGGACTGGCGCGCCGAGTGGATGCCGGACGTGGCGCACGCCCACTTCTGGATGAGCGGGCTGGCCACCCTCGACGCCGGGCACGCCTGCGGGGTGCCGGTGGTGCAGACCTTCCACGCCCTCGGCACCGTCAAGCGCCGCTACCAGGGCGCCGCCGACACCAGCCCACCCGGGCGGATCGGCTACGAACGCCACATCGGGCGAAGCGCCGACCGGGTGATCGTGCAGTGCCGCGACGAGATCGAGGAACTGCTGCGCCTGGGGGTGCCGCGGTCGAGGATGTCGCTGGTGCCGTCCGGGGTCAACACCGAACGGTTCAGCGCGCGCGGTCCGGCCGTGGCCCGCACCCCCGGGCTGAACCGGATCCTCACGGTGGCCCGGCTCGTCGAGCGCAAAGGCATCGAGGACGCCATCCGGGCCATGCCGGCGGTGCCCGGCGCCGAACTCGTGGTGGTCGGCGGCCCGCCACCCGAGGAGCTGGACGCCGAACCGTACGCCCGCAGGCTGCGGGCCCTGGCCGCACACTGCCGGGTCGCGGACCGGGTCCGGCTGGCCGGCGCGGTTCCGGCGCACGAGATGCCGGCCTGGTACCGGTCCGCCGACGTGCTCGCCGCCACGCCCTGGTACGAGCCGTTCGGGCTCACCCCGCTGGAGGCGATGGCCTGCGGGGTGCCGGTGGTGGCCACCGCGGTCGGCGGGCTCACCGACACGGTCGTCGACGGCGTCACCGGCGACCTGGTGCCACCCCGCGATCCGCGCGCCCTGGCCGTCGCGCTGCGCCGGATCGCCGGGGACGAGGTCCGCCGGTACGGCTACGCCGCCGCGGCCGCCGACCGGGCCGCCGCCTCCTACTCGTGGCCTCGCATCGCCGAACGACTGACCGCCGTCTACTCGACCGTCGCCAACCTGGAGGTAGTCGCTTGAACCCCCTCGACGTCCACCTGACCGGACTCGTCCAGGCGCTTCTGCCGTACCGGGAACAGGCCGGGCGGCTGGCCCGCTGGGGCGCCACGCTGGCCCGCCACCTCTCCGGCGGCGGGCGGCTGCTGGTCGCCGGCAACGGCGGCAGCGCCGCCGAGGCCCAGCATCTGGCCGCCGAACTCGTCGGCAAGCTGCGCGAGGACCGGATCCCGCTGTCCGCGATCGCGCTCACCCCCGACTCGTCGGCGGTCACCGCGATCAGCAACGACTACGGATTCGAGGAGGTGTTCGCCCGCCAGGTCCGGGCCCACGGCCGCCGCGACGACATCCTGCTCCTGCTCTCCACCAGCGGCCGCAGCCCCAACCTGGTGGCCGCGGCGCACGCCGCCCGGGAGATCGGCATGCGGACCTGGGCGATGGTCGGCGAACGGCCCAACCCGCTCGCCGAGATCTGTCACGAGGCGCTGTGCTGCCCGTCGCCGGACAGCCAGGTGGTCCAGGAGCTGCATCTGGTCTCGGTGCACGTGATGTGCGAGTACCTGGACCGGCATCTGGCCCCTTTGGTCCCGGGCCGCGACGAGCTGGAGGAGATGGTCAGCGCATGAGGCTCGTGGTCGTCGGGGACACGCTGCTCGACCGGGACGTGCACGGCACCGTCACCCGGATCGCCCCGGACGCGCCCGCCCCGGTCCTCGACGAGGAGCGGGTGTCGGAGCGGCCCGGCGGCGCGGGCCTGGCGGCTCTGCTCGCCGCCCGGCGGGGCATCGAGGTCGCGCTGGTCACGGCGCTCGCCCCGGACGCCGCGGGGGCCCGGCTGAGCGAGCTGCTCACGGCCGAAGGCGTTCAGGTGTACGCGCTCCCGCTGCCCGGGGACACCCCGGAGAAGATCCGGCTGCGCGCCGGTGGCCAGGTGCTGCTGCGCCTGGACCGTGGTGGCGCGCCCCAGCCGCCCGGCGACGCCCCGGACGCCGTGCTCGACGTGCTGCGCGCGGCGGGCGCCATCCTGGTCAGCGACTACGGCCGGGGTGTGGCCCGGCATCCGGCGCTGCGGGCCGCCATCGAGCAGTCGAAGGCGCCGGTGGTGTGGGATCCGCACCCGAACGGGCCGCCGCCGGTGCCGAACTGCCGTCTCGTCACCCCGAACGAGGCCGAGGCGCGGCGGCTGTCCGGCGACGCCGGCAACGGCTCCGGGCTGACCACCGCGCAGCGGGCCGGGCACGCGCTGCGGCAGCGCTGGCAGGCCGCGGCGGTGGTGGTGACCCGCGGTGCGGACGGCGCCGTGCTCTGCCAGGGCGGCCCGACACCGCTGGTGGTGCCGGTTCCGGCGGCGTCGTCCGGTGACACCTGCGGCGCCGGGGACGCGTTCTCCGTCGCGGCCGCGGTGGCTCTGGCGGAGGGCGCCCTGGTCTCGGAGGCGGTCGGTGAGGCGGTCGCCGCGGCATCCGGCTACGTAGCCAGAGACCACGAGATATCGGGCAAAGATGGACATGAGGGCAGGATCGGCGCCGACGAGGCCGGCCGGCTCGCCGCCGAGGTGCGGGCCCGCGGCGGCACCGTCGTCGCCACCGGCGGCTGCTTCGACCTGCTGCACACCGGCCACCTCGCCACCCTGCGAGCCGCCCGCGCGCTCGGCGACTGCCTGATCGTCTGCCTCAACAGCGACACCTCGGTTCGTGGCCTGAAAGGCGACAACCGTCCGCTCACCGGCCAGGAGGACCGCGGCCGCCTGCTCGCCGCCCTGGACTGCGTCGACGCCGTCGTGATCTTCGACGAGCCCACCCCGGAACCGGTCCTGGCCTGGCTGCGCCCCGACATCTGGGTGAAGGGCGGCGACTACGACACGCTGCCGGAGACCGAGATCGTCCAGCGCTGGGGCGGCCAGACCGTGATCGTGCCGTACCTGAACGGCCGCTCCACCACGAAAACCATCGCCGAAGCACGCAGGAGGTAGCGCATGGACGCAGTCATCGTCACCGGGGGATCCAGTGGACTGGGCGCCGCGGTCGTCGACGCCGTCATCAAGGCCGGCGGCCGCCCGTACGTCATCGACCGGCAGCCCCCGAAGCCGGGCGTCGACTGGATCGAGTGCGACCTGGCCGACACCCGCGCCGCCGAACGGGCCACGGCCGAGCTGATCGAACGGGCCGGCGGCAGCGTCGACGGCGTGGTCACCGCGGCCGGCATGGACGTGCCCGGCGCCCTCGCCGACATCCCCGGCGAGACCTGGGACCGGATCGTCACCATCGACCTGCTGGCCACCGCCGCGGTGATCCGTGCCGCGCTGCCCGCGCTGAAGCGCTCGCACGGCGGTGTCGTGACGATCTCGTCCACCCTCGGCGTCAAGGCCGTCTCGGACGCCACCGCCTACTGTGCCGCCAAGTTCGGTGTCGTCGGCTTCACCCGGGCGCTGGCCGCCGAACTCGCCGGCGAGGTGAACGTGACGCTGCTGATCCCCGGTGGCATGCGGACGAAATTCTTCGACGAACGCGACGACCGGTACAAGCCGGGCCCGGACGCGATCCTCAACGATCCGGCCAACGTGGCCGCCGCGGTGCTGTTCGCGCTCAGCCAGCCGCCCGGCTGCGCGGTCCGGGAACTCGTCGTGGCGGCGGAGACGGAGAGCTCGTACCCGTGATCCTCGTCCTGCGCGCGCTCGGCGTGGGAGACCTGGCGACCGCGGTGCCCGCCCTGCGCGGGCTCCGTGCCGCCTTTCCCGGCGAGACGCTCGCCCTGGCCGCCCCCGCCTGGCTCACCCCGCTGATCGTCACGATCGGCGGCATCGACCGGATCGTGCCGGCCCGCGAGCTGGAACCCCTCGACGGCGCCCCCGCCACGCCCCGGCTCGCGGTCAACCTGCACGGCTCCGGACCGGAATCGCACCACCGCCTGCTGGCGCTGCGGCCGGGTGCGCTGTGGGCGTTCGCCAGCACGCCGGCCGGGCACCACGACGGGCCCGGCTGGCACGACGACGAGCACGAGGTCCGGCGCTGGTGCCGGCTGGTGCGCTACTACGGCGTACCCTGCTCGGAAAATGATCTTGATCTGGACGCGCCGGCCGCGGACGTGCCCACCGGGGCGACGATCATCCATCCCGGCGCGAAATCGCCGGCCCGGCGCTGGCCTCCGGACCGCTACGCGGCCGTCGCACGACGGTTGCGCGCGGCGGGTCACCACCCGCTGATCACCGGTTCCGCCACCGAGAGAGACCTTTGTGTACGGGTGAGCGAGCTCGCCGGGCTGACCGAGGAGGCGGTTCCCCGCACCGGGCTCGGCGAACTGGCCGCACTGGTGGCGTCCGCCCGGCTGGTGGTCAGCGGCGACACCGGCATCGCCCATCTCGCCACCGCCTACCGGACGCCGTCGGTCACCCTGTTCGGCCCGGTCTCGCCGCAACGCTGGGGACCGCCGCCGGACCGCCCCTGCCATCGCCCGATCTGGCACGGCACCCGCAGCGAGCGCGGCGACCTGCCCGGCCCGGTCCACCCCGCCCTGCTCGCGATCACCCCCGACGAGGTGCTCGCCGCCGCCGACCAGGTCCAGCATGCGGCTGCATCGCGCTGACCTGCGTAAACCCGGCCTGTCCCGGCGCCGATCCGGGAAAGGGTTCGCCTACCTGGACGCCTCCGGGGAACCGCTGCGCGACGCCGAGGCCGTGGCCCGCGTGAAAGCTCTGGTCATCCCGCCGGCCTGGCGGGACGTGTGGATCTGTCCGGATCCGCGCGGCCACATCCAGGCCACCGGCGTCGACGCGGCCGGGCGCAAGCAGTACCTCTACCACCCCGCGTGGCGAGAACAGCAGGACCGGGTCAAATTCGACCACGCCCTCGAGGTCGGCGCCCGGCTGCCCGAGGTCCGCGACCGGCTCCGCGCCGACCTCGCCGGCCGCGGCCTGACCCGGGAACGGGTGCTGGCCGCCATCGTCGGGCTGCTCGACATGGGCATGTTCCGGGTCGGTGGCGAGGAGTCGGCGGCCCGCGCGGAGGATCCCTCCTTCGGGCTCTCCACGCTGCGGCCCGCACACGTGCGCGCCAAAGGCGGATGCGTCCTGCTGGAGTTCCGTGGCAAGTCCGGCGTCGAGCACGCGGCCACCGTCGGCGACGGCGAGGTGTGCGCGGTGCTCCGCGACCTGAAACGGCGCCGCGCCGGCGAACAGCGCCTGTTCGCCTACTGGGACCCGGGCCGCCGCCGCTGGCAGGAGATCCGCGCCGACGCCGTCAACGACTACCTGCGCGAGATCAGCGGCGAACAGATGACCGCCAAGGACTTCCGCACCTGGCACGGCACCGTCCAGGCGGCCGCCGCGCTCGCTGAGGAGGGCCCGCAGCCGACCGCCACGAAACGGAGGAAGGCCGTGTCCAAGGCCATGAAGGAGGTGGCCGAGCTGCTCGGCAACACCCCCACCGTGGCCCGTAACGCCTACGTCGACCCGCGGGTCATCGAGTCCTACGAGAGCGGCGAGGTGATCGAACCCGGCCCACCGGAGAAGACCGAGGCCGAGGTCATCGAACTGCTCACCGGAGATTCTGATTGACTTCCGCCGTGGGCGACTGGGAAGTACGGCTGATCGGATCCGACGGGCTGACCGAGGGGGAGACCGCCGGCGTCGTGGCGCTGCTGCGCGCCCTGGTCGCCGGGGGCGCCGCCCTCGGCTGGGTGGAACCGCCGCCGGCCGCCGAGGTGCGCGCCCTGCTGGAGACGCTGGCCGCGGCCGTCCCGTCCGGTGACGCCGCGATCGCCCTGGCCGTCCTCCCCACCGACGAGGTGGCCGGATTCGGGTACTGGCGCCGGTACGGCCGGCCCACCCACTGGCACAGCGCCGACCTGGAGAAGCTCGCCGTCGACCCGGACCGGCAGGGCCTCGGCCTCGGGCGAACCCTGGTGACCACGCTGATCGCCGCCGCGCTGCGCCACCGCGTCGAAGTCCTCACCCTCGACCTGCGCGGCGACAACACCCGCGCGGCGGCCCTCTACAAGAAACTCGGCTTCCACCAGTACGGCCGCCTCGACCGGTTCGTGGCCGTCGGGGAGGCCCGCTACGACAAACTGCTCTACGCCCTCGACCTGCGCGAACTACGCGGCCCGGCGTAGTCGATCATGCCACTCGTCGGGTTCTCGTCGTCGCTTCCGTCCTAGCCGGGGGTGGTGGCGACGAGCACCCGGGCGACCGTCCGCCAGCCCAGCCTCGGATAGAGCATCTGCCCGTCCGTGCTCGCGATCAGCAGGCCCGTCTCGGCGCCCGCCGCCACGGCCGCGGCCGCCAGCGAGCCCATCACCGTGCTGGCCAGACCCCGGCGCCGGTGGGCCGCGTGCGTCTCGATCCGGTCGGCGACCGCGTCCGTGCCGGACAGCCCGGCGGTGCCCCAGGCGGCCACCTGACCCGACTCATGGACGACGGTGGACTTCACCACCGCACCGGACCGGACCGTCTCCACCCGGTAGCCGGCGGCCGCCTCCGGCCGAGGATGGTCCCGCAGGTCGATCGCCATCATCGCCTCGGACTTCTGCAACAGCACCAGCCCGGCCGTCTCCAGCGCCGCCGTCGCCGCGCCCGGATCGGTGGCCGGCACGGTCAGCCAGGTCACCGCCCGCTCCGCCGCGACCCGGCCGGCCAGCCCGGCGAGCGTGGCCGGATCCGTGTCGAGAGCCAGGTATTCGACATCGCGGGTCGGCTGCCGGCAGTCCGACCGCAGCCCGCCGTCGACCGCCTCCGCCGGCGGCAGGGAACGGGCCACCGTCCAGCCGCGCTGCCACCGGACGACGGTCTCGCGTAGATCACTCACCGGCCCAGTAGATCATCCATCCGCGCTCACCAGTCCATCCAGCCGTCCAGGCTGGGCTTTCGCAGGTACGGCGGCTCCTCGAAGTCGATCGCGGTCAGCCATCGGGTGCCCGGCTCGGCCCGGTGGCCGATCCCGCGCAACTCGCGGACCACGACCGGGATGTGCAGGGCGCCGAAGACGACGGCGACCTCCATGTTCTCCGCCGCGAACGCGCCGTCGATCTCCCGGATCGCGCCGAGCAGCAGTTCGTCGCGTTCGGCGAGGATGACCCGGGTCAGGTGGTCGTCGGCGAACCGCGGCCGGCTCTCGTCGGTCAACTCCAGCGACGTCATACCGTCCACCAGGTCGGAGCCGGTGAGAGCCATCCGGATGGCGAGAAGCGGGGTCATCACGGCGAGATCCACCCACGCTTCGCGGGGCAGGCGACGGTCCGGCTGCGCTTCCGGCCCCAGATGCGCGTCCGGAAAGATGATCGGTACGTCCAGAGCGCCGTAGTCGATGTCCTGGTGCACCAGCTGCCGGGCCACCCGCTGCCCGGTCCAGCGCATCGCGGTCAGGTAGGCGAGCCCGGTCGAGCTGGGACCGTCGTACTGCTCGGCGATGACCGCCTGACAGGTGCGAAGGCGCTGCCAGATCTCCCAGTAGTAGTCCGCGTGCCCCATGTGGATCGTCGGGATCACCACCCACCGGATGCCGCCGCCGGGCCGTGCGAACACGCTGACGGAGGTCCGGTAGCAGGTGCCGCTCATCTCCGTCAGCCGCATGCCGCCAGGGTAGAGAAGCTTCGCTCCTCACCCGGCTCTCGGCCGTAGGTGTGGCTTCGGGCTGTCGGGCGCTGCTCCGGCCTTTGATCAGGCCTGCCTCCGCCGGGTGCTTTCAGCCGACCGCTTTCAGCCGACCGCTTTCAGTCGACCGCTTTCAGCCGACCGCTTTCAGCCGACCGCTTTCAGTTGGGCGCTTTCAGCCGGGCCCTCAGCCGGGTGCTCTCAATCTCGCGCCTTCAGCCGGGCGCGGAGGAGGGCGACTCCCGGGCCGGTCAGGTCGGGTAGCGCGGCGGTGCGCCCGGTGGCGGCCATGCCGAGCGCCTCGATCGGGCCGGTGATCAGCGCCCCCTCGCCGGCGCTCCAGTCGGTGTCGGTGGCCGCGAGGCGGAGGCCGTCCAGGCGGCCGGGTGGGGCGAGGGCCGGGGCCGGGCGGGGGTCGGCCGACGTCAGGTACCCGAGCAGGATCCGCCAGTGCCCGGCCGGGACGTCGTCGGGCAGGCCGAGGGGCCGGGCGATGTCGCGCAGGTGCACACACGTCTCGGCGAACGGCCCCGCCGGACCGACCCGCGGCGGGTTCACCTCGTCCGGGGCGTGCTGCCGGAGCAGGGCGATCAGTTCGGCGGGGGAGTGCCGGGCCAGGCGGCGGGTGAAGTGGTCGACGGTCCGGTCGGTGTCCCCGCGATGCCGGATCGATGCCAGGAAGAACCGACCGAAACCGATCATCATCGGCTGGACGAGGTGGGCGGCCAGATGCCGTACCGTCCAGCCCTCGCACAGGGTCTGCGCGGCCCAGGCGGCGTCGTCCAGGCTCTCCAGGAAGTCGGCGATCATCAGCCGGTTCCGGCTCGTCAGCCGGTAGATCTCGGGGTTCATGAGCGACCGGCCTCCGCGCGGATGTCCCGGTGCAGGGCGGCCAGCACCCGCAACGCCGTCGCGATCTCCGCCGATCCGCATTCAGCGGCCATCGTGCCGAGCCGGGCTAGTTCCCCCGCACGGATCCGCTCGAACAACGCGGCCCCGGCCGGGGTGGTGGCGATCAGTACCGAGCGCCGGTGCGCCGGGTTCGGCCGCTGCTCGGCCAGCCCCCGGTCGATCAGGTCGTTGACGTGTCGCTGGATGCCCTGCCGGGCCAGATCCAGGCGGTCGCCGATCACCGGCACGGTGAGTGGGCCTTGTTCGGCGAGAACCTCCAGCACGGCCCGCATGCCGACGGTCAGATCGTCGGACCGCAAGGACGTCTCGACCACCCGAGCCGAGTTCAGCGCGAGTGGCCGGACGGGCCGGAGGAGGTCGTACAGCATCGCTCCACGCTCAGACATGACAACAATGATGTCATATTGACCGTCCCTCGCAACCCGCGCTCGCCGAGTCGGAATGCCGTGAGGCGTGCGGGACCGTTCAGGCCCGCCGGGCGTCGATCAGCGTCCGCGTCGAGTACGCGGCGAACGACCCGTGTTCCCGAATGTGCGCGTCCAGCGTTCGTAGCTGCTCGCGATACCTCTCGACGGTGAAGTCCGGCACCCACCACACGCATTTACGCAGGATCCAGACGACGGCCCCGACATCACAGAACTCCATCCGGCACCGCGCCGTCCGCAGATCCACGATCTCCAGTCCGGCCCGTCGTGCCGCGGCCGCCTCGGCTTCCGGGTCGCGAGCGAGATTCGTTGCCGGAAGCGGCCCGAGAAACCACTCGATCAACCCGAACGCCGACGCCGGACCCACATGCTGCGCCAGGTAGCCACCGCCGGGCACCAGCACCCGGGCGATCTCCGGCCAGTCCGGCCGTACCGGATGACGGCTGCTGACCAGCTCGAACGTCCTGTCCGCGAAGGGCAGGGGAGCACCCGGCGCGACCTCGGCGACCGCCACACCACGTGGCTCCAGCAGCCGCCGCGCACACGCGGCGTTCGGCGGCCAGCCCTCGGTCACCGCCATCCGTGCCGGCAGCACCGGCATCCCACCGATGATCTCCCCGCCACCGGTGTCCACATCCAGCGCCGACGACACCGAGGCCAGCCGGGCCGCGAGCCGCCGCGCATATCCCCACGGCGGCCGCTCCTCGGTGGCCCGCCCGTCCAGCCAGCCGAAACCCCACCCGGTGACATCCGCGAGAGAACCTTCCACCACCAATTCCTCAAACGTACGCACAACGCGCCCCCCCCGTTACCACACCTGTCCAACGTGCCCGACCTGCCAGCGAGCTCCCAGCACTGTCTCCAGCGCTCCGAAACAGCCCCGACAGCCAGCCGGAACCACCGGCTGGCCGATGACAACGCATCCCGTTTCTGTGGCCGAACCCTGCGGCCCCACGTGACGGGCGGCCGCTTGGAGCGGTTGCCGATCGGCGATGGCGGCCATCTTCGTACCGGAAACGGGTTTGGTTTTCTGATAGGACATCGACGTGGCGCATTTTGCGGATCTGAGTGTCTACACGTATCACCCGGAGGAGATCATCGGCTTTCCGGGCGGCGCGACCAGCTATCAACCGAGCTATGAGCGGCTCAACGTGGGCTGGCTGGATGCGCCGCACGAGTGGGAAACGGGAATCGTTCCCGACGGGTTCGCGGACGCGCTGCTCGACATCATCGCCGGGCGGCGGATCAACCAGATGCGCGGCTTCCACGTGTGCACGTTGTGCCCCGCGCCGACCTCACCCGGGCGGCCGCGGACCCTGGACGTGAAGCACCGATCGCGCACGCTGTATCTCGGATCCTCCGAGATCAGGGTGCCGTCAGGGCCCGGCACGATGTTCGCGGCGCCCACGCTGATCTGGCATTACGTGACGGCCCACGGCTACCGGCCGCCGGACGCGTTCGTGCGGGCCGTGCACGCCTACGACCCGGAGTGGACGTCCGGCCCGTGGGTTCCCGCCGACGCCGACCGCCGGGATTCTCGCGGGAATCCGCTGGTCTCACCGGATCTGCGGCCACTGTTCGCGCGCACGGGCACGCCCGCCCTGAATCTGCGGCCCGGTTCCGGTGCAACCGGGAATCGTTCTCGACGATGACGCGGTCGGCCTGCTCCGCGACGGACCCGGCCGGTACGACACGGAGATCCGCTGGATGGTGCACCTCGACGACTCCGGCGTGCCGCGATGGTGGCGGCCGGGGAAGGGGCGGCAGGTCTACGAGGCGCGGCTCGTCCCCGGGCCGGACGGCGCGACGCCGACCGGGCGCACGGTCGAGCAGGATCAGCCGCGTCACCAGGGAACCCTGGAAGGGGAACCCCACCTCTTCGAGAAGGTGCGGCGGTCGTGTCTCGATCACCTGCGGCGATTCCGGGCGGGCCACCGTCCGTACGGGCCCTTGCCCTCACGGGCATTCCACGCTGAGCGTGGTGACGCCGGTCCCGTCGAGACGCATGGACAGCAGGCGCAACTCGGCCTCGGTGCCGGCCAGACCTTGACCAGTCAATGTCGTCACCATGGCGGCGATGTCGGAGAGCGCCGCGCCCCGCTCACGGAGCACCTTCATCACCGTGACCCGCGAGGTGATCCCGGACAGGCGCAACCGGAAGACGCCGCATTGGTCCAGCAACGCCTGGCGCATCGCGGGCGGAGGCTCGTCCCGGCCGCATTCCAGGATCGGGCCATCCGTGCAGGCGTGCAGCTGTGACCAGTGCAGGCGGCCGTTGACGATCGTCTCGCTGACCGTGGCGGTGGCGCCCGGCGGACAACGGTCGCAGGCGAACGGCACGACAGCCTCATCGGGGAATGTCGTCACGGGAGCGGAACGTCCTGGCGGTGGAGGGTGATCCGGTCCGGGGAGATCGTGCCGGGAAGGTACTCGAACCCCTCCGGCGAGATGACCAGCGAAGCCGGGTCGACGCCGTCGGCCGCCCACACGTCCACCGGACCGCCGGTGTTGTTGATCCGGATGAAGAAGCCGGCGGTGTGCTCGTCGGCCAGGAAGATCCCGTCGACCTCGGGTCCCCGGCTGCCGGCGATGCCGCGGGCGGCGCCCATCCGTGACGGGTCCAGGCCGAACCTCCGGATCGAATCCCGGTTGCGGACCGAGGTGACATGGTAGAGACGTCCCACCGGCCGACCATAGCGGTCACCCGCGGCCGGCTCCCCCGGATATTCGCCGTCACCGGGCGGCGCCGACACCTCTGCCGGCTTTCGCGCGTACCAGTTCGGTGATCCACTCGACGGCGACTCGCGCTTGCCCGGGCGGTCCCGTGTACAGGCCGTTCACGATGAGCCAGATCCGGTCGGCGAGCAGCGGGCTTCCGCCGATGCCGGTGACGAGGCGATCCCACTGGGCGCGGCTGTCGGCCAGATAGGCCTGGGCGACACGGGACGGCTCGTCGTCCTCGCCCGGGAACTCGGCCAGATAGTTGCGAAACGCGCACCCCCGATAGCCCGGCCGCTGAACCATCTCGGCGACCTCCCCGGTCAGCGCGAGCAACCGGTCAACCGGATCGGTGGACCAGTGCAGAGCCTCGGTCACCGAGCGTTCCCGCTCATGCCGGATCAGCGAGAGGTACGCCGCCGCCAGCTCGGCCTTGCTCGGAAAGTGCTTGTAGAGCAGGTTCTTGCCGCAGCCGGCCGCCTCGACCACCTGGGCCATGCTGACAGCGCGGACGCCGTACTCGTAGAAGAGCCCAGCGGCCGCCGTCAGGATGGTGTCCCGGGTGCCCCGAGCAGGCGTGCGTGCCATGATATTCAGCTTAAGGGGTCATATCGGTCAGTTTGCCCCGGCTGAGGCTGAGCCTCCGGTCCGCGAGCCCAAAACCTTCCACGCGATGCGCGAAGACCAGCACGGTACGCCCGTCGGCCGCCCCCAGCAGGTCCGCCATCAGCCGGTGCGCGCCGTCCTCGTCGATCCCCTCGGTGGGTTCGTCGAGAATCAGCAGCGCCGGATCCGCGAGGAGCGCCCGCGCGGTCGCGAGACGGCGGCGTTGCCCACCGGAGACGGTGCTGCCGCTGGTGCCCAGCCAGGTGTCCAGGCCGGCCGGCAGCCCTGCCAGCCACTCACCGAGCCCCACCCGCCGTAGTACGGCGTCAAGGTGCTCATCACCCGCGTCCCGGTCCCCGAGTCGCAGATTCTCCCGCAGCGTCGACGCAAAGACATGCCCCGTCTCGTCCCCCACCAGCACAATCCGCCCACCCCCGGTGGCGGTGGTGGTGCGGTCGCCCGCAGGCCCACCCGTGATGATGCCGTTCCCGGTCGTGCTGCGCGTGCCGTTCCCGGTTGCGGTGTGCGGGCCGTTATAGGGCTCCTTCACGATGACCGCGCCGTCGCGGGGCGGTAGGAGGCCTGCGAGTACCGCAGCGAGCGTCGATTTGCCGGACCCTGATCGCCCCGTGATCACCGTCCGTGATCCCGCGGGTAGGTGCAGATCCAGGCCATCGAGTATCGGCTCGCGCCTCGGATCCCACCCGGCGACGAGCCCTTCGACCCGAACCTCGCCCCGTCCACCGGCCACCACGGCGTCGATCGCCCGCATCGCCGATGATCCCGACGCTTCCGCGGCTGACCTTGGGCGAGCAACGGAGATGCGCCCATCCACGCCGAAAAGATCGACGTCTGTATGGCCGGCGCCGTCCCGTTCGTTGAAGTCGGCTGCGACTGTGCCGTCGTCCATGGTGAGGGCGGTCTTGATGGCGCCGTCGTCCATGGTGAGGGCGGTCTTGATGGCGCCGTCGCCCATGTTGAAATCGGTCTTGACTTCGCCGTTGTCCATGTTGAGGTTGGCGTTGACAGCGCCGTCGTCCATATCGACGTCTTCATTCGATGTGCTCATGAGGTGGCCGGTCATATTGATCAACTGGCCGCTCATGTTGACGGGTTGACGACCTTTGTCGACGTCTGGACTGGTTGCGTTGACTGGCTTGACTGTCATGTTGACGTTCATGTTGATCGGCGTGTGACCGGCCGTCAGCGCGGAGACCCGGTGTTCGGCTGCGGCGGCACGGCGCCCGGCGATCGCTGCCTCAGGAAGACCGACCACCGCTTCGCCGAGCACGATCACGCTCAGCAGCACCACGGTGCTCCACTCCGTGGACAGGCCCCCGCGCGCGAGCAGGACAGCGACTCCGGCGGCTGCGGCGCCCCAGCCCAGGTGAGCGGTGGCCGCTGCCAGTCCGGCTTCACGGGCGGCCCGGGCCTCCAGCGCGGCGAGGGTTCGGCTTCGCTGCTGTGGTACGCCCGGGCGGCCGCCTCCGCCGCTCAGCTCCTCGATTCCGTCGACGGTCTCCACCACCGCGTCGCGAAGCGCCGAACGGGCCGCGCCGGTCGCCGTCTCCTGGCGGTCCACCTGCCGGGCGGCGATCGCCGGGGCGAGTACTCCCGCGATCACCAGGCCCACCGCGAGCGGTACCGCGAGCGCCGGATCCGTCCACGCCACCGCCAGCACGCAGACCGTCACCGTCACGGCCGTGGTGATCATCGGCAGGCGGCCGCGGAGAAGCCCGTCGACCCGGGCGTCGACATCGTCGACGAGCCGGGTGAGCAGGTCACCCCGCCGGTGCAGCCGCGGCCCCGGTACGTGCGGAATCAGGTTGGCGTACACCTGTGCACGGCGGGCGCCCAAGGAGGCGAACGCCACGTCGTGCGCGAGCAGCCGTTCCAGGTAGCGCAGCAGGGGTCGGGCCACCGCGCTGCCCCGCACCAGCACGACCGCCGCCGAGAGACTCAGCACCGGCGGCAGCGCGGAGGCCCGCACGAGCAGCCACGCCGCAGCCCCGGTGAGCAGGATCCCGGCCAGCGAAGATCCGGCACCGAGCACGGCCGCCGTACCGAGACTCCGCAGCCGGCCCCACCCTCGCCGGCCCCGCCTCCGCGGCTGTGTGGGGGTGTTGTGGGTGGTGTCTCCCCACCCTCGGGGCTGTGTGGGGGTGTTGTGGGTGGTGTCTTCTCGCTCTGGCGGCTGTGTGCGGGCGGTGCGGGTGGTGTCTTCCCGCCCTTGCGGCTGTGTGCGGGCGGTGCGGGTCGCGTCTTTCCACCCTTGCGGCTGTGTGCGGGCGGTGCGGGTCGCGTCTTTCCACCCTTGCGGCTGTGTGCGGGCGGTGCGGGTCGCCTCTTCCCACCCTCGCGGGTCTGTGGGGGCGGTGCCGGTCGTGCCTTCCCACCCTTGCGGGTCCGTGGAGGGGCTGTCCGGAGCGCTCGGTGCTCGGACGGCATCGGCGGTTTTCTGTGAGGTGTCCTGTCTAGCCAGGGATCTATCGCGGTCAGGCCCAGCGTCGCCCGTCCCGCGTGCCAGACCGTGCGATCTTGGATGTTCTGCCGCCGACAGCGGTAGTGGATCGCCCGAGATCGGCGCCTGATCGGCGTGGGAGGGGCCACAGCCACGACCCTGACCGCGGAAACGGTCTAGCAAGCGTGCTGGCGGGCGGGCCGGTGGCGGTTGTTCGTGCCGGTTCGCCGCGGGCCGGGTGAGGCCATGCGGTGGTTGTGCCGCATTGACAGCCGGGGTGGGCAGCGGCTCGGCGGGTGTGGCTGTCGACGGCTGAACCGGCTGGTGGGCGAGGGCGGAACGTGACGCCGTGGGCCGGATGACGGTGGCCGTCGATGGCCCGGCCGACCAGGAGGGCTGTTCGGCATCGTTGGGGACGACGGCCGTCACGGTGCTGGCCGGCACGGCCGGGCCGGCGGGTGGGGTGACGTCGACTATGCGGTCGGCGGCGGCCAGCAGGGCCGGGCGGTGGGCCACCACCAGGACGGCACAGCCCCGGGCGGCCAGGTCTCGCAAACGGTTGATGATCAGGCGTTCCGTCGTCACATCCAGGTGGGCGGTCGGCTCGTCCAGCAGCAACGTGACCACCGGCGAGGGGAACCGGGGCGTCAGCCGGCCCTGTGCGATCGTGACCAGAGGCGACGAGGAGGACATCGCCTGGGTGGCCCGGTGCCACAGCACGGCGAACGCCAGGCGCTGGCGCTGGCCCGCGGAGATTCCGGAGACGTGTTCGCCGAGTGGCGTCTCCGGGGTGATCTCGCCGGTCAGGCCGGCCGATTGCAGCGCGGTGAGGATGTCTGCGAGGGCGGCCTCGGCCGGGAAGGCATCGGCGACCGTACGGGCGTGCGGCAACGCCGAACGCTGCGGCAGGTAGAACGTGCTGCCTACGGCGAGCGCACCGGACTCGGCGGGGTGCAGCCCGGCCAGCACGCGCAGGGCGGTGGTCTTGCCCGCGCCGGACGGGCCACGCAACGCGACCAGTTCCCCCGCGTGCACGAACAGCTCCGGCAGCAGCAGCGCGTCAGTGAACGAACCGGGATAACGGGCCCGGAGCCCGGCGGCGCGGACCCCCCACCGGCCGGTGTCGCCCGGCCGGAATCCCTCCGGCGCCGGAACCCGGTGCGATGCCATGGGGGTACGCCGGACCTCGTCGGCGAGATCAGTCTCTGACGGCGACGGGGCGGTGAGGATCTCGTCGACGTCGGCGATGACGGCGCCCGCGTCGGTGGACGCGTGGTAGCGGGCGGCCATCTCACGCAGCGGACGGTAGGCCTCGGGCGCCAGCAGGATCACCAGCAGGGCCGGGCCGAGGTCCATGGCGCCGCCCGCCACCCGGAGGCCCGCCTGGACGGCGATCAGGCCGACCGCGAGGGTGCCGACCAGGTCCAGGGCGGTCGAGGAGAGGAACGCGACCCGCAGCACCCGCATGGTCGCCGCTCGATGGCGGTCGGTCAGATCGGCGATGACGTCGATCTGGTGTTCGGCGCGCCCGTACATCTTGAGGGTCGGCAGACCGCGCACGACGTCGAGGAAGTGACCCGCCAAGCGTGCGTCCGCGGCCCAGCGCCGTTCGGCGCGGGCCTTGGTGGCCCAGCCGATCAGAGCGCCCAGGATCGGCAGCAACGGCAGGGTGAGCAGGGCGATCACCGCGGAGGTGGGGTCCACGGCGGCCATGATCACGACGACGGTCGGGGGCAGGAGGGCGCCGAGCACGAGCGCCGGCAGGTAACCCGAGAACCATGGGCGCAGGGCGTCGAGGCCGGTGCCCAGGACGGTCGTGAGGCGGCCGGAACCGTAGGCGGCGACCCAGGCGGGGCCGCGACGGATCACCCGGTCCAGGAGGGAGCGGCGTACCTCGTCGGTGACCGCGGCGGCGGTGCGCTGGGCGACCACCTGTTCCGCCCAGGCCAGTGCGCCGCGCGCCGTGAACGCGGCGGCCAGCAGCAGGATCGCTGTCGTCCCGGTCAGCGCGCCGGGGAAGACCGCCACGGAGCGGCCGGCCGCGAGACCGGTCACGATCCCGCACAGGGCCGCAGCGATGGCGATCGTGGCCGCGGCCTGGCCGATACCGATGAGCGTGAGCAGGGCGATCCCGGCTCGGCTGGTCCGTGCATGGCGGAGCAGCCGCGGGTCGACCGGCCCACGGGAGACCCGCGGGCCCGCCGGCCGCGCCTCCGGTCGCCCGGTCCGCCTAGCGGCCTCGGCCCTTTCCCGACCGCGTACGGTGGTCGACCGTCCAGGATTCGCCGTAGCTGACTCGCGCTCCTCGCGCTTGGGCCTTTCGCTACCCGTTGCGGTGAAGGATCGTCCAGGATGCGCTGTCGTTGACTCGTGGTCTTCGCGCTCCACGATCCTGGGCGCTTCCCTGCCGGAGGTGGTGGGGGGTGTCGGTTCGGGTCGCTTCGCTGAGAGGTGTTCGGGGGAGGATGGTCTGTTCACGGTGGGTCGGGGGCTAGGGCCGGTGGGGTTCACGAGGTGACTCGCTCGCTGGCTACCCGGCGGCGGAAGACCCAGTACGACCAGGCCTGATAGACCAGCACACCGGGCAGGATCAGCACCCCGGCGATGGTGATCAGGCGGAGGGCGGCGGGGCCGGCGGCGGCCGAGGCCCGGGTCAGGGACCAGGCCGGGTCGAGGGTGCTGCGCAGCACCACCGAGCCGTGCGCGGTGAAGACCGTGACGACCGCGCCGGCGACGGCCACGGCGACGGCCGTGAAGGCGGTGCCCTCCCGGGAGCGCCGCGCCTGCAACCCGGCAACGAACACGATGGCCGCCGCCGCCAGGGCGAGGCGATTGCCCGTACCGATGCCGATGAGCAGAAGGGTGACCGCGCCGGCCGTGCTGGTGTGGCGTGCCACGTCGCGTGCCCGGCGGCGCACCGGGCCGGTGGTGCGCAGCGCGAGGAACGTCGCGCCCAGCAGGACGGCGGCGAGCAACGCGGCGAGCGCGCCGAGACCGGCGGCGGGGCTGAGCAGGGGACCGAGGCTGCGGCTGAGCCCGGTGCCGGTCACCTCGCCGTCGCTGCCGAGGGCGAGGCCGTCGACCAGTACGCCGAGGACCGCCCCCCAGAGCAGCACGATCCCGCAGGAACTCGCGGCCAGCAGCAGATCGCAGCGACGGCGCCACGATGGCGAGTCGTGTTTGCCGCGGAACTCCAGGGCGACGCCGCGAACCGCCAGGAGCAGCAGGATGGCGACCATCGGCAGGTAGAGGGCGGACATCAGGGCGGCGTACCACGCGGGGAAGGCGGCGAAGGTGACGCCGACCGCGGCGACCAGCCAGACCTCGTTGCCGTCCCAGAACGGGCCGACGGTACGGATGATCGCGCCGCGCTCGTGCTCGTCGCGGCCGAGGGCCGGGGAGAGGAAGCCGACGCCGAAGTCGAAGCCCTCGAGGACGAAGTAGAGCACCCAGGCGACGACGAGGACCGCGAACCAGAACGTGATCATGGGAGACGACTCCTAGTAGGCGGGAACCGGCTCGGGCTCTTCCTGTTCGGAAGCGACCGGGGTGAGCGGCTGGCGGGAGAGGTGGACGACCAGGCGGTACCAGGCGATGGCGAGCAGGCCGTAGATCAGGGTGAAACCGGCCAGCGAGGCGATCACCTCGGCGCGGGTGAGTCCGGGGGAGACACCGTCGGCCACCTTCGAGATGCCGAAGGCGAGCCATGGCTGGCGGGCGGTCTCGGTGAAGATCCAGCCGAAGGTGTTGGCGGCGGCCGGCAGCGCCGGAGCGAGCAGCACGAACCGGCGCAGCCAGCCTGGCGTGCCCCGCCCGGGCTGCAAGAACGTGGGCAGCAACGGGATCCGCCGGCTGGTCTCCCAGGTGGACCACAGGTGGTAGGCGGCGAGCGCCATGGCCAGGACGCCGACACCGATCATGAGGCGGAAAGTCCAGAACGCGACCGGGATCATCGGCACGTAGCTGCCCGGGCCGTACTGGGCGACATAGGCCGCCTGGAGGTCGTCGATGCCCTGGACCGTTCCGCTGAAGGATCCGGTACCGAGGAACGACAGCAGGCCGGGAACTTCGATGCTGAAGAACGGCCGGTCGTGCCCGAGCTCGCCGATCGCGAAGAGCGAGAACGGTGCGGCGGTGGCGGTTTCGTAGAGGGCCTCGGCGGCGGCCATCTTCATCGGCTGCACGGCCGTCATCACCTTGCCCAGGTGGTCGCCGCTGATCGCGGTGACCGCGCCGCCGATCAGCATCGTCCAGGCGCCGACCCGGGCGAGCGTGCGGAAGGCGGCGTCGGCGGCGGTGCGCCAGATGCCGATCGCCATCAGGAGCCCACCGCCGGCCATCGCGGCGCCGCCCATCGTGTGCGGGAACGCGGCGAGCACCACCTCGTTGGTCATCAGCTCGGTGAAGCTGGTGAGCACGGCCCGTCCGGTCGACGGGTCCAGCTCGTACGCCACCGGGTTCTGCATGAACGAGTTGGCGGCCAGGATGATGTACGCCGACAGCAGCGTGCCGACCGCGACGACCACGATGGTGGCGGCGTGCAGACGGCGGGGCAGCCGGTCCCACCCGAAATACCACAGCGCCAGGAACGTGGCCTCGAGGAAGAACGCGAGCATCCCCTCGATGGCCAGCGTCGGCCCGAACACGTCGCCGTAGAACCGGGCGAACGCGCTCCAGCCGAGCCCGAACTGGAACTCCTGCACCAGGCCGGTGACCACGCCGACCGCGAAGGTGACGATCAGCAGCTTCCCGGTGAACTTGGTCAGGTGCAGGTACTTCTCGCGGGCGGTGCGCAGCCAGGCCAGGTGGAAGCCGGCCGCGGTGGCGGACAGGCAGATCGACACCGGCACGAACAGGTAGTGGTAGATCGTCACGACCGCGAACTGCAATCGAGTCAGGTCGAGCACGTCCATGGCAACCCCTCTACGACGATTCGTAGTAGATACTACGGCTCGTAGTACGACGCTGTGCAGTAGACTGCCTCACATGGCGAGGAACGACCTCGAGCGCGAGGTCATGGCGAAACTGTGGGACGCACGCGAGCCGCTCACCGTCCGGCAGGTGCACGATCTGCTCAGCCGTGACCGCGATCTGGCGTACACGACGGTGATGACCGTCCTCGACCGGCTCGCCAAGAAGGGCCTGGTCGTTCAGCAGCGAGCGGATCGCGCCTACCGGTACGCCCCGGCGCAGACCCGGGAGGAGATGACCGCCGGTGTGATGCTGGACGCGCTGAGTGCCACGCCGGACCGTGACGCCGCGCTCGCCTACTTCGTCGGCCAGCTGCCACCGGAAGCGCTGAAGGCGGCCATCGAGAAGGCCGCCCGTAACATCGAGCGGTGACCGCTCTCCTGCTCGGCGCCCTCGGGCTGACGCTGTCGCTTGCCGTGCCGAAGCTGCTGGCCAGCGCCCGCTGGCCGGACCGCGCCCCGGTCGCCGGGGTGCTGCTCTGGCAGGCGCTGACCCTGACGGCCGTGCTCTGTGCGCTCGGGGTCGTGCTCGCCGCCCCGGAGGAGCTGGTCCGTGCGGCCGGCGCACGGCACCCGGAGACCGTCGCGGCGCTGCTGTTCTCCCTGGCGGTGGCCGCGACCATCGTGACCCGGCTGGTGGTCTCGCTCGTCAAGGTGACCTCCCGGGCCCGTGCCCGGCGTGACCGGCATCGCATGCTCGTCGACCTCCTCGATCGGGTGGAACGTCATGAGGGCTTGGGTGGGGGAGAGGTGCGGGTGCTGGAGGCGCCCCTGCCACTGGCCTACTGCGTGCCGGGCCGGAACCCGCGGGTGGTGCTCAGCGGCGGCGTGCTCGACGTGCTCGACCGGGAGCAGATCGACGCCGTCCTCGCCCACGAGCGTGCCCACCTGCGGCACAAGCACGAGCTGGTGATGGAGTCGTTCACGGCCTTCTATCAGGCCGTGCCCCGGCCGCTGCGGTCGAAGGCGCCGCTGGACGCCGTACACCTGCTGTTGGAGATGGTGGCCGACGATGCCGCGAGGCGCCGCGCCGGGCACGCGCCGCTGCGGGCCGCGCTGGCTCGTCTCGCCGACGCCGTCCCCCTGGCGGAGGAGGTGACCGCCGACCCCGAGGGTGAATCGCGGCGGCGGCGCCTGGCGCGGCTGGATCGTCCGGGTCGCCGATCGACGGCCCTCGCGGTGGCCGCGACGGCGGCGGCCGCAGGTCTGTTGGTGCTACCCACAGTGATCGTCGTCGTGCCGTGGCTGGGGCGTGCCCTGAATACCTGGCCATTCTAGTAACCCTCCGTATCGCCAGCTGTTCGTACAGTTCGGCGAGCTGTGCGACCTTCATTTGCCGGCATGATCCGAGTACGGTGGTCCCCGGTTCGGCAGCCCCCCATCGTCCATCCGGCCGATCTGGCGAACCACCGCCCAATCGCGACACGCGAACCGGGGACCCAGGTCAGTGGGGTGAAGCCGTGGCACCCACGCGCGGCCGGGCATGCTTCCCGCCCGAACCCGTCAGCTAACCCGGTCGGCGGCTGAGTGGGAAGAAAGGACGACGCACACAACGTGAAACGCAATGGCGCGCGTCGCGCCGGCCTGCTGCGCATCCTGGTTTGCGCGCTCGCCGCGGCCGGCCTGGTGGTCACGGGTCCGGTGGCGGCCCATGCCACTCCCTCGCCGTCCACCGTCGAGGGTCAGATCGACGAGGAGTGGAACAAACTCGAGCCCGTCATCGAGGAGTACAACGCCAACCACACGAAGCTGACCAAGCTGAGGAAGCAGCAGAAGCAGCTGGCGAAGACGCTGACGCCGCTTCAGCTTCAGGTGGATGTCGCGATGGCGCAGGTGCGAGGTCTGGCGGTCGATGCCTACATGCAGGGCCCGCCGGGAAACCTCAACGCTCTGCTGAGTGGTGACCCGGACGGTCTGGTGGAGAAGCTCACGCTGCTCGACCAGCTCGCCCACAACCAGGAAGCCTCGATCTCCAACGTCGCGAAGCTCCGCGACAAGTACGCCGCCGACAAGGCCAAGGTCGACCAGCTCGAGTCCGAGATCTCCGCCCGCGACACGGACCTCGCGACGAAGAAGACGGCGATCGAGAAGGAGATCACGAAGCTCCAGAAGCTCCGGATCCAGGCGTACGGCGACGCGAACATCGACGACGGCCCTCTGCGCACCGGCCCGTGCCCGGTCACGTACACCAACGACAAGGGCGGCCGTGCCGCCCAGAAGGCGTGCGACCTGATCGGCAAGCCCTACGTCTTCGGCTCCGAGGGACCGAACAGTTACGACTGCTCGGGCCTGACGAAGGAGGCGTGGGCCGCGGTCGGCGTGCATCTCGAGCACTACACGAAGGACCAGTGGGGCTCGGGCACAGCGGTGAGCCGGAGCGAGTTGAAGCCGGGTGACCTCGTCTTCTACTACTCCGACGTGCACCACGTCGCCATCTACATCGGTGGCGGCCAGGTGGTGCACGCTCCGCACACGGGAGACCACGTGCGGATGGCGACCATCGATCGGGGGCCCATCGCCGGCTATCGCCGACCGGGCTAGAAAACCCTCCGGGAAAGACCGCCGTCGTTTCGCGCCGGCGGTCTTTCTTTTTGCCCGGTACGTGAGTGCCGGGTAGGAGTGGCCCGTCATCCACCCGATCGATGATGCTCCAGCAGACGCTGCAACAGACCGGCGAACTGCTCGCGCTCCGGAGCCGACAGCGGCGCCAGCAACTCCTCCTGGACCGCGTGTGCCCGCTCCGTCAGCTCCTCCGCCCGCTCCCGGCCCCGATCGGTGAGGCCGACGACGTTGCGCCGCCGGTCCGCCGGGTCGGGTGAGCGCCGCACATAGCCCGCCTCCTCCAGCTCGTTGAGCGCCCCGACCAGATCGCTGAGGTAGATCCCGGTGCGCCGGCCGAGCGCCGCCTGACTGGCCGGACCGTCGGTGGCCAGCGAGCGCAGCAGCCGGTAGTGATAGCCCCGCGCCCCCACCGCCCCGAACCTCTCCACGATGATCCGGTGACCCTGGGCCGAGACCTGACTCAGCACCCAGCTTGGCAGCTCTTCCATGTGCCGACTTTAACATTGGGCCACCTAACGTTGGACTTCCGAACGTTTACGAGTCTAACGTTAAGCGCATGAACGAATCCAGTGTCCGCGTTCCCCAATCCGAACTCGACGACCTCACCGCCCGCCTCGGCCACACCCGGTGGCCCGATGACGCTCCCGGTGACTACGGCATCCGGCTCGACCGGGTGCGGGCCCTCGCCGACCGCTGGCTCGGGTTCGACTGGCGGGCGCACGAGGCCGAGCTCAACGCCATCCCGCAGCAGGTCACCGAGATCGGCGGCGACCGGGTCCACTTCTTCCACGTCCGCTCCAGCGATCCCGGCGCTCTGCCCCTGGTTCTCACCCACGGCTGGCCCGGCTCCACCGTCGAGTTCCTCGACGTGATCGGCCCGCTCAGCGAGCACTTCCACGTCGTCGTCCCGGCCATCCCGGGCTTCGGGCTCTCCGGGCCCACCACCCGGCCCTGGGGCGTGCGCCGGATCGCCGAGGCCTGGGCCGAGCTGATGTCCCGTCTGGGCTATGACCGCTACGGCGCCCAGGGCGGCGACTGGGGTTCCGGCGTCTCGCAGGCGCTCGCCACCGCCGCTCCCGACCGGGTCGTCGGCGTTCACGTCAACTACCTGCCCACCCCGGGCCAGGCGGAGGGTCTCGGTCCCGAAGACCAGGAGCGGCTCGCCAAGACGATGCGGCTGGCCGCCAACCGCCATCCACACCAGATCCTGTTCGCCGCCACGCCGCAGACCCCGGCGTACGCGTTGAACGACTCCCCGGCCGGGCTGCTCGCCTTCCTCGCGGAGAAGTTCGACACGTGGGCCGACCCGGCGACGCCCGTTTCCGACGAGCGCATCGTGGCCGATGTCGCCCACCACTGGTTGTTCCGCACCGCGGGCTCGGCGGCCCGCATCGTCAAGGAGACCGGCCTGGGTGGTCCACAGGCGCCCTGCCCGGTCCCGCTGGGCGTGGCCGTCCTGCCCGGCGACATCGTCCAGTCCGTGCGCCCACTGGCCGAGCAACGCCACGACATCCGCCACTGGACCGAGTTCCCGCGCGGCGGCCACTTCGCCGCCCTGGAGGTTCCCGACCTGTTCACCGCCGACGTCACCACCTTCTTCCGCACCCTGACCGGCCGATGACCCGCCCTCGCCGGCCGGCCTCCGGCACCGACTCGACCCGTGGCCCCGGCCGTCGGCCGACGGCGCACTCCCGTAAGCCGAGCCGGTCTGGTCGAGAGAGCCGGTCCGACGGACACCTGGACGGGTCTCGATGCCGGCGGGACAGGGCGCGCTGGTGGGGCCGGGCAGAAGTGGCGGATGGAGGAGGACGGCAGTGATGAAGGAGCGCGGAAACGGACGGTGGGAGAGCCGCCGGGGTCTGTCCGTGGTCGGTGGGCGGTCTGGCGGGGGCATAATCGCCCGCATGAGCGATGCCTTGATCAACAGCCTGGCGGCCGCCGTCGAAGCACGGCCCGACGACCTGACGCTGCGGCTGCACCTGGCCGAGATGCTGGTGGCCGCCGGCCGGGGGCCGGAGGCGATCGGGCACGCCGCTCAGATCCTGGCTCGCGAACCCGGCAATGCCGGAGCGCAGCAGGTCATGGCCCGGGCACTGGGCGGGGCGTCGCCGCCCGTGCCCCCGGTGGGTGAGGAGCAGACACCACCGACCGCGGCCGATGCGCCGGCGCCGGAACGACCCGCGGCCGGTGCCTCCGGGATCGACTGGGCGGCCATGGAGGAGCAGTTCGGGGACGTGGTGCCACCGCGGTTCGCACGGGCCGACGGGGAGCCCGATCCGGTGCGCGGACACGCCGACCGGGCCTTCGACGTGGAGCGGTCCGCCGTCACGCTCGCCGACGTCGGCGGCATGGCCGACGTGAAGAAGCGGCTCGAGGTGTCGTTCCTCGGGCCGTTGCGCAACCCCAAGCTGCGCAGCCTGTTCGGCAAGAGCCTGCGAGGTGGTCTGCTGCTGTACGGCCCGCCGGGGTGCGGCAAGACGTTCCTGGCGCGGGCGGTCGCCGGGGAGATGGGCGCGGCGTTCGTTTCTCTGTCGATCACCGACGTGCTGAACATGTGGATCGGCAGCTCCGAGCGCAACCTGCACGACCTGTTCGAGTCGGCTCGCGGGCACGCGCCCTGCGTGCTGTTCCTCGACGAGATCGACGCCCTCGGACACAAGCGCAGCCAGTTGCAGTCGTCCATGCGGACGGTGGTGAACCAGCTGCTCACCGAACTGGATGGTGTCGACGGCGGCAACGACGGCGTGTTCGTGCTGGCCGCCACCAACGCGCCGTGGGACGTGGACTCGGCCCTGCGCCGCCCCGGCCGCCTGGACCGTACCGTGCTGGTGCTCCCACCGGACCGGCCCGCGCGTGAGGCCATCCTGGAATACCACCTTCGGGACCGCCCGGTCGCCGGGATCGACCTGGGCGCCGTCGCCGCCGCGACCGAGCATTACTCCGGCGCCGACCTGGCCCACCTCTGCGAGACAGCCGCGGAGTACGCGATGCGCGACTCGATCGCCACCGGCGACGTCCGCATGATCAGCCAGGCCGACATGCTGGGTGCTGCGCGCGAGGTCCGGCCGTCGACGGACGCATGGTTCGCGACCGCCCGCAACGTGGCCATGTTCGCCAACGAGAGCGGCGAATACGACGATCTGGCCGCCTACCTCAAGAAGCGGAAGATCCGATGATTCGCTCCCTCGCCGCGGCGGCCGTCCTCTCCGTCGTCCGCGTCGTGCTCGCCGGCTGCCACCTGCTGCGGGCGGGTTTCCCGGCCGCGGCCCGCTTCCTGCGCGCGACCCGCTTCGGATTCACGGCCCGGATCCTGCGCGCGGCGCGCCTGGTGTTCGCGGCACGCGTGCTGGGCGCGGCTCGCCTCCTGCTCGCCCTCCGGTTCCCGCCCGCGTCCCGTCCGCGGCTTCATG
Organism: Actinoplanes flavus; assembly: GCF_017592555.1. Taxonomy (GTDB): domain Bacteria; phylum Actinomycetota; class Actinomycetes; order Mycobacteriales; family Micromonosporaceae; genus Actinoplanes; species Actinoplanes flavus. The sequence goes on along the minus strand of NZ_JAGFNS010000020.1, from coordinate 135,205 downwards.
CCCGATTGTCATCCCCGGCCCGTCTTCGGTTCACTGCCCGATTCCCACGTGCGGCCCGTTTCCTGTTCGTTCTCCGGTTCCCGCCAGCGGCCCGTCTTCGGTTCACTGCCCGATTCCCACGTGCGGCCCGTTTCCTGTTCGTTCTCCAGTTCCCGCCAGCGGCCCGTCCTCGGCTCGCACGCCGGTTCCCGCCGGCGGCCTGTCCTCGGCTGCCTGCCCCGTTCCCGCGCGTGGCCCGTGTCCGGTTCCCGCGCGCGGTCCGCTTGCTCCTGGCCGCACGTCTCCTGCACCTCGCCCGTTCCCTGGTGGTGGCCAACCCACGTATCGCGACCGGTGACGGCCGGTGAGTGCCGCGGCGCGGGCGCGTGCGCTTGCCGATGTCGGGCGTCTCGAGCAGGCCGAGTCCGCCGTTCATGCCGGACTGGGCGAGACGCCCGCCGACCCGGAATTGCTCGGGCTGCTCGCCGGGCTGCTGCGGCTGCAAGGCCGTTACCAGGACGCTCTGGTGTCGGCCGAGGCCGCGGTGGCGGTGGCTCCGGAGGTGGCCGCCGTGCACATCGAGCACGCCGAGTGCCTGCTGTTGCTCTCCCGGCTGGACGACGCGCTGGCCGCCGCCCGGGAGTCGGCCCGGCTCCGGCCGGACGCCCCTGAGCCGCACCGCTCGGTGGCCCGTTGCCTCATGCTGCGCCGCGACTTCGACGGCGCCCGCGAGGCGGCCGGGCGTGCGGTCGGGATCGCGCCGCAGTCCGTACCGGATCTGATGACCCTGGCGGAAGCGGAACGCTACGCCGGCCACCGCGACGCCGCCCGCGCGGCAGCGGCCCGGGCCCTGGCCGAGGACCCGGACGACGCCGACGGCCGCTGGATGATGGCCCTGCTCGACGCGGAACGGATGCGCGTCCGTGACGCCATGCGGGGTCTCCGGCAGCTCGCCGCCGACCGGCCCGACCGGTACGGCGCGCCAGCCCTGACCTGGCCCGTCCGCGGCCTGCTCGCGGGTCTGCGCCGCGGCCTGGCCGCCGGAATTCCGCTCACCGCCGTCCTGGCCGTGATCGGCCACTGGTGGGCGCCTGCGGAACTGCTGGCCCGCGGTGCCGCCGCCGTCATGGTGTTCGTGACGGTCGGCCTGGCCGCCCGCGTGCTGATCCCGGCCGGCCGCCTTCCGTGGATCTGCGTGGGCCTGCTCCCGGCCCGCACGCGCCGCGCCGTCGTGGTCGGCCTGATCAGCGCGGTCGCCCTCCTACCGGTTCTCGTCCAGTACGCGGTGAGCGCCTCATGGCCGGTGCTGGCCTGCGCGTTCGTGTTGTTGATCGTGCTGCTCGCCGCCGGAGCGGCCGAGCGAACAGACGGTGATCTTCCCGATTAAAACTTGCCCAGCTGGCAAGATCGTCGGATGCTAGGCCCCTTGATCGACGGGGGAGCGTCATGGCGATTTCACCTTCCAGTGACCCGGCGGATACCTCCGAGTCTCCGCCCCCGTCCCGTACCCGCGTGCCCAAGCAGCGTGGCGCCGGCACCGCGGCGGGTGCCGCCGGCCGCCCGGGTCGTGCGGCGGGTGCTACCACCCGACTGGAGGGTCCCGGCCACGGAACGGGCGTCGCGGGACGTCCGGAGGGCTGGCGCCGGGCGTCGAGCATCGCCGGAGGCCATGGGACCGGCAACGCCAAACGTCCGGGGAGCCTACGTCGCGCGGCAGGCGCCGGTGGACGCGCGAGCCGCGCGGCGGGTGCTGCCGCCCACGCGGACGCTCCCGGCCAGCGGGTAAGCGCGCCCGGCCATCTGGCCACCGAGGGTCGGGGACCAGCCGAGGAACCCACGCCAGGTCGGCTGTCGCGCCTGTGGAGACGGTCCGGCGAATCCAGTCCGGGTCGGTTGTCGGGACTGTGGGGGCGGGCTGGGGAAGTCGGGCCGGGTCGGTTGTCGGGCCTACGGGGACCGGCTGGGGAAGCCAGTCAGGGTCGGTTGTCGCGCCTGTGGGGGCGGGCTGGGGAAGCCAGTCAGGGTCGGTTGTCGCGCCTGTGGGGGCGGGCTGGGGAAGCCGGGTCGGGTCGGTTGTCGCGCTTGTGGGGGCGGGCTGGGGAAGCTGGGCCGGGTCGGTTGTCGGGCCTGCCGGGACCGGCTGGGGAAGCCGGGCCGGGTCGGTTGTCGGGACTGTGGGGGCGGGCCGGGAAAGCCGCGCCGGGCCGGCTTTCGGCGCTGCGGGAGTTCGCGCTGATCGCTGCGCTGTTCCTCGTCTACAAGGTGGCGCGGCTTGCGGCGAACGGCCACGTCGACGAGGCGTTCCGCAACGCGCGCGCCGTCTGGGACGCCGAACGCTGGCTGCGCCTGCCCGGTGAACTGGCCGTCCAGCAGGGCCTGCTCGGGTGGAACCTCCTGGTCGAGGCGGCGAACAGCTACTACGCGTACGTGCACTTTCCAGCGACCGCGGCCTGCCTCGTCTGGCTGTACCGCTACCGCCCGGCCCACTACCGCTGGACGCGGAACGTGCTGGTCCTGCTCACGGGTGGCGCCTTGGGCGTACATTTCCTGGTCCCTCTCGCCCCGCCCCGCATGTTGACCGAAACCGGAATGCTGGATCTCGGCCGTCTCTTCGGCCCGGCCGTCTACGGCCCGCCGGAGACGGATCAGATCTCCAACCAGTACGCGGCCATGCCGAGCCTGCACGTCGGCTGGGCACTGGTCGTCGCGATCGCCCTGATCGCCGCGACCACTTCCCGGTATCGCGGCCTGTGGCTGCTGCATCCGGCGATCACCCTGCTGGTGGTCGTGGCCACCGGCAACCACTACTGGCTGGACGCGCTCGCCGCCGCGGCGCTGCTGGCCGTCGCCTACACCACGCTGCGCGGTCAGCGCCCGGCGCCGGCGGTTCCGCGACCACGTGCCGGGGAGGTTCTGGTTCACCTACCGTGAGCGCCCGGTCGGCCGCTGGACACGCCCGTCTACGTTCGCGGGTGTGCGACTCGACTGGCCGAACTGCGGCAACGCCCGTGACCTGGGTGGCACTCCGACCCGTGACGGCGGCCGTGTCCGTGCCGGCGCGCTGATCCGCTCCGACAGCCATGCCCGCATGACCGCGGCCTCGGTGGAGGCGCTGCGCGGCCACGGCTTGGGGTTGATCCTGGATCTGCGCTGGTTCGGGAGTGCGACAGCACACCGAGCCCGTTCGCGGCCGACCCGGTCTACCGAAACGTGCCGCTGCTTCCCGATCCGATGAACTACGAGGTTCCCGACCACACGTACGTGCCGATGCTCGACCACAACGGCGAACGCGTCGCCCGCGCCGTCCACGAGATCGCCGTCGCTCCGCCCGGCGGTGTGGTGATCCACTGCCACAGTGGCCGGGACCGGACCGGCCTTCTGGTGGCTCTCCTGCTCGGTATCGCCGGGGTGGACGCCGACGCGATCGCGGCCGACTTCGCCCGAACGCCGGGAACCGATCCCGCCGCCATGCGCGACACCCTCACGCACGCCGACGCCCGCTACGGCGGGGTGGTGCCCTACCTGCTTCTTCACGGCGTCCCGCCGACCGAGGTCACCGCGATCCGTCATCGCCTGCTGGAGCCCTGACCCGCGCCGGAGGCCCACCCGGCCAGTCGATCGTCAGACGGCCGGCCGGCTCCAGTGCAGGGTGAGGCCGTGCACGGCCCGTTCGGTACGGATTTCCATGGCCGACCCCAGGATCGTCGCCCGGTCCACCACCAGGGCCGAGTCGTCCAGCCCGTACGAGATCCGCTCGGACAGCAGCACCGGCTCGCCGGGGGAGCGGCGCAGCAGCGTGGCGCCCGGCTCCTCCAGCAGAGCGGGCCGGACCACCTCGGACGCCCGCCGGACACCGATGCCGTGTTCGGCCAGCGCCGCGTAGAGCGAGGTGCCGCTCAGGTCGGCGCCGGCCAGGACGGTGCCGTGGATCCACGAGAGCTGGTGGACGGCGGGGCGCCCGGCGACCAGCCGGAGCCGTTCGAGGCGGACCGCCGGGCCGTCGCCGAGGACCGTGGCGGCCCAGTCCGGGGGTGTTCCGGTGTCCTGGTCGAGGATCTCGGTGGTCACCGTCTGCCCCTGGGCGCGCAGGTCCTCGGCGAAGCCGCGCAGGGAGTCGAGTGTGTACGTCGCCCGTGGCGAGAACACGAACGTCCCCCGGCCCGCCTGCTGGGAGAGCAGCCCTTCGTCCTCCAGCCGCTTCAGCGCCTGCCGCAGCGTGGCCAGCGTGACCCCGTAGCGGGCGCTGAGCTCCTTCTGCGGCGGCAGCGCGGAGCCCGGCGGCAGCTCCCCAGCGCGGATCTTGCTGCTCAGGTCAGCCGCGATCACCTGATACTTCGGCGTGCGCGTGGTCAGCGGGCACCTCCTGGTCGGCCTGGTCGACGGCGGCCCGCAGCGCGGCGACGTCGTCCAACAGCTCGCCGGGTGTGGCCCCGTCCAGAACCCTACGCATCAGGGCGGAGGCGACGACCACCCCGTCCCCGGCACGGGCCGCCGCGGTGGCCTGCTCCGGACCGGAGATGCCGAAGCCGATCAGCACCGGCAGATCGGTGACCGCCTTGATCCGGGCGGCGAGCGGAGCGGCGGTGCCGGCCAGTTCGTCCCGCTCGCCGGTGGTGCCCAGCACGCTGACCGCGTAGACGAAGCCCCGGCTGCGTGCGGCGATCTCGGCGAGCCGCTCGGGCGGGGTGACCGGCGCGGCCAGCAGGACCAGGTCGACTCCGGCCGCCTCGGCCGCGGCGGACAGGCCGTCGGCCTCGTCGACCGGCACGTCCGGCACGATCAGCCCGGAGACGCCCGCCTCGGCCAGCCGTCGGCAGAACACCGCGGGGCCGTCACGGAAGACCAGGTTCGCGTAGGTCATCGCGAACAGCGGAACGCTGATCCGGTCTCGCACGGCGGCCAGGTCGGCCAGAATCGTGTCGACCGTGGTGCCACGGCGCAGTGACCGGTCGGAGGCCCGCTGGATGGTCGTGCCGTCGAGCATCGGATCGGAGAACGGCAGGCCGATCTCGATGGCGTCGGCCCCGGCCTCCTGGTAGGCGAGCAGGTAGTCGGTCCAGTCCTCGGTGATGCCGCCGGTCAGATAGGGGTAGAGCCGCTTCATGCGGCACCTCCAGTCGGTTGACGAAGCACGCGGCATTGCCGCGCGGGAACGTGGGTGTCGTGGGTGAGCCGCCGCCGAGACAGGGCGGCGGCGCCGAGGAGAACGCGCGGGCGCCTGCGCCCGGGACGACAGGGGAAGAGCCGTGCCGGCAGGCGGACCCGGGAGCGGGTGGCTCGGGAGGGAAGAACGAGCGGGGGTGCGGCCCCGGCGGGATCACTCGGTGACGCCGGCCAGCGTGGCCATGTCCTTGTCGCCCCGGCCGGAGAGGGTGAGCAGCACGGTGGAACCGGCCGGCAGCTCGGGTGTGCCGGCGGCGCGCAGCACCCAGGCGACCGCGTGCGCCGACTCCAGCGCGCAGATGATGCCTTCGGCACGGGCCAGGCGGCCCAGCGCGGCGACCGCCTCGTCGTCGGTGACGGTCACATACTCCGCGCGGCCGGTGGCGCCGAGGTGGGCGTGCTCGGGCCCGATGCCGGGGTAGTCGAGCCCGGCGGAGATGGACTCGGCCTCCAGGATCTGGCCCTGCTCGTCCTGGAGCAGCATGGAGCGGTAGCCGTGGACGACACCGGGCCGGCCGTGGGTCATGGCGGCCCCACCGGCGGCCTCCACACCGACCAGCCGCGCCCGGGTGTCGGCGAACCCGGCGAACGTGCCGGCGGCGTTGGAGCCGCCGCCCACGCAGGCCACCACCACATCGGGATGGACCGGGGCCTGGGCCCGGGCCTCCTCGCCGATGACCCGCTGGAACTGGCGGACCAACCACGGGTACGGATGAGGACCCGCCGTCGACCCGAGGCAGAAGTGCGCCTCCTCGACGGCCGCCACCCAGCCGCGCATGGCCTCGTTGGTGGCGTCCTTCAGCGTGCGGCTGCCGGCGGTGACCGGGATGACCTCGGCGCCGAGCAGCTCCATGCGGAAGACGTTGAGCCGCTGCCGGGCCATGTCGCGCTCGCCCATGTAGATGGTCGCGCGCATGCCGAACAGGGCGGCCGCGGTCGCGGTGGCCACGCCGTGCTGGCCGGCGCCGGTCTCGGCGATCAGGCGGGTCTTGCCCATCCGCTGGGCGAGCAGCGCCTGCCCGAGCACATTGTTGATCTTGTGCGACCCGGTGTGCGCCAGATCCTCCCGCTTGAGCATCAGGGTGATGCCCAGGTCGGCGGAGAGCGTGGTGGCCGGGGTCAGCGCGGTGGGCCGTCCGGCGTAGACGGAGCGCAACTCGGCGAGTCGCTCGTGGAAGGTCGCGTCGGCCCAGGCCTCCCGGAAGGCCGTCTCCAGCGCCGCGCAGGCCGGGACGAGGGACTCGGGCACATAGCGCCCGCCGAAATCGCCGAAGCGGCCGCCGGTGGGAGGGGCCATCGATTCGAGCACGGTCATCGCCATCTCCTAGAGTTCTAGAACTCTTGCCGGTTCAGTGTGCCATGAACACGGCGAGAGTTCTATAACTCTGGAACGAAAAGAACGCCCCGGCAGCCGGGAGAGCGGCGCCGGGGCGTTCCGGGGTGTTTCCGACTACTTGGCGGCCGCCGCGTACAGCGCCTCCGGCGAGACCAGCCCGCCGAGCACCCGGCCGTCGTCGGTCAGCAGCACGCTGAACAGCGAGCTGCGGAGCAACCGGCCCTTGCCCCAGGATCCCTCGACCTTCTCCAGGGTGCCGAGGAACTGCTCGGCGACCTGACCCGCCTGGGCCTCCTCGGGTGAGGAGGACGACGAGGACTTGGCGCCCTCCAGCTCGTCGAGCACCGGCGCCTTCCCGACCACGATCGTCGTCCAGCCCTCGCCGATGACCTTGAGGTCATCGCCGGCCGGAGAACCGGCGGGAGAACCAGCCGGAGCGCCGGGAACGGACGGCTTGCCCGGAACAACCGGAGCCGGCTTGCCGGAGTGATCGGCGATGCCGCCCTCGCTCACCTTCGCACCCGGCGGCGGGTTGAAGCTGAACTGGTCGTCCGCCGGAACCTCGAAGGTGATCTGCTCGAACGCCACCCGGAACGCGGGCTTGCTGGTGTTCTTCGCGTAGACGTCCACCCGCAGCGGGATGTGCTGCTCGGCGTCGATCGCCAGGCGCACCTGGCCGACCAGCGACGCGGTGTCCTTCGGGCTGAGCACCACCTCGTACGCGTCCCGCCCGGCCACCTCGGCGGCGCCGGTCGTCTCCACCTTGGTGCTCTCGTCGATCGCGGCGAGCGCGGCCTCGGCGGCCTCCTGCGGTGTCACCGGCACCCCGGCCGGCGCCTTGTCCGGCTTCCCGCCCACGTCGGCGGGGAGCTTCACGTGCGTACCGGTGTTGTCCTTGCTGCTCCAGATCCACACGTCGGAGCCGTTGCGGATCACGTCGGTCTCGCCGCTCGTGCCGAGCAGCGCGAACCGCGCCTTGTCCTCACCCGCGTACCAGACGCGTGCGGTGTTGCTTCCGGCGATCAGGCTGGTCAGGTTGCCGCCACCGCCGGAGACGTTGCCGAGCAGCCCCGCGATGCCCGGGAGCCCCAGGTCGGCGCTCTGCACCAGGGTGCCGGACAGACCCTTTGGATCGGCGTTCTGCAGGTCGACGAGCAACTGTGCGGCACTGCGCTCCGGCAGCCCCGGGTCGGCGTTCGCCACGATCGTCCCGGCCGCTGCGCCGCCCCCGATGACCGCCACCGCCGCAGCCGACGGGACCAGCCAGCGCAGCGCCGGCCTGGACCTCAACACGGACACGATGTCCACCTCCCGAATCTCTGGGGCCAATCGTGCGCCGGGGCCGCTGTGATCCTGCTGAGAAGCTCCCCTAGGGGTTCGCCGCCGATATAGCGTCATATCCGAACATGGGGGAATTAATGGCTTCCTATCAGGGGCATCCACTGCCCCGGCCCGGCACCGACATTCTCCATCAAGGTCTGGCCTTCGACCTGGCCACCATGCGCCGCCGTCAGGCGCTGCGCGTCCTCGGGCTGGGCGCGGTCGCCCTCGGGCTCGGCGGCTGCGGCGACGGTGAGCCGACGCCGACCGTCGAGACCGGCACGGTGCTCGGCGAGATCCCCGACGAGACCGCCGGGCCCTACCCGGCCGACGGCTCGAACGGGCCCGACGTGCTGACCCGGAGCGGCGTGGTCCGCAGCGACATCCAATCCAGCTTCGGCAGCTCGACCACCCGCGCCGAGGGCATCCCGATGACCCTCACCCTGAGCATCCAGAACCTGGCCGACGGCGGCGCCGCCTTCACCGGCGTGGCCGTCTACGTCTGGCACTGCGACCGGTCCGGCCGCTACTCGCTCTACTCCGAGGGCATCACCGGCGAGAACTACCTGCGCGGCGTCCAGATCGCCGGCGACCGCGGCCAGGTGACCTTCACCAGCATCTTCCCGGCCTGCTACAGCGGCCGGTGGCCGCACGTCCACTTCGAGGTCTACCCCGACCGGGCGAGCATCTCCGATGCCTCGAACGCCATCGCCACGTCGCAGGTCGCGCTTCCGGAGAACATCTGCCAGGAGGCATACACCCAGACCGGGTACGAGGCCTCGGTCACCCATCTCGCCCAGGTCTCGCTGGACGACGACAACGTGTTCGGCGAGGACTCCGGCGCGCTCCAGCTGGCCACCGTGACCGGCGACGCGATGAGCGGCTACACGGTCACGCTGGAGGTGGGTGTCGACACCACGACCACCCCGACGGGTGGTCAGCTCACCGGCGACGGCGCCCCGTCCGGAGCGCCACCGGGCGGCCCGCCGCCGAGTCGCTGAGAGGTCGCTGAGAGTCGCTGACGATCGCGTGCCCCGGCGTGCCAAGGTGTGGGGGTGCGGTTGCTGGTGGTGGAGGACGAGGCGCGGTTGGCCGCCGCGCTACGGCGTGGCCTGCAGGCCGAGGGCTTCGCGGTGGACATCGCCGCCGACGGCCAGGACGGTCTCGAGATGGCCCGCCACGGTGGGTACGACGCGATGATCCTGGACGTGATGCTGCCCCGCCTCTCCGGCTACCGGGTGGTGCGCCAGTTGCGCGCCGAGCGGCACTGGCTGCCGGTGCTCATGCTGAGCGCCAAGGACGGGGAGTACGACCAGGCCGACGGCCTCGACTGCGGCGCCGACGACTATCTGACCAAGCCCTTCTCGTACGTCGTGCTGTTGGCCCGTCTCCGCGCCCTGCTGCGCCGCGGCGCCCAGGCCCGTCCCGTCGTGCTCGCGTTCGGTGATGTCGAGCTGGATCCGGCGGAACGCCGGGTCCAGGTCCGCGGCGACGAGGTGACCCTCACCGCCCGCGAGTTCGCCCTGCTGGAGTATCTGATGCGCCGCCCCGGCCAGGTCGTCTCCAAGACCGAGCTGCTCGACCACGTGTGGGACGCCGCACTGGAGACCGCGCCGAACGCGGTCGAGGTCTACGTCGGCTACCTGCGCCGCAAGATCGGCCGCGAGCGGCTGGAGACGGTCCGCGGCGCCGGCTACCGGCTGGCGATCGTCGAGTAGATGATGCGCCGCGTCAAGGAGCTGAGCCTGCGGGCGCGGCTGCTGCTCGTCTCCCTCGCGGGTCTCGTCTTCGGCCTGTCCGCCGGCGCCGTCCTGCTGATCGCCGTGCTGGGGTACGCCCAGGTCCGCTCGGTGCAGAGCGAGGCGATGGCCACCGCCCGCGGCGTGGCCGCGCTCGTCGACCAGGGCGCGCTGCCGAACCCGATCCCGGTCACCCCGGGCGTGCAGGTGCAGGTCATCGACGAGCGCAACCGGGTGCTCGCCTCGTCGGCCACCGCGGACGACCTCACCCCGATGCTCGGCGCCGCCGACCTCGCCCACCTGCGCGACGGCGAGGGCCGGGAGATCCCCGGCTACCTGATCCACGACCAGGGCCGGGCCCGGGTCGTTCAGCTCACCGCCGGCCCGCCGACCGCGCCGGTGCGCATCCTGGTGGCCCGTTCCATCGACCATGTCACGCAGAACCTGCACATCCTGCGGCTCACCCTGCTGATCCTGTTCCCGCTGCTGGCCACGCTCCTGGCGGCCGGGCTGTGGCGGGCGCTCGGCGCGGCGCTGCGGCCGGTCGACGCGCTGCGGGCCGGCGCCGAGGAGATCACCGGCGGCACCCGGGCCGGCCGGCTGCCGGTGCCGGACTCCCGCGACGAGGTCCACCGGCTGGCCGTGACGCTCAACGACATGCTGCACCGGCTCGACGCGGCCCGCGCCCGGCAGCGCGCGTTCGTCGCCGACGCCGCACACGAGCTGCGCAGCCCGCTCACCAACATCCGTACCGAATTGGAGGTCGCGCAGCACCTGCCGGACGACACCGACTGGCCGGCGCTCACCGATGACCTCCTGGCCGACGTGCAGCGGCTGTCCCGCCTGGTCGACGACCTGCTCCTGCTGGCCCGCTCGGACGAGGGCGTGCCCGCCACCCGCCTCGAGAAGATCGACCTCGCCCAGTTCGTCGGCGAGGCGGCGCTGCGCTACCCCGATGTGGAGTACCGGGACCCGGGCACGCCGCTGCCCATGCTCGCCGAGCCGGACGCGCTGGCCCGGGTGGTGACCAACCTGCTGGACAACGCGGAGCGGCACAAACGCGAGAAGGTGACGGTCAGCGCCGCCGCCGACGCCGGGCATCTGCTCATCGTGGTCACCGACGACGGCCCCGGCATCCCGGACCACGACCGGGAGAGGGTGTTCCAGCGTTTCACCCGCCTCGACGACGCCCGGGCCCGCGACGCGGGCGGCTCCGGGCTGGGCCTCGCCATCGTCCGCGAACTGGTCCGCCGGCATCGCGGTTCGGTCACCCTCGGCGACAATCACCCCGGTCTCCGCGTCGAGGTACGCCTACCGAAGGCGTGACCAGCCGCGCGGCCTACCGCGACGGCGATCGCCGGGTGGGTCCGCCGTCGCGGAGGCCGGTCAGCTCGGCGAGGTACATCGCCCGCATCCGCTCGAAGTGCCGGGCCAGCAGCCGGATCTCCGCGACGCTGTAGCCCTCGACCAGCTGCGCCGCCCGGTGGGCGAACCGCTCGTACGGCCGCTCCAGCTCGGCGGCCCGCTCCGGCCGCAGGGTGACGATCACCCGCCGCCGGTCCGCCGGGTCCCGCTCGGCGGTGACCCAGCCGGCCTGCTGCAACCGGCGCAGCATGCTGGTCACGGCCCCGGTGGTGACGTTGGCCCGCTCGGCGATCTGCCCCGCGGTGGCCGATCCGGCGTCGGCCAGGAAGTCCAGGCACTCCAGGTCGCTCACGGTGAGCCCGAGCCGGTCCGCGATGGCGTACCGGAACACCGTCGACAGCCGCGAGGTCTCCCGCCCGGCGTGCATGAGGTCGGTGATCGCGGACGCACGGGCCGGCTCGTCGGACATGCCCGCCATCATGCCTCCGGCACGGTGACCCGGTGCAGCCGAGGTAGCACCCGGGTGAGCACCCAGTGCGGGGCCGCCGCGCCCCCGGTGAGCCGGCGCATCAGGCCGGCGGCGGTGCCGACGGCGCGGAACGCGTACGGCACCATCTCGTCCTGGTAGGCGGCGATCGCGTCCTCCACCGGGGTGCCGCTCACCCGGGCGTCGACGATCCGGCGGCCGAGCAGCGCGGCGTCGCGGAGCGCGGTGTTGCCGCCCTGCGCGCCGAACGGTGGCATGACGTGCACCGCGTCGCCCATCATCGTCGCCCGGGGCACCGCCCACCGGTGCGGGCGCCGGCCGGTGGCGAACGGGTTGAGCACCGTCGTGTCGAGCTCTCCGGTGGCGACCAGCAGGCGGATCAGCGGGTGGAAGCCGGCGCTCAGCCGGACGGCCAGATCCCGCAGCGCCAGCAGGTCGCCACGGGCGCCGGCCGGCACCTCCTCCCGCCGTACCAGAAGCCCCCACATGACGTAGTCGTCGCCGGTGGGCGCGTAGCTGCCCGGGGCCACGCGGGCGAACGCCGCGCGGGGACTCTCGCCGAACCGCATCGAGGTGAAGAAGAAGGCGCGGCCCGGCCGGTCGGCGATGGACAGGACCCCGCTGGTCCGCAGTGCTTCCGGGATGACGCTCACGCCGTCGTGCCACAGGGGTGACCGGGCGTAGACGCCCACCATCGGGGTGCTCTCCGGGTCGGCGTCCGGAACGAGTTGCGCGCGCAGCGCCGAGCCGACACCGTCCGCGCCCACCACGACCGACGCCGCGACCGCCCCGCCGTCGGCGAACCGCAGCCGCAGCCCGGCCGGGCCACCGTCGTCGACCGCGGCCGCGGCCCGGCCGTAGTGAACGCGCCCGTCCAGCCCGGTCATCAGGATCGACCGCAGAGTGGCCCGGTCGACCTGGCGGGTCGCGTCCGGCTCGTCCTTGAAGGCGATGGTGAAGGCGTCCCGCAACCGGCTGTCGGTGAAGCGCAGGCGCCCGCCGGGCTCGTCGCCGGTGGCCAGCGCCAGGCGGTACAGCGGGCGGGGCAGGCTTTCGCGCAGCGCCTCCAGCCCGTACCGGTCGAGGATGATCCGATAGCCCTGCTGCCGGACGAAGGGGCTCTGGTCCCGCTCGTAGACGTGAACGTCGATGCCGGCGCGCATCAGGTACTGGGCGAGACAGAGGCCGGAGAGGCCGGCGCCGGCGATCGCCACGGAGAAGTCAGTCGATATGCCCATGCGATTATCTTAATGACTAAGATAATCTCGGCAAGGGTACGGCCGCGGCGCTCAGCTCTCCAGGACCCTTCGGATGAACTCGTCGCGTGTGGCCAGCGAGGCGCGGGCGATGGCGGAGTGGCGGGCCAGCACCTCGTACCCGTGGCAGCCGCCGCCCCACAGGTGAAGATCGACGAGCACGCCGGCCTGTGACAGCCGCGTGGCGTAGTCGATCGCCTCGTCGCGGAACGACTCGGCCGAACCACAGTCGATGTAGGTGCGGGGCAGCCCGCCGAGGTCGGTCGCGCGTGCCGGTGCGGCGTAGGGCGAGACGTCCGGTCCGCCGCGCCGGTCGCCCAGCAGGGCCGTCCAGCCGAACAGGTTGTCGTTGCGGTCCCAGGTGCCGTCGCCGTCGAGCATCCGGCTGCTGTGGGTCTGCAGGCGGTCGTCCAGCATCGGGCAGATGAGCACCTGGTGGCTCAGCGCCGGAAAGTCGCGGTCCCGGGCCAGCAGCGCCGTGCCGGCCGCCAGCCCGCCTCCGGAACTCGCCCCGAGGATCATCAACCGGTGCGGGTCGATGTCCAGTTCGGCGGCGTTCTCGGCGGTCCACACCAGACCCGCGTAACAGTCCTCGACGGGGGCCGGGTCGGGGTGTTCGGGCGCGAGGCGATACTCGACCGACACCACCACGGCCCTGCCCTCCGCCACGTAGGGCAGCAGCGCATCGACCTGCGACCGGCGGTCACCGGTCACCATCCCTCCGCTGTGGATGTGGTAGATCCCGGCGACCGGCCCGGAGGCCGTCGCGGGACGCAGGATGAGCACGGTGACGTCCGGCTCGCCCGCCGGTCCCGGCACGACGCGGTCCTCGACGGTGACCAGGCCTCCGGCGGTCAGATCGGGCGCCGGCGCCCCCGGCGGCCCGCTGCTCATGCCGCTCCGGATCGCCGGCAGCGTCTCGGCAGTAAAGGGCGGCACCACCGCCCGTACGGCCTCGAGCACGGGGACGAGTTCGGCATCGAACGGAGGGCGGATCGGGGTGCCGGCGGTGGCGGTTGCCTCAGAAATGGTGTTCCTCCCGACGTGAGTGACGCACCGGTGTCGATGCGCTCGCCGTTCATCGGACGGGCGTTCTGCCCAGAAATGCCGCGGAACGAGGCGGCGGATCCCATGGTAATGACTTCGATCGATGTCGTGGGCGGTCGTTAAGCCTCGTTTCAGAGGGCCAGGTCAGGATCGGTGGCGGCGGCGACAAGCGTCGCGCGTACCGGGCCGATCCGATGACATCGCGATCGGCGATGACGTTCTGGAGGAAACCGTGTCCCTTCGATTGTTCACCTCGGAATCCGTCACCGAAGGCCACCCCGACAAGATCGCGGACCGCATCAGCGACGGCATTCTCGACGCGTTGCTGGCCCAGGATCCCCGATCGCGCGTGGCCGTCGAGACGCTCGTCACGACCGGACAGGTCCATGTCGCCGGCGAGGTCGACACCAGCGGATACGTGGACATCCCCCGGCTGATCCGGCAGATCGTGCTCGACATCGGCTACGACTCGTCGGCGAAGGGCTTCGACGGCGCGTCCTGCGGCGTGTCGGTCTCGATCGGGGCCCAGTCGCCGGACATCGTCCAGGGCGTCGACGCCGCCCACGAGGTCCGGATCGGTGGCAGCTCCGACGAGCTCGACCGGCAGGGCGCCGGCGACCAGGGCCTGATGTTCGGCTTCGCCTGCGACGAGACACCCGAACTGATGCCGCTGCCGATCACGCTGGCGCACCGGCTCGCCCAGCGCCTGACCCGGGTGCGCAAGGACTACGTGGTCCCGTACCTGCGGCCGGACGGCAAGACCCAGGTCACCATCGAGTACGACGGCGACCGGCCGGTGCGGCTGGACACCGTGGTGGTCTCCAGCCAGCATGCCGGAGACCTCGACCTGGAGTCGTTGCTGACCCCGGACATTCGTACGCACGTGGTCGAACCGGAACTGGCGGCGCTCGACATCGACACCTCCGGCTACCGGCTGCTGGTGAACCCGACCGGCCGGTTCGAGATCGGTGGGCCGATGGGCGATGCCGGCCTGACCGGCCGCAAGATCATCGTCGACACGTACGGCGGGTACGCCCGGCACGGCGGCGGCGCCTTCTCCGGCAAGGACCCGTCCAAGGTCGACCGATCCGCCGCGTACGCCATGCGCTGGGTCGCCAAGAACGTGGTCGCCGCGGAACTGGCCCGCAGGTGCGAGGTGCAGGTCGCCTACGCGATCGGCAAGGCGGAGCCGGTCGGCGTCTTCGTCGAGACCTTCGGCACCGGCGCGGTGAGCCAGGACCTGATCCAGAAGGCCGTCCTGGAGGTCTTCGACCTGCGGCCGGCGGCGCTGGTCCGGGATCTCGATCTGCTGCGCCCGATCTACAGCCGGACCGCCGCCTACGGCCACTTCGGTCGCGAGCTGCCGGAGTTCACCTGGGAGCGCCGCGACCGGGTCCAGAAGCTCCGCGAGGCCGTGTACGGCTCCTGAGCACCGCGGCTGCGTGCCGTGTCCGGCATCCCGCTCCCGAGGTGCCGGACGCGGCCGGAACGCCACGACGCCGCCCGCGCGTCAGCCCGGACGGCGTGTCAGCCGGCGGCCGGGAGCGGGTGCGTCACCGCTCCTGCCGGGCCCTCACCGGTTCTTCGTCACGAACTCGCGGATCGAGTCGACCACGAACTGGATCATCTCACCGGTGATGCCGGGATAGACCCCGATCCAGAACGTGTGCTCGGTGACGATGTCGCTGACGGACAGATCGCGCGAGACACGGTATTCGACATCCGCGTAGGCGGGGTGACGCGTCAGATTGCCGCCGAAGAACCGCCGGGTGGCGATGCGGCGTCCTTCCAGGAAGGCGATGAGTTCCTGACGGCTGAACGGCGCGTCCGGCCGCACGGTCAGGACGAAACCGAACCAGCTCGGATCCGAATCCGGCGTCGGTTCCGGTAGCAGAAGACCGGGCAGCCCGTCGAGCCCTTCGCGCAGCAGGCGCCAGTTGCGCCGCCGTGCCTCACCGAACTCGTCGACACGTTGCAACTGTGCCAGGCCGATCGACGCATGCAGGTCGGTGCTCTTCAAGTTGTAGCCGACATGGGAAAATATGTACTTGTGGTCGTAGCCGCGCGGTAGGGAACCGAGCTGCTGATCGAAGCGTTTGAGGCACTTGTTGTCCTCGCCGGGTTCGCACCAGCAGTCCCGTCCCCAGTCGCGGATCGACTCCACCAGGCGAGCGAGAGCCAGGTCATTGGTCAGGACACAGCCGCCCTCACCGAAGGTGATGTGGTGGGCGGGATAGAAGCTCACCGTGGCGAAGTTGCCGAAGGTCCCGGTCAGCCGGCCGCGGTACCGGGAACCGACGGCGTCGCAATTGTCCTCGATCAGATACAGATCGTGCTCTCGGGCGAGGTCGGCGATCTCGGCCACCGCGAAGGGATTGCCGAGCGCGTGCGCGGTCATGATCGCCCGGGTCCGTGGCCCGATCGCCTCGGCGATCCGCTCCGGCGTCGGGTTGTAGGTTCCCAGCTCGATGTCGACGAAGACCGGCTTCAGGCCGTTCTGCAGGACGGGATTGACGGTCGTCGGAAAACCGGCGGCGGCGGTGATCACCTCGTCACCGGGGCGCAGACGTGCGTCGCCCAACTGGGGTGACGTCAGCGCGCTCAACGCCAGCAGGTTCGCCGATGACCCGGAATTCGTCAGGTGTGCCTTGCGCAGACCGAAGTAGCGGGAGAACTCACGCTCGAAGCGGCGTGCGCTCGGGCCCGCCGCGATCCGCATGTCCAGCGCCGCCTCGACCAGGGCGACACGGTCGACCTCCTCCAGCACGGCGCCGGAGGTGAGGATCGGAGTGGTTCCCGGTGTGAACCCGTCGTTCACCTGATTCCGGTGGTATTTCCGTACCAGCTCGAGAATGGCGTCCTTGTCCTCACCCATAGTGGGCACCTCCATAGCCGTCTTCCGACGCTTCCGCCGGGAAGTCGAGGGTGGTCGTTAGATTTGCCGGAACCGGATCGGGCTGGGTGACGAGAAGGCGGACGGGCTCATTCGCGCGGCGGTGTGAAGCCCAGCCGTACCCAGAGGTCCAGCTCGGCGTCGGTGGGCGGCCGGGAATCGATCTGCTCGGGATGCCGCAGCGGCAGCAACGCCGTACTCGGGGGTGGCGGGGACTCCCGATCGTGCCGCCACCAGATCAGGTATTCCACCGGGAAATCGGGCGGCACCGGGCCCATGGTCCAGCCGAGCAGGGCGAGGCTGCGCACCACGGCGCGGAAGACTCTCGCGGGACGGCCCGGCCGTGAACGACGCGATTCGGGCGCCATGAGCCCCCTTTCTCCGATGCGGTGAGCGAGCGACGTCCGGGCACGGCTCTCTGGCCGGACCGGCGGACGTCGGCACGGGTCACAGTGCCGCACCGTGCACACGCGACCAACCCTGTCTGATGGGGGTGGCCGCGCCGGGGGAGAGGTGCTACCGCCCAGCGTCCACATCGCAGCCGCAGGTACCCCCTACTTATCGGGCCTTGTCGCGGCCGGCGCCGCTCGGCACGGTGACATTGATGAGAAACCGCCCGTGCTGCGGTATCGCCGTTGCCCACTCATAGACAGGAAATGTCTACCGTGCCCTCTCCGCGAGTACGCCTCTCCGAGAACGAACTGCACCGGCACCGGCAGGTGGCGGAAGCGTTCGGATCGGATCCCGAACGCTACGACCGGACCCGGCCGCGCTATCCCGAGGCTCTGGTGAACCGGATCACCGGGAATGGCACGAAGCTCGACATCGTCGACGTCGGCTGCGGTACGGGCATCGTGAGCCGGCAATTCCAGGCGGCCGGTCACACCGTACTCGGTGTCGAAGTGGACCCCCGGATGGCCGCCTTCGCCCGGCAGCGCGGAACCGACGTGGAGGTCGCGGCCTTCGAGGACTGGGACCCGGCCGGCCGGACCTTCGACGCGGTCGTCTCCGGGCAGACGTGGCATTGGCTGAACCCGGTCGCCGGAGCGGGCAAGGCGGCGCGGGCACTGCGCCCCGGCGGGCGGGTCTCGGTGTTCTGGAATGCCGAACTCCCCTCGCCCGAGGTGCTGCGGGCCTTCGGTGAGGTCTACCGCCGGGTGCTGCCCGATTCGCTCGTGGCCCGCCAGTGGACGGCGAACGCCATCGACGGCTACGTCATGTTGTGCGACAAGGCCGCGGACGGCATGCGGACGACCGGCGCGTTCGGCGAGACGCAGGAGTGGCGTTTCGACTGGAGCAGGTCCTACCGCCGGGACGAGTGGCTGGACCAGTTGCCCACCCACGGCGACCACGGCCAGTACCCCGTCGCCGTGGTGGAGGAGGTCCAGGCCGGCATCGGTGCGGCCATCGACGCGATGGGAGGCGGCTTCGAGATGCGCTACACCACCATCGCCGTGAGCGCGGTCCGGAATCCCGAGTGAGGACGATCCGATGACCACCCAGGACGCCGCGCACGACATGGTCCTCACCCGGCTCCGAGCCCTGCTCATCGAGGTGTGGGACGAGCATCCCGCCGAGGAGTCGCTGGACAGTGACGCCTCGCT
The DNA here is from genome assembly GCF_017592555.1 of Actinoplanes flavus. Classification (GTDB taxonomy): domain Bacteria; phylum Actinomycetota; class Actinomycetes; order Mycobacteriales; family Micromonosporaceae; genus Actinoplanes; species Actinoplanes flavus. The sequence continues at coordinate 117,016 of NZ_JAGFNS010000020.1, read as the reverse complement.
GCTGAACCTCGGGGTCGACTCGCTGACCCTGTTGTCATTGCTCGACCGGATCGAGGCGGAGTTCCACCCCCACTGGGACGCCGACGATCCGCCCAGCGCCTACAGCTCCCTGCGATCGCTCGCCCGTGCGGCGGCGCCCACCGAGCCCTAGCCGATGGGGCCCCGCCACGACCGCCCGCAGACCCCGGGAAGAGGACCACGATGACCGATACCGAGCAAGGGGTGGGACTCGCCGGCCAGTCCGGTGACGCCGCGTCGGTGCTCGCCTGGTTCCGGCGGATGCGGGCGACCGAGCCGGTCAGCCACGACGAGCAGGCCGGCGTCTGGCACGTCTTCGGCAGCGCGGACGTGGAGCGGATCCTGTCCGACTCCGCGACGTTCTCCTCCGAGTTCAGTTCGCTCATGCCGGCCCAGGAGGACGTCGACCGCTTCATCAAGGGCAACGTCCTGCGCAAGGACCCGCCCCAGCACCGCAAACTCCGCAACCTGGCGAGCAAGGCCTTCACCCCGCGCGTCGTCGCCGACCTCGCGGACCGTATCGACGTCATCGCCGACGAACTGCTGGACGCCATGGCCGGCGCGCCGAGGGTCGACCTGGTCGCGGATCTCGCGTATCCGCTGCCGGTGATCGTGATCGCGCAGCTTCTCGGTATCCCACCCGAGGACCGTCCGATGTTCGGGCGGTGGGCCGACTCCCTGGTCGCTCCGGAGAGCCAGACGGGGTTCATCCCGAACGCGGAGCGGACGCGGGCCATGGCCGTGGTGATGCGCGAGATGAACGCCTACTGCCTGGATCACATCCGCCGCCGCCGGGCCCACCCCACCGACGACCTCACCAGCAAGCTCGTGGCCGCCGAGCTGGACGGGCAGCGTCTGGACGACGAGGAGATCATCGGGTTCGTGGGACTGCTGTTGCTGGCCGGTCACATCACGACCACGGCGCTGCTGAGCAACGTCATCCTGTGCCTCGACGAGCACCCGGAGGCCGCCGCCGCCCTGCGCGCGGATCCCGCCGCGCTGCCCGGCGCCATCGAAGAGGTGCTGCGGTACCGCACCCCGCTGGCGCCGAGCATGCGCAGAACCACCAGAGACGTCCGGATCGGCGAGCACACCGTACCGGCCGGCCAGATCGTCCTCGCGTGGCTGGCCTCGGCCAACCGGGACGAGCGGCGATTCGCCGAGCCGGATCGCTTCGACATCCGGCGTACGCCCAACCCGCACCTGAGCTTCGGGCACGGCATCCACTTCTGCCTCGGGGCACCGCTGGCCCGTCTGGAGGTCCGGATCGCGATGGAGAAGATCCTCGCCCGCTGGAGTGAGATCTCGGTCGGTGACGGGGCCGAACACCACGACGCGCGGGGAATCTTCGGAGCCCGACGGCTTCCGCTGGACGTGCGCTGGGCCTGATCACGATACCGGGGCACGAGTGAAGGAGACCGTACGTGCCGATCGACGAGCCGCGCACCGGTTCCCTGCCGGTACCGGGCGCACGCCTGTACTACGAGGTGCGGGGGACCGGCCCGGTGCTGGTGCTGAACGGTGTGCCGATGGGCGCCGGGGGATTCGCCGAGCTCGCTCCGCTGCTGGCCGAGCACTACACCGTCGTGAGCTACGACCCGCGCGGTACGTTCCGCAGCGGTGTCGACGATCCGGCGCGGGCGACGCCCCCGGAGCTGTTGGCCGACGACCTGCACCGGCTGCTGACGGCCCTCGGCGACGGCCCGGCGCATCTGTTCGGCAGCAGCGGTGGGGCCGTCACCGGGCTCGCCCTGGTCGCCCGGCACCCCGGCCAGGTGATCACTTTCGTGGCCCACGAGCCACCGCTGCCGGAGTTGCTTCCGGACCGCGATGAGGTACGAGCGGCGATCGACGAGGTGTGCGACACCTATGTCAGCGCCGGTCGTGAGGCGGCCCTGAAGAGGTACGCCGCCGTCACCGGAATCGAGCGCTTCTCGCAGCCGCCCAGCGCCCGCGGCGGATCAGCCGCCCCGGCGACGTTCACCGCACCGGCCGATGTGCGCGCCATTCTCGACCGGTTCTTCCGGCACCTGCTGCGCCCCATCGTCGGCTGTCGCCCCGACATGACCGCCCTGCGGGAGTCGCCCACCCGGATCGTGGTGGCCGGGGGAAGCACGTCGCGTGGGGAACTGGCGCACCGGACCGCGGCGGCCCTCGCCGATCGGCTCGGCACCCGCATGCTCGACTTCCCCGGCGGGCACACGGGGTTTCAGCAGGAGCCGCGGGAATTCGCCCGCCTCCTGCACCGGGTGCTCAGCGGACCGGCGTGAGGCCCGGCGCACCGGTCACCGGACGGCGTCGCCCAGGACCGTCGTGACCATCTTCCGGACCGCGTCGACCTCGGGACGGCCGCCTTTCCGGTCCGCGTACAGCAGGTGGCCCGCCCCGATCAGGGTGAAGCCGATGATCTCGACCTCGGCGCCGGCGGGCAGGCGCCCCCGGTCGCGTTCCGCGGCGAGATAGTCGCCGATCATCGTGGCCGCCTCGGTGAGAACGGGGACTCCCGCCGGCCAGGTGTCGCGCAGCCGGTCACGGAGCTCGTCGCGGAAGGTGATGAGGGCGACGACCGCGACCGCGACCGACTCGAACAGGGCCGTCAGGGTCTGGGTGAGGTTGTCGACGATGGTGCCGCTGCCGACGGCGTCACGCAGAGCCGCGGCCCGGGAGTCCATCTGCTGGACGCGGTTCATCACGAACTCGGCCAGGAACGCGTCGAAATCGGTGAAGTGCCGGTGCAGGACGCCCTTGGCGACACCCGCCTCGGTGGTGAGCGCCCGGCTGGTCAGGGCGTTCGGCCCGTCCCGGAGGAGAACCCTCTCGGCTGCGCTGAACAGATGCTCGCGTACGTCACGGATCGAAACACCTGTCGGCAACTGCGCCCCCTCACACCCTCGCCTGGCGCTTGGCCAACGAGTGATCGAAAGCCCCTGCGCGGGGCACCGATATCATACCTCCGGGGTAAGCGCCGACCGGAAGGTGACGGGCGGCCGGAAACCACCGCTGACCGGCTAAGGGCGCCTGTCCATCCAGAACCGCACCGGTGCCGGATCCTCGAAATTCTTGGCTCCCCACTGCTTGCGCGTGAGCTTGCGGAACAGCCCGCCGACCGGGCACTGCCCGGCCAGGAACTCGTCGATGCGCCCGTCACGTACCGCGGCCTGCATGTCCAGGAAACCTTCGGCGAACCGGCTCTCGTCGAACTCCGCGACGGACGGCCGCCCGATCGGCCGCGACCCCCTGGCCAGCTCGGCGACCTGGTGTTCGTCCAGGTGCGCGCCCATCAGGCCGGCGAACCTGTCGGCGGCGACGAGGCCCATCACGTACGAGCTCGACGCGGCGTGGGTGGCCAGGCTACGGACGTCGACGGCGCCGCTGAGGATCCAGTTCGCGATCTCGTAGGCGAGGATGCCGAACGAATACTGCTCGGGTGGGTTGAAGACGTCCCGCTGATCCGCGAGATTCGTGCACACCGTGACGCAGAAGGGTTCCGCGGCGTGCGGATAGGCGAGCGAGACGGCCCACCATCCGAACGCGTAGTGGCCCACCGAGCTGACGCAGTGGTCCGCCGCGCCCGGAGTTCCGGCCAGCCGGACTCCGAAGCCGACCCGCGTGCCGTTCCGGCCGGCCGTACGCGGCTGGAGCACCGTCTGGGCGACCTCACCGCGGAAGTGGCCGTCGGGGCCGGTCAGCGCGAGCATCAGCGTGGTGAAGTCGGCCGGGGTCGTGACCGCCCCCACGGAGTGGTAGGTGCCGCACTCGTGCCACGGCAGCGGGACGGCGCGGTCGCCGAAGACCATGTGGCCCCGGGTGCAACGGGACCGCACGTCGTCCCAGTGGGGACTGTCCAGCCAGGCGGTGTCCCGCAGGCCCAGCGGGTCCAGGATCTCCTCCTGCGCGTAACGGCCCAGGGGCATCCCGGTCACGGCCTCGGCGGTCAGCGCGGCCACCTGGTACATGAACGACGACGAACTCCAGCCGGCGTCGTCGGCCGAGGTGACGAACCGGGGCGCGCCGGTGCCGTACTCGTGGACCACGCCACGCTCGAGTTCGCGTTCGATGTACCTCATCGCCGGTTCGGGCCGTTCGACCCAGTCGTACCCGTCCGTGACCGCGCCGGTGAGCATGGCCAGTGCCTTGGTCAGGGTGATCGTGCCGCCCTTCGGATTGACGACCGGGAACGGCAGGTGCTTGTCGATCGGGTCGTCCAGGTCGAGGTCGCCGGAGCGGACCAGAGCGGCGATCGCGGTGGCCACCACGACCTTTCCCAGGCTGCCGACCCGCATGGTGTGCGACGCGGTCACCGGAGCGCCGGTTTCCACGTCGGCCACGCCGTACGCGAGGGTCAGCGGGCTCCGTCCGGTCATGCCGATGCTGATCAGGGCTCCGGGCGTGCTGGTGGTCGCCAGCACCTCCGGGGCGATCCGGTCGATACCGTCGCGCAGCACGTCCCACGACAGGGTCACGGAGATTCCTCTCGATCCGCGCGCACCGGGTCACCAGGTGACGGGGATGGACTCGGGAATGGCGGCGAACGACGCCCGGCGTACGATCAGGTCCTTCGCCGGCATCGTCAGGCGCATCTCGGGGAACCGCTGGGTCAGCTGGCCGAAGGCGGTCTGCAGCTCGAGCCGGGCCAGCGGCGCGCCGATGCAGTAGCGCAGGCCGAAACCGAAGCAGAGATGCGGGTTGTTCTCGCGGGTCACGTCGAACCGGTCGGGTTCCGGGAAGATCCTCTCGTCGTGGGCCGCGGCGTACATGTCGAGCATCACCAGGTCGCCGCTGCGGACCGCGGCCCCGGCGATCCGCAGGTCCTCGCGGGCGTAGCGGATGTTCGGCGGAAGCAGGCGGCTCACCACCCGCAGGCTCTCCTCCGCCGCCGCCGGCCCCAGCTCCGGATCGCCGCGAAGCGCCCGCCACTGCTCGGGGTCGTCCAGCAACAGCACCGTGCCCACACAGAGCGCGGCGGCGGTCGTCTCGTACCCGGCGAAGAGCACGCCCATCGCGAGCTGGGCGACCTGCTCGTCGGACAGGGTCTCGTCGTCGGTCAGCCGGGAGACCAGGTCGTCGCCCGGTTGCTTGCGCTTGTGGGTCACCAGCTCCCGGCCGTACGCGTGCAGGCTGGCCAGGCCGTCGGCCGATCGTTGCCGGTCGCCCGCGTCACTGATCGCCGTCGTCCACCCGTTCAGGGCGGCCCGGTCCTCCAAGGGGACACCGAGCAGCTCGTTGATCACCTCCTGCGGGAGGGCGAGCGCCAGGGCCGTGGCCAGGTCTCCGGGAGGACCCTGCTCGGCCAGCCGGTCCAGCAGGCCGCTGGTCAGGGTCTCGACGCGCGGTCGCATGGCCTGGACCTGTCGCGGTGAGAAGAAGGGCTGCAGGCGCGAGCGCATCAGCGCGATCCACGCGTGCTCGGTCTCGGGGTCGCCCCGCGGCCCGTCGAGGAGCGCCGACTCACCGCTGCGCGAGGCGTTGTCGGGGTCGGGATGGCTGCGGCCCAGCCGGGGATCGGCCAGCAGCGCCTTGATCTCCTCGTAGCCGGTCACCAGCCAGGCCGGGTGGCCCACCGCGGTGCGGACCCGGTGCACCGGCGCCTGCCGCTGGATCGCCTGGAGGTGGTGCTGCGGGCGTGCGGGGTGCGGCGGGTCGAGGGGAAGCTGGATCAGGGCGGTCATGACGGGTTACCTCTTCCTGTGATCACCGAAACCCGCGATTCCGTACGCCCATCGCGCCCGGAATCCGTCGTCCGTAGGTCACTGTCGTGCCGACGTGGTCAGGTGTGCGACCACCTCGGAGGGCGCCGGCATCGCCGCCATGTCGTGGCGCAGGTGGTCCGCGGCCGAGCGGATCCGCTCGTTGGTGAGGACCTCGGATATCGCCGACGTCACCCGTTCGGCGGTGGCGGCGGCGACGGGGATCTCGAAACCGGCTCCGGCGGCGGCCATCGGGGCGCAGGACGCCATCACGTCGGGCGTCGCGGTGATGGCCACTTGCGGAACACCGTGACAGGCGGCGGTCATCAGGGTGCCACCGCCGCCGTGGTGGACGATCGCGTCGCAGGTGGGCAGGATCGCGTCGAGCGGGAGCTGTTCGGCGACCCGGACGGTGGCGGGCAGGTCGCGCGTCAGTTCGCGGTCGCGGCCGGTTACCGCCAGGACGATCTCCACGTCGAAGTCCTCCAGGGCGCTCACCACGTCGGCGATCGGGAAGCCGAGGAGACCTTCCCGGCGGATCAGCATGGTTCCCCAGGTGACCAGGACCCGCCGCTTCTTCGGGGGAGCCAGGAGATCGGGCGGGACGACGGTCGCGCCGTTGTACGGCAGGTACCGCATCGGGATCCGCGACGGAGCCGCACCGATGCGTAGACCCGGCGGGCAGGGGTCGACGGAGCCGGCGCCGCTCTCGGGCTGTGGATCGAGCCCGTACGCGGCATGCAGGTCGCGCAGCGATTCGGGCCACTGGTCGAGCGGTTGACCGGCGCCGGGGTAGCCGAAGGTCCGGATGATGTCCGGTCCCCACAGTTGCTTCACCAGGGGTACCCCCGCGTGGCCGGCGACGATCGGCGCGGCCAGCATCAACGGGTCGCCCACGACGAGGTCGGGGCGCCAGTCGCGGCAGAGCGAGACGGTGTCGGCCGTGATCGTCCGGGCGAGTGCGGTGTGGACCTTGGTCATGGCCCGGAATCGTGCGATCGGGTCGCTGTCCGGGCTGTTCAGCGGTCCGCGGTCGCGCTGCGCCTCGGCGAGCAGGTCGAACGATGCGGCGACGGTGATCATCGGGGTGCCCGATCCGACGACGGCGGATTCGATCGCGGGTTGCCCGACCACGCGGGTGTGGTGACCCGCGGCGCGGAAGGCCCAGAGGAGAGGCACCATCGGCAGGTAGTGCGACGGTGCCGAGAACGGCATGAAAAGGATGCGCATCGCACTGTCCTCTCTCGGCTGGGGGAGCACGCGGGTGGTGGCCGCAATCCACGTTGTCCGATGGCGGGTACGGGCGACAATCCGCGATTTGTGAGGGTGCCGGCGGCTTCGATGGCCGGTGGTGCGCCGTGCCCGATTGACGAGTGGGCGATTGCCCACATAAGGTGGGCGCATGACCACTCAATCATCTGGGAACACACCCGCCCCCGGTCTCCAGTCGCATCAGGCCAGGGAAGCGGCGGAGTCGTTCGGGGTGGATGCCGAACGCTACGACCGGACTCGCCCCCGTTACCCCGAGGCCATGGTCGAGGCGATCGTCGCCGCCAGCCCCGGGCGGCGCTTCCTCGACGTCGGAATCGGCACCGGTATCGCCGCCCGGCAGTTCCAGATGGCCGGCTGCTCGGTGCTGGGGGTCGAGCCCGACGAGCGCATGGCCGAGTTCGCGCGGCGGACCGGTATCGAGGTCGAGGTCTCGACGATCGAGACCTGGGACCCTCGGGGTCGCCAGTTCGACGCGATCATCGCCGGGCAGACCTGGCACTGGGTCGACCCGGTCCTCGGCGCCGCCAAGGCGGCCGCCGCGCTGCGGCCCGGTGGCCGGCTGGCGGTGTTCTGGAACGCGGCCGAGCAACCGCCCGAGCTCAACGCCGCCCTCGCCGAGGTCTACCGCCGGGCCATGCCCGACTCGCCGATCACCCGCGGGGCGGCCGTCTCCGCCGCTCAGGGATATGCGGCCCTGGGCGAGAAAGCCGCCGACGGCATGCGTCAGGTGGGCGGGTTCGGTGAGCCGGAGCAGTGGCAGTTCGAGTGGGAGCAGCGCTACACCCGCGACGAGTGGCTGGCCCAGCTGCCGACGACCGGGCTGCACACCCGGCTTCCCGCGGACGTTCTGGAGCAGGTGCTGAGCGGCACCGGCGCGGCCATCGACGCGATCGGCGGCAGCTTCGTCAATCGCTTCACCACCATCGTGGCCACCGCGGTGCGGGAGGGCTCCGCCTGATTCACGTGAGGTGCGGTTCATGGCGAGGCGTGGGGGGCGGGGGGCCCCCCCCCCGGGGGGGGGGGGGGGGCCCCCCGGCCGGGCGGGGGCAACCCCCGGTGGTG
>NZ_JAGFNS010000020.1:14592-108967 GCF_017592555.1 Actinoplanes flavus | reverse complement strand
CGGGAGGGCTCCGCCTTATTCACGTGTGGTGCGGTTCTTGGCGTGGCGTGGACGCGGCATCACCCCGGCCGGGGCGATGCCGCGTCCGCTCAGGAGAGGTAGGCGTACTCCGCCTTGTTGCGAATGTCGTCGACGAGGCTCGCTTGGCGGCGGGAATCGTCGTGGTAGGACGTCAGGTCGGCGCCCTCCCGGACGGCGGCGGCGAAGAAGCCGACGATGTTCGCGAACTGGTCGGCCGGCGGCAGCGTGATCTCCTCCCGGTGATCCTGGCGCTCGATGCGGACGACGGGGCGGTACTCCGGCGGTGGCGTGAAGACCCGATCCACGCCGAGCCTGCCGGAGCTGCCCGCCAATGCGTAGCCGTTGCGGTAGGAGTGCTCCATGCCGAAGGTGAGCTGGGCGGTCACACCCTCCGGATCGGACAGCAGGGCGCTTCCACCCACCACGACACCGCGAGCACGATCGACACGGAGCACGGCGCCGACGAGTCGAAGGTCCGGCCCGAGAAACCGCAGGGCGGCACGGATCGGATAGACACCGATGTCCACCAGGGCGCCGCCACCGACGTCGGGTCGATACCGGATGTCGTCGGCCGGCTTCGGGGGGATCGTGAAACCGGCGGTCAGCGTGCGCAGCTCGCCGATCGCCCCCTCCGCGACGAGTTCGCCGACCCGGGAATGCTGCGGATGATGGAGGAACATCATGTTCTCCATCACCAGGCGCCCCCGTTCGCGCGCCAGGAGGATGAGCCGCTCGGTATCCCGCAGTTCCGTGGTGAGCGGCTTCTCGACCAGGACGTGCTTGCCGGCCAGGAGGGCTCGCTCCACCCACTCGGCGTGCAACACGGCCGGCAGGGGCAGGTAAACGGCGTCGATGTCGTCACGCCGGAGAAGCTCGGCGTAATCGCCCAGGGCGGTGTCGATGCCGAAGGCGTCCGCGAACCCCTTCGCCTTGAGCCGATCACGGCTGGCTATGGCCCGGAGCTCGATGGTGCTGTCCGCCCGCATCGCCGGCAGGGTCCGTCGCGCGGCGATGTCAGCGCACCCGATCACCCCGATCCGGACTGTGCCGCGTGGGTCCGCCATGAGATTCCCCTTCCTTGGCTCGGTGGCCGCCCGGCCGGTAATGGGGCAGTCGTCCGGCTGCCAGCACCTCGGCGAGCGTCGGCGCGGCCGCGTCCTTGTCGGACATGATCGGCTTCTCGGTCAGATTCCACGGGATGCCCAGGTCCGGATCGATGGCCTGGATGTCGATCATGGTCCCCGGCACGTACTCGGTGGAGCACAGATAGTTCATGCAGGTGTCGTCGGTGAGTGCCAGAAAGGCGTGGCCGAGCCCGTCGGGCACGTAGACGCCGACACCGGATTCCGCGTCCTGCGGCGTGATGTCGAACTGGCCGAACGTCGGTGAGCCCACCCGCAGGTCCACGACGACGTCGAGCGCCGCCCCCCGGACACAGGTGACCAGTTTCGCCTGTCCCGGCGGGAAGGTGGTGCCATGAATGCCGCGCAACGTGTTGCGCCGCGACACCGAGAAGTTCGCCTGGCGTACCACGAACGGTTCGTCGAGGTAGACGTCGAGCTCGTTCAGCCGCCACGCCTCGGTGAAGCTGCCGCGCCGGTCCGCCATGTACGTCGGGGTGATGCGGTACGCGTCCAGGACCGCCATCGGCTCGATCTTCATCACTGCGGCGTGGAGGGGGAGGACTCGAAGAACCGCGAGACCGAGGGCGCGATGCCACCTTCGGCGTTCAAGCCCTTCTCGATGAACGCGATGTTGTGGTAGACGTGCACGCCCACCACCTGTTCGGCGATGCCGTCGCCGGTCTCCCCGGGGCGCTCCTGGTAGTGGAGCTTGTCGAGCAGCGACTGCAGCATCCCGACGGACGTGGTCGGCGGCGAGACCGCGCTCTCGGATCCGCCGAACTTCTCGCAGTAGGCGGTCCACATGTCCTCGATGATGTAGAAGCCACCCGGCCGTACGAAACGGAACAACGCCTCGAACGAGGTGCGAATGTGCTCGTTGACGTGGCTTCCGTCGTCCACGATGACGTCGAACGGCCCGTTCTGCTCGCCGAAGGACGTCAGGAACCCGGGGTCGGTCTGGTCGCCCTGCACGGTGCGGATCCGGGGCTCGTCCAGGCCGTGCTTGGCGAAGACGTCCAGTCCGGTGACGAGGCCCCGGGGGAAGAAGGCCTTCCACATCTTCAGCGACCAGCCGCCGAGATCGGGATTGTTGTACCCGCCGATGCCGATCTCGAGGATCCGTACCGGCTCGCCGCGCATGCCACGCAGGTGCCGCTCGTAATGCGGGGTGTACCAATGCCACGTACCCCACTTGTCCGTCCCGTGCCGGACCGACAGCTCACCGAGATCGGCGGGACCGGCCGTACATCCACTGAGCACGGTGTCGACCGCGCGTCCCACCGAGTACCAGTCGCCGCGCAGCGGACCCTCGTACAGCGCCTTCGCGGTGGGGCGTTCCACGAGCAGCCGTTTGCGGTGCGCGGTGGCGCTGTGCTCCCGCGGGGCGCCGTAGAGGCTGCGGACCAGGATCGCGAGCTCGAACTCCAGCAGGAAGATCGCCTCGTCGTGCTTCCCCTCGGCCAGAGTGACCGGCTCGCCGGCCCGCACGCTGATCGTGTAGGTGAACGTCTCCTTGTCGTGGAGCATGTCGAGCTGGACGTGGACGAGGGTCTTGTTGGACGGCAGCCTGCCGCGGAACACCAGTTCCTCCGCGGCGAGCGAGGCCACCGCCTTCGCCCCGATGTCCGTGATGGCGGCGTCGAGTTCCGTCTCACGCCCGCCCGCGGCGAGGATGAGGGTCTCGGCCTGTTCCGTCGTGACATGCATGCTTGTCTCCCGGCTTGGTGGAATCGGATGCATCAGACTGAGGAGCTCGCGCCCGTGCGGGCCAGCGCCGCCAGCCGGCTCTCGAACCCCTGTGTCAGGTGATGCACCACGTCGTCGGTCAGGAATGCGCGGTTGTAGATGAGGTCCAGGTTCAGCGAGCCGTTCGTGGTGTTGACCACCAGAGCGGGGACGCGCATGAAGGGCATGGTGGCCACGGAGCGGATCGTTCCGAACCGGAGGTCACCGGCGACGGACGGAAAGGACAGCCGGCCGAGGTTCGAGATGCTGATCGAGATCTCCTGTGCCCTCGACAGGCGCAGTTTCCCGGCCGCGAGCAGCGCCGCCTGCCGTAGTGCCTGCCGCACGGCGCCGGGCATCCGGCTGTCGACCTGCGTGCCCACCTCGACCGGACCGGCGTCGTACGGTGTCGGCAGATTGATGATCACGCTGCCGACCGCGCTCATGGCCGCGTCCGGCGGCACCGGCGGCGTCATCCGGCTGCGCAGATCCACCTGGAGGCACAGTGCCAGCGTCAACGGGTCCGGGGAGTCGTGCATGCCGCGAAGCGCCACCGTCATCGCCCCGACCACCAGGCTGCTGACCGACAGCCGGTGCGCCTTGGCGGCCGAGATGAACCGGGCCGTGGCCTCCGGGCCGAGTCGCAGGTTGCGGATGCCGAAGCTCGGCCGCCCGGCTGCCGGCACGGATCCGGGCGCCAGCGTGGTGACCTCCTCCGGTGCGGTGTCCTGAACCGGCTCGGCCGACGCCGGCACCGCTCCCATCCGGCGCAGCACCTCCTCGAGCGGCGGGTCCAACTCGTCGCGGCGTACGACCGCCACGCGGGCTCCGGAGACGAGGGCGGTGTAGTACTCGACCAGCCGCCGCAGGAGTGTGGTGATCAGCTGGCCGTCCGCGACCGCATGGTGGACCGCGAGGACGATCGCCCAGCCCCGGCTCTCCCGGAGCACCAGGAGCTGAGCAGTCCGCTCGCCGGCGTCCCAGGGGGTGTTGACCACGTCGGCGAACGTCGTGCCGTCGTCGCGAACCGTGATGGAGGGGGTGTGGTCGTCGACCCGGAGCACGTACCGCTCGTCGCCGGTGCGGACGATCTCCGACCGGAGAATCGGATTCGCCTCGGCGAGCAGCCGCAACGCGTGCCCCAGCACGTCGATGTCGAGGGGCCCGTCGGCGGTGACGGTGACGAACGCCGGGCTGGCGCCGGCCGCCACGATCATCGACTCACGGGGGGTGAGGACACGTTCGTCGAGGGGCATCGGGAATCCCTTCCGGTACGGTTCGGGCGACCCTCACTGCTGCGGGGCGAGGATGGTCATGGTGTTCTCCGCGCGAACGAGGATCGCCTCGACCGGGCAGAATTCGGCGGCATCCAGCACCAGGTCGTCCGGCGTGACGCTCTCGGCACGCGGTTCGGATCGCCCGTCGACGAGCCTGAAGTGGTCCGGCGAGATCCCGATGCACAGCCCGGAGCCGATGCACGTGCGCTTGTCGATCTGGATCCGCCACCGCTGTTCCGTCATGCGCTGCCCCTCACCAGCTCACCGGCAGGGCCTTCGGCCCGCGGACCAGCAGGCCGGTCTTCCAGGGCACGTCCTCGGCCGGCACGGCCAGCCGCAACGACGGGAAGTGCCGTACCAGCGAGCCGATCGTGACCTGCAGAATCAGCCGGGCCAGCTGAGCGCCGAGGCAGTGGTGCAGGCCGTGCCCGAACGCCAGGTGCGGGTTGGGCTGCCGGAGGAGATCCACTTCGTCCGGGCTGTCGAACACGGTCTCGTCCCGGTTGGCGGCCTGAGCGTTGACGAACACCGCGTCTCCGGCCGGTATCAGGACGCCGCCGACCAGTACGTCCTCGGTGGCCACCTTGGCGAACGAACCGCCCGTGCCGAACTCGACATAGCGCAGCAGTTCCTCCACCGCGCCGGGCACCAGGTCCGGCCGCTCGCGCAGCAGATCCCAGCTGCCCGGGCGGGTGAGCAGCACATAGGTGAAGTTGGAGATCTGGTTGGCGGTCGTCCCGTGGCCCGCGATGAGCAACCCGATACCCAGATTGATCAGCTCTTCCTCACTCAGCCGATCCTCGTCGTCCCGGGCGGCCACCAGTGCGCCGAGCAGGTCGTCGGTGGGCTGCTCCCGGCGCCGGCGCACCATGTCGGCGAGGTACGTCTGCAGGGCCGTACGGACCGCGAGGATCTCCTCGGGCGTGTACGCGGTGGTGGACAGCACCGCGTCGGAGAAGTCCTGGAACCGTTCCTGATCCCGTGCGGGGACGCCCAGCATCTCGCAGATCACGACGATGGGCACCTGGAGCGCGAGGCTGCGTACCAGATCGGTGGGAGGCCCGTGCCGCTCGATCTCGGCCAGTCGCTCGCCGACGATCTCCTGGACCCGCGGCCGGAGCCGCTCGACCCGGCGGCTGGTGAACGCGAGGGCGACCAGCCTGCGCAGCCGGTTGTGCTCCGGCGGGTCCATGTTCAGCAGGAAACCGCCGCGTGCCGGCTCCGGTGTGGTCCTCGGGACGTCGTCCCGGTCCACCGTCCGGGCGCGGCTGAACCTCGGGTCGGCGAGCACCAGCTTGGTGTCCTCGTGCCGGGTGACCAGCCAGCCCTCACCGCCGTAGGGCAGCCGGATGCGGGACACCGGCTCCTCCCGGCGTAACTTGGCGAACAGCGGGTCCACCTCGATTCCCGCCGGCTCGCCGAATGGGTAGTCGCGCACCTCGGCATCGGAACTCATGATCGTGGACTCTCCTTCCCGGCGCCGGCAAACGCTGTGTGAGCAAGGTGAATGGGGATTTCCCGCCGCCAGATCAGAAATGGGGAATCGCTCGCCGTAGGGGCCACCCTGCCGGAGGTCCCGGACAGCGAACAAGCCGCGATAAGACGGGATGGCCACACTTCACGACATCTGGTACGCATCGATGTGAGTTCAGCTTTTCAGCGTGAACCGGCCGAGCTTCCACTCCAGGTTGAGCCCGCGCGCCGTTCCGGCGGGACCGCTCATCAATTCGGGCAGCACCCGGTCGAGCAGGAGATGGCGGATCACCTTCTCCCGCGGCCGCTGTTCCGGGATCTCCGCCAGATACTCCTGCTGATTGGCCGGAACGAGCGCCGTCATCAGGCATTCCTCGGCGAGACATTCGTACGTGCGGCGTTCGATGTTCCCCGTGAAGTACGGTTCCAGAGCCCCCGCCACAGCATCGCTGTGCTGCGGTGTCGGCAGGATCCGGCGGTCCGCCCGGCGTTGGGCGCCGGCGCGCGACGCCTGGTTGACGGTGGACGCCGCCTCCCTCAGCACGGGATGAAGATCCGTGGGACGCTCCGCGTCGAGCGCGTCGAGCCAGTACCGGCGCATCAACCGGTTGGCATCGTGGAACAGCAGGGAGCCCGCCGCGGGCTCGGCGAGATCGGGTGCGGTGAACGCGAGGACCCCACCCGGCCGCAGCACGCCGGCGATCGACGCGGCGGCCTTCCGCATGGCCTTGCCGTCGAGCAGGTGGAAGACCATGTTCGCGAGCACCGCGTCGACGCGCCTTCCGGCGGTGACGTCCAGCAACGGCCGGAACCGGCCGGAGGTGTCGCGCAAGGCGTGGAAACGCGTCCAGGAAACGTCGCCGAGCAGGGCGAACCCGTAGGCGAACCAGCTACTGGGGATGTCGACGAGATGCAGCTCGAAGGATGCGCCGCGGCGGGTCAGACGACCGGGGACGTCCCGTTCGGCGCATGCCTTGATCAGCTCGATCGAGGCCAGGCCGGTACCCGCGCCGTAGTCCAGCACCCGGACGACGTCACCGGGCCGCACCCGCTCGATCCGGGACTCGACGGCGTCCAGCATGTGGCGTACGCCGAATCCGGTCGCGCCGGTGCACCACGGCCGGGGACGAGCCAGATCACCGTCGGTGAACAGCAGGTGGTGCAGCCGCCGGCCGTCGGTCAGGTCCGTGCCGGGCTCCGGCTGCCAGGTGTCGTGGCGTTCCGCCGGTTCGTGCCGCGGAAACGGCCTGGCGGGGACCAGATGATTGAGGGAGATCGCGACGAAGGGACGGGTGTTCGGGTAGCGCCGCTCGAGGTGACCGACGGGTTCCAAGCCGGCCAGACGGCAGCACTCGAGGAACGCGGAGTGTTCCACGATGTACTGGTGGGACAGGGCGTGGTAGGTGTCCAGAGCCACCGAGTGCAGCGCCCCGATGTGGCGCCGGGCCAGCTGCGGGGCCACGCTGTGCGCCTCCAGGACGACGAGCCCGTACCGGCGGACATGGGGTGCCCAGCGCCGGAGATGAGCGACGAGGTCGGCCTCGACCTGCGCCGAGGTCAGCGGTTTGCCGTCCGGTGCGACGTAGGCGCCGGAGGACAGGCCCGGAACGTCGTCCCGGGGATCCCCGCCTACGTACGTACGGTCGTGATCGAGGAACGACCGGATGTGCAGCCCGTCCTCCATGGCGAGCCCGTGCCGGGCCAGCTGGGCGGCCATCGCGTCGGGATCGGTGATGTCGCCGAGCAGCAGCAGCGGGTCGGACACGCCGGCGTCGCGCAGGACCGCGCGGGCCCGGTCCAGGGCCACCGGGCTGGCGTCGATGCCCACGTAGCGGACGTCGTCGCCGAGGATGCCGTGCAGGTGGGCGAGCCAGCTGCCGTCACCGCATCCGGTATCGGCGATGAACGAGGGCCGCCGTCCGTGACGGAAGATCTCCCGGAAGACCGGGTCCGCGTCGGCGAAGTACTTGCGGTGGGCCGCCGAACTCGCCTCGACGTTGACCCGGCGCTGACAGTGCCACTCGCCGTCCCCGGGCGTGACGAGCAGTTCGCCGCGCAGCAGCTGCTCCAGGCGGCTCAGCATCGGAAGGTAGGAACCGACGAGGCCGCAGTGGTCGGAGAAGGCGAGGCCGGCCCGGCCCCGAGGGGTCCAGGAACCGTCGACGTCGAGCCAGCCGAGCAGCCGGAACAGCCGCGCGAAGTCTCCGCCGGGCCGGTGGACGGCACCGGTGGTGCGCAGCGTCAGGAGCGCGGGAACCGCGAGGGTGGCGTTCAGGTGGACGGTGGCCGGCGCGTCCGGGTCCGCGGTGAGGTGCCACGTCTCGAGGTCGTCGATCGCCCGGGCGAAGGCCTCCAGCGTCGGCCCGTCCCACGGTTCGGCCCAGGAGCCGGGTGCGCTGTCGTCGAAGCGGGCGAGGAACCGGCCGCCGGCGACATAGCGCGAACGGTGCCGCAGCGCCTTGCGGCCGAGGTCGGTCCAGCCGGCCGGGGAATCGGTGTCGATCCAGCCGGCCGCGGCCAGGCAGCGCCAGACGGCGAGCAGATACCCGGTTTCCGGGAGGCTGCCGGCGGCATGCGGTGCGCCGTCGAGCAACCCGAGTGCGTCCAGAGCCCGCACACAGGAGGCCAGCATGACCCCGTCCTGGAAAAGGAATGCGGTGCGGCGTGCCTCCGCTCGCTGGGCGCGGTCGCTCTTGTCGGCTAGGGCGACGACTATCGCCGGGGGTTCATGGAGCATTAGGAGAACTCCCAAATGGTCGGTTCTGGCACTGGCCGCGTACGCCACGTTGCCGGGCGACACATGAGGATTGCTGTCCCCGGGCGTGAAAGGCTTATCCAGTCGGCTTCTTCGCTGACTTCGAAACCCACTTTTCCGTACGGTCGTCGCGCCAGAAATCCCGATTTGCGAGGGTGTCTCGCCTACCGCATCTGTGTTAGCTTCCGGTGGGATCAGCCGTCTGCGGTTCGTTACGGAAACGGCCGTCATCGCGTCGTGCGGGCACGCGGAAGCGTCATTGAAATCGATGCGCCACCGGGTGACGTGTAGGTCGCCGGAGCGCTGTCACGCACCCGGGTCGGCGCCGTGACGCAGAATGCGCAAGGTTTCGGCCTGCTCCACGGTGACGCCGCGTTCGCGCTGTTCGACCGCCTCCTGGGGGGTCAGGCCGGCGCCGATCCACGACGCCGCCTCGTCGAACGGGATGCCCGCCTGCCACCACTCGCGCGCGACCGCCATCGGGCTCATGCCCCGTTGGATGAAGCGGGCGGCCTCCGCCGGCCGTAGTCCCAGGTCCTTCCAGGTCCGTGCGGTCGCGGCATCGATGTTGCAGCCCACCCAGGCGATCGCCTCGTCGTCCACCCACTCGGCGTGCAGGTAGGTGTACATGGTCACGCCGGTGGCGCCGCTCGCCCGCTTGATGAACCGCTCGGTCTCGCGCTGGGCCTCGGAGGCGTTGAACGCCATCATGCTGAGGAAGACGTCGTGCGACCCGCCCTCGCTCGAACCCACCGTTCGCGGCTGGCGACCCTGGCACAGCTCGTACGCCTGTTCCGGGGTGTAGCCCAGCGCCCGGTAACGGGTGGTGGTCGCCAGGTCGAGGCCGAACTCGTGCCAGCTGATCGCCTCGGCCGCGGTGATCCCCGCGGCCCGCCATCCGGCGACCGTGCCCGGGGTGACCTTGGCGGTCTCCCACTGGGCCGCGGCGAGCGGGTCGGTCAGCCGGGCGGCGCGCCACGCCGCCGCGCGGTGCGGCGGAATGCGCCACTTCCACCACGCGCGTCCCTCGGCTGCGGAGAAGCCCATGTCGGTGTACGCGGCCTCGTCGAACTCACCGGACGGTTCCCGGTCCTCGCTCATCGCACCTCCTCGGATCCCGGCTCGCTGATCACCACGGTCGTCGCCCAGTCCGGCACCCGCCCCGCCGGGTCCAGCAGGCCCACCACCACCCGGGTACGTGGGGGAGGGGCGTCCGGCCAGAGGGTGTGGCCGTCGGTGAGAGCGACGATGAGGTCGGGCGGGGGCCGCAGGACCGTCGCCGCTTCGATGCCGGCACGGATGTCGGTGCCCCCGCCGCCGCCGAGGGTCAGATCGGCGATGGTACGCGGATTCTGCGCCCGGTAGACCCGCGCGTCCACGGAGATCACCGTGACCTGGCGGCGGCCGATGCCGACGGCGCGCAGGACCGCGTCCACCTCGGCCAGGCACTGGCCCAGCATGTCGTCGTTCATGGAGCCGGAGGTGTCGATGAGCATCGCGATCACCGGTGCGGGCTGGCGCAGGCTGGGCAGGACCACGCCCGGCACGCTCCCGGCCCGCCGGGACGGCCGCCGATAGGTGAAGTCCACCCGCCCGGTGGTGTCGGCGATCGTCCGGCGGATCTGTGCCGCCAGTTGCCGGCGCCAGTTGACGCGGGGTTCGAGGATCTCGTCGGCCCAGCGTCGCCAGCCGCCGGGGACATCGTCACGGGTCCGCTGGTGCTCACGGACGCGACGGGCCGCCTCGAGCGCGGTGAGCTGGGCGCTGGTCCGGGACAGCGGTGGCCAGTCACAGTTCCACGGGCGCGGCCGGCCGTCGCAGCCGTTGCCGCAGTCGCCCGCCGCCATCGCGGGGTCGGGCAGCTCGGTCCGGTCCTGGAGAAGTGTCCAGTAGCGACGGGCGAGTTCGCCGCCGGGCAGCCCGAGTGCGGCCGGCGCCGCCACGTCCGCGGGCGCTTCGAGCCCGGCCGTCGAGAGGTCGCCGTGGAGTTCGGCGTCGGCGGCGAGATTCCACACCTGCTGCTCCGGCGTGCGCACGGGCGGTTCATCGGCGTCCGGTCCGTGCGTGACGGCGGCCGGAACCTGTGCGGCGTGCTCGCGCAGCAGGTGGGCGAGCTGGTGCAGGGCCCAGAACCCGATCTGCGGCACGCTCTGCCGTTCGAGCTCGGCCGGGCTGAGGTGGATGTGCCAGCCGGTGTCGGCGGGGAACCGTCGCAGCGCGGCGCCGTCATCGGTGAGCTCGGTGTCGGGCACGACGACGGGGTCCATGGTCAGCAGGGCGTTGGCGAGGTAGGGCATCCGGTGGGCGGCCCACACGCGTGCGGCCGCCCACTTGCGCCGCAGCTCCGGCGACAAGGCGTCGAGAGGTAGACCGGACATGTGCCTCAGGCTCGCTCCGTTGTCGTTGCCGGCGCTACTGGATCAGGCCCGCGGCGCGCAGGATGGGGGTCAGCTCCAGCAGTGTCGCGGGAATGTAGGCCCCGGCCGGCCGGTGCGAGGCCAGGGTGCGTGCCGCCAGGGTCGCGATGTCGGGCGCCACCTGTGCGGCTTTGGCGACCACCTTCCATCCCGCTTCCCAGAGGGTCCTGTCATCCGCCGCGACGGCCACCGCGGTGACGGAGGTGAGCATCGCGAAGGCCCGGTCGCTGCGGCGGGGCAGCTCGAAGGCGTCCGGATCGGCGAGGACCCGGACCGGGTCGGGCAGGTCGAGGTTCTCCAGCCAGGACAGGAATTCCAGTGCGGCGCCCTCGCCGACCGCGCCGGTGATCAGTGCCGCGCGGACGTCGGGGCCCGCCTCGGTGGCCTCGCACGCGGCCAGCAGTGTCGCGGTGAACTCCCAGGTGCGGGGGCTCGGCCATCCCTGGCCCGACGCCGGTCCCTTGGGCATCTGGAGGACGAGAGCGGGGCGTACCTGAAGGAAGGCCGACACCGTGGCCCGTGCGACGGCGTTCTGCCGGGCGTCGGCGCGGCGCTGGAATCCGGCTAGCGCCGGCCGCGGGAAGCCGACGGCCAGGCCGCGGGCGATGCGTTCGGCGTTCACCGGCCAGGTGAGGTGTACGAGACGGTTGGCGAGCGGCGGGGCCAGCTCCCAGCCGTCGGCGGCGTCCTCGGGCGAGTTGGCCGCGGCGACCACGCGTACGCCCTCGGGCAGTTGAACGTCGCCCACCACCCGCTCCAGCACCACCCGCAGCATCGCGGCCTGCACCGCGGGTGGGGCGGTGGTCAGCTCGTCGAGGAACAGCAGTCCGTGCCCGGCCGACGACAGTCGCTGTGCCCATGCGGGCGGTGCGAGCCGGACCGTACCGTCGGCGACGACGGGGAGGCCGGCGAAGTCGCTGGGTTCCCGGATGGAGCCGATGACCACCTCGACGGGCCAGTTCAACGACTCGGCGAGGGCTTTCACCGCGGACGTCTTACCGGTACCCGGGCTGCCCCACAGCAGTGTCGGAACGCCTGCCGAGACAGCGACGGAGAGTGCCTCGAGTACGACGTTGGTGTCCACGGAAGAAAGCCCTCGCTCTGTCGTCGATCACTGAGGTGCGGCGACGCCCGCGGCCCAGTTCAGCATGATGGAGTTGGTCAGCGGCGCCGTCGTCGCCAGCGCGACGAGGTGGCCGGTCTGCGGGATCAGCGCCACCTCGAGCTGCGCCTCGGGCAGGTAGAAGTTCGACTCGTAGGCGAGCACACTCGCCGGGTCGTGGCAGTCGTAGACGGTGACCCCCTGGCAGCCCAGCCAGTCCTCCGCGCCACCGACGACGAGCACCGGCACCCGGATCTGGTGCGGCACCGCCGGCGGGGTGATCGCCGCGGTCGGCTGGACGTCCTTGAGCGCCTCGTCCGCGGCGGCCACAGCGGGAACGGTGGTCGCCGGGTACAGGAACATGGATGCGCGAGTGCCCGGCTTGGTGGTGATGTAGCCGGCGTCGTAACCGGAGTTCGCGAACTTCGGGTCGTTCACCGCCGGGTACACGTTCGCCTGCCCGCTCACGACGTGCTCCGCGTTGAAGCCGTGCAGCGCGCTGGTCTGGATGAGCGCGTCCACGTCGCCGTACCGCGGGATCTCGGTGCGGGCGTAGTAGGAGCCGGTGCCGTGCCCGACCCAGATCACCTTGCCGAACGAGTGCCCGTCGAGCGTTCCCTGGCGCAGCGCGGTGATGGCGTCGTGGAGCGCGACGGCTCCGGCGTCCGACGTGACCTGGCTGCTCAGCGGATGGGAGCTGTGGCCCGCGCCGATCAGGTCGACGTTGAACGTGGCGTAGCCGGCCGCGGTGGCGGCGCGGACGTAGGAGTAGTAGCCGTTGCCGACCGGGAAGTCCCAGTACGCGTGATTGCTGTACCCGCCGTGCACGAGGAACTGCACGGTGGTGGGACGCGCGTTCCGCGGGTAGCAGAGCTCTCCCCACAATGTCTGCGTCGCGGGCCCGGGGTCGGCGAGGCGGACCGGCAGGGTGTGGGCGACGCAGGTGGGTCTCGTTTCCGCAGCGGTCGATGGGGCTGCCGGAGCGGCCGTGGCCGTGGCCACCAGTGTTGTGGCGGTCATGCACGCCGCAACGAGCACAGACTTCCAATGTAGAATAGTGGGCACCCGCCCACCGTAGAGGGCTGATGCCCACTCGTCAATATCCCTGTTCAGGCCGCTCCGGTAACACAGACACGGGTGGCCCGGTACCCCGATCAGCCGGGGATTGTCCCGCTCGCGCGC
Organism: Actinoplanes flavus; assembly: GCF_017592555.1. Taxonomy (GTDB): domain Bacteria; phylum Actinomycetota; class Actinomycetes; order Mycobacteriales; family Micromonosporaceae; genus Actinoplanes; species Actinoplanes flavus. The sequence continues at coordinate 95,891 of NZ_JAGFNS010000020.1, read as the reverse complement.
GAGCGGCAGCGTGGCTTCTGCGGTCACGTCCGCTGGCGAGAATGGTGGGTAACGGATGCGCGTCCTGTTTGTTCCGGCTTCCACGCCGTCGCACTACTTCCCGATGGTGCCGCTCATCTGGGCCTGCCGGGCCGCCGGGCACGAGATCTGTGTGGTCGCGCAGCCGTGGGGGGATCCGCTCGTCGTGCGCTCCGGGACTTCGATGGTCACCTTCGCCGAGTCGTTCGACACGGTCGCCGAACTCGCGAGGCTGCGCTCCGAGGGCACGCTCGGGAGCACACCGAGTGGCCCGGCGGGCCCGCTGCACCAGGCGATGATGAGGGCCCAGATCCGTTTCGCCGAGGAGGCCGCACCCGAGATCGTCGACCTCGCCCGGGACTGGCGGCCGGACCTCGTCGTCGCCGACCCGATCGTGCTCGCGGCGCCACTGGCCGCCGCGGCGGTGGGCGCCCCGGTCGTCCACCACCTCTGGGGCCCGGACTACCTTCGCGCCTCCGCACAGCACCTGTACCCGGGATGCGGATCGGCGCCGGAGGACTGGCCCGAGCCGCTGCGCGAGCTCTACGCGCGGCATGGCTGTGAGCCGGCGCGCGAGATCGCCGTGGCGACGGTCGACTCGTGGCCGGCGAGCATGCAGATCGCGACGACTCCGGCGCGGCTTCCCGTGCGGTTCGTTCCCTACAACGGCAGCGGTGTCGTGCCGCGTTCGGTGCTGGCTCCGCCGCGCGGGGGGCGGCCCCGGGTCCTGGTCACCTGGGGTTCGATGCTGGCCATCCGGGAAGGGGTCGACACCTTCCCGGTCCTCGACGTCGTCAAGGCGCTGCAGAGCCACGACGCCGAGGTGATCCTCGCGGTGATCGGCGCGGATCGTCAGTGGACGCGGGACCTGCCGCCGGACGTCACCGTGGTGGAGAATGTCCCGCTGAACGCGATCATGCCGTCCTGTGACGCGGTCGTCCACCACGGCGGAGCCGGCTCGATCATGACCGCCGCGTACTACGGCGTCCCGCAGGTGACCCTGGCGGTCACTCTGGACACCCAGACCTGCTCCGATCGCCTGGCCGCCGCGGGAGCGGCGATCGCCCTCGACCGGCGGACCGCCACCGCCGACACGCTGGCCGACGCCGTCACGACGGTGCTGACCAGCGACCGGATCAGGGACGCCGCGCGCGCACTGCGCGCCGAGGTCGTCGCTCAGCCGTCTCCCGCCGAGGTGGCCGCCCAGGTGACCGCGCTCGCGGCCGGGGACGCCGCGTAGCACCGGCCAAGGACGGGATCCTCCGGCCGTGGTGAACCTCGGCAGCCTCACGACGCTATTCGGTCCGGATGCACTCTCGGCAAGGTGGGTGACGTTGATGGCTTCACGTGGTGATCCGCTCCGCGTCGACGAGCGGAGGAAACTGACTCAGATCGACTTCGGTGGTGGCAACGCCTGGCGCGCGGCGCTGGACGCGAGCGTGACACCACGTCGCCCCACGGTCTTCACGGACCGGCCGATCCCCGACGAACTCGGTGCCATGAGGTCGCAGTTCAGCGTGGCCGACCTCAACAAACTGGCCACGGCATGGTCGTCCTGGTATCACGCGGCACGGGTGCGGCCCGGGGACCGGGTCGCCGTCCACATCACCGACTCCTTCGAGAATCAGATCCATCTCACCGCCCTGGCGCAGATCGGCGCCGTACCGGTGCTCATCGACGGAACGCTCCCGCCGGAACACGCCATCGCGCTGATGGAACGCAGCGCGCCGGTGGGGATCTACACCGATATCGCGCACTTCTCGATGCTGAGCGACGCCATCCGCCGGGTGCCGAGCGTGACCTGGTTCCACACCCGTGAATCGGTCGGTCCCATCACGGCGCCGCCCCTTCCCGGGAGTGCCCTGTACCGGCATCACGACGACGATCCCGTCGCGCTCTGCCACGGCCCGGGAGACACCGGGGTTCCCGAGCTCGTCGTCTGGACCCATCGTCGGAGCGTGGCCGGTGCTCGCCTCCTGCTCGCCGACCGTCGCGAGCTCCCGGATTCGTCCGTGCTGTCGGCGGTCCCGCAATCTCATCCGTGCGCGATGGTGTTCACGTTCTATGCGCTTCTGGCCGGGGTCACCCTCATCTCCATCTCGAACCGGAGTGCTGACGGCGTCATCAGGGCGGCTCGAAATTTCCGGCCGACCACGATTCACGCTCTTCCGGGACTGCATGCCGCCGTGGCGACGGCTGACCCGGACCCGGGGGACCTCACCTCGGTCCGGGAGTGGATGAACGCCGGTGATCCCGTACCCCGTGCCCATGTGCGCACCCTGGGACACAGCGCCGTCGATTCGCCCACCCCTATTTGAACGGGTTCCGATGCCGTTTCGGTGAGTGCTAATTTCAGCCCATTCCGGACACCGCGTCCGGTGCGGAAATTCTTACGAGAGCGGAGCGAAATGGGCCACAGATTTCAAGCCAGTCGGCAATGGGAGAGGATCCAGGACCATTGGATCACCGAGGATGCGGCGGTCGATCTGGACAATCTCAAATCCGACGGCCGGAACTTCAAACTGGCTCTGTGGGATCCGTCGACGAACGGCGTGCGGTATCTGAAGGCGCTGACCTATCACCTCGGTATGGAACTGAGTGCCGACGACTGGGCACGGATCAGGCGAACGCCCAACCGGGAGGTCGGCAACCCGATCACGGTCCGCTGCCAGGGTGAGCCGTTGTGCCTGGACTACGTGCAGGCGGCGTTCGAGGTCGGCCTCATCGACCGGGAGATCGACCTGACCGGTGCCCGGGTGATGGAGATCGGCGCCGGCTACGGCCGCACCTGCCACATGATCCTGTCCAACTACGACCTCGCCGGCTACCGCATCGTCGATCTGCGGAACACCCTCCAGGTGAGCCGGGCGTACCTTCGTGAGGTGCTGGACGAGGCCCGGTTCGACAAGATCGAGTTCGTGGCGGTCGACGAGGTGGACGACCTCTTCCCGTCCGACCGGTTCGACCTGTGCATCAATGTCCACTCGATGACCGAGATGAGCCCGGACACGGTGCGCGCCTATCTCGAACTCATCGACGAGTCGTGCACGGCGTTCTACGTCAAGAACCCGGTGGGCAAGTACGTCGACGAAACCCTGGACGGCTACCACCAGGGCCGCGAAGCCGTAGAGATGGCGCTCGAGAACGGGCCGCTCCGGCAACTCGTGGACATCCACGACAGTGAGGCTGTGCGGGCCGCGGCGCCGGCCTTCATCGACGGCTACCGCCCGGCGGACGACTGGGAGTGCGTCAGCGACGGGCCGGCCGTCCCCTGGAGCTACTTCTGGAACGCCCTCTACAAGAAGAGGGTCTGAGCGCGGTACGCCCAGCCGGTTGGACGACACGGTGGAGGCGATGCGGGCCGCGGTGTCCCTGCGCCCGGCCGAGCGCCGGGCCGGGGGCACCGTCGCTCCTCGCTTCCATGCCGGTGCGGTGACAGGGAGATCGATGGGTACGGAACAGGCGTGGCCGCGGGCCGGCACCGGACTGCGGGGAATGGTCGGAGACCGCGCCGTGGAACTGGGCGGCGCGCACCGATGGGAAGCACTGGACTGCGATGTGACCGACGCATCCGCTGTGCACCGTGCGGTCGCGCGGACGCCGGCCGACGTCGTCGTCCATTTCGCCGCGTACACCGATCTCGACGCGGCTCACGTGCAGACCGGTGATCGCGGTGGTCCTTGTTACCGTGTGAACGTCGAGGGCACGCGGAATCTGGCGCGGGCGTGCCGCGAGAACGGCAAATACCTGATCCACGTGTCGACCGATTACGTTTTCAGCGGCGACGAGAAGGAGCCGTACCGGGAGTCCGATCGTCCCGATCCGCGAGATTGGTACGGCCGGACGAAATACTGGGCCGAAGGCGAGGTCCGGGAATCCGGGTGCCGATTCTCCATCCTCCGGCTCTCGTTTCCCTTCCGGGCCCGGTACCGTCGCCGTGAGGACCTGGTCCGGAAGATCATCCGAGGGCTCGTCACCGGGCGGACACCACCGATGTTCTGCGACACCCTGGTCAGTCCGACCTTCACCGACGAGTTCGTCGCGGCGATCGACCGGGTCGCGGAGCTGAGGCCCCCGGACGGCCTCTTCCAGTGTGCGGGTGGTACCAGTCTCTCGCCCTACGACCTCACCCTGCTGGTGGCTCGGGTGTTCGATCTCGACAGCAGCCGGGTCTCCGCTCTCCGTTTCGCGGACTACGCGCGTACGGCCGGCCGGCCCTACCCGCGTCACCTCAACATCGCGAACGCGCATGCCGAACGGGTGCTCGGGATCCGGTTCTCCCGGGTCGAGGACGTCCTGGTGACGATGCGGGACCAGATGAGGCGCGCCGGCGTGGCGGGGCCGACGGCGCTGCTTCCCGCGGATTGATCACTGGCCGGGCTGTCTCCCGCCCGGGGCGCGACCGCTGGGTGGCGCCGATCGAGACGTGACCTCCCTACCGCGTACCGGGATCCGGTTCCATGCGGCGGGGAGGTCACGTCTCGATCGTGGCGAAAGGACGACGGGCCCGTCGTCCGTAGGTCACCGTCGTGCCGGCCCGCTCAATCGTGCGACCACCTCGGAGGGCGCCGGCATCGCCGCCATGTCGTCGCGCAGGCGGTCCGCGGCGCTGCGGATCCGCTCATTCGTGAGCACCTCGGAGATCGCCGACGTCACCCGCTCCGCGGTGGCGGCGGCGACGGGGATCTCGAAACCGGCTCCGGCGGCGGCCATCGGGCCGCAATACGCCATCACGTCGGGCGTCGCGGTGATGGCGACCTGCGGAACACCGTGACAGGCGGCGGTCAACAGGGTGCCGCTACCGCCGTGGTGGACGATCGCGTCGCAGGTGGGCAGGATCGCGTCGAGCGGGATCTGTTCGGCGACCCGGACGGTGGCGGGCAGGTCGCGCGTCAGTTCGCGGTCGCGGCCGGTCACCGCCAGGACGATCTCCACATCGAAGTCCTCCAGAGCGCTCACCACGTCGGCGATGGGAAAACTCCCGGTACCCTCCCGGCGGATCAGCATGGTTCCCCAGGTGACCAGGACCCGCCGTCTCTTCGGGGGAGCCAGGAGATCCGGCGGGACGACGTTCGTACCGTTGTACGGGGTGAACCGGATCGGGATCCGCGACGGGCTCTCGGCGGTTCGCAGACGGGGTGGGCAGGGATCGACGGAGCCGGCGCCGCTCTCCGGTTGCGGATCGAGCCCGTACTCGGCATGCAGGTCGCGCAGCGCATCGGGCCACTCGTCGACCGGTTGACCGGCGCCGGGGTAGCCGAACGTCCGCATGATGTCCGGTCCCCACAGATGCTTCACCAGGGGTACCCCCGCGTGGCCGGCGACGATCGGCGCGGCCAGCATCAACGGATCGCCCACGACGAGGTCGGGGCGCCAGTCACGGCAGAGCGGGACGGTGTCGGCCGCGACCGCCCGGGCGAGCGCGGTGTGGACCTCGGTCATGGCCCGGAACATCGCCATCGGGTCGCTGTCCGGGTTGTTCAGGAGCCCGCGGTTGCGCTGCGCCGCGGCCTGCACGTCGAACGATGCGGCGACCGTGACGATCGGGGTGCCCGATCGGACGACGGCGGACTCGATCGCGGGTTGCCCGACCACGCGGGTGTGGTGACCCGCGGCGCGGAAGGCCCAGATCAGCGGCACCATCGGCATGTAGTGCGACGGTGCCGAGAACGGCATGAAAAGGATGCGCATCGCACTGTCCTCTCTCGGTGGGGAGCACACGGGTGGTGGCCGGCCGCCGGCTCAGCTGACCTCGGCCAGGGCCCGCTGCACGGCGGCGGGGTCGAGCCACCGCCGGGTGTCCTGCCACGGCGGCTCCCCCTCGCTGCGCAGCCACGACCAGGTGTCGGCGAGCGTGCTGTGCAGCGGCCGGCGGGTGTCGAGGCCGGCGCGGTGGGCGGCGGAGACGTCGACGTCGAACATGCCGTCCCGGATGGATGCCGGGAACCACAGCGGCACGTCGAGGTAGGGGCGCAGGCCCGCGGCGGTGGCGGCGTCGTCGGGGACCCACACCAGTTCCGCGTCGGATCCGGTCACCCGGCGCATCGTGGTCAGGAATTCGCCCATGGTGTGGATCCCGAGCGGGCCCGCGACGGTGAACGTGCCGCCGAGGTGCCGGTCCGCGGCGCCGAGCATCCAGATCGCGAGATCGCGGGCGTCGATGTATCGCAGCGGGTACTCCGGCGAACCGGGGACCAGGATCCGCCCGCCCTGCCCGATGCGCCGCAGCCACCACGTGATCGACCCGATGTCGTCGTACGGGCCCAGCGTCGGCCCGGCCCGGGCGATCAGCGCGCGCTCCCCGAACGCCTCCAGCACCGCGATCTCGCTGCCCCGTTTGGCCACCGGATAGAAGTCGCCGGACTCGTCGTCCGGATCGCCGGCGACCACCTCGGCGCTCTCGTCGGCGCCGGACGGCAGCGGTCGCTGGTACACCGACCAGCTGGAGACGAACCCGAAATGCCGGGTACGCCCGCGCAGCAACGCGCACGTGTCGCGAGTGACCCGTGGCGCACCCATCCACGTATCGAGGACCGCGTCCCATTCCCGGTCACCGATCGCGTCGCGCAACGCCCGGGGATCGGTGCGGTCGGCGGTCAGGCGGGTGACGTCCCCGGCCACGGTCCCGCTGAGGCCGCGGTTGAGGATGGTCACCTCGTCGCCGCGCCTCAGGGCCTCCTCGACGATGGTGCGTCCCACGTAGTGGGTTCCGCCCAGCACCAGAACTCTCATGATCAACTCCTCCAGGTGACCGGTAGCGCCTGCAGCCCGGCGATGAGGAACCCCTCCTTGTACGGGACCTGCTCGGTGGGAACGGCCAGTCGCAGCCCGGGGAACGCGGCGACGACACTGCCGATCGCCACCTCCAGCTCCAGCTTGGCGAGCTGGGCTCCCAGGCAGCGGTGCATGCCGTGCCCGAAGGCGACGTGGTCGCCACCGTCCCGGGCGATGTCGAACCGGTCGGGATCGGGGAAGGCCGCCGGGTCGAGATTCGCGGCAGGCAGGCAGGCGTGCACCACCGAGTGCGCGGGGATGGACATCCCGCCGAGCTCGACGTCCTCCGTGGTGGCGCGGATGTGCCCGCTGTACGCCCGGAACCCCAGCGTCGCGTATCGCAGCACCTCGTCCACGGCGGACGGCACGAGCGACGGATCGGCGCGCAGTGCCGTGAGCTGATCGGGGTGGTCCATCAGCGCCACGAGTCCTTTGCCGAGCATGGTCGCCGTGGACTCGCCCCCGGCCAGGAGCAGCCCGCACCCGAGTGTCACCAGCTCGTCCTCGCTCAGCCGGTCCTGCTCGTCCCGGGCCGTGATGAGGTCCTGCAGCAGGCTGGCATCGGGATCGCGGCGCTTGGCGTCGATGAGCTCGGCCATGTAGCCGATCATCGAGGTGAGAGCGCTCAGGGCTTCCTCCGGCGGGTACGCGCTGGTGGACAGCACCCGGTCGGCCCAGCCGCGGAACCGCTCGCGATCCTCGTGCGGGACGCCGAGGATCTCGCAGACCACGGTGACCGGCAGCGGATAGCACAGGGCCGCCGCCAGGTCGCCGGGCGGTCCCGCGGCGACCAAGGGCGCGATCAGGTCATCGGTGATCTCCTGGATGCGCGGCCGTAGGGAGCGGATCCGGCGGGCACTGAACGCTCCCGCCACCAGGCGGCGCAGCCGCGTGTGCTCGGGGGCGTCGAGGTCGTTGATCCCGGGCTTGCGGAAGACCGCCGCCGGGCCGATGGTGACGCCCAGCCGGCCTGCCTCGGCGCGGCTGAACCGGGGGTCCGACAGCACGGCCCGAACCTGCTCCATCCCGGTGACCAGCCAGCGCCTCTCTCCGGCGTCGGTGGTGAACTCACGTACCGGCGCCTGCCGCCACAGCGCACGGACCGCAAGCGGGGTCGTGTAGCCGGAGCGGTCGAGGTGGTCGGTGGTCATGTCCGCTCGCTTTCCCGGTCGGTCGCCACAGCCGTGCGCCTCACCGGGAGACGATCCCGGCGGCGACGGCCCAGCCGACGAGGTGGGATTTCGTGGTGGCGCGGACGCGTCGCCGTGCCTCGGTGAGGTGCTCGTCCACGGTGGTCTTCGAGATGCCGAGCTTCCGGGCGGTCTCCTTGGCGGTGAGGCCGAGTGCGGCGAGCCGGACCACCTCGGTCTGTCGCGCGGTGAGCGAAGGCATGTCTTCAGGTCCGACGGCGGTCATCGTCTTCTCCTCCTTGTCGTTGGTACGGGCGGTGGTGGTCCGGCCGCGCCGAGCGGTCGGCCGGGGTGTCCGGGGTGTGGGCGATCTCGGTCGCCTCGGTGGCGACGAGGTCGGGTGGTGCGGCTGTGGTGGTGGTCAGAAACGACGGCACCGCGAAGTTCACGTCTTCCACCGAGGTGACGTCGGTGCTGATGTCGTCGTATCCGAGCCGGGCGAGACGGTCGATCAGCCGTTCCACGAGGATCTCCGGCACGCTGGCGCCGGAGCTGACGCCGACCGTCCACACGTCCTTCAGCCAGGTCTCGTCGAAGTCCGCCGCATCCGGTACGAGATGTGCCCGGGTACCGGTCTCGCGGGCCACGTCGACCATGCGCAACGAGTTGCTGGAGTTCCGCGCACCGACCACGAGGATCAGGTCGCACCGGCTCGCCAGTGACTTGATGCCGTTCTGCCGGTTCTGGCTGGCGTAGCAGATGGTGTCGGTACCGGGTGCGACGACATCGGTGAACCTGGCCTTGATGCGGTCGATCACCTCGGCCGTCTCGTCCACGGAGAGCGTGGTCTGCGTCAGGTAGGTCACCGGGGTGTCGGCCGGCAGCCCGGTCCGGTCGACGTCGTCGACGGTGTCGATGACGATCGTGCGGTCGGGTGCCTCGCCGTAGGTGCCCTGCGTCTCCTCATGGTCGGCATGCCCGATGAGCAGCACCAGCCGGCCGTCGCGGGCTCCGCGCCGCGCGTGCTGGTGGACCCTCGACACGAGAGGGCAGGTCGCGTCGATCACCCGAAGGCCACGAGCGCCGGCGTTGTCGCGCACGAGCGGGGAGACGCCGTGCGCGGAGAATACGCAGACGGCGCCTTCCGGAACGTCCGACTCCGAATCGACGAATCGTGCGCCCCGGCGCTGGAGACTGGCGACGACATACTGGTTGTGAACTATTTCTTTGCGTACGTAGACGGGTGGCCCGTGTATTTCGAGTGACTTCTCGACCATGGCTATCGCGCGGACTACTCCGGCGCAGAAACCGCGTGGTTCGGCAAGCACCGTTCGTTTTCTCCGGGCGATCGCGTGCGCCGGGCCGCTCCCGCTTGACTGGTCGCGTTCCATGACTCCCTCGGCTGGGTGATGGACCGTCCGGTCCGGACCGGATCTCTCGAAATGCTAAACGTCGCCGCTAAAGCGGTTCTTGGTCGTGCCGGTCACCGACGGCGACCATCGCGAAGTGCCGGTGGGCATGGTTTCGGTGGCAGCCGGTCCGCGCATTCGAGGGTGGCGGCGGGTGGGCCGCGTGCACCCTTTTCCGGGCGCGACGGTTCAGATGCCCGGTGTTCGGCGACAGGTGCCGTCGTACGATTTCTGTTCGTTTACCGTCTGTTTCACATGACGCAGTGGTGGGGTATCCAGTGCGGGTGCTGGCCGGCGGGAGTCGCGGTGCCCGAGCTCGCCGCCGCCGACGCGCGGCGCAGGGTGAGCTCGTCGTGCCGGTCCTTGAGGATGAACTCCTGCGTCTCCTGCAGGAACCGGCACGGCTCGAGCCCCAGCTCGTCGCGGATCCGGCTGCGCGCGGTGCGGTAGACCTGCAGTGCGTCCGCCCGGCGGCCCGCCTGGCTGAGCGCCTCCATCAGGAACGCGTAGAGGTTCTCCCGCAGGGGATACTCCGTGGTCAGCGAGTGGAGCAGGCGGACCGCGGCATTGGCCTGGTCAGACCCCAGAAGAGCGCAGGCGAGCAGTTCCACGCATTCGACGCGCAGCTCCTCGGCCCAGTCCGCGAACTCCCGCATGATCGGTCCGTCGTAGGAGGACGCCTGGATGGGTTCCTGGAACAGGTCCAGCGTTCTGCCGAGGATGTCGGCCGCCGCCGCGAAATCACCGGCGCCGAGTCGTTGCCGCCCCTGCTCGAACAGGGCGACGAGCTCGTTGAGGTCGAGGTGGTCGTTTCCCAGGTCGAGGACGTAACCCGGCGCACGGGTGGTGATCACGTCGTTACTCCGGGCGAGCTTCTTCAGGAGCTTGCGCAATTGGGAGACGTAGACGTGAAGTGCCGCGACCGCTCGGGCCGGCGGGTTGTCGCCCCACAATTCCTGTATCAACTGATCGGTGGACACGACCTGGCCGTTGCGAATCAACAGGGTGCGCAGCAGCACCTCCATCTTGTTGGTGCCGGCCGACACTTTCTTGTTGTCGACCGTAATGCTGACGCGGCCCAGAATCTCGTACCTCAAGTCTTCACCACCGTAATTGAACCGTGCATGTGCATACCGATATTTGTTGCAGCTACCGGCGGGTCAATCACGGCGGCGATAAGGCGGACGGCCGGCTATTGCGGGCCGGAGTGCGGCCCCGGAAAGGCGTCGTCGAATCGGATGAGTTGAGCGCATGGATAGGCATCTCCCCGTCCCCGTTCATGCCTAAGTTCTCAGGCTCGCTTTACCGTTACCTTCGGTCGGCGAGTCAACCTTCGATCTACGCTAACAAGTTCCTGTTCGATCGACGAAGCACAAGTTAATGTGACGTAACTCACTGAACGGGCAAGTGGTTATCTAACTGGGCATTTTAGAGAAAATTTACATCGGCCAATGACAAATGTTTCCGCTGCTGGCGATGGCAGCGTAGCGCAGATTCGCTCTAGAGCGGGCAAGTGCCCAGGTGGCCGGGGGTGGCTTGCCCGGAGTTCGGGCCAGTTCGGCCGTCTGCGGCATCTGATACGATCTGTTACGGGGTTGTGTCTCACCGTATTGCCTGGGCGCAGACGAACAGGGTGCGCGCCTCCACCGTGAGGTAGTTGCTGTGCAGCAGCAGCTGGCCCAGCTGGTGAAAGGTGAGCCAGCAGTACCCCGGCGGGACGGCGCGGGGATAGCCCGGCTCGGCCTCGACGATGCGGTAGCGGTTCTCGGCGTGGTAGAGCCGGCCACCCTCCTCGGAGAGCATGACGTCGTAGCGCACCCGTGCCGGGTCGGCGGACAGCAACTCGCGGAAGTACCTCGGGCGATTGCGTTCGGGGACGGCGGCATAGTTGTCCGGCTGGCAGTGCACGGTCGGCGCCAACTCCGGCCCGTTGAGGGTTCCGGCCGCGCCACGTGCCTGCATCAACGCGTGCAGCACCCCGTCGAAACGGGCCACCAGCAATCCCAGGAAGCCGGGCTTGACCGGTGCCACCAGCGGCTGGGTCCATGAGCGCAGCTCGCGCGCCGAGGATTGGACGTCGACGGCGATCACCTTGAAGTAGCGCCCGTCCCGGTGGTGGATCTCGGTGCTCGTCCGCCGCCAGTCGCCCGCACAGACCCGGGCGAGCGGTATCCGCTCCTGCACCAGCTCCCGGCGCGCTCGTTGATCGGTCAGCCAGCGCAGGGCCTCCAGAGTGGTCCACATCGGCTGAGCTCCGGAGGACAGCGAGTGCAGCACCTCGCGCGCGAAACGGCTGCGGCCGGGCGCCGCGGTGGCGTCGCCGTCGGTCGCGACCGGAAGACAGGAGAGCACCGTGCGTGTGTCCATGTTGACCACGTTCGGCAGCGACAGCAGATCCTGGATCAGTCCCAGGGTCACCCAGCAGAAGTCGGGGTCCGGCGGGGGGCCGTCGTCGAGCACCTCGACGACCATGTTGCGGTTGCGCTTGTGCAGGACCACGTCGCACTGCTCGGACTGCAGGACGTCCACGAGCACGCGACGGCGCCCCGGCTCGGTGAAGTACTCGAGGTACTTGACGCCGGAACCGCGGTGCACCCGGCTGTAGTTGCTGCGGGTGGCCTGGACGGTGGGGGACAGCTGGATGCCGTTGATGTTGCCGGGTTCCATCTTCGCCTGCATGAGACAGTGCAGGACACCGTCGAACTCCTTGACGAGGATGCCGAGTATCCCGATCTCGGGCTGCACCATGATGGGCTGGTCCCACGAGCTCCTCCACTCGCGGTCGGTGCGGACATGCAGGCCTTCGATCGTGAAGAAGCGCCCGGAGGAATGGGCCAGGTTCCCGCTCCCCGGATCGAACGACCATCCCGAGAGACGGTCGAACGGGATGCGGGTCACCGCGTGCTCCTGGGCCCGCTCCCGCTCGGCGAACCAGGCGAGGAACTCCTCCGTCGTCGTGATACCACCGGGGCGGGCCGCCGCCGAGCCGGCGAAACGGCGGTTGGTCATCGGATCGTCCAACGCCAGCGCGCGAGTTCGTGTATCCACCGATTCTCCTGAGTTTTGCTGGGGAACCGGCGCGGCCGTCCGGATGTCGCCGCACCGGTGGGGACATGCGCGGAATCAGGGACGGGGCGGGAACCGGGCGACGACCTGACCCGGGCCGCGCTGCGACACGATCACCGATTCGCGTTCTCCTTGGCCGGCTGACCCTCCGCCGCCAGCCTGCGGAGCTCCCGCCGGTCGATCTTGCCGATGGGCGTACGCGGCAGGTCCGCTCGGACCAGCACGTCGACGGGGCGCTTGTAGCGGGCGAGCCGCTCCCGCAGCCGGTCCCGCAGTGCCGGAACGAGCGCCGGTTCCTCGCCGGCCACCGTCACATAGGCGAGTGGCACCTCGCCCCAGTCCTCGTCGGGGATCCCGACGACACAGGCCTCCTGGACCGCCGGATGTCCCAGCAGGACGGTCTCGATCTCGGCGGGAAAGATCTTCTGGCCACCCCGGACGATCACGTCCTTGGCCCTGCCGGTGAGGTGGACGTATCCCCGGTCGTCGACCGTGCCGAGATCGCCGGTCCGTAGCCAGCCGTCGCGGAGGATCTCCGCCGTCTCGTCCGGCTTCGCCCAGTAGCCGAGCATGCGGGCCGGGGTCCGCACCCAGAGCTCGCCCACGGATCCGGGATCCGGCTCGGTGCCGTCGGCCCGGAAACTGCGAATGGTGACGCCGAGCAGACTCCGGCCGACGGCAGCCGGTCCGGAGGTGGTGCCCGGGGTGTAGTCGTGGTCGGCCGGCGACAGGGTGGCGATGGGGCCGCCGCCTTCCGTGATGCCGTACACCTGCCGGAAACCGCATCCGAACTCCGCGTGGGCCTCCAGCAGGAGCTGCCGCGGCATGGGCGCCGCGGCGTAGACGATCTCCCGGAGGCTGGGCAGCCGACCGCGGATCGGCATGCCGGCGCGCAGCAGGAAGCGGATCATCTCGGGAACGGCGAACAGATGCGTGACACCGGACCGGCGGATCGTGGCCAGGCAGTCGGGCGGGCTGAACATCCGGGTCAGGATCACGGTCGCGCCCGCGGCCATGTGGGCCAGGGGAATGACCACCGCGCCGTGCGACAGCGGGCCGCAGTGCAGGAAGACACAGTCGTCGGCGGGCTGGACGTCGGCCAGATAGGCGACGGACATGGCCTGCAGGGAGCGGTGCGGGACCACCACCCCCTTGGGCGGCCCGGTGGTCGCCGAGGTGTGCAGAATGAAGAGGGGGTCCTCGTCGCTCACCGCGACCCGCGCACCCCGCGGGGCGCACGTGGTCGCCTCCCGATACTCGTCGGAGTCGAACGCGAGCACCTGCCGGCCGGCGCCGGCCGGCGGCAGCAGGTTGCGCTCGCCGATGAGCATCTGGGCGCCGCAGTTCTCCACCACCCTGGCGACCTCGTCCGCGACGTGACCGTAGTGGACGGGCACCGCGACCGCGCCGATCTTTCCGAGCGCGAAGTAGGTCTCCAGGACCTCGATCCGGTTGTGGGACATCACCACGACGCGGTCACCGTGCCCGACGCCCCGGGCTTGCAAGGCCGTGGCGAGGCTGTCGGTACTCCGGTCGAGCTCGCGGTAGGTGAGTCGCCGGTCCCGTTCGATCAGCGCGGTGCGGTCGCCGTACCGCTCCCGGCCACGGGCGAGCAGGTGCGCCATCCAAGACATGCGGACATCCTTCCGATCGGTACGGCCGTCTCTGCCGGGCTCAGATCTCGGGGATCTCGTGGCCCCTCTGTTTCGCGAGTTTGAGGGCCTCTTCGATGAGCGTCTCCGGGATCTGCGGCTCGGCCACGGTGCGCACCACCCGGCCCTCCACGAAGATCTGGCCCTTACCGTTGCCCGACGCGACGCCGAGGTCGGCCTCGCGCGCCTCGCCGGGACCGTTGACGACGCAGCCCATCACGGCGACGCGCAGCGGGACGTTCATGCCGTCCAGCGCCGCCGTGACCTCCTCGGCCATCTTGTAGACATCGACCTGCGCCCGCCCGCAGGACGGGCACGAGACGATCTCCAGACCCCGTTCGCGCAGGTTCAGCGCCTCGAGGATCTGCAGGCCGACCTTCACCTCCTCGACCGGAGGGGCGGACAGCGACACCCGGATCGTGTCGCCGATGCCCTCGGCCAGCAGGGCGCCGAACGCCACGGCCGACTTGATCGTTCCCTGGAACGCCGGGCCGGCCTCGGTGACACCGAGATGCAGCGGGTAGTCGCAGCGCTCGGCCAGCATCCGGTACGCCGAGACCATGACGACCGGATCGTTGTGCTTGACCGAGATCTTGATGTCCCGGAACCCGTGCTCCTCGAACAGGGAACACTCCCAGAGCGCCGATTCGACCAGGGCCTCCGGCGTCGCCCGGCCGTACTTGCGCAGCAGGCGCTTGTCGAGCGATCCCGCGTTGACCCCGATCCGGATCGGCACACCGGCGTCCGCGGCCGCCCGGGCGATCTCCGCGACCTTGTCGTCGAACTGCTTGATGTTGCCCGGGTTCACGCGGACCGCCCCACAGCCGGCCGCGATCGCGGCGAAGACGTAACGCGGCTGGAAGTGGATGTCGGCGATCACCGGGATCGGCGACTGCCGGGCGATCGTGGCGAGCGCGTCGGCGTCGTCCTGCGACGGGCACGCCACCCGGACGATCTGGCAGCCCGCCGCGGTCAGTTCGGCGATCTGCCGCAGGGTGCTGCCGACGTCGGCCGTCACGGTGGTGGTCATCGACTGGACGGTGACGGGTGCGTCCCCGCCCACCGGCACGTCACCGACGCGGATCTGCCGTGATCGGCGACGGGGCGCCAACTCCAGCGGCGGGGGCTTGGGCATGCCGATGCCGACAACGCTCATCGTGTCTCCTCCACGGCCACGGCGCCGAGCCGGTGCAGGGTGTTGGTCACGTCACGGACGATGTCCTGGGCCGTCAGCCCGGCCTGGGCCAGCACCTCGGCCCGGCTGCCGTGCGCGAGGAACTCCTGTGGCAGCGCCAGGCACCGCACCGGTGTGTGGATCATGGCGTCGTGCAGGGCCTGCACCAGCGCGGCGCCGACGCCCGCGACCCGGCCGTTGTCCTCCACCGTCACGACGAGCCGGTGGGCCTCGGCCAGCTTCAGCAGTTCGGCGTCGAGCGGCTTGACCCAGCAGGGATCGACGACCGTGGCGGCGATCCCCGCCCCGGCGAGATCCCGTGCCGCCGCCACCGCCGGGAGAGCCATCGGGCCCACCGCCACGATCAGCACCGTGCTCTCGCCGTCCGGCCGGGCCAGGATCTCCGCCGTGCCGACCGTGCCGACCGGTTCGGTGACCGGGGGCAGGGCTCCCTTCGGATAGCGGATCACCGTGGGCCGGTCCGTCACCCCGATCGCCTGGCGGAGCTGGAGACGCAGCCGGGTGGCGTCCCGGGGCACCGCGATCTGCAGCGACGGGACCAGCTGCAACAGGGACAGGTCCCACATGCCGTTGTGGCTGGGGCCGTCCGTACCGGTGACCCCCGCCCGGTCCAGCACGAAGGTCACGCCGCACCGGTGCAACGCGACATCCATGAGGATCTGATCGAACGCGCGGTTGAGGAAGGTCGCGTAGAGCGCCACCACCGGATGCATCCCGCCCAGGCTGAGCCCGGCGGCCGAGGTGACGGCGTGCTGTTCGGCGATGCCCACGTCGAACACCCGGTCCGGGTAGCGCTCGGCGAAGGTCCGCAGACCGACCGGCTCCAGCATCGCGGCGGTGATGGCCACGATGTCGGTACGCTCCGCGCCGATGCGGACCATCTCGTCGGCGAAGACCGAGGTCCAGTCCGTCGGCTTGGGGCCGGTCACCGGCGCCCCGACGACGTGCATCCGGTCCTGCTCGTCCTGCTCGGCGGCCGGGAACCCGTTGCCCTTGCGGGTGACACAGTGCACCACGACCGGTCCGTCGAATCCCGCGGCGCTGCGCAGGGCCCGTTCCGTCGCGGCGATGTCGTGCCCGTCGACCGGGCCGACGTACTTGACCCCGAGATCCTGGAACAGGCCCTGCGGGGCGAGGACGTCCTTGATCCCCGCCTTGACCCCGTGCATGACGTCGAAGACGGGCGCTCCCGCCATCGGAATCTCCCGCAGCCGCTTGACCAGGGTGAGGAACTCCTCGTAACCGCGGGCGGTGCGCAGGGACGCCAGATGCCGCGCGAGCCCACCCCGGGTCGAGGCGTACGACCGGCCGTTGTCGTTGACCACGATCACGACGGGAAGTCGCTGGTCGACGAGGCTGTTGAGCGCCTCCCAGGCCATGCCGCCGGTGAGCGCGCCGTCACCCACCACGGCGATCACCCGGCGGTCGCGGCGATCGGTGAGCCGGTGAGCCTTGGCCAGTCCGTCCGCCCAGGCGAGTGCGGTGGAGGCGTGCGAGTTCTCGATGATGTCGTGCTCCGACTCGGCCCGGGAGGGATAGCCGGAGAGGCCGCCGGTGGCCCGAAGGCGGCTGAAGTCCTTGCGGCCGGTGAGCAGCTTGTGCACGTACGTCTGATGGCCGGTGTCCCACAGGATGCTGTCGCGCGGGGTGTCGAACACCCGGTGCAGCGCGATGGTCAGCTCGACGACGCCGAGGTTGGGTCCGAGGTGGCCGCCGCTGAGGGAGACGGCCTCGATCAGGAACGACCGGATCTCCTCGGCGAGGGCCGGCAACGTATCAGCGCTCAGGGCCTTGAGATCGGCCGGGCCGCGAACGGTGTCCAGCAAAGCCACGTTTCACTCCCTCTGGTTGACGGATCGGCCGTCGTCGCGGGGTCGGCGGTCGTTCGGATCGAGGTCAGTACGACTCTTTGGCGTTCATCCGGTTCGGCGCGTACCGCTCGCCCGGCGCCGGCTCGTACGCCGGCCAGCGCGGCTCGCCGCCGGTCGGGTCGTCACCCAGAACGACGACCCGCAGCCCGGTGCGCTTCTGCGCGTAGTCGTCCACCGCGTAGTGCTGGGTGACCCGGTTGTCCCAGATCGCGACGTCACCGGCGGTCCATCGATAGCGGCACGTGAACTGGGGCGATGTGGCGAACTCGGTGAGGTACTGCAGGAGCGCGTCGCTCTCGTTGCGGCTGAGCTGCACGATGTGCGACGTGTGCGCCCGGTTGACGAAGAGCGCACGCCGGCCCGTCTCCGGATGCGTCCGTACGACCGGGTGCTCCGCCCGGCTGTCGAGGCCGGGAATGTGGATGGCGTGGATCGCGGTCAGCCCGTCGAGCAGATCGCGAAGCGGCGCCGACAGCGACTCGTACGCCAGATACTGGTTGGACCACATGGTGTCGCCGCCGTGCCCGGGGGTCCGGATGATCTGCAACACCGATCCGACCGGAGGGTTGGGCGAGTACGTCATGTCGGTGTGCCAGATCGGGATCTTGCCGTCCTGCTCGGAGTCGATGATCTGGATCTCCGGGTGGCCGTCGAGGTGCGGGAGGTACGGATGCACCTCCAGCTCGCCGAACCGGCGCCCGAAGGCGACCCGGGACTCGGGCGCCCAGTCCTGCTGGTCGGGGAGGAACAGCACCAGGTGTTGCAGGAGCAGCCGGCGCAGCTCGGCGAAATCCTCGTCGGTGATCTCCGCGAGCCTCAGGCCGCGAACCGTCGCCCCGAGCGCACCGGTCAGCGGCGTCACCTCGAAAGCGGTCTTGAGTGTGTCGGACATCTGCGGTTCCTTTCCGGTCTTCTCGTTTCCGCGGGCCCGCTCCGGGCCGGTCACGGGAGAGGCATGGGTGAGCGGCCGCGGGTCTCGGGGAGTGCGCCCAGCTGGACCAGCCGGTCCACCACGTTCAGCGGGCGCATGCCGAGGCCGGACATGTTGTACGCGGTGAGGTGCGACAGCCGGGGGTTGCGCCCGGTGCGGCTCAGCAGGCGGCGGCCCAGCAACCGGCCGGCCCACGAGGTCTGCGTGATCATCCGTGCGGCGTTGTGGCTCATCACGTGGACGTCCTTGATCCGCCGGGCCCGCGCGTGCTGGTAGGCCAGCAGCGCGCCGTCGACCGCGTCCGGACGTCCGGCATCGATCCCGGCCAGCCGGTTCGCGAGGTCGTGAGCGTCACCGATCGCGGTGTTCATGCCCTGGGCCGACAACGGATGTACGCCGTGCGCGGCCTCGCCGACCAGGGCGAAGCCGGGACCGACCAGGGAAGCCGCACAGTACCGCCAGACGGGAAGCACCTGCCGGTGCGCCAGGCCGCTCTGGAGCGCGTCGGTCAGCGGCTCGAGGACGGGTACGTCGGCCACCAAGCCGTCGCACCACTCCTTCAGGCAGGTGCCCGTCATGCCCCGCAACTCGTCCGGGCCCACCTGGACGTAGACGCGGGTGCGGCGGTGCGGCAGGGGATAGACCATGACGAGGCCCCGGCGGGTGATGTGCGCGGACACCTCGGCGGCGCCGGCCGGGGCGTCGGTGAGCTCGAACGACAGCAGTTTGTGGCCGTACGCCACCGGCTCCGCCGTCAGGCCGGCCAGCCGCCGCAGACGCGACGACATGCCGTCGGCGGCCACCACCAGCCGGGCCCGGATCGAATGCCGTCGCCGGTCCTGGGAGACGTGCACCCCGGTGACGCGCCCGTCGCCGTCGCGCATCAGCTCCTCCGCGAGGACGCCCCGGTGCCGGCGCACGTTCGAGCCGAGAGCCTCCTCCAGGCAGTCCAGGATGACGGTGTAGTCGTGGGCGAGCATCCACGGGCGTGCGCAGTCGAGCGCGGTGAAATCCATGGTCGCCAGGTCGTGGCCGTCGGCCGTGCGGACGGCGAGCCGGTCCAGGCGCACGGCGTCCCGGGATTCGAGCCGGTGCAGCACGTCCCAGCCGTCGAGGATGTCGAGCGATCCGGGTTGCAGCACCTCACCCTTCGCCACGGGCGGCTGCCGGCGCTTCTTCTCGATCAGCGTCACCCGCAGGCCGAGCCGGCCGAGGGCGCGGGCCGCGGCGAGGCCGGCCACCCCCGCGCCGCAGACCACGACGTCGGTGTCGGTCGGCGGTGTCATGACACCTCGCTGCCGGCGACGGCGGCGGCGTGCCGGGCGGCACGATAGGCGCCGAGAGCCCGCAGGCTCAGCCCGTCGACGATCAAGCCGTCCACGTAGTAGGCCGCGTCCCGGATGTGCATGCAGACCGGCGCCGCCGGCCAGAGCCCGTCCGGGCGTTGCGCCGCCACGATGAACGCCACCCCCCGGCGGATCCTCGGGTCGTCCGCGGGCATCCCGGAGACCAGCAGGGCGCGCACCGCCCAGGCGGTCTCCTCGACGGTGCCGGTGGGATCGTCGCCGGGCACGCCGGTGTCCCCGGGGCCCCATCCGCCGTCCGGCAACTGGGCCCTCAGCAGGGCGTCGCGGGCCCGGCGGGCGCCGGGGTGCCCGGCCATCCCGGCCCGGCCGAAGGCGGCGAGCGCCATCGCGGTGCCCGGCACCGGCCCCCGGTACCAGAGCGCCTCGTAGGTGCCGTCGGGCCGCTGCCGGCCGAGCAGCCAGTCGAGGCCGCGGCGAACGGCCGGATCGCCGGCGGCGCCGCTGTCGATCAGCGTCTCGAGACAGGCCGCGGTCACGTACGGGCACGGCCCGTCATTGCGCAGCGTGGTGTCGGGCACGAAGGTCCCCCACGAGCCGGAGCGGTCCTGGCGCGACACCAGCCAGCGCAGCCCCAGGCGCGTCACCTCGCCGGGCTCCTCGCCGCCGGCCACGACGAGGGCGGCGAGGACACTGGCGCTGTCGAGGATGTTGGGCCAGCCGCGGGGGCCCTCCCAGCCCCATCCGCCGGGCGGGCTGGCGTACAGCGGAAAGGCCTCGGACTGCTGGCAGCCGCGCAACCACCGGCGGGCCGCGGCGAGGCGGGCGTCGCCGGTGTACCCGGCGTCGGCCAGCCCGCGGGCGACGTACGCCCCGCCGATGACGTCGAGTCCCTGCATGATGTGCCAGGAGCCGTCGGGATGGACGTTGGCCCGCAGGTAGTCCACGGTACGGGCGATCATCTCCTGCGGTGCCCCGGCGCTGACCAGGCCGATGCAGACCACGGCCACCAGCCAGTTGTCGCCGCCGTACCCGCCGGGATCGTTCTCCTGTCGTTCCATCCGGCTCAGCAGGCGCAACCCGGCGCGCCGGGCGAGCCGGCGCGGGCCCCGCACCGGACGGCCCCGCGACTGCATGAACGCCATGGCGACGAACGGGGCCATCCGGAACGACAGCCGGGCACGCCACAGTCGTGCCGGGAGCAGCAGAAGCTCCAGCGGGATACGGCGGGCGCCGCCCGCGGCCGGCAGCCCGGCCAGGGTCAGGAAGGCCGACGCCATGTGCGCCATGCCGGCGTCGTTCAGGGCGGTCGGCCCGCCGTCGGCGTGCACCAGGTCCAGCGCGCGGCGGACCCGGTCGTGGGTCGTCTCCGGCGCGATGATCCGCAGCGCGGACGCCGCGATCACCGTGGGGATCACCTGCGAGGGCGCTCCGGCGACACCACCCCAGCCGCCGTCCGGGTTCTGCGCCTCGCCCAGCCAGTGGACCGCGCGCGCGGTCAGGCCGGCCGAGCGGTCGCGGTCGGCCAGATGCAGGGCGATCGCCGCACCCGCCGTGCCCAGCACGGCGGTGGGCCGGCGATTGGGCCAGGAACCCTCGGCGCGCTGTACCGCGAACAGGGCGTCGGCCGCGCGCCCGACGGCGCCGTCCACCTGATCGTTCACCGGGGAGCTCACGGCTGCTTCTCCTTCATGGGGGCGATCGTCCGGGCCGGGCGCCGCGCGGATGTCACGGCGGACCAGAGGACCGGCCGGGCGGCGGGGGTGAACTCGTGTCGTGTCCGCATCAGCCGTTGACTCGCGGCGGTGACCAGCAGCATCGGCGTGACGAGAGCCGCCGTGACCGGCGCGCCCAGGCCCGGAACCAGCACCGCGGCGGCCAGGACGACCCGTTCGACGACGAGCGTCGCGTGCGACCGCAGCGCCGTCCGGGCGGACAGGGCGTCCCCGGCCCGTACCAGCGGTGCCCAGGCATGACAACCGAGGCCCGTCGCGACGACGAGCAGAACGCCGGAGAACCGGTCGTGCCGCGGCACGAGCAGAAGCCCGGTCACCACGGCGGCGATGCTCGCGGCGTAGAGACCGGCGGAGGTCCACACTCCTCGGCGCAGCCCATGGCGTACCGCGAAGGTGCGATAACCTCCCGCCCGGTCCCCGTCGACGTCGCGCAGCGCGCCGACGAGATTGGACGCGGTGTCGTGCAGGCAGAAGGCGAGCACGAACGGCAGCAGCCGCGGGACCGGGGCCGGGGCGGTCATCAGCTCACCGCAGAGGAAGGCGGCGCCGGTGAGCGAACCCCGCACGAGGTTGCCCCAGATGCCCCGGGCCTTGAAGAAGCCGTTGTAGGCGACCGCGCCGCCGATGCCCGCCAGGAACACCAGAAGGACGCGCCAGTTCACGGCCAGGGCCACCGCGCCCGCCCCGACGGCCAGGGCCACGCCGCATCCGAGAGCGGTCCCCGGCCGCATCTGCCCGGAGGGGATCGGCCGCTGGGGTTTGGCGATCGCGTCCAGGTCACGGTCGAGGTAGTCGCCGAGGTAGTGCGCCGCGATCCAGACGAGCGTCGGAACCAGCCACGCGGCCGCCAGCCGGGCGACGGTGGGCCGGTCGGCCGCGAGAGCCGCACCCGCCAACCCCACCAGACCGACATACCAGAGCGTGTACGGCCGCCACGTGCGGACATGGGCGGCGAACGTCGTCGTGACCCGGCGCACGATCAGTGCCCTCGCTCGCGGGCGTAGTCGGCGATCGCGGTCAGGACGGCGCCGTTCCCGGGCAGTGGTGCGAGGGCCCGCTTGGCACGGTCGATCAGATCCGCGGCGTGCCACTCGGCCGCCGCGCGAGCGCCCGTCTCCTCGACGATCCGGCGTACCTCCGGAAACGCCCGCACCCCGCTCAGCTCGCCGCGGAAGGCCCTCTCGAGCAGGTCCCGGTCGTCGGCGCCGGCGCTCTGGTAGGCCAGCAACATGGGCAGGGTCGGGCGCCGGTTCGCCACATCGCTCTCGTTGGGCTTGCCCACGAGCTCGGCGTTGTCGTCGAAGCCGAGCAGGTCGTCC
Organism: Actinoplanes flavus; assembly: GCF_017592555.1. GTDB lineage: Bacteria > Actinomycetota > Actinomycetes > Mycobacteriales > Micromonosporaceae > Actinoplanes > Actinoplanes flavus. The sequence goes on along the minus strand of NZ_JAGFNS010000020.1, from coordinate 73,486 downwards.
CGGATCTGGAAGGCGACACCGAGATGGACGCCGAACGTGCCGAGCGCGTCCACCCACGCGGGCGGGCCGCCTCCGAGGATCGCCCCGATCCGGCACGACGCCTCGAACAGCACCCCGGTCTTCAACCGTGCCATCGTCAGGTACTGCTCGGTCGAGCAGTGCAGGTCGCCGGTGAGCTCGGCCTCCCGCAGCTGCCCGCGGCACAGGTCGATGCCGGCGTCCGCGAGGACGGCGACCGCCGACCTCAGCGCGGTGTCGGTGACACCGGCCGGGCTCACCCGGGTCAGCGCGGCGAAAGCCTGCAGCAGGAGCCCGTCACCGGTCACGATGGCGTCCGGCGTGCCGAAAGCGGCGTGCACGGCGGGCCGGCCGCGACGGATGTCGTCCTCGTCGATGATGTCGTCGTGGATGAGGGTGGCGACGTGCAGATACTCCACGGCGAGCGCGAGTTCGCCCAGGTCGTCGGGCGAGCCGCCGACCGACTTGGCGGACTCGAGCACCAGCAGCGGCCGCAGCAGCTTGCCGGCCGGCAGCAGGGCGTACGCCGCGATCCGGCGCAGGGGGTCGTCGTCGCCGGCCGTCCAGATCCGTCTCAGGTCGCTGAGCAGCGGGCGGCCGTCGCCCGGGAACGCGAGCGTCCCGGGGCGGCCCCGGGAATGCTCCTCGGTGGCTGTCATCGGTGGCACCGTCCTTTTCCGTCGAGGGAGGTCGAGAGAGCAGCGGCCGTGCGGCGCTCCCCGGGCCGGGACGGCGCGTCGACCGTGGTGCGCAGGACACCGATGCCGGTCGCCGACACCTCGACCCGGCTGCCGGCCGGCAGCGGGCCGGAACCCGGCGGGGTCCCGGTGAGCACCACGTCGCCGGGCAGCAGCGTCATGTGCTCGCTGACCAGCGCGACCACGTCGGCCACGGGAACGACCAGGTCCCGGGTGCCGGCCTGTTGCCGGAGCTCACCGTCGACCCGGCAGCTGAGTACGACGTCGGCCGGGTCGAGACCGGTGGCGAGCCAGGGGCCCAGGGGAGTGCAGCCGTCGAAGTGTTTGGCCCACACGGGTTGCCGGTCCGCGTTCTGCGGGGTCCGGCGCGCGTACGCGGTGATGTCGTTCGCCGCGGTGTAGCCGGCGATCACGTCGGGCGCGCGGGCGGCGGAGACCCGGGAGCAGCGGACTCCGATCACCACGGCGAGTTCCGCCTCGTGGCGCAGTTCCCAGTCCGGACCCGGATGGACGACGGCGCTGTCCGGCCCGATCAGTGAGGTGGACGGTTTGAGCAGCACCGCGGAGTCCGCCGCGCGGGGGAGTGGGCCGCCGGTGGGCCGATCGCCGGCCGCCCAGTTCAGGGCCAGGCAAACGATCTTGGTGGGTTCGGCCGGCGCGAGCAGTGTGACGTCGCTGAGCGGGCGCGACGGTCCGCCCGCGGGGACCCAGCTCCGGGCCGCGGTGTCGTAGCGGACCGGGGAGAGGTGCGTGCCGCCGGACCCGGAGTCGATGCGGCCGTATCCGTACCGGCCCGCGTCGGTGTATCGGCAGACGAGCAACGGTGTTCCTCCTTCCGGCTATGACGGCGGGGACGCGGTCACCAGGTGACGGGGAGTTCGGCGAGGCCCAAGGTGACGTGACCGCCCCGCCAGCGCAGGCTCTCCACCGGTACGGCGAGGCTGAGCCGCGGAAATCTGCGGAGCACCGCGGTGAGCGCGGTCCGGAGCTCGAGGCGGGCGAGCGCCGCACCGAGACAGTGATGGGCGCCGTGGCCGAAGGCGATGTGCGGGTTCGGGAGCCGGCCCACGTCGAGGCTTCCGCCGCCGGTGAAGACGGCCTCGTCGCGGTTGGCCGAGTTGATCGAGATCTGGACGAGCTCACCGGCCCGGATCAGCCGGCCGTCCAGCCGGACGTCTTCGGTGGCGATCTGCAGCCGGTTGACGTCGATGACCGGCTGGTAGCGCAGGATCTCCTCGACCGCCGTGTCCACCAGCGACGGGTCCGCGCGCAGCCGGCCGAGCTCGGCCGGGTGGGTGAGCAGCCGGAGCAGCCCGGCGCTGATCGAGGTCCCGGTGGTCTCCAGGCCACCCGCCAGGATCACGATGGTCAGGTTCACCAGCTCCTCGAGCACGAGCCGGCCGCCGGCGTCGAGGGCATGGACGAGGGTGCTGAGCACGTCCGAGTCCGGCGATGCCCCGGCGGCCAGCGCCGCCCGTTTCACCGCGACGTGCCCGCCCACGTAGGCGGCGAACTCCTGCCAGGCCGCCCGCTGGTCGCTGCCGTCGCCGGTCAGCGCGGTGATGCGGTTCGACAAGCCGTGCAGGAGCTCATGGTCGTCCGTGGGGAAGCCGAGCACCTCGACGATGACGAGCGCCGGCAGCGGCCGCGCGAGATGACCGACCAGGTCGGCGGGCGGTCCGGCCTTCTCCAGGTCGTCGAGCAGGCGTTCGGTGAGATCCTCCACCCGGGCGCGACGGCGGTCGACGTTGCGTACCGTGAAGGCTTTGGCCACCAGCCCGCGGAGCTGCGTGTGCGGCGGGCCGTCCATGTTGACCGTGCGGATCCCGGCTCCCGCGCCGGACGTGGCCCCCGGGATGTCCCGGGTGAAACCCTCCCCGGCGAGTACCGTCCGGACGTGCTCGTAGCGGGTGACCAGCCAGGCCGTCCGGCCGTCCGCGAGGCGGACCCGGGACAGCGGCTGCTCCCGGCGGAGCCGGCCGAACTCGGGAGGCAGTTCGCCGGCGTGGTCGGCCGCACGCGGGAACGCGCTCATCGGCCGCACGGATCCGGGCGGAGCGAGCCCAGCCGGGCCGGCGCGGCGGGCCGGCCCGCGCGGTGCCGGTGAGGGGTGGCTGTCCGGGCTGGCGTCATCGGTTCTCCTCCGTGGGCAACGGTGGGCGGAACGTGTACGACGGGGTCGTCCTCGGCGCTCGGAAACGCATCGCGCGCCGGTGTCGCGGTGGCCACGCTGCCGCACCGTGCCGGTGCGCAGAACCCCGATTTGAATGGGGTACCGACCCTTTTTCCTGCCTGCTATCGTTCCGTGTGCTCATTTGTTGCCCGAACGGAAAGGGCGGCGGCAAGCCATTATGTGATCGCGTGACCGAATAGCCGGGTGCGGGCGACGGTATCAGGCGGGGATCGACCGGAATACCCCGATCAAGTGGGGGTTGGGGCGGCCCCGGGAATGCGGCAGGGTTCACACCGCAACGAGGGTGCCGGAACGTCAGAGCCGGCGAGACCGCGATTGGACTGGCCCGTGGCTGTACCCGAACCGACGTACGGCGATTTCCTGCGCCTGGATTCCCTGTTGTCCCTGCCCCGGGAATCGCCCGACGTGCACGACGCGCATTTCTTCTTCACCGTGCACCAGGCATTCGAGCTGCTGTTCAAGATAATTCTCTACGAGCTGGACGCCACGGTGGCGGCCGTCGCGGCCGACGACATCGCCGTGGCCGTCCACTGCCTGCGCCGCGTCCGCTCGGTGGAAGACGTCATGGTCGAGCAGGTGGCGACGCTGGAGACGATCAGCCCCGGCAGCTACGCGCTGATGCGCCGCACCCTCGGCGGCGCCAGCGGTCTGCAATCGGTGCAGTTCCGCGAGATCGAATGCCTCTCCGGGCTCAAGAGGAAGAACCTGCTCGCCACGCTGCGGATGTCCGGCGCCGAACGGCGGCGCCTGGAACGGCGTCTGGCCGAACCGTCGCTGTGGGACGAGTTCCAGCGGCTCCGGGCCCGGCGCGGCAACCCCGATCTGGTGAAGCTCTATCGGTCGAAGGTCCCCGTCGACGAGGTCACCGTCCTGGCCGAAGCGATGCTCGACCACGACGAGGGCATCACGATGTGGCGGGCCCGGCACGTCCTGATGGTGGAACGGGTCATCGGGAACAGCGCGGGCACCGGCGGCTCGTCCGGCGTGTCCTATCTGCGCGCCACCTGCGAGAGACATTTCTTCCCGGAGCTCTGGGAACTGCGCGCCGAACTCTGACATGGCCGGGTCCGTCCACCGCCGACATCACCTCACACTGACAGACATGGGAGTATCGCCGTGAAGGGTATCGTCCTCGCCGGCGGGAACGGTAAACGGCTGCATCCGCTCACCATCGCGTTTTCCAAGCAGCTGCTCCCGGTCGGCAACAAACCGATGATCTACTATCCGCTCGCCGTTCTGATGGCAGCCGGGATCCGCGAGATCCTCATCGTTCTCCGCCCGGGAGACCTGCCGTTGTTCCGCGAGATTCTGGGCGACGGCTCCCCCTGGGGCGTGGCCCTCACCTACGCCGTCCAGCCCGAGCCGCGCGGTATCGCCGACGCCATCCTCATCGGCGCCGAACACATCGCCTCCGATGATTGCGCGCTGGTGCTCGGCGACAACATCTTCCACGGCAGCGGGTTCGGCCGGCTTCTGCAACGTGAGGTGACGCAGGTGAAAGGCTGCACCCTGTTCAGCTATCAGGTCACCGACCCGCACCGATACGGTGTCGCCGTCACCGACGCCGACGGGAACATCCTGGAGATCCAGGAGAAGCCGGAGAACCCGCCGTCCCACCGTGCGGTCACCGGTCTCTATCTGTACGACAACGACGTGGTCGACATCGCTAAGTACATCCGCCCGTCGGCGCGCGGCGAACTCGAGATAACCGATGTCAACAACGCCTACATCGCCTGCAACCGGGCCCGGGTGGTCGAACTCAGCCGGGGGTACGCGTGGCTGGACACCGGGACCCCGGAGGCATTGCTCCAGGCCGGCCAGTACGTACGCACCCTGGAGGAACGCCAGGGCGTGCAGATCGCCTGCCTCGAGGAGATCGCCCTGCGGATGGGTTACATCGACGCCGAGCAGTGTCACCGCCTCGGCCGGAGCATGGCCGGCTCGGCGTACGGTCGCTACGTCATGAACATCGCCCGGGAACTGGGTGCCGATACCGTGCCGGACCGAGCCGGGTGAGCTTCGCCGGGTTGCGGACCAGCCGGACCACGGCCACCCGGCCCTGCTCGTCGAGGTCGAGCAGCACCGCCGCGGCGACCCCGTCGGCGGTGGTGAGCAGACCGGCGGGCCCTCCGTTGAGGTCGGCGGGGTGCGCCGCGAGGTCCGGCGGGAACAGTTCGATCGAGTCGCGGAAGAACGCGACCACCGCGTCCCAGCCGTACAGAACCTCCCGCGGCATCTCGTTGGAGCCGTTCGCGTCGGCCCACAGCGCGACGTCGGGAGCGAGCACGTCCATCAGCTCGCTCAGATCGCCGCCCAGGCAGGCCTTCAGGAACCGGTCCGTGACGGTCCGCCGGAGCGCGGGATCGGCGTGGTACCGCGGGCGGCGTTCCCGGACGTGCGCCCGGGCGCGGGCGGCGAGCTGGCGCACCGCGGGCTCGGCACGGCCGACGGCCTCGGCCACCTCCGGGTAACCGAAGTCGAAGACGTCGTGCAGCACGAAGACCGCACGCTCCAGCGGCGACAGCGACTCCAGCAGCACCAGCACGGCCATCGAGACGGACTCGGCCCGCGCCACCGGCTCGTCGGCGCCCGGCGCGCTCGGCAGCGGCTCGGGCAGCCACGGTCCGATGTACGCCGCGCGGCGCACCCGCTCTCGGCGGAGGTGGTCGATCGCCAGCCGGGTGGCCGTGCGCACCAGGAAGGCCCTCGGGTCACGAACCGTCCCGGGCTCCACCCGGTGCCAGCGCAGCCACGTCTCCTGGACCACGTCCTCGGCGTCGGCGGTGCTGCCGGTCATCCGGTACGCCAGCTGGAAGAGCAGCCCGCGATGGCGCTGGAAATCGTCGGGGAACACGGTCTGTCCGGACACGCGAGGCCTCCCGCCGCGGCTTCCGATCTCGTTCTCACCCTACTTCGCACGGCATGTCACAGAGGACGGGCGCCCCGCGTCGTATGGGCCGAACGCACCGGTGCGGAACCGGCGACCGCTGTCCAGCAGGTCCGCTGGTCCGTTCCACCCCGATCCGAGAGGCATCCACCATGACCGACAGTTTCGGCGTCCGCTACCTCACCGCCGTGGCCTCCGCGGACTACGACACCCTGACCGAGATGTACGCCGACGACGTCGTCTTCTACACGCCGTTCCGTCGCGGTGACACCGGCCCCGCCTTCATCACGGGCTTCCTCGCGGCGTTCCACCGGGCACATCCGGGGCTGACGGCCTCGCTGCACGACGAGTTCAGCAACGCCGACGGCACCCGGGTCACCCTCCGGATGAGCATCCGGTGGCACAACACCGGCCCGTTCATGACCTTCCCGCCCACCGGCGCGGAGGGCGTGGAGAGCGAGATCCACACCTTCCGGCTGCGTGACGGCCGGATCGTCGAGCAGTGGGTGGGCCACAACACCCTCGGGCTGACCCGCCGGCAACTGACCGACTGGCAGATGCCGCTTCCGCAGGACGAACAGGACCCGGCACCGGCGATCGTGACCGTCCAGGCGACGCCGGCCGAGGTCGGCTGACACCGGGAGGAGCAGACCTCAGCGGCGGCAGCGGTAGGCGACCGGCACCGTGGCCTGGGCCGGCGACGGCTCGATGATGTTGACGGTGGCGGTCTCGGTGGCCGTGCCGACGCCGGTGAACGTCCAGGTGAGCGTGAGGGTGGCGGTGTGCTGTCCGCGGCCCACCCGTTCGGTGAGCACCGGCCCCGGCGGCGCGTCCGAGCGGAACCACTGGTAGCGGATCGTGCCGCCGCGTCCGTTGGTACGCACCGTGGCGACCACGTCGACGGCGACGTCGCAGCGGTTCCCGGCGGGCCGGGGCACGGCCACCGTGGCGCTCTCCACCTCGAGGGGGCGCAGCCGCTGCCACAGGTAGAGGCCGACCACCACGACCAGCGCGAGGGTCAGCAGGCCGGAGACCAGCGACACCAGCCGGCGCAGCAGTGGGCGCGCGCGGGCCGGCGGGGCGGTGGCCGGCCAGGCGGGGGTGGCCACCGGGGTCACCGGTACGCCGGGACCGAAGCGCATCTCGCTGTGGGTGCGGATGGTCGGCTCGGACTCGCCACCGGCGTGGACGGTCGGTACGAGGGGCGGCCCGGACAGGTGCACGGTCGCGTTCGGGTCGCCGAGCCGAGCGGTGCGCTCGTCGGCGGCACCGAAGTAGGCCGTGCGCTCGTCCGGCGAACCGACATGGGCCGTGCGCTCGTCGGGAGAGCCGACCGGGGCGGTGCGCTCGCCGGAGGACCCGATGTAGGCGGTGCGCTCGTCGGGCGAACCGGGGCGGCCGAGGGTCCGCCACGGATCGGCGGGCTCCGGCATCGCCCGGTCGTCGAAGGGTTCCTCCGGCACGGCCCTGCTCCTAACCGGGGGTGCAGATGTTGTCGAGAGTCACGTACACCGGGGACGCCGACCGCCCCGAGTTGCCGGCGGCGTCGACGGCGACGACCGAGATCGGGATCCGGGTGGCCACCTTGGGCATCGGCAGCGAGGTGAGCGTCCCCCGGAAGACGTTGCGGCCGGCCGAGCTCATCGCGACGGTCGAGGTGGCGCCGTTCAGGGTGTAGCGGAACGTCACCTTCAGCTCGGCCGGCCCGCTCTCGTCATCGGTGACGGTGGCCGTGACGGTGCTCGAGCGGTTGCCGTAGGTGCACTTCTCCGACTCCAGCCTGGTCGGGCTGGCCCGGACCGCGCCGACCGCGGGCGCGGTGGTGTCCGGCGGCGGAGTGGGGGAGGTGCTGACCGACGGGCTCGGCGCGGCCGTGGTGGGGGTCGTGGTCGTGGTGGGGGCCGGCGTGGACGGTGACCGGGTGGCCGGGGCCGTCGTCGATGTCGGGCCGGTGGTGGCGTCCGGTGTCTCCGGGCTGTCCGTGGCCGGTGCGGCCGTGGGTGTCGCCGACGCCGCCGGGGGGATCGGGCCGGCCGTCGCCGGGGCGACCGTCGTGGGATCGGCGGCCTCACCCGCCGCGATCACCGGGGACGCCTCGTCGGCGGCGGCGAAACGGTACCCCACCCCGGCGATCAGCAGCGTCGCGACGACGGCGGCCGCGGCGGCCGCGGTCACCTTGCGGGCGCGGCGGCCGGTGGCGGTGCCGGCGCCGACCGTCGTGGAGGCGAGGCTGGTGGCGTTCTCGGCGCGGTCCGGGAACGGCCACAGCAGGGCGAGCAGGGCGGCCCGGCGGGCCAGTTCGCGCAGCCCGCGGTCCTCCCAGTCCGGCCCGTACGCCGCACCGGCCACCCGCTCCAGGATGTCGAGGAAGGCGACGGCGTGCGGGGGCCGGTCGGCGGGCTGCTTGGCCATGCCCCGCCGGAGCAGGTCGTGCACCGGCGCCGGGGCCGGATCGGTCGGGATGGGCGCGTTGGCGTGCTGGTCGTGCAGGGCGAACAGGTTCGCGCCGTCGTAGGGCGGCCGGCCGGTGAGGCATTCGAAGAAGGTGGCGGTGGCGGCGTAGATGTCGCAGGCGGGTGTCGCCGGTGCGCCGGTCCACTGCTCGGGGGCCATGTAGCGGGGCGTGCCGGTGACGACGGTGCCGGTGCCCTGACCGGCCGTCGTGGCGATGCCGAAGTCGGCGAGTTTGCTCAGCCCATCACCGGTGACCAGCACGTTCTCCGGCTTGTAGTCCCGGTGCACGACACCGTGGGCGTGTGCCGCGGCCAGCCCGGCCAGCGAACCCTTCAGCACCACCAGCGCCGCCTCGGGGGTCGTCGGGCCGTTCTCCCGCAGCATCTGCCGCAGCGACACCCCGTCGACCAGCTCCATCACGATCGCCGCGCCGTCGGCGGTCTCCACGTACTCGTAGAGGCGCGAGACGTGCGGGTCGTCGATCTCGCCGAGCAGCTGCGCCTCCCGGCGGAACGCGGCCCGGAAGGCGGCGTCGTCGCCGAGCACGTGCACCAGATATTTGATGGCGACCGGGGTGCCGGTCTCGTCGTGGGTGGCGAGCACGACGCTGCCCGACGCGCCGGCGCCGAGCTGACGAACGGTCGTGTAGCCGGACAACTGCCAGCTGCTCATGTCGACCTACTCCACCATCCAAGGGGCGGAGGCCCACCTCCACCGCGCCGATCATTCTGGTCGCGCGACGGCCACCCGGGGGATCAGCACATCGGGTGATTTCCCCGGCCGGATCGGCGACCTCGAATGCGTCACAAGGTATCGGCCCGCCGCCACCGATCTCAGCCCGGCGGGCGCGGCAAAGGCCGGACCACCCGGAAAGCGCGCGCCGCACGGGCGGGACGGCCGGAACAAGGCGGGGCGAGGTCACGCGTACCGGTAGAAAGGGGTTGGGGGTGCTGGGACCTTGACCTCGAAAGCTCTACATAGGGCGTTTTCGGTACGTAACAGGGTCGTTGCCGTGTGTCAGTGGACACGTATCCGTCATTCCGGCGTCTTTCCCCGTCCCCGTCTCGTAGTTTCGAAGGCTGCCGCGGACGGTTCAGCGACAGGCGCCCGGCCGACGTCGACCCCGAGGCGGAGAGGAAGAGCGCACGGTGACCGTGACGAGCGACCCGCGACTGATCGAGCTTCCCGAGTTCACCCTGGAGCCGGAGGCCCCGGCGGTGTTCCGCTCGCGGTCCGCTCCGGTCCGGCGCACGCTGGTCGACATCCTCGACGCGACGGTCACGGCACACCCCGACGCCCCCGCGATCGACACCGGCGCCGGCACGCTGACCTACCGGCGGCTGGCCGCCGAGGTGGAGGCGCTGCGCGCCACGCTGAGCGGACACGGGATCGGCGTCGGCGACCGGGTCGGCGTCCGCATCTCCTCCGGTACGGCGGAACTGTACCTGGCCATCCTCGGTGTGCTGGCGGCCGGCGCGGCGTACGTGCCGGTGGACGCCGACGACCCGGACGAGCGCGCCGAGCTGGTCTTCGCCGAGGCGGGCGTCTGCGCCGTGCTGGGCGACGGCCTGGACGTGTCGCCGCGGGGCACCCCGCACGGGCGGCCGGGTCGGCGGGGCCCGGCCGACGACGCCTGGATCATCTTCACCTCGGGATCCACCGGCACCCCGAAGGGGGTGGCGGTCCCGCACGGCGCCGCGGCCGCGTTCGTGGACGCCGAGGCGCACCTGTTCCTCACCGGCGACGGCGCCGCGCCGCTCGGGCCGGGCGACCGCGTCCTGGCCGGCCTGTCGGTGGCCTTCGACGCGTCCTGTGAGGAGATGTGGCTCGCCTGGCGGCACGGCGCCTGCCTGGTGCCGGCCGCGCGGTCGCTGGTGCGCAGTGGCGTCGACCTGGGCCCGTGGCTGGCCGGGCAGCGCATCACGGTGGTGTCCACGGTGCCGACGCTCGCCGCGCTGTGGCCCGCCGAGGCGCTCGAGGACGTCCGGCTGCTGATCTTCGGTGGTGAGGCGTGCCCGCCGGAGCTGGCCGAGCGGCTGGCCGTCGGGGGACGCGAGCTGTGGAACACGTACGGCCCGACCGAGGCGACCGTGGTGGCCTGCGCCGCCCGGATGACCGGCGAGGGCCCGGTGCGCATCGGGCTGCCGCTGGCCGGCTGGGAGCTGGCCGTCGTCGACGAGTCCGGTGAGCCGGTCACCATGGGGCAGACCGGCGAGCTGGTGATCGGCGGTGTCGGCCTGGCCCGCTATCTCGACGCCGCCAAGGACGCCGAGAAGTTCGCGCCGCTGCCCGCCCTGGACTGGGACCGCGCCTACCGCAGCGGCGACATCGTCCGCGCCGAGCCGGACGGCCTGCTGTTCCTGGGCCGCGGCGACGAGCAGGTGAAACTCGGTGGCCGCCGGATCGAGCTGGGCGAGGTGGACGCGGCGCTGCAGGCACTGTCCGGGGTGGCCGGCGCGGCGGCCGCGGTGCGGCGGACCGCCGGCGGTAACCAGCTGCTGGTCGGCTACCTGGTGCCGCACGACGCCGCCGGTTTCGACCTGGCGGCCGCCAACCGGCGGATCCGCGAGCAGCTCCCGGCCGCGCTCGTCCCGCTGCTGGCCGTGGTGGACGGGCTGCCGACCCGCACCTCGGGCAAGGTGGACCGGGCGGCGCTGCCCTGGCCGCTGGCCGTGCCCGGCGCCGCACCGGACGCCGGGCTGACCGCGACCGAGCAGTGGCTGGCCGGCGGCTGGGAGGAGATCCTCGGGGTCCGCCCGGCCGAGCCCGGCGCCGACTTCTTCAGCAGCGGCGGCAGCAGCCTGAACGCGGCACAGCTGGTCGCCTGGATCCGGCGGGACCACCCGCGGGTGTCGGTGGCCGACGTCTACCAGAATCCGCGACTGTCCGAGATGGCGGGCGTGCTCGACGGGCTCGGCGCCGAGACCACGGTCCACCGGGCGGTGCGGCCCACGCCCCGGCGGACCGGGTTCCTCCAGGCCCTGCTCATGGTGCCGATGCTGGCGATGGTGGGGCTCCGCTGGCTCACCGTGGCCGCCGCGCTGGGCCGCGCCGTCGGGCTGCTCCCGGCGGTCTCCTGGTGGTGGATCGCGGCCGCCTGGGCGCTGCTGTTCAGCCCGCCGGGCCGGATCGTCATGGCCGCGGCCGCCGCCCGGCTGCTGCTGCGCGGCGTCGGCCCCGGCGCCTACCCGCGCGGCGGACACGTCCATCTCCGGCTGTGGGCGGCCGAACGCTTCGCCGAGCTGACCGGCGCGACCGGGGTGGCCGGGGCGGGCTGGATGATCACCTACGCGAAGGCGCTCGGCGCGCGGCTCGGCGCCGACGTCGACCTGCACTCCGCGCCGCCGGTCACCGGGCTGCTCAAGCTCGGCCGCGGCGCGGCGGTCGAGCCGGAGGTCGACCTCTCCGGCTACTGGGTCGACGGCGACGTGGTCCGGATCGGCACGGTGCGCGTCGGCGCCGGCGCCCGGGTCGGCTCCCGGAGCACTCTGATGCCCGGCGCCCGGGTCGGCAAAGGCGCGCGGATCGGCGCCGGCTCGACCGTGACCGGCGCGGTGCCGGCCGGGCAGCGCTGGGCCGGCTCCCCGGCCGTACCGGTCGCCGGTAAGGACACGACCGGCTGGCCGGAGCGGCGCCCGGAACCCTCCCGGCTCGGCGGCCCGTTCTGGGTGGCCGCCTACAGCGTCACCGCCCAGCTGCTGGGCCTGCTCCCGGTGCTCGCCGCGCTGCCCGCGCTCGCCCTGGCCGGCTGGGCGAACACCCGCGGCCCCGCGCTGCTCGCCGTCCCGGCCGCGCCGGTCGCCTACCTGGTCGCCTACGCCCTGCTCGTGCTGGCGGCGGTGCGCCTGCTCGGCATCGGCCTGCGGGAGGGGTTCCACCCGGTCCGCGGGCGCGTCGCCTGGCAGGTGTGGACCACCGAGCGCCTGATGGGGATGGCCCGGGTCGCGCTGTTCCCGATCTACTCCAGCCTGTTCACCCCGGTGTGGCTGCGCCTGCTCGGCGCGCGGGTGGGCCGGGGCGCCGAGATCTCCACGGTGCTGGCGGTCCCGGCCATGACCACCGTCGACGACCACGCGTTCCTGGCCGACGACACCATGGTCGCCACCTACCAGCTGAGCCACGGCTGGCTGCGGGTCGCCCCGGCCCGGATCGGCAAGCAGGCGTTCCTCGGCAACTCCGGGATGGCCGCGCCGGGCCGGTCGGTGCCCAAACGCGGCCTGGTCGGGGTGCTCTCGTCGGCGCCGCGCCGGGCCAAGAAGGGCTCGTCCTGGCTGGGCGCCCCGCCGATGCCGCTGCGCCGCGTCGTCGAGGCGGCCGACACCGGCCGCACCTTCGACCCGCCGCCGCGGCTGCGGCTGGCCCGCGCCGCGATCGAACTGTGCCGGGTCGTCCCGGTGATCGGCTCCGGCGCCCTGGCGATCCTGGTGCTCGCCGTGCTCACGCTGATCTGGCGGACCGCCGGAGCAGCGGTGGCCGCGCTCGCCGCCGGGCCGGTGCTGTCGGCCGCCGCGATCGTCGCGGCGCTCACCGCGTCAGCGGCGAAGTGGCTGCTGGTCGGCCGGTTCCGGGCCGGCGAGCGGGCGCTGTGGACGTCGTTCGTCTGGCGCAACGAGCTCGCCGACACGTTCGTCGAGGTGCTCGGCGCGCCCTGGCTGTTCCGGTTCGTCACCGGGACGCCGCTGCTGAACCTGTGGCTACGGACGCTCGGCGCGCGGATCGGCCGTGGTGTGTGGCTGGAGACGCTGTGGCTGCCGGAGTTCGATCTGGTCCGTCTCGGCGCCGGCGCGACCGTGAACCGGGGGTGCGTGGTGCAGACCCACCTGTTCCATGATCGGATCATGAGCATGGATGAGGTCACTCTCGGCGCGGGCGCCACCCTCGGCCCGCACGGCATCGTGCTGCCCGGCGCGAGCATCGGTGCCCGGACCACCGTGGGCCCCGGCTCGCTGGTCACCCGCGGCGACGCCGTGCCCGCCGACACCCGCTGGCTCGGCAACCCGATCGCGACCTGGGCTTGACATCTCCTTGCCCTGAAAGGGACAAGGATTCCACTGGGTCGCCCCAGAGTGTTTCCTGCTTCATCGCCGATCGCCCGCCCGGGAGGTGGTTCCCCGTTGAGGTCTCACATCAGCTCCACAGGCCGACACCGCCAGCCCGGCGGCCACCAGGTTTCGGGCCGCATTCACGTCCCGATCATGCCTGATATCGCAGCCGATGCAGGTCCACACCCGCACCGACAGATCCATCCTCCGCGCCCGCATTCCGCAGTGGGAGCAGAGCCGGGTGGACGGGTACCAGCGTGGCACCACGATCAGCGTCCGCCCGTACTCCTTGGCTTTGTATTCGAGCAGCTCACGGAACAAGCCCCAGGAGGCGTCGCTGATCGCCCGCGCGAGCGTGTGGTTTTGGAGCATGTTGCGGACGGCGAGGTCTTCGATCACGAGCGTTTGGTTTTCGCGCACGAGTCGAGTCGTCACCTGATGCCACATGTCCCGGCGCCGGTCAGCCACTTGGGCATGCACCCGCGCCACCTTCAGCCGCGCCTTCTCCCGGTTCCGGGAGCCCTTCTCCTTCCGCGCCAACTCACGCTGCGCCTGGGCCACCCGCTGGCGTGCGCGGCGTTTCTGCCGCGGGTTCTCCACCGCCTCGCCGGTGGAGAAGGTCAGCAGCCGATTCAACCCGGCGTCGATCCCCACCACCTTTTCGGCGATAGGGGCGGTGGCGGCTGGGATTTCGCACCGCAGGGAGACGAACCAGCGGCCGGCCCGGTCCTGGGACACGGTCACTGTCGACGGCACCACACCCTCGGGCAGCGGCCGCGACCACACCACAGCCAGAGGTGCGCCCATCAGCTTCGCCAGCCGCAGTTCGCCCTGCCGGTAGGTGAAGGCACTCGCGGTGAACTCCGCCGACCGCCGCGACCTCTTCCGCGACTTGAACCGCGGGAACCGGCATTCACCCTTGAAAAATTTCTGGTAGGCGGTGTCCAGATGCCGCAACGCCTGCTGCAACGGCACGCACGACACCTCGCCCAGAAACGCCAGCTCGGCGGTCGTCTTCCAGCCGGTCAACAACGCCGACGTCGCCCCGTAGCCGAGCTTCTCCTGCCGCTGCTGCCAGGCGTCACGGCGGGCCTGCAAACCCAGGTTGTACACCAACCGGACACACCCGAACGTCCGCGTCAACAGGCTGGCCTGCGCCGGGGTGGGATAGAAGCGGTACCGATACCCGCGCTCCACCACCCTGACCATCCACGCAGGATAGAACAGGCGTACGAGCGCGGTCGTGGCGGGTCGGTGTGCCGACGCCGATTCGCCGGGACGGCGAATCGGCTATCCCTGTCCTGCTCCGCAGGCAACTCCGTTTCCTCTCCGGCCTGAAGGCCGGAGTATCCACGAAAGAATTCTGATGAACCCACCGGCCACGCCGGGCGCCGACCGTTCCCCCGACCCGTACCTGCCGGAGCACGGCAACGGCGGCTACCGGGTGCTGCACTACGAACTCGACCTCGACTACCGGGTGGTGTCGAACCGGCTGGCCGGTAAGGCGATCGTCACGGCGCGGGCGGTCCAGCCGCTGTCACGGTTCAGCCTGGACCTGGCCGGGATGCGGGTCCAGGGGGTGCGCGTCGACGGCCGCCCGGCGAGCTTCGACCACCGGCGGGGCAAGCTCCGGATCAAACCGGAGCGCCCGATCGGCTACGGCGCGACCTTCAAGACCGAGATCCGGTACGGCGGGAAGCCGGTGCCGGTCTCCGGGCGGTGGGGCGACATCGGGTGGGACGAGCTGACCGACGGTGTGCTGGTGGCGAGCCAGCCGAACGGGGCGCCGTCCTGGTTCCCGTGCAACGACCGGCCGGACGACAAGGCCGGGTTCCTGGTGCGGTTGACCGTGCCGTCGCCGTACACCGTGCTGGTCACCGGCGACCTGGTGTCCCGGCGCCGCGGGGCCGGATCGACCACCTGGGTGTACGAGCGTGACGAGCCGACCGCCCCGTACCTGATGAGCGTCCAGATCGGCCGTTACGACCTGGTGGAGCTGGCCGCCGGCGGGGTGACCCAGCGGGCCGCGATCACCCCGCGGGTGCGCGCCGCCTTCCGGCACGACTTCGGCCGGCACGGCGAGATCATGACGGCTCTGGAGGGGCTGTTCGGGCCGTACCCGTTCCGCGAGTACGTCGTGGTGGTCACCGACGACGAGCTGGACGACCCGGTCGAGGCGCAGGGCATGGCCGTCTTCGGGCGCAACCACGTCGACGGGCGGCGCACCCACGAGCGGCTGGTCGTGCACGAGCTGGCCCATCAGTGGTTCGGCAACAGCCTCACGGTCGCCGACTGGCGGCACATCTGGCTCAACGAGGGCTTCGCCACGTACGCCGAGTGGTTGTGGTCCGAGGTCTCCGGCGGCGTGCCGGAACAGGTGCACGCGGCCCGATGGCACGCCTGGGCGGCGGCGCAGCCGGCGACCGTCGTCGTCGGCGACCCGGGCGTCGACCGGATGTTCGACCCGCGCGTCTACAAACGCGGCGCGCTGACCCTGCACGCCCTGCGGGTGCGGGTCGGTGAGCAGGCGTTCTTCGCACTGTTGCGCTCCTGGGTGGCCGAGCACCGGCACCGGACCGTGACGACCGCCCTGTTCAAGGCGCACGCCGCCCGGTTCACGAGTGCGCCGCTGGACGACCTGTTCACCGCGTGGCTCGACCGCCCGGCGCTGCCGCCGCCCCCGCGCCTGCTCTGACCTTCCGATCGGCACCGTTCATGTTCGGTTGTGAACGGTTCTGAGTGCCCTTGCTCGCTTCGTGGACACCTGTCATCCCGACTGAACATATTCAGTGTGCGGTCCACGAAGGGAGGAAGGATGAAACGCATTCTGATGGCGGTGACCGGCCTGGTCGCCGTCGTCCTCGGCGGCCTGGCCCTGCCCCAGCCCGCCAGCGCGGCCACGACGCTGATCTACGCCACCTTCAAGGGCGACGGGGCGGCCGACCAGGAGCTGTGGATCTACCAGTCCACCAACGGCGGCACCAGCTACAACGTCCTGTACGACACCAACTTCCGGGGCCCGACCGGGGTGCTGCGCGACCCGAGCATCATCAAGCGGGGCAGCACCTGGTTCATCGCCTACACCTGGCAGTCCTGGACGACGAACTCGACGTACTTCGCGGTGGCCCGCAGCACCGACCTGCTGAACTGGACCAACATCGCCACCGTCCCGTCCGGGATCAGCAGCACCCGGTTCACCTGGGCGCCGGAGTTCTACATCGAGGGCAGCACGGTCACCATCATCGCCAACGTGGCCCAGACGACCTGCTCCAACTGCTTCCGGCCGTACGTCTACACGGCGCAGAACAGCGACCTCACCTCGTGGAGCGGGCCGCAGCAGATGTGGGGCCTCGGCTTCAACCACATCGACGCGTACGTGGTGAAGTCCGGCAGCACCTGGCACTCCTTCGTCAAGAACGAGACCACCAAGTACATCGAGCACTGGACCAGCACCGACCGGCTCACCGGCGGCTGGATCAACCGGGGCACCCTGTGGGCCTCCGGTTACGAGGGGCCGTCCCTGGTCCGGCTGGACGACGGCCGGTGGCGCATCTACATCGACAAGTACACCAACGGCGGGATCTGGACCGCGACCAGCTCCGACCTCGACACGTGGACCGGCCTGAGCGCGGTCGGCTGCTCCGGTTGCCGCCACGGCACCGCGATTCCCCGATGATTGGACTCCCCATGACACCGTTGCGCCGGATCCTCACCCCTCTCCTGGTGACCGCCCTGACCGCGCTGGGCGCCGTCGCCGTCGGCTCGTCACCGGCGGCCGCCGCCACCAACCAGTTCCGCGGTATGAACTGGGCGGTGCTGGGCGACAACTTCAGCACCGGCCCGCTGGTCGTGCAGGGCCTCAGTTCGTCGGACAGCAACGCGACGGTCCGGGCCAAGGCCAACGCCCTGTACGACGACATGGCCGCGATCGGCGTCAACACGGTCCGGCTGCCGATCAACACGCACACCGTCGGCACAGCGTGGTGGGAGAACTACCGGGGCGCCATCGACGCCGCCACCGCCCGCGGGTTCAAGGTGATCCTCGCCTACTGGGAGGACGGCGCCGCCTCCGGTGGCCGGATCACCAACATCGCGGCCTGGAACACCATGTGGTCGAAGGTGACCTACCAATACGGCGGGAACACCAACGTCTACTTCGAGCCGATGAACGAGCCGCACGGCTACAGTTCGGCGGAGTGGCGCAACGTGGCGGCGAACTGGATGAGCTACCACTACTCGGCGGTGCCGGCCCGGACGCTGATCGGCGGCACCGGGTACAGCCAGGACCTGCGGGACGTCTGCAACGACAGCCGGTTCAGCGGCACGCTGCTCTCGTTCCACCATTACGCGTTCTTCTACAGCGCGATGACCTACGACGCCTTCCGCAGCCACATCCAGACCCGGCTCGGCAACTGCGCCTCCCGCGCCGTGGTGACCGAGTTCGGCGCCCCGATGTCCACCGGGCTCAACTACGCCGACGCGAACAGCACCGACAATTTCGTACGCCACATCCGCGCCGTCACCCAGGTCATGCGGGACAACCAGATGGGCGGCACCTACTGGCCGGCCCTGGGCGGCAAACCCACCGGCACCTCGGGTTTCGACTACTACTCGATGTTCGCCTTCAGTGGCAGCGGCACCAACCTCAACCTGGCCGTCCGCAACGCCTCCGGCCGCGACCGCATCCGCTACGGGTGGGGCCTCTGACGCTCGGAACGGACCGGCCCCCTGCCACGGCACGCGCCGCTGTGGCAGGGGGCGGTGCATGTACATCCACGGGGCCGCGACCGCCGGTCCCCCCGGCGGCCCGCCCGGTCGTGTGAAGCCCGGCACGCCGGAGATCTCCCGGGCGGCCCGGCCGTCCGCCTGACCCTATTCTGGTAGCCCCCCGGCCCGGGGGAGGCAGGTCACGCCCTCGACCGGATCCGGAGTCCTCGGGATGTATGCGCTCGGTATCGATCTGGGAACCACCTACACGGCCGCGGCCGTCTGGCGTTCCGGCCACGCCGAGATCGTCTCGCTGGGCAGCCGGTCGGCGGCCGTACCCTCGGTGGTGCTGCTGCGCGCCGACGAGACCATCCTGACCGGCGAGATCGCCAGCCGTCGTGGGCTGACCGAGCCGCACCGGGTCGCCCGCGAGTTCAAGCGGCGTCTCGGCGACCCCACGCCGATCCTGCTCGGTGGGGCACCGTACTCGGCCGAGTCGCTGATGGCCCGGATGCTGCGGGCCGTGATCGACGAGGTGTCGTCCCGCGAGGGCGGTGAGCCGAACGCGATCTGCGTCTCGCATCCGGCGAACTGGGGACCGTACAAGATCGATCTGTTGTATCAGGTGCTCCGGCTGGCCGGCATCGAGCGGCCGGTCCAGCTGATCACCGAGCCGCACGCGGCGGCGGTCTTCTACGCCCGGCAGCAGAGGCTGGAGCCGGACGCGACGGTGGCCGTCTACGACCTCGGCGGCGGCACGTTCGACGCGGCGGTGTTGCGCAAGACTCCGGACGGATTCGACCTGATCGGCAAGCCGGAGGGGATCGAGCGTCTCGGCGGCATCGACTTCGACGCCGCGATCTTCGCCCACGTCGCCGGCTCCCTCGACGGCGCGCTGGACGACCTCGACGGGGAGGATCCGGCGGTGACCGCCGCGGTCGCCCGCCTCCGCGAGGAGTGTGTGCAGGCCAAGGAGGCGCTGTCGGTGGACACCGACGTGACGATCCCGGTGCTGCTGCCGGCTCTCACCACCGAGGTCCGGCTCACTCGCGCCGAATTGGAGGCGATGGTCCGCCCGGTGCTGAGTGGCCCGACCGAGGCGTTGCGCCGGGCCGTCAGGTCGGCCGGAATCGAGCCGGCGGACCTGCACTCGGTGCTGCTGGTCGGCGGGTCGTCGCGGATTCCGCTGGTCGCGCAGATGGTGGGCGCGGAGTTCGGCCGTCCGGTGGCGGTCGACGCCCACCCCAAGCACGCGGTGGCGCTCGGCGCCGCCTGGCACGCCGGCGCCTCGATCGCCGAGGCCCAGACGGCGCTGGTGCTGCCCGAGGCCGTCGACCCGTGGGCGACCGGCGCCGCGGAGGCCGTCGCCCCGGCCTGGCCCGGTGACGCCTGGACGGCCACCGCCGAGCCCGCCCCGGAATCGTCGCGGCCGCCGGCGACCTCCGGAGCGCCGGTTCCGGAGCCGGCCGGGCCGACCGCCGCCGTCGCGTCGCCGGCCGGCCGGCCGAAGCTGTCGCGCCCCGTCGGCGCTGTTCTGGCCGCCGCCGTGGTCGCGCTACTGGCCGGCGTCGCCGGCACGGTCTGGGCGGTGGACAGGTTCGGCGGGGACGACAGGACGAAGGCCCCGGCCACCGAGGCCGGCATGCACAGCCCGCAGCACACTCCGGCCGCGGGGGCGACCGCCTCGCCGAGCGCGAGCGTTCCGGCGAGCGCGGCCGCCGCCCCGGTGCCGGCCGACGAGGCGTGCACCGATCAGATGAGGCAGAGCCCGCGCTGGGTCTGCCTTTCCCGCGCCACCATCCGGGACGGCAAGTTCGTCATCTGGTACGAGGCGGACTGGAACGGCGAGACCCCGGACACCGTGAAGGGGTTCCACCTGCACGTTTACGGCGGCGACGGGCAGAATCCCGACGAGACGACGATGGGCAGCCAGGTGACCGCGCACGGCGAGTACTACTTCGAGGACCAGCAACCCTCGGTGCGCCGGACCAGCGACGCCGACTTCGAGGCCGTCGGCGACGCCCCGAAGGTGTGCGCCCGCATCGCCAAGAGCGGACACGGGCTGGCCCGGGCCGCCGACGGCAGCTACCACACCGGGAACTGCATCCCCATCCAACGCGACTGACGAGCCGCGCGCCGGTGCCGGGCCGGGCCCCGTCGGGCTCTGCCCGGGACGGGGACGGCGAACCTCGCGCGAACATGTCCGAAGCTGTTGCCTTCTGTTGACTCACGTATGCAAATAGTTCAGTGTGTTTGCAGTGTCGTCGATCGAAGGGAAACAATCGATGCCCCGATCGCCCGGGAGAACCCTGCTCCTCGCCGTCCTGCTGGTTCTCTCCGTCCTCGCCGCGCCCGCCGCGCCCGCCTCCGCGGCGCCGCCGGTGCACGGCCTCAAGGGTGAGTACTTCCGGATGTCCGCGCCGGGCGCCCGGGACTTCGCCGAACTCGGCGGGATCCTGCTCGATGCGAACATCGACCTGCCCGGCCTGGCCGGCACGTTCGCGTCGCTGACCGGGCGCACCGAGCACACCACCGCACGCTGGACCGGAAAGATCACGGCGCCGGCCACCGGCGACTACACGTTCTCGATGATCGGCGACAACGGGTTCCGGTTCCTGATCGACGGGCGGCCGGTGATCGACCACTGGGTCGGTGACTGGGACCGCGAGCAGGTCAGCGCCCCGGTGCCGCTGGTGGCGGGGGAGGCGCACGACGTCCGCATCGAGATGTTCCAGGACGTCGGCGGCGCGAACCTGTTCCTGCGGTGGTCGGGCGCCGGGCTCGAGAGGCAGATCGTCCCGGAGAGCGCTTTCACGCCGCCGGACGGCTTCCAGGTCTTCCCGGTCGCGTTCACCGTCCAGCCGGACGGCCGCACCCTGATCGCCGACTTCGACGCGACCGTCGACGACCTCGGCACCCTCGCCCAGCACCTCAAGGTCGAGGTGGACACCACCGCCTTCCCGATCCGGAGCGTCCGCAAGCACGGCGACAGGGCGGTCGTCACCCTCACCGAGAAGATCCAGAAGGGTCAGCGGGTCCGGGTGAATTACGACGGCGGCGGTGGGCTCGTCGTCGGCGGCGAGACGGTCCCGCAGGTCATCCGCTCGGCGGTCAACACGTCCACACACCGGCTCACCACGCCGTGGGGTGACCGGGTCGACGAGCGCCATCCGCTGCCCGAATACCCGCGTCCACAGTTGATCCGCAAGGACTGGATCAACCTGAACGGGCCGTGGGAGTTCGCCGCGGCCCAGGCCGGGGAGCAGCCGGTCTTCGGCAAGGCCCTCGGCGAGCGGATCATCGTGCCCTACCCGGTCGAGTCGCTGCTGTCCGGCATCGAACGGCGCGAGGACCACATGTTCTACCGCAAGCTCGTCACCGTTCCGCGCGGCTGGACCGGCAAGCGGATCAAGCTCAACTTCGGCGCCGTCGACTACGAGGCGAAGGTGTGGGTCAACGGCACGCTGGTCGCCACGCACACCGGTGGCTACACGGCCTTCACCGCCGACATCACCGGCGCGCTCCGCAAGCACGGCCAGCAGGAGATCATCGTCGCGGTCACCGACGTGACCGGGCCGAACCAGCCGAAGGGCAAGCAGTCGCTGAACCCGGGCGGCATCGTCTACGAGCCGTCGTCCGGCATCTGGCAGACGGTCTGGATGGAGCCGGTCGCCCCGGTCGCCGTCGACGACCTGGTCGTCACCCCCGACGCCGCGACCGGGTCGGTGACCGTCCGGGTCGCCTCCGCGGCCGACGCGACGGCGGTCGTCGTGGCCCGCGACCGGAAGGGCCGGATCGCCGGTAGGGCGGTGGCGAAGACCAACACCGACGTCCACGTGAAGATCGACAAGCCGCGCCTGTGGAGCCCCGACGACCCCTACCTGTACGACCTCGACGTGCGGCTCGGCAATGACTCCGTCCGCGGCTACTTCGGCCTCCGTGACGTCGCCGTACTGAACGTCGGCGGTTTCCCGAAGCTGGTGCTGAACGGTAAGCCGATCTTCTCGCTCGCCACCCTGGACCAGGGCTTCTGGCCGGACGGCCTGTATACCCAGCCCAGTGACGCGGCCCTGCGCTTCGACCTGGCGGAGACCAAGAAGCTCGGCTTCAACGCGGTTCGCAAGCACATCAAGGTGGAGTCGGCCCGCTGGTACCGGCACGCCGACGAACTCGGCCTGCTCGTCTGGCAGGATTTCGTCTCCGCCGACATCACCAGCACGGCCGGCCGGGAGGCGTTCCTGAGCCAGGGCCGGGAGATGATGCGCCAGCTGCACGGCTTCCCGTCGATCATCGGATGGATCGTCTTCAACGAGGGCTGGGGTGAATGGGACCGCACGGCGACCGGACAGATCGCCACCGCCGTCAAGATTGACGACCCGTCCCGCATCGTCAACGCGCACAGTGGCGTCAACTGTTGCGCGTCCAAGGGTGACTCCGGCAAGGGTGACGTGATCGACCATCACGACTACGTCAACAACGATCCGCCCTACCCGGACGCCACCCGCATCGCGATGGACGGTGAACACGGCGGCTTCACCCTGCGTACTCCTGGGCACATGTGGCCGGGCCCGCCCGCCGTCATCTACAGCGGCGTCGCCGACAAGGCCGCGCTCACCGCGAAGTACGTCGACAACACCGAGCGCTTCTACCTGGAGGCGGCCGGAGCGGAGCTGTCCGGCTCCGTCTACACCCAGATCACCGACCTGGAGACCGAGCTCAACGGCCTCTGGACCTACGACCGGCGAGAGATCAAGGTCGACCCCGCGGCGGTACGGGCGGTGAACGCGAAAGTGATCGCGGCCGGGGCGGCGTCCGGTCAGGCCCGGACCTATCCCGGGCACGGCGACTGGAACCTGGACGAGGGCAGCGGCACGGCCGCCCGCGACAGCGGCGGCGACAGCCACCTGACCCTGACCGGCGACACCGCGTGGGTTCCCGGCGTGAGCGGCACGGCGCTGCGCTTCGACGGCGCCGGCGACCACGCCGACACGGCGGCGCCGGTGCTCGACACCACGAAGGACTACACGGTCGCGGCCTGGGTGACCCTCGACGAGCTGCCCGGCAACTACGCCACCGCGGTCAGCCAGGACGGCCGCCGCACCGAGAACCCCTTCTATCTCCAGTACGGGCAGGGCGCCTTCGCCTTCAGCACGCCCGGCGGCAACCGGGCCCGGCTGGTCACCACGCCCGAACTGAACCGCTGGTACCACCTGGCCGGCGTCCGGGACCACGCCACCGGCGAGATCCGCCTCTACGTC
Source organism: Actinoplanes flavus (assembly GCF_017592555.1). Lineage (GTDB taxonomy): Bacteria > Actinomycetota > Actinomycetes > Mycobacteriales > Micromonosporaceae > Actinoplanes > Actinoplanes flavus. Next base: position 50,228 of record NZ_JAGFNS010000020.1, on the reverse strand, counting down.
GACGGCCGGCGTGTCGCCACGGTCCCGGCCGGCCCGGACGTGGTGAGCACCGGCCCGCTGTCGGTGGGCCGGGCGAAGTACGCGGGCAACCGCACCGACTTCTGGTCCGGCTCGATCGACCGGGTGCACGCCTACGACCGGGGCCTGACCGACGAGGAGGTGGCCGCCCTCTACACGGCCGAACACGCCTGACCCGCCCCGGTCGGGAGGTCACCGCCCCTCATCCGGCCGAGGCCGCCTGACCCCGCTCCGGCGCCGGTATCGTCCTGATCCCGGCGCCGGACGTCATTCCGCCGGCAGGCCGTCCCGGAGGTCGTCGGCGTCCGGGTGCCGAGAGCATCAGCAGGTGATTCGAGCGTTTCAACCGGTCCCGCTCGCCCGCGGTCAGGGCGCATCGTCTCCTGCCGTCTCCGTGCCGTTCCGGCCGCCGGAATCGACCCGGGAGGATGCCGGGCCGGGTTGCCCGCGGCCTGCCGGACGGTGTCGGGTGACCGTGTTGAGCTGCGGCGATATCCGGGTTGCCGAGCTCGATCGGGGTCCGGCCGTGTCCAGCGCGAGGCCGGGAGTGCCGAATTCAATCGATGAGCATCGAAGCTTGACCCTCGATTGAATCGTTAACATACTCAAGAAACCGCGAGCCGCCCCGAGGCTCGCTTCGCCCGCGCTTTCCCCGAGCGCGGTCCGTGTGTCCCCGTTCCTGCACACGATGGGATCCCCATGAACCACTCTGCCCTGCCCCGAAGCGCCGTCGCACTGGCGGCCACGACCGTACTGTTGCTCGGTGGCGCCGTCCCGGTGGCCGCCGTCGAGAGCGGCCCCGTGGCGACTGCCGCGCCGTCCGCCCGTACCACTGAAGATCTTGACCGTGGTCTTGTCGCTCTGCGCACGTCGCGAGGGAACTTCCTGTCGTGGCGGCTGCTCGCGTCCGACCCGGCCGGGGTGGCGTTCAACGTCTACCGCGGATCGGTCAAGGTCAACGCCGCCCCGATCGCCGCCGGCACGAACTACACCGACGCCGGCGCCCCGGCCGGCGCCGCCTACACCGTGCGACCGGTCGTCGACGGCCGCGAGGCCGTCACCCTCGCGGCCGAGGAACCCAGCGTCGGGCTGCTGGCGGCCTACCAGGACGTGCCGATCCAGATCCCGGCCGGCGGCACCACACCGGACGGCGTGGCCTACACCTACTCGGCCAACGACGCCTCGGTGGGCGACCTCGACGGCGACGGCCAGTACGAGATCGTCCTCAAGTGGGACCCGTCGAACGCCAAGGACAACTCGCAGTCCGGCTACACCGGCAACGTGTTCATCGACGCCTACAAGCTCAACGGCACCCGGCTGTGGCGCATCGACCTGGGCCGCAACATCCGGGCGGGCGCGCACTACACCCAGTTCCAGGTGTTCGACTACGACGGCGACGGCCGGGCCGAGGTGGCCATGAAGACCGCCGACGGTACGAAGGACGGCGCCGGCGTGGTGATCGGCAGCTCGAGCGCCGACTACCGCAACTCGTCGGGCTACATCCTGTCCGGTCCCGAGTTCCTGACCGTGTTCAACGGGCAGACCGGGCGGGCCATGGCCACCGCCGACTACGTGCCCGCCCGCGGCACCGTCTCGTCGTGGGGTGACTCCTACGGCAACCGGGTCGACCGGTTCCTGGCCGGAACCGCCTACCTCAACGGGTCGTACCCGAGCATCATCATGGCCCGCGGCTACTACACCCGCAGCGTGATCGCCGCCTGGGACTTCCGCAACGGCACGCTGACCCGCAAGTGGACGTTCGACAGCAACTCGTCCACCAACGGATCCGCCTGGGCGGGGCAGGGCAACCACCAGTTGTCCATCGCCGACGTGGACGCCGACGGGCGCGACGAGATCCTGTACGGCGCCATGGCGGTCGACGACAACGGCTACGGGCTGTGGACCACCGGCCGGGGACACGGCGACGCCTACCACGTCAGCGACCTGATCCCGGGCCGCTCGGGGCAGGAGGTCTTCAAGGTGTCCGAGGACGGGTCCAAGCCGGCCATGTGGATGGCGGACGCCCGTACCGGTGCTCTGATCTGGTCCACCGCGTCGTGCGGCTGCGACAACGGCCGGGGCGTGTCCGCCGACATCTACGCCGGAAGCGCGGGCGCCGAGTCGTGGTCGTCGGCGGTGGACGGCCTGCGCAGCACCAGTGGCGCGAACATCGGCCGCAAACCGTCGTCGACGAACTTCGTGATCTGGTGGGACGGTGACGCCCAGCGGGAGCTGCTCGACCAGACCCGGATCGACAAGTACGGAACCGGCGGCGACACCCGGCTGCTGACCGCCAGTGGCGTGCACTCGAACAACGGCACCAAGGCCACCCCGTCATTGCAGGCCGACATCCTCGGTGACTGGCGGGAGGAGGTCATCTGGCCGACCACGAACAACACCGCCCTGCGGATCTACTCGACCACCGATCCGACCAGCATCTCGCGGGCCTCGCTGATGCAGGACCGGCAGTACCGGGAGGCGGTCGCCTGGCAGAACACCGCGTACAACCAGCCGCCGCACCCGAGTTTCGCGATCGGCTGAGGGGTCGCGGGGGCGGGCGACCGCCCCCGCGGTCACTTCTAGCCGAGGCGCCAGTTCTGGGCGGCCAGGCTGTTGCAGGTGTAGAGGGAGAGGCGGGCGCCGTTGGCGGCGTCCCAGTTGTAGTTGTCCAGGCAGGTGTTGCCGGCGACGTTGCGCAGCGAGAACCAGCCGCTGCCCCGGTCCAGCACGATCCACTGCTGGCTGGTGGAGCCGTTGCAGGTGTAGAGGCCGACGTCGGCGTTCAGAGCGGTGCTGGCGTTGATGTTCGACAGGCAGGTGCCGGTGTTGCGGTTGCGGATCTCGTAGTACGTACCGTTGCGGTAGGTCAGCTCGAAGTGCTGCGCCGTGCCGCCGTTGCAGTCGTAGAGACGGACCAGGGCGCCGAGCGTGGTGTCGCGGTTGTAGTTGTCGACGCACCGGTTGCTGTGCTGGCCCCGGATGCCCGGGTTGGTGACGGTGCTCGGGATCGGCTGGCCGAAGAACGGGTCGCCGTTCTCCCGCCACAGCAGCTGCTGCATGCGGGTGTGCCGGTTCGGGTCGGTCAGCGCGTCCGGCGTCGGGGTGGCGTAGTCGCGGGCGTGGTAGACCAGCATGTCGGTGACCCCGTCCTCGGCGACGGTGAAGCTGCCGTGGCCGGGGCCGTAGACGCCGTTGGCGGTCTGGAAGACCGGGTTCGGATGCTTGTACCAGGACGCCGGGTTGAGCAGGTCGGCGGTGTCCCACGAGGAGAGCAGGCCCAGCTTGTAGCGGGAGTCGGTCGCGGACGCCGAGTAGGCGATGTAGACACGGCCGTTCTTGACCAGCGGCGACGGGCCCTCCACGACGCCGGCGACGCCCTCCTTCTCCCACGCCACGGTGGGCCGGGCGATCTCCACGGCGGTCCCGGTGATCGCGGTCGGGCCGTTCATCCGGGCCAGGTACATGTGGCTGTTGAAGCTGGTGGACGGGCTGTCCTGGGCCCAGGCGAAGTAGCGGACGCCCTTGTTGACGAAGACCGCGGCGTCCAGCTGGAACGACTCCCAGCCGGTGTTGAAGCGCTGCGGGGCGCTCCACGTACCGGTCATCGGGTTGGCGCTGGTGTTGCGGATCCAGTAGAGCCGCTGGTCGAAGACGGCGGTGCTGGGCGACGCCGAGAAGTACATGTACCAGGCGCCGTCGATGTACTGGATGTCCGGCGCCCAGATCCAGCCGCTGAGGGCGCCGCTGGACGGGGCGACGAACGCGTTGGACGTCGCGGCGGTGCCGAGACCCTGGAGGGTGGTGGCACGGCGCAGCTCGACGCGCTTGTAGTCGGGCACCGACGCGGTCATGTAGTAGTAGCCGTCGGTGTGCTTGAAGATCGCGGTGTCGGCGCGCTGCGAGACGACCGGGTTCTTGACGCTGATGTATTGGGCGGACGCCGGGGAGGCGAAGCCGGCCAGCAGCACGACCGTCGCGGCCAGCGCGACGGTGAGCTTGCGACGGATGCGAGCACGAAGACCCATCGATGACTTCCTCGTAGGTGGGGGACGGGGAGGTGTGATCGTTAACATGCACGGCGATCACCCGTCGCGTCAAGAAACGTCGCCGAAATAGAAGGCGGTCGCGGGAGCCGGAGATCAAGCCTTGTGACGGGTATGGATGTCTCGTAACATGCCGGTCATCTTTGTGAGCGTTAACGCTTTAGGAGGCGCGCCGTGCGGATACGGGCCTTGGTCACCGCGTTGGTCACCGCGATGGCTCTCATCGTGACGCCCACCCCGGCGCTCGCCGCGCCGGGGGCGTCCTATCAGAACCCCGTCGTCGGCACGCCCAACAGCGCCGACCCGTGGATGAGCTACTACAACGGCAACTACTACTACGCCGCCACGACGTGGACCGGGAAGATCCTCATCCGCCGGTCCACCACCCTGGCCGGGCTGAAGACCGCCGCCGAGACGACCGTGTTCACGATGTCGCAGCCCAACGCGGTGTCGAACATGTGGGCGCCCAGCCTGCACCTGCTCAACGGGCCCAACGGGCAGCGCTGGTACCTCTACTACTCGGCCGGGCCGTCGGCCTGCTGCGGCGGCCAGCGCCAGCACGTCCTCGAAAGCGCCGGCACCGACCCGATGGGGCCGTACACCTACAAGGGCGCGCTCACCCTGATGCCGAACAACGGCTGGTCGATCGACGGCAGCGTGATGACCGTCGGCGGGGTCAACTACTTCGTGTTCTCCGCCTTCAACAACAACGGCGGATTCGAGAACGGCGGGTTGCAGAGCCTCTTCATCACCCGCCTGACCAACCCGTGGACACCCGCGTCGCTCGGCATCATCATCTCCGAGCCGACCCTGGCCTGGGAACGGGTCGGCAACCCGGTCAACGAGGGGCCCTACGTGCTCCAGCGCAACGGCCGTACCTTCCTGACCTACTCGGCCAGCTTCTGCGGCACACCCGACTACAAGATCGGCGCGCTCGAACTCACCGGCTCCGACCCGCTCAACCGGTCCGCGTGGACCAAGCTCGCCAACCCGCTCTTCCAGCGCAGCGACGCCAACGGGGTCTACGGGCCGGCCCACCACAGCTTCTTCAAGTCACCGGACGGCACCGAGGACTGGATCGTCTACCACGCCAACGACTCCACCTCGCAAGGGTGCGGCACCACGCGTACCAGCCGGGCCCAGCGCATCTCCTGGAACGCCGACGGCACCCCCAACCTGGGCGTCCCGGTCTCCACCGCGACCGTGCTGGCCGGACCCTCCGGCGAGCTGGGCAACCCGGGTGCGGTCACGGTCCAGCGGATCCAGTCCTACAACTTCCAGGACCGATTCGTACGCCACTCGAACTACGCCACCCGCATCGACGCGAACGTGACCCCGGCGCTGGACTCCCAGTTCCGCGTCGTGGCCGGCCTGGCCGACAGCACCGCCGTGTCCTTCGAGTCGGTCAACTTCCCCGGCCACTACCTGCGGCACAACAACTACGTGCTGCGGCTCGAACCGAACAACGGGACCGCCACGTTCCGGCAGGACGCCACCTTCCGTCAGGTGGCCGGGCTGGCGGACTCCTCCTGGTCGTCGTTCCAGTCGTACAACTTCCCGACCCACTACATCCGGCACAGCAACTACGTGCTGCGGATCGACCCGGTCTCCACCGCCACCGAACGCGCCGACGCCACCTTCCGCCGCACCTCCTGACCGCGTACGCCGTCGGTCGCCAGCCACAGCCACACCAGGAAGGCGCCGGCGACGACCGCGGCGACCCCGGCCGCTCCGGAGGCGACCGCGATGCGGCTCGGCTCCGGAGTGGTGGTCATCGGCTCGGACGCCTTCGCGACGAGGAAGCCCAGCGCCGCGGCCGGTGCCGTGACCAGCCCGGTCACGGCCAGCGGCAGCACACCCAACGGGGTCGGGCGGCCGGTCGCGGCCGTCCGGTCCCGGCTCGTCAGCCGGACGCCGAGGACCACCAGCGCACCCCAGCCCAGCACCACGAACATGGCGGCGACCGCGTCGCTGGGCCGGTGCCACTGCGACCACACGGTGGCGATCGCGATGGCCGCCGTGTAACCGGCCCCGCACAGGGCGGCGGTCGCGCGGACCGCCTCGGGCAGGACCAGGACCACCGCGAACGCCACCGACGCGGCCGCCGTCGTATGGCCGCTGGGCAGCGAGTTCGCGAACTCCAGCCGGTCGATGGGCGGCCGGGTCAGGACGTCCTTGAGGAACTGGGTGGTGCCGTTGGCGCCGAGCACCAGCACCGCCGCCGCCACCGCCAGACCGGGCCGCCGCCGGACCACACCGACCGCGACCACGACCAGGCAGACCAGCACCAGACCGGCCAGGGTGGTGCCGTTCAGCACCCGGGTCAGGATCTGCGCGAGCCGGGGATGCTCCACGTCCGTGCCGAGCATCGCGGCGGTGTCCAGCCACTGCCCGGAGATGGTGCGCACGAACACGTGATAGGTCGCCAGCGTCCCGAGGGCGGCGAGAACGCCGACGACCAGCGGTGCCACCAGACGACGCCGGGTGGTCATGTCGGTCATGTCGCGGCCGCCTCCAGCTTGTCGAGCGACCGAGCTTAGGCCCTGCGGTCAACCGGGGGAGGCACCGGGCGGGCCACCTCGACCGGCCGCTCGCCGCGAGACCGCCCCCGGAGAAGGCCCGGACGTCACCACCCGCCCGGCCTCCGGGACGAGATTTCTTCTCCGAGCGAGCAACCAATCCATGATCCGTCACCACTAGTGGGTGATCGACACGGCGGCCATCCCCCCAGAGCCCGCCGCATCATCCCCCGGAGAACAGGTGAAGACCATGAAACGATCAGTCGCGCTGCGACTCTCCGCCGTCCTCGGCGTGGCCGGCGTCGCCGGAGCCATCGCCTTCGGGCTGCCCCAGCACGACGCGTCGGCCGCGGAAGCCACCGTCACCGGTTTCGCCAGCCAGAACGGCGGCACCACCGGTGGCGCGGGCGGGGCCACCGTCAAGGCCACCACCGGCACCGCGATCCACAACGCGCTGTGCACCCGGGCTTCCAGTGACACGCCGATCATCATTCAGGTTGAGGGCACGATCAATCACGGCAACACGAGCAAGGTGTCCGGTGACAGCTGCAACACGGCGGCCGATCGTATCGAGTTGAAAGAGATCAGCAACGTCACGATCGTCGGTGTGGGCGCGGGCGCCACGTTCGATCAACTCGGCATCCACATCCGGGACTCCAGCAACATCGTCATCCAGAACGTGACGGTGCAGAACGTCAAGAAGTCCGGCTCGCCGCTGTCCAACGGCGGTGACGCGATCAGCATGGAGAGCACGGTCCGCAACGTGTGGGTGGACCACGCCACGCTGATCGCCTCGGGTGGTGAGTCGGAGGGCTTCGACGGCCTCTTCGACATGAAGGACGACACCCAATACGTGACGCTGTCCTACAGCATCCTGCGCGACTCCGGCCGGGGTGGCCTGATCGGCTCCAGCGAGAGCGACACCGGCAACAGCTTCATCACCTTCCACCACAACAAATATCAGAACATCGATTCGCGTACGCCGTTGCTGCGCGGCGGGGTCGCCCACATCTACAACAACCACTACGTGAGCCTCAACGAGTCGGGCATCAACTCGCGGGCCGGCGCCAAGGCCCGGGTGGACGGCAACTACTTCGAGGACTCGAAGGACGTGCTCGGCACCTTCTACACCGACGCGGCCGGCTACTGGCAGGTGTCCGGCAACATCCTCGACAACGTGACCTGGTCGGCGAAGGGCACCGAGAACAACCCGGCCGGCCCGGACCTGGTGTCCACCACCAGCGTCACCATCCCGTACGCGTTCACCCTCGACAACGCGTCCTGCGTCCCGTCGATCGTGGCGGCCACCGCGGGCGCCGGCATCGGCCTGAAGGTCTCGGACGGAAAGTGCAGCGCGACCGCTTCTCCCACCGCGACCGCCACCGTTTCCCCCACCGCAACTGCCACCGTTTCTCCCACCGCCACCGCCACCGCGACTGTTTCTCCCACCGCGACCGCTTCTCCGACGGCCACCGCGACCAGCGGCGTCAACCTGAGCATCGGCGCCGGCGCGGACGGTTCCAGCAAGGCGAGCGGAACCAGCTACGGCAACGTGAAGGACGGCAACACGGCCACCTACTGGTCGCCGAACGGCGCCACCGGTGACATCTCGATCAAGTGGCCGGCGGCCACCAAGGTCTCCCGCATCACCATCGTCGAGGCGTCCGGCTCGTCGATCGGCGCCTACCAGGTGATCAACGGCGCGACCGGCACGGTTCTGGCCTCCGGCACGGGCGGCGGGAACGTCAGCTTCGCGGCCACCTCCACCACCAAGCTGACCTTCAAGATCACAAGCTCTTCCGGTACGCCGAGGATCGCCGAATTCCAGACATACGCCTCCTGACGGCCCGCGCCTCCTGACGGCCTCGCCGGACCGGGTACGTCCCGGTCCGGCCGACCGCCGCCCGTCCCGAGCCGCGACTCGGCACACATGGCAGCCCTCTGCCCAGTTCCAGGCGACGGCGCATGGTGATAGCTCCTGCCCGGCCGACGCTGAGCGCTGTCATCCGGACGGCCCCCGTGACCGCCGGATGGGTTGCGGTTCTTGGCGGGATCCGGACCCTCGTGTGATGTCCGGTCAGTTCGACTGTTCGGCGAGGGTGTGCGCGACCAGGGCGTTGGCGTGCCCGTGCCCGAGGCCGTGTTCGGTCTTCAGCCACGTGACGAGTTCACCGTGCCGGGTGAGCGGGGACGATCGGATGAGGTCGGTCCAGTACGCGATCGGCTGCCCGTACTTCTTCTCGATCGACGGAAAATAGCTGGCGGGGCCCTTCACCGGGTTGGTCATACGGGGTAGACCGGCCCCGCTCCGGGAACTCATCGGTGATCTGGGTCACCGAAAGGTATTTCCTGAAATCCGTTCATGTTCTTCAATGGATGGATGCGCACCGTCGTACGCCTGCTGGTGGTTCTGTCGTTGTCGTTGACGTCCCTGCTGCCCGGCGCACCGGCCGCCCTGGCGGCCGAACCCGGATGGACCGGCCCACTCTCGACCCGTGGCCGCTACATCGTCGACGCCGACGGGCAGCGTTTCAAACTGCGCTCCGGCAACTGGCACGGCGCGAGCGGCACGTGGAACGGTTCCGGCGACACCCTGGTCGACGCGAACCATCACGCGGGGGAGAACTCGGGGCGGATCCCGCTCGGGCTCGACCGGGCGCCGCTGGACACCATCGTCGCGGGATTCCGGGAGCTGGGGCTCAACAGCGTACGGCTGCCGTTCTCGAACGAGATGCTGCGCGACAGCCGCCCGGTGACCGACCGGGCCGTCGCCGCGAATCCGCAGTTGCGCGGGCTCACCCCGTTGCAGGTGTACGACCGGGTCGTCGCCGCGCTCACCGGTGGCGGGCTCGCGGTGATCCTCAACAACCACACCAACACGACCCGCTGGTGCTGTGCCGTCGACGGCAACGAGCGGTGGAACACGTCGCAGAGTGTGCGGCAGTGGGAGGACGACTGGCTGTTCATGGCCCGCCGCTACCGTGACGATCCGCGGGTGGTCGGCGCCGATCTGTACAACGAGGTGCGCCGCACCGTCCTGGACGACCCGAACTGGGGCTGGGGCAACGCCCACGACTGGTTCGCCGCGTCGCAGCGCACCGGCGACCGGATTCTCGCCGAGGCCAACCCGAACCTGCTGATCATCGTGGAGGGGATCAACTGGACCGGGATCCCGGTGGACGGGTTCGCGCACGAGCGGCCCACGCTGCGGCCGGTCCGGACCCTGTCGCACACCCTGATCCGGTCCGGGAAACTGGTGTATTCGGCGCATTTCTACGACTACACCGGCCCGAATCACAGTGGGGCCACCGGGACCGGCGAGACCACCGATCCGCGCTACCGGGACCTGAGCCCCGCCGATCTGGCCGCCGTCGTGCAGCGGGACGCCCTGTATGTCGCCGGGGAGCCCGGCAACCACTTCACCGCGCCGGTGTGGATCAGTGAGTTCGGGGTGGCCGCCGACGCCGCGCCGGGCAGCCTGCAACGGGCCTGGTTCGAGAACTTCGTCGACATCCTGATCCGGGCGGACGCCGATTTCGCCTACTGGCCGGTGATCGGCTGGGCGGAGAGCGGCAACGAGTGGGGGCTGCTGTTCTTCGACGCCGCGGGGCGGCGATCCGGGCTGATCGACGGTCCGGATTGGCGGTCGGCCGCCTGGCAGCGGCTGGTCAATGCCACGACACGACAGGGGTACGTTGATCCGGTCCCGTCACGATCAATGTTGAGCCCGGACCATGTTGACTTCATCGCGTCAACGTTGATGCGTGCACAGCCGGACTGGGACCGGGGTGCCCGCAAGGCCGCCTGCCCGGACGGTCAACGGTTGATCGGGTTGAGCCACACCGGCAACCGTGGCCTGTGCACCGACTACTCCGGCGCGACCGTCTGGACCGGCTACCAGGTGGTGACCGACGAGCGGCACGTCTCCCGCGACTGGGCGTCCGGCTACACCAAGGTGCAGTGCCCGGCGTCGTCGGTGCTGATCGGCTACGCGGTGCGGGGCGCCGCCGTGTCCAGCGTTTTGTGCGCCACCGCCCTGCCCACAGCGGCCACCGACAGCGGCCGGACCGTGTGGTTCGACCGCGGCGACAACCGCCCGGCCGGTGGGCCGGGCGGTGACTTCGCGAGCGGGCACTACAAGGGCCAGTGCGCCGACGGCGAGTACGCGGCCGGAATCGCCTACACCGGGCGCTTCCTGTCGTCCAAGACCCCGGACGCCCTCTTCTGCCGCCGCCTATGACAGGCCGGCGTCGAGCGTCCCCGGCTTCTCGTCGGTCAGTGCCTGTGGGGCCGGTGTCGAAGACGCTCGGCGCTCATTTCGGCGGTGCCTATGACAGGCCTGCGTCGAACACCCCGTCGAGTCTGAGGCCCGGGTGGCGGCCGGCCACCGTGCGCATCCGCCAGCGGTGCTGGAAGACGGCGAGTAGCGCGTCGTCGCGGACCCGGGTCATCACCTCGACGTTCGACTCGCCGCGCAGCATCTCGCGGCCGGCCGTGTCGGTGACGGCGGCGATCTCGTACGGCAGGAACTCCAGCTTCACCCGCACCCCGAACTCGGCCTCGAGGCGGTGGGTGGCGACCTCGAACTGCATCGGCCCGACGGCGGCGAACACCGGTGTGCCGTCGCCGCGCTGTTCGGAGCGCAGCACCTGGATCACGCCCTCGGCGTCGAGCTGCTCGATGCCGCGGCGGAACCGCTTGTAGGCCGAGGTGTCGTCGGTGCGGACCGCGGCGAAGTGCTCCGGCGGGAATGAGGGGAGTGCCGGGTACCGGACCGGGCGGCCGGCGTAGAGCGTGTCGCCGATGCCCAGTGCGGTCGCGTTGACCAGGCCGACCACGTCGCCGGGGAACGCCTCGTCGATGGTGTCGCGGCCCTGCCCGAAGATCTGCTGCGCGTACTTCGTGGTGAACGGCTTGCCGGTGCCGCCGTGGGTGACGACCATGCCACGCTCGAATTTGCCGGAGCACACCCGCATGAACGCCACCTGATCGCGGTGGGCCCGGTTCATGTTCGCCTGAATCTTGAAGACGAACCCGGAGAACGGCGCGTCGACCGGCTGGTCGGTGCCGGCCGCGGTGGGCCGCGCGGTCGCCGGCGGCGCCAGCTCCACGAGAACGTTCAACAGCTGGCGTACGCCGAGGTTCGCGACCGCCGCGCCGAACAGCACCGGCGTGGTGGTCGCGGCCAGGAACGCCTCCTGGTCGTGGTCGGCGCCGGTCATGTCGAGGAGTTCGAGCTCCTCGTTGGCGGTGGTCCAGTCCGCCCCGAACCGCTCGGCCGCCTCGTCGGCGGTCATGTCCTCCTCGATCGCCAGGTCGGCGCCGCCGGGGGAGCGCTGCATGCGGGTGAACACCCCGGTCCGGCGGTCGATCACGCCGTGGAAGTGCCCGGCGATGCCGACCGGCCAGGTCAGCGGGGTGGGCCGCAGGCCGATCCGCTGTTCGATCTCGTCCATCAGGGCGAGGGCGTCGTTGCCGGGACGGTCCCACTTGTTGATGAAGGTGATCACCGGGATGCCGCGCTGCCGGCACACCTCGAACAGCTTGAGGGTCTGCGGCTCGAGGCCCTTGGCGGCGTCGAGCAGCATGACGGCGCTGTCCACCGCGGTGATCACCCGGTAGGTGTCCTCGGAGAAGTCGGCGTGACCGGGCGTGTCCAGCAGGTTGATGACCGTGTCGCGGTAGGAGAACTGGAGTGCGGCCGAGGTGACCGAGATTCCGCGCTCCTGCTCCATGGCCATCCAGTCGGAGACCACGCCCCGGCGGTCGCCCTTGCCGTGCACCGCGCCGGCCTGCCCGATCACCCGCGCGTGCAGGGCGAGTGCCTCGGTCATCGTCGACTTGCCGGCGTCCGGGTGCGAGATCACCGCGAAGGTACGCCGTCTGGCCGCCTGGACACCGACACCCGCCGCCGTGGCTGCTGACGACACGCTCTGACTCACGAAACCCCAACTTCCCCTGTGACCCGCACGGCGCCTCCGCGCCGCTGCCCCTGCAACTTTAAGGTCGGCGCGGATCGCACCCACGGAAAGCCCCGGTGGGAAGCGTCATACTCCCGCTTGACATCGAGAATTGTCGATACTTAGGCTCGTCCGTGAAACGATTCATCCCCCATGGAGGTCCCATGCGCTCGTTTCGCCTACTGATCGCCACCGCCCTCGCCGTGCCCCTGCTGCTGGCCGCCCCCGCCTCGGCCGAGCTGCCCGGATGCGGCATCCGCTCCGCCGCCGCGGCGGCCGCCGCGGCTCCCACCACGGTCTGGCTCGCCGGGGACTCCACCATGGCGAACCCGTCCGCCACCTGCCCGGTGGGCTGGGGCGCCTCGTTCGACCCGCTGTTCACCGGCGACGTCGTCGTCGACAACCTGGCCCTCGGCGGCCGCAGCATCCAGACGTGGCTCTACGAGGGCAACGTCACCTCCACCATCGGCGCCGACGGTGAGTGCGTGCTGAGCTCGACGACGGCGTCGGCGCGCTGGCAGCGGGTGCTCGACGGGATGAAGGCCGGCGACTACCTGTTCATCCAGTTCGGCATCAACGACGGCTCCACCACCTGCCCCCGGCACGTCGGGGTCGCCCGCTACCAGCAGTTGATGACGATGATGGCCCGCACGGCACTGGCCCGGGGCGCCCACCCGGTGCTGCTCACCGCCGTGGCGGCGATCACCTGCTCGGGCGGCACCGCGGTCAAGAACCGTGGCTTCGTCACCCCGGCCCAGGCGGCCGCGGCCGCGACCGGCGCTCCGCTCATCGACCTGCAGACGCTCAGCGTGAACCACTACAACGCGGTCCGGCTCTGCCCCAACAACGGCGACTACACGGCCGGGCTGGTCGGCCGGTACTTCTGCAACGACCACACCCACTTCGAGGCGTACGGTGCCCAGCGCATCGCCGGCCTGGTGGCCGGCGCGCTGCGCACCCAGAACATCCCGCTGGCCACCTACCTGCTGTAGGAGCCGCGCCCCGTTTCAGGCGGTGCCCGTCGCACACGAGAGTCCCCACGTGTGCGGCGGCACCGCCCGGGGGCCGGGCGCCCGCCGGTGGCCGTGGCTTCGGACAGCGGCCGCTCTCGCCCAGCTGGTCGTCAGTGCCGTCGAGACGGCGCGGGAGCCAGCCGGTCGGTTTCGGCTGGTCGTGGGGCTGTCTCGGCGGCGCTGAGACTGCCCTCAGGGCCGGCCGGGGGTGACCACCGATCTGAGCCCGGCGGGCGCGGCACCGGCTGGAGTGGCAGTGAGCTCGCGTGGCGGGGCGGAACAGCCCTGATGAGGCGGGACGGGATCGCGCGTACCGGAAATGGTTTTCAGGTTGTGCTCTCGCGTTCGACGATCTGGGCCTTCGGGGCCTCGTAGACGGTGGCGGCGGCCGCGTCGCGCATGGCGTCGAGGATGGCGCCGCCGCCGAGTTCGCCGATGCGGCCCACGTCGTGGCTCATGGCGGAGAGCGCCGGGACGGCGAGCTGGCACTGGGCCGAGTCGTCCCAGGCGACGACCGAGACGTCCGCCGGGACCCGGAGGCCGCGGTCGCGGATCGTGTCCAGACCGCCGAGGGCCATCATGTCGTTGTCGTAGACGATGGCGGTGGGGCGGCCGGCGGCGTGGCTCAGCACCCGCGCGGTGGCCTGGCGGCCGGACTCCTGCGAGTAGTCGCCCTCGGCGGTGACCAGGGTCAGCCCGCGTTCGCCCGCCTCCGTCTCGGCGCCTTCGCGGCGCAACTGGGTGTGGGCGAACAGCAGCGGGCCGGAGACGTGACCGACCACGGTGTGGCCGCGTTCGGCGAGGAAGCGGACCGCGTCGCGGGCGAAACCGGCGTCGTCGGTCCACACCGTCGGGAGGCCGTCCGCGGTCGACGGGTCACCGAGGACGACCGCCGGGATGCCGAGGCGGCGGACCAGCGGAACCCGTTCGTCGTCGGGGCTCAGATCGACCAGCATCACACCCGCGACCTGTTTGCGCTCGGCCCACTGCTCGTAGGTGGCGGTCTCCGCGGCCCGGTCGGTGACCACCTTGACCAGCAGCGACACCCCGGCGGGGGTGAGCACGCGCTCCAGCCCCTCGATGAACTCGTGGTAGAACGGCTCCTCCCCGAGGACCTGCGAGGCGCGTGCCAGCACCAGACCGACCCGCTGTGGTTCCTGCGACACCGGACTCCTTTTTCTAGGCGGCCGCGCCGGGCGTGTGGCCGGGGGCGATGGCCGCCTGGACGACCAGGGCGGCGGCGCCGATGCCGGCCGCGTCGCGGGGCTGGGCGGAGAGTTCGACGGCGAGGCTGTGCCGGTGCCGGGCGTGCGCGGTCCGGCTCAGGTGGGTGCGCAGCCGGCGGGCGTAGATGGAGCCGGCCAGCGCGACACCCGGCCCGGTGAGCACCAGCCGGCCCAGGTCCAGCAGGTTGACCATCGAGGTGGCGGCCATGCTGAGGAAGACGGCGGCCTGGTCGAGCACCGCGTACGCCGCCGGGTCCCCGTTGACGGCGGCCCGGGCGATGGCGTCGTAGGCGCTGGACTCGCTGCCGTCCAGGGGCAGCCGGGCGCGCAGTCCCGGATCCTCCCGGGCCGCCCGGACGGTGGCCGAGGTGGACGCGTACTGCTCCACGCAGCCCAGGTTGCCGCACGGGCAGGGCCGGCCGTCGTACGAGATGGAGACGTGACCGAGTTCGCCGGCGTCGAAGCCGGCGCCGCGGTGCAGGGCGCCGCCGAAGACCAGCCCGGCGCCGATGCCGGTGGACAGGTAGACGCAGCCGAAGGTCTGGTCGCGGGAGACCCGGCGGCTCCAGAACTCGCCGAGCGCGGCGGCCGCGGCGTCGTTCTCGACCAGGACCGGTACGCCGATGCGGTCGGTGAGCTCGGCGCGCAGCAGGCTCAGCGTGGTGGCGGTGTCGGGCTGGCCGGGGACCGGGGCGGGCGCCACCACGGCGAGACCCTCGATGCGGCCGCGCGGCAGGTCGAGGCATGCGGTGAAGTCGTCGAACCGCCGGGCCAGCAGGTCGGCCGGCCAGATGTCCCGCGGGCCGCGGGGGACCACCTCGCGGCCGACGACACCGCCGGTGAGGTCGATGGCGACGCAGGTCAGCGTGTCCGGGCCGAGGTGGAAGCCGACGCCGAAACGGTTGGCCGGGTCGATGGCGATGAGCTTGCGGGGCCGGCCGGAGGTGGAGCCGGTCGATCCGATCTCGTGGATGATCCCGTCGGCGATCAGGTCGCGCACGATGATCGAGATGGACGGCTGGGTGAGACCGGTCTTGTCGGCCAGTTCGCCGCGGCTGATGGTCACCGCGGAACGGACCACGTCGACGATCAGGGCGCGGCTGCCGGGCCCGGCCGCGGGCGTTTCTCGACGTGCCATGCCGATGGGTCTCCGCTCCTGCTCACCGCTCTCCGCCGTTACCGTACCCGGCCGCCGGTCCTTCATGGTCACAAGCCTGCCACCAGCGAAGGCGCGACTTAAATTAGTAATATAACCTTGACAGCGCGGTAACGGCGGCTCCATGCTCTGCACTCGACGAAGCGAGACGAAGCGAGATGTGCAGATGGGACGCTGTCATGATCAATAGAAGGAACGCGATCGTCGCCGGGGCCGTGACGGCTCTCGCCCTGATGGCCGGATGCACCGGAGGCGCCGAGCCGGCCGGCTTCTCCGGCGAGATCAAGGGCGACATCACGGTTCTCACCAACCGCACCGACCTGGTCACCGGCAAACTGCCCGAGTACGCCAAGAGGTTCGAGGCGAAGTACCCGGGCACGAAGGTCACCTTCGAGGGCGTGACCAACTACGAGCAGGACGTCACCACCCAGCTCAGCGGCGGCGAGTACGGCGACGTGCTGCTCATCCCGAACACCGTCGCCGTGGACCAGCTCGGCCAGTTCTTCGAGCCGCTGGGCACCGTCGGCGAACTGAAGGACAGGTACCGGTTCACCGACGAGAAGGCCTACGACGGCAAGGTCTACGGCCTGTCGCTGGGCGGCGTCGCCAACGGCTTCGTGGTCAACAAGCGGGTCTGGGCCGAGGCTGGGATCACCGCCCCGCCGAAGACGCCGGAGGAGTTCCTGGCCGGGCTCAAGGCGGTCGCGGACAAGACCGGGGCCACCCCGTTCTACACCAACTACAAGGACGGCTGGCCGCTGAGCTTCTTCAACAGCCAGCGCGCCGTCCTCGCCGACCCGACGGTCAACGAGACGTTCCCGGCCGACCCGCGGCCGTGGCAGCCCGGCAAGCTCCAGCACCTCACCGACGGCCTGCTCTTCGACATCGTGAACCGGGGGCTCAGCGAGAAGGACCCGCTCACCACCAACTGGGAGGGCTCCAAGCCGATGCTCGGCACCGGCAAGGTCGCCAGCATGCTGCTCGGCTCCTGGGCGGTCCCGCAGATGCGCGACGCCGCCACCGCGGCCGGCGCGAACCCGGAGGACATCGCCTTCTGGCCGTTCCCGTACCAGACCGGCGGGAAGTTCCACGCCCGCATCGAGGGTGACTACAAGGGCGCGGTCAGCCGGAACTCGGACAACAAGGCCACCGCGAAGGCGTGGCTGGAGTGGTTCGTCACCGAGTCCGGGTTCGCCGCCGACCAGCAGGCCATCCCCACCCCGGTCGGCCAGCCGCTGCCCCAGGCCCTGCAGGACTTCACCGCCACCGGCGTCGAACTGCTGGAACTGCCGGCCGCGACGGCCAACAGCGGCAAGGAGGACCAGATCATCAAGGAGTCCGAGATCGACCTGGCCGGCCCGATCTACCGGCAGAAGCTCGTCGACATCGCCCGCGGCGCGGCCGAGGGTGACAAGGAGTCCTACTTCGCCGAACTGAACAAGCGATGGAGCGCCGCCCAGTCGCAGGTCATGAAGTGACCCGTCGGCCCTGGCTGTACGTCGCGCCGGCCCTGATCCTGCTGATCACCTTCACCTACGTCCCGGTCGGCGCCATGGTGTTCTACAGCTTCCACAAGTGGGACGGCCTGGACGTCACCATGGAGCCGGCCGGCTTCGGCAACTACGTGCGGGTCCTCACCGACGAACGGTACTGGCGCGTCTTCATGATCAGCCTCTACTACCTGGCCGCGTCGTTCGCGCAGATCGCGATCGCCCTCTACTTCGCGGTCGTGCTGTCCTTCCGGACCCGGTTCCGGAACCTGTTCAAGGGCATCCTGTTCTTCCCGTACCTGCTCAACGGGGTCGCCGTCGGCTTCGTCTTCCTCTACCTGTTCCAGCCCGACGGCACTCTGGACACCGTGCTGCGGCTGATCGGCCTCGGCGACCACACACGGCAGTGGCTCGGTGATCCGGACATCGCCAACATCTCGCTGGCCGGCACCTCGGTGTGGCGGTTCACCGGGCTCAACTTCGTGCTGTTCCTCGGCGCGATCCAGTCGATCCCCGGCGACGTCTACGAGGCCGCCGAGATCGACGGCGCGAACCGGTGGCACCAGTTCCGGCACATCATCGTGCCGGGCATCCGCCGGATCATCAGCCTCTCCTTCATCCTGGCGATCTCCGGGAGCCTGTCGGTCTTCGAGATCCCGTTCATCATGACCGGCGGCGCGAACGGCACCCGCACGTTCGTCGTCCAGGCCTACGAGACCGCCTTCCAGTTCCGGCAGATCGGCCTGGCCTCGGCGATGGCGGTCGTGCTGCTGCTGCTCGTGCTGCTCATCACCGGGGTCCAGCGGCGGATCCTGCCCGACGAGGAGGTGACCCTGTCGTGAGGACCGTGGCGCGCCTGGCCAAGTACGGCTCGCTCGTGCTGGCCTCGATGATCGTGCTCATCCCGCTGGTGGTGGTGCTGTTCGCTTCTTTCAAAACCCATGAGGAGTACGCGCGAAGCGGTCCCCTGACGCCTCCGGAGAGCTGGCTGCACCTGGACAACTTCGCCACCGCCTGGACCGGGGGCGACATGCTGCGGGGCTTCGGCAACACCACGCTGATCCTGGTGGTGTCGCTGGCCGGCACCGTGCTGGTGGGGACGCTCGCGGCGTACGCGATCAGTCGTTTCGTCTTTCCGTTCAAGCGCCTGATCCTGGGGCTGTTCCTGGTCGCGGCACTGGTGCCCGGTGTCACCACACAGGTCGCGACCTACCAGATCGTCAAGTCGATGGGCCTGGTCAACACACCGTGGTCGGCGATCGTCCTGTTCATGGGTACCGACATCATCTCGATATACATCTTCATCCAGTTCATGCAGTCGATACCGCCGAGTCTCGACCAGGCGGCCATGATCGACGGAGCGTCCCGGTTCACCGTCTACCGCCGGATCATCCTGCCGCTGATGAGACCGGCCATCGCCACCGTCGTGATCATCAAGGGCATCGCGATCTACAACGAGTTCTACATCCCCTTCCTCTACATGCGGTCGCCCGGCCTCAACGTCATCTCCACCGCGCTGTTCCGGTTCAAGGGGCCCTACGGAGCGCAGTGGGAGACCATCGCCGCCTGCACCATGATCGTGATCATCCCGACCGTGGTCGTGTTCCTGCTGTTGCAGCGGTTCATCTACAACGGCATCACGGCGGGAGCTACCAAATGACCTCCGACGGATCCCGCTGAAAGGTGGGAGGCGCGGACCGCGCCTCCCACCTCGTGGCTCAGGACGGCAGCAGGAGGTCCTGGCCGGCCTCGCCGTCGCCGGTCCACGGCTGCACCGGGGCGGCGTTCGCCGTGCCGGCGCCGGGCAGGCTGATCTCGCCTCGGCTCAGCACCCGCGGGATGTGGTAGGCCGCCTGGATCTCGGCGGTGGTGTTGTTTCCGAGCAGGTGCTCGGACCACATCATGAAGTACGCCCACCGCGGCTGGGTGGCCAGCAGCGCCGCGGTCGGCATCTTCCCGATCTCGGCGACGGCGATCGGCTTGCCCGCGGCGACCGTCTGGATCTGCTGGTAGTCGGCGGACGAGGGATGGCTCTTCCACCAGACGTCGAGGCTCACCACGTCGGCGTAGTTCGCGCCCGGGTAGTACTGCGACCAGTTAGCGGCCGGGTTGTCCTGGACGTTCCACACCCAGATCAGGTTGTTCAGGCCCTGACTGTCGAAGTAGTCCCGCATCTGCTGGAAGATCTTGGCGCCGCCGTTGGCCCCGGGACGGCCGCCCCACCAGTTCCAGGTCTCGTTCATCTCGTGGAAGGGCCGCCACAGCACTGGGACACCGGCGTCGCGCAGCTGCCTGAGGTACGGCACGACAGTGGCCATCCGGCTGCGCCAGGTGGTGTTGAGCGCGGTGCCGCCGGTGACGATCTCCTGGAACTGCGCGTTCGTGATCCGCGTCTTCACCCCGCCGTCGAACTCGCAGGTGACGCCGACCGTCGGCGAGCAGGCGTGCCAGGTGAGCGCCACCAGTGAGCCGGCTGCCCACTGCGCCTTGGCCTCGTCGATCACGCGCTGCCGGTCGGCCTGGTCGTCGGCGCGGAACATCATGTCGCCGCCCCACAGCCCCGGGTACTGGCCGGTGACGTTGCGGACCTGCTGGGTGTACTGGGCGGGGCTGCTCGCGGGTTCCTTGTTGTGCTGCCCGGAGACGACCGACCTGCCGGTGACCGACCGGAGGTAGTCGATCACCACGGTTCTCGCCGTGGCCGGGAACGCCGCGGCCTCGGTGGGGTGGTGGGCCAGGCCCGCGCCGAGCAGCACCAGCGCGGCGCCGACGGCCCACATCGGACGGTTGAGTCGCATGCGGAACCTCCTTGGGGGAAGGGACGCGGCTCAGCATGCGACCGTAGATACAACCCTGTCAATGTTAGATTAATAATCTAATAAACTGCGACAGGCGACGGTCCATCCGTACGGGAGGAGGCGCCGGCCGGGCCCACCGGGGAATCCTGTGGCGATGAGGCGGAGGTCCGGGGCGGCGGATATCCGCGTACCCGGGGCCAGGCCACCGCGGCCGTCACCGCCTGTGTGGAACATCTGCGCGGCCGCTTCCGGGCGGCGGTCCGCGACGCCGCGGGGCTGCACGACTCCGTCCCCGGGGTGGGCGTGTGCGAGCGGCGGATCACCCATGCGGCCCTCAACAAGGACAACGGCCTGATCGACGCGGCCACCGGTGCGGCGAGCGGGCCGGGCACGCCGCGCGGCCGGGTGGGTACGAACTTCGCCAAGGCGGTGACCGGCGCCGTCGTGGAGAGCCGTCACCAGTGGCGGGAACTGCGGGACGCGCTGCGCGAGGAGTACGGCGAGCGGCGCGCGTCGGTGATGGTGTGCGCGCTGACCCACGACGATCCACTGTCCGATTGTGGCGGTGCCTCCGACCGTACGATTATTGCGTCTTTTGTCATGTTTGCCCTGGTCCTTGGGGTGATCGCGGTCTCGTCACGGCGCCGGCATCCGGCCGGGTGACGCAGGTCTCGTCACTGAATCCGGGTTCCGGAGCGATCGAAGGCCGATGCGGTGTACCGGGCGGGCTCAAGATCTGTCAGGATGTCCTCTCCAGAAACACACCTGCATAGTTCGATCGACTCGACAGGCAACGTTCCGAGCCTCAGCCACGTCATCAAGATGTACGGACATCACGATGTACGGCCACGGATGGCGCCGACGGGACCCCCTCGATTGTGAGAGCCATGATTCAGCGACGTAAGGTCATCATCGGCACACTGGGCGTGGCCGCGGCCGCCACGGCGGCCGGGTGCACCTCGCGTGACAAGAAGGGCACCGACTGGGTCGAGCCGGTGGCGAACATCGAGCCCCCGGTCGCGCCGGTCAAGCTGAACGTGACGCCGGTGAGCGGCACCAAGGACGTGTCGCCGGTGACGCCGATCACCGTGGCCGTCGAGGAGGGCACGCTCCAGTCGGTCACCGTCACCGTCGGCAAGACCAAGGTCGAGGGCGCCCTCCAGGCCGACGGCACGTGGAAGTCGACAGAGGACCTGGACTACGGCAAGACCTACAAGGTGGTCGCGACGGCCGCCGACGCCAAGGGCGTGACCAGCGACCACACCTCCAGCTTCGCCACGGTGAACCCGAAGAACCTCGCGAAGATCACATTCCAGGCCAACGCCATGGCGTCGCTCAAATCCGGGCAGACGTACGGCGCCGGCCAGCCGGTGATCGTCGCGTTCAGCCGTGCCGTCAACAAGGCCGCGGCCGAGAAGGCCATCGAGATCACCACCTCGCCGTCGGTCGAGGGCAAGTTCTACTGGAAGAACGACCGGACCGTGCACTGGCGGCCCGCGAAGTACTGGGCGGCCGGCACGCGGATCAAGGTCAAGGTCAACGCCTTCGGCGTCAAACTCGGCAAGACGGTGTACGGCGCGAAGAACGCCTCCACGAACTTCGAGATCGGTCGTCAGCTGATCGCGATCAGTGACAACCGGACGCACATGACGAAGGTCTACGTCAACGGCAAGCTGGTCCGTTCCATGAAGTGCAGCCTCGGCAAGGGCGGCGGCACCACCGGGGCGAACGGCGAGCGCATCAGCTACTGGACGACCGGCGGCCCGCACGTCGTGCTCGGCCGGCTGCGGACGCACACGATGACCTCGGCGAGCTACGGCGTCAGCGACCCGAAGGATCCGAACTACTACGTGTCGGAGGACATCGAGTACTGCACCCGGATCAGCTACTCCGGCGAGTACCTGCACGCCGCCCCGTGGAACGGTTCGCTGGGCCGCGCCAACCTGTCCCACGGCTGCATCAACCTGAGCACCTCCGACGCCAAGTGGGTGTACGAGAACTTCCTGATCGGCGACATCGTCGACGTCCGGAACAGCCCTCGTGACCTGACGATCGACAACGGCCTCGGCGACTGGACCGTCCCCTTCGACAAGTACGGTCGCTGACCGCGAACGCCGCGAGCCCCGCCGATCTGATCGGCGGGGCTCGTTCGTGTCCTCAGGCGGTGACCGGCTCCGCGGTGGTGGCCGCGCGCCGGCGGGACAGCAGCGCCTCCACCGACCAGGGGCCCGCGCCGAGGGCGGCCACCGCCAGGAACGACCACGCGTAGAGCGCCGAGGTGACGCCGCCGTTCTGGATCGGCATCAGGCCGGTCTGCTGGTGGACGACGAAGTAGGCGTACGCCATCGAACCGGACGCCAGGATCGCCGCCGGCCG
The DNA here is from genome assembly GCF_017592555.1 of Actinoplanes flavus. Lineage (GTDB taxonomy): Bacteria > Actinomycetota > Actinomycetes > Mycobacteriales > Micromonosporaceae > Actinoplanes > Actinoplanes flavus. The sequence goes on along the minus strand of NZ_JAGFNS010000020.1, from coordinate 27,629 downwards.
GGTGAACAGGCCGACCAGGACCAGGCCGCCGCAGACCAGCTGGATGACGGCCGCGTACCACCCGGGCCAGGTGCCGAGCGGGACGGCCTCGCCGGTGCCCTTGTTGCCGCCCAGCAGGCCGAACAGGCTGGCGAGACCGTGGCAGGCGAAGAGCAGGCCGACGACCATGCGGAACAGCGACCAGACCGGGCCGGTGAAGCGATCGAACGTCATGGGGATCTCCTAGATCATCTGGGGTGAGGTAAGCCTACCCTAAATAGAGATCATTCGATCGCCTAAACGTGAAAGGACCTGTGGCGTCAGCCACAGGTCCCTTCGGAGCGCGTGATTCAGTGCTTACGGGCGACCAGCGCGTTGCACATGACGTCCGCGGCGGACGCCCGGGACGGGTCGTCGTTGTGCCAGTGGGCCACCGAGACGACACCCGGCTCGACGATCTCCACCCGGTCGCCGAACAGCTCACGCAGCCGCTCGCCGTCGCGCGGGACGAACCGGCCGTCCCGGTTGGCCTCCGCCAGGCCGGCGACCACCTCGGCGGGCATGAACTCGTAGGTGGCGTGACTGGCCGCGACCCAGCTGCCGGCCGGGAGCCGGTCCAGCAGCTTGGTGACGACACCCTCGACGTCCTCGTCGTCCCGGACGAAATGCAGCACCGCGATCAGGAGCAACCCGACCGGCCGGGAGAAGTCGATCAGCGCACGCAGGTCGTCGTGATCCAGGATGGCGGCCGGATCCCGCAGGTCGGCGTCCAGGTACGCGATCGTGCCGGGCGTCCCGGACAGCAGCGCGCGGGCGTGCGCCAGCACCAGCGGATCGTTGTCGACATAGACCACCCGGGTCGCCGGGTCGATGGCCTGGACGACCTCATGGGTGTTGCCCGGTGCCGGGATGCCGGTGCCGATGTCGAGGAACTGCCGCACCCCCTGCTCGGCGATGTGCCGCGCCGCACGGCCGAGGAAGGCCCGGTTCTCCAGCGCGGCCGTGCGGATCGACGGCGTCACCGCGGCGATCTGGTCGCCGGACTCCCGGTCGGCGGCGAAATGGTCCTTGCCGCCCAGCCAGTAGTTGTACCGGCGGGCCGGATGTGGCCTGCTCGAATCGATCGGTTCCGTCACCGCTGCACCTTTCACCCCGTATATAGACGTCTCGGGATGTTACCGGAGCCCGGTATCCGATGTGGACATCCGGTCAATCGGCGGCGAGACGGGGCAACAGCACCAGCAGCACCACCGCGAGCGCCGCCAGCACGACAGCCGCCTTGAACAGCCGCTCCCTGCGCAGCCGGGCCCGGATCAGGCGGGCCGCGTCCGGCCGCTCACCCGACCACTGAGACACCAGCCGCTCGAACGGATCCGTGGTGGCGTCGGCCGGGCAGGCCGTCTCCAGGCGGTTGCAGACATCGGCGACCCCCGGGAAGCCGCCGGCGACCTCACCCGCGACAGCCCTCGCCCGAACCGAGCCGACCACGCCGGTCAGCGTCACGACCCGGTTCTGCGCCACCACACCGATGGGCTCACCCGCGAGCCGGGAATCGGCCAGGATCCGCTCGGTCACCCGCCAGGCCAGCCGCAGATCCGGGCTGATCACCGGCGGGTCTTCGAAAGGCCCCATGCTGTACTCCGTCCACTGCGCGGCGCGCTCGGCCCCCCGTGGGACGACGCGGTTACACGGCACAGTCTGGGAAACGGGTGCAAGCCGCCAGGATCGCGGCGAAACGGCGGCGGCCGAGATCGAGCTGGCCGCGGATGTGCTCCTTCACGTCGGCGTCCAGCGGGGTGTCCGGGCGGTCGAGGTGCGCCCGCAGGATCGGTACGGCCGGGTCGTACTTGCGGGCGGACCGCGCCACCAGCGGCCCCGACGAGTGGATGATGCCGACACCGTTGTCGGTGAAGTCGGACAACTTGATCACCCGCGCCCACGGATCCCCGGCCAGCGACGCGGTGAGATGGTCCAGGTAGTGCCGGATCCGGTCGGCCCCGGCCGGTCGCGGCGGCACCGTCACGGCCGCGACCAGAGCGGCCACCCGCGGATTGTGCCGCCGCGCGATGACCGCGAGCGCCTCCCCGGCCGGTGGCGGCCCCGCCCGCTCGGCGCCGGTGACGGCCCACGGCTGGTCCTCCACGACGTCGTGGAGCAGACCCGCCACCAGCACGTCCGGATCAGTGACCCGGTAGTGGCAGAGCATCCGCAGGGTGACCCGCAGCGGATGGTTCACGTACGGCTCCCGGGTGCGGCGCTGCCCCGCGTGCAGGTGGGCCGCCCAGCCGGCGGCGCTCGCGACGTCGGTCCGGCCCTCCGGTGGGAGCCGGCCCAGTTCCAGGTCGAGCCGGCGCCGGAGCCCGGCCTCGCCGTACACCTCGGTCACCGCGTGCAGCGGCATGACGGTCAACTGCGCGTCCGATGTGGTCATGGGTTCATGATCGTGGATGCCGATCATCGGAAGAACTATGTTCTGCGCGAGTGCTCATAGAATAGTTCTATGGCCAATCCCCGGGTCTCCTCCGACGCGCTGGCCGCCTTCGCGGTCTTCGCCGACCACCTCAACATGACCCGCGCGGCCAAGGAGCTGCACATCAGCCAGCCGTCCCTGCACTCCAAACTGGCGACGCTGGCCCGCGAACTGGGGCGACCGCTCTACCTGCGGGCCGGCAACCGGTTACGGCTCACCGCCGACGGCGAACGGGTGGCCCGGTTCGCCCGCGACCATCAGGAACGCCTCGACCTGTTCCTGGCCGAGCTGCGCGGGGTGCCCGCCACCCGCCCACTGGTCATCGCGTCCGGCCACACGGCGTACCTCTACCTGCTCGGCGACGTGATCCGCGGCATGCTGTCGGAACGTCCCGGCAGCCTGCGGCCACTGCACACCAACCGGCAGGAGATGCAGGCGGCCGTCCGGACCGGACAGGCCCACCTCGGCGTGTTCAGCCTGCACGTGCTGCCCGCCGACCTGGTCACCGTGCCGATCGCCCGCTACCCGCAGATGCTGCTCATGCCCGCCGAACACCCGCTCGCGTCCCGCCGCTCCCTGCGCCTGCGCGATCTGGCCGGCGCCGAACTGATCGTCCCGCCGCCGACCCGCCCCCACCGGATCAACCTGGAACGCGCCCTCACCGACGCCGGCATCGGCTGGACGATCGCGGTCGAGGCCGAGGGCCTGCCGATGACCCTCGACTTCGCGGCCCTCGGCGTCGGCCTCGCCGTCGTCGCCGGCTGCGTCGAACCCCCACCCGGCCTGGTCGCCCGCCCGATCGCTGACCTGCCGCACGTCACCTTCCACGCCATCCACCGGCCGGGCGCCCTCGACGACCCGCGCGTCGCCGACCTGTTCGCCCGGATCCGCGAGGCCGTCCCCGCGCCGGCCCGCCGCCGCGCTGCCGGCCGGCCGCGTTCCCGTGGTCCAGCCCAGCGTTCCGCTTCCGCCCCTTCCCGGTACGCGTGACCCCGTCCCGTTCCTTCCAGGACAGTCCCGCCCAGCCACGCGAGCTCCCTGCAACTCCATCCTTTGCCGCGCCCGCCGGGCTGAGCTCGGTGGCCGGCCGATCGCGCAGGCTCGCTGCAGCTCCATCCTTTGCCGCGGCCGCCGGGCTGAGCTCGGTGGCCAGCTGGAGGGGTGTGACGGGACTGGACCGCTATTGCGATCAGATTCGCGGCGCTGCCGCCACCGCTCCCGCCCACACGTCGATCTTGGTCGATTTCACACCGTTTTCGGTGGTGAGGCGCCCAAGATCTCGCCGGTTCGGTGGGTGCCGGCTGCGCGGCGGCCTGTTCGGATAGGGGAGGTGTCTATGGATCCTGCGTGGGTGCGTCCCGAAACGCGGTTCGTGGTGTGAGAGCCGCGCGTCTTGCATGCCGGATCGCGCGATCTTGAGTACTTCCCCACCGGCGGCGGTGGTGGATCGTTCAAGATCGGCGCTGGGTCGGTGCTGGGTTGGTGCGGGTGGCGCTGCCACTATCGCTCCTGCCCGCGCGCCGATCTTGGACGATTTTCCACCGTTTTCGGTGGTGAGGCGCCCAAGGTCTCGCCGGTCTGGTGGGTGCTGGGTGCGCGACGGGCTGTTCGGACCGGGAGGGTGTCTATGGATTTTGCGTGGTGGTGTTTCGCAACGCGGTTCGTGGTGTGAGGGCCGCGCGTGTTGCATGCCGAATTGCGGATTCTTGAGTGCTTTGCAACCCGAGGCGGTGGTGGATCGTTCAAGGTCGGCGCTGGGTCGGCGCTGGGTCGGTGCGGGTTGGCGGCGCCGTCACCGCTTCTGTCATTGCGTCGATCTTGGACGTTTTCCTGCCGTTTTCGGTGGTGGGGCGTTCAAGGTCTTGCGGGGATCTGGTGGGTGACGGATGCGTGGCCGGCTGCTCGGGTCGGGAGGGTGTCTATGGATCTTGCGTGAGTGCGTTTCGCAACGCGGTTCGTGGTGTGAGGGCCGCGCGTCTTGCATGCCGGATCTGCGCGATCTTGGGTGCTTTTCCACCGGCGGCGGTGGTGGATCGTTCAAGATCGGTGCTGGGTTGGTGCTGGTGCTGGTGCTGGTGCTGGTGCTGGGCTGGGTTGGTGCGCCTGCGGTGGTGCGGTCGCGCGAGGTCAAGTCGAACGCGGCCGTCGGCATTGCGTTTGGCGCGCCATGCGGTGGATTGTCCTAAGTCGACGTTAGGGCGGTGTGGGAGTTGGCGGCGTTGGGACGCTGAGCGGGGAAGCGGTTCAGCAGCCGAGGCGAGTGGAGGAGAGGGCTATGTCGTCGATCCAGAGGTTGAACTCGGTGGGGGTGGTGTTCGGCTGGTAGAGCTGCCAGCCGATCTTCACGGTGTCGACCGCGGGCAGGATGAACGGGACGTCGTTGCCGCCGTGGTCGGTGGTGGAGGCGGTCAGGTCGGGGTTGGCGACGCCGTCGATCCAGACGGTGATCCGGTTGTCGGCACGGTCCAGGGACCATTCGAAGCACTGCCAGGTGTCCTCGGCCACCGGGGCGGATTCGCGCCACTCGGTCCAGTCGCCGGTGGGGCCGCCGTCGGCGCCGATGCCCCAGAACGTGCCGGGGACGGTGGGGGCGTACTGGCCGCCGATCGGGCGGACCACCTCGGGGCTGCCGGTTCCGGTGGCCTCCACCAGGGTGAAGTGGGCCCAGTCGGGGGCGGTGGGGAAGGCGTCCACCCGCAGCCGCATGCGGCCGAAGAAGCGGTTGCCGGGCGCGGCGAAGTCGTCGACGCGGAGAAAGGCTCGGCCGTTGTCGACCGTGCGGATGTGCAGCTGCTTGCCGTGGCGGGCGCGTTCGACGGTGAGGGTTCCGTTGCGGGTGTCGACGCCCCAGTTCAGGGTGTTCGGGCCGCCGGACGGTAGCCGGTCGAAGTCCTCGCAGAAGAGCAGGTCCCGGGTGCAGGATCCACGGTGGACCGCTCCCGCCGGGCCCGCCGGGACACTGCCGGCCGCGACGGCGGCCACCAGGGCCGCGGCGCACGCGGCGATGAGCTTGCGCATAGTTCTCCTTCGGAAGTCCTTGAGCGGCGAACGATTTCCCGTCCCGGCCGCGACCGACCGTCGGCCGCGCCGGTCTGTGTCTTGGACTGCGGGTGGCGAGGGTCGAGTCGAGGGTGAGTCGGTGTTTACGGCTGGTGGGTGGTCGGGCCGGTGCTGGCGGGTGGCCGAGGCGAGGTGGGAGCGAGTTGGCGTTGCGCCTGGCGGGTGGCCGGGGCGGAGCGGGAGCGAGTTGGCGTTGCGCTTGGTGGGTGGCCGGTCGGGGGTGCGTTGGCGTCTGCGGTTTGGGTGGACGAGCCGGGGGTGAGTTGGTGCCGGTGGGTGGTGGGTGGTCGGGCCGGGGTGAGCTGATGCTTGTGGCTTTGGGTGGTCGGACCGGGGTGAGTTGGTGCCGGTGGGTGGTGGGTGGTCGGGCCGGGGTGAGCTGGGGTTTGGGGGTGATGGGAGGGGTGGGGTGAGGGTGAGGTTGGGCTCACGCCCGGCGGGCGCGGCATGGCCGGGAGGGGGTGGCTGGCTTGCGTGGAGCGGGCGGGGCGAGGGGGGTGTGGTTGGGGAGGTGGTGCGCGTACGAGAAAGGGGTGGGGAGAGGCCGCCGGACCGCGACGGCCTCTCCGGAGGGTGATCAGGCTCGGGTGCAGGCGGTGCCGTTCAGGGTGAACGTGGTGGGTGCGGTGAACGTGCCGCCGTAGGTGCCCTGGAAGCCGAAGGTCGTGCTGCCGCCGGCCGGGATGGCGCCGTTGTGGCCGGCGTTGCGGGCCGTGATCGCGCCGGAGGTGCCGCTGAGGGCGGCGTTCCAGGAGCCGGTGACGGACTGGCCGGACGGCAGGGTGAAGTTGAGCGCCCAGCCGTTGACGGCGCTGTTGCCGGTGTTGGCGAGGGTGACGTTGGCGGTGAAGCCGGTGTTCCAGACGTTGGTGGCGTAGGTGACCCGGCAGGCCGCCGTGCCGGTGGGCGGGCTGGACGGCGTGGACGACGTGGACGGCACGGTGCCGCCGCCGTTGACCGTCGCGGCGAAGCTGTTGACCGCGAGGCCGGCGCCGCCGATCCAGGGTTCGAAGCCGGCCTGGATGCTGGTCAGGTACCACGAGCTGGTGATGGCGCCGCGGTTCTTCACGTCGGTGATGAAGTCCAGGACGCTGAAGTTCCAGCTGCTGATGGGGGAGGGCGCCACGTAGGAGACGACGGCGTTGGAGCCGTTGCTGCCCTGCCACACCTCCCAGGAGCGGCCGCCGACGGTGGCGGTGCCGACCCGGGAGCCGATCGGCTGGATGTTGCCCTGCCGGTTGAACCAGATCATGATCTCCTGCGCGTTGACGCCGTCGGTCTTCGGCGAGGGGTCGAGCCAGATGTCGTAGGAGGCGTTGTAGGTGGCGCCGGAGACGAAGTTGTAGCTGATGCTGCTGGTGGCGCTGCTGATCGCGTCGACGCGGATCGGCAGGTTCGTGCCGGGCGAGCACCTCGTGTAGTGGCAGCCGAAGTAGACGGCCGGGTAGGAGACGGGGGCGCCGCTGGTGCTGCCGGTGCCCTGCTGGCGGGTGATGGTGAAGCCAGAGGCGGTGACGTTGATGCACTGTTCGGCGCTGGTGCCCCAGCGGTTGTTCATCGCGATGTAGCGGCCACCGACGGTGGTGGCACCGTACTGATCGCAGATGAGGGTGTCGGCCTGGGCCGGGCCGGCCAGGGTGAGAGCGGTCAGCCCGGTCGCGGCCAGGAGGCCGGCGGCGAACAGGGCACGGAGAGAACGGGCCACAGGAAGCTCCTTAGGGGATTGTGGGAGCGCTCCCAGGTCACGTTAGCTTCCTCCCGGGTTCGTGCCAACGGGTATCTTCCTCACAGGATTTTCATAGCCGTCCTATTCGGATGATCCGGCCGCGGCCGTCCCTCGGCCGCACCGACCGGAAGGACAGCATGACCGATCCGACGAATCGTCGTCGCCGTTCCCGCCTGCTGACCCTCGGCGCCGTCACCGGCGCCCTCGCGCTCACCGCCGCCGGGGTGGGGGTGGCGCAGGCCGCGGCCTCGCCGCCGCCGCTCGCCTTCGTGGCCGCCACCACCGCGGTGACCGCCGAACGGTACGACTACGACGGCGACATCTATCTCTCGCTCGACCTCGGCCTGCACGTGGTCGCCGGCAAGGACCCGTTCGAGATCTGGGCCAAGCGCGCCGGGTACGACAAGCCGATCACCGCCGAGCGGTTGGTGGTGCAGAACGGCAAGAAGAAGAAGGTGGCCCTGCCGGCCGGGACCGTCACCGACTTCTACGGGCTCAAGGACTTCACCACGATCAGTTTCGCCGACGAGTCCGGGGCGAAGGTCGCCGAGTACAAGACCACGTTCTGCGGCAACGGCTGGGGGTCGGCGCGGACCCGGCCGGACGCGCCGGCGACCAACCCGTACCCGACCGGCTGCAACGGCTACAACCCGTTCACCCTGGGCGCCGTCTGGGGCGTCCAGGCCGGGTGGAACGCGCAGGTGCCGGACCAGCCGGACTACGCGCCGGGCAAGCCGGCGTTCGACCTGGCGCCCGGTAAGTACACGGCTACCGCCACGGTGAACCCGGTCTACCGGGAGCTGTTCGGCATCCCGCAGGGGTCGGCGAGCGCCACGATCGGCGTCACCGTGGTCGACGCGGACGAGGGCGGCGAGGAGGCCGCGCTGACCAAGGCCAGGAAGGTGGAACCGGCCGCCGCGCCGCCGGCCGAGGGCGAGCACGCCCTGCACGCCGGTGAGGGCGACGCGAGCCGGCAGGTGTCGTCGTACCTGCCGGAGTTCCGTGCCCCGGCCAAGCGCCCGGCCACGCTGAAGGCGGCGCCGGCGAGCGGGCCCAAGCCGGACCTCAAGTCGCTTCCGGCCTGGGGGATCACCCTCAGTGACGAGGACGGCAAGTGGTACGTCAACTTCGGCGCCACGGTCTGGAACGCCGGCACGTCTCCGCTGCTGGTGGACGGCTTCCGCCGGACCGGAACGGATCTGATGGACGCCTACCAGTACTTCTTCGACGCGAAGGGCAACCAGGTCGGGTCGAAGGAGGCCGGAACCATGGAGTGGGACCCGCGGGAGGGTCACAAGCACTGGCACTTCACCGACTTCGCCCAGTACAACCTGCTCTCGTCCGACCAGAAGCTGGCGGTGCGCAGCGGCAAGGAGGCGTTCTGCCTGGCCAACACGGACGCGGTCGACTACACCATCGCGGGCGCGAAGTGGCGGCCGGAGAACACCTCGCTGGAGACCTCGTGCGGTGCGGACACCGTGGTGGCGGTGCGTGAGGTGCTGGACATCGGCAACGGTGACACGTACAGCCAGGACCGGCCCGGCCAGTCGTTCGAGATCACCGATCTGCCGAACGGCACCTACTACATCCAGGTGCTGGCCAACCCGGAGAAGAAGCTGGCCGAGCTGAGCACCACCAACAACACGGCGCTGCGCGAGATCATTCTCGGCGGCACGCCGGAGGCGCGGACGCTGACCGTTCCGCCGGTGCACGGCCTCGACGGCTGACCGATGACGTTCACCGCCGGCGCCCGTTGTGGGGCGTCGGCGGTGAATATATCGATTGAGGCTTATAAGTGCTGTTCAGGGCCGCTGATATGACTCGGAAGATATAGATGTTCTTCGCTTGAAGTTCTCCATACTGAGCCGACACGTCGTTCGACGTGTCCATCGGGTTCGGGGAGGAACCAAGTGAAGAGACCCCTTGCGCTGGCCGGCGTCACCCTGCTGGCCGGCAGCGTCCTCGTCGCCACCGCCACGAGCAGCTCGGCGGCGCCCACACCCCCCGTCACTCCGCCCTCGGAAGCGCAGGCGGTCCGTACGGCCGAGAACCACATCGACGCCCGCCCGGCGGCCATCGAGGCGGCGCCCGGCGAGACCTATGCCGTATACCGCACCACGGTGGACGACAGCGGCGCCGCACACGTCCGCTACACCCGCGAATACCAGGGGCTGCGGGTCTACGGCGGTGACTTCGTCGTGCACTCCCGGCCGGGCGGCGCCTTCGACGGCACCTCGGTCGGCCTGGACGCCCCGCTCAGCCTGAGCACCACCGCGAAGGTCAGCGCGGCCAAGGCGCAGAAGGCGGCCAAGGCCCGCTTCGAGGGCCGGATCACCGGCACCGGGACCCCGGAGCTGTTCGTCGACGCGAGCTCCGGCACCGGTGTGCTGGCCTGGGAGACCCTGGTCAGCGGCTGGGCGCCGGACGGGCAGACCCCGTCCAGGCTGCACGTCATCAGCGACGCGGTCACCGGCGCGTACATCGGTGAGTTCGACGACATCGAGACGGTCGCCGGCACCGGGGCGAGCCTCTACTCGGGCAGCGTCACCGTCGACACCACCCTCTCCGGCTCCACCTACAGCATGATCGACCCGTCGCACGGCAACGGCCGCACCTGCGACATGAACAACGGCACCAGCACCTGTACGACCTTCACCGACGCCGACAACGCGTGGGGCACCGGGGCCACCTCGAACCGGCAGTCCGCCGGGGTCGACGCCCACTTCGGCGCCGCCAAGACGTTCGACTACTTCAAGAACGTGCACGGCCGCAACGGCATCTTCGGCAACGGCACGGGCGTCCCGTCCCGCGTCCACTACGGCAACGCCTACGTCAACGCGTTCTGGGACGGATCCCAGATGACCTACGGCGACGGCTCCGGTAACTCCCGGCCGCTGGTCTCGCTCGACGTCGCCGGCCACGAGATGTCGCACGGCGTGACCGAGAGCGTGGTCTCCGGCGGTCTCACCTACTCCGGCGAGTCCGGCGGCCTCAACGAGGCCACCAGCGACATCTTCGGCAACATGGTGGAGTTCTACGCCAACACCAGCGCCGACCCGGGTGACTACCAGGTCGGTGAGAAGATCAACATCAACGGCAACGGTACGCCGCTGCGGTACATGTACAACCCGACGCTGGACGGGGCCTCGCACGGCTGCTGGTCCACCAGCACGAACAGCGTCAACGTGCACTACTCGTCGGGCCCGGGCAACCACTTCTTCTTCAACCTGGCCGAGGGCACCGGGGCGACCTCCTACGGCACCTCGCCGGTGTGCGGCTCGGCGCCCGCGGTGACCGGCATCGGCCGGGACAAGGCGGCCGCCATCTGGTTCCGGGCGCTGGACTCCTACTTCACCTCCAACACCCGCTACGTCAACTCGTCGAACCCGGCCAACACCTCGCGCGCCTACACCCTGCGGGCCGCCACCGACCTGTACGGCTCCTGCTCAGGCGAGTACCGCGCCGTGCAGGCCGCCTGGACCGCCGTGAACGTGGCCGGCAGCGACGCCACCTGCTCCACCGGCAACGACTTCTCGGTGACCGTGTCGCCCACCTCCGCCTCGGTCAACCCCGGCTCGTCCGCCACCGCCACCGTCAGCACCGCCGTCACCAGCGGCTCGGCGCAGACCGTGACGTTCAGCGCGAGCGGCCTGCCGAGCGGCGCCACCGCGTCGTTCAGCCCGGCCTCGGTCACCGCGGGCGGCACCTCGACGGTCACCATCGCCACCACGACGGCCACCCCGGCCGGCACCTACACCGTCACCCTCAGCGGCGCCGGCGCCTCGGCGACCCGGACCGCGTCGTTCACCCTGACCGTCAACGGCGCGGGCGGCAGCTGCTCGGGCACCAACGGCACCGACGTGACGATCCCGGACAACACCACCGTCACCTCGACGATCGCGATCAGCGGCTGCGCCCGCAACGCGTCGTCGACCAGCACCGTCGAGATCCACATCGTCCACACGTACGTCGGTGACCTGGTGGTGGCCCTGGTCGCGCCGGACGGCAGCGCCTACACCCTGCGCAACCGGAGCGGCGGCAGCGCCGACAACATCGACACCACCTACACTGCGAACCTGTCCTCCGAGGCGGCCAACGGCACCTGGACACTGCGGGTCCAGGACGCCGCCACCGTCGACACCGGATACATCAACAGCTGGACCCTGACTCTCTGAGAGCCGGGGGCGGTCGTCAGGATGAGGGCATGACGACTCCTCAGGACGACAGCCGTATCGTCAGCGCCGGCCGCGTGATCGCGGCCGGCGCCGACCGTATCTTCGAGCTGATCGCCGACCCGGCGCGGCAGCCCCGCTGGGACGGCAACGACAACCTCACCGAGGCGGCCGCCGGCCAGCGGGTCCGGTCCGCCGGCCAGGTCTTCGCCATGACCCTCACGAACGGTCAGGTCCGGGAGAACCACGTCGTCGAGTTCACCGAGGGCCGGCTCATCGCCTGGCGGCCCGCCGAGCCCGGGCAGGCGACGCCCGGCCACCTGTGGCGGTGGGAGCTGGAACCGGTCGACGCCACCCACACCCGCGTCACGCACACCTACGACTGGACCGAGCTCACCGACGAGCGGCGCTTCCCCAAGGCGCGGGCCACCACCGGCGACCGGCTCCAGGCGTCGGTGGACCGCCTGGCCGCCGTCGCCGAGGACGGGCGGCCGGTCACCTCCTGATCGCGGCCGTACACATGTCCCGGCGGCGAGGGACAATGGTCGATGGTGGGACGGCCGGCAAGGGAAGGTGACGCCATGGGAACCGGTGACAGGCAACGCGAGTTCGAGCAGATCGTGGCGGGCCTGACCGCCGACTACCCGTCCCTGGCGGGCCGTCGCCGCTGGTCACGCACCACCCGGGCGGTCGTCGCGGTGGCCGGCGGCGTGGTGTGGGCGCTGCTGTCGGTGGCGATGGTCGCCTGGGGGACCGCCGGGGTGCTGCTCACCCTCACGGTGGTCGCCCTCGCCGCCACGGCGGCGGTCGTCGACGCCCGCCGCCGCCGTCGCTGGTGAGTCAGGCGACCACCAGGGCCTGCGGAGCGGACTGTTTCATCCGGGTGCGCAGCCACCTCAGCTGTCCGGCGGTCTCGCCCTCGCACCGCTGGACCACCTGATCCAGGTCGTCGTCGCGGACCCCCTTGGCGGCCTGCCCGACGACGGTCCAGCAGATGTCGCACTCGGCGGCCATCAGGTAGAGATCCTGGAGATCGCGCAGCAGGCCGATGCCGCCGGTCCGGGTGCCGCCGAACAGTTCCGAGTGCAGCCGGTCCGGCTCGTCCGGTGCGTCCTCGGAATAGCGGCGGGCGAACGGTTCGAGCAGCTCGGCGTGCCGGTCGCACTGGACGGCGAGCCGCTCGCACAGGTGCGCGACGTCGGGTTCGTCCCGGTGTGCCGTGGCCACCTCACGGAAGGCGGAGGCCAGGTTGGTCTGGGCGCGGTGCAGCAGGCCGAGGTAGTGGGCGAGATGCATCGTCGTCACTCCGATCCGGCGAGCCGCGTCACCCGTACCGCCGCGGTCTTGAAAAGGGGTTGTTGGGAAACCGGGTCCCAGGCGGTGAGGGTGAGCTCGTTGGCCGCCCGGGGGACCGGCTCCTTCTGGTCGAAGTAGCCGTAGTGGAACGGGACGAACACCGCGCCGGGGCGGATCCGCCCGATGCGTGCGGTGGCCTGGATGGCCCCGCGGGGCGAGGCGATACCGACGAGATCGCCGTCGGTGATGCCGAGCCGGGGGGGGGGGGGGGGGGGGGGCGGGGCCCCCCCCCCCCCCGCCCCCCCCGGGGCCCCCCCGGCCCCCCCGGGGGGGG